>CAVXEW010000007.1:430000-695595 GCA_963760965.1 uncultured Alphaproteobacteria bacterium
CCAGAGGCCGTCCCGCCCGGCCGTCCGAGCCCCTCGATACAGTCGCGCCCGACAACCCGACGGCCGCTGCCGTCGACGCAAGATTGTACCGCAGACGCATGCCGGATGCCGCTCCCGCGGCGCCGCGAACCGGGGAGCGAGAACAATAATGACGACAAACTATAGCCTCGGCCTTCAAAATGGCGCATTGACTGTGGCATAAGAGGTACGAGTGGGGTCAATGTCGACGTCTGGCGATTGAGTCTGACTGTCCGCAAAGCGGTCGATCAGCAATTCGTTTTGGGGCGAATACCGGTCATGGCTTCGACTTCCGCCGGCAATCGGCGCAGACCACGCGAGGGTACCGCTACCCGCAGAAGGTGGCGACAGGTAGGGCAAGAGGGCAAGACAAGAACCCGGGAATGGCATCGAACCGCGATCTCATCAAAGCCATGGGGAGCGAGCCTCCGATATTGGCGGGCAGCCGCAAGGCGCCCGATCGGCGCGATGTGTCGCTGCGCTGGCTTTCCGGTACGTTCCTGACCGGCATCGCATCGAGCGTGCTCATGGGCTTCGCGCTGTTCGCCGCCCTCGACGGACGCGAGCAGCTTGCAATGCCCGGCCAGGCGCTGGCCGCTGTGGACGTCGCCACTGCCTCCGGCCAGGCCCAGAAAGGCGGACGTCTCGCTGCTTCCCTCCCTCGGGCCAAACCGGTCGACCGCTCTGTGATGGACGTATCGACGGTCGTGCACGAAGGCGATCATGACGTGGTCCGCCGCCGCCCCTTCGCGGTGTTCAAGATGTCGCTCGCCGCCAACCATGCGACCGACGTCTCCTATCCGAAGTTCAACCCGCTGACGATCGTCGCCAGCGGCAACACCGATCCGGCGCCCGCCACCTCGACCGGTCAGATCTACGGAGCCCAGGTCGATTCCGAAGTGAGCCTGAAGACCACCGACTTTCCGATCGGCAGGAGGTCCCTTCCCTATGCTGCCTCTCTCGACGGCAGGGAGGCCGAGCGGATCGCGCGGGTCGACGCGGACGCTCTGACCAGCCCGACCATGCAACTGGCGTCTCTGTACCTTCCGGTTTCCCCCGCTCCGGACCGCACGGGCCCCTTCGTGCATTTCAGGTCCGACGGAAACGCGCGGGTGACCGCGGAGAACGTCTCGGTCACGCCGATGAACGATCTCGACGTGTCCGACGCCAATTTCGGCGACGACATCATTCCATTTCGCACCGGCAGGACCATCGGCGAGGCGATGGCCGCCGCGGGCTTCGGCGGCAGCGAAGTCGCGGAGGTCTCCGATGCCCTCGCGCGCCTGATCGGTTCGGATTCGCTGGCGCAAGGCGACGTCCTTCGCCTCGGAATAGAACAGTCCGGAAGCGACGTGCGCATCATGCGCGCCAGCGTCTATTCCGACGACAAGCATGTCGTGACCGTGGCCCGCAACGACCGCGGCCGGTTCGTGGTCGGCGCCGCTCCGCCGCCCTCGGACGCGGTCACCCACGCCTTCGACGACACGCCGGTGCCCACGATCGTGCAGCGCAACCTGCCCGACCTGTATGACGGCATCTATCGGGCAGGGCTTTCATACGGGATGAGCGAAGCAATGATCGGGCGGGTCGTCCGGCTGCTTGCCCCGGTCGTCGACTTCAAGGCGGGGATGACTCCATCCGATCGCCTCGAGGTCTTCTTCTCGTCCCCCGACAGGGCAGGCAAGGCGACGGAAAGCTCGCAGCTTCTCTTCCTGGACGCCAACATCGACGGGAAGGAAACCCGCCTCTATCGCTTCCAGGGCAAGAACGGCAACGTCGACTACTACAACTCCGAGGGCAAGAGCATTCATCCGTTCCTGCTGCGCGACCCGGTCCCCAGCGGCGTCTTCACCTCGCCGTTCGGCATGCGTCGCCACCCCATCCTCGGGTACAAGCGCATGCACTGGGGCTGCGACTGGGCCGCCCCGCGCGGTACGCCGATCCTCTCGGTGGGCGACGGCGTCGTCGTCAAGGCAGGCTGGGACTCCGGCGGCTATGGCAACCAGACCATCATAAGCTACGGCAACGGCTACGAGAGTTCCTACAACCACCAGAGCGCGATCGCCAAGGGGATCAAGCCCGGCGCTCACGTCCGCCAGGGCCAGGTCATCGGATATGTCGGGACGACGGGGGAATCAACCGGTCCGCATCTGCACTACGAGGTCATCGTCAACGGTACGAAGGTCGACCCGATGAAGGTCCGGCTGCCCGAGCGCAAACCGCTGAAGGGCGGTGCGCTGGTCGCCTTCGAACACGAGCGCAAGCGCATCGATTCCCTTCTCGAAAGCACCGACAAGGCGACATCTGCCGAAGTCGCCTCGCGATAGGACGCGAGGGCGCCCACGCACGAAAGGGACGGGCTCTGCGAACCCGCCCCTCTTCTGGTAATTCAGGCAGAGGCGCTTGCCGGCCCCCTCAGGCGGCCCTGGTGGCCTCCGCTGCCGGATCGGACGGATCGAATATCAGCCGATCCGAACCGTTCGTGATCCTCACCCGGGCTCCGTCGGAGACCTCCCCGAGCAGGATCTTCTCCGCAAGCGGATCCTGCACTTCCTTCTGGATCACCCGCTTCAGCGGACGTGCGCCATAGGCCGGGTCGTAGCCCTTGTCGGCCAGCCACGTGCGGGCCCCCTCGTCGAGATCGATCGTGATCTTCCGGTCCGAAAGCAGCTTCCGGAGCTTCTCCAGCTGGATGTCGACGATCGCACCCATCTCCTGCCGACGAAGGCGATGGAAGAGAATGATCTCGTCGACGCGGTTCAGGAACTCGGGCCGGAACGACGAACGCACGACGTCCATCACCTGCGGACGGACCGCATCGACGTCCTGGTCCTCGCCCAGACCGGTCAGGTATTCCGCCCCCAGGTTCGATGTCATGATGATCATCGTGTTGCGGAAGTCGACGGTCCTGCCCTGGCCGTCCGTGAGCCGTCCGTCGTCGAGCACCTGAAGGAGCACGTTGAACACGTCGGGATGCGCCTTCTCGATCTCGTCGAACAAGACGACCTGGTAGGGTCTGCGCCGGACGGCCTCGGTCAGCGCGCCGCCTTCCTCGTAGCCGACATAGCCGGGAGGCGCGCCGATCAGCCGGGCAACCGAATGCTTCTCCATGTACTCGGACATGTCGATGCGCGCCATGGCGCCCTCGTCGTCAAACAGGAACCGGGCGAGCGACTTGGTAAGCTCGGTCTTGCCGACCCCGGTCGGGCCGAGGAAGATGAACGAGCCGATCGGCCGGTTCGGATCCTGAAGACCGGCGCGGGCACGGCGGACCGCCTTGGAAACGGCCTGGACCGCCTCGCCCTGGCCCACGACACTCTTTGCGAGCTCGTCTTCCATGCGAAGCAGCTTCTCGCGCTCCCCTTCCAGCATCTTGTCGACCGGTATTCCCGTCCATCGGGAGACGACGTGTGCGATATGGTCCGGCGTGACGGTTTCCTCGACCATGCCTGCGCCTGCGTCCTCGCTTGCCTGATCGGCATCCTGGAGCTGCTTCTCCAGATCCGGTATCAGCCCGTATGCCAGCTCGCCCGCCCTCTGGAACTCGCCCTTGCGCTGGGCGATCGCAAGCTCGTTGCGCGCTTCGTCCAGCCTTGTCTTGAGGTCGGCAGCAAGGCCGAGCTTCTGCTTTTCCGACTGCCACTTTGCAGTCAGCGCATCAGCCTCTTCCTCGAGCCCGGCCAGATCTTCCTCGAGCTTGGCGAGGCGATCCTTCGAAGCTTGGTCGGTTTCCTTCTTCAGAGCCTCGCGCTCGATCTTGAGCTGGATGATCCTGCGGTCGAGCTCGTCCAGTTCCTCGGGCTTCGAATCGACCTGCATGCGCAGCCGGGAAGCCGATTCGTCGACGAGGTCGATCGCCTTGTCGGGCAGGAACCGGTCGGTGATGTAGCGATTCGACAGCGTCGCCGCGGCGACCAGCGCCGAGTCGGAGATTCGCACTTTGTGATGCTGCTCGTACTTCTCCTTGAGTCCGCGCAGGATCGAGACGGTGTCCTCCTCCGTCGGCTCCGATACGAAAACCGGCTGGAAGCGGCGCGCAAGAGCCGCGTCTTTCTCGACATGCTTGCGGTACTCGTCGAGGGTGGTCGCGCCGACGCAGTGCAACTCGCCTCGGGCGAGCGCCGGCTTCAGGAGGTTCGAGGCGTCCATGGCGCCATCGGCCTTGCCGGCACCCACGAGCGTGTGCATCTCGTCGATGAAGACGATCACCTCGCCCGCAGCCGCCTGGATCTCCGAAAGAACCGCCTTCAGCCGCTCCTCGAATTCCCCTCGATACTTGGCCCCGGCAATCAGCGCGCCCATGTCGAGAGCCATCAGCCGCTTGTCCTTGAGGGATTCCGGGACGTCGCCATTGACGATCCGCAGCGCCAGGCCCTCCGCGATCGCCGTCTTGCCGACGCCGGGCTCGCCGATGAGCACGGGGTTGTTCTTCGTCCGGCGGGACAGGACCTGAATCGTCCGGCGAATCTCGTCGTCGCGGCCGATGACCGGATCGAGCTTGCCCTCGCGCGCGGCCTCGGTCAGGTCGCGGGCATACTTCTTCAGCGCGTCGTAGCCTTCCTCCGCCGAAGCCGTGTCGGCGGTGCGGCCCTTGCGAATGTCGTTGATCACGGTGTTCAGGGCGTTGGCGGTCACGCCCGCCTTCGCGAGAATCTCCGATGCCTGAGCGCTCTTTTCTATAGCGAGAGCGAGCAGGAGCCTCTCGACCGTGACAAAGCTGTCGCCCGCCTTCTTCGCGGCCTCTTCAGCCGTGGTAAAGACCTTCGCAAGCGGCTGGGCCATGTAGAGCTGGCCGTTGCCGCCGGAAACCTTGGGCAATTTGGCAAGCGCCGCCTCGACACCGAGCTTGGCATCCTTGGCGCGGCCGCCCGCGCGCTCGATCAAGGAGGCGCACATGCCTTCTTCGTCATCGAGAAGCACCTTCAGAAGGTGCTCGGGAGTGAATTGCTGATGCCCTTCGGAGAGGGCATAGGTTTGGGCGGACTGGAGAAAGCCGCGCACGCGTTCGGTGTATTTTTCGGGATTCATAGTCGATGGCTCCATGTCATGCTCCGCCCACTATGGCGCGAAACAGTCTGTCATGAATTGACCTCCGTCATCGGCAGGCCGGTTCTGAAAGCTATATGGGGAGCCGAAATGGAAACCGGAAGAGGGCACGCGCGATGTCGCGGCCGGCGGTACCGATCAAACGCAAAGCCCCGGATCGAAGCGAACCGGGGCCCTGATCTTCGTGAAATTCCAGGAGCAGCGTGGCCTACTCCGAAGTCGCTCCGGCCATCGGCGACTCGCCCTTGTCGTCTTCGCCTTTCGCCGCCGGCTTGCCAGACGCTTCGCCAGTCTCCGAAGAGTCCGAATCTGCCTTGCGCGGGCGACGCGGGCGGGATGCAGCAGTGCGCCTGCGCTGCGCCGGACGCCGGGCACCGGAGGCTGGCATCTCCTCCTCGATGGCGACTTCCGCCGGCATGCCTTCGATGACGGGCTGCGGCCCGGAGCCATTGATATGGGCCTGCGCCTGGCGCTGCTCCTCCCTGTCGGCTCCCTCGTCGTCCTGGTTGCGCACTTCGTCCTGGTTGCGGGCCGCGCGCTCCTGGCCGTTGTTGCCGCCGCGGTCATGGCCGTTGCCACGCTGCGCTTCGGGCCGGTCGCCGCCTGCACGCTCGCCCTCGTCCCTGTCGTCGCGCTCGCCATCGCGATCCGTGCTCTCGCGCTCGTCACGCTGGTAGCGCTCCTGCATCTGGGCCTGCGCCGCCGCTATGATGCGGTTGTAGTGCTCGGCGTGCTGCAGGTAGTTCTCCGCCATCACGTTGTCGCCGCTGCTTTGTGCGTCCCGCGCCAGCGTCGCGTATTTCTCCGCGATGTGCTGGGCCGTGCCCCTGATCTTCACATCCGGACCGGAACTGTCATAGGTACGCGAGAGCGGGTTCCCGCCCTTGCGGTTGTTATTGTTGTTATTGTTGTTATTCCGCCCGCGACCGCGCTTGTTCTGCTGTCCTGGCCTCATATGTCACTCACCTGATTGTCCTCGTTGGATGTCTTTGCGCAGCGCCCGGTACATCATGCCGGCTTTTGCGTCTGCGCGCCGCGATCAAGGTGCGTACTCCGCAAGCCCGTCGCCTATGGATGTTCAAAAGACAGATACCTGCACCAGCGGTCGCCCAACTAACGTTGCCTCTCGGGAGACAGCGAAACCGGAAACGCGCCTGACGGCGTCGCATCTTCGGTCGAGACCCAGCTGTCCGGTGCTCACTGGAACCTATCCCGCTTTGCACGCAATTCCAAGCCCTTTCTTGTCAATTGCACAATTGAGTAAATGTCCGCCTTACCCTGTGCGCATTGCGACACCTATCCCCGACGGTCCTAGCGAGAAGAGGCTCGCCCTCTCGTGCCCGGCGAGATCGGCATGTCGCGAGACGAGCCGGAAGCCGGAAGACCCGAAGATTGCCTCGACCCTGTCGGCCTGATCGAAGCCATGCTCGACACCGACGAGGCCCGACCTTCCCAGATACCGAGGACAGTCGCGGGCGATCAGCCGATACGCAGCGAGCCCGTCGCGTCCGCCATCGAGGGCAATTTCCGGGTCGTGGTCGCGAACCTCGACGGACAGCGAGGCGATGTCGCCGCTCGGAACATAGGGTGGATTCGCGACGATCACATCGAAACAGCCCTCGATTGCAGCGAACCAGTCACTTTCGACGGTTGCGAATCGCTCCGACAGGTCCGCCCGCCGCGCGTTGCCGGCAGCCGTATCAAGGGCGTTGCGCGAAATGTCGATGCCCGTGCAATAGGCCTGCGGACAGAGTGAGAGGAGTGCGAGGCCGATCGCACCCGTCCCCGTCCCCAAGTCCGCGATCCTGCACACGCCTTGCTCTGCGGCATGCCGCGCGACGTGGGGGGCGACGGCCTCCACGAGAATTTCCGTGTCGGGTCTCGGCTCCAGCGTCCCAGCCGACAGTTCGAGCTCGAGGCCGAAGAACGGCCGGCGCCCCAGGATTCGATAGACCGGCTCGCCGGCGATGCGACGCAGCAGGGCGTCCTCCAGCAACGCTATGCCGGTCGCATCGATCTCGCGTTCGCCATCGACGATCATGTCCTTCGCATCGAAACCCAGGACACCCGAGACGAGCACACGCGCGTCGAGCCCCGGAGATGCGACACCGGCGGCCGCCAGACGCTCGCGCGCTCCGCGCAGAAGGGCCGACAGCGTCATGCACCGTTCAGCCATGGCCACTCGCCCGCCGCCCCTCAGGCCTGTTCGCCAAGAGCCGCGAGCTGGCCGGCCTGGTAGTCGGCGATCAGCGCATCGACGACCTCGTCGATCTCGCCCAGCATCATGCGATCGAGCTTGTAGAGCGTAAGGTTGATGCGGTGGTCGGTTACGCGCCCCTGGGGGAAATTGTAGGTACGGATGCGCTCGGACCGGTCTCCGGACCCGACCTGGCTCCTGCGCGCCGCCGATCGCTCGCTCTCGGCCTTCTGGCGCTCCATGTCGTAGAGCCGCGCCTTCAGAACCTGCATGGCGCGCGCCCGGTTCTGGTGCTGCGACTTCTCCGATGAGGTGACGACGATCCCGGTGGGCAGATGCGTGATCCGCACCGCCGAATCGGTCGTGTTGACGTGCTGACCGCCGGCCCCGGAGGAACGCATCGTGTCGACCCTGATGTCCTCCGGACGCACCTCGATGTCGATGTCCTCGGCCTCGGGCAACACCGCCACGGTCGCCGCCGAAGTATGGATGCGCCCGCCGGATTCCGTCTCCGGCACACGTTGGACGCGGTGCACGCCCGACTCGAATTTCAGCCGCGAAAACACGCCGCGTCCGGAAATGACCGCGATGATCTCCTTGTAACCGCCAACCTCGCCCTCGCTGGCCGAAAGGACCTCAACCTTCCACCCGTTCGCTGACGCATAGCGCTCGTACATGCGAAAGAGGTCACCTGCGAAAAGTGCGGCCTCCGAGCCGCCCGTGCCGGCGCGGATCTCGACGATGGCGCTTTTCTCGTCGGCTGCATCCTTCGGCAGGAGCAGGACCTGCATGTCGCTCTCGAGCCTGTCGAGCCGTTCCTCGACTTCGGGATATTCCAGTTCGGCCAGTTCCCGCACTTCCCGGTCAGTAGAGCGGTCTCCCATCATCTGCCTGAGATCGCGGAGTTCGCCGCGAGCCTTCTCGTATTCCCGGATCTTGCCGACGACGGGCTGCAGCTCGGCGTACTCGGACGCGAGACGGACATAGGCGTCGGCATCGGGACCGGCCGACATGCGCGCTTCCAGCTCGGCGAAGCGGCGTTCCAGCTGGCGCATCTTTTCAACGGGCAAGGTTGGCATCTGTGGTTTCCGAGAGGCTTTCTGGCGGTCTGATCCTGACAGATGGTACCATCTGTCAGGATCGCACCCCTATAGCGATACGTTGTTGTCTTCGGCATATCCGGCGAGGAAGTCGCGCATTTCGCGGCGCCCGGCGCTCGTGTCGTCCAGCGCCTCCGTCATCGCCGCTTCCAGGTGTTCGAGATTGAGCGTCAGAAGCACCGACTTCACGGGTCCGATCGACGCGGGGGACATCGAGATCGACCTGAACCCGAGCCCCAGCAGGGCCATCGCGCTCAGCGGACGTCCGGCCATTTCGCCACACAGCGTCAGATGGGTATTCGCCTTGCGCGCGGCAAGAACGACCTCGCGAAGCATCCGCAGGAACGGCCGCCCGAGAACGTCGAACCGGTCCGAGACACGGGCGTTGCCACGGTCGGCGGCCATGGCGAACTGGAACAGGTCGTTCGAGCCGATGGAGACGAAGTCGACTTCTTCCATCAACTCGTCGAGCTGCCACATCAGGCCCGGGACCTCGAGCATCGCTCCGAACCGGATCGCAATCGGCAGCTCGTGGCCGAAGCGGTTGAGATGCGCGATTTCGCGATCGAGGTAGCTGCGCACCTCCCTCAATTCGCCGACTTCGGTGACCATCGGCACCATAAGCCGGAGCTCGCGTCCGGCGGCGGCCTTGAGCAGCGCGCGCAACTGGGTCCTAAGCAGGCCGGGGCGGTCGATCGCAAGACGCACGGCGCGCCAGCCGAGCGCCGGGTTTTCCTCTTCGGCCTTCCGGAAATAAGGCACCACCTTGTCGCCGCCGATGTCGAGCGTGCGGAACGTGACGGGCCGCCCGTCGGCCTGGCCGAGCACGTTGCGGTAGAATTCCTCCTGCTCGATCATGCGCGGCATCTTCGACGCGATCATGAACTGCAGCTCCGTCCTGAACAGTCCGATGCCCTCCGCGCCCGAATCATCGAGCTGCGGCAGGTCCACAAGCAGCCCGGCGTTCATCATCAGCGTGACGCGCTGCCCGTCGAGGGTTTCCGGCGGCACCGAGCGCAGGCTGCGGAACTGCTCCTGGCGCTTTGCCCGAAAGCGCACCTTCTCGGCGTAGGCGCGTTCGAGATCCGCCATCGGCCTCAGGTGCACCCGGCCCTCCTCGCCGTCGACGATGATCGGGTCGCCATTCTCGGCAAGCGAGACGATCCCGTGCACCTGGCCGACGACAGGAATGCCCATGGCGCGCGCGACGATGACGACGTGGCTTGTCGCCGCTCCCTCCTCGAGCACCAGCGCACGCACGTTCGACCGCGTGTAGTCGAGAAGTTCCGCCGCACCCATCGCGCGTGTCACGATGACCGCGTCCTGCGGGAAGTTCTCCTGGAACGAGCGCGCGTTGTATCCGGTCAGCTGACGCAGCAGCCGGTTGGCGAGGTCGTCGAAATCGTGCAGCCGCTCGCGCAGGTACGGATCCGTCATGTGGATCATCCGCGCCCGCGTGTCGCTCTGCACCTTCTCCACGGCCGCTTCCGCGGTCAGGCCGTTGCGCACCGCCTCTTCCAGCTTGCGCACCCAGCCGCGGTCGTGGGCGAACATCCGATAGGCCTCCAGCACCGCCCGGTGCTCGCCCTCCATGGCAACGTCGCGGCGCGAAAGCATGTCGTCGATCGATATCCGCAGGGAGCCGAGCGCGTCGGTCAGCCGCTTGAGCTCGGCGTCGGCGTCGTCGTTGAGGAGGTTGGTGACGACCACGCGGGGCTCGTGCAGCACGGCATAACCGAGGCCGATGCCGTCACCATAGGCATCGCCCGAAACCGTCACCGGCCGACTGAGATCCAGCTCGATCCCCGGCTTCGTGACCTTCTTCATCTCGCCGGTCGCGATCATTTCCGCGAGCACCATCGCCGTCGTCTCGAGCGCTTCCACTTCATCGTCCCGGTAGTGGCGCTGCGCCTTGTTCTGCACGACGAGCACGCCGAGCGATCGGCCGGCTCTCAGGATCGGCACGCCCAGGAACGAGTTGTAGATCTCTTCACCGGTTTCAGGCAGATATGTGAAGGCAGGGTGCGACTGAGCGTCCGACAGGTTGAGCGACCGCGCGCTCGCGGCGATGGTGCCGACGAGCCCCTGCCCCATCTTCAGCTGGGCGAGGTGGACCGACCCCGGGTTGAGGCCCTCCGTCGCATAGAGCTCGAGCACTCCATCGGCCCTGAGCACGTAGAACGAGCAGACTTCGGCCACCATGTTCTGTGCGATCTGGCGCACGATGCGGTCGAGGCGCTCCTGTGGCTCGAGCGGCTCCGCCATGAGTTCGCGAAGGCGCTTGAGCAGAACGCGGGGACCTGCGGCGAGGTCTCTCATCGCGTGTTCACTCCAACGATGCCCCGCCTGCCGCACATCCGAGTGCGCGGCCGGCATGGCAAATACGATATGCCGGACGCGGCACGGCGGAAAAGTCCGCGACGGCTGGGGCCTTCCGGCGACTGACGGACCGCGAATCGTTTCCCGACCGGCCCCTGCAGGCGGACATTAGCACGCCCGCCGAAATTTGTTCGGCTGCGACTAGTTCTTATCGAGACCGTAGACGGAATGCAAAGTCCTGACGGCCAGTTCGGCATAGGGGCCGTCTATGAGGATCGAGATCTTGATCTCGGAGGTGGTGATCGCCTTGATGTTGATCTGCTTTTCGGCGAGTGCCCTGAATGCCGTGGCAGCGACGCCGGTGTGGCTCCTCATGCCGATGCCGATCACCGAGACCTTGCAGAGGCCGGACTCGCTCTGCAAAGCGTCGAAGCCGATCGCCTCCTTGCAACCGTCGAGGACCTTCAGCGCCTTGTCGAGATCGGCCGAGGGCACCGTGAAAGTCATGTCGGTGCGAGATCCGTCCTCGGAAATGTTCTGGACGATCATGTCGACATTGATATGCGCCTCCGCGAGCGGACCGAAGATCGCTGCCGAGACGCCTGGACGGTCTGCAAGCCGCCTGAGCGAAATCTGCGCCTCGTCCTTGGCATACGCGATGCCGGTTACGACTTCCTGTTCCACGATCTCATCCTCATCGCAAATAAGCGTGCCGGGCGGGTTCTCGAAATCCCCCATGCCCGGCGCATCCGGATCCTCGAAGCTCGAGCGCACAAAGGTGCGCACCTTGTGGACCATGGCCAGTTCGACGGAGCGCACCTGCAGGACCTTCGCGCCGAGCGAGGCCATCTCCAGCATTTCCTCGAAGGCAATCTTCCTCATCCTCCGCGCCTTGGGTTCGACGCGGGGATCCGTCGTGTAGACACCGTCGACGTCGGTATATATGTCGCAGCGATCCGCCTTCAGCGCCGCTGCGATCGCCACGGCGGAGGTATCCGAGCCGCCGCGCCCCAGGGTCGCGATCCGGTTGTCCGGTCCAAGCCCCTGGAAGCCGGCAACGACCGCGACCTGGCCTTCGCCGAAGCGGCGGATCAGGTCCGAACCGTCTATGTCGACGATGCGGGCGGCCCCGTGCGCGTTGTCGGTACGGATCGGGATCTGCCAGCCCTGCCACGAACGGGCATTGATGCCCATCGACTGAAGCACGATCGCCAGGAGCCCTGCCGTCACCTGCTCGCCGGAGGCGACGACGGCGTCATACTCGCGTGCGTCATGCAGGGCCGATGCCGCCCGCGTCCAGCCGACGAGCTCATTCGTCTTGCCCGCCATCGCCGAGACGACGACGGCAACCTCGTGGCCGGCATCGACCTCGCGCCTGACATGGCGCGCCACGACGCGAATCCGGTCCAGATCGGCCACCGAGGTGCCGCCGAATTTCATCACGAGACGCGCCATCCGAGACTTCCGCGAGATGGGCGCGCCTGCCGCGCCCGAACACACCGAACCGCCTGCTTCTCGAGAGGCGGAGATATCGGCGCGTCTCATAGCCAAATTGGCGGACGCCTGCAACCGGATGGTTCATGCGGGAAGCGCGGGTCGCCGGCGCCCGGGCTTGACATTCCGCCCAATCCGCCCGACTTCGCAAGCCTAGGGGAAAACGGAGAACACGCAGATGGCCGCGCCAGCGCAGACGACGATCGATCAGTCCGAAATCGACCGCTTCTCCGCGATGGCAGCCGAATGGTGGGATCCGACCGGGAAGTTCAAGCCGCTCCACAAGTTCAATCCCGTGCGGCTCGCCTACATCCGCGATCGCGTGGCCCAGCACTATGGCCGCGATCCGAAGGGCGACCGGCCGCTCGGGGGCCTACGCTTCCTCGATATCGGTTGCGGCGGCGGCCTTCTCAGCGAGCCGATGGCTCGCATGGGCGCCGAGGTGCTCGGTGCCGACGCCTCCGACACCAACATCGAGATCGCGAAAGTGCACGCGGCCCAGTCCGGTGTGGACATAGACTACCGCGCGGTGACGGCGGAGGCGCTCGCGGAGGCGGGGGAAACGTTCGATGTCGTACTCAACATGGAAGTCGTGGAGCACGTGGCGGACGTCGATTTCTTCCTCACCTCCTGCGCCTCCATGGTGCGCCCGGGCGGGCTGATGTTCGTCGCCACGATCAACCGCACGATGAAGGCGGCGGCCCTGGCGATCTTCGGAGCCGAATATGTCCTGCGCTGGCTGCCGCGCGGAACGCACCAGTACGAGAAGCTGGTCCGGCCGGACGAGATCGAGACGCCCCTTGGGCTCGCCGGCATGAAGATCATCGACCGGACAGGCGTCTTCTACAGTCCTGTCCGCGACAGGTGGGACCTCTCGCGTGACATGGACGTCAACTACATGCTGCTCGCGGCGCGCCCCGACTGACGAAGGAACCGGATCCAACGGACACGAACCGCCATAGTTGAGGGCAACGGATCGCTGCCGCGCGGCGGCTACCTTCCGATCGTCTGCGAACTGCTCGTCGACGACCTGGCTACAAGCCGCGCCTTCTGGATCGGCCTGCTTGGCTTCGAAGTCGCCTACCAGCGGCCGGAGCAGGCATTCCTGTATATCGAGAACGTCTTCGGCGCGCAGATCATGCTGTGCCAGCGCTCCGGCGATCGGGAAACCGGCGCGATGCTGCGGCCCTTCGGACGCGGCGTAATGTTCCAGATCCTCGTCGATGCGCTGCAGGACGTCGAAAGACGTCTCGCGCGCGCCGGCCACCCGCTCCACACCGGCCCGCGGGAGGTCTGGCGGCGCTGCGGCGAACGCGAATACTGCAGGCGCGAAATCGTCGCGCAGGATCCCGATGGCTATCTGGTCATGATTGCGCAGAACGTCGGACAACGGCCGCCCGGAGCGGCATGCGTCTAGTGCAATTCCAGCGAAAACAGAGTCGCCTTCAATGCTCTATCTCGTTGCTTTTGCGAAAGGCCGGACGCAAAACCGTTTCACACTATTGCTGGAATTGCTCTGCGCCAGAGCGATCTCAGTTCGCGTCCTCGGAAAAATCCGGCAGCGGGGCGACGCCGATGCCTTCTTCGATCAGCGAGCGCGCTTCTTCCCTGCTGGCGCGCCCGAAAATCCCGCGTTCTTCGGCCTCTCCGTAGTGGATCTTGCGTGCCTCCTCCGGAAAGCGCTCTCCGACGTCCTCGGAGCTTTCCTTCAGGGCTTGCACAAGGCCCTTGAGCTTCCCCATCGCCTCCTTCTGCTGCGGAGACATCGCAAGGCCCGTCTTTTCCTGCCGGTTCGTTCCCTTGGAAACGGCAGGCGCCATCAGCGATTTCGTCACGTGCGGCGAGCCGCAATCGGGGCACTGGACGAGGTTGGCGCCAAGCTGCCGGTCGAAATCCGCGTTCGACGAGAACCAGCCCTCGAAGCGGTGCCCTTCGTCGCAGGTGAGAGAAAAACGGATCAAGAGGCCTGCCTCCTGCCCTCGAAGGAGTAGCGACGGACTTCCGGGAGTTCCCGCGCGTTCCTCAGGTTGGGTATCTTGCCGCGAGCTGCATGAACGGCGTCCGTATCGATCTCGGCAACCACGATGCCGGGTTCATCGCTGCCCGAATCGGCCAGCACGCGACCCCAGGGATCGACGATGATGGAATGCCCGTAGGTCTCGCGACCGTCCTCGTGCACGCCCCCCTGCGCGGCCGAAACGACGAATGCACCATTCTCGATGGCTCGCGCGCGCTGAAGCACGTGCCAGTGCGCCTCCCCGGTCTGCCGCGTGAACGCGGCGGGCGCGGTCAGGACCTCCGCGCCGGAGAGCGCCTGCCTGCGAAAGAGCTCGGGAAACCTGACATCGTAGCAGATGGCAATGCCGAAAGTCGCCTGTGGCAGTTCGGCCACCACGACGTCCTCGCCCGGCCGGTAGACCGCGCTCTCGCGCCAGCTCTCGCCATTGTCGAGATCGACGTCGAACATGTGCATCTTGTCGTAACGACAGACGAGCGATCCGTCGGGCCCGAATACGAAGGCCCGGTTGGCGATCCTGCCCCCGCCCACGGCGATCGGCGTCGAGCCGACATGCAGCACGATTCCGTGAGCCGCCGCCAGTTCGGCTGCCGCCTGCACGACAGGATCGGAAGCCTCGTCGCGCAAGACGGAAAAGAGCGCCTTGCGGTCACGCTGGACGGCACCCGTCATCTCCGGTGTCTGGACGTAGCGCGCTCCGCGGGCTGCGGCCTCGGCGACAGCTGCGCGAAGCGCCACGACGTTCGCCTCCGGGTCGGTACCGGAACGCATCTGTACCGCTGCGGCGAAAAATCTTGCCATCGGAAATTCCTATCAGGGCTGAAGCATCGCGTCGAGGCGTCCCTGGCGATCGAGCTCGTGCAGCTCGTCGCAGCCGCCCACGTGCTGGTCGCCGATGAAGATCTGCGGGAAGGTCGTACCGCCGCTTGCCTTGTCGAGCATCTCCTGGCGCAGTTCCTTGGAAAAGGTCGCGTCGTGCTCCGTATAGGTGACACCCTTCTTGTCGAGCAGGCGCTTTGCGGCAGTGCAGTAGCCGCAGAACTGTCTGGTATAAATGGTTACGTCGCGCATCTTCAACTCCGGTAGCTGGGCGGCTTCTTCCTCGCCCGGAAGCGCCCGTTATCTATTGTCGACCGTCATATATGGTTGTCGTGTACCCTTGCAAAGGTCAGGACGGTGACATCCGACACGCCGGCCTCGCGGAGCGTGCGCGCAGCCGCGTTGACCGTGGCGCCGGTCGTGTAGACGTCGTCGACGAGAACCACCTTGCGGCCAAAGAGCGCCGCCCGTCCGGGCTCGGATACCGAGAATGCGCCGCGCACGTTCTCCTGGCGCTGGCGGGCTCCGAGTCCGACCTGCTGGCGTGTAGCCCGGTGCCGGACAAGCGCGGCAGGCAGGAACGTCCTGCCGGACAGCCGGGCGAGCGCGCGCGCCAGCTCGGCCGACTGGTTGAACTGGCGGCGCATCAGCCGCCAGCGATGCAGCGGAACGGCCACGATCGCATCGCAACTTTCGATGTGGCCGTCGGACGCTCGCAGCATCCATCCGGCCATCGTCCGGGCGAGATCGGTCCGGTCCCTGTACTTCAGCCCCTGCACCAGGGAGCGCGCCATGCCGTCATAGAGGACGGCGGCGCGGGCACGGTCGAACTGCGGCGGATCGACGATGGCCTCCGGCGAAACGATCGCCTCCCCCATGTCATGGGAAAACGGCGTGCCGAGGATCGGGCAGTAGGGCTTCTCGATGAAAGCAACGCCCTGCCAGCAGACGGCGCACAGACCGCCGTGGCGGTCTGCCATGGCACCGCAGCCCAGGCACACGGGCGGATATACGAGGTCCGCGATCGCCCCGATGCCCGCAAATGCCGTTGCCCGCAGCCGCTCTCGCCAGCCCGGGCGGCGTTCCGCCCCCTCGTCCATGCCATTGACAATAGCCAGCACAGCCACTTTATGCGAGACCATCGCTCTCGAAGAAACCCGCAGGCCGGGAGACTGGCATTGGACCCCGTTTTTGACCGAACGCTCGTCGAGGAACGCCGCCGGCGCGCCGCGCGGATGGCCGTGCCGGGCGCCGACTTCCTGCTGGAGCACGTCGGCGACGATCTCGCGGCGCGCCTTTCCGTCGTCGAGCGCACCTTCGACAATGCCGCCGTCATCGACGACCACGAAGGCGTGGTCGCGGCGAAGATCCTTGCTACAGGTAAAGCGGCATCGGTGCGAACGACTGCGATCGAAAGCACTTCGGGCGAGCGCCTTTCGCTCGAACCGCAATCCATGGATCTCGTCGTTTCGCCGCTCAGCCTTCACCTCGTCAACGACACGCCCGGAATGCTCGTGCAGATCCGACGTGCGCTTCGGCCCGACGGGCTCTTCCTGGCGGCGATCCCCGGCTCGGGCACGCTCGCGGAATTGCGCGAGAGCTTGCTGGCCGCGGAGGTCGCGGCCTCGGGCGGCGCCAGCCCGCGCGTCATTCCGTTCGGCGAGGTAAGGGACTACGGTGCGCTTCTGCAGCGTGCCGGCTTCGCCCTGCCCGTCAGCGACGTCGATGCGTTGACGGTGCGCTACGACACGCTCTTCGACCTGATGCTCGACCTGCGCGCGATGGGAATGACCAACCCGCTCCTCGGACGCAGCCGGAAGCCTGTCCCCCGCAGCTTTTTCCAGTCGGCGGCCGCGACCTACGCGGAGCGGTTTGCCGACCCGGACGGCCGGGTGCGCGCGACGTTCTCGACGGTCTATCTCTCCGGATGGGCGCCGCATGAAAACCAGCAGAAGCCCTTGCGCCCGGGTTCGGCAGGCACCCGCCTTGCCGACGCGCTTGGCGTACGCGAAACGAAGCTTCGCAGCTGACGCTTCTGCTACAAGGCGCCGGCGATCCTCAGCAAGACGTTCCCTATCGCCGTCCCGAGAGGGGTCAGGCCGGCGACCAGAGCCAGCCCGATCAGCGATGCGAGCAGGCCGTATTCGACTGCGGTCGAGCCGCGCGCGTCGCCGCTGGACCCGAGCAGCCTCAGCAAGGCGGCCTCCCGCCGCGGCGCGCTCAGCAAGCGCCCCTGCGGGTGCCGTCGGCACTTATGATGCAGAGCGCATCCGGCATTGGCTGCGTCACGCTGCGGCGTATCGTGTATGTGCCCGCGTTTCCGGTACTGATTGATCCCGTGGTGAGTGTATCGAAGCCGGAAGCCCTGCTGGCCGCCATCTCCCGTTCCTGGCGGCTGGCAAGCAACGGCGCGACCACGATTGCGACCGCTATGACAACGGCGCCGAACAGCAGGGCTGCCCTGAGCGTTCCGACGGCAGCCATGTTGCCGCTTTCGCCCTTGTTGCGCACCGTCGTCCAGAAGTCGTTCTTGTCCATGTCGCCCACCACCAACGCCCGCGATAATCGCTGCGACATTAGTAGGGGGGAATAAACTTTCGATTAACGGAAGGTTCGCGCCACGCCACGCCTCGCCTCGCCGCTCGCGCGACTAGAGGACATCCTGCAGGAAGGGGATGAGCGGCGCGTCGGCGGGCGGCATCGCGAAGGAGCGCAGCTGCGCGGCGCGGACCCACTTGAGCGCCTGCCCCTCTCGGGCAAGCGGAGAGCCCCGATAGCGCCGGCATATGAAAAGCGGCATCAGCAGATGGAAGCTCTCGTAGGCATGGCTGGCGAATGTCAGCGGCGCCAGGCAACCGACCTCCGTCTCGACCCCCAGTTCCTCGTCCAGTTCGCGCAGCAGCGCCTGCTCGGGCGTCTCGCCCGGTTCGACCTTGCCGCCGGGAAATTCCCAGAGACCGGCCAGCGACTTGCCTTCGGGCCGCTGCGCAATCAGCACGCGGCGGTCTGCATCGACCAGCGCGCAGGCGACGACGAGCACGATGGGCTTCTTCCGGTCCGCTGCGATCATGCCTCGGGCTGCCGTCTGTAGGAATAGCGATAGACTTCGCTGAACCCGAAACCGCGATAGAGCGCCAGCGCCGGTGCATTCGCAGCCTCGACCTGCAGCCAGGCCTTCTCGGCCCCGCGCAGGCGCGCCCAGCGAAGTGCGGTCGCGACAACCGTTCGGCCATGGCCGCGTCCCCTGAGGTCGGCGCGCGTCGCCAGTTCGAAAATGCCGGCCAGATCGTTGTCGTGAATGCAGAGCGCGGTCGCCGCAGGCCCGGAGGTCTCGCCGTCGAGCACGAACAGCCCGCTCGGGGGGCGGATCGAGGTCAGGACCTCCGTCAGCCCTGGCTTGAGCGACCTGTCCCGCCCGTGCACCTTGAGCGATGCGTCCACGTAGCGACCGACATCGCGCAGCGGCAACTGGTCCAGCGCTCCTTCGAGATCGAGATTGCGGATGTCCGCCATGAGCACCAGCGTTTCCTCGAAACGCGTCCAGCCGTTGTCGTCGAAGAATGCCTCGAGCTCGGGCGGCGCGAGCGGTGTCTGGCGAAAGACGAGCGGACGCCCGTAGGCGCTGAACCGCTGGGCAGTGCGCTCGACGCGGCCGGAAATATCGTAGTGGTCGGATGGGTCCAGCGGATTGACCGAGTTAAGCCTCTTCGAGGGATGGCCGGCCGTCAGCCGGAGCTGCCAGCTGCCGTCATATTGTATTGATGCCGCCGGCCAGGCGCGGAAGCCCACCGCCTCCAGCCGGCGAACGACTGCAAGGTCCGGTGTCACGCCGGCGAATGTCCCTGAAGCTTCTGCCATGTCCGATCCAACAAGCGTGGGCACGGCATCGGCTGTACGATGCCGGTGATTTCGATCAACTCCGATAGTCGCCGTTGATTGCCACATATTCCTTCGTCAGGTCGCATGTCCAGACGGTGGCCTTGCCCCGGCCCAGGCCGAGGTCGACCCGAATCAGGATTTCGTCCCGCTTCATCACCGCGGAAGCCGCCTCCTCCGAATAGTCCGGGTCGCGTTCTCCGTCGACGGCGACGCGTACGTCGCCGAACCAGATCGCCAGCCTGTCGCGCTCCGCCCTCTCGCCGGCCTTGCCGACCGCCATCACGACACGGCCCCAGTTGGCGTCCTCGCCTGCGACCGCCGTCTTCACGAGGGGCGAATTGGCGATCGAACGCGCGATCTTTCTCGCCGCTGGTGCCGACGTGGCGCCCGTCACATTGATCTCGACGAGCTTCCGGGCGCCTTCCCCATCCCGCACGATCTGCAGCGCGAGGTCACGCATGAGGTCGAAGAGGGCTCGCCGGAAGCCGGAGAGACGCCGGTCGGAGAGCGAGGTGACCGGCTCCTGGCCGCGCATCCCGGCCGCCCCGGTCGCAAAGAGCAGCAGCGTGTCGGAGGTGGACGTATCGCTGTCGACCGTCACCGAATTGAAGGTCGGGCCGGTCCCCTTCGAAAGCAGCGCCTGCAGGACCTGGGCGTCGATCGCCGCGTCTGTGACGATGAAAGAGAGCATTGTCGCCATGTCCGGCGCAATCATGCCAGCCCCCTTGGCGATTCCGTTGATCGTGACGGCGACCCCGCCGATCCTGGCGGTGCGCGTCGCGACCTTCGGGAACGTGTCCGTCGTCATGATAGCCCTGGCGGCCTCGAGCCAGAGATCGCCGTCCGCCCGGCCCGCCATGTCATCGAGCACGCCGGAGAATTTCGTTGCGTCGAGCGGCTCCCCGATCACGCCGGTCGAGGCCAGGAAGACCTCGCCCTCCGCGCATCCGGCCGCCGCGGCCGCCGAGCGGGCGGTCATCTCGGTCGCCTCCGCACCCTTCCTGCCCGTGAAGGCATTGGCATTGCCGGAATTGACGACGAGCGCCTGCGCCGTCCGACCGCCGAGGTTGCGCCGACAGAAGTCCACCGGCGCCGACGGGCAGAGTGACCGCGTGAAGACCCCGGCAACCGCGGTCGGGCGGTCGAAGACCATCATCAGCACGTCCGTGCGGTTCTTGTACTTGATGCCGGCGGCAGCGGTCGCCATGCGCACGCCCTCGATGGGCGGCAGGGTGGCGAAGGCCTTGGGCGCGAGCGGAGAAACGTTGTCGGCCATCTGGTACTTCCGGATCGGGCGGCGTGAGCTCGGGCAGGAAACCTGCCACCGTGAACGAACGGCCCGCGCGGCATGTCCGCACGGGCCGTTGTCTGCATCAGTTGGCGCTGTCGGTCGCCTTCGTGCTGTCGCCGCCTGTCGGCGTGCCCGCGTTGGCGGCATCGTATGCCTTCTTGAGCTGCGGATCCTTGATGTCGACCTTCATATCCTTCCGAGCGCTCTGAAGCACCTCGAGATAGCGTTCGCGCATCAGCACCTGCTTGACCTGGCCCGAAACCTTGTCGAGCGGCGGCGGCGGCGCCTTGCGCTTGTCCTCCACCTGGATGACGTGCCAGCCGAACTGCGTCTTCACCGGCTTCTCCGTATACTGGCCCGGCTTCAGAGCGAAGGCGGCCTTCTCGAACTCGGGAACCATCTGGCCCTGTGTGAAATAGCCGAGCTCGCCGCCCTTGGCAGCGCTCGGACCGGTCGACTTCTCCTTCGCAAGCTTGGCGAAATCGGCGCCGTTGTCGAGCTGCTTGATGATATCCTCGGCTTCCTTCTTGGTCTTCACCAGGATATGCCGCGCCTTGACTTCCTCTTCGGGCGGCTGGGCGGCGACTTCCTTCTCGTAGCGCGCCTTGACGTCGGCGTCGGAGATGCTGTCGACGACCTTGTCCTTGAAATAGAGATTGTGCAGCGCGCGCTCGCGCGTGAACTGCATCTCGTGCTTGAATTCTTCCGACTTGTCGAGGCCGGCGTCCTCGGCCTTCTTCGCCAGCATCTTGACGTCGACGGCCGTCGACAGTGCGGCAACACGTCGCTGCGCCTCCGGCATCTTTGCGAATTGGGGGTCGAGGCTGCCCTCGGCCATGTCCAGTTCCCACTGATGGATGTCCATGCCGCCGACTGTGGCTATGATTTTGTTCGGATCGGGCTTCGTGGCCGTGCTGTCGCTGGCAGCGCCGGCATCGACGGGCGCTTTTGTGTCAGCGGCAACGGCTGGGACCTGCGCGCCTGCGAAAAGCGCGACGAGCGCAGCGGCGAGCATGGTGGAATAACGCATGATTGTTCTGGCCTCTGTTGTTTTCGTTTGACGGAGCCACGCCAGGGCGCCGGGCGTCCGGCGCTGCGGTCGGCGCATCTGCCACCGGTGCGGCGTTGACATCCTCCGACCCCCCTCTTATCTGTCACGCAACCTTGCGTCCAGACAAGTTTCCGGACTGTTCTGGCGGCCTGCGTGCCTCTTGCGTTGTCTTGGAGAGCACCGTCGCGGCGGATGATGTCCGGCAGACAACCAAGAGAAAGGACCATCTACATGGTCAGCTTCGGCGGCTTTGCCCGCAAACTGTTCGGCTCGGCCAACGACCGTCAGGTCAAGAGCCACGGTTCGCGCGTCCCGGCCATAAACGCGCTCGAGGACGAGATGAAGGCGCTCTCCGACGAGGCGCTGGCCGCCAAGACGGTGGAGTTTCGCGAACAGATCGCCAACGGCAAGGCGCTAGACGACCTCCTGGTGCCGGCCTTCGCTGTCGCCCGGGAGGCCGCGCGCCGGGCACTCGGCATGCGTCCCTTCGACGTCCAGCTCATCGGCGGCATGATCCTGCACAACAATTCGATTGCCGAGATGAAGACCGGCGAGGGCAAGACGCTGGTCGCGACCCTCCCGGTCTATCTCAATGCGCTCGCCGGCAAGGGCGTGCACGTCGTCACCGTGAACGATTATCTCGCCTCCCGCGATGCCGACTGGATGGGCCGCATCTACCGCTTTCTTGGCCTTACCGTCGGCAAGATCGTCCACGGCATGGAAGACGACGAGCGCCGCGCCGCCTACGCGTGCGACATCACCTACGGCACCAACAACGAGCTCGGCTTCGACTACCTGCGCGACAACATGAAGTACGAGCGCGACCAGATGGTCCAGCGCGGCCACGCCTACGCGATCGTCGACGAGGTGGATTCGATCCTGATCGACGAGGCGCGCACGCCGCTGATCATTTCCGGTCCGCTGGACGATCGGTCCGAACTCTACCAGAAGATCGACGGTTTCATTCCTCTGCTCGACGAGAGCGATTACGATATCGACGAAAAGGAACGCACGGCGACCTTCACCGAGGAAGGCACGGAGAAGCTGGAGCAGCTTCTTACGAAGGACGACCTGCTGAAGGGCGAGTCTCTCTACGACATCGAGAACGTCGCGATCGTCCACCACGTCAACAACGCGCTGAAGGCCCACAAGCTGTTTCAGCGCGACAAGGACTACATCGTCCGAAACGACGAGATCGTGATCATCGACGAGTTTACCGGCAGGATGATGCCTGGCCGGCGATATTCCGAGGGCCAGCATCAGGCGCTCGAGGCCAAGGAACACGTGACCATCCAGCCCGAGAACCAGACGCTCGCCTCGATCACGTTCCAGAACTACTTCCGCATGTACGACAAGCTTGCCGGCATGACCGGCACGGCGACGACCGAGGCCGAGGAGTTCGGCAACATCTACGGTCTCGAGGTCATCGAGGTGCCGACCAACCTGCCGATCGCCCGCAAGGACGAGGACGATGTCGTCTACAGGACGGTCGGCGAGAAATACAAGGCGATCGTCGAGGACATCAAGGACTGCCAGGCGCGTGGACAGCCGGTTCTCGTCGGCACCACCTCGATCGAGAAGTCCGAGGTCCTCGCGGACATCCTGAAGAAGGAAGGCATCAAGGGCTTTCAGGTCCTGAACGCCCGCTACCACGAGCAGGAAGCCTACATCGTCGCCCAGGCCGGGGTCCCCGGCGCCGTTACAATCGCCACAAACATGGCCGGCCGCGGCACCGACATCCAGCTCGGCGGCAACGCCGACATGCGCATCGAACACGAACTCGGCGAGATGGAGCCGGGTCCCGAGCGGGACGCAAGGGAAGAGCAGATCCGCGGCGAGATCAATACGCTCAAGCAGAAGGCCCTTGACGCCGGTGGCCTCTACGTGCTCGCCACCGAGCGCCATGAGAGCCGGCGCATCGACAACCAGCTGCGCGGCCGCTCCGGACGCCAGGGCGATCCGGGCCGCTCGAAGTTCTTCCTGTCGCTGCAGGACGACCTGATGCGTATCTTCGGGTCCGACCGGATGGACGGCATGCTGCAGAAACTGGGCCTCCAGGAGGGCGAGGCAATCGTCCACCCATGGATAAACAAGGCCGTCGAGCGGGCGCAGAAGAAGGTCGAGGCCCGCAACTTCGACATCCGTAAAAACCTGCTCAAGTACGACGACGTGATGAACGACCAGCGCAAGGTCGTTTTCGAGCAGCGTCTCGAGCTGATGGACGCCAGCGACATGAGCGAGACGGTCGCGGACATGCGTGCCGAAGTCATCGACGACATGGTCGCAAAGCATATCCCCGAGAACGCCTATGCCGAGCAATGGGACACCGCCGGGCTGAAGGAAGACGTCCAGGCCTATCTCAACCTCGATCTGCCGGTCGACGAATGGGCCGCCGAGGAGGGCATTGCCGAGGACGACATACGCGAACGGCTGACTGCGGCAGCCGACAAGGCGGCTCAGGACCGCGCCGACCGTTTCGGTCCGGAAATCATCCAGTATGTGGAGAAGTCGCTGGTTCTCCAGACGCTCGACCACCTTTGGCGCGAGCACCTCGTCAATCTCGACCACCTCCGCTCCGTCATCGGCTTCCGCGGCTACGGCCAGCGGGATCCGCTGCAGGAATACAAGGCGGAGGCCTTCGAGCTCTTCCAGTCCCTTCTCGTCAACCTGCGTCAGGCAGTGACAGCGCAGCTCATGCGCGTCGAGCTCGTGCAGCAGGAGACCGAGCCGGAACCGGACCCGCTGCAGGGGATCCAGGCACATCACTACGATCCCGACACGGGAGAAGACGAGTTCATGGACGGCGAGACGATGACCCGTCCCATGGCCAACCCGAGCGTCGCCGCTGCGCAAAGGAACTCCGGCGACCCCGCCACGTGGGGCAAGGTCGGCCGCAACGAGCTCTGCCCGTGCGGCTCGGGAAAGAAGTACAAGCACTGCCACGGCGCCTACTGACGGCGACGACCGAGAGGCAGCGACAGGTGCGACCGCTGGGGCCGTGAGCCGGCGGTTGCACGACCGTTTGCCGTCGGTCTCATTCCCCGCGAATCCATGCCCCGGGGGACTGGGGCGAACCCTTTGTTAAGGTTGATGTGACACGTTCCGGCGATCCTTTTCGTTGAGGCGCAAGAGACGTGGCGATTAGCGTCATCGATACCGCAGAACGACTTCTGCCGTCTCGCCTTTGGCGCCGGGCGGAGCCTTTCGTCGTCAAGCTCGACCGGATGCTGGGCGCCTCCGGCGAACGTGCGGTCGCCCAGCGCATGTCGCTGCTCGCCTTCGGTATCCGGATCGCCAGCGCGGCCATCGCCTTCTTGTCCCAGGTCGTGCTGGCCCGCTACCTCGGAGCCTTCCAGTACGGCATCTATGTCTTTGTCTGGACCACGGCGATCATTGTCGGCACGCTTGCCTGCCTCGGCTTCGACATTGCCGTCATCCGTTTCCTCCCGAAATACCGCGCTGCAGGCGCTCATGCGGAGATCCGCGGTCTGACCGTCGCCGCCCGGCTGACGGCTCTGATCGGCGCCATCTTCATCGGTGCAGTCGGCATCACGCTTCTCGTGTTCTTCGGCAGCGCGATCAGGAGCTACTACGTGGTTCCGCTCTACATCGGCATTCTCATCCTGCCGATGGTCGCGCTCAACGACGTGCTGGACGGCACCTCCCGGGCGAACGGCTGGATCGTCAACGCGCTGGCGCCGGGCTTCATCGTCCGGCCGCTGCTCATCCTCCTTTTCGTCACGCTCGCAATGACGCTCGGGACGGGCCTGTCGGCGACCACGGCGCTGATGTGCGCGCTTGCGGCCACCTACGTCACCACCGTTAGCCAATATCTCTTCGTCAGGCACCGGCTCGGCCATCACTTCAGCGGCGGGACGCTGTCGGTCGATCTCTGGCCCTGGATGAAGGTCTCCCTGCCGATCTTCGTGGTCGAAGGCTTCAATTTCCTGCTGACCAACTCTGACGTGATCGTCGTCGGCCTCTTCCTTCCGCCGGACAGGGTGGCCATCTACTTCGCCGCCGCCAAGTCGATGGCGCTGGTGCATTTCGTCCATTTCGCCGTGAAAGCCGGCGCTGGCCCGCGCTTCTCCGAGCTGATCGCAACAGGGCGGCGCGACGATCTCGCGAGCTCGGTGCACGAGACGATCCTGTGGAGCTTCTGGCCCTCTCTCGCGGTCGGCGGCGTCGTCGTCGCGCTTGGGCCGTTTCTGCTCTCGCTGTTCGGACACGGCTTCAAGTCGGGCGTCGGCATCATGGCCCTGCTCTTCGTCGGCATTATCGCGAAGGCTTCGGTCGGGCCGGGCGAGGTCCTCCTCACCATGGCGGACCAGCAGAAAGTCTGTGTCCTGGTCTATGCCGGCGCGCTCACTGTCAATATCACCCTCAACGTCGTCCTCATCCCGCTCTATGGCATCTACGGGGCGGCCGCAGCGACGGCGATCGCGATGGTGGTCGAGGCAGTGCTACTCTTCATCGTCATCCGGCGCACGCTCGGCATCGCCACATTCGCCTTCGCCCCCGCCCGCTGGCGGCAGGGCGGCTCGGGCGAAGCCGGGGCCGGTTGACGATGCCGGCTCCCGGTCACGACATTGAAAACGGCGGCGTCTCCGCACCCCCCCCGTCCGGAATGGCCGCCCTCCAGCCGCCCCCGCCAGGCGACGCGACCCTGGGCCTCGGTCGCGCGGGCCGCTCCCTGACCATCTATCCCGCCGAGGCCGGCTACGAACTGCAGCCCGAGCTCGACTTCCTGACCTATCGCGCGCTGGAACCGAACGCGTTCTATTCCGGCCGCTTCCTCGCGCCGGCGATGCCGCGGCTCGAGGACCGGCTGATCCGCCTTCTGGTCATGCGCGATACCAGCGAAGCGCGCAGCCGGCTGAGATTCGTCATGCCGTTCTCCATCGAGCGGCCCGGCTTTGCCGTCGGCCCCTCCATCATGCGCACATGGGCGAATTCCTTCGGCCCTCTCGGCACGCCGCTGCTCGACGCGGAAGACGCGGCGGAGACGATCGAGGACCTGCTCGAAGGGCTGACGTCGAAGGCCCTGGGCCTTCCGCGCGTCCTCGTCCTCCCGGACCTCCGGCTGGACGGTCCGACCACTCGCACTTTGCGCGCCGTAGCGATTTCCCGCAACCTGCCGATAACCGAGACCCTGCCGCAGGAACGCCCCGTCCTGGAAAGCCTGCTGGACGGAGAGACCTATCTCCGTCAGGCGCTCTCGAAGAACCACCTGCGCGAGATGAACCGGCAGTGGTCGAGGCTGCAGGAGTTCGGACGGCTTACCCACGAAGTCGCCCGGCAGCCAGGGGAAATCGGCCAGCGTCTCGAGGAATTCCTGGCGCTGGAGGCCGACGGCTGGAAGGGCAGGCAGCGCTCGGCCATGGTTTCCGACCGCTATCGCGCGGCCTTCGCCCGCGAGGCGGTGACCAACCTCGCCGAGATCGACGCCGTGAGGATTCATACCCTCAACCTCGACGGAGCAGCGATCTCAAGCATGATCGTCTTCGTGCTCTCCGGCGAGGCCTACACCTGGAAGACCGCATATGACGAAAACTTCGCCCGCTATTCGCCGGGCAAGCTCCTGATGATGCGGCTGACCGAATGGCATCTCGACGACGCCAACATCCTGCGCACGGATTCCTGCGCGGTGCCGGATCACCCCATCATGAGCCGCTTCTGGCGCGAACGGATCCGGATGGGCACGCTGGTCATCGGCCTGGACCCGCAGCGCGACCGGGACGTGAGACAGGTGGCGACGCAACTCCACCTCTACCAGAATACCCGGAACCTCGCGCGCAGGCTGCGTGAGCGGGTCCGATCGCTCGCACGCCAGCACCGCGGCGAAGGCTGAGACGCGCCGGCTCCCGTCAGTCCTTCCCAGCCTGTTCCTCCGCGGCGCGCCTTCGCAATTCGCGCCGCACGACCTTGCCGGTGGTGGTCATCGGCAGGCTGTCGACGAAGGCGACCTCCCTGGGATATTCGTGTGCGGAGAGCCGCTCCCGCACCCACCTGGCGATATCTGCGGCCAGCGCATCGTCGGGCGTAACACCAGGCTTGACCACGACATAGGCCTTGACGATCTGGGTGCGCACAGCGTCCGGCTTGCCGACCACCGCCGCAAGCGCGACGGCCGGATGGCCGGCAAGGCAGTCCTCGATCTCCCCGGGGCCGATACGAAAGCCGGAGGAAGTGATGATGTCGTCGTCGCGTCCAAAGAATGTGATGTAGCCTTCGTCGTCCTCGACGGCCTGGTCGCCGGTCAGCATCCAATCTCCGCGGAACTTCTCGCGCGTTGCCGGCTCGTCCTCCCAGTATCCGAGAAACATGACCGGATCCGGCCAGCGAATGGCTATCTCGCCAGCCTGCCCGGCCGGCACCCGGGCGCCAGCGGTGTCGATCAGCGCGACGTCGTGGCCCGGCACCACCTTTCCGATCGCCGGCGGACGTCCCACGCCCAGCCGCACGTTCGACGCGACGACGGCGTTGCATTCCGTCTGGCCGTAGAGCTCGTTGACCGGAACGCCGAGTTCCCGTCTTGCCCACTCGTAGGCCTCCCGTCCGAGCGGTTCGCCGGCCGACGAAACCGAGCGCAGGTCGAACGAGAAGCGCTGGCGCGGCTGGTCGACGGCTGCCATCAGCCGCAGCGCCGTCGGGGGAATGAAGGCGTTGCGCACCTTCATCTCGGAAAGGATCCTGAAGGCCGTCTCACCGTCGAATTTCTGGGCCCTTGAAGCCACCACCGGAACACCGAGACTGAGTGCGGGCAACAGAGCGTTCAGGAGTCCTCCCGCCCAGGCCCAGTCTGCAGGCGTCCACATGCGGTCTCCCTGCCGCGGCATGAAATCGTGGACGAACTGGATTCCCGGCAAATGGCCGGGCAGCACGCCATGGCCGTGCAGGGCGCCTTTCGGAGGCCCGGTCGTACCGGAGGTGAAAATCATCAGGGCCGGCGTCTGGGGCGTCGTGCCGGCGGTCTCGAACTCCTGCGGGCCGCCGGCGACCATGTCATCGAAGTCGGCGGCTCCGTCCGACGCAGCCGCTCCGGTCGCCACGATGAGTTTCAGCGCCCGCAGGCGATGCCGGATGCCGGCCAGCTTTTCCAGGCCGGTTCCGTCGACGACGATCGCTCTGGCGCCCGAAAGCACGAGACGGTACTCGATGGCGTCCGGCCCGAAGAGCAGCGCCAGAGGAACGGCAATAGCGCCCAGCTTGTAGATGGCGACATGCGCAATGACCGCCTCGAAACCCTGCGGCAGCAGAATGGCGACGCGGTCGCCACGGCCGACACCTGCAGCATTCAGGGAACCGGCGAAGGCCGAGGCCTTCGCGGCGAGGGTGCCGTAGGTCATGCTCGCGTGATCGCCGTCGGGCTCGAAATATTCGAGGCAGACGCGCTCCGGTTCGCGCTCTGCCCATCGGTCCGCAACTGCCCCCGCGATGTTGAAGTGCACCGGAACCTCCCATGCGAAATCGCGCATCAGAGCTTCGTAGCTGTACGCAGGCTCAAGCATCTTCATTCCCCTGCCCGCCAAGTACGCTTCAGTCGAGCCGCATTGTCTTCTTATTGTTGGGCTCGCAAGCCGCCCGTCTCATAATTGCCGAGCAACGGCGCCGGCGCAAGCTGTGCCCGAGGCGAGATCCGTTCGTTCTTTTCGATGGAACCGGCCGGAGCGATCTGCCAGAATGCCGCACTGCAGACTTCCGGACCGGCAGGACCATGACACTCGAACAGTTGCGCATATTCGTCGCAGTGGCCGAGCGCGAACACGTGACCCGCGCAGCGCGGGCACTCAACATGACACAGTCGGCGACGAGTGCTGCCGTGGCTGCCCTGGAGTCGCGCTATCGGACACGGCTCTTCAGCCGGGTCGGCCGGGGCATCGAACTCACCGAGGCCGGGCGGCTTTTCCTGGCCGAGGCGCGGGCGGTGCTCGCACGCGCGACAGCGGCCGAATCCATGCTCGCCGAGCTTGCCGGCCTCAGGCGCGGCACGGTCCGCCTCGCCGCCAGCCAGACAGTGGCGAACTACTGGCTGCCGCCCCGTATGACGCGCTTCCACCAGGAGTTTCCGGATATCGGCCTGCCACTCAGGATCGGCAACACCGAGCAGGTCGCCGGCATGGTCGATGACGGCAGCGCCGACCTCGGCTTCATCGAGGGCGATCTCGATGCGCCACGGCTCGCCGTGCAGAAGGTCGCCGACGACCGCCTCGTCCTTGTCGTCCACCGCGGGCACCCCTGGGAGCGGCGCGCGCCCGAGGACTGGTCCGCCCTGGCAACCTCCCGCTGGGTCCTTCGCGAGCCCGGCTCGGGCACCCGCCTGATGTTCGAGAACGCGTTGCGGAACCATGGACTTCGGCTGTCCGACCTCGACATCGCGATGGAACTTCCCTCGAACGAGGCCGTGCTGGCAGCAACCTGCGCGGGAGGCGGCGCCACCGTAATGTCCGAACTCGCAGCGGTTTCCGCGCTGCGTTCCCGCCTGGCCGTCGTCGTGCCGTTCGGATTGCCGATGCGCAGCTTCTATCTCGTCCACCATTCGCAGCGCCATCTTGGTCCGACGGCCAGCGCCTTCAGGAAGGCAGCCGTCGCGCCCGCCGGTGCACTCCCGCCGCCGGTCGCGGCGCATGCGTGAAACGGAGATGCGAAGACAGGGACGCCGAACCGCATTCGATGTAGGTTTCGCCGGTGCCTCATCCGAAGGCCGTAGGTAGCGAAACCGTTCGAGCCGTTGCACCTCGGGTACACGCAAAGGTTAAACTGGCGGCGCGGCCGGACAGTGCCGCCGATCAGCGCGTTGGTTGCTGGCTTCCGGAATTTCTTCACGAACTCGAGGGGCATCGCCGATGACGCGGCAAGCATGGCTAGGCATTGCAGCGCTCGGGCTGATCGTGCTGGCGGTCCTGGGCGGAGCCGTCATGCACGAACGCGACCGGCGGGTTGAATTCGTTTCACTTGCCAAAGGCGAGAGCGACATCCATCCGGGCCGCACGTTCGAGGCCGCCTTCCTTCGCCCGGCTCCGTCGAACGCAACCGCGGTCCTGACCGGCGGCGGAGTAACCCTCGCCACCACCGTCAGGCGCGTGGAAGGCGCCCCCTCGCGACTTTCGATCCGGCCCGACGCGCCCCTGCAATGGGCAAGTTCCTATCGTCTCTGCATCCTGCAGCAGCATCAGCGCTATGTGCAACTACTGATCGGGCCCCGCACGAATTGCATCTCCTTTCGGACGCGGAAGAAGCCGCCACCTTCCGGCCCGGCTGACGCGCCCATTCTCGTCGTCACCGGGCGCGACGCCCTCTACGGTGCGTTCTATGGTGAGATCCTGAAGGCGGAGGGACTGAACAGCTACGCCACGCGGTCCTCCGGAGACTTTGGCGCCAAAGCCCTCGATGACCGCAAGGTCGTCGTCCTCGCCACATCCATGCTCGGGGAACCCGCGATCGAGGCCCTCTCGTCCTGGGTTCGCCGGGGTGGTCTTCTGATCGCCATGCGGCCGCAACCGGAACTCTATCCCCTCCTCGGCCTGAAGCGGTTTTCCGCCGGCTCGCTCAACGCGGCCTCGCTTCTCGCCGACCGTACCCTCAGCGCTTCTCGCGGCATCTCCGGACGGCCGCTCCGGCTCCACGGCCAGATCGGGTTGCTCACCCCCTCCAGAGACGACCGGACTTCGGCAGCCGGCGGACGCGACGCGGGCGACGGCACTGCCGGCGAGGACGTCCGCACCCTCGCGCAGCTGGCGGATGTCCACGACAAGCCGTTGCCTTACGCGGCAGCCACCATCGTGAAGCGCGGCCGCGGGCATGCCGTTGCATTCGCCTTCGACCTGGCGACTTCCATCGTGCTCTCCCGCCAGGGAAACCCGCTGTGGGCAGGCAATGAGCGTGACCATTCCGTGAACCGGCGGCCGGACGACCTTTTCTATCCCGACTTCGTCGACCTCGACAACGTGGAGGTGCCGCAGGCCGACGAACTACAGCGGCTGTTTGCCAACACCATCGTCTCCGACGCGCCGCAGCCGGTTCCAAGGTTCTGGTATCTGCCGGGAAACCGGCGGGCGGCCATCATCATGGCCGGGGACGACCACGCCACCAGGAACGGAACCCGATCCCTGTTCGACCGCCTCGAGGCGGAAAGCCCCCCCGGATGCCGACGCGACGCCTGGAATTGCCTGCGCGCCACCTCCTACCTCACGCCTCCGACAAAGCTGGCGCGTCCGCTTGCCGAGCACTACTCGAGGCTCGGCTTCGAACTGGGCGTCCATGTGGACAGCGGGTGCAGGAACCGCCCGACGAAGGCGGTGGCGAACGCCGTCCGAAAGCAGATGGTCGCCTTTCACGACCGCTACCCGCTTCTCCCCCCGCAGACGACGCACCGCATTCACTGCATCGTCTGGAACGGCTGGGTCGACCTACCGCGCATCGAGCGGCAAAACGGCATCCGGCTAGATATGAACTACTATTACTGGCCGCCCTGGTGGATCAAGCAGCGCCCGGGTTTCATGACGGGATCGGGTTTCCCGATGCCCTATGTGGACGAGAACGGCAAGGTGCTCGATATCTACCAGGCCGCCTCGCACCTGGTGAACCAGGACGGTGTGCCGCAGGAGTACGGCATTTCGGTCATGCTCGACCGCGCCCTCGGCAACGACCAGTTCTTCGCCGCTCTCGGAACCCACTACGACTATACCGACCGGTTTGCCGACCGCCTCGTCAATGCAGCCCGGGAGCGCGGCGTCGCCCTGATCACGGCGCGTCAGATGCTCGCCTGGCTTGACGGACGCAACGGTTCGCGCTTCAGCCGCATGCAGTGGAACGGCACGAGCCTGACCTTCGCGACGGACGTCCACCCGGGCGCCGAGCACGCCTCCGTGATGCTGCCCGCTTCCTTCGCGCATTCACGGCTGGCCGCCCTGACCTGCGGCGACCGGGCGATGCCGGTGACCCGGCAGACCATAAAGGGTCTCGAATACGGCTTTGCGCCCGCGTTTTCCGGAGAATGCGAAGCTCGCTACGTCGCCGAGGGCGGAACTGGCGCCCCTGCCGCAAAAGGCGAGGAAGACCGGCCGACGGGCTCGATCCCGAACAGCGGAGACGCCGGATCCCGCCACTGACCCCCCCCGCCGCGGTCGCCCGTCCTCCGCGGCACCTCCGCAGCCTGCGGTAACGCGGCGGCGATACGTCTCGCAGCGCTCGCCGGAGGAATGCCAGCAAGCGCGACATTCGCCCCGCCGGCACGCCTCTGACCTTTCGGAAAATCTGTGGTGCCCCTGGCCGGGATCGAACCAGCACTCCTTGCGGAACGCGATTTTGAGTCGCGCGCGTCTACCAATTCCGCCACAGGGGCATCGCGCGTTGTCGACCGTCGCGATGCCGCCGGACTATAAGGACCGGCAATTTCGCGTCAACACGCTTTTTGGCCGGCCGTCGGGCAATCATCAGAAGGCCGGTGTGATAACGTCCTGTTTACCTTGCGTGGGAATCTTCGTAGAAGCGCCCGCATCCTCAGCAATGGATTTCCCCATGCTCCGACGCCTTTACGACTGGACGATGTCGCTGGCCGGTCGCCGATCGGCGGAAATCTGGCTCGCCGTGGTCGCCTTCGTCGAGAGCTCGGTGTTCCTCATCCCCGCCGACGTCCTCTTCATCCCCATGGGGCTCGCGCGCCCGCAGCGCGCCTATCGCTATGCCGTCGTCGCGACGGCGGCATCCGTTCTGGGCGGCATCGCCGGGTGGTTCCTGGGCCATCTGGCCTATGAGGCGATCGCCGTCCCGGTTCTCAGATTCTACGGGAAGTACGATGCCTTCGAGGCGCTACGCGCCTCCGCCTCGACCGACTGGGTCCTTCTGTTGCTGGTCACCTCCGGCATCGCTCACCTTCCGCCTATAAAGGTCGTGACCATTCTGTCGGGCGCGATGGGCGTGAATCTCTGGCTGTTCGTCATATCGGCAGTCATCGCGCGCGGCGCCCGCTTCGTGGCCATCGCATGGCTGCTCCGGGGATACGGCGAGCCGATCAGGCACTTCATCGAAAAGCGCCTCGGACTGCTCGCCACGGGCCTCGCCCTCGTCATTGTCCTCTTCTTCACAGTCTATCGCTATCTGCTGTAGGACAAAGCTTCCAAGGAGCGCATCCGCATGACCCTGACAGACACGACCGGCCGCAACCAGGTCATCGGCGCGGCCTTCCTCGCGCTTGCAATGGCGGCGGTGATAGCCATCGTCCTGTGGTTCCAGTATTACGGCGGCTACCGGCCCTGCGAACTGTGCCTGAAGGAGCGCGTGCCATACTACGTGGGCATTCCGCTCATGCTGGCGGCGCTCGTTGCGGGCCTGATGGGCATGAGGCCGGCCGTCACCCGGGGCCTACTTGCGGCCGGCGCGGTGCTCATGCTGGCCGGCGCCGGCCTCAGCATCTACCATGCCGGCGTCGAATGGCATTTCTGGCCGGGTCCCGACAGCTGCACCGGCGGTTCCAGCGTGACCAACGCCGACGCGGGCTCGCTGCTCGCCGACCTGAACGCAATCACTCCGCCGTCCTGCGACGTCGCGGCGGGCCGCTTCCTCGGGCTCTCCTTCTCGGGATGGAATGTCGTCGCAGCCCTGATACTGGCGGCGATCGCCACCAGGTGCGCCTTTGGCGCCGCCGGAGACGACACCGCGCTCTGAATCCTCAGGGCTGCAGCTCGACGTCCCAGTACAGGTAGTCCATCCAGCTTTCGTGAAGATAGTTCGGCGGGAACATCCTGCCATTCTGGTGCAGATCGTGCACGGTCGGCTGGAAGGGCTTCTGGTGCGGAAACATTCCCGCCTTGCGCGGCATGTTCCCGCCCTTCCGGAGGTTGCAAGGAGAACACGCGGCGACCACGTTTTCCCACGTCGTTTCGCCGCCACAGCGCCGCGGAACGACGTGGTCGAACGTAAGGTCCTCGCGTGATCCGCAGTACTGGCACTGAAACTTGTCGCGCAGAAAGACATTGAAGCGCGTGAACGCCGGGTGGCGCGATGGCTTGATGTAGCTCTTCAGGCAGACGACGCTCGGCACTCTCATCGTGAAGCTCGGCGACGACACCGCGTGTTCGTATTCGGCGACGATGTGGACCCGGTCCAGGAATACGGCCTTGATCGCGTCCTGCCAGGACCAAAGCGACAAGGGGTAGTAACTCAGCGGCCTGTAGTCGGCATTCAGGACAAGTGCCGGCAGAGACTGCGGTGAAACAGAAATCGTCAAGGGCTTCTCCTGATCGATTCGGTTACTGCCACCTACATATTAGGCGCCTTGCTACAGGATTGTGAAGCTGATTCGAAAAAGACCCCGGAGCCAAGTCCCCAGGATCGCACCATTTTAGCCGACCGGCTGCAGGCTGCGGCGCATTTCGCGCGAGTAGTAGGCCCAGAACAGCCGCGCGGCGACCGCCCGCCACGGGCGCCAGCCGGAAGCAATCTGCGATAGCGCACGCGCATCCGGCCTCTCGTCGAGCCCGAAAGCATGCGCGACGGCGTTCTGCAGCGCGATGTCGCCCGCCGGGAAGACGTCCGGATGACCGGCGCAGAAGAGCAGGTACACCTCGGCGGTCCACGCGCCGACACCCCGGATGGACGTCAGCTGGCCGATCGCCTGGGGCGCCGGCATGACACACACCCGGGTCAGGTCCAGGCGCCCTTCGATCTCGGCGGCCGCCATGGCGCGCAGGGTCGCTTCCTTCGCTCGCGACAGGCCAATCGCCCGGCAGGCGTCACCGGTCAGTCCAGCACATGCCGCGGCGGTCACCGTGCCCGCATGGCTGACCAGGCGCTGCCAGATCGCATCCGCGCTGGCCCGCGAGACCATCTGCCCGACGACGATCCGCGCCATGCCCGAAAAGCCGGGCGCATCCAGCCGCAGCGGCAGGTCGCCCGCCCGTTCGGCCACCGCTGCGAGCCGGTGATCGGCCTTGCGCAGCGCAGCAAGCCCCGCTTCGACGTCTGCCGGACCGGAGATCCGGTGAAATTGCGCTTCCTTCATGACTTCACGTAGCAGTATCGCACGTTTCATGCCAGAAGGTCGTCATGTCCGACCCCGATCGACCGCGTGTTCCGGTTCGCTCCAAGCCCGAACGGCCTGCTGCATCTCGGCCACGCGCTGTCAGCGATGGTCAACTGCAGAAGCGGCGGAGCGAATGGGGCGGCCGTTTCCTGCTGCGGATCGAGGATATCGATCTCGATCGCTGCCGGCCCGCCTTCGAGGCCGCCATCTTGCGGGACCTCGCCTGGCTCGGCCTGAGCTGGGAGGAACCGGTGCGGCGCCAGTCGCGGCACTTCGACGACTACCGTGCCGCTCTCGACGTTCTGATCGATGCAGGCCTCGCCTACCCCTCGTTCCTGACCCGAGGCGAAGTCCGGCAGGCAGTTTCGGCGGCCGAGGACGAGGGAACCGGATGGCCCCGCGATCCTGACGGCGCTCCACTTTTCCCGGTCGGCGAACGGCATCGCTCCGATGCCGAGCGCAGGGAACTGATCGGGAGCGGCGCGCCCTTCGCCTGGCGCCTTGACATGGAGAAGGCGCTGGATCTGGCCGGCGGGGACATCGGCTGGACGGAGACCGGACAGCGGACCGGAGGGGGAAACCGGGCGAGGTCGCGGCCGACGCGCGGCGCTGGGGCGACGTGGTTCTGGCACGGAAGGATACGCCCGCCGCCTACCATCTCGCCGTGGTCGTCGACGACGCCCTGCAAGGTATCACGCACGTCGTGCGGGGACGAGACCTGTTCCACGCCACCTCGGTGCACAGGCTCCTTCAGGTCCTGCTCGGCCTGCCCGCTCCGCTGTACCACCACCACCGGCTCGTGCTCGGGGACGACGGACGGAAGCTCTCCAAGAGCCGCGGCGACACCGCGATCGCATCGCTGCGCGAGGCCGGGCTCACGCCCGGTGACATCCGACGTCTGGTAGCGCTCCCGACGGAGGCTTCCGTCAGATCCGCAGCACGAAACGCTTGAAGACCGCCGTGACGAAGAGCACGGCGAAGGCCGCGGAGATCGCATAGGCTGTCAGCATGTCCACCGGAGGGGAAAGACCGAGCTTCTCAAGGCCGGAGATCCCGAGCACGAAGCCGCTCGCCAGGACCAGCGTGTTGCCGAAGGGACCGAAACCCTGGTCCCCCATGACGCCATGCATCGCATGGCCGACGATGAAACCGGCCATCAGCCCGAGGGCTGCGACGAGCATCAGCATCTGGATCGACATGCCTGCATACATCCGAGTCCACCTCCGAAGAAGAAGCAGCAATCATATTAGCAGAGATAACCGTCTCTCGCCCCAGGAATGACGCGACATGTTTAACGCCGGGGTAACGCGAGCCGCGCTTATTGCTTGAGCGCAAGAATAGAGGCGTTGAGCTCGGCGCCCGAAAATGAATATCGCCGAAATCATGTAGAGAAAGACCAGTGCGATCATGATCGAGGCCAGTCCTGCATAGGTCGAGACGTAGCTGGCGAAGCCTTCGAGATAGGCGGCGAAGACGGAAGCCCCGGCAAGCCAGCAAAGGACGGTCAGCGCAATGCCCGGCATGACGTCGACGAGGCGCCGCTTGCCGGCTGGGAGCCAGATGTGGACGACGATGAGCCCGCAGACGAGGACGGCGCCGGCGATCAGGACGCGCCAGTTGTTGATCAGCGACGTCACCTCGGCGAGCAGCGGCAGCCAGCGCTGCACCAGCCCGAGGAAGAGCGGCACCAGCACGAGGAGGATGCTCGACGGCCATGAAGACGAAGACGGCGATCAGGACGAACAGCAGGCTCTGCGCGCGCGACCAGTACCACGCGCGCCGGTCCGAGACGCGATAGGCGCGGTTGAGGGACACCCTCAGCGCCTCCACCCCGTTCGACGCGAAGAAGGCGGCGGCGAGCACGCTGACGCGTCAGCAGCCCGCGGTGCTGCTCCGTCATCACCCGCACCGCCTCGCTGGCGATCGGCTGGGCGATCACCTCCGGCCAGGTGTCGAAGATCAGATGGCGGGCGGTGTCGGCGAACTCGCGCGCGCCGAGGAAGCTCGACAGCGCCGTTCCGAAGATGATGAAGGGAAAGAGCGCAAGCAGCGTCGACAGCGCCACGTGGCTCGCCATCGCCCAGCCGTCGTCGGCGTTGAAATGGCCGACCGCATTGGCGACGATCCGCCAACTCAGCTTGAGAACGTGCTGCATGAGCCCTGCCGCGATTGTTTCCCGGCTATGAATATGGGAAAGCTGACGGAATTGAAACAGCGAGGCGTCACATGGCCGAACCGAGAACGATCGTCGTAACCGGCTGCTCGTCGGGCATCGGCGCCATTGTGCGCGCGCCGGCTGGCCGCCGACGGCTGGCGGGTCTTCGCCACGGCGCGCACGCCGCGAGGACATCCGGGCGCCTGGAGGAGGACGGTCTCGAGGCCTTCTACCTCGACTACCGTGAGGCCGACAGCATCGCCGCCCTTGCGAACGCAGTCCTCGAGCGAACGGGCGGCTGCCTGGACGCGCTCTTCAACAACGGCTCGCACGGGCAGGCCGGCGCCGTCGAGGACCTGCCGGTCAGAGGCGCTGCGCGAGCAGCTCGAGGTTACCGTCGTCGGCTGGCACGACCTCACCCGCCGCTTCATCCCGGCAATGCGGCGACAGGGTCACGGCCGCATCGTGCAGTGCTCCTCGATCCTCGGCCTAGTGCCCTATCCCTGGCGCGGCGCCTACAATGCCGCCAAGCACGCGCTCGAGGCGCTGACCCTGACCTTGCGGATGGAACTGCAAAGGCTCGGGCATCCACGTCAGCCTGATCGAGCCGGGGCCGATCGAATCGCGCTTCACCGCGACCGGGCTCGTTTATTTCCGCAAGTACATCGACGCGGAGAATTCCGTCCACGCCGAGGAGTACACGCGCCAGGTCGCACGGCTGTCCGCCGGCGGCGTCAAGTCGCGGTTCAAGCTCGGGCCGGAAGCCGTCCACGCGGTTCTCCTCAAGGCGCTGGAGGCCCCGAACCCGCGCCCGCACTACCTCGTCACCCAGCCGGCCAGGGCAGCAGCCCTGATGAAGCGATTTCTCCCCGCTGCCGCATTCTACGATTTCCTCGGCCGGAGAGGCTAGGGCGATTGTGGAGATTGCGGAACCGCGTGCTATATGCCTCGCAAAATGGAGGGAGCCGGGAGTTCATGCAGAGCGTATTCTACGTCGCTACCGTGCTGGTCATCGCGGCCGTCGTCATCGTGCTGGTGCGCGGGCTGTGGAACCTGATGAAGGGCGGAGACGCCAACAAGTCCAACAAACTCATGCAGATGCGCATCCTGCTTCAGTTCATCGCGATCGTGCTGATCGTCATAACGATCCTGCTGGCCAGGGGCGGGCACTGATAGGGAAGGACAGGGAGAAGGAGGAACCGATGGTCGTCCTCAACAAGATCTACACCCGGACGGGCGACGACGGCACGACGGGCCTGTCGAGCGGCGAGCGCCGACCCAAGTTCGACCTGCGCGTCGCAGCCTACGGAACGGTCGACGAGGCCAATTCCGTCGTCGGCCTTGCACGGCTGCACACTTCCGCAATGCCGGAGCTCGACGACATGCTCGCCCGCATCCAGAACGACTGCTTCGATCTCGGTGCGGACCTTGCGACGCCGGCGACGGGCAGCGACATGGACCATGAGGCCCTTCGGGTCACGGACTCCCAGGTGGCCCGGCTCGAAAGCGACATCGACACGCTGAACCGCGAACTGCGGCCGTTGAGGTCCTTCGTCCTGCCGGGTGGCTCGCCCGCCGCCGCGCACCTCCACCATGCAAGGACAGTCGCAAGGCGCGCCGAGCGCCTGGTCGTCGAACTTGCGGCCCGGCCGGGCGAGATCGTAAGTCCGGCAGCGCTGCGCTACGTCAATCGCCTTTCCGACATGCTCTTCGTCGCGGCACGTGCGGCGAACGATGCGGGCAAGGCCGACGTGCTCTGGGTACCCGGCGCGAACCGCTAGTCCCGGTGACGCCGAGATTGAAATTGGAGCAAAAACGCGTATCCATGTCGCCAACCGACAAACGAAGGTGGTCCGCCTGGCGCATTTTCCGCCGACGGATGAAACTGTGACAGGTCTCAGGAAGGAAAGCCGATGAAGGTTCTGGTCCCCGTCAAGCGGGTGGTCGACTACAACGTCAAGATCCGGGTGAAGTCGGATGGATCGGGCGTCGAACTCGCCAACGTCAAGATGTCGATGAACCCCTTCGACGAGATAGCTGTGGAAGAGGCGCTGCGCCTGAAGGAAGCAGGCAAGGTCGAGGAAGTGATCGCGGTTTCCGTTGGTCCGGCCAAGGCCGAGGAGACGATCCGCACCGCGCTCGCCATGGGCGCCGACCGCGGCATCCTGGTGGAGACGGACGACGTCGCCGAGCCGCTCGCCGTGGCGAAGATCCTGAAAGGCATCGTCGAGGCGGAGAGCCCGGACCTCGTCATCCTCGGCAAGCAGGCGATCGACGACGACTGCAACCAGACCGGCCAGATGCTTTCGGCGCTGCTTGGCTGGAGCCAGGGCACCTTCGCCTCGAAGGTCGAACTCGGCGACGGCAAGGCGACGGTCACCCGCGAGGTAGACGGCGGCCTGCAGACCGTGGAGATCAGGATGCCGGCGATCGTCACCACCGACCTGCGCCTGAACCAGCCGCGCTACGCCTCCCTGCCGAACATCATGAAGGCAAAGAAGAAGCCGCTCGACAAGAAGACTGCGGCGGACTTCGGCGTCGACACCGGCCCGCGCCTGCAGGTCCTCAAGACCGAGGAGCCGGAAGGCCGCAAGGCCGGCGTCAAGGTAGGCTCGGTCGCCGAACTGGTCGACAAGCTGAAGAACGAAGCCGGCGTTCTCTGAGACGCACGCCCCCGAGAAGTGGGAACCGGATTTCGGACATGGCGCCTGCGCCATTCTGACGGCCGGACAGGCAGAAAGGGATTTACGACAATGACAACTCTTCTTGTTGCCGATCACGACAACGCCTCGCTCTCCGAGCAGACCGCCAAGGCGCTGACCGCCGCGAAGGAACTGGGCAGCGACGTCCACGTGCTCGTCGCCGGCAAGAATGCCGGGCCGGCCGCCGAGGCGGCTGCGAAGCTGGACGGCGTCGCCCGGGTGCTGCTGGCGGAAGCGGACGCGCTGGAGCACCGTCTCGCCGAGCCGACGGCGGCGCTGATCGTCTCGCTCGCCGGCGACTACGACGCGATCGTTGCGGCCGCGACCACCGTCGGCAAGAACATCATGCCGCGGGTTGCGGCCCTGCTCGACGTGATGCAGGTCTCCGACATCGTCGAAGTGGTCGACGCCTCGACCTTCAAGCGGCCGATCTATGCCGGAAATGCCATCCAGACTGTGAAGTCTGACGAGGCCAAGAAGGTGATCACGGTGCGGACCGCCTCCTTCTCCGCAGCCGGCGAGGGTGGATCTGCTGCGATCGAGGACGTGAAGGCGGCGGAGGATCCCGGCCTTTCGACCTTCATCGGGGACAGGCTCTCCGAAAGTGACCGCCCCGAGCTGACCGCGGCGAAGATAATAATCTCCGGCGGCCGCGCGCTCGGCTCGAAAGAGAAGTTCGAGGAAGTCATCATCCCCGTCGCCGACAGGCTCGGGGCCGCCATCGGCGCTTCCCGCGCGGCGGTCGACGCCGGCTACGCACCGAACGACTGGCAGGTCGGCCAGACCGGCAAGGTGGTCGCCCCCGACCTCTACATCGCCTGCGGCATCTCCGGAGCGATCCAGCACCTCGCGGGCATGAAGGACTCCAAGGTCATCGTCGCCATCAACAAGGACGAGGAGGCACCGATCTTCCAGGTCGCCGACTACGGCCTCGTCGCCGATCTCTTCGAGGCCCTGCCGGAACTGCAGAAGGCGCTTTGAGGCGCGGTCCTGCCCCCCTGCAGGCACGGGCGCCATTGCTGTTTCGGGCATCGGCCTCCCGGCATGCCGGGCAAGGGCTGCGTCACGCTCTCCAAGGATCTGCTCGGCGGCACCGGCCGGAATCGCCGGCCTTTCGAAGCCCTTCGCGTCTGCAGCAATCGGGGCTGGACCAAACGAACCGGCACGATTAGGGTCACACGTCGATCCGGCCGGCGGCCGTTGCCGGAAATCCACTCGTTGCCACGGAAGGCGTCATGGGAAATTCGATCAGGAGCGTTGGCATCATCGGCGCGGGACAGATGGGCTGCGGCATCGCCCATGTCTGCGCCATGGCTGGCTATGTCGTGTCGGTCTACGACGTCAACCTCGAGCGAATACAGGAAGGCCTCGCGACCATCAGCGGCAACATGGCGCGCCAGGTTTCCTCGGGCAAGATGGCCGAGGCGGAGCGGGCTTCCGCCCTCGACCGCATCTCGCCGGCCGAGGACATCAAGGATCTCGCCGCCATGGATCTCGTGATCGAGGCAGCGACCGAGGACGAGACGATAAAGCGCAAGATCTATGCACAGATCTGCCCGGTGCTGAACCCGGAGGCGATCCTGGCGACGAACACGTCGTCGCTCTCGATTACGCGGCTCGCCTCGGCCACCGACCGGCCCGAACGCTTCATAGGCATCCACTTCATGAACCCGGTGCCGGTCATGAAGCTCGTCGAGATCGTGCGCGGCATCGCAACCGAGGACACGACGTTCAGCCTCGCCAAGGAATTCGTCTCTTCGCTCGACAAGACGATCACGGTAGCCGAGGATTTCCCGGCCTTCATCGTCAACCGCATCCTCCTGCCGATGATCAACGAGGCCATCTATACGCTCTACGAGGGCGTCGGCAGCGTCGATGCGATCGACACCGCGATGCGGCTCGGCGCCAATCATCCCATGGGGCCATTGCAGCTTGCCGACTTCATCGGCCTCGACACCTGCCTGTCTATCATGCAGGTTCTCTATGACGGGCTTGCAGACTCGAAGTACAGGCCCTGCCCGCTGCTGGTGAAGTATGTCGAGGCAGGCTGGCTCGGCCGGAAGGCCGGCCGCGGCTTCTACGACTATCGCGGCGAGACACCCGTCCCCACCCGCTGACCGCGTCATATCGAACCGATCGTTCCGATTAGCCATTGAAATCCCCGGGAAAGCGCTATCTGCGTGTTGCAGTGCAAGCTAGCGAACCCCGGACGAGATCGTGAAGAACCCGGAATATGACGAGGACGACACCCGCGTCGCGGAGCGCCAGCCCGAGGCCGGAACAGAGACCCGGGCGGACGCCTCGCCCTCCGCGGAGAGGGCGCGCGGCGACGGGCCGGCGGCCGAGGAGCCGAAGCGAAACATCGACGAGCAGCGCCAATCCCCCGAGGCTGGCGAAACCTCCGCGGAGCCTCGACAGCCGTCGCAGAGAAAGCGGAGGTCAGTGTTCCGCCGCCCGCTGTTCTGGATATTCCTCATCGCCGCAATCATCGGCGTCGTTTCCGCCGTTCTCTACTGGTGGTTCGAGAAGCGCCCGTTCGAGACGACCGACGACGCCTTCATCGCCGCCGACATCGTTCAGGTTTCCCCGCAAGTCTCCGGACAGATCGTCGCGGCACCAGTAGAGAACAACAGCCAGGTCAAGGCTGGAGACGTGCTGGCGCGCATCGATCAGGCCTCGGCCAAGGCGAGCCTCGCTGCGGCCAGGGCCCAGTTGGAGCAGGCGCGGGCCGGCTTGAAGGAGGCACAGGTCGGCGTGACCCAGGCCAGGAACCAGGAGGGCGAGGCCGAAGCGAAGCGCAGCGCGCTGGAAGTCACCTCGCAAAACGACCAGGATACCCTCGCGCGTGACCTCAAACTGCAGAAGTCGAGTTCCAGCCCGATCACGCAGAAGCAGATAGACAACGACCGCGCCGCCGCGCGCGCCGCCGAGGCGCAGGCCGAAGCCGGCCGGCGCGCGGTCACGACGGCCAGGACCGCCATCGACGTCGCACAGGCCAAGGTGGCCTCGGCACAGGCCTCCGTCGATACCGCGCAGAGCAAGGTGCAGACAGCGCGGATCGACCTCGACCACACCACCATTTCCGCGCCGATCGCCGGACAGATCGTGCAGAAGAACATCAATGTCGGCTCGTTCGTCACGCAGGGCCAGCCGATGATGGCGCTGGTTCCCGGCGAACTCTACGTGACCGCTAATTTCAAGGAGACGCAGCTGTCCGACATAAGGATCGGCCAGCCGGTCCACCTCCGTGTCGACGCCTTCCCGAATGTCGACTTCCACGGCAAGGTGGTCTCCATCCAGCACGGTGCCGGCCAGGCCTTCCAGTTGCTCCCGCCGCAGAACGCGACAGGGAACTACGTCAAGGTCGTCCAGCGCGTGCCCGTGCGCATCTCGATCGATGCGAAGGACATGCAGAAATATCCCCTTGGCCCGGGCATGTCGGTCGTCCCGAGCATCAAGGTGCGCTAGCGATGGCGGGGAGCCCGCCGGCATGGGACGCGAGTCGCTCGGCCGCCGGGTCCGGCGGACCCTGGATCATGACCTGGGTGGTGTCGATCGCCACTTTCATGGAGATCCTCGACACCTCGATCGCCAACGTCTCCCTCTCCAATATCGCAGGCAATCTCGGCGTTTCGCCGGATCAGGCGACCTGGATGATCACCACCTATCTGGTGGCGAACGCCATCATCATCCCGATCAGCGGGTTCCTCTCGCGTGCCATTGGCCGCAAGCGCTACTTCATGATCTCGATCGCCTTGTTCACGGGCTCATCCCTGATGTGCGCCGTAGCACCGAACCTCGGCTTCCTCATAGTCGCCCGCGCCTTTCAGGGTGTCGGCGGCGGCGGCCTCGCTCCGGTCGAGCAGTCGATGGTCACCGACAGCTTCCCCCCGCAAAAGCGCGGTCAGGCCTTCGCGGCCTTCGGTCTCGTCGTGGTGGTGGCCCCGATCATCGGCCCGACCATCGGCGGCTGGATCACCGACACCATCTCCTGGCACTGGATATTCCTGCTCAACGTGCCGGTCGGCATTCTCGCGCTGTTTCTCGTGTCGATCCTGACCGTCGAGGCGCCGGTACTCGTGCGCGAGCGGGAGGACCGGCTCCGGCGCGGTCTCAGGGTCGACTATGTCGGCTTCCTTCTTGCTGCTATCGGGCTCGCCGGACTTCTGATCACGCTCGATCGCGGCCAGACGGAAGGCTGGTTCGACAGCAACCTGATCGTCACGACGACCGCCATGGCGGTCGTCGGCCTTGGCGCCATGATCGCCTGGGAAAGCATGCACGACGATCCGATCGTGCCTCTTCCTCTCCTGAGGATACCGAATCTCGCGATCTCGACGGCGATGATGATGCTCCTTGGAATGCTCGTCTTCGGCACGATCGAGATCATTCCCCAGATGCTGCAGCAGGTCTTCCACTACACCGCCTATCAGGCCGGGCTGGCACTGACGATCGGCGGCGCCATCTCGATCGTCATGATGCCCCTGACGGGGCTGCTGACATCGAAGGTCGACGCCCGGCTCCTGATATTCCCGGCCTTCGCCATGCAGGCCTTCGCATTCTGGCATTTCAGCAACTTCTCCACCCAGAGCACTTTCTGGGATGCCACGCTGGGGCGCTTCTACATGTCGGTGGCGCTTCCCTTCCTGTTCATCCCGGTCAATACCGTGGCCTATGTCGGGCTGCCGCCGGGGGAATCGGACAAGGCCTCGGCCATGCTGAACTTCTTCCGCAACCTCGGCGGTGCCTTCGGCATCTCGCTCTCGCAGACGCTGCTCGTGCGCCGGGACCAGTTCCACCAGTGGCGGATCACCGGGCGCCTGAACCCGCTCAACCCGATCTACGAGCACGGGATTCACAGGCTGACCGAGATCTTCGGCAGCAAGCAGGCCGCGCTCGGCATCCTTTACCAGGAGGCCCAGCGCCAGGCGACGATGCTCGGCTATATCGATGTCTACTACGTCCTGATGTGGGGCGTCGTCGTCGTCCTGCCCTTCATTCCCTTCCTCAAGACCGCCCACGGGGGACGGCACTGAAACCGGTCAGGTCGGGTTCGGGCCCTTGGATTCGCGCGCCTGATGACCAACGGCGGCGTCGACGAGCTTGAGCGCCTCCGGCCCGTCCCATTCCGCCGGCCCGTTCATCGCCGCCAGCAGGCAGCCGTCCTCGCCGACCAGCAGCGTCACCGGAAGACCGAACGCCAGTCCCTCCTTCTTCAGATCATGGAACACGGCCATGGTCGGGTCGCGATGCAGGGCGACATGGCTCGCGCCGATCTGGTCGAGGAACTTCACCGGCTTCTGCGGGTCCCCGGTGTCGATGTTGATGGCCACCACCTGGAAATCGGATCCGCCGCGCTTCTGCTCGAGGCGGTCGAGCGTCGGCATTTCCTGCCGGCACGGCACGCACCACGTCGCCCATACGTTCACGAGCAGCGTCTTCCCTGCATAGTCGGCAAGCGTCATCGACTTGCCGGCAGCATTCTTGAAGGCGAGCCGGCGCAACTGGCGCGGAGCCTCTTCTGGCGTCATCGCCGCGACAGCGCCGACGGCATAGGACTTCAGCGACGCGGCAACGGCCTTCGCCCCCTTGCAGCCGGGAGCGGCGGCTGCCGGGGCCGCCGGCACGGCGGAGGCCTCCTGCGGCGGCGCATTGCCAGACCCACCGAGTTTCACGTATACCGCCCCGGCACCGGCGACGATCCCGAGGGCGATGGCAACTGCCACCAGCTTCGACGTCGGGATCCGGTGCGGTATCTGGTCTTTCATTCCATCCTCTCCGGGGTCTTCGGCACAATGTCCGGCAAGAAGTCAGAAAACGCATCCAACCAGATGTGGGGCGGGCGCTTCGCCTCGGGCCCCGCGGCGATCATGGAAGAGATCAACGCCTCCATCGATTTCGACCGCAGGCTCTATGCCGAGGACATCGCCGGCTCCATTGCACATGCCGCCATGCTTGCCAAGTCTGGCATAATCACGGCGGAGGATCGCGACACGATCACGCACGGGCTGAACACGATCCTGTCAGAGATCGAGGGCGGCAGCTTCGAGTTTTCCAGGCGGCTCGAGGACATTCACATGAACGTCGAGGCGCGGCTGGCCGAGCTGATCGGACCGGCGGCAGGTCGCCTGCATACCGCCCGCTCGCGAAACGACCAGGTCGCCGTCGATTTCCGGCTCTGGGTCAAGCGCGAACTGGAGAGGACCGAGGCCGCACTTGCCGGATTGCTCTCCGCCTTTCTCGACCGCGCCGGCGAGCACGCAGCGACGGTCATGCCGGGCTTCACCCATCTCCAGACCGCCCAGCCCGTCACCTTCGGCCATCACTGCATGGCCTATGTCGAGATGTTCGGCCGGGACCGTTCGCGCGTCCGCGACTGCATCGCCCGCATGGACGAATCGCCCCTCGGAGCGGCGGCCCTCGCCGGCACCGGCTTCGCGATCGATCGCCGCATGACGGCGGAAGCGCTCGGCTTTCGCGAACCGACACGGAACTCGATCGACTCGGTCTCGGACCGCGACTTCGCGCTGGAATACCTGTCGATCGCAGCGATCTGCGCAACGCATCTCTCCCGCCTGGCCGAGGAGATCGTGATATGGTCTACGCCGCAATTCGCATTTGTCAGGCTTTCGGACGCCTTCTCGACCGGTTCCTCCATCATGCCACAGAAGAAGAACCCGGACGCCGCTGAGCTGGTGCGCGCCAAGAGCGGACGCATCAACGGCTCGCTCGTGGCGCTGCTCACCGTCATGAAGGGCCTGCCGCTCGCCTACTCCAAGGACATGCAGGAAGACAAGGAGCAGGTCTTCGACGCGGCCGAGAGCCTGGAACTGGCGCTTGCTGCGATGACCGGCATGGTGAGCGACCTGACGGTCGACGCCGAAGCGATGCGGCGCGCGGCGGGCTCCGGCTACTCGACGGCGACCGACCTGGCCGACTGGCTGGTGCGGGAGGCAAACCTGCCGTTTCGCGAGGCCCATCACGCGACCGGCGCCGCCGTCGCGCTTGCGGAGAACAAGGGCTGCGACCTCGCCGACCTGCCGCTTGCCGACCTCCGGACGATCAACCCTGCGATCACGCAGGCGGTCTACGACGTGCTGACGGTCGATGCCTCCGTCGCCAGCCGCCGCAGCTTCGGCGGCACCGCGCCCGAGGAAGTTCGAAGACAGGTCGCCTGGTGGCGCGAACGCCTGTAGGCGCGCCCTTGGATCGAACAGGGTGCACAAGCGCGGCGAACTCCGCTAAGAGTGGAGCGCCGCTTTGGCCCCGGGCACGGAACGAGGCAACGGAGACGTCCGGAATGACCGCCACAAGAACCATCGCATTGCTGGTCGTCGCGCTAGCCGGCGCCACCGCGCTCTCGGCTTGCGGGCGCAAGGGGCCGAACTACGTTCCCGGCGTCTACGACCAGAACGGCAAGCCCGTGAACACCACCGCACAACCGCCGGTCAAGGACCGGCACTTCATCCTCGATCCGCTGATCCAGTAGAACCACCGTGAACCATTTCGAATATCGCGACGGCGTGCTCCACGCCGAAGACGTGGCGATCCCCGAGATCGCCGAAACCGTCGGCACCCCCTTCTACTGCTATTCGACGGCGACGCTGGCGCGTCACTACAAGGTCTTCGCCGACGCTTTTTCCGACATCGACGCGCTCGTCTGCTACGCGATGAAGGCGAACTCGAACCAGGCCGTCCTGCGGACGCTCGCCAGGCTCGGCGCCGGTGCGGACGTGGTCTCGGAAGGCGAACTGCGGCGGGCTCTCGCCGCCGGCATACCGCCCGCGAAGATCATGTTTTCCGGGGTAGGCAAGACCGCGGGGGAGATGGACGCCGCGCTAGCCGCCGGCATCCACTGCTTCAACGTCGAATCGGAACCCGAACTCGAACTCCTGAGCAGGCGCGCCGAGACTGCCGGCAAGACCGCGCCGGTGTCCTTTCGCATCAATCCGGACGTCGATGCTCGGACCCATGCGAAGATCTCGACAGGCAAGAAGGAAGACAAGTTCGGAATCTCCTGGCAGCGGGCGCGCGCAGTGTACCAGCGCGCAGCCGAACTGCCCGGCATAGAGGTCGTCGGCATCGATATGCATATCGGCAGCCAGATCACGGATCTGCAGCCCTACGACGACGCCTTTCGCCTGCTCCGGGAACTGGTGGCGATGCTCAGGGAGGACGGCCACGCGATCCGGCACGTCGACCTCGGCGGCGGCCTCGGCATTCCCTACCGCACCGACAACGCGGCTCCTCCGCTGCCCTCCGAATATGCCGGTATCGTCAGGAGACACGTGGCCGACCTGGACTGCCAGGTGATCTTCGAACCCGGGCGACTGATCGCGGGCAACGCGGGCATTCTCGTGACGAGCGTGCTCTACGTGAAGGACGGCGGTTCGAGGACCTTCGTCATCGTCGACGCCGCGATGAACGACCTCGTTCGGCCGACCCTTTACGAGGCCTACCACGAGATTTCGCCGGTCACCATTTCCGCGGCGAGCGCCCCTCGCATCCGCGCCGACGTGGTCGGTCCGGTCTGTGAAAGCGGCGACTACCTCGCGAAGGACCGGGACATGCCAACGCCGAGGCCCGGCGACCTGCTCTCCATCGGAACGGCCGGCGCCTACGGAGCCGTGCAGGCCGGCACCTACAACACGCGTCCCCTGGTGCCCGAGATACTGGTGGACGAGGGCCGCTTCGCAGTGGTTCGCCGCCGTCCCACCTATGACGAGATCATCGCGCTGGACGTCGTCCCCGACTGGCTCACCTGACCGGAAGGCTCCGCTCCGACGGATCTTCCCGCCGCGCAGAAATGTCGCAGGCGGCCTCGCCTTCGCCGCAAAGAATGCTATCCTTCTGCTGTTGAAGGCGCCAGGAGTTTTCCGCGCATGGCCGTCCCGAAGGCGGATGACCAGAAACCCGCTTCCGCAAGCATCGCCGCGCGGCTGAAGGCCGCGATCGCGCGCAAGCGCGGCGTCATGCGGGCCGTTGTCGTCACTGAACGCATCTGGCCCCTGCTGGTGCCCGTTCTCTGCGTTGCGGCGCTGTTCGCTTCCTTGTCCTGGTTCGGCTTCTTCCATGCTGTGCCGCTCTGGCTGCACGTCGCTGCGCTCGCGCTTCTGCTTGCGGGACTACTGTGGGCGCTGTCCGGCCTGCGCACCTTCCGCTGGCCGGACGGCGACGCGATCGACCGCCGCCTTGAGCGCGTCAACCGTATCGAGCATCAGGCGCTCGCCGTGCAGGACGACCGCCTCGAGAACGAGACCGGCTTCTCTCGTGCGCTTTGGCTCGAGCACCGGCGCCGCATGGCCGAGCGAATCGCGGACCTGAGAACCGGCATGCCCGAGCCGGACACGCCGAGGCGGGATCCCTACGCGCTACGCGCCCTGGTCGTGCTGCTGTTCGTCACCGCCTTCGCCTATTCCCATTCGAACCGCGCAGGTTTCCTCGGAGACGCGCTGTCTTTCTCGGTGTCCGGCGCCCCCGCCGCACCTGTCCGCATCGACGCCTGGGTGACGCCGCCCGCCTACACCGGCCGCGCGCCGATCTTCCTCACCCGCGCCGAAGGCGACGTGCCCGATTCCCTGTCGCTTCCCGCCGGCAGCGAGGTCACCGTCCGCATCAGCGGAGGAGATGCCCCGCGGGTGACATACCGGAGCGGCGAAGACGCCTCCGGCCGGGCAATCGAGCCCGCCGGCGCGGCAGAACCGCAGCAGCACGTCTCGGCCGGCGGCGAGAGAGCCGCGTCGCGGACATACCGCTTCAAACCGGCCGCCGACGGCAGACTCGCGATTGCGGAAGGATCCGCCGAGAAGGGATGGAGCTTCACCGTCATCCCCGACAAGAAGCCCACCATTGCATTTGCCGGCGAGCCGAAGAGCACGGTCAACGGCGCACTCGAACTCAGCTATACCGTTGCAGACGACTACGGAATAGAGAAGGCTCGCGCCGTCATCGTTCCGGCAGATCCGCCGGGCAGGGATGCCCACCCGCTTTACGGCCCGCCCGAATTTCCCCTGAGCCTGCCGGGCGGCGGCGCCCGCTCCGGCAAGATGACGACCAACCGGGACCTGACCGATCATCCGCTGGCCGGCCGGCGGGTCAGGATCACCCTGGTCGCGACGGACGGCGCCGGCCAGGAAGGCCGCAGCAAGACCATCGTTACCCGGTTGCCGGAAAGGCATTTCTCCAACCCGCTGTCCCGCGCCGTCATCGAGCAGCGCCAGACATTCGCTCTCGACACCAACAGGCTGCAGCGCGCCATCGATCTGGCCGATGCGCTGATGACCGCTCCGGAAGAGACGATCGCGAACCCGTCGCACTTCCTGCTTCTGAAGACCGCCCGGGAGCGCATGGCACTGGCGCGCAACGACGACATGCTCCGGGATGCCGCCGACTATCTCTGGCAGATTGCCCTCGGCCTCGAGAACGGCGACCTGTCGCTCGCCCAGCAGCGCCTTCGGGATGCCCAGCGCGCACTTTCCGAAGCGCTGAAGAACAATGCCTCGGATGCCGAGATCCAGCGCCTTATGAAGGAGCTGCGCCAGGCAATGAACGATTTCATGAAGGAAATGGCCAAGCAGGCCATGAAGAATCCAGGGCAGACGATTCCCGACAACATGAAGAATGTCCTGCGGCAGCAGGATCTGGAACGCATGATGAACCAGATCGAGAACCTTGCGCGATCGGGCCAGCGGCAGCAGGCCGAACAGTTGCTGTCCCAGTTGCAGCAGATGATGAATAACCTGCAGGCAGGCCGCACCCAGCGCGGCCAGCAGTCCAGCGGGCCGATGCGCCAGCAGATGGACAAGCTTGGCGAGTTGCTCCGCCAGCAACAGCAGCTCATGAACCAGACCTATCAGCTCAACCAGCAACTGCAGGACCAGTTGCAGCAGAGCGAAAGGCAGCAGCAGGGCGAACAAGGCAAGCAGGGCCAGCAGGACCAGCAGGGCCAGCAGAGCCAGAACGGCAGGCCATTGACCGCCGAGCAGCTTCGCCAGGCACTCAAGGAGTTGCGGCGCCAGCAGCAGAGCCTGCGCGATCAGCTCGGGCAATTGCAGCAGAGCCTGAAAGGTCTCGGCATCAAGCCCGGCAAGGGCTTTGGCGACGCCGACAAGGCAATGGGGAACGCGACCGGCGCCCTCGGCAAGGGCGAAGGCGAGCGCGCCTTGGGCGAGCAGGGCCGTGCCCTGCAGGCGCTGCGGCAGGGCGCACAGGACATGATGAGCCAGATGATGCAGGCCATGGGCCAGCGCGATGGGCAAGGCCAGGGCCAGCCCCGTGGCGACCGGATGGGCCGCAACGACCGCGATCCGCTCGGCCGGCCACGATCGACGTCAGGACCCGATTTCGGCGATCAGGTCAAGGTGCCCGACGAAATCGACATCCAGCGCGCCCGCGAAATACTCAACCAGATCCGCAAGCGGCTGGGCGACGCGCTGAGCCCGGCGCTCGAGAAGCAGTATCTCGAGCGACTGCTCGACATGAGGTAGCTCCCCGGATCGGTCTCCCCGTCAGGCCGCCAGTGCCGTGGAGACGGCCGTGCGGATGTCCGGCAGCGTGAACGGCTTGTCGATGACGTCGATGACGATCCTGTTCAGGTCGTCGGCGCGCTCTCGCTGGTCGGCGAAGCCGGTCATCAGCAGGATCTTGACCCTGGGGAACTCTCCGGCCGTGCGGCGCGCCAGCTCGATTCCGTCCATCATCGGCATCCGGATGTCCGACAGCAGGAGATCGTAGCCGCCGCTACGCAGTTTGGTCAGCCCCTCCTCGCCGTCGCCAGCCTCGGCGGTCTCGTGGCCATCCAGACGAAGGGCCCGCGCGACGAACCCGCGCAGCACCTCCTCGTCCTCGGCAATCAGAATGCGTGCCATCGTTTTCTCCGTCTTGGCGCGAGTCATGGCGGCGCCGTGGCCGCCAGCGAAATCCCCTGCATGCCCCGTTCCGGTCCATCGGTCGGAGAGTGCCGTCCCTGGGCCCGTGCCAGATTGAACACGGGATTGGTTTGTGTCGGGTAAACGGATTATGCGTCGCCTGCGACCACGCCAACGAAAGGCAGTTCGCGAAAGGCGTAGGAGACGTCCATCCCGTAGCCGACGACGAAATAGTCGGGACATTCGAATCCGACGAAATCGGCGTCGAGCGCACCCTCCCGTCTCGATCTCTTGTCGAGCAGCACCGCGATCGATACGCTGCCGGCGCCGCGTTCCAGCATCAGGTCGCGTGCGAAGCGGAGTGTGTTGCCGGATTCGAGGATGTCGTCGATCAGGAGCACATCTCGTCCCATCACGTCCGAATCGATATCCTTTATGATCTTGACGCCCCGGCTTTCCGTGCCCTTGCCGTAGCTCGACAGCGTGATGAACTCCACTTCCGGCGCAAGGCCCGCAGCGTGCAGGGCACGGATCAGGTCGGCGGCGAAAATGAAGGAACCCTTCAGGATGGAGATCACCAGCAGGTCCCGTTGCGGACGGGCGGCGATCTCCGAGGCGAGCGCCAGGTTGCGGGCGGCGATCTGGTCGGCCGAAAACAGGACCTCGATGTTCTTTCCGCGAACGACGGGCATGGGCTTTTCCTGTGAAGACGGCGTTGGCTGATGGCTCGTCGACGCGGACATCGCGCCACGGCCGTTCAATGACCGATACGAACGGCTAGTTCAACTCCTAACGGCCGATTTCCCCGAACCGGCCGGCCTGCGCGCTGTTGTCGATGAAGGTGACGTCAACCGCCGGCGCTTGTCCTGCACCGATGGGCAGCCGCGCCCGGAAGCCGGTCGAAGCACCGGCGGCGAGCACCGGATCTGCCGTCCGGATCGCGACGGGACTCTCGCCGGCAGCCGTTCGAATTCCGATCGGAGGGATCGTTCGTCGCGCTGCAGTCCTGTTCGTCACGCTCCCGTCGATGATGGCGACACGCATTCCGTCGATCGTGCCAAGGCGCGTCGAGACACCCGAAATCACCAGTGGCGCGCCTTTCCCGGTTGTCCGGCCGGCGAGCCCTGCATAGACGGCATGTCCGCCGAAGCTCCAGAAGCTCAGTGCGCAGAGGCCGGCAAGGCTCGCGACGAAGAGGTGCGAAGGCTTTCCAGGGCGGCCGGCGGCGAGCCGCGACAGCCAGGCGAGCAGCTTGCGGCCGTCGTTCCCCCGCCTTCCGGCGGTCACCGGAACTGATTCGTCCTCCTGCGGCACTTTCGACGTAATGTCCTCGAATTCCGCCTCGATGATGTGCATGTCGGAAAAGACGGGACGGAAACGGGTCGCATGGGGACGCGGATGATCGGGTGCGATGATGTCTGCAATCGCAGGAGTCTCGGCATCCGGGCGTCTGCTGTGCCGGGTTGCGGCCATCCTGTCCTCCGTTTCCCGTGCACCTGGCGGCGCCGGCGATCTCCGTCGGTACTGCATCACCCCTTGATCGGATCCTTTCGCAGACGTAAACGCGAATGGTTAACAAATCACCAAGATACCGATGCGAACACGCGCTGTCGGCCAGAAATTAACTGCGTCTTAAAGCTGTTCGGCAAGGCTGGCAGCGGCGCCCTGGAAAGGCCTGCGCCGCTCATTTCATTCACGGGACAAGCCACTTGATCCACTTCGAAAATGTCGGATTGCGCTACGGCATGGGGCCGGAGATCCTGCGCGACCTGACCTTCGACATTCCGGCACGCTCGTTCCAGTTCCTGACCGGTCCGTCGGGCGCCGGCAAGACGACCATGCTGAGACTGCTGTTCATGTCGCTGAAGCCGACGCGCGGCCTGATCACCATGTTCGATCGCGACATCTCGGTGGTCCCCAATGCCGACCTGCCGATGCTGCGACGGCGGATAGGCATCGTCTTCCAGGACTTCCGGCTGCTCGATCACCTGACGACCTACGAGAACGTGGCACTGCCCCTCAGGGTGCGTGGCAAGCCGGAAGCGAGCTACCGCAGCGACGTCCTGGAACTGCTGAAGTGGGTCGGCCTGGGCGAAAGGGTCAATGTCCTGCCGCCGGTCCTTTCAGGTGGCGAGAAGCAGCGCGCCGCGATCGCCCGGGCGCTGATCGACCAGCCCGAGATCCTGCTTGCGGACGAGCCGACGGGCAATGTAGACCCACCGATGGCGCGGCGGCTGCTGAAGCTCTTCCTCGAACTCAACCGGCTCGGAACCGCGGTCGTCATCGCCACGCACGACCTCGCGTTGATGGACCAGATCGACGCTCGCCGCATGATCCTGCACCAGGGACGCCTCGATATCTATGACTGACACCAGTCGGACAACCGGGAGCCGAACGACGCCGGCCGCGCGGCGCCCGGCTGGCCCGCGCCTGCGCCCGACGGCGCCGATCGTGCCGCCGGCAAACATCTCCGGCAACGCCCTCATGCTCGTGATCGCCATCATGTCGTTCCTCGCCTGCCTGACGCTCGGCGCCGTGACGATGATCCGCGCGAGCGCCGCCACCTGGGAAAGCCAGATCTCTCGCGAGATCACGATCCAGATCAAGCCGGCAGAGGGACTGGACATGGATGCCGCGCTCGAGAAGGCGCGCGCGATTGCGCTCGATTTTTCCGGTGTCACGGGCGCCAGCATCATGGACAAGAACGCGACCGCCCGGCTGCTCCAGCCCTGGCTCGGCTCCGGCCTCGACATCGACGAGCTTCCGGTGCCGCGCCTCGTCGTGGCGACGATCGACGAATCGGCCCCGCCGGACTTCGCCTCCCTGCGTGCGGAACTGCAGAAGAAGATCCCGGAGGCCTCCCTCGACGACCATCGCACGTGGGTCGGGCGGCTCGTCTCGATGGCCGAGACCACAGTCCTGATCGGCATGGGCGTTCTCGCGCTCGTCTTCACGGCGACTGTACTGACCGTGGTGTTCGCGACCCGCGGCGCAATGTCCGGCAACCGGCATATCGTCGAGGTTCTGCATTTCGTCGGCGCCGAATCGCGCTTCGTCGCAGCCGAGTTCGAGCGCCATTTCCTGATGATCGGGTTGAAGGGAGCCTTCGCAGGTGGCGCGCTCGCAGCCATATGCTTCGCCGTCGCCGGCGTCTGGCAGCAGATGGAGACGGCGACGCCGGGCAGCGATCAGGTCAGTGCTCTTTTCGGCCGCTTCGCGCTCGGCTTCTGGGGATATGTCGGCATTCTCGTCATAGTCGGCTTCGTCGGCGGCATGACGGCTCTCACAACCCGCTTCACGGTCATCCGCACGATCCACGAGATCGACGCGGAACGCGCGGCGGCAGGATCCGGAGAAATGCTGTGAAGGCTCCGCAGAGGACCCATCTAGTGCTCGCCGTATTCCCGGTGTAATCATCGCCCATGCCGACCGAGAACCCTTCCCTGAAAGAGACCGGTGGCGAGGTTCCGGCGTCGGGACGCGAGCGATCGAAGCGTTCGCGGCGGCTTGCGCTTCTCGCCAGCCTGATCGGCATCCTCATGCTGTTCGGCCTCGCCGGCTTCGTCGCAGGCTTTCTCAACTTCGCGGAGCGTGTCGTCGAGTTGAAGGTCCCGGACAGATCGGTGAAGGGCGATGCGATCGTGGTCCTCACCGGCGGCCAGCAGCGCATCGAGCACGCGCTCGATCTACTGCGCAGCGGCGCTGCCCGGCGCCTCCTCATATCCGGCGTCAATCCCACCACGACCGGCAACGAGATCCGCCATCTGACGAAGAGTTCCAAATCTCTCTTCGAATGCTGCGTCGACATTGGCCACGATGCCATCGACACCATCGGAAACGCCTACGAGACCTCCCGATGGATCGGCAGGAACGGCTACAAGCGTGTCTTCCTGGTGACCAACAACTACCACATGCCGCGCAGCCTGCTCGAATTGCGCCGGGTGGACCCCAAGACAGACTTCATCCCCTATCCCGTGATCAACAACGACCTGAAGTCGCGCAACTGGCTGCACGAGCCTCCCGTCGTGCGCCGGCTGGTGACGGAATACGTGAAGTACACCCTTGCAAGCATGCGAGCCTGGATGGGGCCGCCGGCAGACCGGGGACTCCGGACCGCCCGAACGCGTGAACAGGACGCGCGCCTGATGCAGGACAGGCAGTGAACGCCTGCAGGTTTCGCCGCCCGAAGGTTCCCCTTTGCCATGCGATGGTGTAACGCAGGACGCCGGTGACGGGCAGTCGCCGGCCAGGTGCAACATCGGACAAGACCATCGACTTCCGCATGACCGCCCTACGCTCCCTCCTTTTCAACCTGGCGTTCTATGTCAACCTCGTCGCCCGGATGATCGTGCTGAGCCCCGTCTTCTTCCTGGCGGAGCGCCGGAAGGCCTGGAAGGTTCCCAAGAACTGGGTGCGCTCGAACCACTGGCTGCAAGCGAAGATCGCCGGTACGACCTTCGAGATCGAGGGACTGGAGAACATCCCGGAAGGCGGCTACATCTTCGCGCCGAAGCACCAGTCCTTCTGGGACGCCTATGCGCTCCTGCCCTGGCTCGACGACCCGGTCTACATCCTGAAGCGCGAACTGACGTGGATTCCGCTGTTCGGCTGGTACATCCGGAAGATGCGCATGATCCCCGTCGATCGCGGCGCTCGCGGCAAGGTGATGGCGGCCGTGCTCGAGCGGGCCAAGACGGAAATGAAGAATGGCCGGCAACTGATCATCTATCCCGAGGGAACGCGACGCTCGCCCGGTGCGCCGGCCGACTACAAGTTCGGCATCGCCCGCATCTACGCCGACCTCGACGTTCCCGTCGTGCCGGTGGCGATGCATCCGGGGCTCTTCTGGCCAAGGCGAAAGTTCCTGCGTTTCCCCGGTCACTTCAAGGTGAAGATCCTGCCGCCGATACCCGCCGGTCTCGGCCGCGATGCATTCTTCAGGCGGCTGATCGCCGAAACCGAGGCTGCCAGCGACCAGCTGCTGGTCGAGACGGTCCGCGCCAACCCGCACCTGCCCCTGCCCGAGAGCACCGCGAAGCGGCTGGCCGAGATCAGTCGGTCCGAGCCCCGGCAGGAACGCGCCTGAGCCCCGCGGCGACATGTTCGAGCCAGTGATCCCGTATGTCCATCTGCCGAAGATGCTCGATCGTGTTGAAGACGTACTCCTCGTTGGGCCCGGAGCGCCCGACCGATCCCCTGATCGCGGCGACGGCCTCGTCCGCCGAAAGCGCCCCCGCGTACTGGACGTGCGAGCGGTCGACCACATAGGTGACGGCCCTGACGGTGCGACCGTCGCCCAGGCGGGCCGGAACCGTCCGTTCCGCATAGACGTTCGTCACCAGCTCCCGCTCCCTCAGATAGGCCATGACCGCTTCGTGCTTCTCGCCGGCAACCCTGAAGACCATGCCGCGGCAAGAGCCCCCATAGTCGAGGCCGAGGACAAGGCCTGGTCGCTCGGGCGTCCCCCTGTGGACGTAGGAGCGGACGCAGAGCGAGCGGCGGAACCCGAAGGCCCGGGCAGCATCGGCCTCGAGATAGTCGAAGCCCGGCCGCCACATCAGGGAGCCGTATCCGAAGACCCAAAAATCGTCCATATCCGTCATGAAAGTCCGCACCTTCCGCTCGCGGGCGCACAATTGGAGATCGAAATGAAGACGTCAACAGGTGACGACCGATGATGCGGCGCAGGAAGCTCGCCGTGCTCGCCGTGCTTATCGTCGTCGTGGCGATCGCATATACCGGCGCCTGGTTCTATGCCGCCGGCGCCATCAGGGACAGGGCGAACGCGTTCATCGCCGGGCTGACCGGCGAAGGCATCAAGGCGGCGTGCGTCAACCTGGACGTCAGCGGCTACCCCGTCGCGATCGGACTGACCTGCGAACGGATCGACGCCAGCGACAGCCATGGAGGAGGCCGGGTCGAAGCGGGTGCTTTCCGTTCCGTCGCCCAGTTCTCGCATCCGGGCCGCGTCGTCTCCGAGCTGGACGGACCGCTGCAGGCGAGGGCGCCGGACGGCTACACCGTCAAGGCCGACTGGAACATGCTTCGGTCGAGTGCCGTGCTCTGGTTCCAGGGACTGATGAGCGGACATCTGGAGGTGAAGAAACTGACGGCAACCGTGGACGGCCCGCTGATCCCGGGTCCGTTGGACCTGACGAGCCCCGAGATGGAGGCACGCACGCGCCGCGACGGCGCCGACGTCGACGTCGATTTCACTGTTCACCGGCTGTCGCTCAAGGGAAGCCGGTCTCTTGCCGACCTGCCGGCTGCCGATGTATCCGGCACGGCGACCCTCTCCGGCATGGCTCCCCTTCTCAGCGGACGAAAGAACCTGTCGAACCCGCGGCATCTCCTGCGCGGAAGGTCGGGCACCCTGCACAACTTGACGGCAAAGCTTGCCGGCGGGGCTTCGTTCGTCGTCCAGGGCCCGTTCTCCTTCGACGATTCCGGGCGTCTTTCCGGCGACTTCAAGCTGCAGATCGAGGGCATCGAGGCCTGGCAACGGACCGTCGACAAGGCGATCCCCGATGCCCGGAACGCGATCGCGAATGCCGGCAAGATGCTGACCGCCATGGCCGGCGGCAAGGACACCGCCACGATCACGCTGACTGCCAGTCATGGCAGGCTATCGCTCGGCCTCATTCCGCTCGGAACCCTGCCGCCGGTCTGAGATCTACTTGGCATCCGCCGGTTCGACCGCGACGAATTTCTTGTTCGGCGAACGGTAGTCCATCCTGAATATCCGCCTGCCGGGCAGCTTCACGGCGTCGGTCAGTTCGAGCCCGACGAGCGTCCCGTTCGGATGCCGGTCGAGCCATGCCCGGGCGTCCTTCAGGTCGACCTCGTCCATGGGATGGGTAAGCCGTGCCAGGAAACCGATCTCGCCGTGATACTTGCCGATGATGGCGAGCGGCCCCTGCCGCATCGAAAGGAACTGGCCGGCCTTCGATAGATCGTAGAGCGGAAAGACCGTAAATGCCGCAATGGCCTGGCCCACCAGGAAAACCGCAAGCGTGATCGCCGTGCTGAGCCGGACGAGGCGAAAGCTGGCCGCCGTCAGCAGGAAAGCCGTCGCGACCACGATGACCGGCAGCAACGGCACGATGTAGTGCGGCTGCTTCCCGGAAACGAGGCTGAAGAGCACGATGGCCGGGATCGTCGCGAGGACGAGGAAGCGGATCTGCGGGCGCGCGCGCCAGGTCTCGCGGAAGGATCCGAGCGGACGCCGCAACGCCGGCGCATGTGCCCTCCATGCATGGATCGAGAATATCCACGGCATGAGGAACACCGGCAGCAGCGGCAGGTAGAACCAGAACGGCCTCGAGTGGCCCGTCTCGATGTGACCGGTCACCCTCCCGGCCGCCTGCTTCCAGATCAATGCGTCGAGGAAGCCGAAACCGGTCTGGCCAAGGAGTGGCAGAAGCCACAACAGAACCGGGACGAACGACACCAGCAGCGCCCAGCCGCAAGCTTTCCAGAAGGTCTTCGGAGACAGCTGATGACGTTCACTCCGCCAGATGGGATAGGAAAGCGCGACCGGCACCAGGAACAGGAGCACCACCGGGCCTTTCGTGAGCACGGCCAATCCGGTCGAAAGCCCCGCCACGGCGACTGTACCGCCCCTCGGACGGCGCGCATGCACCAGCAGCGCGAGCAGCGCCAGTGCCGTGAAGAAGGTCAGCAGCAGGTCGAACATCACCAGCCCGCAATAGACGACGAAGACGACGTTGCCGACCATCAGCCAGCATACCGGGTCGATGATCCGGCGTTCGCCGGGAAAGAGCTCGCTGGCGAGTGCCCGCGTCACGAGGACGACGCTCGCGGAGGCCAGGAAGACGGCGCCGAGGGCCGAATAGCGGGAAACACCGAAGATCGCCCAGGAAATGTCGATCAGCCAGAACAGCATCGGCGGCTTCTGGTGATAGGCGGCGAAATTCAGCGTCGGAAGGACAAAATCATGGCGCACCCACATCTCCCACGCCACGGTGAGGTAGCGGGTTTCGTCCGGAGGGATCACCGGGCGGATGAAGGCCGACAGATAGATGAAGATGCCCATGAGCGCGATCGGCGCCCACACGGCAGCGACCGTCCCCCATGGTTGCTGACCATCCTGCATGGATGTCGCGTTTTCACTCATCACTTTGCCTCTCGTCGGCGGCTGGAGCCCGGGCGACGACGGCGCCGGCACGAAATCGCCGCGCAGGCGTCACCCGTTCAGTGCTGCGATCCTCCGCCGTGGCGCCCGAAGTCCGGTGCGTCGACCTCCTGCCCGGCCTCGATGATCGAGCGACGGATGGCGCGGGTCCGGTTGAAGAGGTCGAAGAGCTTGTCGCCCTCGCCCCAGCGGATCGCCTTCTGCAGTGAAGCGAGATCCTCCGAGAACCGCGCCAGCATCTCTAGGATCGCGTCGCGATTGTGCAGGCATACGTCGCGCCACATCGTCGGATCAGACGCCGCAAGCCGGGTGAAGTCCCGGAAGCCGGAGGCCGAGTACTTGATGACTTCCGATTTCGTCACGGTCGCAACGTCGTCTGCCGTGCCGACGATGTTGTAGGCGATAATGTGCGGCAGGTGCGACACGATTGCCAGAACCTTGTCGTGATGCTCGGGTTCCATCGTGTCGACCGTCGAGCCGCATGCCTGCCAGAAGGCGGAAAGGCGCGCCAGGGGCGCCGGATCGGTCTCCGGAAGCGGCGTCAGGATGCACCAGCGGCTCTCGAAGAGCTCGGCGAAGCCAGCGTCCGGGCCGGACTGCTCCGTGCCAGCGATCGGATGACCGGGTATGAAGTGGACGTGGGCCGGCAGGTGCGGCGACATCTGCGCGATGACGGAGCTCTTCGTCGAACCGACATCGGTGACGATCGCGCCCTCCTTGAGATCGTGGGCGATGTCGCGCGCGACCTTCCCGGAAGCCCCGACTGGCACGGAAACGATGACGAGGTCTGCATCGCGAACGACCTCGGCATTCGAGGTCGAATAGCTGTCGCCGAGGTCGAGTTGATGGGCCCGCTCGAGTGTCTCCGAACTGGCCGAGGAGATCGAAACATGGCCCGCCAGTTCCTTCAGCCTGATGATGCGGGCGAGCGACGAGCCGATCAGGCCGATGCCAACGAGAGCGATCTTGTCGAAATGCTTTGTCATCTGTCCTTGCCAAGAAATTCCTTCAGGGCGGCAATCACCCCGAGATTGGCCTCTTCGCTGCCGATCGTCATGCGCAGCGCATTGGGAAAGCCGTATGCCTCCACGCGTCGGAGGATGAAGCCGCGCCGGGTGAGAAAATCGTCCGCGTCGCCAGCCCTGAGCCCGGCTTCTTCGGGGAAGTGGACGAGCACGAAGTTGGCGACGGAAGGCGTGACGGCCAGTCCGAGTGAAGCGAGTTCCTCCGTCACGCGCGCCAGCCATGTCTGGTTGTGCCGAGCCGCCGCCTCGGCATGGCCGCGGTCGCGCATCGCCGCGGCTCCCGCGGCGATCGCCATCGCGTTGACGTTGAACGGCCCGCGAATACGCTCGACGGCGTCGACGACGTGGGTCGGCGCGTACATCCAGCCGATCCTGAGGCCCGCCAGGCCGTGTATCTTCGAGAAAGTCCGGGTCATGACGACGTTCTCGCTGCCCGAGACGATCTCCAGGCCGGCCTCGTAGTCGTTCCGCCGGACGTATTCGGCATAAGCCGCATCGAGCACGAGGAGCACGTGCTTCGGCAGTCCCGCCTGCAGGCGCCTGACCTCGTCGACCGGCAGATACGTACCCGTCGGATTGTTCGGGTTGGCAATGAAGACGATCTTCGTGCGTCCGGTCACCGCGGCGAGCACCGCATCGACATCGCTCGTCAGGTCGCGCTCGGGCACGGTGACCGGTTTCGCGCCCGCCGCCAGGATCTGGATCCTGTAAAGCAGGAAGCCGTGGGCGCTGACGATGCCCTCGTCGCCCGGCGCCAGGTAAGTCTCGCACAGCAGCGTCAGGAGGTCGTCCGAGCCGTTGCCGCACATAATGTTGGCCGGGTTCAGTCCATGGACCTCGGCGATCGCTGCCTTGAGATCGTGCGCCGTCCCGTCCGGATAGACCTCGAGCCGGCCCGACACGCTCGCCAGCGCCCTGGCGACGTCGGGGCTCGGGCCGAGCGGCGTCTCGTTCGACGACAGCTTGTAGACCTTCTCCACTCCCGGAGCGGCGTGCTTGCCGGGCACGTAGGCGGCGATCTCCATGACGCCCGGCTTGGGGACGGGTCTGAAAGGTGCGGTGGCCATCGGTATGCGCTTCCTGCCAGGAAAATCGAGGCGCGCGCCCTGGACGCGCGTGACCGGTGAATAGCGTTCCTGCCGGACGTTGTCGAGGCAAAGCCGCGGCCCGGCAGTCGCGAGACCCGCGCGAAGAAAGGATTGACACGAACTCCGCGCGAACCCTACCTGTTCACGCCCGCCCGACAAGGGCCGTCGTGTTCTGGAGAAGGCTCCAGCGAGGTTCGACCAGCCGTGCCGCAGCAACCGCCCGAAACCGCAGCCGCAATCGCCGATCAGGCGCTCGGCGAGGCTCTCTCTCCGTCCAGCGAATGCGTCCGCTTCGGCCCCGACGCGCCGCTCCGGCTCGACGCCGGCATTGATCTGGCCCCCTTCCAGATCGCCTACCAGACCTACGGCGCGCTCGACGCCGACAGGTCCAACGCCGTCCTTGTCTGCCATGCCCTGACCGGCGACCAGCACTGCGCCAACGTGCACCCTGTCACTGGCAAGCCCGGCTGGTGGACCGGCATGATCGGTCCCGGCAAGCCGGTCGACACCGATCGCTACTTCGTCATCTGCTCGAACGTTCTGGGCGGCTGCCTCGGATCGACCGGGCCCGCATCGCCGAGCCCGGCGACCGGAAAGCCCTATGCGATCGACCTGCCCGTCATCACCATCCGCGACATGGTGCGGGCGCAGGCACGCCTCGTCGACCATCTCGGCATCGAGAGCCTGTTCTGCGTGATCGGCGGATCGATGGGCGGGATGCAGGTGCTGCAATGGGCATCGAGCTACCCCGAGCGCGTCTTCAGCGCGGTGCCGCTCGCGACCGGCGCCCGGCACACGTCGCAGAACATTGCGTTCCACGAGGTCGGGCGGCAGGCGATCATGGCCGACCCGGAATGGCAGCAGGGGCGCTATCTCGAGCGCGGAACGAAGCCCTCGAAGGGCCTGGCGGTGGCGCGCATGACCGCCCACGTGACCTATCTCTCCGAGAGTGCCCTGCATCGCAAGTTCGGCCGCGCGCTGCAGGATCGCGAGGCGCCGACCTTCGGTTTCGATGCGGATTTCCAGATCGAGAGCTATCTTCGCCATCAGGGCATGACGTTCGTCGACCGCTTCGACGCCAATTCCTATCTCTACATGACCCGGGCGATGGACTACTTCGACCTGGCGGCCGACCATGGCGGCAAGCTCGCGGACGCCTTCCGAGGCACCCGCACGCGCTATTGCCTTGTCTCCTTTTCCAGCGACTGGCTTTTCCCGACGAGCGAGAACCGCGCCGTGGTCCACGCGCTCAACGCCACCGGCGCATCGGTGTCCTTCGTCGAGGTGGAGACCGACAAGGGCCACGACGCCTTCCTGCTCGACGAGCCGGAACTGCTGGAGACGATCGGCGGTTTCCTTGGATCGGCCGCACGGGCACGGGGAATCGCATGAGCGTCAATTCGGAAGCCCGCGTAGACTTCGAGGTGATCGCCGGCCTGGTCGAAGCCGAAGCCCGCATTCTCGACGTCGGCTGCGGCGACGGCGACCTCCTCGACCTTCTGGCAGGCCGAAAGAAGGTCGACGGACGCGGCATCGAGTTGTCGCAGCACGGGGTGAACCGGTGCGTCGCACGCGGTCTGTCCGTTATCCAGGGAGACGCCGACCACGACCTCGTACACTACCCCGACGGCAGCTTCGACTATGTTATCCTGTCCCAGACGATCCAGGCGACCCGCAACCCGAAGACTGTCCTCGGCGAGATGCTGCGCATCGGCCGCCACGCGATCGTCTCCTTTCCGAATTTCGGCCACTGGAAGGTGCGCGGTTCGCTGATGTTCAAGGGCCGGATGCCGGTCACCAGGCACCTGCCCTATTCCTGGTACGACACCCCCAACATCCATTTCTGCACCGTGCGGGACTTCGTGGCCCTTTGCAACGAGGTGGGCGCCACGGTGGAGAAGGCGCAGGCCCTGAACCTCGATGGAGAAAGGATGGCGGTCTCCCTGCCCTGGTCGTTCTGGAACCTGTTCGGTCAGCAGGCGGTGTTTCTGCTCAAGGGCCGTCGCGCCTGAGCGTGTGGACGCCCTGCGGCGCCAGCACCGGCACGAAGACACGCCGGGATGCCCGGCGTGCCACCGGCAGGCCCTGGTAGAGCCGCTTCTGCGCCTCCACGATGAGGACCCCAGCAAAGAGCGGCCACAGCCTTCGCCCGACCCGCTCGCAACCATGGCAGACCTTGAGCAGGCTTCGCCGCTTTGACGGCGGAAAGAAGAGTGCCTCGCCCATGGCGCCGGGGGTGAAGTTCGTTTCACGAAGCAATGTCGTCAGCTGAGCCCGCGAATAGGGTCGCCCGGAGCCGAAGGGCGTGTGCTCGAACCGCGCCCAGACGCCGCGCCGGTTCGGCGCCACGATGATCAGTCGTCCGTTCGGCGCCATGATGCGCCAGGCTTCCTTCAGCATCTCCGCCGGGTTCTCCGCGAACTCGAGCGAGTGCACCATCAGGATGCGGTCGACCGCCGCATCAGGCAGCGGCAGCTCTTCCTCGAAGACAAGGGCGGTCGCACAAGGCTCTGCCGGCGGCCACGACGCTGCCCCCTGCCGCGCCGGCATGAAGGCGAAGGTACGCTCGGTGTCCGTCCGGAAGCGGTCGAGATAAGGCGAGGCGTAGCCCAGTCCTAGAAGCCGCTCGTTCGGCAGTGCGACCCAGATCGACGCCAGCGCCATCGCGATTGCCTGCTCAGCCAGACGGCCGAGCGGCGTCGAATAGAACTGGCGCAGATCGACGATGTCCGTGTTCATGCGCGCGACCCTAGACGGAGTTTGCCCGGAAGGGAATCCTTGACTTCGCGGCATGGCCGACAAGAGTTCATGGCCGCTTGAATTCGCGCGCGGGCGCACTCTAGTTACCAGATAGTTCAGGACGCGGAGAGGAGACCATCATGTCGAAACTCGAGATTCACCAGTTCATGTGCCGCAGCGACAATTTCGGCGTGTTGCTGCATGATCCCGAATCCGGCCTCACGGCCTCGATCGACGCTCCCGAAGAAGCACCCATCAGGGCCGCCCTTGAGGAGAAGGGCTGGAAGCTCACCCACATCCTGACGACGCACCACCACGGCGATCACGTCGAGGCCAACGAGGCGCTCAAGAAGGCGTTCGGCGTCGAGATCGTCGGCCCGAAGTCCGAGGCCGACCGCATCCCCGGCATCGATCGGACGGTGGTAGACGCCGACGTGCTGGATTTCGCCGGTCACCGCATCGAGGTCATCTCGACGCCGGGCCATACCCTGGGTCACGTCAGCTACTACCTTCCCGACGACGCTCTCCTTTTCTGTGCCGACACGCTCTTCGCCCTTGGCTGCGGCCGGGTCTTCGAAGGCACGCCGCACCAGATGTGGAACTCCCTGAAGAAGCTGCGGGCGCTACCCGACCAGACGATCGTCTATTGCGGACACGAATACACGCTGGCCAACGCGCGCTTCGCAGTGACCGTCGATCCGGACAACCTGTCGCTGACGGCGCGGGCCCGCGACGTCGAGGCCCTTCGGGAAGCCGGCCGTCCGACACTGCCCACCACGATCGGCGAGGAGAAGGTGACGAACCCGTTCCTCAGGCCCGACGATCCCGCGATCCGCGCACACCTAGGCATGCAGGATGCAAGCGATGCGGAGGTTTTTGCGGAAATTCGTCGCCGCAAGGACCGCTTCTGATGACGACCGCAGCCACGATCGTCGCCGAACTGGGCCTTTCTCGTCATCCGGAGGGTGGATGGTACGCCGAGACCTTCCGTGATGCCGCCGGTGGAGACCGCGGGCATTCGACCGCCATCTACTACCTGCTCGAGGAAGGCGACCGGTCGCACTGGCATCGGGTACGCGATGCGGCCGAAATCTGGCATTGGTATGCCGGGGCGGCGCTCGAACTCTGCATTTGCGAGGACGGCCGCGAGATCCTTCGGCACCGGCTCGGGTCATCGCTTGCCGATGGCGAACGCCCGCAGGCGGTCGTGCCGGCCAACGCATGGCAGTCGGCCGCCTCACTCGGTGCCTGGACGCTCGTCGGCTGCACGGTCGCGCCCGGTTTCGTCTTCGGTTCCTTCGAGATGGCTCCGCCCGGCTGGCGACCCGGGATCAGATGAGCGCGAGCCCGGCAAGCACGATCAGCGCCTGGCCGAGATAGCGGGCGACGAAGGTCAGCCGGATCGTCGAAAGGGGCGTCTCCTTTGACCGCGACCTGAGAAACCTGTCGGCCGCCATGGCCGCGTCCGAAGCCGCCAGCAGGAGCGCGCCGAGCAGCACCCAGGGAGGCCGCACGGCGGCCGCCAGCGCGCACATGGCCACGACCAGCAAGCCATGGATCAGGGCCGGCCATCGCAGTGGTCCGGCACGGGGCACGACGAGGACAAGAAGCCACGAGGCGCCGGCGGCAACACCGACGGCGACCGCGCTTCGCCAGCCGGCGAGGAGTTGCGGCTGGCTGGCGAGCAGGAAGAGGGTGCCATAGACGACGCGCACCGCCAGCTGGACGCCGAGTGCTGCGAGATAGGCCGGAAGACGGTCCTGCACAAGCAGCATCTCGCCGACGGCAGCCAGAAGCAGCGCGCCTTCCAACAGGGGATGGCCGTTGCGCAGGACGACGAGCACGGCAAGCAGCGCGGTCGCCATCGCCGAAACGCCGGTCTTGCGGATCGACGCCGGCTGGCCCGCGGCCGCGACGGCCAGAAGCGCCGACGCCACGGAGAACACCAGCGTCGCGACGACGGGCGCCTGGATCCCGCCCGAGAGCAGCGCGCTCATTGGACCGTTCCGACGCGGCCAGCGGCCGGTCGCCCCCGCCCCGGACCGCGTCGGGCCAGCATGTCCTTCGCGGCAAGCGCGGCGCCCCCGGTAATCAGCAGGCATGCGATGGCGATGTGCCACGAGAGCTGGCCGAAGCCCGCCGCGATCAGGATGATGGTCGAAAGCAGCGGCGCGGCGTAGCTCGCCGCACCCAGCACCTGGATGTCGCCGCGCTTGACACCATGGTCCCACGCATAGAATGCCGCCCCGACCGGCATGAGGCCGAGCCCCAGCACGGCGAGCCATTGCCCGCCGTCCTGCGGCCAGATCGTCGGCTCCAGCGCCAGGTGGCACGCCGCAGCCAGAACGGCGGTGGCGAGACAGAAGCCTGTGACCACGTCCGTCGGCACCGCGCCGAAACGGCGCGACACCAGCGAATAGCTCGACCATGTCAGAGCACAGAGGAACGCGGAAGCGTAGCCGAACACGTAGCGGCCCTCGAACGACACGCCGCCGCGGGCGACGATGAGCACGGTTCCCGCGAGCCCCATGAGCGCGCCGGCCACGTGGAACCAGCGCAATCGCTCTCCCGGCAGCATTGCGGAGCCGACGACGATGAACAGCGGCCACAGATAGGCGATCAGCCCGGCCTCCACCGGCGGCGCGTTCCTGAGCGCCGTGAAGTAGAGAAAGTGGTAGCCGAACAACCCCCCGATCCCGCACATCCAGACCGGCCACGGCTGGTGCAGGTGAGCCCGGCGCCTTGGATCGCGCAGCAGGGCGATCCCGCCGATGAGCGACCCGACTGCGAAGCACATCGCCGCCAGCTGGAAAGGAGGAACTCGTCCCGAGGCCGCGGTGAACACCGCCAGCAATGCCCACATCAGGACGGCCGAAAAGCCGATCAGCGTCGCGCGCGCGTCCACCGCTGCCTCCCGATGTCGATTGCGCTCTGCTCGCTTCTCATCGGCCGAACTGGGTCGCCCAGACGGTCACCGAACCGATCTTGGTGGGCACCCGTGCGTAGACGGGCGCATAGATTCCGGTCGACGGCGATCGCGCGAACCATACCTCGATGCTCTTGAGGTCGCGAAGATACTTGATCGAGCTGTTGCCCTTGCGATAGCCGGCCTTCGGCGTGAAACGGACGGAACAGGCAATGGCCTCTCCCTTGTAGCCGTCGGTCGAGAACGGCTGCCGGCCGTTCGGCTCGAGCACGATTTCGGCCCGCGTTTCGCCGTCGAAGACGGAAACCTTTCGCGGGCACACCGGCGTTCCGGCCGGCACGATGAGACCCGAGATCGGATCGAGGACCGACTGGAGATCTGACCGGGAAAGCGCCACCCAGTCCTTTCCATGCGGCTTCTCCCTGGGAGTCTGGCTGGTCGACTTCACGTTGCCGTTGCGGAATGTGACCTCGGTGCGTGAACTCTTCTTTCCGGACGTGTAGCTGACCACATAGGACCTTGCCTGCAGGCGGTCTGGCTCGACGACGCCCGACACCTGCGTAGCCCCCCTGGTGCTGTCGAATATTTCGGCAAGTCCGGCGCTGCGCAGATTGCCTTCTATTCTGTATTCGCGACCATCGAGGGTTGTCGTGAAAGCGGCCCGCGCGATCGGCAGGCCGAGAAAGCGGACGCTGTAGCGCGTCGTGCTCCGTGTCGCCGAATCCGCGTGAGCGGTCGTCGCTCCCGCCATCAGCGCGGCGGAGACCGCGACCACAAGGGACCATGACGGCCGCATCAGCCTTCTCTCCTCGAACCGGGCACTCTCGCCGTCGGCCTGCCCATGCGGCCATTTATGGGTCCGCGTCCGCTGGAAGACAAGAGCGCAGGGAAAGGTGTCGCGCCGCGCCGAGCGTTCACGACCGGTCCCCTACGACGCCCGCCATCTTCAGGGCCTGGGCGTCCGTGACCGTCGCGCCGCGGCTCTTTCCGAGCGGCTTTTCGCTCGTTCCCGTATCGACGGTGACCTCCGCGCTTGTCTGGACACGCATCGGATAGTGGTTGCCCGAGTTGGTGATCAGGATGCGCACCGGCACCCGCTGGGTCACCTTCACCCAGTTGCCGGAACTGTTTTCCGGTGGCAGCAGCGAGAAGGCCGCACCGCTGGCGGGGTTCACGCTTTCGACGATGCCGTGGAAGGCGTGGTCCGGGTACATGTCGACGGTTATGTCCGCCGACTGGCCGGGCCTGATCCGTGTCAGGTCGGTTTCCTTGTAGTTCGCATAGACCCAGTAGTGATCGTTGCACACGAGCACGCCTTGCTTCTGATCGGCGTTCACGACGTCGCCAGCATGCACCGTGAAGCCGGTCAGGCGACCGCTGCAGGGCGCCGTCACCTCGGTGTTCGAGAGGTCCAGCTTGGCCCGCGACAGTGCCGCCTTCGCGGTCTCGACCTGGTGGTTCCGGTCGCCCTCCTTCCCGAGTTTCTTCTTCGCCTCGTTCAACTGCGCCCGCGCGAGGTTCAGCTGTGCCCGTGCGCTGTCGAGAGCCGAACGGGCATCGTCGAGCTGCGACTGGGCCGCGACCTTCTGTTGCGCAAGGTCGCGGGCGCGGGCGAATTTCTGCTTCGCCGTCGTCAGCAGCGCCTTCTCGTCTGCGACATGCGCCTTCGCCGCTTCGACCGCGGCCTGGTTCGCGGCGACCGTCTGCCGGGCGCTGTCGAGCTCGGCCTTCGCCTGGTCGACCTTGTACCTGTATGGGCGCGGATCGATACGGAAGAGGAGGTCGCCGCGTTCCACGCGCTGCTGGTCGTCGACGGAAACCTTGTCCAGCCGGCCTCCGACTTCCGGTGCGATCCTGACCACATTCGCCTTGATGTAGGCGTCGCTCGTCGCGGGATAGTAGGTGCCGTGGCGGTGGTACCAGTACCCGCCACCCGCCACGAGTACAGCGGCGATCGCCACGGCCACCCATTTCGCGCGGCCGCCGAACTTCCGTGCCATCTTCCTGCCCGCAACCGTGCCGCCGGAGGTCGAGGAAGGCTCGGCCCGGCTTTCGTCCTTGATGTCTTCGTCAGTCATGGTCACCTGCGTGTCCTGTTCCTGTCTCGCGGGTCGCCTCCTCCAGCGCCTCCGCACGTGATCTGATGTGAACGAGAACCCGTCCGGTCGCCTCGAGGTCGGCCGGCTCGAGACCCTCGGTCAGGTCCAAGTAGACCTGCTGCGCCTCCCTTTCGATTGCCGCCATCGTCGCCTGCGCACGTGGCGCCAGATGGACGAGCTTGCTGCGCCGGTCCGTCTCGTGGGGACGCCGCTCGATCCAGCCATCGGCTTCCATCCGGTCGAGCAAGGTCACGAGGCTCGGCCCCCCGATGCAGAGACGCGAGGCCAGTTCACTCTGCGTAAGCGGAGTTCCGGCACGAGCGGCATGCAGAAGGACCCGCCAGCGCGCCTGGCTGACGCCGAGCGGCTTCAGCCGCCGGTCGAGCAGCGAGCGCCAGACGCGCGTCGCCTCGCCGATGAGTTGACCCAGTGTCTTCTCGTCGCTCATGCGCCCTCCGAAGCTTTCGGCTGCGCCGCCTTCGCACGGCCGACGCCCCCCGACATAAGGAACAAGAGCACCAGGCTGATCGCGATACCCCAGCCGAGCAGCCAGAATGCGTCGAGCAGCCCCAGGAACCGCGATTGCCCGTCGAGCATCCGGCCCAGCATCGCTCCCGCCACCGGGTCGTGGATGCTGAGCCCCATGGCCTGCAATCGCTCGCGCAGGACCTCCGAATGCGCCGTAAGGTGCCCGCCGAGTGCATTCCAGGAAACCTGGCTTTCCCGCGCCATGACCGCCCCGCTCATGGCGATTCCAAAGCCCGAGCCGATGGTTCGTGCGATCTGGCGGACCCCCGCCGCCTCCGCGCTCTTGCTTCGCGGCAGCGTGGCGAAGGTAACCGTCGCGAGCGGAACGAAGACGAAACCGAGCCCGAAACCCTGCACGAGGATCGGCCAGATGACCCACCAGAGCCCGATGTCGAGTGTGTAGCGCGTCATCGCCACCGTGCCGAAAATGGTGCAAGCGATGCCGAAGATGATCAGCGGCTTTGCGCCGACCCTGTTTATGAGGCGGCCCGACAGGAACATCGCCACCATAGAGGCTATGCCGCGCGGCGCCAGCGCCAGGCCGGTCGTTGCTGTCGGATATCCGAAGAAGCTCTCCAGCATCTGCGGTTGCAGGGCGAGCACGCCATACATCGAGAACATGAAGGTCGCCAGAATGAGCGCCGAGACCGAGAAGTTGCGGTCCCGGAAAATGGAAAGGTCGAAGATCGCGTCCTTCCCCATCTCCAGGTTCCGCATGATCAGGCAGACGTAGCCGAACACGCAGACAAAGGTGCAGACCTCGATCGTCGTCGAGCCGAACCAGCCGAGTTCCTGCCCGCGATCGAAGATGTACTGCATCGAAGCCACCGCGATCGCCAGGAACGCGAAGCCGATCCAGTCCGTGTGCCGCTCCTTTTTCTCGGTCTCCGGGATCATGAACCAGATGCCGATCAGCGCCAGCACGCCGACCGGGACGTTGATGAAGAAGGTCCAGCGCCAGCTCAGTATCTGCGTCAGGTAGCCGCCGAGCGTCGGGCCCATGATCGGACCGAACATGGCGCCGACTCCGAAGATGGCCATCGCGTTGCCGCGCTCCTCCTCGGGATAGATCTCGATCAGTACGGCCTGGGCCGTCGGCACCAGCCCGGCCCCCGCCACGCCCTGCAAGAGCCTGAAGATCACGATCTGGTCGAGACTGCCGGCAATGCCGCAGAGCATCGACGCGACGATGAAGCCGGCGGTGCACGAGAACAGATAGGTCTTCTGCCCGAAGCGGTCGGTCAGGAAGCCGGTCAGCGGCATGAAGATGCCGGAAGACACCAGATAGCTCGTCAGCACCCAGTTGATCTGGCTCGTGCTGGCCGAAAGCTGTCCCTGCATGTGCGGCAGTGCCACCGTGACGATCGTCGTGTCGAGAATCTGCAGGATTGCAGCTCCCATGACGACGACCGTCATCAGCGACCGCCGGCGTTTGTCGTGGATGACCATGAGCCTCGTTCGGTCACTTCGTTCGAAATGGAATTGTTCTGATACGAATAGTGCGCAACAGACGGGCTTCAACCCTTCGGCCGACATGCGTGCACGGACGTTGCTCGGCAAGGGACGCTTTGTCGCGCCGGTCGCCAATCCCCCGGCGCGAATTCTCCGCCGTCGGCTTGACGTCCGGCGCGGTGCTGACTATAGACACGCGACTTCCAATTAAAGGCCCGATGACCTTTGGCCGGGGCACGGCACCCGAACCACGTTGTCGAGCGGCGAACGAAAATAGGTGAGATCATGTCCCGCAACTGCGAACTGACCGGCAAGGGCGTCATGTCGGGCAACAATGTCAGCCACGCCAACAACAAGACGCGGCGCAAGTTCCTGCCCAACCTGTGCAACGTGACGCTGATCTCCGACGCCCTCGGCCAGCGCTTCCGCATGCGCATTTCGGCGGCCGCACTTCGTTCCGTGGAGCATCGCGGCGGCCTCGACGCCTTTCTTCTGAAGGCCAACGACCGCGACCTGTCGATGCGTGCCCGGCTTCTGAAGCGCCAGATCGTGAAGAAGACGGCCGAAGCGGCGGCCGCCTGAGCGCGGACATCCTTTCTCGCATTCTCGCGGCGGGTCAGCGATGACCCGCCTTTGTTTTGCTGGTGGCATCAACCCAGGATAAAAAAATGCACACTCTCCGGAAAACCGCGCCCTTCATCCTTCTGATGGCGATCGTCGTCGTCTCGTCGAACTATCTCGTCCAGTTTCCCGTACAGGCGAAGGTCGGCCCGCTGGACCTCGCCGATATTCTCACATGGGGGGCGTTCACCTATCCGGTGGCCTTCCTGGTGACCGATCTGACGAACAGGCGTTTTGGTGTCGGTCCGGCCCGCCTCGTCGTAGCTTTCGGCTTCGTCATTGCCGTGGCGGCTTCCATCGGCCTTTCGACTCCGCGCATAGCCGTTGCGTCGGGCACCGCCTACCTCGTTGGGCAATTGCTCGACGTGACAGTGTTCAACCGCCTGCGCCGGTTGAAATGGTGGAAGGCGCCACTCACCGCCTCGCTGGTGGGTTCGGCACTCGACACGGCCATCTTCTTCTCTGTCGCCTTCGCGCCGGCCTTCCGCTTCATCGGCCCGAACGATCCGTTCGCCGTTGCGGATGCACCCCTGTTCGGCGTTCTGCGCGAGAGCCTGCCACGGTTCGTTTCCTGGGCCGGCGGCGATCTTTCCGTGAAGCTGCTTGCTGCGCTGATCCTGCTCGTACCCTACGGCATGCTGCTCAGCGCGCTGAAGCCGCAGCCAGGAGTTCAGCAGGCTGTCGGCTGATCAGATCGGGTTCTGCGGCGCCGGCGGATCGAGGACCCCGGCCGGGCTCGCCTGGTCGACGGCCGCCGGCAGGTGCTCGGCGAGCAGATTCGACACCTGGTCGAGCGGAATCCCGAATTTCTGCGCCAGCTGCTGGAGCCTCTGGTCGCCGAGCGCGGCGTTGATTTCCTCCGGCGTGACGGGAAGGTTGCCGGCGTTCGCACTCAGCCAAGAATCGACCTTGGCACCCAGTCCCGACTGCTGAAGCTGGCTCAGGATGCCCTGATAGCCGCCCATGTCGGCCAGTGCATCCGAAAAGAGTTGCGACACGCCGCCGGGCCGACCGTTGATCAGTCCCTGCACATTTCCGAGGAGATTGTCGAACAGGCCCATGGTGTTCTCCTTTTTCAGGACTGCGCTCTTCCGCATCCCGGCGACGGGACGCCGGAACCTCCTCCGGCGCCCCTCGCGGCATCAGGATCAGCCTTTCAGCCGGGAATTGCAGATGCTGTAGTAGCCGCCGCCCTTCTGGATCCACTTGAGGCCGCCGAGCGTACCGTTCTTCTTGTTGATCTTGTACTGATCGAGGCAGGTGTGCATGCGCGCCTTGCCGGGGGACTTGTTGGCGAACTTCTTGTCGACGGACTTCGGAAAGACGACTCCCTTCGGTGCCTTGGTCGTCGGCGCCGCGGGCTCCTTCATGTTTTCCGTGTTGGCCGTCGTCGGCTCGCTTCCGGCGGAGGCGTCAGCCGCGGCCGAGTTGCACTCCGTCTTGCGGAAGTCGTTCCACTTCATGCCCTTCAGCGTCCCGGCCTCCTTGGCGGCCTGGTACTTGGCGCTGCACTCCTTCATCGTCAACGCACTGGCAGGTGTGGTGAAAGCGGCAGCCGCCACGGCGGCGGCCACTATGGCGGCAATTCGATATGACATTCCAGTCTCCTCGGAAAAAGCGTCGGCTCAACTAGGCACAATCGGCCGATAAATGGAATATGCCAAAATAGGCAGGATGACATGCGCTTCATGTCGAGGCACATGCTTCGCCCCGCCGCGTGACAACAGTTTGGCGAGGACAGCCGCGTATCGCTCGATCTCTAATGCACCTGCCCTGGGGCCCGCTCCGCCAACCGGAATTCCAGGAACAGAGACCGCTGGAGAATCGAGTTGTTGTCGTCTGAGACCAGCAGCAGATAGACGCCGCCGTCGGCGGCCCGGGTCACGGAGAGACCCTCCATGTTGTCGATCTGGTCTCCGAGGCCTGCGCTGAATATCACCTTGCCGGATACAGTCGCGCCCGGCTTGATATCCTTGCCGGCGATCCGCTCGATCCGTACGCTGAAGGCGCTGGCGAGCGTCACCCCGCGCTCGAGAAGCAGCAGGTCGCCATCGGGCAGGAAGTCTCCGTCGCTGATTGCGTAGGGCGGCTGACGCTTTACGAAGAAGGTGCCGCGCCGCGGTCCGTCCAGGATACCGGCGTAGATGTCGCCGGCCTTGTTGATGCTCAGTTCCGATACGGCGACCGTTGCCCCGGCGAGCGGTCCGTCCTCCGGCGAGACGGCGACAGTCTCCAGCCCGCGGTTGCGGCGCAGTTCGGCGACCGGGAACGGCAGCGGCAAGGTGCGCAGCGGGCCGGACGCCTGCGGATCCGTCAGCGGGTAGGCGTCGACCCGGTGCTCGCGCTCGAAACCCACGACAATATCGTTCCTGCGCACCGCGACGGACTCTGCGTCGCTTCTCCACTTGGTAGGGATCGGCCGGCCGTCGCGTCCGCGGATGGGCGCGACGCGGAAGTCGGAAAGGCCGCTGAGCCTTCCCTCGTCGTCTCGACTGAACTCGCCGGAATACCAGAAACCCGTGTCCTCGATGCCGAGAAAGGCGCGTCGGTCCGAACCCAGCCGAACCGACGACATGCCGCCGAGTGCCGGATCGTCGGAGGCGACGACCAGTCCACCGATGAATTCGAGGTCGCCGAAGCGCGTCCGGTCCGAACCGATCTCGAAATGATCGATCCGGCTCGTGCCGGTCTCGATCTTGCGGCCGAAATGCTCATCCTTGCCGATCACGTCCGCATGGGCCGCCGGGACACCGCCCCGTGTTGCGAAAGCCAGCGTGGCGAGAACGATTGCAAGGAGCGTTCCTCGCGTGTGCGTGCCGGACAAGGCCCTACCCGGCCCGTCGCAGCCCGGCACGTCCCGGACGCGCCGACGTTTCCTCCTCGAAGAGGGCGGCTAGCTGTTCCGTCATGGCGCCAGCAAGTTCCTCCGCGTCGACGATCGTCACGGCGCGACGGTAGTAGCGCGTCACGTCGTGTCCGATGCCGATCGCCAGCAGTTCCACGGGCGAGCGCTGCTCGATCTCCTCTATGACGGCACGCAGGTGCCGCTCCAGGTAGTTGCCCGGATTGACCGAAAGCGTCGAATCGTCGACGGGGGCGCCGTCGGAGATCATCATCAGGATGCGTCTTTGTTCAGGCCGCGCCATCAGCCGCGAATGCGCCCAGACGAGCGCCTCGCCGTCGATGTTCTCCTTGAGAAGGCCCTCGCGCATCATCAGGCCCAGATTGCGCCGGGCCCGGCGCCACGGCGCGTCGGCCGACTTGTAGATGATATGGCGCAGGTCGTTCAGCCGGCCCGGAGACTGCGGCTTGCCGGTCGCCAGCCACTTCTCGCGTGCCTGTCCGCCCTTCCACGCCCGCGTCGTGAAGCCGAGGATCTCGACCTTGACGCCGCAGCGTTCCAGCGTGCGCGCTAGAATGTCGGCGCAGGTGGCCGCCACCGTGATCGGCCTGCCACGCATGGATCCGGAATTGTCGATCAGCAACGTCACGACGGTGTCGCGGAAATTGGTGTCGCGCTCCATCTTGAAGGACAGCGGCTGCATCGGGTCGATGATGAGCCGCGGCAGCCGCGCCGTGTCCAGGTATCCTTCCTCGAGATCGAAGTCCCATGCACGGTTCTGCTGCGCCATCAGGCGGCGCTGGAGCCGATTGGCCAGCCGGCCGACCACGCCCTGAAGGTGGGCCAGCTGCTTGTCGAGAAAGGCTCGCAACCGGTCGAGTTCGGCCTCGTCGCAAAGATCCTCCGACGCGACGATCTCGTCGAATTCGCCGGTAAAGACACGGTAGTCGATCTTCTCGTTGAGTTCGTCGAAGGGCTGGTTCGGCCGCCGCGTCTCGCCGGGCGTCTCGGCGTCCTCGTCCCCTTCCTCGGCCATGTCCTCGTCGCTGACTTCGGCGCCGTCCATGTCGCCGTCGTCCATCTGCTCGTCCGCTGCCTCGCTCTCCTCGGCGGGTGCAGCCTCGGAGCCGGCCTGATCCTCCGCCGCCTCCTGGTTCTCATCGTCGGAGCGCGGCTGGTCGTCGTCGCTCGTGTCGTCGCTGTCGTCCGGCTCGCTGTCGTCCTCGCCATATTCCTCGGCGACGTCGAGCGAGGCCAGCAGATGGCGGACCGCGCGTGCGAACTTCGGCTGGTCCTCGATCTTGCCCGCAAGGCCATCGAGATCCGCCGCACCCTTCGCCTCTATCCAGTCGCGCCAGAGGTCGAGCACCTTGCCCGCGCTCTCCGGCGGCTTGCGGCCCGTCAGCTTCTCGCGCACGAGCAGCGACAGCGCCTCCTCCAGCGGGGCGTCCGCCTGACGGTCGATGCCCTGGTAGTTTGCACGGGCGTACTTGTCGGAGAGCATGGAGGTCAGGTTCTCGGCCATCCCCGCCATGCGCCGCGCTCCGATCGATTCGACACGGGCCTGTTCGACGGCATCGAAGATTGCACGCGCGTCGGCACCCGGCGGAGCCATGGTCGCATGGACCTTCGCGTCGTGGCAGGCCTTTCGGAGCGCCATCGAATCGCCGAGCCCCCGAGTGACCTGCACGTCGCGCGCGGTCGGCCGCTTGGGGAGGTCGGGCAGGCGAGCCCGTTCACCGGTCAGCCCCGGGCGGTCGTTCGCGAATGACACCTCGAGCTCGTGGTCGCCCGCGATCGAGCGGATGCATCCGGTCAGCGCGCGCTTGAACGGTTCTGAATCGATCGGCCCGCCTTGTCTTGCCTTCTTGTTGTCGCCGCGTCCGGCCATCGCCACCTGCTGCCGCCTACATCGTCGCGTCGAGCACGATGTTCGCCGCGCTTTCCTTCAGCTCCACGCCGAATGCACGCTGATACTGCTCGGCCACGAGGGCGCGTTCCAGCTCGTCGCATTTGTTCAGGAAGGTGACGCGGAAGGCAAAGGCCACGTCGCCAAAGATTTCCGCGTTCTCGGCCCAGGTGATCACCGTTCTCGGGCTCATCACAGTCGACAGGTCGCCGTTGATGAATGCAGCCCGCGTCATGTCCGCGACGCGCACCATCCGGCCGACCACGTCGCGGCCTTCCTTCTTGTCGAAGCTCTTCACCTTGGCGAGAACGATGTTCACCTCGTTGTCGTGCGGCAGGTAGTTGAGCGTCGTCACGATCGACCAGCGGTCCATCTGGGCCTGGTTGATCTGCTGGGTGCCATGATAAAGCCCCGTCGTATCGCCCAGGCCGATGGTGTTTGCGGTGGCAAACAGCCTGAAGGCCGGATGCGGGCGGATCACGCGGCTCTGGTCGAGCAGCGTCAGCCGGCCGGAGGATTCGAGCACGCGCTGGATGACGAACATCACGTCGGGTCGCCCTGCGTCGTATTCGTCGAAGACCAGTGCCACATTGTGCTGATAGGCCCACGGAAGGATGCCGTCCTTGAATTCCGTCACCTGCACGCCGTCCTTGACGACGATCGCGTCCTTGCCGACGAGGTCGATCCGGCTCACGTGACTGTCGAGGTTGACGCGCACGCAGGGCCAGTTGAGCCGCGCCGCGACCTGCTCGATATGTGTCGACTTGCCCGTTCCATGGTAGCCCGAGACGATCACGCGGCGGTTGTGGGCGAAGCCGGCCAGGATCGCCAGCGTCGTCTCCCGGTCGAAAAGGTAGTCCTCGTCGAGGTCCGGCACGTAGGCGTCAGCCTCGGAATAGGCGGGAACCTTCAGATCGACGTCGATCCCGAAAGTCTCCCGCACGGAAACCGTCGTGTCTGGCAGGTTGGAAATGTCGCGATCAATCTTGTTCATCATGTCTCCAGCGAGACCGGCCGCGTCGGACCGTTCGTCTGCTCTCGGCGCTTTCCGGGAAGTCGTAATATGATCGCTTAGCAGAAACCAGCCTGTTTTAACAATTGGTAGGCTTGAATCACGTCGCGAAAGCGATCCTCCGATCCGCGGTCGCCACCGTTGGCGTCCGGGTGGTGCTTCTTCACCAGCGCCTTGTACTGGGTCTTTATTTCGGTCGACGTGGCGCCGGCGGCAAGCCCCAGCGTGTCGAAAGCTTTTGCCTCGAGAGATTTCAGCTTGCGCTGCCTTGGCTCCGGACGCGCTCGCGGCCGCCCCTCGTCGACGAAGCCGAACGGATCCCTGATGCGCGAATAGGAGGCGGCGCTGCCTGACCGCATGCGCGCGTGCGAGGGGCCATTGCGGGCAGACTTGTTGACCCCGACGGTCCATGTCGGGCGATGTCCGGTGAGGGCTTCCTTCTGGTAGCGCGCGATATCGCTGTCGGAGAGCCCGGAGAAATAATTGTAGCCCTTGTTGTACTGGCGCACGTGCTCGACGCAGAACAGGAAATACTCCCCCTCCGCGTCCCGCCCGACCGGCGCGCGGTGCGTACCCTTTTCCTCGCAGCCGTCCCATTGGCAGACCGGCGCAGAGGGTTCGGGCGGCGCCTCGCCCTTGCGGCGCACCCGGATGCTGTCGAAATATTTCGAATCCAGTTTCATGGAGCCGATTATGGTGTCCACGACGACGACGAACAAGGATTGACAAACGGCCTTTCGCTTGCCTATCGCGGCGGAAGCGGCCTCGGCTTCCGTTTGCCACGAGCACACCGCGATTGCACCGGGGCGAAACGGCGCACCCGCCAGATAGGGAGACAGACGATGTCCGTCCAGTCGACGATCGAAGCCAAGCTCAACCAGGCCTTCGCACCCGAGCGGCTGGAGATCGTCAACGAGAGCCACCTGCACGCCCACCACCAGCCCGGCTTCGACGGAACGGGCGAGACCCACTTCCGCGTCCGCATGGTTTCCGGCAGGTTTTCCGGCATGACGCGCGTCGCCCGCCATCGCGCCGTCAACGAGGTCCTGAAGGACGAACTCGCCGCGGGCGTCCATGCCCTCGCCCTGGAGCCGTCAGCCCCGGGCGAACCCACCCGCTGGTAGATCGGCGACGCCCGGCGGTCAGTCGTTGGCCGCGGCGGCTTCCAGCGGCCGGATGCGCAGCCGGGTGATGCGGTTCTTCTCGCGCTTCATGACGATGAAGCGCTTGCCGTGGAAAGTGAACGCCTGACGCTCCTCCGGAATGATCTGTGATTCGTGGATGACGAGGCCCGCGACCGTCGTTGCCTCCTCGTCCGGCAGGTTCCAGTCGAGCGCCCGGTTGAGGTCGCGGATCGGCACGTTCCCGTCCACGACCACGGAGCCGTCCGCCTCCTGGCGCACGCCCTGCATGTCGATGTCGTGCTCGTCGGAGATGTCTCCGACGATTTCCTCGAGAATGTCCTCGAGCGTCACGAGCCCTTCCAGTTCGCCGTATTCGTCGACGACGATTGCCGAATGCAGCCGGCGGCGAAGGAAGGCGTTGAGCTGGTCCTTGAGGTTTGTCGCGTCCGGCACGAACCAGGGCTTCTGCGCGATCTTGACGATATCGAGCTTGGAGATGTCGCTGTTTTCCGCCGTCGCACGGAGTACGTCCTTGGCGTGGACGACGCCGATGATGTTGTCCGGCGAACCGCGCCACAGCGGCATCCGCGTGTAGGGGCTTTCAAGGATCTGGTGGACAATGTGGTCCGGCGCGTCGTCGGCATTGATCATCCGCATCGCCGTCCGGTGGACCATGACATCGGAGACCTCGAGTTCTCCGAGGTCGAGAACGCCGCCGAGCCGGTCGCGGTCGGCCTTCACCACCGATCCCTCGCGGTGAAGAAGATCGACCGCGCCGCGCAGTTCCTCATGCGCGGACAGCATCGAGACGCCGGTCAGCGCCACGCCGAAGAGGCCGAGTATCCTGCGCACGATCCAGTTGACGCCCGCCGAAACCGGACCGACGACTTTGACGAACGCAGTTACGGCACGCGAAACCGCAAGCGAGAAGCGGTCGGGCGAGGAAATCGCCCAGCTCTTCGGAAGCACTTCGGAGAAGATGACGAGGATGACGGTCATCGCCAGCGTGGCGATGGCCACGCCCGAGGCGCCGAAGAGCTTGAGAAAAAGCGTCGTCGTCAGCGACGAGGCGAGGATGTTCGCCAGATTGTTGCCGATGAGCAGCGCCCCGATGAGCCGGTCGCGCTTGTCGATCAGCCGGGCGACCAATCCGGCACGAACTTCGCCATTGGCTTCGAGCGCATGCATCCGCGCGCGCGATACGGCCGTAAGAGCCGTTTCCGAGCCGGAAAAGAAGCCCGAGACGACCACCAGCGCGAGGATCGACAGGATGACGAGCCCGAACTGCGAAAAGAAGTCGATGACGGCCTGGAGCGTCATGACACGTATTGTTCCTGGAGGAAGCGGGAGACCTCGTCCGGCGGGACGTCGTCGGCGACGAAGGCTTTGCCGATGCCGCGCGTCAGTATGAAGGTGAGGCGCCCGCGCCTGACTTTCTTGTCCTGCGCGATGGCCTCCATGAGGACATTCGCGGGCGGCATCTTCCCCTTGATGTCGCCAAGGCGGGTCGGCAGGCCGACGGCCTTCAGGTGGCGCTCCACCCGGGCCGCGTCGTCCGGGCTCGCAAGGTTCATCCGGGCGGAGAATTCGTGTGCCAGGACGAGGCCGACGGCGACAGCCTCGCCGTGGACGAGGCGCTTGCTGTCGTAGTCCGTCGCCGCTTCCAGGGCGTGGCCGAAGGTATGGCCGAGATTGAGGAGGGCCCGCTGCCCGCTCTCGCGCTCATCGGCGGAAACGACCTCCGCCTTCGCCGTGCAACTGGTCGCGATCGCGGTGACCCGCTCCTCGCCGCCTGAGAAGACGCCAGTCCAGTTCTGCTCAAGCCAGTCGAAGAAGTCCGCCCGGTCGATGAGCCCGTATTTGGCCACCTCGGCGTAGCCGGCACGGAATTCCCGCGGCGGCAGCGTGTCGAGGACTTGGGTATCGGCGATGACCAGGCTCGGCTGGTGGAAGACGCCGACGAGATTCTTGCCGCGCGAAGTGTTGATGCCGGTCTTGCCGCCGACAGAGGAATCGACCTGCGCAAGAAGCGAGGTCGGGACCTGGACGAACCGCATCCCGCGCCTGACGATGCCCGCCGCGAATCCAGCGAGATCGCCGATGACCCCGCCGCCGAGCGCCACCACCGCATCGCCCCGCTCGAGCCTGGCGGCGATGATCGCGTCACACACCTCCTCGAGCTTCGGGAAGCTCTTCGTCTTCTCGCCCGCGGGCAGGATGACGGGAACGGCGTCGATGCCGGCCTCGCCGAGGTTCTCGACGAACTCGAAGAGATGCTGGCCGGCGACGTTGTCGTCGGTGACCACGGCAACCCGGGCGCCGGGAAGCCGCCGGGCGATCTCGTCCCCCGCGAGACGCGTCGCCCCCGGACCGATGAGTATGTCGTAGGCGCGCTCGCCGAGATCCACGCGCACCTTGCGCATTTCCGCTGCAGCTTCGTTCATGATCCTGCTCCAAACCGGGCCAGTGCCTCGATCACTTCGCCCACCACGACTTCCTTCCTGACGTCGCGGGACTGAACCGCGATATCCGCCAATTCATAGATCGGATAGCGGCGCTCCATCAGGCTTCGCAGCGTCTCCTTCGGGTCTGCAGTGCGCAGGAGCGGCCGGCTGTCGCGCTTCCTGACCCGTTCCCAGAGAACGTCCAGATCCGCCTTCAGCCAGAGGGAAACCGCCTCGCGCTTTATCAGGGCCCTCGTCTTCGGATCCACGAAGGCGCCGCCGCCCGTCGAAAGCACCTGCGGTCCCGAACTCATCAATCGCGCGATGACCCGCGCCTCGAGCGCCCGGAACTCCTGCTCGCCATAGAGTTCGAACAGCTCGCTGATCGTCATGCGCGAGACCCGCTCGATCTCATGATCTGAATCGATGAAGGGCAGTCCGAGCCGGGCTGCCGAAAGGCGGCCGATCACAGATTTGCCGGCGCCCATCAGCCCGACCAGCACCAGGCAGCGACCGCCGAGAGCGGCCTTCGCCGCATCCACGACCTCCGACAGCACGATTCCGTCTTCGCCCGGCATGGCCATTGAATTCCCCAAATCCTGTCTTCGTATCGACAAATGCCGGCAAAGCGTCAAGGCGCTGACGTCGATATCGCCCTCTCGCGGCCGGTCCTTGCGCTCGCGCCGGCCCTCCCTCATAAGGAGCGTGAGCGAAAGACACGGTGATTCGCGGGAAGGACCGATGCCCTCACTGATCCGATTCCTGGTCTTCTGCGCCGTCGTCGCAGGCCTGGTCTACGGCGGCATGTTCGCGCTGACGCTCTACGTCAAGCCGAAGCCACGGGAGATCACCGTGCGCGTGCCGACCGACAGGCTCGGTACCGAGCAGGACGCGAGACAATAGGGCGGCCCGGCACCGTCCGGTACGGATTTGCGACATGGCCGAACTCAGCGCCGCCCATCTCGAAGCCTTTCTTGAGATGATGAGCGCCGAACGGGGCGCCGCCCAGAACACCATAGAAGCCTACCGGCGCGATCTCGAGGACGCGGCTTCGTTCCTGAAGGCGGCGGGAACGAGCCTGACCGGCGCCGACACGCCCGCGCTGCGCCGCTACGTGGCCGACGTCGCGGCGCGCGGCTTCGCTCCCGCATCGCAGTCTCGCCGCCTGTCCTCGCTTCGCCAGTTCTACGCGTTCCTCTATTCCGAAGGCACGCGGGGCGATGATCCCACCGGCATTCTCGACGCGCCGCGCAAGGCGCGCAGCCTCCCGAAGACGCTGACGGTAGACGACGTCGGCAGGCTGATCGGACGCGCCGAAGGCGAAGCTGCGGCTGCTGCCGCCGGCGCCCCGGAAAGGCTTCAGGCCCTCCGCCTGCTGGCGCTGCTCGAATTGCTCTACGCCACCGGAATGCGCGTCAGCGAGCTGATCGGCCTCCCCGCGAGCGTCGTCGGCCAGAACGGCCGCTTCCTCCTGATTCGCGGCAAGGGCAACAAGGAGCGGATCGTGCCGCTCTCGGCCACCGCGCGGGAGGCGCTGCTCGCCTATGCCGGGGAACGCGACGCCCAGCGGCCCGACGACGATAGTCCCTGGCTTTTCCCCGCCGCCTCGGCGAGCGGCCATCTTGCCCGCCAGGTTTTCGCGCGCGAGCTCAAGGCGCTCGCCGCACGCGCCGGCATTCCCGCGGCAGCCGTCTCGCCGCACGTGCTGCGGCATGCCTTCGCAAGCCATCTTCTGCAGAACGGCGCCGATCTCCGGGTCGTCCAGGAACTGCTCGGCCACAGCGACATCTCGACGACCCAGATCTACACGCACGTGCTGGAGGAACGCCTCCACGCACTGGTCGGCAACCACCACCCCCTTGCAAAAGCGGCTGAAAAGCGGGAAGAGGACACCCGCCGCGCCTGCAAGTGAAACCATTCGGGCGCGGCGACGCGTATTGCGTTGCTGGCCGTTCGAAATTGTGTCCCGTAGGAAGCCGCGCCGAATGTACAACTATCTCGACTTCGAAAAGCCGATCTCCGACCTCGAGGGCAAGATCCACGAGCTCAAGACGCTCGCAAGCGAAGACGAGAGCATCGACACCGCTGACGAGATCGCCCGGCTGGAGGCGCGCACCCAGGAGGCGATGGCCGACATCTACGCCAAGCTCAACCCCTGGCAGAAGACGCAGGTGGCCCGCCATCCGAACCGTCCACACTTCGGCGACTACGCGGCCGCGCTGTTCGAGGAGTTCACGCCTCTCGCCGGGGACCGCAAGTTTTCCGAGGACGAGGCCATCCAGGCCGGGCTCGGCCGCTTCCGGGGACAGCCCGTCGCCGTCATCGGCCAGGAGAAGGGTCACGACACCAAGTCGCGCATCCGCCACAACTTCGGCAGCGCCCGGCCGGAAGGCTATCGCAAGGCGATCCGCGTCATGGAGCTTGCGGACCGGTTCGGCCTGCCGGTGATCACCCTGATCGATACCGCGGGCGCCTATCCCGGGGTCGGCGCGGAAGAGCGCGGGCAGGCGGAAGCGATCGCCCGGTCGACAGAGATGTGCCTGAACGTGCGCGTTCCGATCGTCTCTGTCGTGATAGGCGAAGGCGGTTCGGGCGGCGCCATCGCGATCGCCACCGGCAACCGGGTCTACATGCTCGAGCATGCGATCTACAGCGTCATCTCCCCCGAAGGCGCGGCCTCGATCCTGTGGCGCGACTCCGGCCGCGCCCGGGACGCCGCTACCAGCATGAAGATCACCGCGGACGACCTGAAAGGTCTGGGGATCATCGACGACATCATCCGGGAACCGGTCGGGGGAGCACATCGCCATCCCGAGGCGGTGATCGAGGCGACCGGCGCGACCATCGCGAGTGCGCTCAAGGACATGTCGACTGCGAGCGGCGACGAGCTTCGTGCCCGCAGGCGGCAGAAATTTCTCGATATCGGCCGCCGGCTCTGAGCGACCCGCTCCTTGTCGCCCGAGTGACACAAGATTGCCGCATTACTGATTTTTCTGTGGTGTCCAGTTGCCTGGGGTCCGCGCTAACATTTCGTAAACCATGCCTTATTAGGCTGCGGACGCGGGGGAAGGTTGTCCGACGCGGGCAAGGACGGGCAGCCGCAACTTCAAAGTGGGCGTGATGAAACAGGTCATCCGGTTATTGCTGATCCCGGTCGTTCTGGCTGCGCTCGCGGCCTGCAACGACGATGCGCTGCAATCGGTTGCGGAAAAGGCCAACCAGCCGCTGCCGCAGAAGATCGTGGCCAGGATGAAGTCGGAGGGCATGACGCGCACCTCTCCGATCATGATGCGCATCTTCAAGGAAGAGGGTGTGCTGGAGATCTGGAAGCAGAAGGGCAACGGGCGCTACGGCAAGATCGCCGACTACAAGATCTGCGCGTGGTCGGGGGATCTGGGCCCGAAGAAGAAGGAGGGCGACCGCCAGTCGCCGGAAGGCTTCTACCTGATCACGCCGGCACAGATGAACCCGGATTCGCACTACTATCTCGCCTTCAACATCGGCTATCCGAACAACTACGACCGCGCGCTGGGTCGCACGGGCAGCAACATCATGATCCACGGCGTTTGCTCGTCGGCCGGTTGCTATTCCATGACCGACAAGAACGTCGCCCAGATCTACGCTTTCGCGCGCGACGCTTTCCAGGGCGGGCAAAGGGCCTTCCAGGTCGAGGCGTTTCCGTTCCGCATGACTCCGGAGAACATGGCCAGTCATCGCGACAATCCGAACATGGACTTCTGGAGGATGCTCAAGGTCGGCTACGACTATTTCGAGATCACCAGGCAGCCGCCGGAAGTCAACGTCTGCGACCGCAAGTACGTCTTCAACCAGCAGGTCCTGGACGGCAGTCCCTTCGTTGCCACGGCCGCCTGCCCGTCGATGAAGACGCCGGAGAACCTGCAGGTCGCCTACGCATCATATGAAAAGCAGTTCGACAAGGCCTACGAGAGCGCCGTCGAGAAGCAGCAGGCCGAGGCGGCCCGCAAAGCTGAAGTCGCAAGGCTCAAGCAGCAGGCGATCGAGGCGCGCGCCGAGGACAAGGCTGCGGCCGAGCAGCGCAAGGAGGCTTCCCGCGCCGCCGCCGACCACTTCCTCTCCTCTCTGACCTCGTTCCTGCCCGGCTCTTCGGAAACTCCCCGCGGCGACGCCGGCCGGGCCGGTGCCGCCGTGGCTTCGGTCACATCCGCTTCGGGGGGAAGCCCGGCGGCCGCGGAAGCGGGAACCGCGAAGTCCGGTACGCCTGTGCCGGCTGCCGATCCACGCAGCGGACAGGGACTCGCCGCCACCACTGGCGACGAGCAGGCAAACGCCTCCCGCAAGCCGTTCTGGAAATTCTGGTAGCCCCCGCCATGCACGAGGCGCCCGCGGCTGCGATCTATGACCTGCGCGGCCTGAAGTGTCCGCTGCCTGCATTGAAGACGAGGCGTCGCCTGGGCGAACTGCCGCCTGGAGCGCGCCTGTGGGTGGAGACGACCGACCCGCTCGCCGTCATCGACATCCCGCATCTCTGCAGCGAACATCGGCACAGGCTGATCTCGACCGAGACCGTCGACGGCGGCCACCGTTTCCTGATCGAGCGCAGCGCCTGAGCGCGAGCCCCCGGCGGCACCTCGAGCGCCTATCCGCCCCGAAGCCCCGGGATCGCCAGCGGATTTTCCGCAAGCGCCGTGCGATCGGGCCGGTCAACTCCCGGCTTCCCGACGAACGCGTCGAACAGTTCGCTGACGAAACTCTCGCTCATGTCGCGGGTGATCAGCACGAGCCGGGTGCGCCGGTCCTCCGGCTCTGGCCAGGAGGGCAGACGGGCCGGAGGATGGAACATCGACTGGACACCGTGCAGGACCACCGGCCGGTCAGGATCGTCCGACAGTCCGACGATACCCTTCATCCTGAGCAGTTGCGCGCCATGCGCCGAGCGCAGGAGGTCGATGAACATCTCGAGCGTCGAAGGCTCGATCGGCCGGTCGTGCGTCAGCGTGAAGGCGCGCACGCGACTGTCGTGGCGGTTGACGTCGTGCCCGTGAAGATGATGTTCGTGCGCGTCGTGGTAGGCCTCGTCGCGCAGCCAGCGCGCCACGTCGGCCGTCTTCGTCGCCGGATCGTAGAGACCGCACTCGAAAAGGGCAGCCGCTGCAGCATCGCGGTCGGCGACGTCGAGGACCGGCGCGCCGGGATTGAGCCCCTTCAGCCGGGCGACGAGTGCCTGTCGGCTGCCGGCTTCCGCGAGGTCGCATTTGGTCAGCACCAGGCGGTCCGCCACGGCCGCCTGCTTGACCGCCTCCTCATGCGCGTCGAGAGTTGCCATGCCGTTCACCGCGTCGACGAGCGTGATCACGCCGTCGAGGCGGAAGCAATCGACCAGTACCGGATGCCCCATGACCGCCTGCAATATCGGCGCCGGGTCGGCGAGCCCCGTCGTTTCGATGACCACCCGGCCGAGTGCGCCCAGCCGTCCCGTCTGGAGCCTGTCCACGAGATCGGCGAGCGTATCGACGAGTTCGCCGCGGACGGTGCAGCAGAGGCAACCGTCCGACAGTTCGATGATGCCGTCGCCGGATCGCTCCACGAGCAGATGATCGATTGCGACGTCGCCGAACTCGTTGATGATCACCGCCGTGTCCCGCAGCGCGGGATCCTTCAGCAGCCGGTTGAGCAGCGTCGTCTTGCCTGCCCCGAGAAAGCCGGTGAGGATGGAGACCGGGATCGGCTCCGAAATCGCGCGCATCGGGCCGGCTACCGGGTCGGGCGCTGGCTTGGCACCGGAATTCCGGCGGCTTCGGCCTGCGCGGCAGCGGCCGCACTATCACCGTTCTCGACCCGGGCGAAGGCCGTCGCCGACGCGGGCATCCCGCCGGAATCGGGCCGGGGCGTCGGCACCGGCACGTCGGCGACGGTTACGGGCGCGACTCCGCCGGTGCTGATCAGCTGGACCGGAACATAGTTCGGCTCGTGCGTCATCTCGCGGATGTAGGGGACGCCGATGACCACCTTGCCGTCTTCCCCCCGGGCGTTCATGCGGGCCTGGTGCGCCTTTGGCGTGCAGATCTGCTGCGAGACGTCGGCGACGACATTGCGGTCGGCGCCGTAGGGCTGCAGCGACCGGAGCGTGGGGCCGCCCTGCGGATGCTCCTGGAAACCCTCGTGGAGGAGCTTGGCCGTTTCTTCCGCCCGTGCCGCGAGGCTCGGCGTGCCGAAAGCCACGGCGAGCAGCGTCCGGCCTCCGCGCGTCGCCGTCGAGACCTGATTGAAGCCGGCGGCGCAGATGAAGCCGGTCTTCATGCCGTCGGCACCGGGAAACCTGCCGATCAGGAGGTTGTAGTTCGGAATGTCGCGGCCCTCGAATTCTATGCCCTCGAGATCGAAATAGAAGGCGTATTGCGGAAACTGCCGCCTCAGGTCCGCAGCCAGCAGCGCCATGTCGCGAACCGTCGAGTACTGTCCCGGGCCTGGCAGGCCGTTCGGATTGATGAAGTGGGTGCTGATCAGGCCGATTTCCTTTGCCTGCGCGTTCATCATGTCGACGAAATGCTGCTCGGAGCCGCCGACGTTCTCGGCGATCGCCATCGCGACGTCGTTGGCCGATTTCGTCATGATGATCTTGATCGCCGCGTCGAGCGTCATGGTCGCGCCCGGCTTCAGGTACATCTTCGCCGGCGGCTGCGAAACCGCGCGCTTCGACATCGTCACCGGGCTGTCGAGCGTCAGCTTGCCCGACCGCAACTCGCTGAAGACCACGTAAAGCAGCATCAGCTTGGTCAGAGAAGCCGGATACCACCGCTTGAAGGCGTCGTGATGTTCCAGCACCTGGCCGGTGCTGACGTCGACGAGGATGCTCGGAAAGGCGCTGGCGCTGGCGGGCGCGCCGATCGAGAGCATCAGCGCAAGGACCACGGTCAGTCGGAAGGAGCACTTGGGCATGGCGGTTGGGCTTTCGATCGAAGGGAGCGAACTGTCCCGATCTTGGCTCTTTGCACAAGACGAGTTACGGTCGGCCACTATCTATCCTATTTGACGGCATGATTGCAAAGGTGCGGCCCGGGCTTCCGGGAGATCGGGCCGCAATGATGCCGGTCGTTGCAAGAAGGGCACTTCGTCTCATGCCGATACTCAACCGCGCCGCCGAAATGCAGGAAGAGATCGCGGAATGGCGCCACCACCTCCACCGCATGCCGGAGCTCCTTTTCGACGTACACAGGACCGCAGCCTTCGTCGAAGGCAAGCTGAAGGAGTTCGGTGTCGACGAGGTCGTCGCCGGCCTCGGGCGGACGGGCGTCGTCGGCATGATCCGTGGCCGTGGCGAAGGCCGCCGGACGCTCGGCCTGCGGGCGGACATGGACGCGCTGCCGATCACCGAGGAAACGGACAGCCCGTGGGCTTCCGCGACGCCGGGCGCGATGCATGCGTGCGGTCACGACGGGCACACCGCGATGCTTCTTGGCGCGGCAAAATATCTCGCCGAGACCCGAAACTTCTCCGGCTCGGTCGCTGTCATCTTCCAGCCGGCGGAGGAAGGCGGCGGCGGCGGCCGGGAGATGGTGGCGGACGGCATCATGGAGCGCTTCGGCATCGACGAGGTCTTCGGCATGCACAACATGCCGGGGATTCCGGTCGGGCATTTCGGCATGCGCAAGGGGCCGATCATGGCCGCCACCGACGAATTCACGGTAACGGTCAGGGGCCGTGGCGGACATGCGGCGATGCCGCACACCACCGTCGACCCGATCGTCGTCGGCGCTCATATCGTCACGGCCCTCCAGTCGATCGCCTCGCGCAACGCCGATCCGCTCGGTTCGCTCGTACTTTCCGTGACGCGGTTCGAGGCCGGCTTCACCCACAACGTGATTCCCGGAGAGGCGACGCTTGCCGGCACGGTGCGAACGCTCGCAGGGAGCATGCGCGACATGGCCGAAGAGCGGCTGAAGCAGATCTGCCGGGGAACCGCGAGCGCCCATGATGCCGTCGCCGAAGTGGACTACCACCGCAACTACCCGGTCACCTTCAACCATGAAGCTCCGACGGACTTCGCCGAAGAGGCGGCGGCTGCAGTTGCCGGCCCTGACAAGGTCGACGCGAATGTCGCCCCCCTGATGGCCGGGGAGGACTTCTCCTACATGCTCGAGGCCAGACCGGGCGCGTTCATCTTCATCGGCAACGGTGATTCCGCGGGTCTCCATCATCCCCGATACGACTTCAACGACCAGGTCATCCCGCATGGCGTCTCGTACTGGGTCCGCCTGGTGGAAAGCGCCCTCCCGATCTGATTGGCGATTCGCGGGGCAAAAGCACTTGGCGAAGCGCCACTGCTTGGGTATGGGTGGGCGCGTGGTCCCGTAGCTCAGGGGATAGAGCACAGGATTCCTAATCCTGGTGTCGCAGGTTCGAATCCTGCCGGGATCACCATTTTTGCAAAGGTCCGTTTTTTACAAATGCCCGTTGCGGACTTCGCGGTCCCGGTCGGCGGATCCTGGTTTGGGCATGGTTCTTCCTTTCCGGCGGGCGCGCCGCCGCGTTCTCTCGCCCGGTTGCGGGCAGAGGCATGGCTGGTGAGATCCGGGAGCGGGGCGCGAGGGCCGTGCCTTCCGAATGGTTAGTTTTATGTGGCGCGGTCCCCCGCGCCCCGCCGGCGTTCGTCACAGGAACATCCCGCGAGGGCATCCTGCTACCAGACCGCGGATTCCGCCCTCTGCGGAGATCCGGGCAGCCGGCGGCAACCTGCCGCCGACGGCCCTTCACCCCTTGCACGCCCCGAAGGCGAACCGGCTCGTAGTGGCCGGGGGAGCTTGAACCCGAAGCCTCTCCGGCCGGAGCGCACGTTAAGCCCCGACGGAAGCGCCGGTCCCCCCCAGCATCCGGACGTCTCGCGAATACTCCCGAGCGAAGGGGACGGCAAAGTGTAGCCCGGCCCGAAAAGGCGGGGATGAAATCACGCGCAAAGCCCGGCTTTCCGGGCAGGAACCGCCGAAATCATCCCCGCCCTTCGTCTTCTGGCCGTTCAGGAAGATCGGCGCCGGCGACGTGAAGCTCCTGGCGAGGCGAGAGCCGCCTGTCCGCACTTCCGGCCGACCGGCTGGTCAGGCCGGCGGAATGAAGCCGCCGAATCCCAGTCGGACCTGGCCGGGCCCGACGCCGCTCCAGCGAAACGGCTCGCTGAATTTCCCCGGCGGGCTGGATCCCAGCCGCGAGCGTGCTAGGAACACCCTCTCGGATTTGCGGACCTGGAGGAGTGAAATGACGACGATCGCAGTTCTCGGAACAGGCCTGATGGGCGCACCGATGGCACGCCGGCTGCTGCTGGCGGGTCATTCCGTGCGCGTGTGGAACCGCTCGCCGGAAAAGGCCCGGGCATTGGTCGCCGATGGCGCGAAGGCCTTCGGCGAACCGGCCGAAGCCGTGAGCGGCTGCGATTTCGTCGTCACGATGCTGAGCGACGGCAAGGCCGTCGCCGACGTCCTGTTCGATCGCGGCGCCGCCGAGGCCATGGGTGAGGGAACGGTCGTCATGGACATGAGCTCCATCAAGCCGGGCGAGGCGCGCGATCATGCCAGCGCGCTGTCCGGGCGCGGGATCGCACATCTCGACGCACCCGTGAGCGGCGGCACGCGCGGCGCCGAGGCCGGCACCCTCGCCATCATGGTCGGGGGTGAAGAGCGCGCATTTGGCCAAGCGAAGCCGGTGCTTTCGGCCATGGGGCGGCCCGTGCGGGTCGGAGGCGCCGGTGCCGGCCAGCTTTCCAAGCTCGCGAACCAGGCGATCGTGGCGGTAACGATCGGCGTCGTGGCCGAGGCGACATTGCTGATGCGGCAGGGGGATGCGGATCTCGGCGCCTTCCGCGATGCCCTCGGCGGCGGCTTCGCAAACTCCGTCATCCTTCAGCAGCACGGAGAGCGGATGGCGCGGCGCGATTTCCGGCCCGGAGGTCCTTCGAAGCTGCAGCTGAAGGATCTCGACAACCTGCTCGACGAGGCTCGCGCGCTGGGACTGGAACTTCCGCTGGTGCGGGCCGTCCGCGACCGGTACGAGACGCTGGTCCGCAAGATGGACGGCGCAAACCTCGACCACTCAGCCCTCTTCCTCGAACTCGAGGCACAGAACGGCTTCTGACGCAGCGCGACCGCGAGGCTTCTCAGGTCACCTTGCCGCGCACCGAGAACCGCTCTTCGCGCCATTCCTCGCCTGCAAGCACCTGTCGAAGGCGTTCGACGGCGTCGAAGACGTCGACAAAGCGGGTGTAGAGCGGCGTGAAACCGAAACGCAACAGGTCCGGCGCGCGAAAATCCCCGACCAGGTCCCGCGCGATCAGGGCCTGCATCACGGCATAGGCGTCCTGGTGGGCGAACGAGACCTGGCTTCCCCGCGATGCTGCCTCGCGTGGACTTGCGAGCGTCAGGCCGAACCCCGCGCAGCGCGTCTCGACGAGCTCGATGAAGAGATCGCAGAGGGCGACCGACTTGGCGCGCACATCGGCAATCGAGACCCGCTCCCAGATCCTCAGCGCCTCGTCGAGAGCCACCATTGAAAGGACCGGCGGCGTCCCGGTCAGGAAGCGCGAGATGCCCTGCGCGGGACGGTAGGACGGCTCGAAGGCGAAAGGCTCCTTATGTCCGAACCAGCCGGAAAGCGGCTGCGTCGTCTCAGCCTGCATCGCGGGCGAGGCATAGATGAAGGCTGGCGCGCCCGGCCCGCCATTGAGATATTTGTAGCCGCAGCCGATGGCGAAATCGGCGGTCGCCGCACCGAGATCGACCGGCACCGCGCCCGCGGAATGCGCAAGATCCCAGATCGTGAGCGCCCCCGCCGCGTGCGCCCTTGCAGTCACGGCATCCATGTCGAACATGCGGCCGGTCCTGTAGTTCACATGCGTCAACATGACGACCGCGACGTCCGTGTCGATTGCCGGTTCAACACTTTCCGGCGCGTCGACGAGCCTGAGTTCGTGCCCCCTTCCGGCGAGCGCCGCCAAACCTTCGGCCACGTAGAGATCGGTCGGGAAGTTGCTGCGCTCGGAGACGATGACCCGGCGGTCCGGTCGCGCTGCGAGGGCGGCGGCAAGCACCTTGAAGAGGTCGACGGAGGTCGCGTCGGTGACGACGACATCGGCGCTACCGGCGCCGATCAACGGCGCGATCCGGGCTCCCACCTTCTGCGGCAACGACACCCAGTCGGCGCTGTTCCACGAGCCGATCAGGTCGCGGCCCCATTCGTCGCGCACGCACTTGTCCACCCGGGCCGGGATCGACTTCTGCAGCGCGCCGAGCGAGTTTCCATCCAGATAGATAAGGCCTTCCCTCAGCGAAAACTCGTTGCGCAGCGCACCCAGGGGGTCGGCTGCATCCCGCAGGAGCGCGTCTTCGCGCGTGGCCGCTGTCTTGCTGCTTCCAGTCATTCCACCCTCGCCTTCCCTCGATATTGCGGTGGCAACGCCGCGTCGAACGAGTTGACTGCCGCGGCCTCCTCTGCTTTGCAAGGAGCCTTCGGCAGCCCTGACGCCTTTACGCCACCTTTCTTTCAGTCGATAGTCCATCCATGCAGCAACCACCACCGCGCGGCATCACGATTCTCGGTTCGACCGGGTCGATTGGCTGCAACACGCTCGACGTCGTCAGGCAATTGGGCGGACGCGAGGCATTCCGGATATCGGCTCTCACCGGCCGCGACAACGTCTCCCTGCTCGCCCGGCAGGCGATCGAATTCGGTGCCGGGATCGCCGTGACGGCCGAACCGTCGAAATATCGGGAACTGAAGAACCTTCTGGCGGGAACCGGAATCGAGGTCGCCGCGGGCCCGTCGGGCCTGGAGGAAGCGGCCGCGCGAGACGCCGGCTGGGTGATGGCGGCCATCGTAGGCAACGCCGGCCTCGCGCCGGCCCTCGTCGCAGCCCGGCGCGGCGCCGACATTGCCCTTGCCAACAAGGAATGCCTCGTATCCGCCGGCCCGCTGTTCATCGAGGCCGTCCGCAGGGGCGGCGGCCGTCTGATCCCCGTCGACAGCGAGCACAGCGCCATCTTCCAGGCGCTCGAGCCGGACCAGCGCCATGCGGTGGAACGCATCATCCTCACCGCCTCCGGCGGCCCCTTCCGCACCTGGACGCGGTCCGAGATGGCCGATGTCACGGCCGCCACCGCGCGCGCGCATCCCAACTGGTCGATGGGCCTCAGGATCTCCATCGGCAGCGCCTCGATGTTCAACAAGGCGCGCGAGATGATCGAGGCAAAGCATCTCTTCGACGTGCGTACCGACCAGATCGAGGTCGTCGTCCATCCGCAGTCGATCGTACATTCGATGGTTGGCTATACTGACGGGGCGGTGATCGCCCAGCTGGGCGCGCCCGACATGCGCACCGCGATCGGCTACGCGCTTTGCTATCCGAAGCGCCCGCATATCGACGTCGAGCGGCTGGATTTCGCCCGTCTTTCGCGGCTCGACTTCGAGGCCCCGGACGAGGAGCGCTTCCCGGCGCTGCGCCTCGCGCGTGTCGCGCTCGAACGCGGCGGCCCGCAGGGCGCGGTGCTCAACGCCGCAGAGGAAGCCGCGCTCGACGCCTTCATCGAAGACCAGATCGGCTTTCTCGACATGGCCGAGATCGTCGAGGAGGTAATGGGTGCGATGTGCCATCTCGACGAGGCGGGCAGCATGGAAGCCGTCTTCTCGGCGGATGCAGAAGCCCGTCGGCTTGCCGAAGGGGTCATCACCAGGAAGAGAAAGGCCGCCTGAACGCCCCCCCCGAAAGCACCCGGACGACGGGTTGCCCCTGCCGTCAGGCGACGGCCCTTGCGAGCGCGCACTGCGACCACAGGTCGTGCAGCGCGGAGACGAGATGCTCGATGTCCTCGTCGGAATGCAGCGGCGACGGCGTGATCCTCAGCCGCTCGGTCTTCTTGGGCACCGTCGGGTAGTTGATCGGCTGGACGTAGATCCCGTAATTGTCGAGCAGCAGGTCCGAGAGCCACTTGCACTTTGCCGCGTTGCCGACCAGCACCGGCACGATGTGGCTCGGATTGTCCATGTGCGGGATGCCGCGCGCGTCGAGCATCGCCCGCACCCTGCGCACCCGGTCCTGGTGGCGCAGCCGCTCGAAGCCGCTCTCCTTCAGGTGGCGGATCGAGGCCGTCGCCCCCGCCGCGAGCGCCGGCGGCAGGGCGGTCGTGAAGATGAAGCCCGAGGCGAAGGAGCGCACGAAATCGCACAGCGCGTTCGACGCCGCGATGTAGCCGCCCATCACCCCGAACGCCTTGCCGAGCGTGCCCTCGATCACCGTCAGCCGGTCCATCAGGCCCTCGCGCTCGGCGATGCCGCCGCCGCGCGGGCCGTAAAGGCCGACCGCATGCACCTCGTCGAGATAGGTCATCGCCCCGTATTTCTCGGCGACATCGCAGATCTCGCGCACCGGCGCGATGTCGCCGTCCATCGAATAGACGCTCTCGAAGGCCACCAGCTTCGGCGCGCCCGGGTCGGCCGCCCTCAGCTTCGCCTCGAGATCGGCGACGTCGTTGTGCCGCCAGATCACCTTCTCGGCGCGCGAATGGCGGATGCCCTCGATCATCGAGGCGTGGTTGAGCGCGTCCGAAAAGACGATCATGCCCGGAATCCGCGACGCAAGCGTCCCGAGCGCCGCCCAGTTCGACACGTAGCCGGACGTGAAGATCAGCGCGTTCTCCTTGCCGTGCAGGTCGGCAAGCTCGCGCTCCAGAAGCACGTGGTAATGGTTCGTCCCGGAAATGTTGCGCGTGCCGCCCGCCCCCGCGCCGCACCGCTCGATCGCCTCCTTCATCGCCCCCGTCACCGCCGGGTGCTGGCCCATGCCGAGATAGTCGTTGGAGCACCAGACCGTGACTTCGCTCGTGCCCTCCGGCGTATGCCGCGTCGCACGCGGAAACTTCCCGTTGTGCCGCTCGAGATCCGCAAAGACCCGGTAACGGCCTTCATCGTGAAGCCCGTCCAGCTCCCTGCGAAAATACGACTCGAAATCCATCGTCGCCCAGTCTCCAAGATTGTCGGCACTACGTTTGCGTCGCAATCGAGCGTCACGTCAACCCCGAAGGTCCGCGTTTGCCCGCGCTGCGGCGTAAGGCCCTACATACATCCTGTGCCCGAAAGGCCTTTGACATGCGTCAAGGCGGGGCCAAGACCCAGCTTGGTTCGCATAGATGGCGGATCAAGGCCGTCACGGCGAAAAAAGGCGGCTTTGACTGCCGCCTTCTTCCCGAAGCCGGGCGTGGCCACCGCTAGGCGGCAGCCTTCGCCGTCGCGCGCTTTGCCATGACCTTGACCAGGTTTGCGCGGTATTCCGCGCTACCGTGGAGGTCCGAGAGCATGTTGCCGGCATCGACCGACAGACCGTCCAGTGCCGAGGCGGCGAAATTGCCGGCCAGCGCGCTCTCGGCGTCGGACCAGCGGAACGCGCCGTCAGAGCCTGCCCCGGTGACGCCGACGCGTACGCCGTTCGCGCCCTTGGCGACAAAGACGCCGCACATCGCATAGCGCGAGGCCGGATTGCGGAACTTTTCGTAACCCGCCCGTTCGGGTGCCTCGAACGAGATCGCCGTGACGATCTCGCCGTCCTCCAGCGCAGTCTCGAAAAGACCGGCCAGGAAATCGCCAGCCTTGATCTCCCTCTTGTCCGTGTGGATCGTGGCATCGAGCGCCAGGATCGCCGCCGGGTAGTCGGCGGCCGGATCGTTGTTTGCGAGCGAGCCGCCGATCGTACCCATGTGGCGCACCGCCGGGTCGCCGATCCATCCGGCGAGTTCCGCCAGGGCCGGGCAGACCGATGCGAGCTCCTTCGAACCGTTGACTTCGGCATGGGTGGTCGCGGCGCCGATCCGGACCGACTTGCCTGAAACGGTTATGCCCCTCATTTCAGGGATGTGCCGCAGGTCGACGAGGTCGGACGGCGCGGCGAGGCGCTGCTTCATCGTCGGCAGCAGCGTCTGGCCCCCCGAGATCGCCTTCGCCTCGTCGTTGCCGGCTAGCAGTCTGGCCGCCTCGTCGACAGAGGAGGGCCGGTGATAGTTGGTTGCGTACATTGTCTTCTGTCTCCCTTCGCAGGACGGTGAAGCCGCACCGCCCTCAGTGGCGGTGAAGCGCAGCCCAGACCGCCTGCGGCGTTGCGGGCATCTTCAGGTCGTTGGTGCCGATGGCATCGGTGAGCGCGTTGATCAGGGCCGGCGGAGAACCGATGGCGCCGGCTTCGCCGCACCCTTTCATGCCGAGCGGATTGCCGGGACACGCCGTCTCCGTGGTCGAGACCTTGAATGAGGGCAGGTCGTCCGCGCGCGGCATGCAGTAGTCCATGTAGCTTGCCGTCACCAGCTGTCCCGAGGCGTCGTAGTGGCAGCCCTCCAGAAGCGCCTGGCCTATGCCCTGCGCCAGCCCGCCGTGCACCTGGCCCTCGACGATCATCGGGTTGATGATCTTGCCGAAATCGTCCGCGGCGACGAACTGCACGATGTCGGTGTGTCCGGTGTCCGGATCGACCTCCACCTCGCAGATGTAGCAGCCGGCGGGGAAGGTGAAGTTGGTCGGATCGTAGAAAGCCCCTTCCTTCAGGCCCGGCTCCATCCCTTCCGGCAGGTTGTGCGCGGTGTAGGCCGCGAGCGCCATCTGGAACCACGGCAAAGTCTTGTCGGTTCCGGCGACCTTCAGTTCGCCGTTCTCGATGACGATGTCGTTCTCGTCGGCCTCGAGCTGGTGCGCGGCGATCTTCTTCGCCTTCGCCTCGACCTTGTCGAGCGCCTTGAAGATCGCCGACATGCCGACGGCGCCCGAGCGCGAGCCGTAGGTCCCCATGCCCATCTGCACCTTGTCGGTGTCGCCGTGGACGATCGAGACGGAATCGATCGGGACGCCGAAGCGCTCGGCCACGAGCTGGGCGAAGGTCGTCTCGTGGCCCTGTCCGTGGCTGTGCGAGCCGGTCAGCACCTCGATCGTGCCGACGGCGTTGACGCGGACTTCCGCCGATTCCCAGAGCCCCACGCCGGCCCCGAGGGAGCCGACCGCCTGGGAGGGGGCGATGCCGCAGGCCTCGATGTAGCAGCTCATGCCGATGCCGCGCTTCCTGCCGCGCTTCTCGGCTTCGGCCTTGCGCGCCGGAAAGCCGTCGTAGTCGGCGGCTTTCATCGCGGCCGTGAGCGAGGCCTCGTAGTCGCCCGCGTCATAGCACATGATCACCGGTGTCTGGTGCGGGAACTCGGTGACGAAGTTCTTCCGCCGCAGCTCCGCAGGAGAGACGCCGAGCTCTCGCGCCGCCGTCTCCATCACCCGCTCGACGACGAAGGTCGCCTCGGGGCGTCCCGCCCCGCGATAGGCATCGACCGGCGCGGTGTTGGTGTAGACGGTGCGAACGTTGGCGTGGATCGTCGGAATGTCGTACTGGCCCGACAGCAGCGTCGCATAGAGATAGGTCGGCACCGACGACGAGAACAGGGACATGTAGCCGCCGAGATTGGCGATCGTGTCGACCTTCAGGCCAATGATCCTGTTGTCCGAGTCGAAGGCGAGCTTGACGTTCGTCACGTGGTCCCGCCCGTGCGCGTCGGCAAGGAACGACTCGGTGCGGTCCGCGACCCACTTCACGGGAACGCCCGTTCGCTTGGAGGCCCAGAGGCAGACGATCTCCTCCGGATAGACGTAGATCTTCGAGCCGAATCCGCCGCCAACGTCGGGGGCAATCACGCGCAGCTTGTTTTCCGGCGCCACGTTGTAGAACGCGCTCATGACGAGCCGGGCGACATGCGGGTTCTGGCTCGTCGTCCAGCAGGTGTAGTGATCCTCCGCCGCGTCATAGACGCCGAGCGCTGCGCGCGGCTCCATGGCGTTGGGGATCAGCCGGTTGTTGACGATGTTCATCTCGGTGACGTGGGCCGCCTTCGAAAGCGCTTCGTCCGTCGCCTTGCCGTCGCCGATCTCCCAGTCGAAGATCAGGTTGTTCTTCGCCTCCGGATGAAGCTGCGGCGCACCGTCCTTCAGCGCCTCGACTGCGTCCACGACGGCGGGAAGCTCCTCGTAGTCGACCACGACAGCGTCGGCGGCGTCCCGCGCCTGGCCGCGCGTCTCGGCAACGACCACCGCGACCGCATCGCCCACATAGCGCACCGTATCCTGGGCGATCGGGCGCCAGGCACCCATGTTCATCGGAGTCCCGTCCTTCGAATGGATCATCCATCCGCAGATCAGGTTGCCGATCCCGTCCTCGGTCAGCTGCTTGCCGTCCAGGACGGCGATCACGCCGGGCATCTTCGAGGCGCCGGAGGCGTCGATGCTCCTGATCCTGGCGTGCGCATGCGGGCTCCTGACGAAGACAGCGTGCTTCATGCCCGGCACCACCATGTCGTCCACATAGCGACCCTTGCCGGTAAGGAAACGCTTGTCCTCCTTGCGCGCCACCCGGGCGCCAACACCTTCGATACCCATCGATAAACCTCCCGTTGAACCTGTGTGCGCGGCCACGCCGCGCCGCCAGCTCTCCTCGCAGGACACGCCGCCACGAGACGGCGCGACAGCCCTGCCTCGCCCGCCGACCGGCGGACGCCGCCGGCCTCCGGCCGACCGGCGTGGCCTATTCGGCCGCCTGCCTGGTGCCGCCGCTCATTTCCTCGTTGGCGGCGAGCACTGCCTTGACGATGTTGTGGTAGCCGGTGCAGCGGCAGATGTTGCCTTCCAGCTCGTGCCGGACAGTCGCCTCGTCGAGCTTGCCACCGTGGCGCCTGATCATGTCCACGGAGGTCATGATCATGCCCGGCGTGCAGAAGCCGCATTGCAGCCCGTGATGTTCCTTGAAGGCCGCCTGTACCGGGTGCAATTCGCCACCTTCGGCGAGCCCCTCGATCGTCGTGACTTCCGAACCGGAGGCCTGGACGGCGAGCATCGTGCAGCTCTTCACGGCCTTGCCGTCCACGTGAACGACGCACGCGCCGCACTGCGACGTGTCGCATCCGACATGCGTCCCGGTCAGGCCGAGGTTCTCACGAAGAAAATGCACGAGCAGCGTACGGTCCTCGACATCGCCGCCCGCCTCGCGGCCATTAACCTTCATCGATACTTTGGTCATGCAGGTTCTCTCCCTTAGGCATCTCCCTGGAGACGCATCATTTGCCTTTTTTCCAGCGCGTTCAACCGTCGCCTGTCGCATGGATCGACAATTATTTTGGCGCCGGCCGCCGGGAACGGCGATCCGCCCTGCTCCCGGCCGCCCCCGCGAAACCGGCGGACCGGTGCCGCACGGAGCCCCCTCAATAAGAAGGTGCGGGACCGCGGCTTGCAATAGGCCATTGGTAGAGGAGGCGGTTCGCCGGCGAATGACCCACTTGGCTTGGCCGTTCCGCGTGATAAAGTCGCAGCCCGAGGGACAAGGAACGACGGTCGGATGGCGCTGTGCCGCCGATCCCAATGGCAGGAGACGCCGATGAAGACTGTACTTGCAATGCTCATGGTGGTTGCGGCGATTGCTGGCTGCACGCCGACGGAACAGGGCGCCACGATCGGTGCCGCCTCGGGTGCAGCAATCGGCGGAGCCGTCAGCGGCAAGGTCGGCGGCGCTCTCGCCGGCGCGGCGATCGGCGGCGTGGCCGGCGCGCTCATCGGCCGGGCATCCGAAGGCAACGACCGCTGCTACTACCGCGACCGCTACGGCCGCCGTTACGTCGCGCGCTGCCCGCGCGGCTATTGATCCGGCCCGGCGTCCGTCGCCATCGGCTGCGGACGCCGGCAGGAGGGGCCAGGCACCGCGCCCGCCACTTGCGGAGCGCGGTGCCGCGGCATCCGGCTCAATCCCGAATGAAGACGTAGTCCGTCTGCTGGCGAAGTATTTCGCCCGGCATCAGGACCGCGCTCGGAAAATCCGCATGGTTCGGAGCGTCCGGCCATGCCTGCGTCTCAAGGCAGATGCCGGCGAAGGGCTGGTGCAGCCGGCCGTCGAGGCCCGGCACCGTCGGCTTGAGCTTGAAGCCGCAGTAGAATTGCAGGCCGGGCTCCGTGGTTCGCACTTCCATCCCGATGCCGGAGAACGGGCTGCGCAGGAGAGCCACGCCGCGTTTGCCGGTTCGCTCGCGCGACAGGCAGAAATTGTGGTCGTAGAGCACCTGCTTGCCGTTCTCCTCCCACCGGACGGGCCGCAATTCGCCGAAGTCGAACGGCGTGCCTTCGACCGGCGCTATCTCTCCCGTGGGGATCTGGTCCGCGCGCGTCGGAAGATAGGAGTCCGCGGCGATCGTCAGGTCGTGATCGAGGATCGAAGGTCCGCCATCGAGATTGAAATAGCTGTGATGCGCGAGATTGCAGATCGTCGGCCTGTCGGTTTCCGCCTCGTAGTCGACCGAGAGGACGCCCCCTTCGCTCAGGGCATAGGTGCAGGACATCGTGCACGTGCCGGGATAACCCGCCGTACCGTCCGGGTCGACGAGCACGAGCCGGACGCTGTCCGAAGACAGGGCGTCGATCCGCCAGAGGCTTTTACCGGCTCCGACGTGGCCGCCGTGAAGATGGTTTTCGCCCTCGTTGCGCTCGAGCTGGCAGGTCTTCCCGTCGAGCGTGAAGCGGCCTCCGTCGATGCGGTTGGCAAAACGCCCGGGCGTTTGCCCGAAATAAGGCGAGTGGCGCGGATAGCTGTCGAAATCCGGGAAGCCCAGGGTCAGCGGCGGCGCGTGCCCCTCGAGACGCAGCTGCTGCAGCGTCGCGCCCCAGGTCATGATCCACGCCTTCAGCCCTCCTCCCTCGATCGCGACACGATGAACGTCCTCTCCGGCCGCGGTACGGCCGAAGAGCTCGGCTTCCGGCGCGGCACTCAAAGCCCGAGGCCTCCGACGCAGACATATTTCGTCTCGAGATACTCGTCGATGCCGTGGTGTCCGCCCTCGCGCCCGAGGCCGGACTGCTTGTAGCCGCCGAACGGCGCCTCGACGGCGGTGATGACGCCTTCGTTCACGCCGACGAGGCCGTAGTCGAGACCCTCCATCACCCGGTAGGCCCGCCCGAGATCCTGCGTATAGAAATAGCAGGCGAGGCCGTAGATGGTGTCGTTGGCGGCCGCCACCATCTCTTCCTCCGTGTCGTAGCGGTAGACCGGGGCGACGGGCCCGAATATCTCCTCCTGCGTGAAACGCATGTCCTTCGTCGCACCCGAAATGACCGTCGGCTCGTAGAAGGTACCGCCAAGCGCGTGCCGCCTGCCGCCGGTGACGATCTTGCCGCCCTTGGACTTCGCGTCGTCGACGAGTTCCTCGACCTTGCCGAGCTGGTCCGTATCGATCAGGGGCCCCTGGATCGTCCCCTCGTCCATTCCGTCGCCGACCTTCATCTCCGCGGCCTTTTCGGCAAGCCTCGCGACGAAGGCGTCGTAGACTCCCGACTGCACGATGAACCGGTTGGTGCACACGCATGTCTGGCCGGTATTCCGGAACTTGGCCGCGATCGCGCCGTCAACCGCGCGCTCCACGTCGGCATCGTCGAAGACCAGGAAGGGCGCGTTGCCGCCGAGTTCCATCGAGGTCTTCTTGACTGTGCCGGCGCATTGCTCCAGCAGGATGCGCCCGACTTCCGTCGAGCCGGTGAAGGTTATCTTCCGGACCTTGTCGTTGGTGCACAGTTCCTTGCCGATTGCCGAGGAGGATCCGGTCAGGACGTTGACCACGCCCTTCGGAATACCCGCCTCCTCCGCCAGTACGCCCCAGGCGATGCCGGAATAGGGCGTGGCGGTCGCCGGCTTCACGACGCTCGTGCAGCCCGTCGCCAGCGCCGGGCCGATCTTGCGGGCAAGCATCGAGGAGGGAAAGTTCCACGGCGTGATCGCGCCGATGACGCCGACGGGCTGCCTGATCGCCATCATCCTCCGGTCGGCCCAGGGCGAGGGAATCGTGTCGCCGTAGACCCGGCGTCCTTCTTCGGCGAACCACAGTACGTAGGACGCCGACATGCCGACCTCGCCCTTCGCCTCGGCGAGCGGCTTGCCCTGTTCGAGCGTCAGGAGCTCCGCCAGCGCATCGCGATTGTCCATGATGGCGTCGTGCAGCTTGCGCATCAGCCCGGCGCGGTAGGCAGCCGTCGTCCTGCTCCACTCGGGGAAGGCGGCATGCGCGGCCTCGATGGCGCGGCGCGTTTCCGCCGCGCCGGACTTCGGCACCGCGCCGAGGCGCTGGCCGTTGGCCGGATTGACGACGTCGATCGTCTCGCCGGTGTCCGCCTGGACCCATTCGCCGTTGATCAGGTTGGCTTCCTTCAAGTAGTGGCTGACGCGCGAAAGCATGGAATTTGCTCCTTTGTCGCTGCTGGCGACCCGTTGCGGGTCGCGAAAGGGATGGGGCAAACTGCGCCATTTGCGACGCCTCGACAAGCCCGCCGGCGGTCGTCGCGCCGGGCCTTCCCGAGCCCCGGCGCCATCGGCAGCCGCAATGGGGAAATGGAGCTTGCGGTTCCCGGAGGCCCACCCGGAGCCGCCCGGAAATCCGCGCGCCGCTCCTCCCGCCGGCGGCCGTCGTGGCCCCTCAGCGGGCCGTGTCGCCCCTGCGGCGGACGACGACGTCCACGGTGATCGACGCGATCAGAACCACGGCGGTCGCCATGAACTGCACCGCCGCGCTCAGGCCGAGGAGGGCCATTCCGTTGACGATTGCCGCAATGACGATGCCGCCGAGGACGGCGTGCAGCGGGTGGCCGCGGCCGCCGAACAGGCTGGTGCCGCCGATCACTGCCGTAGCCACCACGTAGAGCACGATGGTGCCCCCGTCGAAGCTCGTCGACATCGACTGGAGCCGGGAAGCGTAGATGATGCCGCCAACGCCCGCCGTCATCGCCGCCAGCGTGAAGCCGGCGGTACGGATGTTCGCCAGGCTGATGCCGGCGCGCCGCGCCGCCTCGGCGTTGCCGCCGATCGCATAGATGTAGCGGCCGAATCGCGTCCGCCCCAGCACCGTCGTCCACAGCAGCAATACTGCGAAGACGATCGGTATGACCCACGGCATGCCGCTGAACGGGAACGCCGGCGAACCGCGCTGGATGTTGCAGATGACGACGATGACGACGCCGGCGACGGCTGCCGCGGCGACCTTCAGGTAGACGAGCCCGTCGGGCGGAATTGTGAGCCCGCTCCTCTTGCGCTGCTGCTGGCGCATGATGGCCCCGATCGCATAGATGACCACGACGGCAGCGATCAGGATCCAGCCGACGAGGGGGCTGAGCGTACCGTTGGCGAGATTGTTGATCGTGTCGTTCGGGATCGGGATGGTACCGCCCGTTCCAAGCATCTCGATCATGACGCCCTCGAAGCCGAGGAGGCCCGCGAGCGTCACGACGAAGGACGGCAGCCGCACGCGCGTGATCAGCGTACCCTGGACGATGCCGATGACGCCGGTCACCGCGAGCGCGGCGAGGATCGCCGCCCACCACGGCCAGTCGACGCCGGGCTGCACGAGCTCGGTGACGATCACGCCCCCGATGCCCGCAACGAAGCCGAGCGACAGGTCGATTTCACCGAGAATGAGGACGAACACCTCCCCCATTCCGATCAGCATGTAGACGGAACCCTGGACCAGCAGGTTCACGAGGTTGCCGGCCGAGAGGAACTTTGAATTCTGCGTCTGGAATATGATGCCGATCAGGATCACCCCGAGCACCACGGGCAGGACACCGCTTTGCCCCGCGATGATCTTCGACCAGGTGCTGCGCACGTACTCCCCGAAGCTCTGAGCCCCGGAATGGGTCGAGATGTAGGTCTCGATCCGCTTCCCCTTGTGCTCGCCGCCCTCTTCCTCGTCGGCGGCATCGGTTTCGGCGAACTTCGTGACCGCCTCTTCGGCGATCGGCGCGGGCTTGTCCCGGCCGGTCCGCCCGCTCGTCATCAGGTCGACGATCATGGAGGAATCGAAGTCCGAGACGGGCCCGGAACCGACCATCTGGCCGAGCCGCAGGACGGCGATCCTGTCCGCGACGGCGAAGACGTCGTTGAGGTTGTGGGAAATCATGATCACGGCGAGACCCTGGTCGGCGAGCCGCCGCACCAGCGCCAGCACCTGCCGCGTCTGCGCGACGCCGAGGGCTGCTGTCGGCTCGTCGAGGATGACGAGCTTCGAATTCCACATGACCGCCTTTGCGACGGCGATCGACTGGCGCTGGCCGCCCGAAAGCGAGACCACCTGCATGCGCACCGACCGGATCGTGCGCACGTGAAGGTCGGCGAGCGTGTCGGCCGCCGCCCTTTCCATGCTGTCCTCGTCGAGCATGCTGTTCTTCACCTGCTCGCGGCCGAGGAACATGTTCTCCACGACGTCGAGATTGTCGCAGAGGGCGAGGTCCTGGTAGACGACCTCGATGCCGAGCGCGGCCGAATCCCGCGGATTGCGGATGTGAACCTGCTTGCCTTCCCAGTAGATTTCGCCGGCATCCGCCTCGTGGATGCCGGCGATGGTCTTTGTGAGCACGGACTTGCCTGCCCCGTTGTCGCCCACGAGGGCGGTCACCTGACCGGTCGGGACGTCGAAATCGACACCGGCCAGCGCCTGCACGGCTCCGAAGTGCTTTTCGATGTTTCTCAGCCGAAGGAGCGGCTCGGCATTGGCGGTGTCGTTCTGGGTCATTGGTCCGTCAGTGCTCTTGCTTCAAGGATTACTGCGAGATGCCGTTGGCCTTGCATTCCTTGGCATGCTTGCCGGCGCAAAGCTTGGAGGAATCGACGAAATTGTCCTTGACGACCGTATCCGCCATGTTCTTCGGCGTCACCCAGACCGGGGTCAGGAGCACGGAAGCGACTTCCTTGCCCTGCTTGCCGTCCTTCGTCTGGCCGCTGACGAGCGCCTTCGGCGGCGTCTTGCCGGCGCGCAGGTAGATCGCAAGGGCCGCGGCCGCCTGGGCCTCGAGGTAGATCGGCTTGTAGACCGTGCCGCACTGGTAGCCGTCGAGCACGTTCTGCAGGCCCGTCAGCGTCGCGTCCTGGCCGGTGGTCGGGAACTTGTGCGGCGGAACGTGCAGCGTCTTGAGGTAGGAGATCACGGCGTTGGCGTTGTCGTCGTTCGGGGTGACGACGGCATTGATGTTGTTGTGGGCCGTGTACTGCTCCTCGAAGGTCGTCCGTGCCTTCGCCGGGTCCCAGGTGCCGGCCGGTTCGCCGACCTTCTTCCATCCCTTGGAGAAATGCGGCTTGAGCACGCCGTCGTAGCCCTGTGCGAAGAGCGTGGCATTGTTGTCGGTCGGAGCGCCGCGCATGACGAGGATCTGCGGCTTCTTCACGCCCCAGTCGGCGATGCACTTGACCATGCCCTGGCCGATCTTCTTGCCGACCTCCACGTTGTCGAAGCTGACATAGTACTTTCGCTGGCCGCCGAGCGTCAGCCGGTCGTAGTCGATCGTCGGGACGCCATGGCTCTTCGCGTAGGATTCGACCGATGCGCCCACGCCCGAGGAAATCGGGTCGATGAGCAGGACGGAGGCACCCTGCGAGATGTCGGACTGAGCCTGGGTAAGCTGCGTCGACTCGCTGCCTTGCGCGTTCGTGATGATGAAGTCGTCGGACGACAGGCCGGCCTTGGCGAAGGCCTTCTTCAGATAAGGCGCGTCGAACGAGGTGTAGCGTGCCGAAGTCGTCGTCTCCGGAAGGAGAATGCCGATCTTGCCCTTGCCGGCCTTGGCGACGTCCTTGAGCTTGGCCATGGCGGAAAAGTCGGCCGTGAACGATTTCGCGGTCAGTCCGTCGGCTGCCGCCGCGCCGCTCGTCGAAAGGCATAGCGCGACGCCGAGTGCTGCCAGCACGCCTGCACCCTTCGCGAGTTTGGATGAGCCAGTCTGTTTCATGAAAGCCTCCACTGTGGTTTTTCTCCCGTGACAGCCCGACGCGCAGGAGTAGGAATAGGGGAATATCAGGCACGGCCCCCAGGGCCGTGCCTTGCGAGGGGCGCAACCGGACTGGGAGGCAAGCTAATTCGCTCCTTCTCGCCGTCAAGTGCGAATATGTCGCAGCCTAAATCGATTTGAACGCGATTAACGCGACAATTCGCGCGTTGCCCTCTCGATGCCGGCGAGTGTCAGCGGATACATCCTTTCGTTGAAAATCCGCCGGATCAGTTCGATGGACGCGGTATGGCGCCAGTGCCGTTCGGCCGTCGGGTTCAGCCATGCCGACCGCGGGAAGGATTCCATCAGCCGGGCGAGCCACAACTGTCCCGGCTCGGCGTTCCAGTGCTCCACCGAGCCGCCGGCGTAGACGAGTTCATATGGGCTCATCGACGCATCGCCCACCACGACGACGCGATAGTCCGGACCGTAGGTATGAAGCAGGTCCAGGGTCGAGAGCGTCTCGTCGCCCCGGCGCCGGTTGTCCCGCCAGACGCGCTCGTAGATACAGTTGTGGAAATAGAAATACTCCATGTGCCGGAATTCGGCACGTGCTGCGGAAAACAGCTCCTCGACGACCCGGACATGGTCGTCCATCGACCCTCCCACGTCGAAGAACATCAGCAGTTTCATTGCATTGCGACGCTCCGGACGCATCCGGACGTCGAGATACCCGTGCTCGGCCGTCGAGCGGATCGTGCCCGGCAGGTCGAACTCTTCGCCTGCGCCCTCGCGGACCCATCGCCGCAGCCGCTTCAGGGCCACCTTGATGTTGCGCGTACCGAGCTCCACGGTGTCGTCGAGGTTCCTGAACTCGCGCCGGTCCCAGACCTTGACAGCGCGCCTGTGCCGCGATTCGTGCTGGCCGATCCTCACCCCTTCCGGATTGTAGCCATAAGCTCCGAAGGGAGACGTGCCGGCGGTGCCGATCCATTTCGAGCCGCCCTGGTGACGCTTCTCCTGCTCGGCGAGACGCTGGCGGAGTGCCTCCATCAGCCTGTCGAAGCCGCCGAGCGACTCGACCAGCTTCTTCTCGTCCTCGCTCAGATGCTTCTCCGCCAGTCGCCGCAGCCATTCCTCCGGAAGGTTGCGCGCGTCGATCCCGCCTTCGCCGGAAACGGCCTCGACGCCCCGGAAAACATGGGCGAAAACCCGGTCGAACCGATCGATGTGACGCTCGTCCTTCACCAGCGACGAGCGCGCCAGATAGTAGAAGGCCTCCACGTCATGTTCGGCGAGGCCGCAGTCCAGGCCTTCGAGCAGCGTCAGGTACTCCCTGAGCGTGACTGGAACGCCAGCCGCCTTGAGCTCCAGAAAGAACGGGACGAACATGGCGCCGCCAGCCCCTCACGCCGGCCGCTGGTACTTGACGAACGGCGTAAGGCGGCCGATCCGGTCATAGAGCCTGCGGGCGGTGTGGTTGAAGTCCTGCGTCATCCAGTAGACGGCGGGGCATCCAGCGGCGTCCGCCGCGCCATAGACCGCCTCCACCAGAGCCCGCCCGATTCCCGTGCCCCGCACTTCCGGATCGGCATAGAGGTCCTGCAGATAGCAGACGTTCTCGATCTTCCAGCAATGCCGGTGGAAGATGTAGTGCACGAGGCCTGCCGGCCGGCCGTCCACTGTCGCGATCAGGCCGTTCGGCTCGTATGGGCCGTCATCCAGCAGCCTGCGGAAAGTCGAGCGGTAGACCTCATCCGGCACGGAAGTCTCGTAGAAGGCGAGGTAGCCGGTCCATAGCCGGCGCCATTCCGCCTCGTCGGTTTGGGCGACCGGGCGAACGAGGACGTCAGCGGCCATCACGTCCCTCCCGTCGTGCCAGGAATGCCAGCCTCTCGAAAAGATGCACGTCCTGCTCGTTCTTCAGGAGCGCGCCGTGAAGACGCGGCAGCGCGTTCCGCGCATCGCCCCTCAGGTCCGAGGGATCGATGTCCTCGGCAACGAGCAGCCTGATCCAGTCGAGGGCCTCCGACGTCGAGGGCTTTTTCTTGAGACCGGCGACCTCGCGGATTTCGTAGAATTGCGTCAGTGCCGCGCGCACGAGCTTCGGCTTGATCCCCGGATAGTGCACCTCGACGATCTCGGCGAGCGTTTCGGCGTCGGGAAAGCGGATGTAGTGAAAGAAGCAGCGGCGCAGGAAGGCGTCCGGAAGCTCCTTCTCGTTGTTCGAGGTGATGATCACGATCGGCCGCTGCCTGGCGCGCACCAGCTCGCCGGTCTCGTAGACATGGAACTCCATGCGGTCGAGTTCCTGCAGCAGGTCGTTGGGGAACTCTATGTCCGCCTTGTCGATCTCGTCGATCAGGAGAACGCTCCTTCGCTCGGCGGCGAACGCCTCCCAGAGCTTGCCCCGCCTGATATAGTTCGAGACGTCGTTGACGCGCTCGTCGCCGAGCTGGCTGTCCCGCAGGCGGGAGACCGCGTCGTACTCGTAGAGACCCTGCTGGGCCTTCGTCGTCGACTTGATCATCCACTCGATCAGGTCGAGGCCGAGCGCGGCGGCGATCTGGCGGGCGAGTTCCGTCTTGCCGGTGCCGGGCTCGCCCTTGACGAGCAACGGCCGCTCCAGCGCGATCGCCGCATTGACGGCCGTCGTCAGGTCCTTCTCGGCGACATAATCGCGCGTACCTTCAAAGCGCATGACCAGGCTCCCGTAGCGTCGTTGCGGACCGTAAGGCCTTGCCGCCCGCCAGACAAGAACCGGCCTGGACATCTCATCGCGCCGGCCTCGCCGAAGGTGCTCCCAACGGGCGGAGCTCGGCAGCGGCCGCATCTCCCGCGAGGCAACGGGCCCGCCCCCGCCTGCCCTGGCCTTCCCGCTGCCGGGAACGAAAGCCGGTTTCGCTGCGCGCAAAAGGCGGCTAGTGTGCTCGCGTCATGCCGGAAGAATCTCCACCGATCGCCGATCCTTCTAAGCACGCTCTCTTCCTCGATTTCGACGGGACTCTCGTCGGCTTTGCCGACGATCCCGAGGCCGTCGAGGTCGCGCCCGGCCTCGTCTCCGACCTGCAACGGCTTCAGGTGCGCTTCCACGGCGCCGTGGCGCTCGTCAGCGGTCGCGCCATCGCGTCGCTGGACCGCCTGCTCGCTCCGGCAAGGCTGCCGGCGGCGGGCGTTCACGGTCTCGAAATCCGCCGCCGGGACAGGATCGAAAGCAACGCCATCGAGGCCGCCCGGCTTGAATCGGCCCGGCGCAGCGTCCGGGCCGAGATCGGGCCGGACGATCCGATCGGCGTCGAGGACAAGGGAGGAGCCATCGTGCTGCATTTCCGTGCGGCTCCGGCGGAAGCCGGTCGCGCCCGTACCATCGCGGCGGACGCCGCCGCGACGGATCCGCAGCTCGTTGCCGTCGACGGGCATGCGATCGCCGAGATAAGGCCTCGCGCCGTCACCAAGGCCGGCGCCATCGCGGAGTTCCTGCGCGAGCCGCCGTTCTCGGGGCGCATTCCGCTCTTCGTCGGCGACGACGTGACCGACGAGGACGGCTTCCGTGCCGCGGTCGAGGCCGGGGGTCACGGCATCAAGGTCGGCCCCGGCGAAACGGCCGCCAGTTTTCGCCTCGCCGACATTCCCGCGGTTCGCGCCTGGCTCCGCGCGAACGCCCGCGAACTCCGTCTAGGCGCCGACGACTGCGACGACACGACAGGAACCTCGCCCACGCCGTCGGAGTTCGAATGGCAGAAGGAAGGGAGCAAGATGACCAGCAGCAGCAAGGCCGGACAACTCGTCGTCGTCTCCAACCGCGTCGGACCGCTCTCCGACAGCGGAAAGGCTGGCGGACTTGCGGTCGGTCTCGGAGACGCCCTTCGGGAACGCGGCGGCATCTGGTTCGGCTGGTCAGGGGAGACCAGCGATCAGGGCACGTTCAGCAGGCTCGACCGCCGACAGGAAGGCGACGTCGAACTGGTCACCATCGACCTGACGCAGGAGGAACATCAGGAGTTCTACGGCGGCTACTCCAACACCACGCTCTGGCCGCTGATGCACTATCGGCTCGATCTCATTTCGTTCGACCGCCGGTTCGAGGCGGCCTATCGCCACGTCAACCAGCGCATGGCGGCGCGCCTGAGGGGGCTGATCAGCGAAGACGATACGGTCTGGGTCCACGACTATCACTTCCTCCTGATGGGTCACGAGCTGCGCGCGACAGGATTCGGCGGTCCGATCGGCTTCTTCCTGCACATTCCCTTCCCGCCGCCGGAGATTTTCGCGGCGCTGCCGAACGCAAACTCGATTGTCCGCGCGATGATGGATTACGACGTCATCGGCTTTCAGACAGAGCGGGATTGCCTGAACTTCAACCGCTACATCACGGACGAACTCGGAGGCGAACAGACGGAAGATCACAAGGTCAGCCTGGGCGAGCGCGAGACCGTGACGCGCGCTTTTCCGATCGGCATCGACGCCAGGGGCTTCGAGGAACTCGCCCGCAGCGCCGACGCAGTGGCGCTGCGCAAGAAGTTGCACTCGATGCTGGAGGGGCGCAACCAGGTGCTCGGCGTCGACCGCCTGGATTATTCCAAGGGCATACCGGAGCGCTTCCGCGCCTTCGAGGAGCTTCTCCAGCACTACCCCGAGAATCGCGGCAAGGTCACTCTCCTGCAGATAGCGCCGCTGTCGCGCGCCGAACTCGAGACCTACCGTGACCTCCGCCGCGAGCTGGAAGAACTTGCGGGCCACATCAACGGCGCCTTCGGCATGCTGGACTGGACGCCGATCCGGATCATGACGCGCGGCTTCACCCGGAAGGCGCTGGCCGGAATTTGCCGGGCGAGCCGCGTTGGCCTGGTGACGCCCTTGCGGGATGGCATGAACCTCGTCGCCAAGGAATATGTTGCGGCTCAGGACCCGGAGGACCCCGGAGCGCTGGTGCTGTCGCGCTTCGCCGGCGCGGCGAAGGAACTGCAGGGCGGCGCGCTGATGGTCAATCCGTACGACCCGGTCGACACGGCCGCAGCGCTGCAGATGGCGCTGACCATGCCCCGGGCAGAGCGCCAGCGCCGCTTCGAGATCATGCGCAAGCCGGTCTTCACGACCACTGCGCAAAACTGGTGCAAATCCTTCCTGGAAGTCCTCTATGAGGTCGGACGGGAGAGAAAGGGTCGCCGGCAACGCTGATGTCCTCGCCGCCGGCGGCCTTGCCGGCCGGCCTCCCGGTGGTCTGACCCAAACAGACGGCACCCGGCCGTTTGGAAAAGTCAGCCCGCAAGCCATTGACCTGGTGGTGCGACCGCGCCACCAGGTCCCATTGCTGACCACACCACCGCACCCCCCGGTGCCCATCAGAGAGAATCAATGTCCGACACCACCCTGGGAAGCGCGGCGGAAGGCGTCGCGCCGCAGACGCTGAACTCGGTACAGATCCTGCTGATAGCGATCGCCTGCGGCACGCTCGCGGCGAACCTCTATTATGCCCAGCCGCTGGTCGACATGATCGGCCCGTCGGTCGGCCTCGGCAACGCCGCCGAGGGGCTCGTCGTCACGGCGACCCAGGTCGGCTACGCCGTCGGCCTGGTGTTCCTGGTTCCGCTCGGCGACTTCTTCGAGAGCCGGCGTCTCATCCTGATATCGATGCTGACCAACGTCGCCGCGATACTGGGAATGGTGTTCACCCGCGGCGCATCGAGCTTCTTCGTTGCGATGTTCCTCGTCGGCACGACCTCGACCGCAGCCCAGATGCTGGTGCCGCTCGCCGCGACCCTGACCCCGCCCGAACGGCGCGGCCGCGTCGTCGGCCGTGTCATGAGCGGTTTGCTGACCGGCATACTGCTGGCGCGGCCTGCCGCGAGCTTCCTTGCCGACTACATCGGCTGGCGCGGCCTGTTCGTCTTTTCGGCGGCGCTGATCGTCGTCGTCGGCCTGGCGCTGATGCGGGTGCTGCCGGAAAGGCAGCCGGAAGCCCGTTCCAGCTATCCGGCCCTCATCGGCTCGCTCGGCCGGCTTGTCCGCGACGAGCCCGTCCTCAGGCGTCGCGCCTTCTACCACGCGATGATGTTCGCCGCGTTCTCGATGTTCTGGACCGGCGCGCCGCTTCTGCTGCTCTCCGACACCTACGGCTTCACCTCGAGCGAAGTGGCGCTCTTCGCGCTCGCCGGCGTCCTCGGCGTGTTCGCCGCGCCGGCGGCGGGATGGCTCGCCGACCACGGCCACGGCTTCGCCACGGCCGTCGGTGCCCAGCTTGCCGTTCTGGTCGCCTTCATCCTTGCCTGGTTCGGCGACCTCTCGCTCGCCGTCCTCGTTCTGGCGGCGGTGCTCCTCGATCTCGGCGTGCAGGCGAACATGGTGATCAGCCAGCGCGAGATATTCTCACTGCATCCTTCGATCCGCAACCGGCTGAACGCCGTCTACATGGCGACGTTCTTCACCGGCGGCGCCGTTGGTTCGGCCCTCGTGAGTCCCACGTTGCACTATTTCGGCTGGCACGCCTTCGCGGTGCTGGGGATGGTCTTTCCGGCCGTCGCCGTCGTTTCGTTCCTGCTGATCGAAAGGGGCGCCCGCTAGGGATCAGCCTTCGAGCTCCTCGCGAAGCACCTCGAGTTCGAGCCATTCGTCTTCCATGCGGGCAAGCTCCGCACGGCTTTCCTCGAGGCGCGCGGCGATGTCGTTGAATGCGCCGGGGTCGCTGGCGTAGAAGTTCGGGTCGGCCATCTCTTCTTCCATCGTGGCGATCCGCTCCTGCGCTTCGGCGATGCGCGCGGGCAGCGTCTCCAGCGCGAATTTCTGCTTGTAGGAGAGCTTCTGCGCCTTGCTCCGCCCGGGCTCCCCCGGCGTCGGCGCCGCGGCGCTCGCCTGCCGGGTCGCCTTTTCCTGCCGGCGCTCTTCCTGCTGGCCGCGGCGCTGCGCCATCATGTCCGTGTATCCGCCGGCATATTCGATCCACCTCCCGTCCGGCCGGTCCGGATCCGCGGGCGCGATCGTCGATGTCACCGTACGATCGAGGAAGTCGCGATCGTGGCTGACGAGAATGACGGTTCCCGGAAATCCGGCGACGAGTTCCTGCAGGAGATCCAGCGTCTCCATGTCGAGGTCGTTGGTCGGTTCGTCGAGGACGAGGAGGTTCACCGGCCGCGCCAGCATGCGCGCAAGGACGAGCCGCGCGCGTTCGCCGCCGGAAAGTTCGCGGATCGGCGTCTGCATCTGCTCCGGCTGGAACAGGAAGTCCTTCATGTATCCGGTGACATGGCGCTGCTCGCCGTCGACGATCAGGCTCTCGCCGCGCCCGTCGGTCAGGTATTGGGCCAGCGTCTCTTCGAGCTTCAGGTCCTCGCGCTTCTGGTTCAGCGTCGCGATCTCCAGGTTGGTTCCCAGCCGCACCGTGCCGCTGTCGGGAGCGAGTTCGCCGGTCAGCATCTTCAGGAGCGTCGTCTTTCCCGCGCCGTTCGGCCCGACGAGACCGAGACGGTCGCCGCGATGCAGCCTGAGCGAGAAGTCGCCTACGATCGTCCGTCCGCCGTAGCTCTTCGAAATGTGCTCCGCCTCGACGACCAGCTTGCCGGACTCCCTGGCGTCGGAGACCGTTGCGCTGACCGTCCCCGTCGGACCGCGATGGGCGCGGTGGCGCTGGCGCATCGCCTGCAGTTCGCCGAGCCGGCGCATGTTGCGCTTGCGCCGCGCCGTTACGCCATAGCGCAGCCAGTGCTCCTCGCGCTCGATCGCCCTGCCGAGCTTGTGCTGCTCGGCCTCTTCCTCCTCGAGCGTCCGGTCCCGCCATGCCTCGAAGGCGCCGAACCCCTCGTCGAGCCGCCGGGCATGGCCGCGGTCCAGCCAGAGGGTCGCCTTCGACACGCGCTCGAGGAAACGGCGGTCGTGGGAGATGACCACGACCGCGCTGCGGCTGCGGGCAAGCTCGCCCTCCAGCCACTCGATCGTCGGAAGGTCGAGATGGTTCGTCGGCTCGTCGAGCAGGAGTATGTCAGGCTGGGGCGCCAGCACGCGGCAAAGCGCCGCGCGGCGCGCCTCGCCGCCGGAGAGGGTCGAAGGATCCTCCTTGCCGGTCAGCCCGAGATGCTCCAGCAGATAGGCGACGCGAAAAGGGTCGTCGCTCGGCCCGAGCCCCGCCTCGGCAAAGGCCTCGACCGTGTCGTAGCCGGAAAAGTCCGGTGCCTGCTCCAGATAGCGTATCGTTGCCGAAGGATGCCTGAACACCTCGCCGGATTGCGCTTCGGCCAGCCCCGCGGCGATCTTCAGCAGGGTGGACTTGCCCGAGCCGTTTCTTCCGACGAGGCAGATGCGCTCCCCGGGCTCGACCTGGAAGGAGACGCCGTCGAGGAGCGGCGTGCCGCCGAAGGTCAGCCGGATGTCGTCGAGTTTCAGGATCGGCGGTGCCACGGTTCAGGCTCCGGAAAGGTCGTAGGGACGGGCGATGAAAACGGCGACGCCCGAGCCGAACGTCACGGCGACGGGACCTTCCGCCACATTGGAGATCGTTCGCGAGGACCCGAACGGCAAGGTGTAGTCGTTCAGGTCGTAGCGTGCGCCTTCGAGCGTGATGCCGGTCAGCTTCGAGAAGCCGACGATCGAGAAAAGCGCTCCCTTCGGGAGATCGAATGTCTGCCGGCCGGAAACCAGGGGGGTTGCCTCCTCCTCCCCGGAGGTGACGAGCACCGGTATCCCGGAGGCACGCAGCCGGCAGGCGTGCAGCAGATGAAAGAGGGCATGGTCCGAACGCGGTCCGCCGAGCGCTCCGGCGAGGACGATCTCGTCGGCGCCACGTTTCAGCGCTTCGCCGACGGCAAGCTCGCCATCCGTCTCGTTCTTGCCCTGGGGATAAGGCAGCCGCGCGACGCCGGGCCACTCGGCCTCGAGTTCGGGCGGGCTCGAATCGAAGTCGCCGACCCAGAGTTCCGGCACCGCAGCAAGGCCTGCCGCATGGCGCATCCCGCCGTCGGCCGCGACTGCGCGCCAGCCCCCGACACGCCGCCTCAGCCGGTCGGTGACGATCAATTCGCCGCCAAGCAGAACGAGAAATGGGCACGATGCGTTCATGGGACGAGGCCAATATCAGGTTTCGGTGCGCTTGCCAGTGCCCACTTGCCAGCAGGCGCGGAAGAAATTATGTCTGGCCCTGCTCTAACGGGGTGCACGTCCGTCCATCGACGGCTTGCTGAGAGGCCTTCGGGCCAACCCGCGGAACCTGATCCGGTTTGCACCGGCGGAGGGATTAGACGCGTCGTGCGAAGCGCCCTTTTCCCGTTCAATCGAACCAACAAGGAGGCGCTTGATGCGCAGAACCAGGCTTTTTCTTGCAACCCTCTGCACGTTCGCCGCGCTCGCCGTGCCCGGCGATGCCGCAGACGGCGGGACGCTGACTGTCTATACCTACGACAGCTTCACCGCCGACTGGGGACCCGGCCCTGAAGTGAAGAAAGCCTTCGAGGCGGAATGCGGCTGCACCCTGAAATGGGTCACCGCCGAGGACGGCGTGGCGCTGCTCAACCGGCTGAAGCTGGAAGGGTCGGGCACCAGGGCCGATGTGGTGCTCGGACTCGACACGAACCTCGTCGCCGAGGCGAAAAAGACCGGCCTATTCGGCCCGGCGGGCATCGACACGAGCGCCGTCGAGGTTCCCGGCAATTTTCACGACAAGGACTTCGTCCCGTTCGACTACGGCTATTTCGCTTTCGTCTACGACACCCAGGCGATCAAGAACCCTCCGACGAGCATGAAGCAGCTCGTGAACGGCCCGGCGGACCAGAAGATCGCCATCGAGGACCCGCGCACCTCGACGCCGGGTCTCGGCCTGCTCCTCTGGATGAAGGCGATCTACGGGGACAAGGCCGCCGATGCGTGGTCGAAGCTCAAGGACCGGGTCCTCACGGTCTCGCCGAGCTGGTCGGATGCCTACGGCCTTTTCACCAAGCACGAGGTGCCGATGGTGCTCTCCTACACGACCTCGCCTGCCTACCACATCATGGAAGAGCACACGGATCGCTACCGGGCGGCCAGGTTCTCGGAAGGTCACTATCTCCAGATCGAGGTTGCGGGCATGCTGAAGGACACCGCCCACCAGAAGCTGGCCCGCGAGTTTCTCCGGTTCATGATATCCGCCAGGTTCCAGGACATCATCCCGACGACCAACTGGATGCTGCCGGCGGCACGGACGGACAAGCCGCTGCCCGCCGCGTTCGAAAAGCGCGTCAGGCCCGGCCACGCCTTCCTCTTCCCCTCGGCAAAGATCGACGCCAACCGCAAGGCCTGGATCGACGAGTGGCTCGCGGCGATGAGCAAGTAGGGCACCGATGCTCGACCGGAGCGAGCGCAACCGCGCCATCACCGCCGGGCTCGTGGCGCTCGGCGCCATGGCCTGCCTCGTTCTGGCGGCCGTCGTTCCGCTGGTTTCGGCGACAGCCAACCGCGGCGACGTCCGCTCCAACGCCTTCGACACCTATGTCTGGCAGGTCGCGCGGTTCACGCTGACGCAGGCCACGCTCTCCACGTTCCTCGCGGTCGGACTGGCGATCCCGCTTGCGAGTGCCGTCGCCCGACGGCAGCGCTTTGCCGGCCGGGCGTGGCTGATCCGCCTTCTGGCGCTGCCGCTCGGCCTGCCCCAGATCGTGGCCGCACTCGGCATCATCGAGATCTGGGGCCGCAACGGCCTGCTCAACGACGCCTTGACGGGAGCCGGACTGGCCGAACCCGTGTCCATCTACGGCCTGCAGGGGATCCTGCTCGCCCACGTCTTCTTCAACCTGCCTCTTGCGGCACGGCTGATGCTGTTCGAACTGGAACGCCTGCCGGCCGAGTACTGGGCCCTCGCCGGCCAGCTTGGCATGGGCAGGACTTCGGTCTTCCGCTTCCTCGAATGGCCTGCGGTCGCCCGCGTCATCCCGGGCATCGCGGGGCTGGTCTTCATGCTGTGCGCAACCTCCTTCACGGTCGTGCTCCTGCTCGGCGGCGGGCCTGCCGCGACCACGCTGGAGGTGGCGATCTACCAGGCCCTGCGCTTCGACTTCGACCCGCCTCGTGCGGTCATGCTGGCTCTCTTCCAGATCGCTCTGACTTCGGTGATCCTGCTGGCGCTTCGCCTCCTCGGCGGGACCGCCGAGGAAGGCTCGACAAGCGGCATGGCGGTGCGCCGACACGACCCCAATTCGGCGCCTGCCCGCATGGCGGACGCGGCATTGATACTCTCCGGCGCCGCGTTCCTGGTCGCGCCGCTTGCGGCGATCGTGGCCTCGGGCCTTGCCTCGGACCTGCCGAAGCTCTTGTCGGAAGCAGCGGTCTGGCGCGCGATCGGTACCAGCCTCGCGATTGCCGTCGCTGCCGCCTGCCTCGGCCTCCTGCTCTCCCTGGCGCTTTCCGCGGCGCGCTACGCCGCCCGACCCCTGGCGGAAAGGCATGTGGCGGCCCGCGCCCTGCGTTCCTCCGCCGCTGCCGCGTCGTCCCTCGTCCTCCTCCTGCCGCCGGTCGTTCTTGGCGCCGGGTGGTTCGTGCTCCTTCACGACAGTTTCGACGTCTTCGCCCTGGCACCGGCGATCGTCGTCGTCGTCAATGCCCTGATGGCGCTGCCCTTCGTTGTCCGCGTCGTCGAGCCGGCGCTTTCGAGCCACATGGCGCGCACGTCGCGCCTCAGCCTGTCGCTGGGGCTGACCGGATGGCGCCGCTTTCGCATGGTCGACTGGCCGGGGCTTCGCCGGCCGCTGGCGGTCGCCTTCGCCTTCGCCATGGCATTGTCGCTCGGCGACCTCGGCGCGATCGCGCTGTTCGGAGGCAACGGAACGGTGACGCTGCCCTATCTGCTGCTTCAGCGCATGGGCAGCTACCGCACCAGCGACGCCGCCGGCCTCGCCCTGATTCTCGGCCTCGTCTGCCTCGGCCTGATGACGCTGGGTACCACGGGCGCACCGGCCGGGGAGCGGCGGCGGTGAGCCCCGAGCAACTCGGCCGCGAGCCCGGGATCGCGATGGAGCACGTCCGCCTCGGCCTCGGCGAATTCTCCGTCGCCTTCGATCTCTCGATCGCATCCGGCCGGCTCGCCGCCGTAGTCGGCCCCTCCGGCGCCGGCAAGTCCACGCTCCTGAATCTCGTCGCCGGATTCGAAATTCCGTCGAGCGGCAGGGTTCTGGTCGCAGGTCGCGACGTCACCCGTCTCGGGCCGGCGCAACGCCCTGTCTCCATGGTCTTTCAGGAAAACAACCTGTTCGCCCATCTCGACATCGGGACCAATGTCGGCCTCGGCCTCGATCCCCGGCTCCGGCTTGACGCGCCGGGATGGCAGAAGGTGACCGATGCCCTCGCCCGCGTCGGCCTCGCAGGATACGCCCGACGCCGTCCCGGCGAGCTCTCCGGCGGAGAGCGCCAGCGGGTGGCTCTCGCCCGGGCGCTGGTGCGCCGTCGCCCCGTCCTGTTGCTGGACGAACCCTTTGCCGCGCTGGGGCCGGGACTCAAGTCGGACATGCTCGCGCTCATCCGGGAGCTGCACCGGGAGACCGGGATGACGATGCTGATGGTAACGCACCAGCCGTCGGACGCGTCGGCCATCGCCGACGAGATCGTCTTCGTCTTCGAGGGCCGGATCTCCGCGACGGGCCCGGCGCCTGGCTTCTTCGAGCGCGGCGACATTGCGGGGCTTGCCGGATACCTCGGCAAAAATGACACATGACAATGCAAAAAGCGCCACACTTTCGGCACCCTGTGATGGCACGCACCGATGAAATCGGATAGGAGGAATGCGCGGCAGTCGTCGTTGCCACTGCGGTGGACGATGGCGGGGCGCACCCTTTCGTGGACATGGACATTTTCTTTTCGGGACTCGCACACTGATCGCAGGCGACGGCACAATTGCCGAAGGGAGGAGCGGAAACGCCGGCGTCGGCCGGCGCTTGGGGCACGCCGCGATGCGCTGGGCCCTGCTCTCTTTGTTGGCGGTCTCCCTCTCGAGCTGCCAGGCCTTGCTCGACCTGACCAGGGGCGATCCCTCCATCCATCCCTCGCAGACGCCGCAGATCGTCTCTCAGGTCCAGAAGAACGATCCCAAGGCCAAGCTCGGAGCCCGTGAACATCCGCGCATTCTCGCCACCTATGGCGGGGCGTATCACGACGAGAAGATCGACAAGCTGGTTGCGCGCATCGTCGGCTCGCTGACGGCGGTTTCGGAAAATCCCAACCAGACCTACCGCATCACGATACTCAATTCGCCTTCGGTCAATGCCTTCGCACTGCCGGGCGGATACATCTACGTCACCCGCGGCCTTCTGGCGCTGGCCGACGACGCTTCGGAAGTCGCAGCTGTCATCGCCCACGAGATGGGGCACGTGACGGCCAATCACGGCATCGAGCGGCAGCGCTTCGAGGAAGCGCAGAGCATCAACGACCGGGTCGTCTCCGAGGTGCTCTCCGACGAGCTGGCGAGCAACGCCGCCCTCGCCCAGAGCAAGCTCAAGATCGCCGCCTTCTCGCGCCGGCAGGAACTGCAGGCCGACGCCATCGGCGTCCACATGCTCGGGGAAGCCGGCTACGACCCCTACGCCCAGGCGCGATTCCTGCAGACGATGGCCGCCTACAGCGAGTTCACCTCCGCCGACCCGAACAAGGACCAGAGCCTCGACTTCCTCTCGACCCACCCGAGCACGCCGCAGCGCGTCGCGCTGGCGCGCCAGCACGCCGCAGCCTTCGGCCCGGAAGGCGTCGGCAGCCGGGGCCGCGACTATTTCCTCGCCGGCATCGATGGGCTGCTCTTCGGCGACCGGCCGCAGGAAGGCTATGTCCGCGGCCGGGTCTTCATGCATCCCCGCCTCGGCGTGCGCTTCGAGGTTCCGCCCGGCTTCAAGATCAAGAACACGGCGGAAGCCGTGCTGGCGACGGGACCGGACAACCTCGCCATCCGGTTCGACGGCGTCGACGCCAGCGGCAAGGGCCGGCTGACCGACTACATCGCCAGCGGCTGGGTCTCCGGGCTTCGGCCCGACACGATCCACGCCCTGAGCGTCAACGGGCTGGATGCCGCCGATGCCAGGGCGAGCGCGGACAAATGGGACTTCGACGTGGCGGTCGTGCGGGTCGGCGATCGAATCTACCGGTTCCTGACTGCCGCGCCTCGCGGCAGCGATCGCCTCGAACCCGTCGCGGCCGCGCTGCGCCAGAGCTTCCGCCGCCTGACGCCGGCGGAGATCGCCTCTCTGAAGCCGCTGCGCGTCCGGGTGATCACTGTCGGGCCGGGCGACACCGTTGCCTCGGTTTCGCAGAAGATGATGGGTACGGACCGGCCGGAAAAGCTGTTCCGGATCCTGAACGGACTGACGGACGGCCGGAGGATCTATTCCGGCGAAAAGGTCAAGATAATCGCACAATGACCCTGCCGTACGGACCGGTCGCGACCTGTCTGCCGACGGGGAACAGCAGCGGCCGATCTACATGGAGGCGATGGCCGGGGTTTCCTTCATCAGGGCGAGCTTCAGCTTCTGCAGGGCGCGGTTTTCGATCTGCCTTACCCGCTCCTTGGATATGCCGAGCGTCGCTCCGAGGGACTCCAGCGTCGCGCCATCCTCGGCGAGCCGCCTTTCGCGGATGATCTTGAGCTCCCGTGCGTTGAGCGACCCCATGGCGGACCGCAGCCAGGCGGAGCGCCTCTCGTCGTCGATCATCGTCCCGACCTGCTCGTCGGGCAGCGGGTCCTCGCTGGGAATGAACTCCATCCGGTCCGAACTGCCGGACTCCGAATCCATGACGGGGGCGTTCAAAGAGGTGTCGGGACCGGAGAGCCGCGCATCCATGAATGCGACGTCCTTCACGCGGACGCGAAGTGCGGCCGCGATCTCCGCGTGGATCGCGGTGTCGGTCAGCTTCTGGTCACCCTGCGACAATTTGGCGCGCAGGCGACGGAGGTTGAAGAAGAGAGCCTTCTGGGCAGAACTCGTGCCGCCCCGGACGATGGACCAGTTGCGCAGGATGTAGTCCTGCATCGACGCGCGGATCCACCACGTGGCGTAGGTCGAGAAGCGCACCTCGCGCTCCGGTTCGAACCGCGCCGCCGCTTCCAGCAGCCCGACATGGCCTTCCTGCACCAGGTCGCTCATCGGCAGGCCGAAATTGCGGAACCGCGAAGCCATGGCAATGACGAGTCGCATGTGGGACGTGGTGATCTTGTGGAGCGCATCCTGATCCTTCTGCTCCTTCCAGCGTACTGCCAGATCGTGCTCCTCGTCCCGCTCGAGATAGGGCGCCGACATCGCTGCCTTGATCATTTGCCGCCGAGCTGAAACTTCTGTCATGATGCTTCTCCGAACTCGCTGCTGTGAGGCCATTACGCGGTGGAGGGCAGGCCGGATCAATCCACGCTCCGGTGACGCAGTGTTCACCTGAAGCCGGAACCTGCGAGAGGCCGGTTGGTTCCGCCGCTTAGACTAATGTCCGAAACGAAGAAGCCCGGCTTGGGGGCCGGGCTTCGGTCTGGTTCAGCAGGTGAGCCTATGCGGCTTCTTCCTGTGCTTCCTCTTCCTCCACGCTCTTTCCGCGCTTCGGACCCTTGTTCAGATTCACCTCGATAAGGCGCACGGCCTCCGTCTCGGACATCTTCTGGACGGCCGCGATCTCGCGCGCCATCCGGTCGAGCGCAGCCTCGTAGAGCTGCCGTTCGGAATAGGACTGCTCCGGCTGGTTCTCTGCCCGATAAAGATCCCGCACCACCTCCGCGATGGAGATCAGGTCGCCGGAATTGATCTTGGCGTCATACTCCTGCGCACGGCGGGACCACATGGTGCGCTTCACCCGGGCGCGTCCCTGAACGACCTTCAGCGAACGCTCGACGAAATCCGTCTCCGACAGCTTGCGCATGCCGATGTTCATGGCCTTCGTCACCGGGACCTTTAGCCGCATCTTGTCCTTCTCGAAATCAATGACAAAAAGCTCGAGCGTATGGCCGGCAACTTCCTGCTCCTCTATGGCCACGATCTGGCCGACGCCGTGAGCCGGGTACACGATCGACTCGCCGGTCTTGAAACCCTGGCGCTGAGAAGATTTCTTTTGCTGGATCGTCATGCGATTACGTAACTCCCTGTTACAATCCGGCCTGGCGCCGGTTCGGGCGTAAGGCCCGCAAGAAATACGGCAGATCGCCCTCGGGCAATCGATCCGAAAAGAGGTTCCTGTTCACGAGGGATCCCGAAAACCGGTTCGCGCGGGAACAAAGCGCTGAAGCAGCCGATCGCCGCTTCCCTGATGAATGTGCCGCGTTTGCAAGGACCGGATTGGCTTTCGTGATGTTCGCGCGCACCATTCGTGAGGTGCGCTTCAGGACAGTGTCGTTAACCTATCATAAAAAACGGAATAAATCAATAATTTGCATGTAGCCGCGGCCAGCTGGCCGAAGCGTTCCGAACAAGGCCGTCCGGCGAAATAATCCGCTCCCGAACCCTCTGCCGGATGGAACAAAATGTCGCAGGGCGTCCGAAGCCACCTGTTCTCAATCGCCCTCCCCGGGATCGGCCGAGAAGAACTTCTCGTACTTTTCCTCAACGCCGTCATAGTCCTTGGCATCCGCCGGAGGGTCGCGCTTGACCGTGATGTTCGGCCATTTCTCGGCATATTCCGTGTTGATCTGCAGCCACCTGTCGAGCCCGGGCTCGGTATCCGGCTTGATCGCCTCCGCGGGGCATTCCGGCTCGCACACGCCGCAATCGATGCATTCGTCCGGATGGATGACGAGCATGTTCTCGCCCTCATAGAAGCAGTCGACCGGACACACCTCGACGCAATCCATGTATTTGCAGCGGATGCAGTTGTCGGTGACGATATACGTCATGAGGTACTCCAGCGGAACAATCTGTGCATTCGGCGGTGAGGTAGCGAGTTTGCCTGCCGATGGCAAGGCCGAAGCCTTCTCCCTCCGGCGCCTTGGAGAAATAGATTTCCGCAGGAGGCAGAACGCTTCGGCGAGGCGCGCGGCGACGCTTCCTCAGTTCTTGCCTCGCTCGCCGGCCTCCTCCCTTGCGCGGTCGAGCTGGCGGCGTTCGCGTTTCGTCGGCCGGCCTGCGCCTGCCTCGCGCAAGGGCGGCAACGCCGACGCCAGGCGCTCTGCCTTCGGGACGGGCGGCGGAGTCCGGTCCTCGTAAAGCAGCCGCGCCTCCGGGTGCGGCCCCCGCCTCTCGCCGGGGGCGAGGATCTCGAGAACGCGCACCTGCCGGTCCAGGGTAACCGTGAGGGTGTCGCCGACCTTCACGACATGGCTGGCCTGGGTGATCTTGTCGCCGTTTACGCGTACCCGTCCTGCCTGCGCCAGTCTCGCCGCAAGCGAGCGCGACTTGGTGACGCGCGCGAAGAAAAGCCACTTGTCGATGCGCTGGCCGGCTCCGGTCACGGCACGCGCACCCCCCTCATTTCTTCATCTGCTCCTTCAGGGCCGCGAGCTTGGCAAAGGGCGAATCGGGGTCGATCGGCTTGTCCTTCCTCGGCGGACGCCCGGCCTTGCCGCCATCGCCGCGCCGCTGCTGCCCGTCGTGCTTGTTTTCGCGCGAGGGGCGTCCCCCGGGCTTGCTGCCCTTGTTCTTGAAGCCCGGCTTTCCATGCGGGCGCTCGCGGCCTTCGCCCCCGGCGGGGCGACCGCGATTGCCGCCGCGCCCGTGCTCGTTTCGGCCCAGCGGTCGCCAGAGCAGGACCGGCTTCGGGGCTTCCTCCTGCGCAGCCGCGCCTTCGCCAGCCCCCTCAGCGTCTCCTGCGGCCACCGTCACTTTTTCGCCAGTCCGCGTCGCATCGCCTGCCGTCTCGCTCGCATCGCCGGCGGTCTCGGTCGCATCGCCGCCCGCACCCGTTTCGGCTGGAACTCCGGCGGCTTGCGAAGCTTCCGCCGGCACCGCCCCGGCAAGGGCCGCCTCGACAGGAGCCGCCTCGACAGGAGCCGAGGCTTCGGCCGGCGCGGCGACTGCCTCACCTGCCGGAAGCGCCCTTTCCCTGTTCTTCTTCTCGACGACCGGCCCCGCGACGGATGCGGCATCGTCTTTCGCCGGACCGGCCCGGTCCATTGAAGCGACGTGCGCTGCCGCCTCTTCCGGCGGAACCACGTCGGCACGGTAACCGAGTCCCTTGAGTATCTCCTCTATGTCGTCCTGAGTGGCGCCGAGTATGGAGAGCATCGCCGGTGTCGTGGTGAAGCGCCGGCCGTCATAGCCGCCCTCGGGGCGTGGCGCCTTGCCGGGTGTCCATTGCAGCGCCGGGCGGATCAGGTCCGAGAGTCTCTCCAGGATGTCGATGCGGACGGCGCGCTTTCCGAGGAAACGGAAGCCTGCGAGCTTGTAGAAGCTGCGCTCGAACGCCGGGTCGGTGACGATCGACGTCCGCCCGGCCGCGAGCATCGCGATCAGGTCGCCATAGCCCGGCCTGTCGAAGCCGTCGTTCTTCAAGGCCCAAAGCATCGTGATCAGCTCGGCAGGCGCCGGCTTCAGAAGCGCCGGCATGAAGATGTGGTATGCGCCGAAACGCACGCCGTACCGACGCAGCGAGCCGCGCGCTTCCTGGTCGAGTGCCTTGACGTCCTCGGCCACGTCGCGCCGGAAGAGAACACCGAGATTCTCCACGAGCTGGAAGGCAAGGCCCTTTGCCAGGCCCTCCAGGTCTTCCGCTCGCGAAAGGTCGTCGAGCGGCTTGAGCACGCTGGCGATCTGATGGTTCACGAAGCGCTCGACGCGCGCCGCCACGAAGTCGCGGGCCGCGCCCGCGAGGTCATTGTCGGCGAGCAGGATGATGCGTGGCCGCATGACGCTGTCGGAAGCCGCCAGCTTCCCGACCGGGTCCCCGAGCCAGCGCACGATGCCGTCCGAACCGAGAGCGAAATCGCCGTTGCCGCTGGCATGGAGCCGGGCCGCGCGCGCCTCGTATTCGAGTGCAAGGGCCTTCTGGGCGGCCGCAAGCACGGCCTTTGCATCGGGTCCTTCCGCATTCTGGTCCGGCACGAAGCGGAAGCCGGCCAACTGGCCGACATGGTGCCCTTCGACATAGACGTCGCCGTCAACACTGATTTCAGCTTCGAGCATTGCGTTCTCTCTCAAGCGCTTCATGAGCAGGGAAGTCCTGCGGTCAACGAAGCGTTTCGTCAACCTTTCATGCAGGGCGTCCGACAGTCGATCCTCGATTTCCCGGGTCTTTTCCTGCCAGTGTTCCGGATCGGCAAGCCAGCCGGGGCGGTGGGAAACGTATGTCCAAGTCCGTATCTGCGCAATCCTGCCCGATAGCGTCTCGATATCGCCCTCGGTTCGGTCGGCCCGCCGCACCTGCGCAGCCAGGAAGTCCTCGTTCACGTTTCCGGCGCGAATCAGGTCCGTGAATATGGTTCCGATCAGCTCGGCGTGCTGGGCCGGCGTTATGCGGCGATAGTCCGGCAGCGCGCAGGTTTCCCAGAGCGTTTCGATGCGCGACGGGGAGGAGGCGAGGTCGGCCACGTCCGGAAAGCGCGCAAGGTGCTCGAGCGCCTGCTGGTCGACCGCCGGAAGCGCGCGCGTCAGTCCGCCGACGGGAGGTGGGGCATCGAGGCTGTTGCGCAGGGACGCCAGGCTGGAGAAATCCATCTCCTTGCTGCGCCACTGCAGGACCTTCACCGGCTCGAACTCGTGTGATTCTATGCGTTCGACGATCTCCTCGCCGAGCGGGTCGGTGCGTCCGGTCACTCCGAACGTCCCGTCATTGACGTGGCGGCCGGCGCGGCCCGCGATCTGTCCCAGTTCGGCCGGATTGAGCGGACGGAACTGGTAGCCGTCGAACTTTCGGTCCTGCGCGAAGGCGACATGGTCCACGTCGAGGTTGAGCCCCATCCCGATCGCGTCGGTCGCCACGAGATACTCGACGTCTCCGGACTGGTAGAGGGCTACCTGCGCATTGCGCGTGCGCGGGCTGAGCGCGCCCATCACCACCGCCGCGCCGCCGCGCTGCCGCCGCACCAACTCGGCGATCGCGTAGACCTCGTCGGCGGAAAATGCGACGATCGCCGTGCGCCGCGGCAGCCGCGTGATCTTCTTCGAACCCGCATAGAGAAGCTGGGAAAGGCGCGGCCGGCCGACGACTGCGAGCCCGGGCAACAGCGCCTCGAGAATGCCGCGCATCGTTCCGGCGCCGAGCAGGAGCGTCTCCTCGCGGCCCCGCAGGTGCAATATCCGGTCGGTGAAGATGTGGCCGCGCTCGAGATCCGCCGCAAGCTGCACCTCGTCGATCGCCACGAAGGCGGCGCTCGTCTCGCGCGGCATCGCCTCCACCGTGCAGACGGCGAAGCGAGCACCCGGCGGAGAGATCTTCTCCTCTCCCGTTACCAGCGATACGTTGCCGGCGCCGACGCGCGCCGCCACGCGGTGGTAGACCTCGCGCGCGAGAAGCCTGAGGGGAAGACCTATGACGCCAGACCGGTGCGCGATCATCCGCTCGATCGCATAGTGCGTCTTGCCGGTATTGGTTGGTCCGAGCACCGCGGTCACACCGCGGCCGCTCAGGATCATGGGGCCGCCTTGAGCGGGATTCGAATGAAGCATCAGGCAACAATCTGTGGTTTCGGGCACCCGGCAGGCGAAGCGTCCCTGACCCGGCATATGGGCCCAAGCGAGTCGAAAATCCACCCCGTCGACATCGACCGGAACAGGCCCGGAACGAATCGGAGACGAATCGCTGACACAAGCTGATTCAGGGTTTGTTCACCGCTATATCTTCGCTCCGGCACCCGCCTGGACACCACATCCTGAATCCCGGCCCGAATCGCGACTTTCATGCGCCTTGCCGCCGCCAGGTTGTGGCAAGAGGATTCCGCAGATGCGACGATCAATTCAGACAACATCCTGGAATCCCCTCGGGAATTCGGACCGCCCGCGCCTGCCGGCCAGCCGCGGCCCGCCGCTCGGGCGATCCCTGGAGAGAAGCGAAGCGCGGTCCGGCCGGGGCCGGGGCAACCGCGCGCGCCCCCGTGCCCCTGCTGTCGGGAAGCCGCCGCTGCCGTGCCACCGCACGCTCCGCGCGAAGTCCATGTGGCCGCTGCGGGGCGGCACGATGCCTTGCGAGCGCCGCGGACCGCGGCACGAGCCGCCTTCCGCGACACACACGCATGGCGAGTCCGCCGACCTGCGCGGTTCCGGGATCAGGCGAGATACTGTCCGCCATTCGCCGAAAGCGTGGAGCCGGTAATGAAGCCGGCATCGTCCGAAGCGAGGAAGACGACGCAACGCGCGATCTCCTCCGGCTCGCCAAGCCGGCCGACCGGGATCAGCGGCAGGATGCGCTTTTCGAGAACCTCCTGCGGCACCGCCCGGACCATCTCGGTGCCGATATAGCCAGGGCAAACGGCGTTGACGGTTATCCCCTTGGCCGCGCCCTCCTGGGCCAGAGCCTTCGTGAAGCCGATGTCGCCGGCCTTGGCCGCCGAATAGTTCGCCTGGCCCATCTGCCCCTTCTGGCCGTTGATCGACGAAATGTTGACAACCCGTCCGAAGCCGCGGTCGCGCATGCCGCCCCAGACGCAATGCGTCATGTTGAATAGGCCGGTGAGGTTGGTGTCGATAACCGCTTTCCACTGGTCGGGCGTCATCTTGTGGAACATGGCGTCCCTCGTGATGCCGGCATTGTTGACCAGAACCTCCACCGGTCCGAGTTCGGACTCTATCCGTCCGATGCCCTCCTTGCAGGCCTCGTAGTCGCCAACGTCCCACTTGAAGACCGGAATTCCGGTCTCCTGCCTGAAGGCATTCGCCTTTTCGTCGTTGCCGGCATAGGTCGCCGCAACCTTGTAGCCGGCCTCCTTGAGCCCGACCGAAATCGACGCGCCGATGCCTCGTGATCCGCCGGTGACGAGTGCAACCCTTGCCATGAGACTTCCTCCCTTTCTCTATGGGCCCAGCTTGATATGAAAACGGCGCGGTTGGTAGGCCGCGCCGCGAAAAAATCCCGCCTTGAGCAGACTACAGGCGCTCGACGCACATCGCGACGCCCATGCCGCCGCCGATGCAGAGCGTGGCGAGCCCCTTCCTGGCGTTGCGGCGGCGCATCTCGAACAGCAGCGTATTGAGAATGCGGGCCCCCGAGGCGCCGATCGGATGGCCGATGGCGATGGCGCCGCCATTGACGTTGACGATTGCCGGATCCCAGCCGAGTTCCTTGTTCACGGCGCAGGCCTGGGCGGCGAACGCCTCGTTGGCCTCGACCAGATCCACGTCGCCGACCGCCCAGCCGGCCTTCTCAAGCGCCTTGCGCGAAGCCGGGATCGGTCCCGTTCCCATGATCTGCGGATCGACGCCTGCCGTCGCCCAGGAGACGATGCGCGCCATCGGCGTGATGCCGCGCCTGCCGGCCTCCGCCTCGCTCATCAGCACGGCGACCGCGGCGCCGTCGTTGATGCCGGAGGCGTTTCCGGCCGTCACCGTGCCTTCCTTGTCGAAGGCAGGCCTGAGCTTGGCCATCGCGTCGATCGTCGCGCCGTGGCGGATGTACTCGTCAGCGTCCACCGTCACGTCGCCCTTGCGAGTCTTGATCGTGAACGGCACGATCTCGTCCTTGAAGCGACCGTCCTTCTGCGCCGCCTCGGCCTTGTTCTGGGATGCGACGGCGAATGCGTCCTGCTCGTCGCGCGTCAATTGCCACTGGCGCGCGACATTCTCCGCCGTGTTGCCCATGTGGTAGCCGTTGAAGGCATCCCACAGGCCGTCCTTTATCATCGTGTCGACCATCTTGAAGTCGCCCATCTTCACTCCGCTCCGCAGGTGGGCGCAATGCGGAGCCATCGACATCAACTCCTGCCCGCCGGCGACGATGATGTCGGCGTCGCCGGTTGCGATCTGCTGCATTCCGATGGCCACGGCCCTCAGGCCGGAGCCGCAAAGCTGGTTGAGGCCCCAGGCAGTCTTCTCCTTCGGAATGCCGGCGGAGATGGCGGCCTGTCGAGCCGGGTTCTGGCCCTGGCCCGCCGTGAGGATCTGCCCCATGATCACCTCGTCGACCTCGCCCGGGTCGACCTGGGCACGAGCCAGCGATTCCGTGATCGCGGTGGCGCCGAGGTCATGGGCCGGAACATTGGCGAACGCGCCGTTGAACGAGCCGACTGCGGTGCGGGCTGCGCTGGCGATGACGACAGATGGCGTTGACATGGCTTTTCCGATCGTTGTTGACGTTGAAGCTGGAAATTGTCCTGAAACTGGCGCAGCCGGGGCCGGGAGTCAAACGTCTCTCGCACCGCGAAGCCGGGCGCTCGTGCTGCAGGGCAGCGTGACGCGCCATGTTGCGCAAAAAGGAGGGTTCGCCGCAACGCACAAAAGCAATTGTCATGCAAACGCCTTTTCGCCTAAGGTCTCTGTCCGGGAGCAGCGCTCGACACTGAACGGAGGCAAGGAATGGCGAAGAACGAAGGACCGACAGTCATCAAGAAATACGCCAACCGGAGACTCTACAACACCGGGACGAGCAGCTACGTCACCCTCGACGACCTCGCCGTCATGGTGAAGAAGGGCGAGGACTTCTCCGTACAGGATGCGAAGTCCGGGGAGGACATCACGCACTCCGTGCTCACCCAGATCATCTTCGAGCAGGAATCGAAGACGGGAAACACACTGCTTCCGATTTCCTTTCTGCGCCAGCTTATCTCCTACTACGGCGACCAGATGCAGATGGTGCTGCCGAGTTATCTCGAACAGTCGATGGCCGCCTTCTCGGCTCAGCAGGAGCAGATGCGCGAGCAGCTCGCCAAGGCCTTCGGAAACAACCCCGTGGCCCGCAACATGCAGATCCCCATGCAGATGGCAGAGGATCAGGTGCGCCGCAACACCGAGATCTTCCAGCAGGCGATGAAGATGTTCTCTCCGTTCGGGATGGCGTCCGGCGGGACCGCGGCGGGCGGAGAGGAAAAGAAGCCGGCCGACGCAAAGGACCTGGACGAACTGAAGGACCAGCTCCGGGCACTCCAGACGAAACTCGATTCCTTCGGCCGCTGACCGGAGACGGCCCGCCCCTCAGAACCCCGCAGCCTGCCCGTCCTTGCGCGGGTCCGATCCGGCGATGTAGCAGCCACGCTCCCGGTCGATGACGATCATCTGGCCGCCGCCCCAGGGTCCGTCCGCGGGCCGGACGGCGTGGCCCATGGCCGCGAGCCCGTCGGCGACGTCGCGACCGATCCCGGCCTCGAGTCCGAGCACGCCGTCGCCGTCCCAGAAGATGCGGCCGTGATCGATCGCCTCCTGCGGATCCATGCCGTGGTCGACGAGGTTGGAGAAGACGTGCGCGTGGCCCATCGGCTGGTAGGCCCCGCCCATGACGCCGAACGATACCGCCGGCAGGCCATCTCGAAGGGCCATGGCGGGTATGATCGTGTGCAAGGGCCGCTTGCCCGGACCGATCGCATTCGGATGCCCCTCCTCCACACGGAAGCAGGCACCCCGGTTCTGCAGCAGGACACCCGAGCGGGGCGTCGCGATCTGCGAGCCGAAGGAACCGTAGATCGAGTTGATGAGGGACACGACACGTCCGTCGCGGTCGGCCACCGTCAGATAGACGGTGTCGGATTGCGGCAGCTGCGGCAGCCGGATGGTCGCGTTGCGGCGCGACGCGTCGATCTGGCCGGCAAGCTTCTCGGCGAAGGCGCGGCCCGCCAGTTCCTCGGGACTGACTGTCATGTGCTCCGGATCCGCCAGCATCGCGTCCCGCACCGCGTAGGCCAACCGGGCCGCCTCGATTTCATGATGATAGCGCCGGGTACCGTCGGGCGGCATCTTCCGGGTCTCCAGGATGTCGAGGAGGTGAAACAGGATCAGAGCCACCATGCCAGATCCGCTCGGCGGCAGTTCGAGCACGCGATGCCCGCTGTAGTCGGCGCCGAGCGGCGTGACCCAGTCGGCGGACACGGAAGCGAGATCCTCCTCGCTCAGGAAGCCGCCCTGGCCGCGCACCGTATCGGCGATCTCGGCGGCTATCGGACCCTCGTAGAAGGCCTTCGCCCCGCCTCTGGCGACGGAACGCAACGTGGCGCCGAGCGCCGGCAGGCTTATCCGTTCGCCGGCGGCCGGTGCCTCGCCCCGCGGGAGAAAGTGCCGGCGCGCCCCGTCGTCCCGGCAGAGCGTCGCGACCTCCTCCGCCCAGTCGCTCGCAACCCGCGGCGCCACGGCAAAGCCCTCTTCCGCATATCCGATGGCATCGGCGAAAAGCCGGCCGAACGGCAGCGAGCCGAAGCGTCCATGCAGGGTCTCCCAGGCCTTCACCGCGCCCGGCACGGTTATCGCGTGCGCGGAATGCTTCGGCATCTCCCGGAAGCCGTTGTCCAGATACCACCCGAGCTCAGCCTTCACGGCTGCCCGTCCGGAGCCGTTCAAGCCATGTACGGCGCCGTCGGGATCGGCCACGATGGCGAAGCAGTCGCCGCCAAGCCCGGTCATGTGCGGCTCGACCACGGCAAGGGTCAGCACCGCGGCGACCGCCGCGTCGACGGCGTTGCCGCCCTCGCGCAACACAGCCAGCGCCGTGGCGCTCGCCAGGGGATGCGAGGTGGCGGCCATGCCGTTGGCGGCCATGACAGGGGAACGTCCGGGAAGATCGAAACGACGCATGTGTGCTCCTGACCGGGAAAAACTCTTTGTACGGGCACGAACGGGCCGGAAAGGTGACTTTCTCTTGCTGCGGCCCTACGAGAAGATCGGATGCTATTCGAAAGGAGACCAACGATGGCCGCAATCACGCTGACGAAAGCCAACAGAATGATCGGCGCCGCGCTGGCAAGAGGCAAGGAACTGGGCCTGAAGCCGCTCGCAGTCGTGGTGCTGGATGCAGGCGGGCATGTCAAGGCGTTCCAGCGCCAGGACGGAGCCTCGATGCTGCGTTTCGAGATTGCGTCAGGAAAGGCTTACGGATCGCTCGCGGTCGGCACCGGATCCCGGTGGCTTCACGATCAGGCGGAGGCACGCGCGCATTTCCTGGAGGGACTTTCCGGAGTGTCCGGCGGGCGCATCGTGCCGGTGCCGGGCGGCGTCATCGTCCGCAGGAGCAATGGCGAAGTGCTGGGAGCGGTAGGAATCTCGGGGGACACGTCCGACAACGACGAGACCTGTGCGATCGCGGGCATCGAGGCCGCCGGCTTCACTCCGGATGCCGGCTGAACGACGAACTCCATCAAAGCCGAGAGGCCGGCACGAGTGCCGGCCTCGATCAAGGCTGCTGCCGGGGTAGGCCTGGCCGCTTACGCGGATTCCTTCGGGGTAAGAACCTGGCGGCCGCGATACATGCCCGACTTGAGGTCGATGTGGTGCGGGCGCCGCAGCTCGCCGGAGTCCTTGTCCTCGACATAGGACGGCGACTTGAGTGCGTCGGCCGAGCGGCGCATGCCGCGCTTGGAAGGGCTCGTCTTTCGCTTCGGTACAGCCATGATACAACTCCACTTACGGGCAGGACACGTGCGCCGGCCTGATCGGCCGAAACGGACACGCGCCGATTTCGGAAATTGGGGCGGCTTATACATCGCAGAGGCCGCATTGGCCAGCATCCCGAGATATTTTTTTCTGCGCCTCGTCGCCGGCTGTCCCAAGCGGTCTCAGACTTCCTCGTTCGGCACGGTCCAGGGCTCTTCCCTGGCTGCCGCCTCCCATTCCTTCCACGCCGGCAGTGCCTTGATCCCTTCCATGTAGGTCAGGGCGTCGGAATCATCGGTCAGCTGATAGACTTCGAAGCGGTTGACGACCGGCGCGTACATGGCATCCGCCGCACCGAACACCGGGCCGAACAGGAACGGTCCGCCGGACTTCCGCAAGAGCGAGCGCCACAGGGCCTCGATCCGCGCTATGTCAGCCGCGACGCCGGCGTTGATCTCGATGCGGCGCGGCGCTCGTCGCATGTTGACCGGACAGATGTCGCGCAGCGCTCTGAAGCCGGTCGCCATCTCGGTCGAGACCGCCCGAGCGAGCGCGCGCTCTTCCATGTCTTCCGGCCAGAACCGCATCTCGGGGAAGAAGTCGGCCAGGTGTTCGAGGATTGCCAGCGTCTCCCAGACGAACAGTTCCCTGTGCTTGAGGACGGGCATCTTTCCCGTCGGTGACACCTTCCGGAATTTGGGGTTTCCGGCCGCGTCGTCGAGCGGGATCAGCACTTCCTCGAATGGTATCTCCTTCACCTTCATCGCCAGCCAGGCGCGCAGCGACCAGGACGAATAGTTCTTGTTCGTGATGTAGAGGGTCATTTCGCCCATCGATCGGATCTCCTCTTGTCGCCCGCCCGGCCGCGCTCCGGCCGGATCATTCGTTTCCCGGATAGAGACACTTGACGTAGGCGCCGGACTGGCGCGCGCGCGCCTCGATGGTCCGCGCCAGCTTCTTCAGTTCGCGCGACGGCGCGCTCGGATTGCGATCCTCTGGATCGGGGAGGGTCACGGCGAGGAGGGCCGCCTGTCGCGGCCCCACCTTTCCGGCGCTCGTGCCGTAGAGATATTGAGCCGCCGCACCGACGCCGTAGATGCCGGGCGCCCATTCGGCCACGTTGAGATAGAGTTCCATGATGCGCTTTTTCGACCAGACGCGGTCGGCGTAGAGCGCCAGCGGGATCTCGAGTCCCTTCCGGACGTAGGAATGGCTCGGCCAGAGGAAGAGGTTCTTGACCGTCTGCATGGGGATCGTGCTCGCCCCGCGGCTCGTGGCGCCGTCGAGCGTCTTGTTGATGACGTGGTCGAGCGCCTTCCAGTCGACCCCCTCGTGCTCGCAGAAGCGGCCGTCCTCCGACATCATCACGGATTCGACGAGAACCGGCGCGATCTCGTCGAAGGGCACCCATTGCCGCTTGTAGTCGTTTCCGGCCAGCGTGTCGGCGAGCATCAGCGTGGAAACCGGGTGCACGCCCGGGGGAGCGTAGGCCAGGACCAGCCCGTAGGGCAGGACGACGACCAGCACGACCAGCGCCGCCATCCAGAGAACAAGCCGGCGAAGGACCCTGCCGGCGCCTGATCGGTTTCGCCTGCGCGATCGCGTCAATCTCAAGGACGGGTCCTCTCAGCTTTCTGTGCGCAACATACTGTTTAGATCAACCGGCCGGCGGAAGGAAACACGTTGCCGCACGGGTTCCGCCGTGCCATCAAGCCGGACATGAGCCAAGAGAGCCCCGACATCACCGACCGCCTGTCCAGCGTCGCGCAGGAAGTCGAGAGTTTCCTCTCCGACCTGCTCGACGGGCGCGTACGTGGGGGAGAAGCCGCCCGGCCCGCGAAGCTGGTGTCCGCCATCAGGCATGGAGCCCTCAACGGCGGCAAGCGACTGCGGCCCTTCCTCGTGGTCGAAAGCACCCGCCTCTTCGCAGGCAATCCGGCTGCCGCCTTGCGCGTCGGCGCGGCGCTGGAGTGCGTCCATTGCTATTCCCTCATCCATGACGATCTGCCTGCCATGGACGACGACGACCTGCGCCGCGGACGGCCGACCGTCCACGTCGCTTTCGACGAGGCGACCGCCATCCTCGCCGGCGACGCGCTGCAGGCCATGGCCTTCGACGTCATTGCGGCGCCGGAGACAGAACTGCCGGCCGGCACGCGCATCGCTCTCGTCGGTTCCCTCGCCCGGGCGGCCGGCCTCGGCGGCATGGTCGGCGGGCAGGCCCTCGACCTCGCGGCGGAGACGGATGCGCCCGACGCGGACGGCATCCGCCTTCTGCAGGGCATGAAGACCGGAGCGCTTCTCCGCTTCGCCTGCGAGGCCGGCGCGCTGATCGCCGGCGCCGGCGAGGAGGACCGTGCACGACTGGCCGGGTTCGGGAACGCTCTGGGGCTCGCTTTCCAGCTCGCCGACGACCTGCTCGACGTCACTGCCGATGCGACAGAACTCGGGAAGGCGACCGGAAAGGACGCGGAGCGCGGCAAGGGCACCCTTGTCGAACTGATGGGCGTCGAGCGGGCACGCCAGCGGCTCGACGAGATCGTCGACGAAGCGAGCGCCTTCCTCTCGCCCTACGGCGAGCGCGCCCGTACGCTCCAGGCTGCGGCGCGCTTCGTCGCCGCCCGCCGCAGCTGAGCGGCACGGCAATCTCTTCCGGCACGGCGGCGGCGGCGGACCGCCGGTGAGGAATTCTTTACCCTGATGAACCATTGTCGGCTCCTGTTCGAGGGGTCGCTTCTACAAATGAATTCATCTGCAAGCGAACGCCGGCGGGAAAGACGCGCGTCCGTCTGGCTCCTGCGACTGGGCTACGGCATATCGCTCTTGCTCATCGCGGTGCTCTGCGCCAGCTTCTACCTCCGCCAGCACCGCCACAATGCCGAGACCTCGGCGATCGGCCAGCTTGCCGAGCAGCTGGCAACCGTCGACGGAAGCATGCAGGAGATCGGCCTCCAGGCCCGCCGCATCGCCAGCCGCATGCCGGAATCCGAGCGCACCGAGACAGTCAAGGTCGAAGGCGACACGATTGCCGCGCGCCGAGCCCGCAAGGCCGCGATGCCGGTCGATCCGCGCATCATTTCCATTCGCAGGGGCATGCTGAAGCGCACGCGCAGGGCCGCAGGAGACCTCGCCCGGCTGCGCCGCCTATGGGCCCGCGCGCCGGCCGACCTGACGCGGCGCGTCGTCAGCACCTCCCGCTACCTGACCGACACCGACCCGTTCTCCCACTACGCGGAAATGGCGGACCCGAAGAACCTCGAGGCCGTGCGCACGCCCGCAGACCTCTACTGGACGACCAGGGAACTTTATTCGAAGTACGAAAGCATCCTTCATCCCGCGACCGAACATGCGCAAATCGTCATACGCCAGTACATGCAGGCGAGGCTGCAGCGTCAGGGACGGCTGATCAGCAATTTCTTCCTGACGACCATCGGCGCGCTCGTTGCCCTGGTGCTGCTCGTCTTCGTGCCGGTCGACCTCGTGATCGGGCGGATGATGCGGCGGCTGGCCCGCGCCTCGGACGAGGCCGAGGCGGCGAGGCGATACGCCGAAAGCGCCGATCGCGCCAAGTCCGAGTTCCTCGCCAACATGAGCCACGAGATCCGCACGCCGATGAACGGCGTCCTCGGCATGGCCGAACTCCTCTCGAAGACGGACCTCAGCGCCCGCCAGCGCACCTTTGCCGACGTCATCGTCAAGTCCGGCAACGCCCTCCTGACGATCATCAACGACATCCTGGACTTCTCGAAGATCGAGGCGCAGCAGATCGAGCTGCACCCCGCCCCCTTCGACCTGACCGAAACGATCGAGGACGTGGCGGCACTGTTGGCCGGCCGGCTGTCGGAAAAGAACCTGGAGATGTTCGTCCGCATCAAGCCGGGCCTGCCGCCGGTCATCGGCGACGGAAGCCGGATCCGACAGGTCCTGACCAACCTCGTCGGAAACTCGGTGAAATTCACCGAGGAAGGTCATGTTCTTGTCGCCGTCGCCTACGAGCCGGTAGCCGTCGACGGCAAGCCGGGGGCACGTCTCGCGATAGAGGTGACCGATACGGGCATAGGCATCCCGGCCGACCGGCTGGAGACGATCTTCGAGAAGTTCAACCAGGTGGACGGTTCCTCGACGCGCCGGCACGAGGGGACCGGACTCGGCCTCGCCATCGCGGCCCGTCTGGTCGAAATGATGGGTGGCAGGATCGCGGTCACCAGCGAACCCGGCAGGGGCTCCACCTTCGCCTTCACCATCGACCTGCCGGTCGACGACACGGCTTCCGCCCCGGCGGCCCGGCCGGTGGCGCTCGACGGCGCACGTATCCTCGTGGTCGACGACAACCCGATCAACCGCGACATTCTGACCGAGCAATGCCGCAGCTGGAACTTCGACTGCATCGCCGTCGGCAGCGGTGCTCTTGCGCTCGCCTTCCTCGACCAGGCCCGCATGCTCGGCAGCCCCGTCGACCTCGTCATCGCCGATCTTCAGGCACAGGAAAGCTCTGGCGCCGAGGTCTCCCGCGAGATCCGCGAGCACGCACCGCGCAGGGAGACCGCGCTCATGATCCTGACGCCGGTGGGCCGGATCGATGCGCTCGCCGACAATCCGGATCTCGGCATCGACGCCTTCCTGGCCAAGCCGACCCGCTCGTCGCTGCTCCTGGAAACGATCACCTCCGTCCTGCAGCGACGCAGAAGCCGCCCTTCGACGGAAAGGCCGGGGAGGGAGCGGCTGACGGAAAGGGCCGCCGAGACGCGCCCCGCGCTCCGGCCGCAGGCAAGAGCGGTGGCGGCTTCCGCAAACGTCGGAAATTTCCGGCAGGGGCGCACGGGAACCCGCCGGGCGGACTCGGCTGACGGCAAGGTCGTGCTCGTCGCCGAGGACAATGAAGTCAACCAGATCGTCTTCGGCCAGTGCCTGGCAGATCTCGGCCACTCCCATCACATCGTCGACAACGGCCGGCTGGCCGTCGAGACCTGGCAGGCGCTGTCGCCGGAGATCGTGCTCATGGACGTCTCGATGCCGGAGATGAACGGCTACGAGGCCACGGCGGAAATCAGGCGGCGCGAGGCGCGCGAAGGCCTGCCCCGCACACCGATCATCGGCGTCACGGCCCACGCGCTCACGGGTGACAGGGAGAAGTGCCTCGCCGCCGGCATGGACGATTACCTGTCGAAGCCGATCGCACCCGACAGGCTCGGCGAAATGGTCTCCAGGTGGCTGAACCGGGAGACGGCATTGAGAGAAAGCGCCTGAGCGAGGCTCAGCTGCCGCCGCCGAAGCGCCGCTCTATGTAGTCCGACACCATGGTCTGGAATTCCGCCGCGATGGTCGGCCCGCGCAGCGTCGCCGCCTTTTTCCCGTCTATGAAGACAGGTGCGGCCGGCATCTCGCCCGTTCCCGGCAGGGAAATGCCGATGTCGGCATGTTTCGATTCTCCCGGTCCGTTGACGATGCAGCCCATCACCGCGACGTTGAGGCTCTCCACGCCCGGATATTTCTCCCGCCAGAGCGGCATGTTCGCGCGGATGTCCGACTGGATCGTCTGCGCCAGTTCCTGGAAGACGGTCGAGGTGGTCCGTCCGCAGCCGGGACAGGCGGCAACGACGGGCACGAACTGCCGGAAACCCATCACCTGAAGCAGTTCCTGGGCAACCCGGACCTCCGTCGTCCGGTCCCCGCCCGGCTCCGGGGTGAGCGAGATGCGAATCGTGTCGCCGACCCCTTGCTGAAGAACGATTGCCATCGCGGCGGACGATGCGACGATGCCCTTCGTGCCCATGCCGGCCTCGGTAAGCCCGAGATGCAGCGCATGGTCGCTGCGGCGGGCGAGTTCCGTGTAGACGGCGACCAGGTCCTGCACCTGGCTCACCTTGGCCGAGAGGATGATCCGGTTGCGCGGCAGGCCGATCTCCTCGGCAAGCGCCGCGGACAGCAGCGCCGACTGCACGATGGCCTCGCGCGTCACCTGGCGCGCCGTCATCGGCGACCCGGAGTTCTGGTTCTCGTCCATCAGCCGCGTGAGCAGTTCCTGGTCGAGGGAGCCCCAGTTGACGCCGATCCTCACCGGCTTTCCGTACTCGATCGCCCGTTCGACGATCGACGCGAACTGCTTGTCCCGCTTGTCCCTGAAGCCGACATTGCCCGGGTTTATCCGGTATTTGGCGAGCGCCTCGGCGCAGGCCGGATGTTCGGCGAGCAGCTTGTGGCCGATATAGTGGAAATCGCCGACGAGCGGCACGTCGATGCCGAGGCGGTCGAGCCGCTCGCGGATCCTCGGCACCGCGGCCGCGCTCTCGTCGCGATCGACCGTGATGCGGACGAGCTCCGAGCCCGCCGCGTGCAGCGCGGCCACCTGCGCAACGGTCCCGTCGACGTCCGCCGTGTCGGTGTTCGTCATCGACTGCACCACCACGGGCGCTCCGCCGCCGACGATCACGCCGCCGACGTCGACGGCGACCGACTTCCTGCGGTCGAAGGGTTCTGCGAGATAGGAAACGGACATCGGAGCCTCGGCGAAGCGTGCAGCCATGTTCTGACGCCGTTTGAGTTGGAGCAGCCGCGCGTTCTTGTCAACCGCCCCCGCAGGCCGGACCGCCTACAGCACGTCCTTCCGGAACGCGAGATAGCCGGGGTCGAACTCGGCGATCTCGCAAAGCCGCTCCCAGTCGGCGATGGTGACCTGCTGATTGGCCCAGGTCATGACCTCGTCGCTTCGCAGCGACTTCAGCATCCGATTGACATGCACCATGGAGAGCCCGAGCACGTCGGCCACGTCTGACTGCGTCAATGGAAGGTGAAAGCCGAAGTTGACGGTCTGGCCGACGACCTTGAGGCGCAGGAACAATTCGCAGACGAAGTGCGCGAGATGCTGCAGCGCCGATCTGCGGCCCATCGACACGAGCCACTCCTGCTGGATCGCCGCATCCACGAGCGAGTCCATCCAGAAGAGGCGCATAGCCCACGGCGAGTCCGTCAACATGTCCTGAAGAAGTCCGAGGTCGGCGAGCGCGACCCGGCACGCGGCGAGAGCCGTCACCCCGTAGTCCGTCGATCCCCGCAGCACGTTGGCGAGATCGATGAAATCGCCCGGAACATGCAGGGCCGTGATCTGCCGGCGTCCGTTCGACATCAGCTTGTAGCGCGCCGCGAGCCCCTCGACGAGCAGCGAGCAGGCCCCCGTGCGCCCGCCCTCCGGGTTGAAGTCGTGACCGGCCTCCAGGGCCCTCTCCCGCGTGAGAAGGCGGGAAAGTCCCTCCTTCACGGAGGCGGAGATCTCGTGGCGCCCCTCGAGTTTCGCAATGAACGGGCTCTGCAATCCAACTTCCAATGGCCGGCCTCTTCCGCGAACCGATCGCAGCGCCTGGCTGGCGAAAGGGTCTAGTCATCGAAGTGCCATTAGCCTGTTCACGGCGGCCGCGCTTTTGCATTTGTTAAACACGCCGGGCCGTCCACCGCTCTCGCCGGATTCGCTCGCAATCCCAGCATGTTCGACCACCGCAGGACCTGGGTGGCCTTGAGACGCCGGTGCCGATGGACGTCGACGCCGCGGCATGCGATTGTCGAGGAAGAAGCGATCCCGTCACGGGCTCTTGAAGCGCCGCCAGCGGAGAAGCATCCCATGCCCGGAACCGGCACGAGTCCCGAAATCCAGTCCAGGGTACGCACGCAGCGCCCCCGCCTGCACAAGGTGATCCTGGTCAACGACGACTACACACCCCGGGAGTTCGTCGTGAGGGTACTGAAGGCGGAGTTCAGGCTGAATGGCGATCAGGCGCGTCGCGTGATGATCACCGCCCATCGAAAGGGCGTTTGCGTGGTTTCGGTCTACCCGCAGGACGTCGCGGAGACGAAGGCGACCCGTGCGACCGATGTCGCACGGGGAGAGGGCTACCCCCTGCTCTTCACGACAGAACCGGAGGAATGAAACACCCCTGGATCCGCGGCGAGATCGGCCGGGCCGTGCGGTCGGCTCAGGCGGCGTTCCGGCCGCCCTTGCCCGACTCGAGGAAGCCGAGGTCGGCCAGCGCCGCGCGCACGGCCTCCCGCGGCGGGGTCCGCACCGTATCGCCCACGCTCGCCGCCAGTTTCCGGCCCGACAGCCGGTGCGGCGTGAACCAGAGATAGGACATCTCGGCGATCTCGCGGCACATGCCGTTGAAAATGCCGCCCGCACGGATCGCGATCCAAGGCAGTCCTGCCCGCTTCACCTTGCGGCCGAGCACGGCCTCGACGTGTCCGATCAGATCTTCCCCCGTCATTGTAAATCCTGCGTAGTTGAAGGTCTCGAATCGACCGAGCGCCTCGCGACGCCCCGCCAGGGCGACGAATGCGTCGGCAAGGTCCGGCAGATAGGCCCATGCGTGCGGCAGGTCCACCGGACCGGGATAGGTGACCACCCCCTTGCCGAGCTTGCTTGCGACGACGAGATCGAACCACGAGCCCGTCTTTTCAGTGCCGAAGAAGTCGCCGGCGCGCAGCACGATCGTCTGCACGCCCTCCGCCCGCGCGGCGCGCTCGAACCGTTGTTCCATGTCGATCCTGAGGCTTCCCTTGCGCGTCGAGCGGAAGAACGGCGTCGCCTCGTCGGCGACCTCGGGTATCTCGCGTCCGTAGTTGTAGACATTCCCGGCGAACAGGTGCACGGCGCCGTTCGCCTTCGCCGCCGCCACCACGTTCTCGGCCATCGGCATCACTTTCTCTTTCCATTGCGTGTAGACGGGGTTGAGCCCGTTGAAGATGATGTCGGCTCCCCGCGTCGCGGCAATCAGCTCGTCGCGCTGCAAGGCGTCGGCCGCCCTGTGCTCGACGTCGTCCGGCAGGCCCTCGACCCGGCCGTTGCGGCTTACGGCCACCACCTTGCAGCCCGCCGCATGGAACGCCTTTGCGACGGCGTGCGAAAGGCGCCCCCTGGCGCCGAGGACAGCGATCGTTGTCATGGGTCATCTCCTTTGTTCGATTTGCTGACCCGTACTATCAATTCATTTGCAGATGATATACGGTCATAATTCGAGATTAAATATTCAAGAATGTATCTTACATGTTCGATTGGAATCACGTTCGCAGCTTCATCGCGGTCGCCGACGCCGGCACCCTGTCGGCGGCGGCAGCCGCGCTCGCCATCAGCCAGCCGACACTCGGTCGCCACATCGACGAACTGGAAGCGGCGACGGGACTGGTGCTCTTCACGCGCGGCCGGTCCGGCATGCGGCTCACCGAGGCGGGGCTGTCGCTCGTCGAGGAGGCGCGCGTCATGTCGAACGGTGCCGAACGCCTGGCACTCAAGGCCGCGGGCCGGGCGGACACCATCGCAGGCACTGTCCGCATCACGGCGAGCGACATCGTCGCGACCTATTACCTCCCGGCCATCCTTGCACGCCTCAAGGATGACGAGCCTCAGATCGAGATCGAGCTCGCGCCCAGCAATGCCGTTCAGAACCTGCTTTCGCGTGACGCGGACATCGCCGTCCGGATGGTGCGGCCGACGCAGAACGACGTGATCGCCCGAAAGGTCTGCGACATGACCATGGGGGCCTTCGCCGACCGCGGATATCTCGACCGCCATGGCCGCCCGAAGAGTTCAGCCGGGCTGGCCGCCCACCGACTTGTCGGCTACGACCGCGACGACCTCATCCTCCGCTCCATGCGGGAGATGGGGATCGAGGGCCACCGCCGCGATTTCGCGTTCCGGACCGACGACCAGGTCGCCTACTGGGAACTCGTCAAGGCCGGCGCCGGCATAGGCTTCGGGCCGCGCTACCTCGCCTCGCTCACGCCCTCCCTGGAGGAAGTACTGCCGGAACTGGCAATCCCCTCCCTGCCAATGTGGCTTGCCGCACACCGCGAACTGCGGACCAGCCTGCGCATCCGCCGCACGATGGACCGGCTTCACGAAGCGCTGGCCGCCCTGCCCCTGTCGATGTGAGTGCGCTCAGGCGAACCAGCCCGCCCCCTGGCTGGAAATCAGCCGGTAGGCCGCCCTGACGGCGTCGCCGGCGCTCGTGGCGGGATAGACGGAAGGGTCGCGGTCGATCGGGATACGGAATTCGTAACCCATGCCCGGCACCCCTTCGGCGGTGCCGCCGAGGTCGCGCATCAGCCGTGACATGCTGTGGTTCTCGCCGTGGACCACCGCTATGAAACCCTTGACCCCCGCGTCGGCCGCCACGAGCGCGATCGCCGCAAAGAGAAGCGTTCCCAGCCCCCGCCGCTGGTGGCTGTCGACGATCGTCACCGCCATTTCGGCATCGTCCGGGCTCGCGTCCAGCTTTTCGTAGCGGGCGATGCCGGCGGGGGTCGGGGGATCGGTGGCAAGGTCCAGCGCGCCGACGGCGTAGTGCGCCGGAGTGCCGTCGGCCGTGAAGCGCGCGATGCTTTCCTCCGTAAGCGTCCGGATCGGCGCCATGAAGCGGAACATGCGCGAGCGTTCCGAGAGATGCGCGAATCCCTCCACCAGCATCTCGCGGTCGGACGGGCGCACGGTGCGCACCAGGAGCGGGGTGCCGTCGCGCAGTGCCGCGTGGAATTCCATCGTCATCGCATCGTCTTCCGTCGCCCCGGTCCGGTTTCCTCGCCTGCGGGGATAGTGGAATTGACGCCGCCGCCGCGCAAGCCCCGGCGGCGCCTGCCTGCGGCGAAGCGCCGCGCCGCGACCGCCGGGTCGCCGAAGCCACGGGCTCCGGGAGCGCTTCCTGTGCAGGCGCGACGATGCGTCCGCCGCAATCGCAGGAGCGGATGGAACACTTTGAAACGCCCTTCCGTTGGACGGCCAGGCAGCGGGAACTTCCCGCAGGAACGTAGCTTGGGAGTTTTTGTCATGGACCAGACACGTCGAAAGAGCGGCGCGACCGAACGGACCCTCGTCCTGCGGCCAGCGGCAGGCAAAGACGTCAACACGACCGTCGCCCCCATTTTGGACGACCGCGCGCCGGTGACGGGCGGCTCTCCCTGCGGCCTGCCGCGCAAGTCCGTCAGAGCGACAGGCCTTCCCTTGCTCGAGCTCGCAGGGCAGTCGTGATGGCCGCGCCGGGACATACACGCTGGGCGATCGCCGAGGGCTACATCCCGCCCTCCAGCACCGGCCCGGAACCGCAGATGCTGAGCCACGAGACCGCATGTCTCCTCAATGCCGGCGATGCCGACGCGCATGTCGCCATCACGCTCTATTTTTCCGACCGCGATCCCGTCGGCCCCTACCGCGTCACCGTTCCGGCGGGGCGCACGAAGCATGTTCGCTTCAACGATCTCGAGGACCCGGAGCCGGTCCCCCGCGACACCGACTACGCATCCCTCATCGAATCCGACCAGCCGATCGTCGTCCAGCACTCCCGGCTGGATTCCCGCCAGGCGGAGAATGCCCTGATGACGACGCTCGCTCATCCTTGTCCCTAGAAGAAAAGAGGATATCCATGTCAGAGAAGGTCGCCGATTTCATTCTCGCCCGTCTCAAGGAATGGGGCGTCAAGCGCATCTACGGTTTCCCCGGTGACGGCATCGGCGGAATGGTCGCCGCGCTCGGACGGGACACGAAGGACCCGATCGAATTCATCCAGACGAGGCACGAGGAAGAAGCCGCGTTCATGGCCTGCGCCCACGCCAAGTGGACCGGCGAAGTCGGCGTCTGCCTCGCGACCTCGGGTCCGGGCGCAATCCACCTGCTCAACGGCCTCTACGACGCGCGACTCGACCACCAGCCGGTCTTCGCCATCGTCGGGCAGCAGGCCCGTGCCGCGATCGGCGGCCACTACCAGCAGGAGGTCGACCTGCAGAACCTCTTCAAGGACGTCGCCGGCAGCTACGTCCACACCTGCATGACGCCGGCGCAGGCCCGCCATCTGATCGACCGCGGCATGCGGATCGCCGAAGGCGAGCGCACTGTCACCTGCATGATCGTGCCCAACGACGTGCAGGAGCAGGAAGCCGTCCGGCAACCGCCGAATGCGCACGGTACCGTTCACACCGGCGAAGGCTACGAGCCGCCGCGCGTGGTCCCCAGGAAGGAAACGCTGCAGCGCGCCGCCGATGTCCTGAACGCGGGAAGCAAGGTCGGCATCGTCGTCGGCGCCGGTGCGCTCGATGCGGCCGACGAGGTGATGGAGGTTGCCGAAAAGCTTGGCGCCGGCGTCGCCAAGGCACTGCTCGGCAAGGCGGTCCTGCCGGACGATCTGCCCTATGTCACCGGCCAGATGGGACTGCTCGGGACCAAGCCCTCGTGGGACCTCATGCAGGAGTGCGACACGCTCCTGATGATCGGCTCCGGCTTTCCCTATTCGGAGTTCCTTCCCAAGGAAGGCACCGTCCGCGGCGTCCAGATCGACATCGCCCCGCGGATGCTCTCGATGCGCTATCCGATGGAGGTCAACCTCGAAGGCGATTCCGCCGAGACGCTGAAGGAACTTGCGCCGCTCCTGAAGCGCAAGACCGACCGGTCCTGGCGCGAGAAGATCGAGAAGAACGTTGCCGAGTGGTGGCGCGACGTCGAAAAGCGTGCCGAACTCGAGGCAGATCCGGTCAATCCCGAGAAGCTCTTCTGGGAGCTGTCGCCGCGGCTTCCGGAAAGGGCCATCATCAGCGCCAACTCCGGCACTTCGGCGAACTGGTTCGCACGGGCGATCAGGATACGGCGCGGCATGAAGGCCTCGCTGTCGGGCAACCTCGCCACCATGTGCCCGGGCGTCCCCTACACCGCGGCAGCCAAGTTCTGCTATCCGGACCGGGTCGCGATCGGCTTCGTCGGGGACGGCGCCATGCAGATGCTCGGCCTCAACGCTCTGATCACCATCGCCAAGTACTGGAAGCAATGGGCCGATCCCCGCTGCGTCATCGCAGTGCTCAACAACGGTGACCTCAACCAGGTGACGTGGGAACTGCGCGCCATGGCCGGCTCGCCCGACGTCAAGAAGACGCAGTCGGTGCCGTATTTCCCGTTCGCCGATTTCGCCGAAAACCTCGGCCTCGGCGTCGCCCGTGTCGACAGGCCGGAAGACATCGCCCCGGCCTGGGACAAGGCGCTCTCGGCGGACCGTCCCTTCCTTATCGACGCGCGCGTCGATCCGACCATGCCGACCCTGCCGCCGCACATCACCATGAAGCAGGCCAGGAGCTTCACGAAGGCGCTGCTGCAGGGCGACCCGGAAGCTGGCGCCATGATCTGGCATACCCTGGAACGCGAACTCGCCTAGGAGGGCGCCCAAGCCATGCCAAGGCCCCAGGCAGAAGTCGCGGCGGTACGCGCCGCGGCCTTCGAAATTCCGACCGACCAGCCCGAATCCGACGGAACGCTCGAATGGGACTCGACCACGCTCGTCACTGTCGAGATCGATGCCGGCGGCAGGACGGGATTCGGCTTCAGCTACGTGCACAAGGCCGCCGCGGACCTGATCGCCGGCAAGCTCGCCGGCGCGATCGGGGGTCGCGACGCGTTCTCCCTCAGGGAATGCTGGTACGAGATGCTCGCCGCGTGCCGCAATCTCGGCCGGCCGGGTCTGGCCTCCTGCGCGATCTCGGCCTGCGACGTCGCCCTCCACGACCTCGTCGGCAAGCTCCTCGACGAGCCGACCGCCCGCCTGCTCGGCCCACGCAGGAAGAGCGTCGAAATCTATGGCAGCGGCGGCTTCACGGCCTATGACGATGCCCGTCTGGAATCGCAGCTCGGCGGCTGGGCGGAAGCGGGCATGGCCTCCGTCAAGCTGAAGGTGGGCCGCCGCCCCTCGGCCGATCCCGGGCGCGTGCGCCTGGCCCGCTCGGCGATCGGAAGGAACACCGGACTCATGGTCGACGCAAACGGCGCCTATTCCCGCAAGCAGGCGCTGGCGCTCGCCGACAGCTTCGCCGAGGAAGGCGTCATCTGGTACGAGGAACCCGTATCCTCCGACGATCTCGAGGGCCTCCGCCTGATTCGCGACCGCGCCCCGGCCGGCATGGAAGTCACCGCCGGCGAATACGGGTACGACGACTTCTACTTCCGCCGGATGATCGACGCCGGAGCGGTCGACGTGCTTCAGGCGGATGCCACGCGCTGTCTCGGCTACACCGGCTACATGCTCGCGGACGCTCTGGCCCATGCGGCCAACCTGCCCCTGTCGAGCCACTGCGCGCCGGCCCTTCACCTGCCCTGCGCAATCGCGGCACATCGCCAGCGCCACATGGAATGGTTCCACGACCATGTCCGCATAGAACGCCTGGTCTTCGACGGCGCACCGGATCCGGAGGCCGGCCGCGTATCGCCCGACTGGTCTCGGCCGGGGATCGGCCTCGCGCTGAAGACGGCAGACGCCGAACGCTACCGGGTCTCGTGATTGAGGCCGCGGCGATCTGAAGCAGCCGGACGTTGAACCCGCCGGCGACCCGAAGCGTTGGTCGCCTGTCATTCGGAATGAAGAGGGAGCGCCCCTTGGCAACAGACCAACAGACATCGACCGCATTCGGCCATGGTGCGCGCCCCGCGCGGGCCCTCAGGCAGCCCCCGACGGACGCCGGAACCCTTCTCAAGCTGACGGCCGCCGGCCTGATGCTCGGCGGAGCGGCAGGGATCGCCGTCACCGGTCGCGGAGCGCCCCCTTCGCGCGCCAGCAAGCTCGCCGCCGGCGGGGCCGCGCTGCTGGCGGCGAGCGTGCTGGCAGACAGCGCGATGGAGCACTACAAGGGCAACTACAAGAAGCCGGCGATGCATGTCGCGCCCGTCGCCGCGGCGATCACGCTGGCCACTGCCGTGGCGACCGCCTTTTCCCGGAAGGCGAGCCACGTCAAGAGCATGATATTCGGCGGATCCGTCGTGACGGGCCTCTTCGGCATCGGCTTCCATGTCAAGAACATCCTCGACCGCCCGGGCGGCCTGTCCTTCAACAACCTGTTCTACCGCGCGCCCTTCGGCGCGCCCGCCGCGCTCGTCACCGCAGGGCTTGCCGGACTCGGGGCGGTGGACGCACGCCACGCAGACGTGCCCGGCGCCGCAGGTCGGTCCCGCGCGGCGCGGCCGGTCGGCAGGTTCATGGGCGCGGTGACTGCCCTGGGGCTGTTCGGCCTGACCGCCGAGGTCGGCTTCCTGCATTTCCGGGGCGCCTTTCACGACAAGCTGATGTACGCGCCCGTCGCCGTCCTGCCCCTCGGCGGATTGGCCGTCGCAGCGAGCTGCGTCGTTCCTTCGCGACGGCTGGTCGACCGCACCCGCGCCCTCCTCGGGACCACCATGTTCCTGGGCGTGGCAGGGACCGGCCTGCATGCCTACGGCGTCAGCCGGAACATGGGCGGCTTCGCGAACTGGACGCAGAACCTGTTCCAGGGCCCGCCCATGGCAGCCCCGCCGAGTCTCTTCGGCATGGGCCTGCTGGGCCTCTCCGCCCTCGAACTCCTGAAGACCCGCGAGGAGGTTGCAAGCGATGTCTGACGGCGAAAGGCTCAAGAAGTTCGAAACGCCCTATCCGGGCTACGACGTCCTCGACAAGTGGGACTCGCCCTCCTTCGACGACGCCACACGCCGCGTCGTCGGCGACCGGCTGGCCAGGAAGTTTCCGGCGCGCTTCTTCGATCCCGAGGAATATGAGCTCCTGCGCGCCGTCATGGAGACCGTCCTGCCGCAGCACGAGCGCAACGAGGACGATCGCATTCCGGTCGAGGCCTTTCTTGACGAGAAGCTCTACACCAACGCCACCGACGGCACGCGCCACGCCGACCTGCCTCCCCAGCGGGAAGCCTGGCGGCTGGGTCTCTCGGCCATCGACGCCGAGGCCAAGGCCGGATACGGCCGCGGCTTCCTCGAGCTCGCTCCGCGGGAACGCCACGCGGTCCTGGAGCTGATCGACACCGGCAAGGCCGGCGGCGACCACTGGCAGGACCTGCCGCCGAAGAAGTTCTTTCGCAGCATCCTGCTCAAGCAGGCGGTCAAGGTCTATTACGCCCACCCGTTCGCCTGGAACGAGATCGGTTTCGGCGGACCCGCCGCCCCGCGCGGCTATCTGCGCCTCGGCCCGGACATGCGCGACCCATGGGAAGCACGCGAGGAGCGGCGCCCGCAGCGCGCGGAGCAGTTGCCATGAGCGCCATTGTTTCCGATGCCGAGTTCTCCCCCCGCACCGGCGACGGGCGGGCTCCGGACGTCTTCCACGCGGGACGCTGGGTGCCCATGCGGGAACACGCGCTGGACGACCCGGTCGATTTCGCCATCGTCGGCACCGGCTGCGGCGGCGCCGTGCTCGCCGCGAGGCTTGCCGAAGAGGGCCATTCCGTCGTCGCCTTCGACGCCGGCGCCTTCTATCGCCCGCTCGAGGACTTCGCCTCGGACGAGCGGGAACAGGAGAAGCTCTACTGGCTCGACGAGCGCATTTCCGGCGGCGACGACCCGCTCGAATTCGGATCGAACAACTCCGGCAAGGCGGTCGGCGGATCGACCGTCCATTTCCAGATGGTGGCGCTCCGGTTCAGGCCGGAGTGGTTCAAGTCGCGCTCGCAGCTCGGCTACGGCCACGACTGGCCGGTCGACTGGCGCGAGATGTGGCACTACTACGACCGGGCGGAACGCGACATGAGCATCGCCGGCCCGATCCGATATCCGTGGGGCCCGAAGCGCGGCCGGTATCCGTTCCGCGAGCACGAACTTTCGGCCTCCGCGCTGGTGCTCGCGCGCGGCGCGGAGGCGCTCGGCGTCGGATGGTCGCCCACGCCCACGGCTTCGCTTTCGGCACCGCATGGCGCCGCCCATCCCTGCGTCTATCGAGGCTTCTGCAAGATCGGCTGCGCGACCAACGCCAAGCAGTCGATGCTGGTGACCTATGTGCCCCGGGCGCTCCGGGCCGGCGCGGAAATCCGCGACCTCGCCATGGTCGGGCGGGTAGAGACCGGAAAGGACGGACGGGCCACCGGCGTGCACTACAGGCGCAACGGCCGCTGGCAGTTCCAGAAGGCCCGGAACGTCGTCGTCGCGGGCTATTCGGTCGAGACGCCTCGACTCCTGCTGAACTCGGCCTGCGAGCAGCATCCCGACGGGCTGGCCAACTCCTCCGGCCTCGTCGGCAAGGGTCTCATGGCCCACACCAACAACGCCACCTGGGGCATCATGGAAGAGGAAATACGCTGGTACAAGGGCCCCCCCTCGCTCGCCGTCTGCGAGCACTGGAACTACGAGGATCGCGGCAAGGATTTCGACGGCGGCTACTCCTTCATGAGCCAGGGTCCGCTGCCGACCGATTTCGCGACGACGCTTGTCACCAGCGAAGGGCCGTTCGGCGCCGAGCTCCGGAATTGGATGGCACATTACAACCACATGGCAGGCCTGAAGATCGTCGGCGAAACCATGCCGCAAGACGGGAACCGGGTCGAACTCTCCGAAGAGAAGGACGAGAACGGCCTGCCCGTTCCGAAGGTCACCTTCTCGCTGTGCGACAACGACAAGCGCCTCGTCGCCCACGCGGAAAACTTCATGGACGAGATGCTGACTGCGGCCGGCGCCGGCAATCTCTTCCGAACCTCGAGCACGGCTCACCTGATGGGCGGCTGCCGGATGGGCGACAACCCCGATACCAGCGTCGTCGACGCCAATGGCCGTTCCTGGGACATCGACAACCTCTTCGTCTGCGACGGTTCGCTCTTCCCGACAGCCGGCGGCGTCAATCCGTCGATGACGATCGTCGCCAATTCCCTGCGCATCGCAGACCGCATCGTGGCGCTGGCGCGCAGCGGCGAGCTCCGGTAGGATTGATCGGACCGGCGATCGCATCCGCCGGGACTTCGGCCCCGTACCTGCGATCACCCGCCGACTTGCTGGAGGAGAGCGCCATGAACGTGCGGGAACCGAATTCCTCCAGGCACCGGGACCCGGCCGCCCGTTCGGCCGAAACGGCAAGATCGGGGCCCGAGGCCGCCGTCCTGGCGGGGCAGCCCCCGCGGACGTGGATCGTCGCCGCGCGCTACGCGTCGCCGGATGACGCTGCCGCGGCCCCTCCGGCCTTCCCGCAACGCCCCGGGCCGGCCGACGGGGCGCCCTCCGGCCCGGCGAAAAAACTCCCGAAGATCGTTCACGGCAGGCACCCGAGAGGCTACCGCAGGCCCGACGGGCTGATATTGGCGGATATCCGCGCCCTGCTCCGTGAACGGCCCGACATCGAGGCGACCGACGTTCGCGCATCAGTCATGCGCGGCGTCGTGCGTCTCTCCGGCAAGGTTCGGGACGAGCGGCAGAAACGGCGCGTCTGCGAGTGCGTGGCAAACGTGACCGGCGTCGTCCGGATCGCCAGTGAACTGGCGGTCGGGAAGTGAAGACCCGGAACCGCTCGGCCTTGAGGCCACAGCGATTTCGGGTGGTTGCGGTTTTCGGATATCACTCAGTCGGAACTGACGGCGCGTCGCGGCGGCGACGCCTCCGGCGGTACGCTCGGCGGCGGGTCCTCGCCGATCTTCATGCCGACGCCCGCGCGTGACGCGACCATCAGCAGCGCCTGCTCGACGAGCCAGGTACCATTGCCGCGAATGCCGTGCAGCCTCGCAATCTCCAGCGCGCAGCCATGGACATTGAGAGGCCTTGCCGAAATCTTCGACGACTGCACTCGGGCGTGCACCGTCTGACTTACAGTCTCGTGCATATGAGCCTCCATTGCGCACAACCAAGCATGTTCGTCGCTTGCCGTCATTTAACTATGATGTTTCTGACGGAGATATGGCGACACGCCGCCTCCGCGCGCCGCGACCGGACGCGGCCTCGGGCGAAGCGGGAGTGCCCCACGAAGTACGGCCTTAAACGACTGAAAACGCTTGCTGAAGAAGCTCCGTGGAAATAGGATTGCACGACAATGGAGACGACGCGCTTGCTGCGACTTTCTGACGTGGTCGAAAAATCGATCGAAGACGCCATCGCGGCCTGCAGTTCGGTCGCGGAGATCTCGGCGCTTTCCCGCAGCCTTCTCGAGCGGCATCCCGAATTGCGCTTCGAGACCGATAGCCTGACGGAGATCCTGGTGACGCGTGCCACATCGAGGGGACTGGCGATCCGCTTCGACAGATCCTGAAGGATCTGCCGCTCGTCCGCCCGTCGTCGCGTACGGTCATTCATCTCATCGGATTGCGACGGCAAGTCACGCTTCGTGAAGCCTTGCGCAGGAACAAGTTCGGCGTCTCCGAATTACTGGATCATGCACAATTCAACGGTTCTGAAAAGCGAAGGGCGGGAGCCCGTCGATGCCGGCGCAGGCGCTTTGAGGCGGCCCGATCCGGGGCTGCAGACGATTTTCCATTCTCTCGGGACATTGACGAAGCGCGAGCGGGCCGGACTGGATACGGCTACCGCACCCTCGCAGAACTGGCTGAGCGGCGCCGAGTGCGTCACGATATCGAAGCCGGGGCGTGGCCTCTTCCGCGTCGAGGAGGGCGTCTGCCTGGGATTTCGGCTGTTTGCCGATGGTCGGCGCCAGATCGTGGCGATCTATTTGCCCGGAGACCTGATCGGGCCGGACTGCCTCGTCGCCCGCGAATCCCGTGAGACGGTGTCGCCGGCCGTTTCCGCCCGGCTGGCGCTCACGCCGCTCAAGTCGCTCCGCGAATGCGCGTCGGCGGAACCCGGCATCGCCGCGATGCTGAACCGCGAGATCGTGCGGCGCCTTGCCATCTACGAGACATGGGTATCGATACTTGGCCGCTGCACGGCGACCGAGCGGACCGCCTTCCTGTTCTGCGAAATATTCGAGCGCAGCCGCCGGGTGGGCGTCGCCTTCCACGACCGCTGCGCCCTGCCGCTCACGCAGAACGACCTTGCCGACGCGCTCGGCATGTCGGTCGTCCACATCAACCGCGTCCTCAGGTCCCTGCGGGATCGGGGACTGGCAAGCCTCGACAGCGGCTGGATACATATCCGCGACTGGAGCAGGCTGGTCTCCGTGGCCGGCTTCGATCCCGGCTACCTCGCCTGATCGGCCAGTGTCTCATGAAGCTTCCGCTGGTCGGCGGCCGTCTGCGCCAAGGTCGAAGAGAAGACGTGCGGAACTTCCGGGCAGGCCTCTTGCGCGTGAGCGGGGGCGCCATTGAGGTAGATCTTGCGGTACCGCCGTCCGAACCGGACCATGATCTCGGACGGAACCGTCCAGGCGTCTCTCGCCAGGTCATCGAGGCTCTGGTTGGGTCCTATGACTTCGACATAGTCGCCTTCCTTGAGGTCGTCCTTCTCCGGCAGCGACGTGACATCGACCGTCGTGCTGTCCATCGCTATCCGTCCGACGATCGGAAGGCGTGTGCCGTTGAAGTACAAGGCGCCGGAACCGGCCATGCTGCGGGGAATTCCGTCGGCGTAGCCAGCCGCGACCGTCGCCAGCCGCATGGGACCCTTCGCCTTGTACGACCAGCCCTGACCGACGCCCATTCCGGCAACGATCCTGCGGGTCTGGATGACCGCCACGTCGAGGCGCACCACCGCCTGCAGGCCGCAGTCCCGGCCATACGCCGGCACTCCGCCGTAAAGCGCAGTGCCGGGCCGCGCCAGATCGCCCACGAAATCGCGGCCGAGAAAGATCCCGCCCGAGTCCGCGATGGAAAGCGGCACGCGCGGGAAGCGACGGGCAACGGCCTTGAAACTGTATCGCTGGAACCGGTTCGCGACATGGTTGGTTTCGTCGGCAGACACCAGCTGGGTCATGAGGTAGAGAAGACGAATGTTCCGGAGCAGGTCTGGAACCGCCAGCAGTTCGTCGATCTCGGCCAGGGACAGGCCGAGGCTGCTCATTCCGGTATCGACATTGATCACCGCGGGAAGCGGGCCCCGCGATATCACGCACATCTTGGCCCAGCTTCGCACTTGCTTCAGGGAATTGAGGACAGGAATGATGCCCATCCGCGAACTCTCGAATTCCTGACCCGGCAGCAGGCCGTTCAGCACGAAGATCGAGCCGTGAGGCGGGAGGTGCGCGCGAAGCCGCCTTGCCTCCGCGAACGTCGCGACGAAGAAGTGCCGGCAGCCCGCCTGATGGAGCGCGTTCGAAACGACGCCGGCGCCAAGCCCGTAGGCATCGGCCTTGACGACAGCCCCGACTTCCGCCGGTGCGGCAACCTCAAGGAGCTTCGCGTAATTCGACTTGAGAGCTCTGAGATCTATCGAAAGGACACCCGTGGCGCAGCCTGTCGCGATAGCACTCAGGTGCTGGGGAAGGGTTCTGGATGACATGACTTGGCCCGAATTGTGAAACCGAAGGGCCGCGTTCGCGACTTGAGCGGATCAGCCTTCATCGCCGCGCAGGCGTGGCATGGCGAGTCCGCCTGTCCGCACCTGCCGCGGCAGTCATGCCGCGATTCGCATGCCCTTCAGTGGAACTGCAGCCGGGATGTCTCGCCAAGCTGTTCATGGCGACGTTCCCCGATTGCGGTGAAAAGCTCCGTGTCTTCTTACTCCCCTTCCACCAATCCACACCCGGGCCATTGGGCGTGGAAGATAAGCAATTCGCGTCCTGCGCGAAGATAATCCAAACGGCGTCCGCCCAGCCAACCGGATTGCCGGACGATGTCTCCACCGAAGACCATCCCACGAACCCGCTTGAGGCGGTATGGAACAGTCTGGCAACCCCGTATGGCTCCGGAACCCGAAACCAGATGCAGGCCTACTCTACGAGAACTCCCCGGCGAAGTCCATCGGGACGAAAGCCGCGATACCGCGGCCGGGCGGGCTGTATCCGGAGAGCTCCGGAAACTCACTCCTGTCCGGTCTTCACGTCCACGTCCTCGAACGTGACCTCCACGGTTTCGGCGTAGCGGCGGCCGTTCTTCTCGTCGTGGCGCATGAAGGTCGGCGCGGCTATGCGGATGATGATCGTATATTTTCCGTCGCCGGGCACGGCGACGTTCCTGCCATAGTGATAGAGGCCGGGGTGCCAGAGAAACGGCACCGTGAAAGGACCGATCGCATCTCCGCTCTCGGGAATCATAGTCGCCTCGAGGTCGAGATACGGAATGAACCGGTGATCGCCGCGGTCGCTGACCGAAACTTCCAGGTGGCAATTCTCTTCGCCGGGTTCGCTCCAGGCGAGCTTTCCCTCCCTTTCGAGACTGTACATTCCCTCCGCCCGTTCCTGCGCGATCGCGATCAGGTAGTCGCCTGCTTCCTTCATCGCACCCGTGTCGGCGACCTCTTCGGCCATGTAGTGAAGCGACTTGTTGTAGGCATCGCCTTCCGCCTTCGCCATGGCAAGTTGCCGGCGATCGGCTTCGTCCGAGGGGATTTCCGGCGGCTTTCGGTCGACCATCTTGAACCTTCCTGTCTTCCTTGCGATTTCGCTTCTCCGAAAGGGCAGTCGGGCGGATGCCGGCGGACGACGCTGCGAGGGGGAGTCACGCCATCCGCCGGCTCTCGGCCGGCGAGGCCGGCCGAAATATCCGACGAGGCTCAGCTCTTCTTCTTGTCAGGCAGTTTCTTGCGATCTGACTCGGCGAATTCCTCGAGTTGCCGCTCGCTCATCGAATCGAACATGTCGCGAGAGGCGCCTTTCAGGCTGGATTTGCTGGTTTCGCCGCGCTTGGCGGCCAGTGCCGCCCCGGCCGCCTTCTGCTGCGCCTTCGATTTCGCTGGCATTTCGGCTCCTGTCGACAATCCCTTGCTTCACCCACGTAAGTGCTCCGGTGGCGGAAAGGTTCCGCAGCGCGCGGCGCATCCGGCTCGAAACATCTCGTACGCGCCACATCCGCAAACCCGCACCGCTCGACTGAGGATCGTTCGAAGGGCAGTCGGTCCCACCGGAGAAAGCCGGCTCCTGGTGGTGCGATCCTGACAGATGGGCACCACCTGCTTGCGTCAGGCCACTAGAGGCCGTCGCCCTGCCCGCGGACCATGTCGGCATGCCGGGCAAGGCCCGATAGCAGCAGAACGACCAGGAAAAGCGCCGGCAGGGCCGAGAAGATCACGTGGAAACTCATGTGCTCGGCGAGGAAGCCGATGACCGACGGCGCGAAGAGGATGCCGGAATACCCCATGAAGGTTACCAGCGACAATGCGATGCCGGGCGCGAGCCCCGGCATGTTCCCGGCGGCGGAGAATGCGATCGGAACCATGTTCGATATTCCGACGCCGGCAACGGAGAACCCGAGAATCGCGACGACCGGCGTCGGCGCCAGTCCGGCGGCGAGCATGCCGGCAAGCGCCGACAGCGTGCAGATGCGCATCGTGACCACCGCACCGAGCCGGTCGCGGATGGGATCCCCGGCGAAGCGCATCAGCGCCATTGCGGCGGAGAATGCCCCGAAGCCCAGACCCGACAGGGCAAGGCCCGCATCCAGCTCCCGGCGCATGTAGAGAGCGCCCCAGTCGAGGACGGCACCCTCCGGGACCATCGAGAACAGCGCCATGATGCCGAGCAGGTAGGGCACGAGCGTCTTCGGCAGGCGGACCGGATGGCGCGGCTCGCCGGGATGCGGACCGTCCTCCTCCACCCCCGCCCAGGCTGCTGCCATGCCCGCCGCGCCAAGGATGGTGACGACGAGCACGTGGCCCAGGATTCCCACGTATGCGATCAGCATTCCACCGAGCGCCGCTCCGAGAAGGCCGCCGAGGCTCCAGAACCCGTGGCAGGAGGACATGATCGCGCGCCGCATCCGCCTTTCCACGAAGATCGCGTTGGCGTTCATGGCGATGTCCATGCCGCCGACCGCGGCACCGACGAAGAAGATGACTGCCGCGGCGGCGCTCGCCGTCGGCGCCAGCGTCAGGACCAGAAGCGCCGGCACGACGAGCACGCCCGCCGTCTTGGCCACGCGGGCCGAGCCGAGGCGGGCGACGAACGTCCCCACGACCGGCATCGCGACGAGCGAGCCGATGCCGAAGGTCAGGATCATCAGCCCGAGATGCAGGTCGGAAAGTTGAAGCCGGGCGGCGAACTCCGGGATCTTCGGCGCCCAGCTGCCGACAGTGAAGCCGTTGACGAGGAACATCAGCGACACCGCCCTGCGCCCTCTCGGGAAACGGGCGGCGGCATGGCGGGCGAGTGCGGCGCTCTGGAGCATCAACTCTCCTTTCCAGGGAAGAGGCAGGGCGCTTCGCCGCGATCGACCGCGCGCCTGCCGCTGCGACCGCCGCCGCTGCCTGGCAGGAACAGCCTCAATCCTCGTAGACGATCAGGAGATCCTTTGCATCGATCTGGTCGCCCGCCCTTGCGAGAACCTCGGCGACCTTGCCGTCGCGCTCGGCGTGAAGTGCCGTCTCCATCTTCATCGCCTCGATCGAGACCAGCACGTCGCCGGTCTTGACAGACTGGCCCGCCGACACCGCGACGGTCGAGACGACGCCGGGCATCGGCGCGCCGACGTGCAGGTCGTTGCCGGGGTCGGCCTTCCGGCGGACGGCAGCGCCGGCGCCCCGCGAACGGTCGGGCACGCGGATCGAGCGCGGCTGGCCGTTGAGCTCGAAGAAGACCGTGACCATCCCCTTTTCGTTCGTCTCGCCGACGGCCTGGTTGCGCACCACGAGCGTCTTGCCCCGTTCCAGCTCGACGATGATTTCCTCGCCGACCGGCAGTCCGTAGAAATAGGTCGGCGTGGGCAGTACGCTGACTGGTCCGTAGGTTTCGCTGGCGAGGGCAAAATCCGTGAAGACCTTGGGATACATGAGATAGGACGAGAGTTCCTGTTCGCTCACCTCGCGTTCGAGCTTGTCCTCGATCGTCTTTCGCTCAGAGGCGAGATCGGCCGCGTCGAGCAGGGAGCCCGGGCGCGCGGTGTACGGCTGCTCGCCCTTCAGCACCTTCTTCTGCAGCGGTTTCGGCCAGCCGGCCGGCGGCTGCCCGAGATCGCCCTTGAGCATGGAGACCACCGAATCGGGAAACGACATGTCCTTCGCCGGGTCCTCGACGTCGGCGACCGTCAGGTCCTGGCTCACCATCATCAGCGCCATGTCGCCGACGACCTTCGATGAGGGCGTCACCTTGACGATGTCGCCGAACATCATGTTGACGTCGTGATACGCCTTGGCGACCTTGTGCCACCGCGTCTCCAGCCCGAGGGAGCGCGCCTGTTCCTTGAGGTTGGTGAACTGTCCGCCCGGCATCTCGTGGAGATAGACCTCGGAAGCCGGTCCCTTCAGGTCGCTTTCGAAGGCCGCATACTGGTGGCGGACCGCCTCCCAGTAGAACGATATCCGGCGGATCCACTCGGGATCGAGATGAGGATCCCGCTCGGTGCCGGTCAACGCCTCGACGATCGATCCGAGGCATGGCTGCGAAGTGTTTCCGGAGAGCGCGTCCATCGCCGCGTCGACGACGTCGACGCCCGAATCGACGGCGGCGAGCACCGTCGCCGCGGAAATGCCCGACGTGTCGTGCGTGTGGAAGTGGATCGGCAGGTCGCTCGCCTCGCGCAGCGCCTTGAAGAGCATCCTTGCGGCGGCGGGCTTCAGGAGGCCCGCCATGTCCTTGACCGCGAGGATGTGCGCACCCGCCTCCTCGAGCTCCCGGGCCAGCGACACATAGTACTTCAGGTCGTATTTCGGTCGAGCGGCATTGAGGATGTCGCCGGTGTAGCAGATCGTCGCCTCGCAGAGCTTGTTCTCCTGCCGAATGGCATCCATCGCGACACGCATGTTCTCGACCCAGTTGAGGCAGTCGAACACGCGGAACAGGTCTATGCCGCCTTTGGCAGCCTCGCCGACGAAATGGCGCACGACGTTGTCGGGATAGTTCTTGTAGCCGACGCCGTTCGCCCCGCGCAGCAGCATCTGCAGCAGAATGTTCGGTGCCGCCTCGCGAACGAGCGCCAGACGCTCCCAGGGGTCCTCGGTCAGGAAGCGCATCGCTACGTCGAAGGTCGCCCCGCCCCAGCATTCCAGCGAAAACAGGTTCGGGAGCGCCCGCGCGTAGACGCCGGCGATGCGGGCGATGTCGTGCGTGCGCATGCGCGTGGCGAGCAGCGACTGGTGGCCGTCGCGCATCGTCGTGTCGGTGACGAGCGCGCCCTTTTCCTCGCGCATCCATTCGGCGAATTTCTCCGGCCCGAGCGCCTCGAGCCTCTGCCTGGTGCCGTCCGGCACGGCGCCCTCTATGAACGGCACCAGCGGGGCGGCGGCGTCACCGGTCGGCAGCGGCCGGTCCCGGGTTTCGGGATGGCCGTTGATCGTCACGTCGGCGATGTAGGTGAGCAGCTTCGTCGCGCGGTCGCGCCGCTTCACCTGCTCGAAAAGTTCCGGCGTGGAATCGATGAACTTCGTCGTATAGGAACTGTCGCGGAACTTCGGGTGCGAGATGATGGCCTCGAGGAAGGTCAGGTTGGTCGCCACCCCGCGGATTCGGAACTCGCGCAGCGCCCGGTCCATCCGCCGGATGGCTTCTTCCGGCGACGGCGCCCAGGCCGTCACCTTCTCGAGAAGGGGATCGTAATAGCGGGTGATCACGGCGCCGGAATAGGCAGTCCCGCCGTCGAGCCGGATGCCGAAGCCGGTCGCGCCGCGATAGGCGGTTATGCGGCCGTAGTCCGGAATGAAGTTCTGCTCGGGATCCTCGGTCGTGATCCGGCATTGCAGGGCGTGGCCGTTAAGCTTGATGTCCGCCTGCGCCGGCACGCCGGACGCAGGAGTGCCGATCGCTTCCCCGTCGAGGATGTGGATCTGGGCCTTGACGATGTCGATGCCCGTCACCTCCTCGGTCACCGTGTGCTCGACCTGGATGCGCGGGTTCACCTCGATGAAGTAGAATTTGCCGCTGTCGACGTCCATCAGGAACTCGACGGTTCCCGCGCCGACATAGCTCGTCGCCTCCGCGATCTTGCGCGCATGCCCGCACAGTTCCCGCCGCCGGGCCTCGTCGAGATAAGGCGCCGGTGCGCGTTCGACGACCTTCTGGTTGCGGCGCTGGATCGAGCAGTCGCGCTCGAAGAGGTCGACGACGTTTCCGTGGGTATCGCCGAGGACCTGCACCTCGACGTGACGCGCCCGCTCGACCAGCTTTTCCAGGTAGACCTCGTCCTTGCCGAAGGCCGCCCGCGCCTCGCGCCGCGCTTCCGTGACCTCGCGGCCAAGGTCTTCGGGCCTGTGTATGGCGCGCATGCCCCGGCCGCCGCCGCCCCAGGAAGCCTTCAGCATGACCGGGAAACCGATCTCGCCGGCCATCTTCGCAACCTCTCCGATGTCGTCGGGCAAGGGTTCGGTGGCCGGCACGACCGGCACCCCTATCTCGATTGCGAGGTTGCGGGCCGCCACCTTGTTGCCGAGCCGCCGCATGGTCTCCGGCTTCGGACCGATGAAGATGATACCCGCTTCGGCGCAGGCCTCCGCAAACTCGGGGCTTTCGGAAAGCAGGCCGTAGCCCGGGTGGATCGCGTCGGCGCCCGAGAGCCTGGCCACACGGATGACCTCGTCGATCGAGAGGTAGCTCTCGATCGGCCCCAGGTCGCGCTCCAGATGCGGGCCGCGGCCGACCTGGTAGGATTCGTCGGCCTTGAACCGGTGAAGCGCGAGCTTGTCCTCTTCCGCCCAGATCGCCACCGTCCGGATGCCGAGTTCGTTTGCGGCCCGGAAGACCCGGATCGCGATTTCGGACCGGTTGGCGACGAGGATCTTGGAAATTGGCAAGGCAGGCTCCTCCTGAAACACCGGCTCCCCGGGGCGAGAACCCTCGGTCCGTCTCAATAACGCCTGTTTTGCTGCAGTGCAATCAGCGGCCTGCGCCGCTTGCCGCTAATTGATCAGCCCGAGCCGAAAGGCGATGGCCACGGCATGGTGCCGGTTCTTTGCGCCGAGCTTGCTCTGGATGCCGTTCATGTACCAGTCGACGGTGTTGCTCGATATCTTGAGCTCCTGGCTTATCTCGTTCGACGTCAGACCGTCGACGAGGTGGCCGAGCGCCTCCATCTCGCGCCTTGTCAGGCGGACAGAAACCGGGGCGGTCATCTCTTCCGCCACCTCCGGCTGGCAGACGCGCAGGACTGCCCAGAATACGCGTTTGGCAAGAGCGTCGAACAGCGCGATCTGCAGCGGCTCGAGGTCCACCGGAGTCCCGCCGACCGAGAGGTAGCCGACGAGCCCGCGGTCGCCGTGGACCGGAAAGACGTAGCCGTCATGGAGGCCGTAGCGGGCAGCGTCCTGCATCATCCGCTGCATCTTGCCGGAATTGGGGCTTTCGCGGAATTCATCGACTGCCTCGCGCCAGCGGAAGGGCTCCTGGCTCTTGCGCACGTAGCGCACCACGGGGTCGATCGCGATGTATTTCTTGTCTGTGTAGGTCTCTCTCCAGGCATCGTCGTACAGCCCGGCCAGCAGATATTCCGAAACGGTCGCGTCGGGCCGCGCCATGCGCACGAGCGCATAGAACCGGAAGCCCACCGCAGCGAGGACGGCTTCCATCTGGATCGACAGTTGTTCGCATGACAACCCGTCGAGCGGCAGGGACAGGAACTGAAGAAGGGTCTCCTCGCTCATTCGCTCTTTCCGAAACGACCACGTCACGAATTCGTGATACAGCACATTATGCGCAGAGGGCGGATCCGTTTCATATATCTGCCTGTCACAAGCGACAGTTTACCCGCCATGTGTACCGCAGAGCGAAAACGGACTGCTCAGACGCCGTAGGGAATCCATACAGTCTTGATCTGCGTCCCGCGATCCAGCAGTCGACGCCCCCGGAATTCGGGACCTGCAACGTCGCAGGTCGATTCGTCGACCATCCAGACACGCTTGAGGTTTCCTGCCGAGCGCTCCTCGCAACTCCGTATCTCGTCGGGTCCGGCAGCGCCCCACAGCAGGTCCACCCCGTCATGGTCGGCGAGCGTGGCGGCAAGGGCAGCGCGCTCCCCGGAAACGATGTTCAGCACCCCGCCCGGGACGTCGCTCGTTTCCACGACCTGATAGAAGTCGGTCATCGAGAGCGGATGCGGGCCAGATGGAACGAGAACGACGCGGTTCCCGACCGCCATCAGCGGCAGCACGAGTGCGAGGCTGCCGAGCAGCGGCGCGGCGGACGGAGCAAGGACGCCGGCGACGCCGTAGGGCTCGTGCATCGCCAGTGTGGTGTGGCCGCTCGTCGTCGAGGTGACCCGTGAATCGTGCTTGTCGGCCCAGGCCGCGTAAAGGAAGAGGCGCCGGACAGCCGCGTCGACCTCGCCGCGTGCCGCGCGGTGGCCGTTGCCGGTCTGCAAATCGATTCGCACGGCGAATTCCTCTGCCCGCGCAGCAAGGTTCTCGCCGAGAAAATAGATGATCTGGGCTCGTTGATGGCCTGACATGGCGGCCCATGCCGTCGCCTTCGCCGCCGCTTCGACGGCGTTGCGAACATCCTTGCGGTTGCCGAGGCCCGCCTCTCCGACGACGCGTCCCTTGCGGTCCCGGACCGCATAGCTGTAGCCGCTGTCGGGCCGCACCTGCCTGCCGCCGACGAAGAGCTTCGCGGTGCGGTCGACTTCGTCGCTTGCAGCGACCGTCTCGATGCCCGGCGCGGCGTTCCTCGCGGCCGCGGCCTTGGCCTTCTCCTTCGAGCGGCCCGGCCTGGCGTCGAGCGAAACGTCCGCCAGATACTCCTGCAGGCCGGCCGCGCCGCCCTCCCGGCCGTAACCGCTCTCGCGATAGCCGCCGAAAGGGGCGGCCGCGTCGAAGAGGTTGGTGGAGTTGATCCAGACCACGCCGGCCTTCAGCTTCTCGGCGACGTGCAGCGCCGTCGAGATGTTTTCCGACCAGATCGAAGCAGCAAGGCCGTAGCGGCTGTTGTTGGCGAGCGCGATCGCCTCGTCGGGCGTCCGGAAGGTCATCGAGGCCAGTACCGGACCGAATATCTCCACCGTCGCCGCCGTCGATGCCGGCGCGACGCCCGTCAGCAGGGACGGCGGATAGAAGAAGCCGTCCTCAGGCAGGCTGCAGGGGGCCTGCCAGAGTTCCGCTCCCTCCTCGCGCGCCTTCTCGACCAGCCCCGAGATGCGCTGCAGCTGCTCCCGCGACACGATGGCTCCCATGTCGATCGCCTTGTCGAGAGGCGAACCGACCCGAAGATTGGCCATGCGCTCGCGCAGGCGGTCATGAAAGCGCCCGGCCAGGCTCTCCTGCACCAGGAGCCGGGAACCGGCGCAACATACCTCTCCCTGGTTGAACCAGATGGCGTCGACGACCCCCTCGACCGCCGCCTCGACGTCGGAATCCTCGAAGACGATGAACGGGGACTTGCCGCCGAGCTCCAGCGACAGCTTCTTGCCCTGCCCGGCGGTGGCCTTGCGGATCAGCCGCCCGACATCCGTCGAGCCGGTGAAGGCAACCTTGTCGACGCCCTGATGCTCGACCAGCAGCGCACCCGTCTCGCCCTCGCCCTGCACGATGTTCACCACGCCCTTCGGCAGACCGGACTTCATGCAGAGCTCGGCGAAGGCGATGGCCGAGAGCGGCGTCTGCTCGGCCGGCTTGAGCACGACCGTGCAACCGGCGGCCAGCGCCGGCGCGATCTTCCATGCCAGCATGAGCAGCGGGAAGTTCCACGGAATGACCTGGCCGCAGACCCCGGCTGCCCGCATCCCCGGGAACTCGGTTTCGACGAGTTCGGCCCAGCCGGCGTGATGGTAGAAGTGCCGGGCGACCAGCGGAATGTCGATGTCGCGCGTCTCGCGGATCGGCTTGCCGTTGTCGATGGCCTCCAGCACGGCCAGGAAGCGGGAATGCTTCTGCACCGCCCGGGCCAGCGCGTAGAGGTGCTTCGCCCGATCGTGGCCGGAAAGGCCCGACCACCCCTTGAACGCGGACCGCGCGGCAGCCACGGCTTCGTCGACCGTCTCCTTGCCTGCGGCGGGAAGGTTTGCGATGACCTTTCCGGTCGCAGGTTCCACGACGTCGAACCGCACCTTGCCTTCCTGGCCGGTGAAACTGCCGCCGACGAAGTGCCCGAACTTCTCCGGGCTGCCGGCGAGCCAGTCTCTGACGATCCCGTCGTCTTCGGGCGCCGGACCGTAGCTCATGTCTTCGAGTATCTCTGGAATGACGTTCATCGTTCGCTGCCCCCGGATGACGGCTCAGGCCATGGCATGGCGGTTGGCGGCCGAATAGCGGCCGGTGACGTGATGCTCGAGCTGGCGCTCGATGTCGCCGAGCAGCGAGCTCGCGCCGATGCGGAAAAGATGCGGCTCGGTCCACCGCGGGCCGAGTTCTTCCTTCATCAGCATCAGCCAGGCCGTCGCGTCCTTCGCGGTTCGCAGTCCGCCGGCCGGCTTGAAGCCGGCAATGTGGCCGGTCAGGCGGCCGTAGTCGCGGATCGCCCTGCACATGACGAGCGAAACGGGAAGCGTCGCATTGACGGGTTCCTTGCCCGTCGAGGTCTTTATGAAGTCGGCCCCCGCCATCAGCGCCACCATGCTCGCCCGGTAGACGTTCGTCAGCGTCGCCAGTTCCCCGGTCGCGAGTATCGCCTTCATGTGGGCCGGCCCGCAGACTTCCCGCATCGTCCTGAGTTCGTCGTAAAGTCCTTGCCAGTCGGCCTTGAAGACGAGGGCGCGCGAAATGACGATGTCGATTTCCGCCGCGCCGGCCTCCACGGCATGGCGGATCTCCCCCAGCCGCTGTTCGAGCGGCGTGAGCCCGGCCGGGAAACCCGTAGCCACCGAGGCCACGGGAATGCCGGTGTTTCCGAGCGCCCGGACGGCGGCCGGTACCATGGCGGGATAGACGCAGACGGCACCGGTCCTCACCGAGCCGGGGGCCAGACCCAGCGCCTCCACGATATCCTCGCGCAGGGGCTGGCGTGCCTTGGCGCAGAGCCGCGCGACGCGGTCCTCCGTGTCGTCCCCTGAAAGCGTCGTCAGGTCTATGCACTGGATGGCGCGCACCAGCCAGGCGGCCTGCCAGGCTTTCTTGACCGTGCGCCGTCCGGCAAGCGCGGAAGTGCGCCGCGACGCAGCCGTCGTGTTGACGGCGACACCCGAGAAGGCCTCCACGTCGAGCGCGGCGCCCGGGTTGATCCGGCCCGCGCGGCCTTCGGCCGGAATCCTGTCCATGGTGTTCATGATGCCCTCCCGGCACCCGTCTCGTTCGGTTGTCTGGAGCCTAGGCCGGAAGGCTATCGAACGAAAGCCTCGCGAACGCAAGACCAAAGCGCGATTGATCGACGGGAGGCGTCTGTCAGGGCCGGCGAAGATCGTCCCGGTCGGCCAGCGCGTCGCGAGCGGCGGCGTAGTGGGCGTCGGTGATGTGGCCACGTATCGCCGAGATGGCCGCTGCCAGCACGGTGATGTCGTCGGTGAACCCGAAGACCGCGATGAAGTCCGGAATGACGTCGAAGGGCATCACGAAGTAGGCGAGCGCCGCGAGCAGGATTCCGCGCACGCGCATAGGCGTCCGCGGATCGAGCGCGCAATAGTAGGAGGCGACGAGGTCCTCCATGAACGGAATTTGCCGCGCCGCCTTCTTCAGCGTCTGCCAGAATTTCGCACGCACTCGCTCGGCCTGCTCACGCCGCGTTCTCTCGCTGCCCGGCCTGAGGATCTCGCCGATCTTGACGTCGTCCATTCCTGCACTCCCGATAGGCTCTCTCGCTGCGGATATGGGGTGGTCCCCCTCAATGCGCAAACGCAGCCCCGCGTTCCGGCGGCGCGCGCCCGACGCACCTGCAGGATGGTCGATCGGCTAGCCGGCGATCCTGTCCATCTGCCTCGCGAGCTTGCCGTCGAGTTCCGTGATCCCGCCGGCATCGTGGGTGCTCAGGGTCACCCTGACGGTCTTGTAGACGTTGGACCACTCCGGGTGGTGGTTCATCTTCTCCGCGACGAGCGCCGCCCGGGTCATGAATCCGAACGCCTCGTTGAAGTCGGCAAAGGTGAAGGTCCTGGCGATGCCCGTTCCATCTTCCGTGACGGACCATCCGTCCAGCGAAGCCACGAGCGCGTCGATACCGGAACGGTCGAGTTTGTTTGCAGCCATGCTCGTCTCCTTTTCCCATGGTCCAGTCCGGAAATAGGGCCGGCACGCCTCCGGGAAAGGAGATCTCAGCGAATCTGGCCGCTCTCGCGCGCTGCGAAGGAGCCGGAGGCCAGCGTGCCTCGGCCCGCCACGAGAGGATACTCCTCCTCTACGATATAGGGGCCGCCGCCCACCGATTCCTTCGAGGACATCAGAACGAAGCGATCGACCCGGAACGGCATGGTCTGGAAGTTTCCTCGCGCCGCCAGGTAGCTGGCCACGACGTCCGCCTTCGGCTGGCGAAGGCGCGCGATCGTCACGTGGGGCGTGAACTTGCGCGGGTCCGGCGGCAGCCCGAGCCGCTGGCAGATCCGCGCGATCTCGGCCTGCAGCGCCATCAGGTCGGGCGAGGCCGAGACCCCCGCCCACAGAGAATGCGGCTTCTTCGAGCCGAAGGACCCGACGCCCGTCAGCGAAAGAGTGAACTCGTGCCGGCGCACCCTGTCGAGTGCATTCGCGACCTCGTCTGCCGTGTGGCCTTCGATGTCGCCGATGAAGCGCAGCGTCAGGTGGTAGTTGTCGACGTCGATCCATCGCGCTCCGGGAAGCCCGCCCCTCAGCAGGGAGAGGCTCATGGCGGCGTCACGCGGAATCTCGAGGGCGGTGAAAAGTCTTGGCATTGGGCCAGCTCCCCGAATCGATGCGTCATCCGTAGCGAATCATGGCCCGACTTGCGATACAAGCCATAAATACGATGGATGCACTAATTCCCGCCGGCGCTCTCGATCCCGTCGACGAGGCGCTCCGCGTACGGAAGAAACCGCTCGACCATGACGGCGACCCCCTTCGCGTTGGGATGCATGCCGTCGGAGAGCTGCAGCTCCGCGTGCGTGGCAACCCCGTCGAGGAAGAACGGATAGAAGACGAGCTCGTACTTCTTCGCCAGGTCGGGAAAGATCGCGTCGAACTTCCGACCGTAGTCCTCGCCCATGTTGGGCGGTGCGAGGATGCCGATCAGCATCACCTTTATCCCGCGTGCCTTCAGGCGCTCGATGATGCTCGAGAGGTTGGCGCGGGTCTTCGCCGGCGCGATGCCACGCAAGGCGTCGTTTCCCCCGAGTTCGAGCAGCACGGCATCCGTTCCGTCCGGCACCGACCAGCCGAGCCGTGCCAGGCCGTCGCTGGTCGTGTCGCCGGAAACGCCGGCGTTGGAGATCTCCACGTCGCGGCCCGTGGCCTTCAGTGCCTCCTGCAGCCGCGCGGGGAAGGCGTCCTGCTGCGGCAGCCTGTAGCCGGCCATCAGGCTGTCTCCGAGACCGACAATCCGGATGCTGCGTGCTTCCGCATGGAGCGCGGCGAGAAGCACGATGGCGCCCGCGAGGAACGGAAGGCACAACAAATAGGCAATCGAAACTTTGAAACGCATCTTCGTCTAACCTAAATCTCCGGAGGCGCGGCCCGACTGACCGGTCGTGGCGACCGCCGAACCGGATATAGGACCGCAGGCCCGTGACGAAAACCATCATCGACCTGAAGCGCGCCGACCTGACCCTCGGCCGGGATGCGTCCGCGGTCCACGTGCTGAAAGGCATAGACCTGACGATCGAGGCGGGAGAGGCCGTCGGCATCGTCGGCCCGTCCGGCTCCGGCAAGTCGACGCTGCTCATGGTGCTGGCCGGCCTAGAACGGCTGGACAGCGGCGAGATCGTCGTCGCCGGCACGCCGTTGCACGACATGGGCGAGGACGAGATCGCCGCCTTCCGCGGCCGCACCATCGGCATCGTCTTCCAGTCCTTCCACCTCATCCCGAACATGACGGCGATCGAGAACGTCGCAGTTCCGCTCGAGCTGGCAGGCGCCGCCGACGCCTTCGAGCGAGCCCGCGAGGAACTGGTCTCGGTGGGGCTTTCCGAACGCACCGGGCACTATCCCGGCCAGCTTTCCGGCGGGGAACAGCAGCGGGTGGCCATCGCCCGGGCGCTGGCGGCCTCGCCCCGGCTTCTGATCGCCGACGAGCCGACCGGCAACCTCGACGCGGAGACCGGGCGGCAGATCGCCGACCTGCTCTTTGCCAAGCAGCGCGAGCGCGGCACGACGCTGCTGCTGGTGACTCACGACGCCGCGCTCGCCGACCGCTGTTCGCGACAGATCCGCATGCGATCCGGCCGGATTGTCGCAGGCGAGCCCGGCGAGCCCGCGGGGCGCAGCCCCAGCCAGGCCCTTGCATGACGCGCCCGTCGCTGCGCGTGCCGCACGACTGGCGCATCGCCCTGCGCTTCGCGCTGCGCGAAATGCGCGGCGGCCTGTCCGGGTTCTACATCTTCATCGCCTGCATTGCCCTCGGCACCGCGGCGATCGCCGGCGTCAACTCGCTTTCGAGATCGATAACCTCCTCGATCGCGGCGGAGGGACAGACCCTGCTGGCGGGCGACATCCGCTTCGAGATCAACAACCGGCCGGCCGACGCCGGCGAGAAGGCATGGATCGACAAGCTCGGCGAGGTCTCCCGGTCGATGCGGCTGAACTCGATGGCCCGCCTGCCCGACGGGTCGGACCAGTCGCTGGTCGCCGTCAAGGCGGTGGATTCCTCCTATCCGCTCTATGGTCGCTTCGCGACGACCCCTTCGCTCGGCTACGATGCGCTCTACGGCGAAAGGAACGGTGCCTACGGCGCCGCGGCCGCCCCCCTGCTGATGCAGCGCCTGTCGCTGAAGGTCGGCGAGACGGTGCTGCTCGGCCACACGAAGGTTCAGATCCGCGCCGTCATCGACAACGAGCCGGACCTTGCCTCGGAAGGTTTCAGCTTCGCGCCCCGCCTGATGACCTCGCTCGATGCCGTCAGGGCCAGCGGGCTGGTAACCCTGGGCAGTCTTGTCGAGCACGCCTACAAGGTTCGCCTCGCAGGACCGGTGCCGCCTTCCCGGCTCAAGTCGATCGAGGAGGACGCGAAGGCGACCCATCCGCGCGCCGGCTGGTCCATCCGCACCAGCGCCAACGCCGCGCCCGGCCTTACCGCGAATGTCACCCGGTTCTCGCAGTTCCTGACGCTGGTCGGCCTTACGGCGCTGATCGTCGGCGGCGTCGGCGTCGCCAACGCCGTGCGCGCCTTCCTCGATTCAAAGCGCGGCGTCATCGCCACATTCAAGTGTCTTGGCGCGCCTGGCACCCTCATCTTCCTGGTCTACCTGACGCAGATCACGCTGATCGCACTGGTCGGCATCGCTGCGGGACTGCTGGCAGGGCTTGCCATGCCGTTCGCCGCCATCGGCCTGCTGCGCGGCGTCTTGCCGGTTGCGGCACATGCCTCGATCTATGCGGGGCCGCTGGCGCTCGCCGCCGTCTTCGGCCTGCTTGCCGCACTCGCCTTCGCGGTCGTCCCGCTGGGGCGGACGCGCGACGTGCCGGCAACCGCGCTCTTCCGCGACCAGGGCTTCGAGCTCTCTTCCTGGCCGCGCCGGGGCTTCGTCGTCGCCACCGGGCTCCTGATCCTGATCCTTGCGCTGCTCGCCGTCGCCACAGCCCGGGACCGTCACATCGCCCTGATCTTCCTCGGCGCCATCGCCTTTTCCTTTGCCGTACTGCGCGCGGTTTCCTGGCTGATCCAGCGGGTCGCCCGGCGCGTCCCGCCGGTGCGCTCGACGGCGCTCCGGCTCGCCATCGGCAACATCCACAGGCCCGGCGCCCTTACGCCGTCGGTCGTGCTGTCGCTGGGCCTCGGCCTCGCCCTGCTCGTCACCCTCGCGCTCATCGACGGCAATCTTCGCCGCGAGGTGGCCGACAGCATTCCCGCAAGGGCGCCGAACTTCTTTTTCGTCGATATACAGGGAAGCGAGATGGCTCCCCTGAAGGACCTGCTCCGCAGGCAGGACCCTGCCGCGAAGATCGCCGACGTGCCGATGCTGCGGGGACGGATCGTCGCGCTCAAGGGCAAGGACGTCGCAACCATGAAGGATATCCCGCCTGGCGGCCGCTGGGTGCTGCGCGGCGACCGCGGCATCACCTATGCTGCCACCGCTCCGGAGAACACGCAGATCACCGAAGGCAAATGGTGGGGCAAGGACTATGCCGGCAAGCCGCTGGTGTCCTTCTCCGACGACGAGGCGCGGGACCTCGGCCTGAAGATCGGCGATACGATCACGGTCAACGTGCTCGGCCGCAAGATCACCGCGACCATCGCCAGTTTCCGCCGCGTCAAGTGGGAAACGATGGGGATCAACTTCGTCATGATCTTCTCGCCGGGCACCTTTGCCGGCGCGCCGCACGCCTGGCTTGCCACATTCACGGATCCGGCGGCGACCACCGCCGACGAGGGTCGCATATTGCGGGCCGTCTCCAGCCGCTTCCCGACGATCACCACCGTCAGCGTCAAACAGGCGATCGACGTCGTCAACAAGTTGATCGGCCAGCTCGCGACCGCCATCCGCGCGGCGTCGGCCGTAGCCCTCGTCGCCTCCGTGCTCGTCCTCTCGGGCGCGCTTGCCGCCGGCAACCGGGCCCGCACGCACGATGCGGTCGTGCTGAAGACCCTCGGCGCGACCCGGCGCATGCTCATCCGCGCCTTCACCTACGAATACCTCATTCTCGGCCTTGCCACCGCCGCGTTCGCGCTTTTCGCCGGCGGGCTTGCCGCCTGGTACGTCGTCGCGGAGATCATGAAGCTGCCATCCCACTTCCTGCCGAGCGTCGCGGCCCTGACGGCCATCGTCGCGCTCCTCATTACCGTCTGCGTGGGGCTGGCGGGGACCTGGCGCATCCTGGGCCAGAAGGCGGCTCCCTTCCTTCGAAGCCTCTAGTGGGGCGATTAAATTTTTGTCATGAAGGGACAAAACCGCGCGACGGGCCGGCCCCAGACTTGCTAACCGCCCGGCAAAACCTCATATTCTGGGCAGGCATGCTGGAGCTCCGCAGCGGCGCCTGGGATGAACCCGACACCGTTAAGAACGAACCGGAGCTTGAAAGAGGAAAAGATGGCTGATCTTCGCAATTACCAGTCTCGCAGCAGCGCACAGGCGCGCACGCAGGCCGGTGCCGTCATCGATGAGGGCCTCCGGTCCTACATGCTCAGGGTCTACAATCTCATGGCTCTCGGGCTGGCGATCACCGGCTTCGCCGCGCTCGGGACCATCATGGTCACCGTGACCAACGATCCCTCGTCGGCCGCGGCGACGCTGCAGAACGGCATGATGCTGACGCACGCCGGCGTCGCGCTCTATGGCTCGCCGCTGCGCTGGGTGGTGATGTTCGCGCCGCTGGCCATGGTGTTCTGGATGGGATTCCGCATCCAGAACATGAGCGTTTCAAAGGCCCAGACGGTCTTCGGCATCTACGCCGCGCTCATGGGCCTTTCGCTGTCGTCGATATTCCTGGTCTTTACCGGCGCCTCGATCACGCAGACGTTCTTCGTGACGGCCGCTTCGTTCGGCGCCCTGTCGCTCTACGGCTACACCACGAAGCGCGACCTTTCGGCCATGGGATCGTTCCTGATCATGGGCGTCTTCGGCCTCGTGATCGCGATGCTGGTCAACATGTTCCTGCAGTCGAGCGCGTTGTCCTTCGCGATCTCCGCGATCGGCGTCCTTGTATTTGCCGGCCTGACGGCCTGGGACACGCAGCAGATCAAGGAGATGTACTACGAGGGCGACTCGGACGTCGTGGCCGGCCAAAAGGCCATCATGGGCGCGCTCCGGCTCTATCTCGACTTCATCAACCTGTTCATGTTCCTGCTGCAGTTCCTTGGCAATCGCCGTTAGGAGGCAGGATTCCGCTTCGGGAAAGGCGGCCTTCGGGCCGCCTTTTTCATGTCCGGCGCCCGTGCTGCCTGCGGGAGACTTTGCCGGGCCGGTTCGATTGCGGTAGACGGAAATCCCGCCAATCCGCACGGGGATCCAGATGACCGCTTCGATCACGTTGCGCGACGCGCGACCCGACGACCTTCCCGCCATTGCCGCAATCTACGCCGAAAGCGTCGAGAACGGCGTCGCCTCCTACGAACTGGTGCCGCCCTCCCTGTCCGAGATGACGGGCCGGTTCGAGGCGATCACCGGCCAGGGCTATCCCTACGTCGTCGCCGTCGAGGAGGGCCGACTGCTCGGCTTTGCCTACGCTTCCGCCTTCCGTACGCGCCCCGCCTATCGCTGGCTGGTCGAGGATTCCATCTACCTTCTTCCCGAAGCCCGAGGAAAGGGCGTCGGGCGCGCGCTGCTCGACGAACTCGTCCGGCGCTGCGTCGCGCTCGGCTTCCGGCAGATGCTGGCGGTGATCGGAGGCGCCCATCCGGCGTCGATCGCCGTCCACCGGGCGGCGGGGTTCAGGGAATGCGGGAGAATGACGGCGACCGGCTACAAGCACGGCCGCTGGCTCGACACCGTCCTGATGCAGATCGAACTCGGCAGTGGTGCCGCGTCCGACCCGGATCCGGAGAACTACCCGGGCACCCTGTTCGGCCGCTGACCGTCAGTTGCTGACGAGCTTGGGGTTCCTGTCGAAAACCCTGAGGACCTGATCGAGCTCGTGTCCGCGCTTCAGGATCATGCCGCTCGCGGCCATCACGCAGAAGGCGCCCTGCTTGCGCGCGAGCTTGGGGTTCTTCTCGATCCGGTAGAGCGGGACCTCGCTGGCGCGGCGGAAGACCGAGAAGACGGCCCTGTCCTTCAAGTGGTCGATGGCGTAGTCACGCCATTCGCCGTCCGCCACCTTGCGCCCGTAAAGCCGCAGGATCGCGTCCAGTTCTCGGCGATGAAAGGTGACGGGAGGGGCACTCTTCTGCTGCCGGAATTCCTTCAGGTCGATGAGAACGTGCCGGGAAGAGTCTTCGGAACCCTCCTCGGCGCCCGATTGATCCGGATTGTCCGTCATCAGTCCTCCTTTGTCTGACGCGCCAGTCTGCCTGAACCGCCGCCAATTGCAAGTTGGGCCTCCATGCGAAAAAACAAGCTAATCAAGCAGATTGCAAATGAGTCACGCGCTGAAAGAAAATGTTGCGTGAGTTGACCAATTTGTCGCAGGGCCCATCTTTCTGCCGTAATTGAGTCAAACGCGCGCCCGAATTCCAAGGGAAATTAGCATCGTTGCCTCAGACGGTTCGGTTCGGCACCTTCGAATCGAAAGCCCCCCAGCCCCTCGAAGGTGTTGGACCGAACCAATTTCCCGATGCCTTGCATCGGGGGCAAGACCCCAAAACTGAGACCGGCTGGCCGGTCTTTTTTTGTTTGCGGCCCCTCTTCCGACCTCGCGCGCCTGGCTTGCCCTCTATCTTGCGGGAGCGCTTATGACCGTCGCCCCGATAATGGACGCAGGCGAGCCGTCGGCGGAAACCCTTTGCAGGAGGACGGCACAGCCCCCGCTCGCACCGTTCTTCAGCACCGAAGCCGGCATGACGACATTCATCGCCTTCCCGTCCCACATGCCGACTGTCTGCACATCGCGAACGACGTGCCAGTAGGTCACCGTCCGGCCGCCGTTTTCGCCGCTCTTGATGGCAACCGTATCCCTGTTGTCGAAATAGACGAGCACCAGATCGGCGCTGCCCGATCCCTTGCCGACACGTATCGTGATCTTCTCGTCGGCCCGGCTCGCTGTGACCGGCACGGTCAGCCCCTTGCCCGACGCGGCGAAGCCGTCGAGCTTGCGCTCGATTGCCGCCCGGTTCGACCCCACGGCGTGGTCGCGACCGTCGATGACCGCCTGTGGCGTGTAGACGTTCTCGCGCCCAAGCGTGCGCGCATAGCCATATTGCCGCGCCGTGAACTTCTTCGAACTGAAAGTGTCCCGCCAGCCAAGATAGTTCCAGTAGTCGACATGATAGGCAAGGGCGATCACGTCGCCCCGGCGGACCAGCTGGCCGAGCACGGCATCGGCCGGCGGGCATGACGAGCAGGACTGGCTGGTGAAGAGCTCCACGACGCCCTTCGCATGGTCCGGGGCGGCCCAGGCATGGCTCGCCGGGAAGGCAAACGCGGCAGCAGCCAGTGCAGGCAGGATGCGGTTCATGTCCGTCTCTCGCGGCCCCTTTTCCGCTCCGGGAAGGACTTCATTTCTACCGCCGCCCGGTTTCAACAGGAAGTCACGAAGCGGTGACGCAGCCGCAAGAGCCGGCCCCGGCGACATGCGGGAGAGCGGCTTCGTCCGCTCGGCCGAAGGGGAACGCAAGAAGGCCGCCGGGGAGCGAGCCCCGGCGGCCTCTGAAGTTCGTTGGGCTTGCGGCCTCAGTCTACGCGGCGAGGTCGCGCAGCACCGTCTGCAGGATGCCGCCATTGTTGACGTAGCCGAGCTCGTCGAGCGTGTCGATCCGGCAGAGGATGGGAACCTCCTTCACCGTTCCGTCGGCGAATGTCACCTTGGCGACGGTCTTCTGGCGCGGCTTGATGCCGGCCAGGCCATCGATCTCGACGGTTTCGTCACCCTTCAGGCCGAGGCTCTCCCAGCTCGCGTCCGGATCGGCGAAGACGAACGGGATGACGCCCATCCCGACGAGGTTCGAACGGTGGATCCGCTCGTAGGACTCGGCGATGACGGCGCGCACGCCCAGCAGGTTCGTGCCCTTCGCCGCCCAGTCGCGCGACGAACCGTTGCCGTATTCGGCGCCGGCGAAGATCACGAGAGGAACACCCTCCTGCTTGTACTGCATGGCCGCGTCGTAGATCGACATCTCCTCGCGCGAGGGGTAGTGGATCGTGTAGCCGCCCTCGCGGCCGTTCGGGCCCATCATGTGGTTGCGAATGCGAATGTTCGCGAAGGTGCCGCGCATCATCACCTCGTGATTGCCGCGGCGCGTGCCGTACTGGTTGAAGTCGACCACGTCGACACCGTGGTCCATGAGATAGGCGCCCGCCGGCGACTGCGCCTTGATGGAGCCCGCAGGGGAGATGTGGTCCGTGGTGATCTTGTCGCCGAAGAGGCCGAGGACCCGCGCACCCTTGATATCCTCCACCGGCTTCGGCGTCTTGCCCATGCCTGTGAAATAAGGCGGGTTCTGCACGTAGGTCGAGTTCTCGTCCCAGGCATAGGTCTGCCCGGCCGGCGCCTGCACATTCTGCCAGTTCTCGTCACCCTTGAAGACGTCGGCGTACTTCTCGGCAAAGAGATCTCGCGTGACGAATTTCAGGATGAACTCCTGGATCTCCTGGGTCGTCGGCCAGACGTCCTTCAGGTAGACCGGGTTGCCGTCCTTGTCCTCGCCGAGAGGTTCGGACGTCAGGTCCTTGCGAACGGTTCCGGCAAGCGCATGGGCGACGACCAGGGGCGGCGAAGCGAGGTAGTTCGCCTGCACGTCCGGCGAGATGCGTCCCTCGAAGTTGCGATTGCCGGAAAGCACGCCGGCCACGATCAGGCCCTTGTCGTTGATCGTCTTGGAGATCGGCGGGTTCAGCGGGCCCGAATTGCCGATGCACGTCGTGCAGCCGAAGCCGACGAGATTGAAGCCGAGCTGGTCGAGATCCTTCTGAAGGCCGGACTTCTCGAGATATTCGGCGACCACCTGCGACCCGGGCGCAAGCGAGGTCTTCACCCACGGCTTGGTCTTCAGCCCCTTCCTGATCGCATTGCGCGCCAGCAGGCCGGCACCGATCAGCACCGACGGGTTCGAGGTGTTCGTGCAGGACGTGATGGCCGCGATCGCCACGTCGCCATGGCCGAGATCGTAGTCCTCGCCCTCGACCTTGTAGCGGTTGTCGATGTCGGCAGCCTTCTTGTACTCCGTCTCCATCGCCCCGGCGAACCCCGACCCGATCTCTTCGAGCGGAATGCGCCCCTCCGGCCGCTTCGGGCCGGCCATCGAAGGCACGACCTCGCCCAGATCGAGGTCGAGCGTGTCGGAGAAGACGGGCTCCGGCGTGTCGATCTCCCGCCACATGCCCTGGTCGCGGCAATAGGCCTCGACGAGCGCGATGCGCTCCCTGTCGCGTCCGGTCATGGTCATGTAGTTCAGGGTCTCGGCATCGACCGGGAAGAAACCGCAGGTCGCACCGTATTCCGGGCTCATGTTGCCGATCGTCGCCCGGTCGGCCAGCGTCATGTTGGCGAGGCCCGGACCGAAGAACTCGACGAACTTGCCGACGACGCCCTTCTTGCGCAGCATCTGCGTGACGGTCAGCACGAGGTCGGTCGCGGTCACGCCTTCCTTGAGCTTGCCCGTCAGCCGGAATCCGATCACCTCGGGCAGCAGCATGGAGATCGGCTGGCCGAGCATCGCCGCTTCCGCCTCGATGCCGCCGACGCCCCAGCCGAGCACGCCCAGCCCGTTGATCATCGTCGTGTGGCTGTCGGTTCCCACGCAGGTGTCGGGATAGGCCATCACGGCACCATCCTCGTCCTTCGTCCACACCGCCTGGCCGAGATACTCGAGGTTGACCTGGTGGCAGATGCCAGTACCGGGCGGAACGACCCGGAAGTTCTTGAATGCCTGCTGGCCCCACTTCAGGAAGCGGTAGCGCTCGCCGTTGCGCTGGTATTCCTTCTCGACATTGTGGGCGAAGGCGACCGGCGTTCCGTACTCGTCCACGATCACGGAATGGTCGATCACGAGGTCAACCGGCACCAGCGGGTTGATCTTCTCCGGATCGCCGCCGAGCGAAACCATCGCGTCGCGCATCGCCGCCAGGTCGACGACGGCCGGCACGCCGGTGAAGTCCTGCATCAGCACGCGTGCCGGGCGGTAGGCGATCTCCTTGCCCGCCGACCCCTTGTCGGTCAGCCAGTCGCGCACCGCCTCGATGTCTTCCTTCCTGACGGTCTGGCCGTCCTCGTTGCGCAGCAGGTTCTCGAGAAGGACCTTCATCGAAAAGGGCAGCTGGGACACGCCGGTCAGCCCGTTCTTCTCGGCTTCCTTCAGGCTGAAATAGGTGAATTCCGCATCGCCCACCTTCATGGACTTGCGGCTCTTGAAGCTGTCGAGGGATTTGGACACGGCGTACCCCGCTTTCGTCATATCGGCCGAAGCAGCCGGGCGAACGCCTTTGCGCGATGCGCAGGAGGATGCGGGTGCGGCCATTTCCGCTGTCCGCCCGTGGCCCGCTGCGAAGCCGGGCCATGTTCGGCGCAAGGATGAGGATCGCGCCGGCCGCCGGCGCGCTTGCCGGCCTTATAGATAATTTCGTATGAGCATGCCAGTAGAGGCGTGGAGCAAATCGGGAGAATTTTCCGGCGCATGAGGCAAGCAGGGTCGACGATCGCGGCAAGGGTGGCACGGGCATGCGGCTGATCGCCACGGAGCTCGCCGCGCGCCGCGGCGAGGACCTCGTCTTCACCGGCATCTCCTTCGGGGTGTCGAGCGGAAGTTCTCTCGTCGTCACCGGCCCGAACGGCGTCGGCAAGTCGACGCTTCTGCGCGTCGTCGCCGGCCTGCTGCGGCCGGAAGCCGGGACGCTTCGCCTGGACGGCGGAAACAGTGATGGCCGGCTCGCCGAGCACGCGCACTATCTGGGGCACCAGAACGCCATGAAGAGAGAACTGACCGTGCGCGAGAACCTGGAATTCTGGCGGGATTTCATGGCCAGCGAGAGGTCGCGGCCGGCCCTCTCCGTGGTCGACGCGACGGAGGCCGTCGGCCTCGCCGCGATCGCGCACCTTCCCTTCGGCTACCTCTCTGCCGGCCAGCAGCGGCGCATGGCGATGGCGAAGCTGCTCGTCGCCCACCGCCCGGTCTGGCTGCTCGACGAGCCGACCGGCGCGCTGGACACGGCATCCGAGGCACTATTCGCAGGGCTCGTCGCCGATCATTGCGCGAGCGGCGGCATTCTTCTGGCCGCCACCCACCGGCCGCTCGGCCTCGACGAGCCGCAGCGGCTGGAGATGGAAGACTATCGTGCAATCCACGGCGAGGAGGTGGAATGAGGCCCGCACCACCGCACACCGGCCGCCGCCGTGGCGGGGAATACGTCCTTCATGGCGGAGGGACGCCCGCGCGCTTGCACCGGCCGGGGCGCGCGGAGGCGGCACGATGATCGCTCTCTTCGCGCGCGACCTGAGACTTTCGGTGCGAGCAGGCGGCGGGGCGCTCGTCGGGGTCCTCTTCTTCCTTACCGTCGTCGCAGTCATCCCCTTCGGCGTCGGCCCGGATCTCAAGCTGCTCGCCCGCATCGGGCCGGCCATGCTGTGGATCGGCGCCCTGCTCGCCTGCCTGCTGGGCCTCGACCGCCTTTTCCAGGGCGACCGCGACGACGGCTCGCTCGACCTGATGCTGATGCAGGAGACCCCCCTGCCGCTGACGATCCTGGTCAAGTGCCTGGCGCACTGGACGGGGACCGCGCTGCCGCTCGTCGCCGTTTCGCCGCTGCTCGCGCTCTTCATGAACATGGGTCCCCTGGCGACCGGCGCCGTCGCGCTGACGCTGCTGGCCGGATCGCCGGCGATCACCTTCATCGGCGCCGTCGGCGCGGCCGTCGCGGTCATGCTGCCCCGCGGCGGGCTCCTCGTATCCATTCTCATCCTCCCGCTGACCGTGCCCGTGCTGATCTTCGGCGTCAGCGCCGCCTACAACGCCGCCGCGGTCGGGGCGCATTTTCTGCCGCCGTTCCTCATTCTTTGCGCAATCACCCTGTTCTTTGCGGTGATCGGTCCGCTTGCCGCTGCCGCCGCCCTGCGCGCGGCTTCGGATTGAAGCGGTCGATTGCGGCCGACTTCGAGAGAGGCTAAGAACCACTCATGAGCGACGGCGCAACCGCCATTTCGAGACTGACCGATCTCGCCAATCCGACACGCTTCCTGGCACTGGCCGGGCGTCTTCTGCCGTGGCTGTGGGGTGCGACGCTCGTGTTTCTGGCGGTCGGCCTCTACATGAGCCTGACGGCGCCGGACGACTACCAGCAAGGCTCCACCGTCCACATCATGTACATCCACGTGCCTTCGGCCTGGCTCGCCATGATGTGCTATACGCTGATGACGGTCTCCTCGATCGGCACCCTTGTCTGGCGCCATCCGCTGGCCGACGTCGCAGCAAAGGCGGCGGCGCCGCTCGGGGCAGTCTTCACCTTCACCGCACTCGTCACGGGCGCCCTGTGGGGGCGGCCGACCTGGGGCACATACTGGGTGTGGGACGCGCGCCTCACCTCCTTCCTCGTTCTGTTCATCATGTATCTGGGGCTGATCGCACTGGTGCGCGCCATCGACGATCCGTCGAGGTCCGCCCGGGTCGCGGCCATCCTGACCATCGTCGGCTTCGTCAACATCCCGATCATCAAGTTCTCCGTCGACTGGTGGAACACGCTGCACCAGGGCTCGAGCATCTTCACCGCGAACGGGCCGGAGATTGCGCCCTCGCTGCTCTGGCCGCTTCTCGTCATGGCGCTCGCCTTCACCTGTCTCTTCTTCACGCTGCACATCATGGCCATGCGCAACGAGATCTGGCGCCGCCGCGTCGCGACGTTGCGCCGGCAGGCCGCGCGCCGGGCCCGCTGAGGAATTTCGAACCGATGATGAGCGACAACGAATTCGTCTTCATCGCCTATGCCGTGACGGCAGTCGCAGTCGCCGCGCTCGTCGCCTGGATCTTTCTGGAGCAGCGCGCCCGCAGGAGGGAACTCGCCGAGCTCGAGGCCATCGGCATCAGGCGCCGTTCAGATGACCGGGCGCCCGGAAGCGGGAACAGGTCATGAGCGCCGGCGAGGAAACACGGGACGCCGCTCCGGGCGAGACGCAACCGCGTGCGCGCAACGGCCTGCGCGTCGTTCTGGCGCTGTTGCCGCTCCTCGTCTTTGCCGGCCTGGCGGCGACCTTCTACGTCCAGCTCCGATCAGGCGAGGACGCAAGCGCGATCCCCTCGGCGCTGATCGGCAAGCCGGCTCCGCAATTCGACCTGCCGCCGGTCCCCGGGCTGGAAAGGAACGGCAGCGCCGTGCCCGGGCTGTCTACGGCCGACCTGAAGGGACACCTCTCCCTGGTCAACGTCTGGGCGTCCTGGTGCGTGCCCTGCCGCGAGGAGCAGCCGCTTCTGATGCAACTCGCCCGGGACCGGCGCTACCGGCTTCTCGGCATCAACTACAAGGACAAGCCGGAGAATGCCCGTGCCTTCCTGGACCGCATGGGCAATCCGTTCGAGGCCGTCGGCGCCGACCGCTCCGGCGACGTCGGCATCCAGTGGGGCGTCTACGGCGTGCCGGAGACCTACCTCGTCTCCGCCGGCGGAACGATCCTGTACAAGCGCGTCGGACCGTTCACCGAAGAGGCGATCATGAAGGACCTGATGCCGCGGATCGAGAAAGCGCTGAAGGGCGGCTGAACCTCAGCTCTTGAGGCGGTATCCCGTCCTGAAGATCAGCCAGACGATCGCCATGCAGATCGCCAGGAAGACCGCGATCATCGTCAGCGAGAAGCCGACGCCGACGTCGGATATCTCGTAGAAGCTCCAGCGAAAGCCGCTGATGAGATAGACCACCGGGTTGAACAGCGTCACCGTCTGCCAGAAGGGCGGCAGCATCCGGATGGAATAGAAGCTGCCGCCGAGAAAGACGAGCGGCGTGATGACGAGCAGCGGAATCAACTGCAGCTTCTCGAAATTGTCGGCCCAGATGCCGATGATGAAGCCGAACAGGCTGAAGGTCACCGCCGTCAGCACGAAGAAGAGCACCATGAAGAACGGATGGGCGATGCGCACGTCCACGAAGAAGGTCGCCGTGACCAGGATGATCGCACCGAGGATCGCCGACTTGGTCGCCGCGGCGCCGACATAGCCAAGCACGATCTCGAAGAAGGAGACGGGCGCCGAAAGCACCTCGTAGATCGTGCCGACGAACTTCGGGAAGTAGATGCCGAACGCGGCGGCCGATACGCTCTGCTGCAGAAGCGTCAGCATGATCAGCCCCGGCACGATGAAGGCACCGTAGCTGACGCCTTCGACAGTGTTGATCCGAGATCCGATCGCCGCCCCGAAGACGACGAAGTAGAGCGAGGTCGAGATGACCGGAGAGACGACGCTCTGCAGGATGGTGCGCCACATGCGGTGCATCTCGTAGCGGTATATCGCCTTCACAGCGTAGAGGTTCATTGGCCTTCCCTCACGAGCCGCACGAAGATATCCTCGAGCGAGCTCTGCTTCGTATGCAGGTCCCTGACCCTGATTTCGGCCTTGTTGAGGTCCGCGACCAGCGCCCCGATCCCGGTCCGGTCGCTGCGCGTGTCGTACCTGTAGACCAGCCGGCAGCCGTCTTCGCTAAGCGTGAGCCCGTCCTTGGCGAGGCTGGCCGGCAGTTCCTGCAGCGGCTCCTGCAGGTCGATGGCAAGCTCCTTCTCCCCGAGCTTCCTCATCAGGCTTTCCTTGTCGTCCACGAGGACGAGTTCGCCCTTGTTGATGACGCCGACCCTGTCGGCGATCTCTTCCGCCTCCTCGATGTAGTGCGTCGTGAGGATTATGGTGACGCCCTCCTCGCGCAGTCGCCGGACGACTTCCCACATGCCCTTGCGCAGTTCCACGTCGACGCCCGCGGTCGGTTCGTCGAGGAAGAGAACCTGCGGTTCGTGGGCCAGCGCCTTTGCGATCATGACGCGCCGCTTCATTCCGCCGGAGAGGGTCAGTATCTTGCTGTCCCGCCGGTCGATGAGCGACAGGTCCGACAGCACCTTCTCGACATGCGCCGTGTCCTTCGGCTTTCCGAAGAGACCCCGGCTGAGGCTCGTCGTCGCGAACACCGTCTCGAAAGTGTCGGTGGTCAGTTCCTGCGGCACGAGACCGATCATTGAACGGGACTTCCGATAGTCCCGGACGATGTCGTGCCCGCCGACGGTGACGCTTCCCCCGGTCGGCTTCACGAGGCCGCAGACGATCGAGATCAGCGTCGTCTTGCCCGCGCCGTTCGGGCCGAGCAGGGCGAATATTTCTCCCTTGGCTATGTCAAGGTTGATATTCTTCAGCGCCTGAAAGCCGCTACCGTAGGTTTTCGACAGGTGCGAGATTGAAATGACGGGATCCATGCAGGCCTGCTTTTCGTAAAGGACAATGAATTTCTTTGCCGGACTCGAGCGGACGCTCTGGCACGCGCCTGAATGTGCGCCATGTTCGGCCATATGTAACGCGCCGGGGCCGCGATCAATATGGAGGAGGGAACAAACGTGTTCGTGGACACGTCCCGGAAGCGGGCGGAGCCGTCGGCCCTGCAATTCGGAACGGAATCTTCCGAACGCTCGTACGCTAGTCGCGACCCCAGCGGATACCGGCCCATGCGCGCTCGTGAAGCACGTAGGCGACCAGGCCGCAGGCCACCGAAACAGCGGCGATCTTGCCGCCGAGTTGCGGCGAACCGGTGAAGAGATATCCGATGAACGCCATGGCGACGAACCCGATGAGCTGCCAGGTGAGGGCTTTCGCGATGCTTCGTGCACGGGTTTCCATCATCTCTCCTGACATCTGCTGTCGGCAGGACATGCGACGTCGTACCATGAGGAGCCGGCATGTGGTATTCGGTAATAAGTCACGGGGAAAGTCCCGCTTGCTGAATTAATTCGGGACCCGGCGGTTTTTGAAAACATGAAGAAACCGGAGAGGGCACAATTGTTCCAGCGGCGCCTTGCCGAGGCGATGACGCGAGGGAACATGACGAAGAGCGAGCTGGCGCGCCAGATCGGCGCCGATCGCTCGACCGTGTCGCTGCTTCTCGGCGGTGGCGATGCGCGCCTGCCGAACGCCCACTTCGCCGCCGAATGCGCCGCTGCCCTGAATGTCTCGTCCGACTGGCTTCTCGGACTGACGGAGCGGCCGGAGCGCTCGGCCGACATCGTCTCGGCGACGATGGAAATGACGCAGGCCGCCCGCTCGCCCTCCGACGAGCAGATATTCCGCTGGCACCAGGAGGCCCGCGGCTACAAGATCCGCCACGTGCCCGCCACGATGCCGGACCTCCTGAAGTCCGAGCCGGTGCTGGAGTTCGAGTACAGCCAGTACATGGGCCGCACCTCCGAGCAGGCGATCACCGACATGCGCGACAAGCTCGACTACCTGCGGGCGCCTGAAACCGACTACGAGATCGCGCTCCCGGCGGACGTCCTCGACAGCTTCGCCGCCGGACACGGCTACTGGTCGGGCCTTGCGCGCGACGTTCGGCGCGACCAGCTCGTCCGGCTGCGCAACATTTGCGAGGAGCTCTACCCCTCGCTCAGGCTCTACCTCTTCGACCGCAAGATGCTCTATTCGGCGCCGCTGACGATCTTCGGACCGCTGCTCGCGTCGATCTATGTCGGCCAGATGCACATGGTCTTCCGCCAGCGCCGGCAGATCCTGGCGCTCGGACAGCATTTCGACGGGCTGGTGCGCGGTGCGACGACGGAGGCGCGCCAGATGCCGGCGCTGATCGACCGCATGATCGGCGAGCTCTGAACGCGCCCGAACGTAAACGGGCCCGCCGCGACTGCGACAGACCCGCTCGCCCCTACTGCCCGCAGGCAGACCTGATCCGTCTGGCTATTCCCCGGCGGTCTCGGCCGGGGCCTCGCTCTTCTCGGCGGCTTCCTGTGCGGCCTTTTCGGCCGCGAGAGCCTCCGCTGCGGCAACCTTCTCCGCCTCGATGCGGGCGCGCTCCGCGGCGGCGGCCTTGCGCTCCGCCTCGTTCAGCTTCCGCGCACGCACGCCGGTATCCTCGGTGATGCGCGCCGACTTGCCCCGGCGGTCGCGGAGATAATAGAGCTTCGCCCGGCGCACCTTGCCGCGGCGAACCACTTCGACGCCCTCGACGATCGGCGAATAAACCGGGAAAACACGCTCGACGCCTTCGCCATAGGAAATCTTGCGGACCGTGAAGTTCTCGTTCAGGCCGCCGCCGGAACGCGCGATCACCACGCCCTCGAACGCCTGGACGCGGGTCCGGGTGCCCTCTGTGACGCGCACGAGGACACGCACGGTGTCGCCCGCGGAAAATTCGGGGATCTGGCGCTTGGCCTCGATCTTCCGGGCCTGCTCGGCCTCCAGTTCACGGATAAGATCCATGGTCTCAAACCTTTCGTTCTTCTCAAACGGCCAGAGCGCTCGCGGATCGCCTCGCCAGTCCATCGACCTGAGGCTATGCCAGAAGCAGGAGCGGTTTCACCATTCATTGCTTGGTGGTTTGCCGTTTACCGGCGCTCGGGCTTGTCCCGATTTGCCGGTGCCATACACCAGACACGGCGCCTTGTCACCAGTCGGCGCCTATTTTTTGCCCGCGATCAGGTCCGGTCTTCGTTCCTTCGTCAGGCGCTCGGCTTCGTTGCGCCGCCAGCGTTCGATCTCGCCGTGATTGCCCGATGTCAGCACATCGGGAATGCTCCGCCCCTCGAACACCTGCGGCCGCGTATAGTGCGGATGCTCCAGGAGTCCTTCCTCGAAGCTCTCGTGTTCACCCGACCGGGCGTTGCCCATGACGCCGGGGAGCAGCCGCACGACGGCGTCGAGCAGCACGAGTGCGGCTGGCTCGCCCCCGGAAAGCACGTAGTCGCCGATCGACACCTCCTCGAGGGCCCGCGCCTCGATCACGCGTTCGTCGACGCCTTCGAACCGGCCGCAGACGACGATCACGCCCGGCCCGGCCGCGAGTTCGCGCACCCGTGCCTGCGTCAGTTGCCGGCCGCGCGGGCTCATCAGCAGCCGCGGGCGTTCGTCGCCCGGCGGGGCTGATCGATCGATCGCCCGCGCAAGGATGTCCGGCTTGAGGACCATCCCGGCCCCGCCCCCCGCCGGCGTGTCGTCCACGGTCCGGTGGCGGTCCTCCGCGAAGTCGCGGATCTGGACGGTTTCCAGCATCCAGTCACCCCGGCCGAGGGCCTTGCCCGACAGCGCATGACCGAGGGGACCCGGAAACATTTCGGGATAGAGCGTCAGAACCGTCGCTCGGAAGCTCATGGTCCCTTCCCCGCCTTGCCGTCCGTCCGGCGCGGCGGACGGCGCCGCCGGCTGCCCGTTCCGGCACCGGCGTCGTCGACGAGGCCGGCGGCGACCGGATCGACGACGATGACGCCCGCGGAGAGGTCGATCTCGAGCACCGCCGCCTCCGAGAAAGGGATCAGTGTCGGACGGAGGCCCGGCCCTTTCAGTTCAAGCAGGTCGCCGCCGCCGAAATCGAAGACCCCGGAAACGACGCCGTAGATGCGGCCGTCGACGTCGATCGCCTCCAGCCCCTCCAGATCGGCATAGAAGAATTCGTCGTCGTCGAGGTCGTCGTCCGGCAGGCTGGATCGATCGACGAAGAGATCGGTTCCCCTGAGCGCCTCTGCGGCGGTGCGGTCGTTGATACCGAGGAAGCGCATGACGACAACGTTTTTCGCCGGCCGCGCGTCGAGAACCTCGAGGCTCCGGCCGTCTTCCGTGAAGAGACGGTGGTAGGTGCCGATCGCCATCGGGTCGTCGGTGTAGGACTGCACCCTCACCTCGCCGCGGAGGCCCTGCGCCGCGCCGACGGTGCCCATGAGGACCGGATTTTCGAGTCTTGCCATATGGGGTTCCGTTCACGCGGTGAAGTCGTCCGAGGTCGCGCTGGAACTGCCGCGTGCCGCAATGGTCCGCCCGAGGGCACCTCCGTCGCGGCAGGCCCGCGGCGGTGCGGCGCGTCCGTTTCCGCAGGGCACCGCCGTGCGTTTGCGCAATGGCTCCGGAACGACGACGGGCGACAGGAAAGCGCCGCCCGCCGGAAATTGCGAGCCGGCGACTATTCGGCGGTGGCTTCCTCGGCCGGTGCGGCCGCGGCCTCGGCAGCGGCCGCCTTCGCCTCTTCCTCGCGCTGCTTCTGCTCGGCGAGACGTTCCTGAGCCTTCTTGCCCGGCAGGCCCTTGTTCGGGTTGTTGCGTGCCGGACGCTTGGCGATGCCCGCCTGGTCCAGGAAACGCAGCACGCGGTCGGTAGCGACGGCACCGTGGCTCATCCAATGCTGGATGCGCTCGGCATTCAGCGCGATCCGCTCTTCCGAATCCTTCGGAAGCATCGGGTTCCAGTGACCGAGCTTCTCGATGAAGCGCCCGTCGCGGGGGCTGCGGACGTCGGCGACGACGACATGATAGTAGGGACGCTTCTTCGAGCCAGCGCGGGCCAGGCGAATCTTCAGTGCCATTTTCATTCTCCTTCAGGCATTGACGTGACCGCCGAACGCCGGCGGCCGGTTCTTCACGCTCACTTGCCGCCGATGTCGGCGGCGATGGCTTCATGGTGCCGGATGACTTCCTTGATCACGAAGTTCAGGAAAGTCTCGGCGAAATCGGGATCGAGGTCGGACTCCCGCGCCAGCCTGCGCAGCCGCTCGATCTGGTATTTCTCCCTCGACGGATCGGCCGGCGGCAATTCATGCGTCGCCTTGAGGCGCCCCACAGCCTTGGTGCAACGGAACCGTTCGGCGAGGATATGAATCAGCGCCGCGTCGAAATTGTCGATCGACCGCCTGAGGTCGGCCAGCTGGTCAAGGGCGTCGTTGCTGCTCATCCGCCTCGCTCACTTCTTCTTCTGGCCCGGGAAGCCGCCGCCGAGGCCGGGCAACCCTCCGCGACCGCCGCCGAGCCCCGGCAGGCCGCCGGTTCCGGCGCCGGGAAGTCCACCCCCGAGACCCTTTCCGAGGCCCGACTGCTCGGCCTGCCTCTTGAGCGCCTCGAGCTCCTTGGGATCCATCTTCGAAAGATCCGGCATTCCGCCCATTCCGGGCATGCCCATCTTGCCGGCCATGCCGCCCATCATCTTGCCGAACATGCCGGCCTTCTTGCCCTTGCCGCCCATCGCCTTCATCATGTCGGCCATCTGGCGATGCATCTTCAGCAGCTTGTTGATGTCGGCCGCCGTGGTGCCTGAGCCGGCTGCGATGCGCTTTTTGCGCGAGTGCTTGAGGATGTCGGGGCTGGCGCGCTCCTTCGGCGTCATCGACGAGATGATCGCCTGCTGCCGGGCGAACATCTTGTCGTCGAAGCCTGCGGCCGCCATCTGGTCCTTCATCTTGCCCATGCCCGGCATCATGCCCATGATGCCGCCCATGCCGCCCATCCGGGACATCTGCTTCAGCTGGTCGGAAAGGTCGTTGAGGTCGAATTTGCCGGCCTTCAGCCGGTCGGCCATCGCCTGGGCCTTTTCCTGGTCGATCGTTTCCGCCGCCTTCTCGACCAGCGAGACGATGTCGCCCATGCCGAGGATGCGGTCGGCGATGCGCCGCGGATAGAACTCCTCCAGCGCATCCATCTTCTCGCCGACGCCGATCAGCTTGATCGGCTTGCCCGTGACGGCCCGCATGGAAAGGGCGGCACCGCCGCGCCCGTCGCCGTCCATCCGGGTGAGGACGAGGCCGGTGATGCCGACGCGCTCGTCGAAGCTCTTGGCGAGGTTCACGGCGTCCTGGCCGGTCAGCGCATCGGCCACGAGCAGGATCTCGTGAGGATCGGCCTTCTTCCTGATGTCGGCCATCTCGACCATGAGAGGCTCGTCGACATGCGTGCGGCCGGCCGTGTCGAGGATGACCACGTCGTGGCCCCCGAGCCTGGCGGCCTGCACCGCCCGCGAGGCGATGTCCGTCGGCGTCTGGCCGGCGATGATCGGCAGCGTGTCGACGCCCGTCTGCTCGCCGAGTTGCTTCAGCTGCTCCTGGGCCGCCGGACGGCGCGTGTCCAGCGAGGCCATCAGGACCTTCTTCCGGTCACGCTTCGTCATCCGGCTGGCGATCTTGCCGGTCGTCGTCGTCTTGCCCGAGCCCTGCAGCCCCACCATCATGATGACGACGGGCGCCGGCGCGTTCAGGTCGATTGTCACGCCTTCGGCGCCGAGCATCTCGACGAGCTCGTCGTGGACGATCTTGACGACCATCTGGCCGGGCTTGATGGATTTCAGGATCTCCGCGCCGACGGCCTTCTCGCGCACTCGGTCCGTGAAGTCGCGCACCACTTCCAGCGCCACGTCGGCTTCCAGAAGCGCGCGTCGCACCTCGCGCAGTGCCGCGGCGACGTCCTTGTCGCTCAGCGAACCACGGCCGGTCAGCCCGTTCAGGATCGAGCCGAGACGTTCCTGGAGGTTTTCAAACATTCTCTATCCTTCTGGTCCTTTCGGGGTTTCCCGAAAGGTCGGCGCGATCGGCGTCGATTGCAAGGCGCAAAGCCGAAGAGCACCCGAGGGCGCACACGCGCTGTCGGGTGTTGACCTCCGGGATCTCTTTATACCTGTCGCGGGTCCCGGTCGGCGGCTCGAGCTTCACACTCGTCGCAGAATGAGGCGGCGTTTAAAGACAGCATGCCCCAAAGTCAAGCGCGCGGCGATCGATCAGGCGGAGGAAAACCAGTCCCGTTCGAAGGAAAGCCGCCCGACGCCGGCAAAACGGCGCATGCGCTCGAGTTCGGCCTCGAGCGCGCCGGCGAGCGCCTTCGACGCCCTGACGCCGCGCTCCCGCCAGAAGCGGCGCACGACGAGCGCGTCGGCGGACCGGTCGGCCCGCATGTCGATACGGCCCACGAGACGATCGCCGCGAAGCACGGGGAACACGTAGTAGCCGTACTGGCGCCGGGCCTCCGGCACGAACACCTCGATGCGATACGAGAAGCCGAACAGTCTTTCCGTCCTGGCGCGGTCGCGCAGGGCGGGGTCGAAGGGGCTGAGGATCCGCAGGCGCGCCGGAGGCTCCGGCAGATCCGCGAGGCGGTCGACGAGGTCGGGCATCGCCCAGGCGGGTCGCGGCCGGCCACCGGCAAAATCTTCCACTTCCACCGGCACCAGTTCCCGCCGGTGCGCGGCAAGCCAGTCCTCCACCTCCGCCGGCGACAGCAGCGCCCAGAAGGCGGCGATCTCGCCGCGCGTCGCGAAGCCCAGCCGGGCGACGGCGCTGCGGCAGGCCCAGTCGACGAAGGCATCGTGCTCGACGGTCGCCGCGCGATGAACCTCCGGCACGACCCGCTCCGTCAGGTCGTAGACTTTCTGGAATCCTTCGCGCCGCGCGATCGCCAGCTCGCCCGTGCGCCAGAGATATTCGAGTGCCGTCTTCGACGGATGCCAGTCCCACCAGCCGGTCGAGGGTTTCTCCCGACCGTCGAAATCTCGAGCCATGACCGGTCCGTCCCGTGCGATGCGCTCGAGGACCCCGTCGAGCTCGCCGCGATAGGCCGGATCGCGCCATTTCTCCCAGCGTTTGTGCAACCGCGCCTTTTCCCGCTCGAAACGATGGCGCCAGTAGGGGAAGAAGACGCTGGGAATGATCGCCGCGTCGTGGGTCCAGTTTTCGAAGAGGAGACGCTCCCGCTCGACCAGCAACCTCAGATGTTCGGGCCGGTATGCCTGGCGGCGGGAAAACAGGATGTGATGATGGGCCCGCTCGACCGTGTTTATGCTGTCGACCTGCACGAAGCCGAGATCGTGCACGAGATCGAGGAGATGCGCGCGCTCCCGGGACTTGCGGGGCGAATGGCCGAGCCCCTGCAGGTGAAGGAACGTCCGCCGCGCCGTCTGGCTTGTTATGCTTCTCCTCATGCGGCAAGCCTAGAAGCTGCCGTCGCATTGCGCCACCGGCTTCTGCCGCGGGCGAATTCCTGGCGCCAATTCCTGCCAGTTCCTTAAGATTTTCATGAATAACGACAATCCGGTTGTCATTAACCGGCTATCGACCGGTCCCTGTCGCGAATGCCTGCCGGTCCGCATCTCCTTCGCCAGCGATCTCGGAGAAGCAGTTCGCCACCCGGTTCAGGACCCGCAACGCGACGATGACCTCGGTCATGTTGATGTCCCCCAGATGCCGGTTGAGCAGCGCGAGTTCGCGCTGGTGGACCGCCTCGAAGCGCCGCCTTCCGTCTTCGGAGAGCCGGCACAGAAAGGATCGCTTGTGATGCGGATTGGGCAGCGTCTCCACGAACCCCGCGCGCACGAGCTCGGCCATCATGCGCTGGACGAACTGGCGCTTGAGCGCAAGCCCGGCAGCCAGGTCCGGCACAGTCGCCTCGCCGTTCTCCGCCAGCGCCTCCAGCAGCCTGTGGCCGGCGGGGGTCAGGCCGCTGCCGGAGAGTTCCGACTGCATCACCCGTCCGGCATCGAGATCGATGCGGCGCATGAGCCGGATGGCATGGTGGAGACGCTCCTGCCTGTCGAATCGGGTTTGCATGGACATAAAATAGCAACATAATTGCTGTAGCTCAACGCGGAGGCGAGCGATGCCCCGCGACGCCCGCGCTTGCAGGCAGCGCGCGATGGCGTAGAGTATGGACCGGGAAAGGCTCGCTAGAGGCAAGAGGTAAATGGCAACTCTGGAGCGCAACCAGGACATCGCCTCGGATTCCGTTAAAGGCAACCGATATTACAGCGGCCCGCGAAGCGACCATTTCGACGGCACCGTTTTCTTCAATCCCGGCGGCGAGGCGCCGCGCGGCCTCGCCGACGTGCTGCGCTGGCAGTTCCGCGAGAAGCGGGTGCGCTGGCCGAGGAGTTTCGAGAGCCCGTTCCCGCAGGCGCGCCCCGACCGCAGTGTCGAGGGGGACGGGCTGCGCGTCACGATGGTCGGCCACGCGACGATGCTGATCCAGACCTGCGGCCTCAATATTTTGACCGACCCGGTCTGGTCGGAGCGGGCAAGTCCGCTTGCCTTCGCCGGTCCGAAGCGCGTCAATCCTCCCGGCGTCGAGCTCTGCCGTCTGCCGCCGATCGACCTCGTCCTGCTGAGCCACAACCACTACGACCACATGGACCTCGGCTCGCTGAAGTGTATCCGGGCCATGCACGACCCGCATGTCGTCACGCCGCTGGGCAACGACGCGCTGCTCTATGAAGCCGACCCGACGATGCACGTGACGACGCTCGACTGGGGCGGATCCGCTCCCGTCGGGAACAATGTGCGCGTCCATGCCGCGCCGGCCCATCACTGGTCGGCGCGCGGCCTCAACGACCGGCGCATGGCGTTGTGGGCCGCCTTCGTCGTCGAGACGCCGCACGGCAGGATCTACCATGTCGGCGACACCGGCTTCCACGGCGGACGGAATTACGAGGCGGCGGCGGCGGCCTTTGGCGGCTTCCGGCTCGCGATACTGCCGATCGGCTCCTACGAGCCGCGCTGGTTCATGCACCCTCACCACCAGAACCCCGATGAGGCCGCTCAGGGCATGAAGCTGTGCCGCGCGGCCAGTGCGGTGGGCCATCACTGGGGCACCTTCCACCTCGCCAACGAGCCCGTGGACGAGCCGCCCCGCCTGCTTGCCGAGGCCGCCGCGCGCCACGGCATAGCCCCGGACCGCTTCCGCGCCCTGCATCCGGGCGAGAGCTGGGACGTGCCCCCTGGGCAAACCCCCGGCGCGGGAACCGGAGCGAAGGAAGCCGCCGGGAGCGCTGCGGACGGCTGACGGACTGGCAATCGCGGCCGAGTTCCGCCATATAGGCGGCATCCCGGCTTGCGCCGGCCAACTGATGGACCTGACGATGACCGCCGCGCAATTCGCCAAGATGAACGGCCTCGGGAACGAGATCCTCGTCGTCGACATGCGCGGCCGCGCCGACCGGGTTTCCCCGCAGGCCGCGATCGCGCTGGCGGCCGACCCGCGCACCGGCTTCGACCAGATCATGGCGATCCACGATCCGAAGCGCGAGAACACGGACGCATATGTCGACATCCTGAACTCCGACGGGTCGAAGGCCGAGGCATGCGGCAACGGCACGCGCTGCGTCGTCCAGGCGCTCGCGGCGGAGACCGGCAGGCGCGCCTTCACCCTTCAGACCGTTGCGGGCATCCTCAACGCTCACGAGAACGACGACGGATCGATCTCCGTGGACATGGGCACGCCTGCCTTCGAATGGAACCGCATCCCGCTTGCCGAGGAATTCCATGACACGACGCGCATAGAGCTGCAGATCGGACCGATCGACGCGCCGGTCCTGCATTCGCCGTCGGTGGCCTCGATGGGCAATCCGCATGCGGTGTTCTGGGTCGACCGGGACGTCTGGAGCTACGACCTCGAGCGTTTCGGCCCGTTGCTCGAGCATCACCCGATCTTTCCCGAACGCGCGAACATCTCGATCGCCCGCGTCCTCGGCCCGGCCGAGATCGACCTTCGGACCTGGGAACGCGGCGCCGGATTGACGAAGGCCTGCGGCTCGGCCGCATGCGCTGCCGCCGTTTCCGCCGCGCGCACCGGGCGCACCGGCCGCCAGGTCACCGTGAACGTCCCGGGCGGCCCGCTCGGGATCGACTGGCGGGACGACGGCCACGTCGTCATGACGGGTGCGGCCGAATGGGAGTTCTCCGGCACCCTCGATCCGGCGACGGGAGCCTGGCAGGCCGATGCGGAGTCCGGATCCGGGGCGGCAGAATGACGGTGCTCCCGTGAGCGACGTCGAGGTCGTCACCTTCGGCTGTCGCCTGAACGCCTGCGAATCCGAGATCGTGAGGGCGCGGGCGGAAGCCGCCGGGCTTGCCCGCACCGTCGTGGTCAACACCTGCGCGGTCACGGCGGAGGCCACCCGCCAGGCACGCCAGGCGATCCGCCGCGCCCGCCGAGAGAACCCGGGAGCACGCATCGTGGTCACCGGCTGCGCGGCCCAGACCGAACCGCGGACGTTCGCCGCAATGAGCGAAGTCGACGCCGTGATCGGCAACGCCGAGAAGCTGGAAGAGGCGACGTGGCGCAGTCTCCCGGACTTCGGCGTCTCGGCCGAGGAGAAACTGCGCGTCAACGACATCATGAGCGTGACGGAGACGGCGCCGCAGATGATCGACGCCCTCGAGGGGCAGACGCGCGCCTTCCTGCAGGTACAGAACGGCTGCGACCATCGCTGCACCTTCTGCATCATTCCCCATGGACGCGGCAATTCGCGCTCGGTGCCGATGGGAGCCGTCGTCGAGCAGGCGCGCCGTCTCGCCGCCCACGGCTACCGCGAGTTCGTGCTCACCGGCGTCGACGCCACGAGCTATGGAGGGGACCTCCCGGGACGGCCGACGCTCGGCCGGCTCGCCCGCACCCTGCTCGATCTCGTGCCGGAAATCGCCCGCCTCCGGCTCTCTTCCATCGACAGCGTCGAGATCGACGGCGAGCTGATGCGGCTCATCGCGGAGGAGCCGCGATTCATGCCGCACCTGCATCTTTCGCTTCAGCATGGCGACGACCTCGTCCTGAAGCGCATGAAGCGTCGCCACACGCGCGCCGACGCCGTGCGCCTGTGCGAGGAAGTGCGGCGACTGCGCCCGGACGCTGCCTTCGGCGCCGACCTCATCGCAGGGTTCCCCACCGAGTCCGAGGCGATGTTCGCCAACGCGCTTTCGATTGTCGAAGACTGCGGCATCGCCTTTCTGCACGTCTTCCCCTACAGCCCCCGCGACGGCACGCCCGCCGCGCGCATGCCGCAGCTGGACCGCGCATGCATTCGCGAAAGGGCCACGCGCCTGCGGGAGAAAGGCACCGCCGCCTACCGCGCCCACCTTGACTCCATGCTTGGACGGAACGACATGCTGCTTGTCGAGCGCAACGCCGTCGCCCGCACCGGCAACTTCACGGCGGTCGATTTTCCGGGACACTCGCCCGGCGTGCTGGTCGCCGCCCGCATCACCGGCCACGACGGCAGGCGCCTGACGGCCGAGGCTCTGGCGCCCGCCGCGGCCTGAGCGCTTCGCCGTCCGCAACAAGGGACAGGACTTCGAATGGCAGGCCTCTTCAAGAAGATCTTCTCCTTCGGCAGGAAGGAGGTCGAGACGGTCCCCGGGGAGACGTCCGGGCCGCAGGAGGCGGTTCCCGGCGTCCCGGCCGGTGAAGCGGCGTTCCGTCCGGACGAAGGAGCCGGACCGCCCGCCCCTGTGGAGCCGGCCGGCGGCGAAGACCCGACAGCGGCCGCGCAGACCGATGCCGGCTACGAGGGCACGCCGGACGAAGCACCCGCCGGAGACGACGTCGCAAGCCCGGCCGAAGGGAGGCCGGAGGACGAAACGACGCCCGCGACCCCCGCACCCGAACCCCTCGACAGCAAGGCTGCCGAGGGGCCGCTCGCCGAAAGGCTTGCCGGGATGGTCGAGGAGAACCTCGAATCCGCGGCCGCCGACGAGGCAGCCGCCCCGCCGCAGCCGGACGCGGCCGCAGCGCCTTCACAACCGGAAGAGCCGCCCGCCGTCCGTTCGGGAAAAGAGAGTGCGCCACCGGAAGCCGCCGCCGATGACGCGGCCGGCCAGGTCCCACTCTCCGACGGGCCGGCCGGCGGCGAGGCAGCCCTGCCCCCGGAACCGGCGGCTTCCCCGCCCGCTTCCTTCATGGTCGGCTCCCACCGGCCCGCCACGTCGTCGGGCACCGGAGATGCAGCGGAGACGCCGAAGCTCTCCTGGTTCCAGCGCCTGCGCCGGGGCCTGTCGCGCACTTCCTCGCAGCTGACGGGCCAGATCACGGGCATCTTCACCAAACGCAAGCTCGACGAGGATACGCTGCAGGATCTCGAGGACGTGCTGATCCAGGCCGATCTCGGCGTGGAAACGGCGATGCGCATCGCCGATACGCTTGCGTCCGGCCGCTACGGCCGCGATGTCGACGCAGCGGAGGTGACCGGCATCATGGCCGCCGAGATCGAGAAGGTGCTGGCGCCGGTCGCAAGGCCGCTCGAGCTCGACCTGTCGGTCAAGCCGCACGTCATCCTCGTCGTCGGCGTCAACGGTACGGGCAAGACGACGACGATCGGCAAGCTCGCGGCCAAGCTGACGCGCGGCGGCCTGAAGGTCACGCTGGCCGCCGGCGACACTTTCCGCGCGGCGGCAATCGAGCAGCTCGGGATCTGGGGAGAGCGCACCGGTTCCGAAGTCGTCGCCTCGAAACTCGGGGCGGACGCGGCCGGGCTTGCCTACGACGCCTTCGAAAAGGCCAGGGCGAACAATTCCGACGTACTGATCATCGACACCGCCGGGCGCCTGCAGAACAAGGCCGAGCTGATGAGCGAGCTGGAGAAGATCGTCCGCGTTCTCGGCAAGCACGATCCCGATGCGCCGCATACCGTTCTTCAGACGCTCGACGCGACGACCGGCCAGAACGCGCTGAACCAGGTCGAGATCTTCAGGAACGTGGCCGGCGTCAACGGGCTGGTCATGACCAAGCTCGACGGCACGGCGCGCGGCGGCATCCTCGTCGCCATTTCCGCAAGGCACAAGTTGCCGGTTTATTTCATCGGTGTCGGCGAGGGCATCGACGATCTCGAACCCTTCGAGGCCCACGAATTCGCCGGCGCGATCGCGGGCACGCCGGCGGAGGCCTGAACCCCGCCGCGATCGCCGGCCTGCGGCAAAATCCGCCGCCCGCCCGACAACCGCCGCATTCAGCCTTTTCAGGAAGGGCCGAAACCCCTAAGTCGGGAAGACGCCCCGAGCAGCCCCAAGGACGCGATGACCGAAAACGCTTCTCCAGAATTCGCGACCAAGAGCGAGCGTGCGCACCCGGCCCTGAAGCTGGTGCTGGAGCTTGGCCCGCTGATGGTCTTCTTCTTCGCCAACACCAAGGGAGAGTGGATAGCCGAAAAATTCCCGGCGCTCGCCGAACTCGGCGGAGCGATCTTCATCGCCACCGCCCTCTTCATGGCGGCCACGGCGCTCTCGCTGATCGCCTCGAAGATCGTCATGCGCACCCTGCCGGTCATGCCGCTGGTCTCGGGCGTCGTGGTCTTCGTCTTCGGAACGCTGACGCTCTATCTGCACGACGCGGTCTTCATCAAGATGAAGCCGACCATCATAAACGCCATGTTCGGCTTCATCCTGCTCGGCGGCCTCGCCTTCGGAAAGTCGCTGCTCGGCTACGTCTTCGATTCCGCCTTCACGCTCGATGCCGAGGGCTGGCGCAAGCTGACGATCCGCTGGGCGGTGTTCTTTCTTTTCCTGGCGGTGCTCAACGAGGTCGTCTGGCGCAATTTCTCCACCGACACCTGGGTCGCATTCAAGGTCTGGGGAACGATGCCCATCACGATCATCTTCACCATATCGCAGATGCCGCTGGTCCTGAGACACACCGTGCGCCCGGCGGATGAGGAATAGCGCCTCCCGGCGCTGCCGCGTCTGCGAGACCGGCGAGACTTTCCGCTTCCTCGCCGTTGCCGGGACCGCCTACCGGCGCTGCCCCGTCTGCCTTGCGACGCTGATGGAGGAACCCCTGCCCTCGCGGGAGGCCGAGCGGGCCTGGTACGCCACCCACCGGAACCGCATCGACGACCAGGGCTACCGCCGCTTCCTTGGCCGCCTGGCGCTTCCCCTCATCGAACGCCTCGCGCCGCGGAGCCGCCTGCTCGACTACGGATGCGGGCCCGGCCCCGCGCTCGCGGCCATGCTCGAGGAAGCGGGGCACGAGGTGGCGCTCTTCGACCCGCTGTTCAGTCCCGACCCTGCGCCGCTCGCCCGGCAGTACGACGCCGTGACCTGCACGGAGACCATCGAGCATTTCCACCAGCCCGCTCTCGAATTCCGGCGGCTGACGTCGTTGGTGCGCCCCGGCGGAACCCTTGCGCTGATGACCTGCTTCCAGACCGACGACGCGAAGTTCGCAGACTGGCACTACCGCCGCGACCCGACGCATGTCGTCTTCTACCGCGAGGAGACGCTGCGCCTGCTCGCCGGGCGCTACGGCTGGGAGATCGAGATCCCCTGCAAGGACGTCGCGCTGCTCGGGCGGCCCGCCGGCCTGCCCCCTTCCTCCACCTGAAGGACGCAGCTTCGCGCCGGTATCGAAAACTTGCGCGTCGCGTTGCCGGGGGCATGGCCTGCGCAGCGCTTGCGGTGCGGCCTCTGGACGGCGCATCATGCGCCCGGAATGTTACAGGATGTGCTCAACGACTTCGCCGCGAACAACCACCTGCCCGCCGCAGTCGTCGTGGTCCGGCTGCTCGGCGCCGCGCTGCTGGCCGCCCCGCTCGGACTCGAACGCGAACTCAGGCACCGCTCGGCAGGCCTTCGAACCCACATGCTGGTTTCCCTGGCCGCGGCGATGTTCGCCGTCCTCGCGAGCGAGATCGTCGCCTCGCCGCATTTTTCCGGACAACAGGTGCGTGCCGACCCGCTGCGGGTCGTGGAGGCGGTGACTTCCGGCGTCGCCTTTCTCGCGGCCGGCTTCATCATTTTCACGCGCGGCCACGTGCGCGGCGTCACCACGGGAGCCGGCATCTGGCTCGCCGCCGCCGTTGGACTCTCGGCCGGCTACGGCTACTGGCTGATCGCCCTGACCGGCATGGTCGTCGGCGGCCTCATCATGAGAGCGCTGCGCCGGGTCGAAAGCGCGCTCGAACTGAAGGACCGCGGGCGCGGCAAGAGCGCCGCGAAACCAGACGCAGATTGATTGCCGAGCCTCCAAAACGCTGGTATTGAGACGCCCATGTTCAAATATTCGGTCATCGATGGACTTGATTTCCATGGGCGCGTGCGCGCCCTGTCCTCGCTGGCCTTCCTGCCCGTCCACGACCACAGGCGCCTGCCCGGCCGCTTCTTCGCCCGGCTGACCGGCGCCGACGGCAGCATCGCGCGTGCAGGCTGATCGCTGGCGCCGCGGCGCGGCGCGCGAACGCAGGACAAGCCCGTATCGGATACCGGACAAGAGACAATGACCAAGCCACGCACACTCTACGACAAGATCTGGGACGACCATCTGGTCGACGAGCAGGAAGACGGAACCTGCCTCATCTATATCGACCGCCATCTCGTCCACGAGGTGACGAGCCCGCAGGCGTTCGAGGGGCTGCGCATGACCGGCCGCAAGGTGCGCCGGCCCGAAAAGACGCTTGCCGTCGTCGACCACAACGTGCCCACCTCGCCTGACCGCCACCAGGGCATCAAGAACGAGGAGAGCCGGATCCAGGTCGAGGCGATGGCGAGGAACGCCGCCGATTTCGGGGTCGAATACTACAACGAGAACGACATCCGCCAGGGCATCGTCCACATCGTCGGTCCCGAGCAGGGCTTCACGCTGCCGGGCACGACGATAGTCTGCGGCGACAGTCACACCTCGACCCACGGCGCGTTCGGCGCACTGGCGCACGGCATCGGCACCTCGGAGGTCGAGCATGTTCTCGCCACCCAGACGCTGATCCAGAAGAAGGCGAAGAACATGCTGGTGCGGGTCGACGGCAAGCTGCCGGAGGGCGTCGGCGCCAAGGACATCATCCTCGCGATCATCGGCCAGATCGGCACCGCCGGCGGCACCGGCCACGTCATCGAATATGCCGGCGAGGCGATCCGCTCGCTTTCGATGGAAGGCCGCATGACGATCTGCAACATGTCGATAGAGGGTGGTGCGCGCGCCGGCCTGATAGCGCCCGACGAGACCACCTACGCCTATCTCAAGGACCGCCCCCGCGCTCCGAGGGGGAAGGCCTGGGACATGGCGGTGCAATACTGGGAAAGCCTGAAGACGGACGAGGACGCCGTCTATGACAAGGTGGTCACGCTGGACGCAGCCAACCTGCCGCCCATCGTCTCCTGGGGATCGTCACCGGAGGACGTCATTGCCGTGACCGGCTCGGTGCCGAACCCGGACGACATCAGGGAAGAGACCAAGCGCACCTCGAAATGGCGCGCCCTCGACTACATGGGACTGAAGCCCGGCACGAAAATCACCGACATCAGGCTCGACCGCGTCTTCATCGGCTCGTGCACCAACGGCCGGATCGAGGATCTCAGGGCCGTTGCGAAGATCGTCGAGGGCAGGAAGGTCGCCGAGACCGTCGAGGCCATGATCGTGCCGGGGTCCGGACTGGTGAAGAAGCAGGCCGAGGAAGAGGGCCTGGACAGGATCTTCAAGGCGGCCGGCTTCGACTGGCGCGAGCCCGGCTGCTCCATGTGCCTTGCCATGAACGACGACCGGCTGAAGCCCGGCGAACGCTGCGCGTCCACCTCGAACCGCAATTTCGAGGGCCGCCAGGGCTTCAAGGGCCGCACGCATCTGGTATCGCCGCCGATGGCTGCGGCCGCCGCGATCGCCGGCCACTTCGTCGACATTCGCGACTGGAAGTAGCGGTCGCCGAAAGGGCTTTCCCCTGACCGGGGGATAGCCCGCCTGTCCGCGGGCGACAAGCGCGGCCGCCGACGCGGCTATTTGCCCTGCAAGCTCTCGTATCGCTTGACCAGCGCAGGCAATTCGCCCGCCAGAAACTCCGCGAACTCCGTGCCGGCCGTCCCTACGAAGTCGATGCGCGGCCTGGCGCCGGACGCGAACACCCGGGCGAGCGCCCGGCCGGAACCGTCCCGCAACTCCTCGCCGCCTGCCTTTGGCCTCCTCTTCGACAGCCGGTCGAAGAGGAGTTTGAAGCGGCGGTCGCTGTCGGCGGCCAGGAAATGCGGCGAGTAGATCTCCTCCTGCGCCTTGTAGATTCCGGCGTCGCTCTTCAGCATCTCCGCAAGCGCCATCCAGCGCGGACGGCCCGCCTTCGGCGCCGGGCCGATGGCGGCGGCGATATGGCGCGGCACCGCCTCGGCGACCTGCAGGAGACGGGCCATCTCGCTCTTGTGCAGCGACAGCGCGTCCTGGACGATCGCGCGATCGAAGCCCCGCTCCGTCAGCGCCCTGGCGAAGAGCGCCCGCTCGATGAAGGACAGGTCCCTGCGCTCGGTGTTCTCCTTGCCCTGCGCCAGCACCAGTTCGCCGTCCGTCAGTTCGCGAACGATCGCCCGCACCTGCAGGCCGAGACGGGCAGCCGCGCGGATGCGGCGGTGACCGTATGCCGTCTGGTAGCGCCCCGGAGCATCGGGGTGCGGACGGACCAGGACCGGCACTTGCTGGCCGTTGTCGCGCATGCTCTCGACGAGCGCGGCGAATGCCCCGTCTCCCTCTTCGTCCCGGCTGAGCCTGTCGGCAATGAACGCGGCGTCGATCAGTGCCGGATCGAGCGAGACGAGACGGCCGGTGCGGTCGAGCTCGCGTTTCAGCGCGCGAGCCTCGTCGAGCTCGCCGGTCAGCCCGGCAAGCGAGAGGCCCATCGCCTTGACCGCGCCGGAGGTCGGACGGGCCGGTGTCCTGCCGCCCTGGTCCGGCGCGGCCGGTGCCGGCCCGGCATGAGTTTCCTCCGCCGGCGTGTTCACGTCGAAGAATGTTTTCAGGGCGTCGCGCCGTCTGCCGCTCATTCCGTTCCTCCTAGCCTTGCATCCGCCGGCCCCAGGCCTGCATGACGAGTTCCTCGATCTCGGAATTGACGGCCGTCAGCGATTCCATCGCGCGGTCGTAGGTCGCGCGGGCGAAATTCTCGCGCCCGACCTCGTAGAGCGTCTGCTTGGTGAGCCCGGCGTCGGAGATGGCCGTCGACTTCACCATCGGAGCCGTCAGCACGCGCCCGCCGAAGAGGGACCGGAGGAAGCCGACGATCTGAGCCTGCGGCCCGTCGTTCGGCTCGAAGCGTGTCACCAGATAGCGCATGAAATCGAAATTGAGCGTTCCGCCGGCTTCACGGACCACCGCCAGCAGATCGGCCGTCATGAACAGGAACTGGCTCATCGACGCGACGTCGAGCATCTGCGGATGCACGGTGACGATGACCGAGGTTGCCGCACACAGCGCCGACAGCGTCAGGAAGCCGAGTTGCGGCGGACAGTCGAGCACGACGACGTCGTAGTTTTTCTCGACACCGCAGAGCGCTGCCTGCACGCGGGAGAAAAACATGGCCTCGTAGCCCGTCTCGCCGGCATGGCGCTCGGCGAGGATACGCGGCGTGACGTGCTCGAATTCCTGCAGCTCGAGGTTCCCCGGAACGAGATCGAGCCCGTCGAAATGCGTCTTGCGGACGATCCCGGAGAGCTCGCGCCGCTCGTCGTCATAGCGGATCGCGCCGTAGAGCGTGTCGTTGCCCGTCAGGTCGATCTCGGGCTGGTAGCCGAACAGCGCCGAGAGCGAGGCCTGCGGATCGAGATCCACGGCGAGGACGCGCAATCCGGAGAGGGCAAGGCCCTGCGCCAGGTGGGCGCTGCTCGTCGTCTTGCCCGAACCGCCCTTGAAGTTCGTCACGGCGATGACCTGCAAATGCTCGCCGAGCGCGCCGTCCCGCCACTTCATGTAGGCCCGGGCCTTGGCGGCGTTGCCCTTGTCGACGGCCTGCCGGGCCAGATGCCGGCGCAGTGCGTTGATGTCCCTCAACGTATAGAACCGGCGTCCGCCGGCCCCGGTCTCCGGCTGCGGCCCCTCGCCGGCGAGCGACAGCTGGCGGAGATAGCCGTCGCTGACGCCGATCAGCCGCGCCGCCTCTCCGCTCGAGAAGCTGCGAAGGACCTTCTCCTCGCTGCGCGGCGTGAGCCGGTCGCGCATTGCGCGCAGCTGCGCCGAAAGCGCGGCGGCATCCGAGGCGATCGACATGTCCGCGGGGTCGCGGGAGGAGACCGGAGCGCCCGCCGGGGCTTCCTCCTGCTCCTGCCATCGGCGCTCGGCGATCTCGGCGAGTGTGTCCATCGGGGTCGGGCTCCGCATCGTCTTTTCGCCGGCCAAAAAACGCCAACGAATCACTTCACTTACGGCTGCAAGCATTATTTACGGAATTTGCCGTAACAAGAGTCCGCGAACAAAAAACAGTCGACGGCCTCATTCTGCCACAGGCTGGAAGGGCGGGGATGTTCCCGTTGGAACCTATCGGCGCTTCTCTGGCTCCGGAGCTTGCTCATTGCTCGAGCGGCCGAGCGTATCCGCCATGTACGCCCCGCGGGCGCCCATCGGTGCGTCTTCACCGATCGTCGAATCGACAGTGGTCTGATGCTCCATCTCGGCGTTGAGTTCCGCGCCGACCAGCAGGATCACCATCGATATCCAGACCCACATGAGGAAGCCGATGACGGCGCCGAGGGAGCCGTAAGTGGCGTTGTAGTTGGCGAAGTTCTGCAGATACCAGGAAAAGCCTATCGATGCGACGAGCCAGACGACGGCGGCCACCGTCGCCCCCGGCGCCTGCCAGCGCCATCTGGCAGTACTGCGGCTCGGCCCGAAGCGGTAGAGCACGGTGATCGCAATCGCGATGGCGACCACGAAGACCGGCCACCGCAGATATCCGACGAGCATGGCCGTCGGTCCGCCGAGTCTCAGGAACGCAAGGATAGCCGGTACCACGCCCACTGCGACCACCAGCAGCGCCGCGACCAGCATCGCGCCGAGCGTGAAAATGAGCGACAGCAGGTTGAGCCAGACGAAGCCGCGCGCCTCCCGTTCCTCGTAGGCGATGTTGAGCGCCTCGAAGATGGTCTTGATTCCGTTGTTGGCACTCCACAGCGCGACGAGCAGTCCGAACACGAAACCGAAGCTCAGGGCATCCGTGTTGGCTTTCGCAAGGGCGTTCAACTGCCCGGCGATCAGTGTGAAGCCAGCCTCGGGCATGAGGTTGCGAAGAAACGCGAGATGGTCCGTGATGGTCCCCGGATCCGCCACAAGGCCATAGAGCGAGACGAAGGCGGCAAGGGCCGGAAACAGCGCGAGGATCAGATAGAACGTGGCGCCGGCGGCGACGAGGCTGACGCGGTCTGCGCCGATGGCGAAGCCGACGCGCTTGCCGATGTCCCACCATCCGGCCAGCGGTATGTGGTGGGGCCAGTGTGCATCGCGCCCGCGACCCTTTTCCCTTGCTCGCACCCGGTCCCTGTTGTCGCCCATGCTCCAATCCGCTGCAGCGTGTTCTCTGACCTGCATGAACTCTCGCATGCCGGCATTCGTTCCATTCCGGCATGCCCCCAACCCCGTCATTGCGGCTTTCCCGGCGGCCCGGGCACCGCTAGGCGGAACGTAGCTGCTTCGTCTTCGTTGATCCGCCATGGCGTTCTTTGATTCGAAGGCGAAGGAACATGTCGGAAGGATTTGACCAGGAAAAGGCGAAGCAGGGCCGCACCGGCCGGCGGGTACTCGGCATCCTGATTGCCGCCCTCGTGCTGGCGTTCGTCGCGTGGGGCATCGCGGATCTCTACTTTTTCCGGATTGCCCCGGACGAGAAGCAGCTTCCGGCCGAGAAGCCGCAGACCAGTACGCAGACCGGGACGATACCCGAGCAGCATCTGGACAACCCCTCCGAGGCTGTCCCGCAGCAGACGAAGCCCTTGCCGAAGAACGTGGGCGAGAAACCGCCCGGCTCCTCGCAGCGCTGAGATTGCGGAAGTCCTGCCGCGAGAAACCGCCCGATCAGCCGGCTTCGCGCATCGCCGGCCGCGCCGTCGTGCGGGCTATCGTCCGGGCGCGCGCTGCCCGCAGCCCCTCGAGGCATTCCGCGAGTGCACCCCGGTCGGCCGGGCCTGGCACGGCAGTGTGGTGGCGTGAAGCCAGCCGCAGGTCGAGCGCTCCGTCGGAAATGCAGACGATCTCGACTGCCCGCTCCCCCAGTTCCTCAGCGAGCCACATCCAGCTGCCGCCCTCGACCGCGGTCAGGTCGATGATCGCGACAGCTGGCAGTTCCTGGTCCGCAAGGCCCAGCGCCTGGGTCGCGTTGCCCACCGGGCCGACGGGCACGCAGCCGGCGTCGTGGACTGCAGCCACCGCTATGCCGGCCGTCCGGCTGTCATTTCCGCAAACAAGGACCTTCATCGGGGAACTCCGGCTGAAACTTGGTGTCGGCCCGACAACGCCGGATGCGGGCGGAGGTTCCCGCCGGAACCGTGACCCGCGGCGGCCGTTTCCCACTCGGGGGCGAAAGAGCGAACTTCATGGCAGAATGTGCATCGGGATGGCGGTGGTCGCTTTCGCCGACATCGGCGAACAACGGGGGTTGCGTGGCATGATGGCCGGAGACAAGGAGGCCGACGCGGTGTCGCTTGAATCGAGCCGATCGAAGAGCAGGCAGAAGCATGCCGGCGAGGACAACACGGTCCTCGGCATGACCATAACCCACCCGGACCGGATCCTCTTCGCGGAGCAGGGCGTGGCGAAGATCGATCTCGCGCGATACTACGCGGCGGTGGCCGGGCGCATGCTGCCGTATGCGGCCGACCACCCGCTGTCGCTCGTGCGCTGCCCGCGGGGTCCGGAGAAGACGTGCTTTTTCCAGAAGCATGCCGGCGACGGCTTCCCCGACGAGATCAGGACCGTGCCAATCCGGGAGAAGTCCGGCGAGACAAAGGATTATCTCTACGTCCACGACGGCGCCGGCCTCGTCGCCGCCGTGCAGATGGGAACGTTGGAGTTCCATATCTGGGGATCGGCGATCGACAGCATCGAGAAGCCGGACCGCATGATCTTCGACCTCGACCCCGACGAGACCATCGGTTTCGACAGGGTGCGGCAGGCGGCTTTCCTGCTGCGCGACCGGCTCGCCAGCCTCGGTCTTCGGTCCGTGCCGATGGTCACCGGCGGCAAGGGCGTGCATGTGATCGTGCCGCTCGAACGACGCGCCGACTGGGCGGCGGTAAAGTCCTTTGCCAAGGCGTTCGCAACCCGTATGGCGGAGGAAGAACCCGACCGCTATACCGCGACCATGTCCAGGGAGAAGCGGAAGGGGCGCGTCTTCATCGACTGGCTGCGCAACGAGCGCGGGGCGACGGCGGTGGCGCCCTATTCCACCCGATCCCGGGAGGGCGCACCGGTCGCGACGCCGGTTTCATGGGAAGAACTGGAAAAGCTCGAGGCCGCCAACCGCTTTCACCTCGCCGACGTCCTGGAACGGATCGAGGCGGCCGATCCCTGGGACGGGAGCCGCGAATGGCGGCAGTCGGTCACGAAGAAAATGATCTCCGGCGTTGGCGGCTGATCGTTCCGCAGCCGATTCGAACCCGCACAGGCAGTTGACAGCTGTCAACTTTGCGGCGGATCAATCGTCGTTGGAGGCATTGAGCGCCTCGGGCCGGGTGCCGTCCTCCTCGTGCAGCCCGTAATATCCGTTCTCCGTCAGCCACTGGCGGAGAATATGACGGATCGCATCCTCGTCCCGGTCGGCGACATCCCGGTGGCGGCGGCGGAAAGTCGCCAGTCGCGCGGCCAGGTCTTCATCCATGGTGACCGTGATCCTTTCGGAACGGGACGCCGTGGCATCGTCACTTGCATTGTCGATCGTCATTCTTCACCTGCCGGCACTCGAACTCGCCCATCAGCATCTTCGAAAGGCAACGCCGTGGCAAGCCGCGCTGTTCCGCAGGTCCGCGCCTTTCGCGGCTGGGAGCTTCAGTCGCAAACGAGGATGGCACGGAAGTCGTTGACGTTCGTACCCGTGGGGCCGGTCACGAACAGGTCGCCGATGGCCGCGAAGGCGCTCCAGGCATCGTTGTCTGCAAGAAGCCTCTGGGCATCCAGTCCCGTCGCCGCGAGCCGTGCGACGCTGCTGCCGTCGGCGAAGGCGCCGGCGTTGTCCTCGCTGCCGTCTATGCCGTCGGTATCGGCGGCGAGCACGTGGATTCCCCGGGCGCCGCTCAGGTCGACCGCCATGGAGAGCGCGAACTCGCTGTTGCGGCCGCCCTTCCCGGTGCCCCGCAGCGTGACGGTCGTTTCACCCCCGGAAAGAATCACCACAGGCGCGGCGAAGGGGCGTCCGCGCCGTTTCACTTCGCGCGCGATCGCCGCATGGAGATGCGCCGATTCGCGCGCCTCGCCTTCGACTGAATCCGACAATATGACCGCCGGGACGCCTTGTCCGCGCGCCGCTTCCGCGGCGGCTTCCAGGGAGATCGCCGCCGAGGCGATGACGTGCGTCTCGTTGCGGGCGAAGACAGCGTCGCCGGGCTTCGGCCCTTCCGCTTCGCCGGCCGCGACATGCCGGACGATGTGGTCGGGCAGCAACATGCGGTATCGCTCGATTGCGGCAAGCGCTTCCGCCCGGCCGGAAGGATCGGGAACCGTCGGCCCGGAGGCGACCAGCGCCGGATCGTCGCCGGGAATGTCCGAGACGACGAGGCTGACGACACGCGCCGGTGCCGCGGCCGCCGCCAGACGGCCTCCCTTGATCCGCGAAACCTGCTTGCGCACCGCGTTCATCGCGGAGATCGGCGCGCCGGAGGCGAGCAGCGCCCTGTTGAGCGCGATCTCGTCGTCGAGCGTCAGACCCTCCTGTGGCGCCGGCAGAAGAGCCGATCCGCCGCCGCATATCAGCGCCACGACCAGGTCGTCGGGACCGAGGCCGCGCACCGCCTCGAACAGGCGCCCGGTGGCGGCGAGCCCGGCGGAATCCGGCACCGGATGCGATGCCTCCAGCACCTCGATGTGCTCGCACGGCACGGCATAGCCGTAGCGCGTCACCACGACGCCGGAGAGCGTGCCTCCGGCCCACAGGCGCTCGAAGGCGCGGGCGAGCTGCGCCGCCCCCTTGCCCGCGCCGACCACGACAGTGCGGCCCCTCGGCGGTTTCGGCATGAACGCCCGCAGGGACTGCTCGGGGTCCGCAGCCCGAACGGCCGCCTCGAAAAGCGAGCGAAGAAACGCATGTGGATCCGTCACGGGGCACCTCCGGCAGAATGGGCGGCAATGGACCGGCACTCCCCCTTCCTGTCAAGTGCATGCCACGCGCCTGCGTCAGGCGCGATGGCCGAACGGCATGCGGGAGAACCATCGCCGCAGCAGCGCTCGGAGACGGCGAAGCGGCATCGGCGGACGGTCGGGATCGAAGAGCTTGCTCTCGGCAGCGAAGTCGTCGAGCACGCTGTTCGGCGCCGTGACGACCGGCTTGAGGCTGCGGCGCCGGCGCTCCGCGCTGTTCTCGCCGAGCCTGCGCACCGCCGTGACGAGCGAGCCGCCGGCGGCGGCGATCGCTTCGGCAACCTCTTCCCGGCTGCAGTCGAGGTGTTCGGCAAGGAGATCGTTGCGCACGCCCGTGATGACGTTCCGGCGGTCCGTATCGTCCGCCCGCGCGGTGACGGCGATATCGCATTCCGTGTCGAACCCCATCGAGCGGTTATTGAGGTTCGACGAGCCGACCCGCAGGAGCCGGTCGTCGACGATGAGGATCTTGGCATGCACGTAGATCGACCGCTGGGCACGGGTGACGGGATGGCAGATCATGAAGCGATCCCTTCGGTCGAGGCCCGCGACCGTGCCGAGCAGCCGCGAGCGGCTCGTGTCCATGACCTCCGATTCGACCATCCCCTCGGCATTCTCCGGATTGACGATGACGACCTCCGGCCCGTCCGGCTCCTGCAGGCGCCGGCCGAGCGCCTCGGCCACCCGGTCGGACGCGAAGTACTGGGTCTCGCAATAGATGGTTTCCCGCGCCGCCGCGATCGCGTCGAGGTAGAGCCTTTCGACCTCGCGGATCTCGCGCTGGCTTCCGTATGACGGCATCGTGCGCGCGACGGCCACGTCGATCTTCTCGAAGGTCGGCCTGAGGCCCTCGGGCCAGATCGGCTCCACAGGCGGAGGCGGCGACAGTTCCTCGCCCGTCGCGGCCAGCCAACGGGCGCGGGCGATCTCCCCGATCGCCTTCGCGACTGGCCCGTCGACGGCTGTCGTCGCGTCGTGCCATGGGTCCCTCCTGTGGCCCAGGCGCCGGCGATCGACGTCGCGATGGGCGCGGGTGTCCCACCGCTTCGCGGTCATGTCGAGCCCGCCGCAGAAGGCCAGGACGTCGTCGACGACGACGATCTTCTGGTGATGGGCGGCGCCGGCGGGATGCGCGCCGTCGAGCTTGAAGCGCATCCGCTCGCTGGTCAGCCAGTTCATGACGAACATCGGCGACATGCCCCGCGCGACCGCGAAGAACGCGCCGATGTCCCATTTGAGCACATGCACCCTGAGTTCCGGCCTGTTGCGGTCCAGCCACCGGAGGAACGGCCCGAGCTTGTCGGGACCGTCAAGCGTCCTTCCGCCGGGCTCGAAGCGGATGCGCGTGTCGAAATCCCATCCGATGAGGTAGACACTGTGGCGCGCCCTCAGCATCGCCTCCTTGGCAACCCGGAAATAATCCTCCGCATCAACGATCAGGGCCAGCCGCTCCGCCTGCTCGATGCGCCAGCAATTGCGCCCCGGCACCAGCAGTTCCTCGCCCGTTGTCGCCTTCAAGATACTGTCTCCCTTGCCGTCTCCGATGCCGGACCGCCTGTCACTCAACGCAAAACCGGCCACTACGATCCTGCGAGGCCGGTGAAATTCGGGCGTGGCGGCTTTGTCAGCGGAAAGCGCGGCTGAGATAGGGGGTGCCTCGCAGCCCGAAACGCCAGTTCCGGTCGACGTCCCGCGTGATCCCGATGCGCGGCCCGGAGACGACCTCCGCCTCCCTGAGGCCCTCGGCGACCAGGAACGGCTGAGCATCGAGGGACCGCCGGTCCAGGCTGCCGTCGATGGCGAGCGCAGCGGCCAGCCGGCCCGGCCCGCTGCACAGCCGGCGGAGATCGCCGACATTGCGGCGCTCCTTCATGATCGGAAGCCCGAGCGCCGGCAGAAGGGCGCGCACCAGCACCGCGCTCCCCGGAACGCAGACGACGTTGAAGCACCAGTGAAGGCCGTAGGAGCGGTAGACGTATGCGCATCCTGGCGGTCCGAACATCGCAGCGTTGCGCGGCGTCTCACCGTTGAAGCTGTGCGAGGCGCGGTCGTCGCGCCGGTATGCCTCGGTCTCGATGATGATGCCGCCCGTCGGGCCGACCTGCAGCCAGGCACCGATCAGCCGGCGGGCGACGGTGACCGCATCCGCGTCGTAGAAGGCCGGCGGGAGCCGGTTGCCGGGCGACAGATCAGCGGTATCGATGATGCACGATCCTTTCTCTCGGTTTCCGGCGTCCGGCCTCGGCCCGGGACCGGGAACGCCGCCGGAATCCGACCGGCGAAAACCGGTGGCCGGCAGGGTGACATTCTAGCTCCGGGCGCGGCAAGTCGCGCTGTGGCCTCATGCCGCTGCGACGCCGCCGGGACGATAAACGCCGCGTTAACTTGTGTTATTGCGCGTTCCGGACGAAGGTCGGATGGTTGTGGCACCAGCCCGAGCAAGGATTCTTGTCATGACGGAAACACCGACGCAGGAGCTTTTCAGACAGATCGTGGAGACGAGCAAGCCGGACAAGCAGCGCTACGCGCGCGTCCACCGCCTTGCCCGCCAGATCAGCGAAAACATCGGAGAACCCGAGCGCGCGCGCCAGCTCAACCGGCAGTTTCGCGGCGCCTACATGGACCTGCAACTCGCCATCCTGCGCAGCAACGATTCGGCCCTACTCGATCTCTATAGGACGCAGTGCACTCTGACGGCGACGAAACTGTGCAGGGCGGCAAGAGCGGGAGCCTGACCGCCGCCCACTTCTGCACCTGCGCAACAGCATCCGCGTGAAGCCGGGCGACCGGACCCGGAACGGGCGGCATCCGCCGCCCCTTCAGGCGTCAGTTCCGGTCGCGTTTCGGCTTGCGATTCTCGCCCGGCTCCCCTGTTCGGGTCGGCTGGCTCACGGAGACGGGGTCGCTGGCGGGAAAGCTTTCCTCCAGGCCTTCCTCGAGGCGCTTCTCCCGGTCCTTCCGGTCCGCTTTGTCATCGCGGTCCCTGCTTCGTTCCGCTGCCGGATTCTTCGCATGCTTCGCCTCGTCTCCGGGCGTGCTCGCGTCGTTTCTGTTCATGACTGTCACTCCACTGTTTGCTTCGGCTACAGGAACGCGCGGAGCGCACGCATGTTGCATCAGTGGCGCTGCGAGATTTCGCGCGCCCGTTTAGCCAACCGGTAATCCTTTTGCTTTATCGAAGCCGCAGCGAGCGCATGATGCGCCTTCTGCGCAGGAGACTGGAAGGGCCGATGAGCGAGGCAGGCCTCATACTTGCCATCAACATGGCGCTTGGCTTCGTATTGTTCGGCGCATTTCTCGGCCTGCATTTCTATCGCCCGTCCCGCGGCCAGTACCTCAGGTACAGCTTTGGCTTTCTGGCCGGGCTGTGCTCCGGGCTGCTGGAGATGGCGCTGCCCCACCTGCAGAGCGCCCTTCTCGCACGCTACGCCATCTTCGCGAGCTTTCTCCTTTGCCTGGTTCTCCTCCTCGAAGGATTTGCCCGGCAATATTCCGTTCGCATCGTGAGGCGCCGCGTGGCCGCCGTTGTCGTTGCGGGCCTGATCCTCAACGTGGTCACCCTGTTCCTTGCGCGCAACTCGGTGCTGCGCATGGTGCTCTACCAGCTGCCCTATGTCGTGCTCGCCTGCATGGGCGCATGGACGGTCGGCGCCTCCGGCCGGAAGCGCTTCGGCGACAGGGCGCTCCTCGTGCTGCTGGCGCTTTTCGCCGTCCACTTCGCCTCGCGTCCGGCTGCTGCCCTCGCCAGCGGCGGCATGGGCACGACCGCCAGCGACTACCTCGCCACGATCTACGCCGTGACGACCCAGTTCGACGTGGCGATCCTGACGATCGGCGTCGCGGCGGCGCTGCTCGGTCTCGCCGTCGCGGACATCGTGGCCGAACTCGAGAACGGCCTCCGCCGGGATGCGCTGACCGGGATCCTCAACCGCGCCGGCTTCGACGCATCGCTGAGAAGCCGCCTCGCCGAGGGCGGAACGGCAGCCGCCTGCCTCGTCGCCTGCGACCTCGACCATTTCAAGTCCATCAATGACACCTTCGGCCACGCCACGGGCGACGCGGTCATCCGCGCCTTCGCCGACACGCTCGAAAAGGCAACTCGGGACGGCGACCTGTGCGCGCGGATGGGCGGAGAGGAATTCGCGGTCCTGCTGCACAATGCCGAGATCCCGGCGGCCCGGCTCTTCGTCGAATCCGTCCGCGCCGCCTTCTCCGCGGAGACGATAGGCGGGTTGCCAGAGGGAAGACGCTGCACCGCGAGCTTCGGAATCACGCCGATCGCCGGCGAATACGACATCGAGGCCGCCTATGCGCGTTCCGACAGGGCCCTCTACGCCGCCAAGAACAAGGGGCGCAACCGCGCCGAGATCGAGCCTGCCAACGACCGCTATTCGCGCGCCGCTCTCAAGGCCGGATGATGCAGACGCCCTTCTGCATGTCGCAGCTGGCGTTGTTCTCGTCCGGCCTGACCACGATGATCTTCGCCGAGGGGCGCGCCACGCGGCCCGGCATCGCAAGGTCAAGTGAGCCGTTGACGGCGAAATAATTGCCGTTTCCGGGATCTGACACCGCTTCTATGCCGCCGGCATAGGTGCCCGCCCCCGGCAGCGTCGTCGGCAGGCCGTATCCCTGGTAGCCCTGGAAGAGATAGGTTCCGCTCACATCCGTCATGCCGGTGCCTGCTGTCGCCTGCGGCACCGGAAAAGGCACGCCAGGAACCTGCACGGCCACGGCCGCGGAAGTTCCCGGCCGCGGCGCCTCGATCAGCCTCGGCAGCGTGCGCAGGTGGCGGATGCCTGGCCGGCGCACGTGGTGCCCCTGGTGCCAGCCATGGCCGTTGCGTCCGAAGGCGCCATGCCGCATGTAATCCCCGGCCAAGGCGGCGGGGACGAGAGACGTGATTGCCAGCCCGGCCGCGATCGCTGCCGGCAGGACGAAATTGCCGTACGTACTACGCATGTGAGCCTTCCCTGTGCGCGATCCGTCTTCGTGGACGGATTTTCGTCGTTTTCTCCACGGACTCTGGCGCGCTGCCCACGGCCTGTCACCGGTTTCCTGCGGAAACCTTTTATTAACCTTAATGGCCGCAGACGCGGAAGTCACGCGGCTGCCTCCGGCAGCGCTTGACCTCCGGCTCCCTTTGCCGGAATGATCGCCGGCATGAGTGAAACCACCGCTACCGAAATCTCCCACCTGAGGCTTGGCGACGCCTTCGAGCTCGCGCCGCTGGTCGCGGCCTACGCCCAGGCCCTCAAGCGCGGCGCTCCCCGCCGGCCGGACCAGTTCTACGCCGAGCAACTGCTCCAGGACCGGGCCGCCGAACTGCTCGGAGCTCGCATCGACGGGCGGCTCGTCGGCTTCCTGGTCTTCTACGACCTTCCGGAGCCGGTCTCCGGCGCGCGCTGCGGGCAGGTCGATCACGTCTACATCGCCGACGACTTCCGCAACCTCGGCATCGCGCGGGCTATGATCGACGTCCTCGCCGAGGAGAGCGATTCGCGCGGCTGGTCGAAGCTGGTGCTCAACGCACCCCGCCTCCCCGAGGACGGCAGGAGGCTCTACGAGAAGATTGCCGTGAAGGCGGACTGGACCAGCTGGATCATGCGGTTCAGGCCTTGAGCCGGACGCCCCGCCAACAAATCCCCGTCGCGATTGCGATACTTTCCGGAGATTAAATCGATTAGCCGGCCAAGTTTCGGCCGGGCCAGCGAAATCGGCCCTCGAGATATCCGCAGTCGTCGCGCAGGAGACTTTGACGCGGTGCACATATCGCACTAAAACCCCCCGACAGCGGCGGTCGGCCAAACTGTCGCCGCAAAGAACAAGCGTTCGAAAATCGAGGTCCCGATGGCCCAGGCAATGAAAAGTCGGCCCATATCGCCGCACATCCAGATCTACAGGCCGATCCCGACCATGGTGATGTCGATCGTCCACCGCATCACCGGCGGCGCACTCTATTTCGGCACGCTTCTGGTGGCATGGTGGCTCGTGGCGGCCGCCGCCGGGGAATCCCATTTCAATACGGCCAACGCATTCTTCGGCTCCTTCATCGGGCAGCTGATCCTCCTCGGATACACGTGGGCGCTCATCCACCACATGCTCGGCGGGATTCGCCACCTGATCTGGGACACCATCCACGGCCTGGAGAAGGAAACGGCCAGGAAATTCGCCTGGATGACCCTCGCGGGATCCGTAACCCTGACGATCCTCGTCTGGATCGTCGGCTATGCAATCCGCTAGGGGGAAGCGACAATGAGCATGCGCACACCGCTCGGCAGGGTCCGCGGATTCGGCTCCGCAAAGGAAGGCACGGAGCACTTCTGGCGCCAGCGCCTGACGGCCGTCGCCAACATTCCGCTGATCATCTTCTTCCTCCTCTTCCTCGTCGTCTACAACGGCGCGTCCTACGCCACCGTCACCTCCGCGCTTTCGAACCCCCTCGTCGCGGTCGTCATGGGCCTGGTCGTCCTCTCCGCACTGATCCACATGCGCATCGGCATGCAGGTCATCATCGAGGACTATGTCCATGGGGACCTCGGCAAGATCGCGCTCCTGATGCTCAATACCTTCTTCACCCTGATCGTCGGCGGCCTCTGCATCTTCGCCGTCCTCAAGCTCGGCTTCGGAGGCTGACAAGGAAACCATGCCCGAAGAAAGATCTCCCTCCCGGAACGGCAAGGCCTACGAGTATGTCGACCACGCCTTCGACGTGATCGTCGTCGGCGCCGGCGGCGCCGGCCTGCGCGCGACTCTCGGCATGGCCGAGCACGGCCTCAAGACCGCCTGCCTGACCAAGGTCTTCCCGACCCGCTCGCACACCGTCGCCGCTCAGGGCGGCATCGCGGCCTCGCTGCAGAACATGACGCCGGACAGCTGGCAATGGCATCTCTATGACACCGTGAAGGGCTCCGACTGGCTCGGCGACGTCGACGCCATGCAGTACATGGTCATGGAAGCGCCGAAAGCCGTCTACGAGCTGGAGCACTACGGCGTCCCCTTCTCCCGCAACGAGGAGGGCAAGATCTACCAGAGGCCCTTCGGCGGCCACATGCAGAACTTCGGCGAGGGGCCGGCCGTGCAGCGCACCTGCGCGGCCGCGGACCGGACCGGACACGCCATCCTCCATACGCTTTACGGCCAGTCTCTCCGGAACAACGCCGAGTTCTTCATCGAGTTCGTCGTCATCGACCTGATCATGACCGACGGAGCCTGCACCGGCGTCGTCGCCTGGAACCTCGACGACGGAACGATCCACCGGTTCGCCGCCAAGATGGTTGTGCTGGCGACCGGCGGCTACGGGCGCGCCTATTTCTCCTGCACCTCCGCCCACACCTGCACGGGGGACGGCGGCGGCATGGTCGCGCGCGCGGGCCTGCCCCTCCAGGACATGGAATTCGTCCAGTTCCACCCGACCGGCATCTACGGCGCCGGCTGCCTCATCACCGAAGGCGCCCGCGGCGAGGGAGGCTATCTCGTGAACTCCGAGGGCGAGCGCTTCATGGAGCGCTATGCTCCCTCCGCCAAGGATCTCGCCTCACGCGACGTCGTCTCGCGTTGCATGACGCTGGAGATCCGAGAAGGGCGCGGCGTCGGCAGGAACAAGGACCACATCTTCCTGCATCTCGATCATCTGGACCCGGCGGTTCTCCATGAGCGCCTGCCGGGGATATCCGATTCGGCCCGGATTTTCGCCGGTGTCGACGTGACGCGTGAGCCGATCCCGGTCCTGCCCACGGTGCACTACAACATGGGCGGCATCCCGACGAACCTCTGGGGAGAGGTCATCAACCCGGCGCTCGGCGGCCCGGACGCGGTCCAGCCCGGCCTGATGGCCGTCGGAGAGGCGGGCTGCGCCTCGGTGCACGGCTCCAACCGGCTCGGATCCAATTCGCTGATCGACCTCGTGGTCTTCGGCCGCGCCGCGGCGATCCGCGCCGCCGAGGTCATCGATCGCGGCTCCGCGGTGCCGCCCGTCGACGAAGCGGCCTGCGACAGGATCATGGACCGTTTCGACCGACTTCGGCACGCGAAAGGCAGCCAGCCGACGGCAGTGCTTCGCGACAGGATGCAGCGCACCATGCAGGAGGACGCCGCCGTCTTCCGTACGCAGGAAACGTTGGAACAGGGCTGCAAGCGCATCGGCGAACTCTGGGGCGAACTCGCCGACGTCAAGGTGACGGACCGTTCCATGATCTGGAATTCCGATCTCGTCGAGACGCTCGAGCTGGAAAACCTGATGGTCAACGCGATCACGACCGTCTGCGGCGCCGAGGCACGCAAGGAGAGCCGCGGAGCGCACGCCCGGGAGGACTACAAGGAAGGCCCCTTCGACGGGCGAGACGACGAGAACTGGCGCAAGCACACGCTCGCCTGGGTCGACGCATCGGGGAAGGTCACTCTCGACTACCGCCCGGTCCACACCGACCTGATCGCCGAGGGCATCGATCCGAAGAAGATCGAGCCGAAGGCCCGGGTGTACTGAATTCAGGAAAGCCGCAGACATGGTTGAACTTGCACTGCCGAAGAACTCGCAGATTTCCGAGGGCAAGGTCTGGCCCCGGCCGGACGGCGCCGGCAATCTGAAGGAGTTCCGCATCTACCGCTGGAGCCCGGACGACGAAAAGGGCCCGACCATCGACACCTACTTCGTCGACCGTGACGACTGCGGCCCGATGATCCTGGACGGCCTGCTCTGGATCAAGAACAACGTCGACCCGACGCTCACGCTGCGCCGCTCCTGCCGCGAGGGCGTCTGCGGCTCCTGCGCGATGAACATCGACGGCACCAACACCCTGGCCTGCACGAAGGGCATGGACGAGGTCGAGGGGACGATCCGGATCTACCCGCTCCCGCACATGCCTGTCGTCAAGGACCTCGTGCCGGACCTGACCGTGCCCTATGCCCAGTTGCGCTCGATCGAGCCATGGCTGCAGACCGAATCGCCGACACCGGCCAAGGAGTGGAAGCAGACGCATGACGACCGCGCCCGTCTCGACGGCCTCTACGAGTGCATCCTCTGCTTCTGCTGCCAGACTTCCTGCCCGAGCTACTGGTGGAACGGCGAGCGCTACCTCGGCCCGGCGGTCCTGTTGCAGGCCTATCGCTGGCTGATCGACAGCCGCGACGAGGCGACCGGCAGGCGGCTCGACGATCTCGAGGACCCCTTCCGGCTCTATCGCTGCCACACGATCATGAACTGCACGCAGGCCTGTCCGAAAGGACTGAACCCTGCCAAGGCCATCGCCGAAATCAAGAAGATGATGGTCGAGCGGCGCGTCTGACGCGAAAGCTCAGGCAGGGAAACGGTCGGCGCCCTCCGGCGCCGGTTTCGTTCGCAGGGCAATTTTGGCCACGAATTCGCGCGCTGCACGCCCGTTTCGGTCGCCGGCAGCCGGCATTTCGCAAGCTCATTTTGCCCGCCGGGGCGTACCCTTTCTCCCATGTTTTCATTCGTGGGAGCGAGGAATGAACACCTGGCAACAGTTCGAGGCCCTTCCTCCGGGCGATCGCCGGCGCACGGGCCTCATCGTCCGGGACTACACTGAGGAGGCCGCGCGCCATCCCGAGTTCGCCGGCCACGAGAAGGTTGTTCTCGGCCGCGATCCGCAGCGCGGTCTCACGGCCCTGATCGCCGTTCACTCGACGAAGCTCGGTCCCGCGGTCGGCGGCACGCGGGTCTGGAAGCATCCGACGTTCGAGGCGGGCCTTGCCGACGTGCTGCGGCTCTCGCACGGCATGACGCTGAAGGCGGCGATCGCCGGGCTGCCGCACGGGGGCGGCAAGGCAATCATCCTCGCCGACGCGGCCACCGGGAAAACGAGGGACATGCTCGCCGCTTACGGCGAGATGCTGGCGACGTTGCGCGACATCTACTTCACGGCCGAGGATGTGGGACTGTCGCTTGCGGATGCGGACTTCCTTCGCTCCATCACCCCGAACGTGCTCGGCACGACCTCCGGCGGCAGCAAGAACCCGTCGCCCATGACCGCCTACGGCGTCTATCTCGGCATCCGCGAGACGGTGCGACACCGGTTCGGGACGGACAGCCTCGAGGGCCTGCGTTTCGCCGTGCAGGGACTCGGCGCCGTCGGCTCCGAGGTGGCGCGCCGCATCTTCGAGAACGGGGGCCGGCTGACGGTCGCCGACATCGGCGCGGAGCGCCTGTCGCGCGCCCGCCAGGCCTGGGGGGCACGGATCGTCGATCCCTCCGCCATCCTGCAGGAAGACGCCGACGTACTCGTGCCTTGCGCCCTCGGCGGGATACTCGACAGGACGACCATTCCAGCACTCAAGGTCGGCGCGGTTTCCGGCGCAGCAAACAATCAACTCGCCGCCGAGGACGACGCGGAACGCCTGAGGCGCCGCGGCATCCTCTACGCACCCGACTATGTCATCAACGCTGCCGGCGTGATCAACGTGGCGGCGGAGCTGGAGCCGGGCGGCTACGACCCGACCCGGGTCCTGAGGCGGGTCGAAGCCATACCCGGCGTCCTTGGCCGCATCTTCGACCGGGCCGGATCGGAAGGAAAGTCCACCGAGGTCATCGCCGAGGAGGTCGCCCGGGAACGGCTCGGCTGACACAGGCCGAATGGCCCGGCCGGAATCGGCCGCGGGTCAGGCGAGCCTGGCGTCGAGCGTCACCTCGATTGCGCCGAGGGCCTTCGATACCGGGCAACTTTCCTTGGCCTCGCGGGCGATGCGGATGAATGTCTCTTCCTGGATGCCAGGCACATGTCCGGTGAGCGTGAGTTCGCTCCTGGTGATCTCGAAGCCGCCGCCGGAGGCTTCCTGCACCGTCACCACGGCCTTCGCGTCGAGTTTCTCGGCCGGTGTCCCGTTCTCGGCGAGGAAGTGCGAGAGCTGCATGGCGAAGCACCCCGCATGGGCGGCCGCAAGCAGCTCTTCCGGATTCGTGCCGCTCTTTCCGGCTTCGTCCTGGAACCTCGCCTTGAAGGAATAGGGGGAGGCCTGAAGGGCGCCGCTCTGCGTGTCGAGCGTTCCCTTCCCGTCTGCAAGCGCTCCCTGCCAGACTGCCGTCGCGTGTCTCTTCATGGCATCGCCTTTCGTCGGTTTGGTTCGATCCCCAGTGATCTAGCGCCGCCTGTTCTGGCGTAAACCGTCGCGCATCGTTGAAGAATGGCACGAAATCGTCGCGTCCGCATCACGGCCTCGTGTCGCGGAGTGATTTGAAAAGCCGGTCCCCGCCGGTAGGGTCGCGGTGAAAGAGTGGAGGCAAACATGATCCGGCACATCGTCGCACTGGCGCTTGCAATCTGCATCGTCGCATCGGCCCGGGCGCCCGCGCTGGCCGCATCCGGCACGGCGATCTTCGCCGGCGGCTGCTTCTGGTGCGTCGAGTCGGACTTCGATCACGTTCCCGGCGTCACCTCGACGACCTCGGGCTATATCGGCGGCACGATCCAAAATCCGACCTACGAGCACCACCCGGGCTTCCGTGAAGCGGTGAAGATCACCTTCGACCCGTCGAGGACGGACTACCGAAAGCTGCTCACCGCGTACTGGCACTCGGTCGACCCGACCGACCCCGGCGGCCAGTTCTGCGATCGCGGCCACAGCTACACCACGGCGATCTACGCGACCGACAAGCAACAGCTGAAGGAGGCCGAGGCGTCGAAGAAGAAGGTCCAGCAGGAGCTCGGCAAACCGATCGCTACGGAGATCGCCATGGCACCGACGTTCTGGCCGGCGGAGGAATATCACCAGAACTTCTACCGCAAGAACCCGCAGCACTATGCATATTATCGCCAGGGTTGCGGCCGGGACCGCCAGGTCAAGGCGCTCTGGGGCGCCAGGGCGGACGAAGGCATCACGCCCCACTGACACGGAATTGGGCGCGGTTTCCGCCGTCCGCGAACCTCCTCCCTCTGGACAAGCCGTTGCCATTGCGGTCAAACCGTTTGCGGACGACGATTTGAATGCAGCACTGGAAGGTCGGCGCAATGGCTACGAAGCGGCAGAATGATCCCTGGATGACCCCGACGGAGTTCGCACGCACGCTCCCGCGCGGCATCGGGCTCAACCTGATCGTACGCGACATCGCGGCCGAAGTGGCATTTTGCCGCGACGTGCTCGGCGCCATGATCATCCATGGCGACGAGGACTTCGCCGCGGTCGAGCTCTGCGGCTCCGTGTTCATGCTGCATGCCGACCACGCATACGAGGATCATCCGATGACCGGCACCATCGCAGGCACGGCCTCGCGGGGTGCCGGCCTCGAGATCCGCGTCATGGGCCTCGATCCGGATCGCGTCGAGGCCCGGGCGAAAGAGCGGGACGCAGTCGTGCTTTCCGGCACGGTCGACAAGCCGCACGGGCTTCGCGAGTGCCACGTCGCGGATCCCGAGGGTTTCGTCTGGGTTCCCGGAGTGGCGGCGGGCTGAGCCGGCCGCCATTCGTGCAAATGGGCAACGCAAATGCGCAAAACCCGCGAGACACGCATCGAAACCTTGAAATTCCTGCAAATTTGGCGTTAACGCCATTCTGGTCTCGGGAAAGAGAACCTTCGGGAAGGCAACCCCGTGGAAGGAGTAGCATAATGCGCATCTCACAAGCCGGTCTCATCCTCGCCGTCGGCCTGGCCCTAACCGGCTGCCAGAGATTGAACTACGGAAGCCGCTCCGAGGGTCCCTCCCAGCCCGCGCCGCTGTCGCCGGCGCCGGTAGGCGGGGTCCAGCAGTCGCAATTGCCGCCCCCCGGCGCGTCCGGCAACGGCAACGATGCCTCGCAGTTCCCCGCCGCTCCCGGCGCTGGAGCCGACGCGGGCGGCGGAAAGAAGATGGCGAGCCTCGGCAATGCCAACGCCCCGGAAATCAAGCCGGAATCCATGATCGGCCGATGGACGGTATCCACCTCCGGATCGGGCTGCGACCTGTTCCTGTCGATGACCAAGTGGACCGGAGGCTACCGCGCCGCGACGCGCAACTGCTCCGGTACGGCGGCCAACGTTTCCGCCTGGGACGTGAAGGGCAACCAGCTCGTCCTTTCCGACAACGTCGGCAACCAGATCGCCTCCCTGCAGCAGGCGGGCAACCAGAACTACCGCGGTGCAACGGCGTCCGGGCAGGCGATCACGCTCGGCCGCTGAAATCCGCCGGGCGGCGCTCGCCGCCCGTCTTCCCCGCTCGCTGGTCCACGAACCGATGGCGCTTTCCGACAACATCAACGTCTCCATGCGCTATGACGCCCTCGTTGCAGCCGGTCGCATCGAGGACGATCCCGAGCAGAGGCGGCTCGCCGGCAAGCTCGACGACCTGCTCGAGGCGGTGCGCAACAAGCGGGTCGCCACCAAGTCGAGCGCTCTCGGCTGGCTCTTCGCCAGGAAGTCGCCGAAGCCCGAACCGATCCGCAGCCTCTACGTCCACGGGCAGGTGGGTCGAGGCAAGACGATGCTGATGGACGTCTTCTTCGACCTCGTTCCGGCCCGGCGAAAGCGCCGGGCCCATTTCAACGATTTCATGGCGGACGTGCACGAGCGCATCCACGCCTATCGCCAGAAGGTCGCGGCCGGCGAGGTGGAGGATGCAGACCCGATCCCGCCTGTCGCCGCCGACCTCGTCGACCTCGCCTGGGTCCTCTGCTTCGACGAGTTCTCGGTGACGGACATCACCGACGCCATGATCCTTTCGCGCCTGTTTTCCGAGCTGTTCCGGCGCGGCTGCGTTCTCGTGGCGACGTCCAACGTCTCCCCCGACGATCTTTACCGCGACGGGCTGAACCGCGGTCTCTTCCTCCCTTTCGTGGAATTGCTGAAGCGGCGCGCCGACATTTTCAACCTCGATGCCCGCACCGACTACCGGCTGGAAAAGATCTCGCGCCTGCCGGTCTACCTCTCCCCGCTCGGCAGCGATGCCGATGCGGCCATGGACGAGGCATGGCGAAGTGTCACCGGCGGCAAGCCGGTCGCAGCCGACCGGCTGACGATCAAGGGCCACCACGTCGACGTTCCCCGGGCCGGCGCCGGGGCTGCCCGCTTCACCTTCGCCGAACTCTGCGCGCGCCCGCTCGGCGCGTCGGACTACATCGCCCTCGCCGCCCGCTACCATACGATCTTCATCGACGGCGTGCCGAAGCTGACCGGACGGAGCCGCAACGAGGCCAAGCGCTTCATCACGCTGATCGACACGCTCTACGACCACGCGGTGCGGCTTTTCGTCTCCGCCGATGCGGCGCCCGGGGACCTGATGCAGGAAAGGACGGGTACGGAGGCCTTCGAGTTCGACCGTGCCGCCTCCCGCCTGTTCGAGATGCAAAGCCGGGACTATCTCGACGCATCAAAGGCCGCAAGCGCTTCCGGAGAGCGTTCCGGACGGGCCACACTTTGACGTTTACGTAAGAGACTATAAATCTAACCGTTTGAAATCGCAGACCAACAAAGTTTGGGTTGCCATTTGGCGCCAAGCGGTCTATCGGGACCGCGTCGCCGGCTCTCCGGCCTCGAAGTGAACGCAATGCCCGACGTGATCGAAATGAAGGACAGCTGAATGGCGCGCAGCAGGCTCGCACTGATCGGCTCGGGAATGATCGGCGGAACGCTCGCCCACCTCGCCGCGCTCAAGGATCTGGGCGACGTAGTGATGTTCGACATCGCCGACGGCGTTCCGCAGGGCAAGGCTCTTGACCTCGCCCAGGCCGGTGCCGTGGAGGGCTTCGACGCCCAGCTGGCAGGTGCCGGAAGCTACACTGCGATCGAAGGTGCGGACGTGTGCGTCGTCACGGCGGGCGTTCCCCGCAAGCCTGGCATGAGCCGGGACGACCTCCTGGAGATCAACCTGAAGGTAATGGAGCAGGTCGGCGCCGGGATACGGAAGTACGCCCCGAACGCTTTCGTCATCTGCATCACCAACCCGCTGGATGCCATGGTCTGGGCGCTGCAGAAATTCTCCGGGCTGCCAAGGAACAAGGTCGTCGGAATGGCCGGCGTGCTGGATTCGGCGCGTTTCCGCACATTCCTCGCAGAGGAATTCGGCGTGTCCGTCGAGGACGTCACCGCCTTCGTGCTGGGCGGGCACGGCGACAGCATGGTGCCCCTGCCGCGCTATTCCACCGTCGCCGGCATTCCGCTGCCCGATCTCGTCAGGATGGGATGGACGACGAAGGAACGCCTCGACGCCATCATCGAGCGCACCCGCAACGGCGGGGCCGAGATCGTCGGCCTGCTGAAGACGGGCTCGGCCTATTACGCGCCGGCCGCCTCGGCGATCGCGATGGCGGAGGCCTATCTGAAGGACAGGAAGCGGGTGCTGCCTTGCGCCGCATATCTCGACGGCCAGTACGGTGTTAGCGACCTCTATGCCGGCGTACCCGTCGTCATCGGCGCCGGCGGCGTCGAACGCGTGATCGAGATCGATTTGAACAAGACGGAACGCAAAGCCTTTGATGGCTCCGTGGAGGCCGTGGTCGCCCTTTGCCGAGCCTGCAAGGAAATCGCCCCCTCCCTGCAGTAGGTGCCCTTCGAGGATGCTCTCGGCGCCATAACAGGAAAGTCCCCCATGAACATACACGAATATCAGGCAAAGGCGCTTCTGAAGACCTTCGGCGCGCCTGTCGCGGACGGCGTTCCGATCTTTTCGGCCGACGAGGCCGCGGCCGCCGCCGGCAAGCTGCCCGGCCCGCTCTATGTGGTCAAGAGCCAGATCCACGCCGGAGGCCGCGGCAAGGGCAAGTTCAAGGAGCTTGGCCCGGATGCCAAGGGCGGCGTGCGCCTCTCCCGGTCGGTGGACGAAGTCGTCGCCAACGCCAGGGAAATGCTCGGCCACACGCTCGTGACCAAGCAGACCGGCCCGCACGGCAAGCAGGTCAACCGCCTCTACATCGAGGACGGCGCCGACATCGACCGCGAGCTCTATCTCTCGATCCTCGTCGATCGCACCGTCGGCCGCCCGGCCTTCGTCGTCTCGACGGAGGGCGGGATGGACATCGAGACCGTCGCCGCCGAGACGCCGGAAAAGATCCTGACGCTCGCTGTCGATCCGTCGGCGGGCGTGACGCAGGCCGACGTCGGGAAGCTCTCGGATGCGCTGAAGCTCGAGGGCGCGGCCCGCGACGACGCCTCAAGCCTCTTCCCCGCGCTTTACTCCGCCTTCGTCGACAAGGACATGAGCCTGCTCGAGATCAACCCGCTGATCGTCATGACCGACGGCCATCTGCGCGTCCTCGACGCCAAGGTGTCCTTCGACAACAACGCCCTCTTCCGCCACCCGGACATCGTCGAGCTTCGCGACAAGACGGAAGAAGACGAGAAGGAGATCGAGGCGTCGAAATACGACCTCGCCTATGTGGCCCTCGACGGCAACATTGGCTGCATGGTCAACGGCGCGGGTCTCGCCATGGCGACGATGGACATCATCAAGCTCTACGGCGCCGAACCCGCCAACTTCCTCGACGTCGGCGGCGGAGCGTCCAGGGAGAAGGTCACTGCGGCCTTCAAGATCATCACCGCCGACCCGAACGTGAAGGGCATTCTCGTCAACATATTCGGAGGCATCATGCGCTGCGACGTCATCGCCGAGGGCGTGATCGCTGCCGTGAAGGAAGTCGGCCTCAAGGTGCCTCTCGTCGTCCGCCTCGAAGGCACGAACGTCGAGCTTGGCAAGAAAATCATCAACGAAAGCGGCCTCAACGTCATTTCGGCAGACGATCTGGACGACGCCGCCAAGAAAATCGTCGCAGCGGTCAAGGGGGCCTGATCCATGTCCATCCTCGTCGACAGGAACACCAGGGTCCTCGTGCAGGGCCTCACCGGCAAGACCGGCACCTTCCACACCGAGCAGGCACTCGCCTACTACGGCACCAGGATGGTCGGCGGCACCCACCCCAGGAAGGGTGGCGAGAAGTGGCAGGGCAACGTCGACGGAGAGACGGTCGAACTGCCGATCTTCGCCTCCGTGGCCGAGGGCCGGGAGAAGACCGGGGCGAACGCCTCCGTCATCTACGTGCCGCCGGCGGGCGCCGCAGCCGCGATCCTCGAGGCGATCGAAGCGGAGATACCGCTGATCGTCTGCATCACCGAGGGCATACCGGTCGCCGACATGGTGAAGGTCAAGGCACGGCTCGAGAAGTCGAACTCCCGCCTGATCGGGCCCAACTGCCCGGGCGTTCTGACGCCGGAAGAATGCAAGATCGGCATCATGCCCGGAAACATCTTCAAGAAGGGCTCGGTCGGCATTCTGTCGCGCTCCGGAACCCTTACGTATGAGGCCGTGTTCCAGACATCGAACGAGGGCCTCGGCCAGACGACCGCCGTCGGCATCGGCGGCGACCCTGTCAAGGGCACGGAGTTCATCGAGGTGCTCGAGATGTTCCTCGCCGACGACGAAACGAAGTCGATCGTGATGATCGGCGAGATCGGCGGCTCGGCCGAGGAGGACGCGGCACAGTTCCTCATCGACGAGGCGAAGAAGGGACGTTCCAAGCCCGCGGTCGGCTTCATCGCCGGGCGCACGGCGCCCCCCGGCCGCACCATGGGGCACGCAGGCGCCGTCATCTCCGGCGGCAAGGGCGGCGCGGAGGACAAGATCGCGGCCATGGAGGCGGCGGGGATCAGGGTCTCGCCGTCGCCGGCGCAGCTTGGCCGCACGCTCTCCGGCTTGCTGAAGGGCTGAGACGGTGAACGGGCGGAAACGCCCGTTTACCTTTTGAGGGTAGGGTGCGGCGGTTTCGCCGCGCCGGAACATGCACACCGGCCAAGGGGCCAGATGAAACGTTCCGGACCGGGGACTTCCGGATAAGGACAGGAGGCGGGGCCGAGAGCCTCGCGAGCGACGAGATGGCACGCCAAGACGCCAACGACATTTTCCAGCAGACATCCTTCCTCTACGGCTCCAACGCCAGCTACATCGAGGATATGTACGCCCGATACGAGGACGACCCGGCTTCCGTGCCCGACGAGTGGCGGTCCTTCTTCGGCTCCCTCCAGGAGGAGGCCGAGGACGTCCGCAAGGCTGCAAGGGGCGCATCCTGGAAGAACCCCGACTGGCCGGTCAAGGCGAACGGCGAGCTGATCTCCGCCCTCGACGGCGACTGGGGAACCGTCGAGAAGCATATGGAGGCCAAGCTCAAGACCAGGGCCGCCAACGGTCAGGCCGCCCCGGCAGCGCCAGGCGTGGACGTCATGCAGCAGACGCGCGACTCCGTGCGCGCCATCATGATGATCCGGGCCTACCGCATGCGCGGCCACCTGCATGCCAAGCTCGACCCCCTCGGCATTGCCGAGCCGAAGGAAGACTACAACGAGCTCGATCCCGAGACCTACGGCTTCACCCGGGCCGACTACGACCGGAAGATCTTCCTCGACAACGTGCTCGGCCTCGAATGGGCGACGATCCCCGAGATGCTCGAGATCCTCGAGCGCACCTATTGCTCGACCATCGGCGTCGAGTTCATGCACATCTCCGATCCGGAGGAGAAGGCCTGGATCCAGCAGCGCATCGAAGGGCCGGACAAGGGCATCGACTTCACGCAGAGGGGCAAGATCGCCATCCTGCAGAAGCTGATCGAGGCGGAAGGCTTCGAGCAGTTCATCGACGTCAAGTACAAGGGAACCAAGCGCTTCGGCCTCGACGGAGCGGAATCCGTGATCCCGGCGCTCGAGCAGATCATCAAGCGCGGCGGCGCGATCGGGCTGAAGGAAATCGTCCTGGGCATGGCCCACCGGGGTCGGCTGAACGTGCTTTCCCAGGTCATGCAGAAGCCGCACCGTGCGATCTTCCATGAGTTCAAGGGCGGCTCGTTCACTCCCGACGAGGTCGAGGGCTCGGGCGACGTCAAGTACCACCTCGGCGCCTCGTCGGACCGGGAGTTCGACGGCAACAAGGTGCACCTGTCGCTGACGGCGAACCCCTCGCATCTCGAGATCGTCAACCCGGTGGTGATGGGCAAGGCACGCGCCAAGCAGGACCTGCTCGCCGGCAAGCCGCGCGAAGAGGTCGTGCCCCTCGAGAAGCGCGCCCAGGTGCTGCCGCTCCTGATCCACGGCGACGCCGCCTTTGCCGGCCAGGGCGTCGTCGCCGAGTGCCTCGGCCTGTCCGGGCTGCGCGGCCACCGGGTCGGCGGCACGCTGCACTTCATCGTCAACAACCAGATCGGCTTCACCACCAACCCGAGATATTCCCGCTCGTCTCCCTACCCCTCCGACGTCGCCAAGATGATCGAGGCCCCGATCTTCCACGTCAACGGCGACGATCCCGAAGCGGTCGTCTATGCCGCCAAGGTGGCGATCGAGTTCCGGATGAAATTCCACAAGCCGGTCGTCATCGACATGTTCTGCTACCGTCGCTTCGGCCACAACGAGGGCGACGAGCCGGCATTCACCCAGCCGATCATGTACAAGAAGATCCGCACCCAGCAGACGACCTTGCAGATCTACGCGGACAAGCTCGTCGAGGAAGGACTCGTCCGCAAGGGCGACGTCGAGCAGATGAAGTCCGAGTGGCGCTCCCGCCTCGACGAGGAATTCGACCTCGGCAGCTCTTACAAGCCGAACAAGGCCGACTGGCTCGACGGCGTGTGGTCGGGAATGCGCGTCGCCGACAACCAGGACGAACAGCGCCGCGGCAAGACCTCGGTGCCGATGAAGACGCTGAAGGAGATGGGCCGGAAGCTTTCCGACATCCCGGAAGGCTTCGATGCCCACCGCACGATCCAGCGCTTCATGGAAAACCGCAGGAAGATGATCGACACCGGCGAGGGCATCGACTGGGCGACGGCCGAGGCGCTTGCCTTCGGCTCGCTGCTCCTCGACGGGCATCCGGTCCGCCTCTCCGGCCAGGACGTCGAGCGCGGCACGTTCTCGCAGCGCCATTCCGTGCTGTACGACCAGGAGACCGAGGATCGCCTGATCCCGCTCAACAATCTCGGCAAGGGCCAGCAGCTTTACGAAGTCATCAACTCGATGCTCTCGGAAGAGGCGGTGCTCGGCTTCGAGTACGGCTACTCTCTCGCGGAGCCGAACGCCCTGACCCTGTGGGAAGCGCAGTTCGGCGACTTCGCCAACGGCGCTCAGGTGGTCTTCGACCAGTTCATCTCCTCCGGCGAGCGCAAGTGGCTTCGCATGTCCGGCCTCGTCTGCCTGCTTCCGCACGGCTACGAGGGCCAGGGACCGGAGCACTCCTCCGCGCGGCTGGAGCGCTATCTGCAGCTTTGCGCCGAGGACAACATGCAGGTCGCGAACTGCTCGACCCCCTCGAACTACTTCCACATCCTTCGCCGCCAGATGAAGCGCGACTTCCGCAAGCCGCTGATCCTGATGACGCCGAAATCGCTGCTGCGTCACAAGCGGGCGGTCTCGACGCTCTCGGAAATGGCGGGAGACACCTCCTTCCACCGCCTGCTCTGGGACGATGCCGAGGTGCTGAAGGACCAGCCGATCAAGCTCCAGAAGGATTCGAAGATCCGCCGCGTCGTCATGTGCACCGGCAAGGTCTACTACGACCTCTACGAGGAGCGCGAAGCCCGCGGGATCGACGACATCTACATCCTGCGTCTCGAGCAGCTCTACCCGTTCCCCGCCAAGGCGCTGATCAACGAGCTGTCGCGCTTCCGCGGCGCCGAGATGGTCTGGTGCCAGGAAGAGCCGAAGAACATGGGTGCCTGGGCCTTCATCGATCCCTATCTGGAATGGGTGCTCGCCCACATCGACGCCAAGTACCAGCGCGTGCGCTACACCGGCCGCCCGGCGGCCGCCTCGCCGGCGACGGGCCTGATGTCGAAGCACAAGGCACAGCTCGAATCCTTCCTCGAAGACGCGCTCGGCGGCTGAACCGGCGCATCTCGCCCCTAGCAACGGGCAGTCTGCTCAAGCCACCAAGGACATTACAATGGCAACAGAAATTCGCGTTCCAACCCTCGGCGAATCGGTCACCGAAGCGACCATCGGCACCTGGCTGAAGAAGGCCGGGGACACGGTCGCGGTCGACGAGCCCCTGGTGGAACTGGAGACCGACAAGGTCACGCTGGAAGTGCCCGCCCCCGCCGCCGGCGTCCTTTCCGAAATCCTCGCGAAGGAAGGCGAGACCGTCGAGGTCAACGCGCTCCTCGGCCAGATCGAGGCCGGCGACGGCGCGGCTTCCGGCAAGTCCGGCCGGTGCAGGCGGGCAAGGCTCCCCGTCGGAGAAGAAGAAGGAGGAGGCAGCCCCTGCCGGCTCCTCTGGCAAGCTCGTCGACGTTCCTGTTCCCGCAGCCGGGGAATCCGTCACCCAGGCCACGGTCGGCGAGATATTCAAGAAGGTCGGAGACGCCGTGCCGCACCGACGAATCCCTGCTCGAACTGGAGACCGACAAGGCCGCCCAGGAGATACCCTCGCCGGTGACCGGCGTGGTCCGCGAGCTGCTGGTCAAGGAGGGCGACGACGTCGAGGTCGGCGCGCTGCTCCTGCGCATCGAGGAAGGCGGCGAGGCCAAATCGGAGAAGCCCGCCGCCGAAGCGACGGCCGGCAAGAGCGAGCAGCCCCCGAAATCGGGCTCGGCCATGCCCGCTGCGCCTTCCGCCCGGAAGATGATGGCCGAACACGATGTCGCGCCCGAGCAGGTCAACGGCTCAGGCAAGCGCGGCCAGGTGCTGAAGGGCGACGTGCTCTCCGCTCTGACGCGGTCCGCTCCCTCGGCGCCGAACGAGACGCCGAAGGTCGCCCGCGCGCCGTCCGGAGAAGAGGACGCCGCGCGCGAGGAACGGGTGAAGATGACGCGCCTGCGCCAGACCATCGCGCGGCGCCTGAAGGACGCCCAGAACACCGCCGCCATGCTGACCACCTACAACGAGGTCGACATGAAGCCGGTGATGGACCTGCGCACGAAATACAAGGAGCTCTTCGAGAAGAAGCACGGCGTCAAGCTCGGCTTCATGGGCTTCTTCACCAAGGCCGTCTGCCACGCTTTGAAGGAGGTTCCGGCCGTCAACGCCGAGATCGACGGCACCGACATCATCTACAAGAACTTCTGCCATATCGGCGTCGCCGTCGGCACCGACAAGGGCCTCGTCGTCCCGGTCGTGCGCGATGCCGACCAGATGTCCATCGCCGAGATCGAGAAGGAGATCGCGCGCCTTGGCCGCGCGGCCCGCGACGGACAGCTCGCCATGGCCGACATGCAGGGCGGGACCTTCACCATCTCCAACGGTGGCGTTTACGGCTCGCTGATGTCCTCGCCGATCCTCAACGCGCCGCAATCCGGCATCCTCGGCATGCACAAGATCCAGGAGCGCCCGGTCGCCATCGGCGGCCAGGTCGTCATCCGTCCGATGATGTATCTCGCCGTCTCCTACGACCATCGCATTGTCGACGGCAAGGAGGCGGTGACCTTCCTCGTTCGCGTCAAGGAGACGCTCGAGGATCCGGAGAGGCTCGTGCTGGATCTCTAGCTCACGGACGGAGAGCGCTCTCCCCGACATTCGACGAACGGAAGGTCCGGACCGCCGGCCCGGGCCCTTCCGAACCAAGGCGCGCAGACGCCGGCAAGAAGAGGGACACGTCATGGCATACGACGTCATCGTCATCGGAACCGGACCGGGCGGCTATGTCTGCGCGATCAAGGCCGCGCAACTCGGCCTGAAGACGGCCGTGGTTGAAAAACGGCCGACATTCGGCGGCACATGCCTGAACATCGGCTGCATCCCGTCGAAGGCCCTGCTGCACGCGTCGGAGATGTACCACCAGGCCGCCCACGAGCTGCCGAAGATGGGCGTCGGCAACGGCAAGCCCAAGCTCGACCTGAAGGCAATGATGGGCCACAAGGACGCGACCGTTAAGGCCAATGTCGATGGCGTCGCCTACCTGTTCAAGAAGAACAAGTATCGACACCTTCATCGGCAACGGCCGCCTCGTCGGCCAGGGCAAGGTCGCCGTCACCGACGACGCAGGCGGAACGAAGGAGATCGAGGCCAAGAACGTCGTCATCGCCACCGGGTCCGATGTCGCCGGCATCCCCGGCGTCGATCTGGAGATCGACGAGAAGGTGATCGTCTCGTCCACCGGCGCGCTCGAACTCGAGAAGATCCCCGAAAGGCTGGTCGTCGTCGGCGCTGGCGTGATCGGGCTGGAGATGGGCTCCGTCTGGGCCCGCCTCGGCTCGAAGGTGACCGTCGTCGAGTTTCTCGACAAGGTACTCGGCTCTATGGATGGCGAGGTCTCGCGGCAATTCCAGCGCATGCTGGCCAAGCAGGGCCTGGAGTTCCGGATGAGTTCGAAGGTCACCGCCGTGGAGAAGTCCGGGAAGGGAGCCCGGGTCACCTTCGAACCAGTCAAGGGCGGCGACGCCGAGACCGTCGAGGCCGATATCGTCCTGGTCGCCACCGGCCGCAAGCCCTTCACCGACGACCAGGGCCTCGCCAAGGCGGGCATCGTGCTCGACAAGGCCGGCCGCATCGACGTCGACGATCATTTCCGCACTTCGATCCCCGGCGTCTACGCCATCGGCGACGTGATCCGGGGGCCGATGCTTGCCCACAAGGCGGAAGACGAGGGCGTGGCTGTCGCCGAGATCCTCGCCGGACAAGCCGGGCACGTGAACTACGACGTCATTCCCAATGTCGTCTACACGCAGCCGGAAGTCGCCTCCGTGGGCAGGACCGAGGAAGAGCTGAAGGCCGCCGGCGTGGACTACAAGGTCGGAAAGTTTCCCTTCACCGCGAACGGTCGTGCCCGGGCGATGCTCGCCACCGATGGCTTCGTGAAGTTCCTGGCCGATGCCGCGACGGACCGTGTCCTCGGCGTCCACATCCTCGGCGCCGGCGCCGGCGAGATGATCCACGAGGCCGCCGTCCTGATGGAGTTCGGCGGCTCTTCGGAGGATCTCGGCCGCACCTGCCATGCCCATCCGACGATGTCCGAGGCCGTCAGGGAGGCCGCGCTCGCGACTTTCGCGAAGCCGATCCACATCTGACGGCCGCGCCGGCAAGGCACGCAAGAACGAAAGCCCGGGACCAGGGTGCCCGGGCTTTCGCGACTGGATGGATCGTATTCCTAGCTCAGATAGGGCAGCAGCCACAGGTCGACGGGCGCCTGGGCGACGGTGATCTTCTTGACCACCGGCGTCGATGCCATCGTCATCTTGTGGAAATCGCACGCCATGGCGCCCGAAGAGGCGAACATGGCGACTGCCAGCCCGAATGCCAACATTCTCACAGTCATGTTGAGCTTCCTTCTGACGTTCCTCGGAACACCGGTCAGGATACTGCGATATGGCCCGCCGGCCAACGGAAAAGCGACAGGACGCCGCGCGAAGGTCCGCTACGATTTTCGCGATTGCCGATCACAATACGGTGACCGTGGCCCCGCAGTGACCTATCGCACGGCCGTCACGGTGTACCCCGCCTGCCGCAGCCGCGCCACGAGGCCGTCCCTGCCAGGCAGGTGCAGCGCACCCACCGCGATGAAGGCATCGCCCCTGTCGATGATCGGCGCCGAGCGCTTCGCCATGACCGCGTTGCGGTCGGTGATGATGCGCTTCTGAAAGTCAGCGTAGCCGGATCCCGGCCCTGAATCCTCCTTGGGGGACACGGCCTGCATCATCGGCAGTATCGTGCCGATCCTGTCCTTGAGGTACAGGTCGGTCATGGTCACCGACACGTCGTCCATCAGGCCGCTGAGCTTCAGCGACTCGACGAGCCCGCGGATGTGAAACTTCATCGGCAGGCTGGCCATCGCCTGAAGTTGCTCGTCGAGGCTTTCCAGCCCCTCCACCGTCTTGCCTTCCTTCCGGGCGTTCTCGGCGATCCGCTTGTCGAGGAAGTCGATTCCGGCCTGCTTCCGCGCCGCCTCGCAGGCAGGAACCGCCACGAGGCTGGCGAGCATCCACGGCTTCATGCGGGCGACCAGCCCGTAGGAAAGGCCGCGCTGCTTCAGCTTGTCCTTGAGCAGGGCGAGGTCGCCTGCGTCGAGGTGGCTGGCGAGCGTGGTTCCGTCCGTGAACATCGTGAGGCTGGGCTTGGCGAGGATCTCGGCCTGCGCCTTCGAGGGATCGAGTATGTCCGTCGTCTCGATGACGACTGTCCGCGCCGCGCCGAGCGCCGCCTGCGCCTTCGCCGGCAGGTCGAGCACCCGCGGATCGGTGACGTGCATCGTGCCGTAGAGCCATGACGGTGCCGAGCCGGCCCGCGACACCCTCCAGAGCCGGTCGGTGCCGTTCGGCACCTTCGCCGCCTCCGCCCGAATCTTTGCCAGTTCGCCCGGATCGGTCTTCGCCATCCTCTCGAGAAGGTCGGTCCCTCCGCAGGCGGGCGGCGACTGCGCCGCGGCGGGATGCCCGCCGGCTGCCGCGCTGTCCTCGGCATGCGCCCTGCCCGTCGCGACCGCCATCACCACGACGAGGCTGATCGCGGCGAGGAGGTTGAGGAGTGCCATCGCCGCAAGCCCCGCGCCGGACAGTGCCCGTACCCGTCCGCCGGGCGGTTGCCGGCTGCCTGCCTGGATCATGGAACTACGTGTCTCGATGTGCATGGTCCGCGAGCATAGGGAACACGTCCCCATATTCGGTTAACGCGACGGCGAAAATGTGCCGGTCAGGCGCGCGGGTGCGTCTTGTCGTAGACCTCCAGGAGACGCCCGGTGTCGACGCCCGTGTAGACCTGGGTCGTCGAGAGGCTTGCGTGGCCGAGCAGTTCCTGGATGGTCCTCAGGTCGCCGCCGCCGGCCAGCAGGTGCGTGGCGAAGGAATGCCTGAGCGCATGCGGCGTGGCTGTGTCCGGCAGGCCGAGCGCGGAGCGCATCTTCTTCATCTCGCGCTGGATGATCGCCGGTTGCAGGGCGCCGCCCCGCGCGCCGCGGAAGAGAGCCGATTCGGCACCGAGCTGCCATGGGCAGAGCCGCTTGTAGGCCTCGACCGCCTGCCGCGCTGCCGGGAGCAGCGGTACGATGCGCGTCTTGCCGCCCTTGCCCGTTACCCGAAGGCTGCGGCTTTCGGGCGCCACCTCCGGCGGCTTCAGCGCCAGCGCCTCCGAGATGCGGAGGCCGCATCCGTAGAGCAGCGTCAGCACGGCAGCGTTGCGCGCCGCGATCCATGGTTCTTCGGCAAGCTGGCCGCGTGCGTCGACGACATCGAGTGCATCGCGGGCCGTCAGCGGCTTCGGCAGCGATTTCGGCTGTTTCGGAGCGCGCAGCGCCCTTGCTCCGGCGGCGTTTGCCAGCCCCTTTCGCTCCAGGTGGCGCAGGAACGACCGGATGCCGGCAAGTCCCCGGCCGAGCGTGCGCGCACCGGCGCCGTTGCGCCGGCGGTCGGCAAGGAAGGCCCGCAGGTCCGAAGCCCGCAGCGCCGCGACGTCGGCGACGTCCGGCGGACCGGCGAGATGGCGTGTCAGGAAGGCGAGGAACTGGCGCAGATCGCGCTCGTAGGCCTCGACGGTCTTGTCCGCGAGCCGGCGCTCGTGGGCCAGGGCCTCGAGCCAGGCCTGTTTCTCGTCGCGAAGCCTCGCCGTCGCGGTAATGAGCAGTTCGTCCTGCAATTGCGGCCGCACCATCCTTGGAACATACGGGGGTCAGGCTGCATTCTGCATGTCGCGGCTTAGTGTTCCGTAAAGACGCAGCGATTGTGCCGAGTGGCATCTTACCGCTTTGTCATTGTGAATTCATGATGTCTTGCGATAGGATAGCTTCACCTGACCACGGGGATTCGCGATGGCTCTGAAGCGGTTCAACATGCCGGACTTCGGCGGAATGGCGGATGCGATCGCACTGATTTCACAGGGCCAGCCGGGCCACATAGTCGATCAACTGATCGCCGAGCGCGGGCAAGGCCTGACGCGACACCCGCTGTGGCCGGTCGTGCGGCCCTTTCTCTACAGCCTGTTGCACTATGGCAAGGCCATCGAGTTCGCCGACACGGTCAACAACATGTCGGGCTTTCAGGCCCTGCAATATGCAAGCAGCCTCCTGGACCTCGAATTGAGGGTGAAAGGCGCGGACCGCATTCCCCGGTCCGGCGGCTTCATCATGGCGCTCAACCACCCGACCGGCATTGCCGACGGGATAGCCGTTTTCGACCTCCTGAAGGAGCGCCGGCCCGACATGATGTTCTTCGCCAATCGCGACGCGATCCGGGTCAATCCGCGCTTCGTGGAAATGGTGATCCCGGTCGAATGGCGCGAGGAGCACAAGAGCAAGCTCAAGGCACGGGAGACGCTGCAGCTGACGAACCTCGCGATCCGCGAGGAGAAGGTCGCCATTCTGTTTCCGTCCGGCCGCATAGCCTACTGGAACGAGGGCAGGCTGACCGAGCGCCCTTGGAAGAGTTCTGCCGTCAGCCTGTCGCGCAAATACGGCCTGCCGATCCTCCCGGTCAACGTGAAGGCCCGCAACTCCGGCTTGTTCTACTGGCTGTCGAAATGGTCGACCGAGCTGCGCGACATGACCGTCTTCCACGAGCTTCTCAACAAGAAGCGCAAGACGTTCGAATTCCGGATTGGTCACCTCATCCCGGTCGGTGCGATGGAGGGCGACGTCATGGACCTGACCCGGGCGCTCGAGAGGCACACGGTCGTCGACCTCGCGGAAGATGTCGACGCGGTGTTCGCCGCCTCGCGCGAGCGGGTGCGCACCGCCGCCTGAAGCGGGGAGCGTCCCCGCCGTCAATGCGTGGTCATGCCGGGGTCCCGAGGAACCCCGGCCGGCGCATTGCGCCTTCAGCCGATCGTCTGCCCGGTCTTCTTCCAGTCGTCCAGGAACGTATCGAGCCCCTTGTCTGTCAGCGGATGCTTGACCAGCGCCTTGAGAGTCGCAGGCGGCACGGTCGCGACGTCCGCACCGATGAGCGCCGCTTCCTTGACGTGATTGACCGTGCGGATCGACGCCGCGAGGATTTCGGTGTCGAAATCATAGTTGTCGTAGATCACCCGGATCTCGCGGATCAATTCCATGCCGTCGACCGCCATGTCGTCGATCCGGCCGATGAAGGGCGAGATGAAGGTGGCGCCCGCCTTGGCGGCAAGCAGCGCCTGGTTGGCCGAGAAGCAGAGCGTCACGTTGACCAGGCGCCCGTCGCCCGTCAGTGCCCGGCAGGCCTTGAGCCCGTCGAGGGTCAGCGGCACCTTGATGCAGATGTTGTCGGCGATCTTCGAGAGGAAGTCGGCCTGCTTCATCATCTCGTCGTACTCGGTCGCCGTCACCTCGGAGGAAACGGGGCCGTCGACGATGTCGCAGATCTGCCTCGTCACGTCCACGATCTTTCCGCCGGACTTCATGATCAGCGACGGGTTGGTGGTGACGCCGTCGAGCAAGCCGAGCTCGTTGAGTTCGCTGATTTCGTTTACGTCTGCCGTGTCGACAAAGAATTTCATTTGGTTGCTCCTTTCGGCGGGGGCCGCGGCGGGATGATTTCCGGTTTCCTTTAACGGAAACACGTTGCAAGGTCACGGGTGATGTCGACAGATTCGCTCTTCGAGACGAAAACGCGTGACAACCGTACCGTGGTTCCGGTTCTCGTGCCGATGCCGGCGGACCGTCCCTATTCCTATGTGGTGCCCGAGGGCCTGTCGGTTCAACCGGGCTCCGTCGTGCAGGTTCCGCTCGGACCCAGAAAAGTGGCCGGCGTCGTCTGGGACGGCGACGGCGGCGGAGTCGACACGAAGAAGCTGAGGCCGATCGAGCGGGTCTTCGATTGTCCGCCCCTGCGGGGCGAGATGCGCAGGTTTGTAGACTGGGTCGCCAGCTATACCCTGTCGCCTCCGGGCCTCGTTGCCCGCATGGCCCTGCGCGCGCCCGCCGCCTTCGACCCGGAGCCGATGATCGAAGGCCTCAGGATGACGAGCGTCCGGCCGGAGCGGCTGACGGCGGCGCGCGAGCGCGTCATCTCCATGGCAGCCGACGGCCTCGCCTGGACGCGCTCCGGCCTGGCACACGCAGCGGGCACCTCGGCCGGCGTCGTCGACGGCCTCGTCCGGCTCGGCGTCTTCGAGACCGTCATGCTGCCGCCGGGAGCTTTTGTCGCGCCCCCCGACGCGGCGCACGCCGTTCCAGCCCTCTCGCCCGCCCAGGAATCCGCGGCGGCCGCGCTCCGCCGGAAGTTGGGGGCCGGCGGATACTCCGCTTCGCTGATCGACGGCGTCACCGGATCTGGCAAGACAGAGGTCTATTTCGAGGCCGTCGCCGAGGCGCTCGCCCGCGGCCGGCAGGTGCTCATCCTCCTGCCGGAAATCGCGCTGACCCAGCAGTTCATGGAACGCTTCCATGACCGCTTCGGCTCGAAGCCTGCCGAGTGGCATTCCGAAGTCCCGCCCCGCAGCCGCGAAAAGGTCTGGCGGCAGGTCGCCGACGGCAGGGTGCGCGTCGTCGCGGGTGCCCGTTCGGCGCTCTTCCTGCCCTTTCGCGAACTTGGCCTGATCGTCGTCGACGAAGAGCACGACCCGGCGTTCAAGCAGGAGGATCGCGTCTTCTACAACGCCCGCGACATGGCCGTGGTGCGGGCCCATATCGCAGGCTTCCCGGTGGTGCTCGCCTCGGCGACGCCCTCGATCGAAAGCCGCGTCAACGCCGACCTCGGGCGCTACGCGCGCCTTCACCTGCCGGCGCGCTTCGGCGATGCCGCGATGCCGGACCTCGGCGTCATCGACATGCGCCGCGATCCGCCGGCGCGCGGCGGGTTTCTCTCCCCCAGGCTGCTGGAGGCGACGCGCGAAACACTGGAACGCGGCGAGCAGGCGCTCTTCTTCCTCAACCGCCGCGGCTACGCGCCGCTGACGCTCTGTCGCGTCTGCGGCCACCGTTTCCAGTGTCCGGACTGCTCGAGCTGGCTGGTCGAGCACCGTTTCCGCGGCCAGCTCCAGTGCCACCATTGCGGCCATTCCGAGCCGACGCCCGAAGCCTGTCCCGAATGCGGCACGCTCGACCACCTCGTCGCCTGCGGCCCCGGCGTCGAGCGCATCGCCGAGGAGACCGACCGGCAGTTTCCGGATGCGCGCATCATCGTGCTGTCGTCGGACATGGCGGGCGGCGTGAAACGGCTGCAGGCTCGAACTGGAGACGATTGCAAAGGGAGAGGTCGACATCGTCATCGGCACGCAGCTTGTCGCGAAGGGCCACAATTTCCCGTTGATGACGCTGGTCGGCGTCGTGGATGCGGACCTCGGCCTCTCGAACGGCGATCCGCGCGCGGCAGAGCGCACCTACCAGCTGCTGAGCCAGGTAACGGGCCGCGCAGGACGCTTCGGCCGTAGCAGCCGCGGACTGCTGCAGACCTACCAGCCGCAGCACCCGGTGATGCAGGCTATCGTCTCGGGCGACGCCGAAGGCTTCTACGCGCGCGAGATCGCGGAGCGGGAGAAAGCCGAACTGCCGCCTTTCGGGCGTCTCGCCTCCGTGATCGTGTCTGCCGACAACCGGTCCGATGCCGAAGGCCATGCCCGTGCCATCCGCCGCGCGGCGCCGAAGGCCGCCGGACTGGCGGTGCTGGGCCCGGCCGAAGCCCCGCTGGCGCTCATCCGGGGACGCCACAGGTTCCGCCTGCTCGTCCATGGCTCGCGGACCGCCGACATGCAGGGCTATCTTCGGGCGATGCTCGCCGGCGCCCCTCGGGAGCGGCGCTCGATCCGCGTCCAGGTCGACGTCGACCCGCAGAGTTTCCTGTGATCGCGATCGCGCCCGCCTTTGACCCCGGCATCAAATCGTCTATTCGGAGGCGGGGCGCAGCGCCCGGCGCCGGAGGAAAGAGATGGACTTCTACTGGCCGGCATCGACCGGAGAATGGCTTGCGTGGGCGAGCGCCGCCATCACGGTGCTTCTTGGCCTTGCGATGCTCGTCGCGCCGCGCGCCGCGCTCATTGTTTTCGGGCTGAGCCAGGACCCCGCGCACCCCGGCGGCCTCGCCGAGATCCGCGGACGCATGGCGGGCTTCTATCTCGGCCTTGGTATCTGCGCCATTCTCTTCGCGCAGCCTTTCCTCTGGATGGCTCTCGGCGCCGCCTGGGCCATGACGGCCTTCGGCCGCCTGGTGTCCATGCTGGCCGACCGCGGCTTCACTGGACACAACGTCCTCTCGATCGCGGCCGAGCTCGTCCTGGCGCTCCTGCCGCTGGCTTACGTCTTCGGTTATGGCTGATGCCGCGCGCGCCGGTCCCCGGCCACGGCTTGCCGGCACGAGACCCGCAAGCCCGGCAACCTCGCGAAACGCAGCATGGTACGAAGTGTCGCAAGGCGTGTTGCGAGTCCCCGTTTCCTATGCTAGACGAACCGCGAACTTCAGACGGGCGCATGCGGGGACTGCATGGGGAGGCCGTCTAAAAATCGAGTTGAATCAAGGTGTTGAGGGGACCGGACTTCCGGACACGCGCATCTTGAACAAAAGTGAGAGACACGCGCGGCAGTGGCAGATACATCTCATCTCATTTCCGGTGTTGCAGAACGGTACGCCACCTCTCTTTTCGAGCTTGCCGTCGAATCCGACTCCATCGACAAGGTGGCTTCCGACCTCTCCGATTTCGAGACGATGCTCGGGGAGAGTGCCGACCTGAAGCGGCTGGTCGAGAGCCCCGCCTTCTCGGCAGACGAACAGTTCAGGGCCATCGGCGCCCTCTGCGACAAGGCCGGCATCGTCGGCCTCGTCGGCAACTTCCTCCGCGTCGTCGCTCGCAACCGGCGCCTCTTCGCGGTTCCCGGCATCATCCGCGCCTATCGCGAGATGGTGGCGAAGCACCGCGGCGAGACCCGTGCCGACGTCACATCCGCGCACAAGCTGACGAGCGGCCAGGAGGCCGATCTGAAGGCGGCTCTGAAGGCTGTTACCGGCAAGGACGTGGCGATCGACATCAAGGTCGACCCTTCGCTGCTCGGCGGCCTCGTCGTCCAGATCGGCTCACGCCAGATCGATACGTCGCTTCGCACCAAACTCTCTACCCTTAAGCTTGCACTGAAAGAGGTCGGCTGATGGATATCCGCGCTGCGGAAATTTCCGCAATTCTCAAAGATCAGATCAAGAACTTCGGCAAGGAAGCCGAGGTTTCGGAAGTCGGCCAGGTGCTGTCCGTCGGCGACGGCATCGCCCGTGTCTACGGTCTCGACAACGTCCAGGCGGGCGAAATGGTCGAGTTCCCGGGCGGCATCCGCGGCATGACGCTGAACCTCGAGACCGACAACGTCGGCGTCGTGATCTTCGGCTCGGACCGCGAGATCAAGGAAGGCGACACGGTGAAGCGCACCGGCGCCATCGTCGACGTCCCGGTCGGCGAGGACCTTCTCGGCCGCGTCGTGGACGCGCTCGGCAATCCGATCGACGGCAAGGGGCCGATCAAGTCCAAGGAGCGTCGCCGCGTCGACGTCAAGGCGCCGGGCATCATCCCGCGCAAGTCTGTGCACGAACCGATGTCGACCGGCCTGAAGGCGATCGACGCGCTGATCCCGGTCGGCCGCGGCCAGCGCGAGCTCGTCATCGGCGACCGCCAGACCGGCAAGACCGCCATCATCCTGGACACCTTCCTCAACCAGAAGCCGCTGAACGACGGCGACGACGAGAGCCAGAAGCTCTACTGCGTCTACGTCGCGGTGGGCCAGAAGCGCTCGACGGTTGCGCAGTTCGTCAAGGTTCTCGAGGAGCGCGGCGCGCTCGAATATTCGATCGTCGTTGCGGCCACGGCCTCCGACCCGGCACCGATGCAGTATCTGGCGCCGTTCGCGGGCTGCACGATGGGCGAATTCTTCCGTGACAACGGCAAGCACGCGCTCATCGGCTACGACGACCTCTCCAAGCAGGCCGTCGCATACCGCCAGATGTCGCTGCTCCTGCGCCGCCCGCCGGGACGCGAAGCTTACCCGGGCGACGTCTTCTACCTGCACTCTCGCCTGCTCGAGCGGGCCGCGAAGCTCAACGACGACAATGGCGCTGGTTCCCTGACCGCGCTGCCCGTCATCGAGACGCAGGCCAACGACGTGTCGGCCTACATCCCGACCAACGTGATCTCGATCACCGACGGACAGATCTTCCTGGAGACGGACCTCTTCTACCAGGGCATCCGCCCGGCGGTGAACGTCGGGCTGTCGGTCTCGCGCGTCGGCTCCTCGGCGCAGATCAAGGCGATGAAGCAGGTCGCCGGCTCGATCAAGGGCGAGCTCGCCCAGTACCGCGAGATGGCCGCCTTCGCCCAGTTCGGCTCGGACCTCGACGCCGCGACGCAGCGCCTGCTCAACCGCGGCGCCCGTCTGACGGAGCTTCTCAAGCAGCCGCAGTTCTCGCCGCTCAAGACCGAGGAGCAGGTCGTCGTGATCTTTGCCGGAGTGAACGGCTATCTCGACAAGCTTGCCGTCAACCAGGTCGGCCATTTCGAGGAAGGCCTGCTTTCCTACATGCGGTCGGAAGGCAAGGAGATCCTCGACACCATCCGCAAGGAAAAGGCCATCAGCGACGAGCTGCGCGAGAAGATGAAGTCGGCGATCGACGCTTACGCAAAGTCTTTCTCGTAAGGCCGGCACCTTTCGGGACGAGATAGCAGAACGGACCAAGGATGCCTTCACTCAAGGACCTGAAGAACCGGATCGCCTCCGTCAAGGCGACGCAGAAGATCACCAAGGCGATGCAGATGGTCGCCGCGGCGAAGCTGCGTCGCGCCCAGGAGGCCGCCGAGGCCGCCCGGCCCTATTCGGAGCGCATGGGCACGGTGCTCGCCAACCTCGCCGCGACTGTCGGCGACAGCGACGAGGCCCCGAAGCTGATGGTCGGTACCGGCCGCGACGAAACCCATCTGCTCGTTGTCTGCACCGCCGAGCGTGGCCTCTGCGGCGGCTTCAACGCACAGATCGTGCGCAGGGCCCGCCAGGACCTCGAGAAGCTCCTCGCCGGCGGAAAGACCGTCAAGATCATCTGCGTCGGCAAGAAGGGCTACGACATGCTCCGCCGCGACTTCGGCAAGCTGATCCTCGAGAGGGTCGACCTGCGCGAGGTCAAGAATGTCGGCTTCGTCAATGCCGACGCGATCGGCCGGAAGGTCATCGATCTCTTCGAGAGCGGCGAATTCGACGTCTGCACCCTGTATTATTCCGAGTTCAAGTCGGTGATCTCGCAGGTTCCGACCTCACTGCAGCTCATTCCCGCCTATCTGGCGCCGGAGGGCGAGGACGAGCAGGGCAGCTCGCTCGCCGAAACGCTGGGCGGTGCCTGCTACGAGTACGAGCCGGATGCCGGCGAGATACTTGCGGATCTCATTCCCCGCAACATCTCCGTCCAGGTGTTCCGCGCGCTGCTGGAGAACGCAGCCGGCGAAATGGGCGCCAAAATGAGCGCCATGGACAATGCGACGCGCAACGCCGGCGAGATGATCGACAAGCTGTCGATCAGCTACAACCGGCAGCGCCAGGCGCAGATCACCAAGGAACTGATCGAAATCATTTCGGGCGCCGAAGCGCTCTAAAGTCCAGGGAAAGAGGGTAATTCATGGCTAAGGCAGCTACCCCCAAGGAATCGACGGCGGCCAAGAAGCCCGCCGCCGGGAAGGCGGCGCCGGCGAAGGCGTCCACAAGCACGGCCAAATCGGCCCCGACCAACCGCAAGGGCGCGGTCGGTACCGTCAGCCAGGTCATCGGCGCCGTCGTCGACGTGACGTTCCCGGACTACCTGCCGGAAATCCTGAACGCGCTCGAAACCACGAACCACGGCAACCGGCTCGTCCTGGAGGTCGCGCAGCACCTCGGCGAGAACACCGTGCGCACGATCGCCATGGACGGAACCGAAGGTCTTGTCCGCGGCCAGGACGTCACCGACACGGGCGCTCCGATCTCCGTTCCGGTCGGACCGGAGACCCTTGGCCGCATCATGAACGTCATCGGTGAGCCGGTGGACGAGGCCGGGCCGCTCAAGACCGAGGCCATGCGCGCGATCCACCAGGAAGCGCCCCTTTATGTCGACCAGTCGACCGAGGCGGAGATTCTCGTCACCGGCATCAAGGTCGTCGACCTCCTCGCCCCCTACGCGCGCGGCGGCAAGATCGGCCTGTTCGGCGGTGCCGGCGTCGGCAAGACCGTGCTGATCATGGAGCTGATCAACAACGTCGCGAAGGCGCATGGCGGCTATTCCGTCTTCGCCGGTGTCGGCGAGCGTACGCGCGAGGGCAACGACCTCTATCATGAGATGATCGAGTCCGGAGTGAACAAGAAGGGCGGCGGCGAAGGTTCAAAGGCCGCGCTCGTCTATGGCCAGATGAACGAGCCGCCCGGCGCCCGCGCCCGCGTCGCGCTTTCCGGCCTGACGGTCGCCGAGCACTTCCGCGACCAGGGCCAGGACGTTCTGTTCTTCGTGGACAACATCTTCCGCTTCACCCAGGCCGGCTCGGAAGTGTCGGCCCTTCTCGGGCGCATCCCCTCGGCCGTCGGCTACCAGCCTACGCTCGCCACGGACATGGGCGCCATGCAGGAGCGCATTACCACGACGCACAAGGGCTCGATCACCTCGGTGCAGGCGATCTACGTGCCGGCCGACGACCTGACCGACCCCGCTCCGGCGACCTCGTTCGCCCACCTCGACGCCACGACCGTGCTGTCGCGCTCGATCGCGGAAAAGGGCATCTATCCGGCCGTGGATCCGCTCGATTCGACGTCCCGAATGCTCGATCCGTCGATCGTGGGCGAAGAGCACTACGAGGTTGCCCGCAGGGTGCAGTCGACGCTGCAGCGCTACAAGTCGCTCCAGGACATCATCGCCATCCTCGGGATGGACGAACTGTCGGAAGAGGACAAGCTGTCGGTGGCACGCGCGCGCAAGATCGAGCGTTTCCTTTCGCAGCCCTTTTTCGTTGCCGAGGTCTTCACCAATTCGCCCGGCAAGCTCGTCGCGCTGGAAGACACCATCAAGGGCTTCAAGGGCCTGTGCGACGGCGAGTACGACGACCTGCCCGAGGCCGCCTTCTACATGGTCGGCACCATCGAGGAAGCCGTCGAGAAGGCCAAGAAGCTGGCTGCCGAAGCCGCCTAAGACGTTTCGCCCGCGCGGATTCCGGTCTGCGCGGGCCTCCATCCAAGCCGCAACCTGCGAGATCGATCCACGATGGCCGATTCCTTCAAATTCGAGCTCGTGTCTCCCGAGCGCCTCTTGCTTTCCGAAGAGGTCAGCCAGGTGATCATTCCCGGTTCCGAGGGCGAGATGACCGTCATGGTTGATCACGCGCCGGTCATGACGACGATCAAGCCGGGCGTCGTGACCGTCACGCGGGAATCCGGCCAGGCCGACGGATACGTCGTGTTCGGCGGCTTCGCCGACATCCTCCCGACCGGATGCACCCTGCTGGCCGAATCGGCCATGCACGTCGACGACACCAACCGCGACCACATCCGCCAGCGCATCGACGCCGCGCAGAAGGAAATCGACGAAACCGAGAGCGAAGAGCGCAAGCACACGCTGATTCAGTATCTCGACGAACTTTCCAGGCTCGAAGGCACCATCATGCCCGGCTGACGTCGGGGCAAAGCGCTTTTCTCGAGGCGGGCTCCGGGCCCGCCTTTTTCATGCCGTGGCGAGGCTCTACCTGCCATTCGCCGCCAGATGGGCGAATACGCCGACGACTTCTTCATAGACCGCCCGCTTGAACGGCACGATCAGATCCGGCAGACCAGCCATCGGCGCCCAGCGCCAGGCGTCGAACTCCTGCGGATGCCCGTCCGGCGGCGGCGCGATCGCGATCTCGTCCTCACTGCCGTCGAAGCGGAAGGCGAACCACCTCTGGCGTTGCCCCCTGAACCTGCCCTTGAGGCCGATGCCGATCAGGTCGGGCGGAAGGTCGTAGGTGATCCATTCCGGCGCTTCGGCGATCAGCGACACCGAGCGCATCCCGGTCTCCTCGAACAACTCCCGGCGGGCCGCCGCCAGCGGTTCCTCGCCGTCGTCGATCCCGCCCTGCGGCATCTGCCAGAGCTGCGGCGAGCCGTCATATTCGGAGTTTTCCTCCGGCACCCGCCGGCCGATCCAGACCAGTCCGCGCCGGTCGAGCACCATCGTGCCGACGCACGGCCTGTAGGGAAGATCTTCCGCGCGGGGAAGCCTGGATTTTCCGGTCATCTGTCACCTACTGCCTGTGTTCCGGGTCGTCGACGAGGGCCGACACGCCGACGATCTCTATGCCGCGCGCCTTCGCTTCGTTCGCCCATGTCGCGATGGCCTGCACGCTGGTGTCGAAAGCCGAGGCCACGCCAATCGCCTGGCCGTTGCGCCGAGCCAGCTGCTCGAGTTCGTTCAGCTTCTTCAGGATCGCGCCCCGGTCGAGATCTGAGTCGATCTGCAGGTCCGCCTGGGCGAATGGAACTGCGAGCGGCTTGGCGAGCTTGCCGGCGAGCGACCGCCCCGAGGATCCATCGTCGAGAAAAAGCAGGCCGCGACTTGCGACATCGCGCATGACCGGTTCCATGGCGCCCGCGTCCGACATGAACCGGCCGCCCATGTAGTTCATGATGCCGGTGTAGTTCGTGAGCCTGCCCATGGCGTAGTGCAGGTTCGCCATCTCCTCCTCCTTGCCACCCTTTACCGTCAGGGTATGCGGACCGGGATTCGTGTCAGGATACCCGAACGGCTCCATCGGCACCTGGAGGAGGATTTCGTGGCCGGCACGCCGCGCTGCCTGCATCCAGCGCTGCAGGCTGTTGCCGGTCGCCGCGAAGGCCAGCGTCACGTCGTCAGGCAACTCGTCGATCGCGTTCAGCGTGCCCGTCTGGCTGAGACCGAGCCCCCCGACCACGATGGCGATGCGGGTACCGCTGTCCGGCGACGGCCGGGCATACACGTCCATCGGCCGTGCGCCCCGGTCGCTGCGCACCGGGAGGCGGCCGTATTTCGTCTGTTCGAAGAGCTCCGGATCGGGCTGCGTCGCAAGATGGGGATCCTGCCCGATCTGCCGCCCCGCCTCGATCAGCACGGGCCCGTTGCCCGCGCGCTGGCCGGGCGCGATCTTGGTGACTGTGACACCGCTGGAGGTCAGCGTCTTTGCGACCGTGGCGCCGGACATGCCGTCCTGCGGCGCGCCCTGGGCCGGCTTCCCGCTTCCGGATCTGGCGTTCCCGGCCGCCGGTGAGGCCGCGACGGCTTCCGTAGCCTTCGACAGCGCTGCGGATTGCGCCGCGGGGCCGGGCGGGCCGGACATGCCGCCGTCAGACAGATTGTCCGGCAAGAGCGCCGTGTAGACAGAACCGGCGAGCACGACACCCGCGCAGCAAAGGCCGAGCACACCGCGCCAGCCGATCAGCCGCGGACGGTCGCTCCTGCGGCCGTTTCCGCGGTTCTGTCCAAGCGGCCTGTCGAGTTCACTGCCCACGCCTGCGCCGCGCACCTCTGCTCGTGCGGAGACCGGGCCCTTGAGGGCTCCCGCCTCCCGAAGAAGCGATCGCGCCGGAAGCCCGGCGCGATCCTGTTCCTACACCCTATTGCTTGTTCGAGGCTTGATCCGGAACGGGCGGGAAGGCCGGGTCGGTCTTCGTGCCGCGGATCAGGTCCAGCGCCTCGTTGAGCTGGACGTCGTTCTTGGGATCCGGCGGCACGTAGGCCAGCGAGCCGGAGCCCTTGGACGTTTCGTCCGCACCATGGATATGACCCTTCAGCTCGGTCTCGCCGGGGGCCGTGATCTTTCCCTTCAGATCGGCCGGCACCGGTTCGGCGAGCTTGATGTCCGGCGCGATGCCCGTGCCCTGGATCGATTTGCCCGACGGCGTGTAGTAGAGCGCCGTGGTCAGCCGCAGCGCGCCGTTCTGGCCGAGCGGGATGATCGTCTGCACCGAGCCCTTCCCGAAGGTGCGCGTGCCGAGGATCGTCGCCCTGTGATGATCCTGCAGCGCCCCGGACACGATCTCCGCCGCCGAGGCCGTTCCGCCGTTGACGAGCACGATGATCGGCTTGCCGTCGGTGAGGTCGCCGGGACGCGCGTTGAAGCGCCGGGTCTCGTCCGGGTTGCGGCCGCGCGTCGACACCACCTCGCCTCCCTGCAGGAAGGCATCCGACACGTCGACCGCCTGGTCGAGCAGTCCGCCCGGATTGAGCCGCAGGTCGACGACGTAGCCCTTGACCTTGTCCTTGCCGATCTTGTCCTGGATCTTGGAGATCGCGTTCTTGAGATCGTCGTAGGTCTTCTCGGTGAACGAAATGATCCGGAGATAGCCGACGTCCCCTTCAACCCGGTACTTGACCGCCTTGACGGCAATGATGGCACGCTTGATCGAAACCTTCAGGGGCTGCTTGGCGCCCTTCCGCTCGATCGTCAGGTCGACCTTGGTGTCGACCGGCCCGCGCATCTTCTCCACCGCGTCCTGCAGCGTCATGCCGTCGACCGGATCGCCGTCGATCTTCGTGATCAGGTCGCCCGAAAGTACGCCTGCCTTGGCGGCCGGCGTATCGTCGATGGGCGTGATCACCTTGATCTTGTTGTCCTGCATGGTGACTTCGATGCCGAGCCCGCCGAATTCGCCGCGCGTCTGCGTGCGCATGTCGTTGGCTTCCTGCGCATTCATGTAGCTCGAATGCGGATCGAGCGAAGAAAGCATCCCGTTGATCGCGGACTCGATCAGCTTCTGCTCGCTCGGCTTGCGCACATACTGCTCGCGCACCCGCTCGAACACGTCGCCGAAGACGGACAGCTCCTTGTAGGTCTGTGACCCTGCCGCCTCTGCCGGAAGGCTGAATGACTGAACCGCACCCATCGCCGTTGCGCCCAGCAGCGCTCCGGCAACGACAAGTGAAACCTTACGTACCATTGTTTACCCTTCCAGATGAATTGTCCGCCCACCACGACTGCGGATCGACCGGTTTGGCACCTTTTCGGAACTCGATATAAAGCGTTGGTTGACTGGAGACTAGCGCCAACGCGGCCGCACCGGCAAGTCTCGTCTGGCCCATCTCGGCAACCGGTTCGCCAGCCACCACGAACTGGCCCTGGTTCACGTCGATCCTGCTCATTCCGGCAAGCACGACGTGGTAATCGTCGCCGACGTTCAGGATGACCAGGTCGCCATAGCTGCGGAACGGTCCGGCATAGACGACCCATCCGTCTGCCGGCGCCGTGACGAGAGCGCCCGGTTGCGTCGAAACCATCATCCCCTGCAACGGATGTCCCGTGCCGTCGTCATCCCCGAACCGCTTGATCGGATCGCCGGCCACCGGGAGATCCAGCTTGTGCTTCAAGTCCGAGAATGCATATGCGGGGGCAATGCGGTTTTTGTCGGGCATTCGTCCGGCGAGCCGACCCTTCGCCTCCTTGAGCGCTTCCTCTGCCTGCCGGCGCCGCTTCTCCTCCGCAAGTCGCGCCTGCTCTTCCGCCTTGCGGACAGAGGCGATCTTGTTCTCGAGCGAGGAAATCAGGTCCTGCAGATTGTTCGCGCGAGCCGCCAGCTCCTGGGAGTGCTGCTGCTGCTCCGCCAGCTGCTGCTCGCTCTCCGTCCGCATCGATTTCTTCTTCTGCAGCAGCAGCGAGATACGTTTCTTTTCCGCCGCAATGTCGGTCAGCGTCGCCTTCATCCGGCTCTTTTCGGCATCCACGGCCCTTCGCACCTCGGCGAGCGCCTGCAACTGTCCGACGAGCGCTTCCGTCTCCTTGCGCATGCCGGGCACCACGGCGCCAAGGAGAATCGCGCTGCGCACGGAGGAAAGTGCGTCGTCCGGTCGCACGAGCAGGGCCGGCGGGGGATTGCGGCCCATCCGCTCGAGTGCGCCCAGCACCTGGGCGAGCACACCGCGCTTCGCCCTCAAATTCGCGTGAATGCCGTCGGCGCGTCCATGAAGCGCCGCCAGGCGCTTCTCGTCGTCGTCGAGCTTGCGCTGCAATGATTTCTGGCGGTCGGCCGCGTCGACGAGTTGCTGGCGCAGTTCAGCCTGGTCCTTGCCGAGGCTGGCTATGCTTGCCTGCAGCTTCGCGATGCGGTCCCTGGAGAGGGAGATCTCGTTCGAAAGCTTCTCGAGTTCGGCACGCGAGCGGGTCCGCTCCCCCTGGAGCGTTCCGGCTGCACTGTCGCCCGGCGCGCCTCCCGCTGCCTGGGCGGGAGCACCGCCGTCCGCGGCGCCCGCCGGTCCCGCCAGACCCGCCGAGATCGCGAATGCGCACGCCAGGCCACGGAGGGCAGCCACGAAAAGGCGCGGACGGTCGGATCGAAACAAGGCTGTCATGGAGCGGCAAGCTATCGTCGCGAGCGTTAATACAGCATTAACCAACGCCGGCACGGCAAGCATCCTGCATCCGGCAATTCCGGCATCCTAGCACCCATTGGCCTCAACCGCGATGATAGGGGTGGCCTGCCAGAATCGTCGCGGCCCTGTAGAGCTGTTCGCTCGCCATGATGCGGACCAGCTGGTGCGGCCACGTCATCGTCCCGAAGGACAGCACGAGATCCGCACGCGCTCTGATTTCCTCGCCGTGTCCGTCAGCCCCGCCGATGGCGAGAACCAGGTCGCGATGCCCGGCGTCCCGCCGTTCCCCGATGTAGCGCGCGATGGCTTCGGAGGTCTCCGCGCGGCCGCGTTCGTCAAGAAGCAGGAGCACGGCACCCTCGGGCAATGCCCCTGCAAGAGCCTCCGCCTCCTCGCGACGGCGCGTCCCGGCGTTTCCTGCGCGGCTCTCGGAAATCTCCAGCACCCGTCCGAACTCGAGGCCCAGCGACGGTCCGACCTTGCTGAACCGGTCCATGTAGCGCGCGCTCAGTTCCCTTTCGGGACCGGCCTTGAGCCGCCCGACTGCGAAGAGATGGACGCGCATGTCACTCGACCGGTCGCCGGCCCGCGCCCCGGCCGTTCGGTCGGGGCCGGTCGGTGTTCCGGCGCGGCACCCGTCTCAGTGCAGCGTCTCGTCGCCGAGGTCCGGTGTCATCCACATCTTCTCGAGATTGTAGAATTCCCGGATTTCGGGGCGGAAGACATGAACGATGACGTCGCCGGCGTCGATCAGCACCCAGTCGCCATGGGAAAGGCCCTCGACGCGCGGAGCGCCGGCGGTCGTGCCTTTCAGGTCCCGGATCAAATGGTCGCAGATCGCCATGACATGACGGTTCGAACGCCCGGACGCGATCACCATGAAGTCGCCCAGGGCAGACTTGCCCGAGATGTCGATGGATACGATGTCTTCCGCTTTGGACTCCTCGAGACTGTCGAGGACCAGTCGAAGCGCGCGGTCGGCGGCCTCCTTGCCACTTTCCGCTGCTGATGAGAATACGCCCTCGGCGCTTCCCTTCACATGAGCTGTTCGCAGTGTCTTTCCTTCCTGGTGACTGAACAAGCCGGATATGGTCCGATGACATCACTTTACGAACCATGAGATAATGATAGGCACGGAAAGTTAAAGGTTTCAAGACGCCGATAATCGGCGTTGCGCCATCATTATTGGGGAGGCGAGCGGCGAATCGCGGTCGATGACAGCGAGGAGCGCGGCCCGTGAATGAATGTCCACGCAGGCGGCCTCAGCCGGGAGAGTGCTCCGGCGTCGTCCTCGTCGATCCGCGCGCGGCCGAATGTCTTGGCCATTTTTGCCGACAGGAACGAAAGGGTAGACCCGGGCCGGTCGATGATGGCGATTGGCACCTTGCACACGATGTCCTGCCAGTTCTGCCAGCGGTGGAAGCTCGCCAGGCTGTCCGCGCCCATCACCCAGACGAATCGGACAGCGGGGTTTCGCGCCTTCACGAGCGAGATCGTCTCCGCCGTGAAGTTGAGCGTCCATGCCGCCTCGAAAGCCGTCACCCTCACCCGGGGATCCCTGACCAGGGCTTCGCTCATCGCTATCCTTTCGGCAAGCGGTGCCAGCTCGCCGCGATCCTTGAGCGGGTTGCCCGGCGTGACGATCCACCAGAGCTGGTCGAGCTTCAGCCGCCTCAACGCGATTTCCGCGACCAGCCTGTGGCCGGCATGCGGCGGATTGAACGAGCCGCCGAAAAGCCCGACCGCAAGACCCGGAGCCGCATGGGGCAGACGAAGATGGCGCCGGTCGACGGCCTCCGCCGGCACCACCGCACCTGGTGCTTCGGGGCGAACCGTCACGGACGCGTTTGGCCCGTTCCGCGGACACGGTACTTGAACGACGTCAACTGTTCGACACCGACCGGTCCCCGCGCGTGCATCTTGCCGGTGGCGATGCCGATTTCGGCGCCCATGCCGAACTCCCCGCCGTCGGCAAACTGTGTCGAGGCATTGTGCAGCAGGATCGCCGAATCGACCTCGTTGAAGAAGCGCTCCACCACCGCCGGATCCTCGGCGACAACGGCCTCGGTGTGGTTCGAGGAGTATTTCGCGATGTGGTCGATGGCGCCGCCGACGCCGTCGACCAGCGTGACCGAAATGATCGCGTCGTTGTACTCGGTCGACCAGTCCGCCTCCACTGCCGGCCTCACGCCCGGCACGCGATCGACGACGGCGGCAGAGCCCCGCACCTCGCAGCCGGCCCCTGCGAGCGCTTCGACGAGGGGCACGAGGTGCGTACCGGCGGCTTTGCGATCGACAAGCAGCGTCTCCGCCGCACCGCAAACGGAAGTGCGGCGCATCTTCGCGTTGACGACGATCCTCCTGGCCATCTCGAGATCGGCGGAGGCGTCGACATAGACGTGGCAGAGGCCCTCGAGATGCGCGAAGACCGGCACGCGCGCCTCCGACTGCACCCGCGCGACGAGGCTCTTCCCTCCACGCGGCACGATGACGTCGATGGCGCCGTCGAGACCTTTCAGCATTTCGCCGACGGCCGCCCTGTCCGTCGTCGGCACCATCTGGATCGCATGCGCCGGCAAACCGGCAGCGGTCAGTCCCCTGACAAGGCAGGCGTAAATCGCCGAGGAAGAATTGATCGAGTCCGATCCGCCCCGCAGGATGACGGCGTTCCCGGCTTTCAGGCAGAGAGCGCCGGCATCGGCCGTCACGTTGGGCCGGCTCTCGTAGATGACCCCGACCACGCCGAGCGGGGTGCGCACGCGCTCGATGGCGAGGCCATTCGGCCGCACCCATGAGGCTATGACCACGCCCACCGGGTCGGGCAATTCGGCGATGGCCCGGATGCCGTTCGCCATCGCCTCTACGCGCGCACTGTCGAGTTTCAGACGGTCCATGAAGGACGCAGTCATTCCCGCCTCCTGCGCGTTCTGCATGTCGATCGCGTTGGCGGCGAGAATGTCCTCGCAGGCCTCGGCGATCGCCTGCGCCATTCCGACGAGGGCCGCACGCTTGCGCTCGGCCGTGGCGATCGCCAGCGGCCGGCTCGCCGCCCGGGCATTGCGGCCGACTTCGGCCATCATCGCGGCAATCGCGTCCTGTTCCTTCGGCCCGCTAAGCATCGGCATGTCCTTTCGCGTCGTCGGCGAACCCGTCCGGCTCTTCCTTCGAGCGAACGGGGACGCCTGTCAACACCAGGTCGTCGCGGTGGATCACGGCCGAGCGCCCGACATAGCCAAGGATTCCGGCGATGTCGCCCGACTTGCGCCCGGCAATCTGTCTCGCCTCGTCGGAGTCGTATCCGGCGAGCCCGCGAGCGACCTCGCGGCCGTCCGCCCCTATCACCGCGACGGCGTCCCCCCTGTGAAAGCTGCCCGACACCTGCCGCACGCCCGCCGGCAGCAGGCTCTTGCCCGATCGGAGCGCCCGCTCGGCTCCCGCGTCGATCGTCAGCCGGCCTGCGGGAACGAGCTGTCCCGCGATCCAGGTCTTGCGCGCAGCCACGGGCGAACCCGCCGGCGCAAAGCGGGACGCGCGCGCGCCCGCGTCGATCGCCGACAAGGGATTGAGCGCCTTGCCGGAGGCGATGATCATGGCGCACCCTGCCGCCGTGGCGATCCGGCCGGCATCGATCTTCGTGCGCATTCCGCCGCGTGACAGCTCCGAACCCGCATCTCCCGCCATCGATTCGATCTCCGGCGTGATGGCCTCGATTTCGCCGAGATGACGGGCTTCCGGATCGGATCCGGGCGGCGCCGTGTAGAGCCCGTCGACATCCGAAAGCAGCACGAGCATGTCGCAGCCTGTCATCGTCGCGACACGGGCCGCCAGGCGGTCATTGTCGCCATAGCGGATTTCGGTCGTGGCGACGGTGTCGTTCTCGTTGATGATGGGCACGGCCCCGAGCCCGATGAGCTGGCCGACGGTTGCCCGCGCGTTCAGGTAGCGCCGTCGTTCCTCCGTGTCGCCAAGCGTCAGCAGGACCTGGCCGGCGACGATCCCGTGGCGCGACAGGCTCTCCGTCCAGGCGCGCGCAAGGGCGATCTGCCCGACCGCGGCGGCCGCCTGGCTTTCCTCGAGCTTCAGCGCCCGCCCCGGCAGACGAAGCACGGTGCGACCGAGCGCGATCGCTCCCGACGACACCACCAGCACCTCGGTGCCTCCGTTCCTGAGCGACGCCACGTCGTCGCACAGCGCATCCAGCCAGTCTCGTTTCAGACCGCTCCTGCGATCGACGAGGAGCGCCGAGCCGATCTTGACGACGATCCGGCGGTAGTTCTTCAGCTCTGCTGCGGGCGAGGCCATCGCACTATGCGCCCCGGTCGTCGAGCGGCGGCGCCTTTACCGCACCTTCCAGCTCGTCCTCCTGGGTCTTCGCGATGACGTCGCGGAGGGTTCTCAACACCTGCTGGAGCCCCTCGCCCGAGACCGACGACATCAACAGCGGCGTGGTCCCGATCGCCTTCGCCAGCGCCGCGGATCGTTCGACGCGCAGGTCGTCGTCGAGAATGTCCACCTGCGACAGGACGACGACCTCGGGCTTGTCGGTCAGGCCATGGCCGTATGCCTCCAGTTCCCTGCGGACCGTGCGATAGGCGTTCGCAGGATCATCTTCCTGCGCCGAGACGAGGTGCAGCAGCACCCGGGTGCGCTCCACATGGCCGAGGAATCGGTCGCCGATGCCGACGCCCTCGTGCGCTCCCTCGATCAGGCCGGGGATATCCGCCAGGACGAATTCGCGACCATCGACCGAGGCGACGCCGAGATTGGGGTGCAGGGTCGTGAAGGGATAGTCGGCGATCTTCGGACGTGCCCGCGTGACGGCAGCGAGCAGCGTCGACTTGCCGGCGTTCGGCAACCCGACGAGCCCGGCGTCGGCGATCAGCTTGAGTCTCAGCCAGATCGTCTTCTCCACGCCGGGCAAGCCGGGATTGGCGCGCCTCGGCGCCTGGTTGGTCGAGGTCTTGAAATGCGCATTGCCGAAGCCGCCATTGCCACCCGCGGCGAGCCTGTAGCGCTGCCCTTCCTCTGTGAGGTCGCAGATCGGCGTCTCGTTGTCTTCCTCGAACACCTGGGTGCCGACCGGCACCTTCAGCGTGACGTCGTCGCCGCCCGCGCCCGTCCGGTTCCGGCCCATGCCGTGCATTCCGGTCTTGGCCTTGTGGTGCTGCTGGTAGCGATAGTCGATGAGCGTGTTGAGGCCCTGCACCGCCTCGATCCAGACATCGCCGCCGCGCCCGCCGTCGCCGCCGTCCGGCCCGCCGAACTCGATGTACTTCTCGTGCCGGAACGACACCGCGCCGGCACCGCCGTCTCCGGATCGGATGAACACTCTGGCCTGGTCGAGGAACTTCATGTTTCGGGCGATCTTTGCGGACGACATCCATGCGCCGGACGGCCTTGCCGCTGCGGCGTTCGAGGGCGCATCGATACAGTCGCCAAAACTTCAGGTCAAAGGAAATCAGGGCAGGCCCGTTCGGGTGCATGCCGCCAACGGTTCCCCGCCGGCCAAGCGATGCGCATCGGTTCGGTTCCGGACGGGCACTGCAGGCAGCGCGTCCCGGCAGGAATGCCGGGGCGCGCGTCGGCGCGGCGGCGTCTAGACGACATGCCTGTAGGCGGCCGGCGCGGAACCGGCCACGGGGATGAAGCCGTCGGCATCGAGTTGCGACTCGACGAGAGGCTGGCTGCAGTTGCGGGCGAGCGCGAACGTCTCGCTGAGCCCGGTAACCGCAAAGCCCAGCTTTCGCTGCAACCGCAGGGCGGCCGCGTTGTCGCTCAGCACCCGCGAACGGATGCACCCGCCCCGGACCGCCGCGAAATGCCAGCCGACGGCGGCGCTCACCGCTTCGCTCATCAGCCCGCGCCGCCAGCACCGCCTGTCGACCCAGTAGCCGAGTTCAACGCCTCTCGCACGCAGGTCGAAATGAACGACCCCGATGGCGTTTCCCTCGCAGGTCACGGCGAAGGCGAAGCCCGCTTCGCCGATCCCGTTCGGGCGCCCGCCGATCCAGTCGAGCGCGTCCTGCCGGAAGTACGGGCGCGGCACGCGCAAGAGCATGCGGGCGACCTCGTAGTCGGCGAGACCGGCGGCGATGGCATCGGCGTCGGCCGCCCGGGGAGCGCGCAGGACGAGCCGCCGCGTCTCGAGGGCTGGAAGGCGTTGCGGCATTGCGTTGCCCGCGGCCTCGCGGAGCGCCGTCATCTTCCCGCCCCCCAGGTCCTGAGCGAAACCCAGGTTTTCCGGTCGAGACGGAACCACTCGACCGGAACGGGGCCTCCGAGCGCCAGCGAAGGAGCCATTCCGTTGCCCTGGTACTGGAAGCCGCACTTCTGGATCACCCGCCGCGAAGCGTGGTTCGTCACCCGGCAGCGCGCGTCGATCTGCTCGATCTCGCGCGTGCGGAACGCCATGTCGACGACGGCTTGCGCCATCTCGGTGGCATAGCCCCTTCCCCAGTGCGGCTCGCCGAGCCAGTAGCCGAGCTCGAGCGTCACTTCGTCGTCCTGAGGTTCGAGGCCGGCGCAGCCAAGGAACTCGCCGGTTTCGGCGATGGTGATCGCGTAGACGCACTTGCCGATCTCGCGCTCTTTCGCGCGATTGACGAAGCTCGTGGCATCGGCGCGCGTATATGGATGAGGCATGCGCGACACCATCGCCGCGACATGACCGTTGTTGGCGAGATCGGCAAGGGCGTCGACATCCTCGACATGCGGCGCGCGCAGGCAGAGCCGCTCTGTCAGCAGGATGGGACAGTCTGCGTCCAGCGCGTCCCGGCTCCGCCGGCCCTGGTCCCGGGTCAGTTCGAATTGCATGGTCCAGTCCTCCGGTCCGAAAGAAAAGGGGGAGATGGTCTGTCCCATCTCCCCCTTCCGGACGTTGGCCTGAACTCTGTTCAGCCGGGTCGATGAGACGCCGGCTGTTTTTGAGCGCTACCGGCTATTCCGCTGCTTCCGCTTTCGGCATTACCGACACGTAAGTGCGGCCGTTCGCCTTCGTGCGGAAGGAGACGTTGCCTGCCGAGGTCGCGAAAATCGTATGGTCCTTGCCGAGACCGACATTGGTGCCCGGGTGCCACTTGGTGCCGCGCTGACGCACGATGATGTTGCCGGCCACGACCTTCTCGCCGCCGAACTTCTTCACGCCGAGACGCTTGGATTCCGAATCGCGCCCGTTGCGCGAAGAACCGCCGGCTTTCTTGTGTGCCATGTGTCTGCTCCTGAAACTCTTGTCGCCGTTCTAGCTCGATCCGCCTTACTTGGCGAGGTCCTTGGCCTGTTCGCGCCAGTCGCTGATCTGCGCGGCGGAAAAGGGCATGTGCTCGTCGATCGTCGCGATCTGCTCGTCGGTAAGCGCAGCGATCTGCGCGAAGGTCGTGATGCCTTCTGCGTTGAGGTCCTTTGCCGCGACGGGGCCGATGCCCTTGATCTTCGTGAGGTCGTCACCCTTGCCCGCCGGCGTCTCGAACAGCGGCTTGGCCGCCCCTTCCGCCTTTGCCGGGGCCTTTTCCGCCTTCGGTTCGGCGGCCTTCTTCGGCGCCCCCTCCTTCGCATCGTCCTTCGGCGCCGCTTCCTTGCGGGCGGCGGCCTTCTTCGACGGCTTGGCGCCGCCGGTCAGGATCTCGGCGATCCGGACGATAGTCTCGTGCTGGCGATGGCCGCGGCTGCGCTTGGAATTCTGGCGGCGACGCTTCTTGAAGGCGATGACCTTGCGCGCACGGCCCTGCTCGACGACTTCCGCCGTCACCATGGCACCGTCGACGAAGGGCACGCCGATCGCGGCACCGGCGCCTTCGCCGACCATGAGCACCTCGTTGAATTCGACCATGTCGCCGGCTTCCCCGGCGAGCTTCTCGACGGTCAACAGGTCGTTGGCCGCGACGCGGTACTGCTTACCGCCTGTCTTGATGACTGCGAACATTTTTTGCCTTTCGCGTTCGTTCCGGCTTTTCCGATCGATCCGGCAGCGCCGGGTAGTCGAAGGCCGTCTTCTTTTCAGTCGGGTTCATCGGGAAGCAGCGGAACCGCCTTCAGGCGCATCTCCGTCCTGCTCCGTGGGATGTCGATGGGAGAATGCCGTCGGCACGACACTTCCGCGCGAAGAGGGCTCCCCCTCGCGACCTGCGCGGCTTACGCAGTCGCCCGGAAAATGTCAATATGGCGCCTGCAAATTCCGATAGCCGCACCCTTGTGCGAGCCGCCATCACTCGCTATGACAGCGCCCGCGCCGAACGCGCCGACCACGTTTCCGGAGAGGTGGCAGAGTGGTTGAATGCACCGCACTCGAAATGCGGCATACGGGCAACCGTATCGGGGGTTCGAATCCCCCCCTCTCCGCCAGTGGTTTTCCTGTACATCCCGGAGACATGGGTAACAGATCGTACCTGAGACATGGGTGACAGCCTCGTGCCGAACGGGCTGTCGATGGTTTGCAATGTCCTCTGTTCCAGGTCGATATAACCGAGATCGTACTGCATGAAGCTTATCAGCCAAATGCCGTCGTCCACCTCCTTGATTCCCAGCCTCTGACCGGCAAGCACCGTCGATATGTTGATCTTCTTGCGGTGCATGCAGATGCGTCCGCATGCGGTGACCATGATGTCCTTGTCGTGGAATGGGTAGGTCAGGTCCGGCAGGCCGTGATAGGGCCGTGAAGAGGGTGCGTAGCGCTCGGCCGGCAGCTTCATGGCGAGCGCCTCGTGGGGGCGTTCATCGTTGAATTCGCTGATAAAGGCGTCGAGCCGTGCCTGCTGCTGGAGCGCGTTCATGGCCGGCGGCCGGGCGGTCTCCTGCTTCAGGGTTCGATGCATGCGCTCATGCCGGCCGTTCTCCTGGGGCCGCCCCGGCCTGATGCGCTCGATTGCGATGCCGAGCCTCAGCCACCAGACCGACAGCCTGGAGAGATTGTAGAGGCCGTTCGGGCTGGCGAAGGGGACACCATTGTCGCTTCGGATCGCCTGCGGCAGGCCGCGGTCCCTGAAGAGGCGGATGAAGGCCTCGATGACCGGCGCTTCCTTCGTCGTTTCAAGGGCTTCGGCGACAAGCAGGTAGCGGGAGGCCTGGTCGGTGACCGTCAGGGGGTAACAGTAGCGGCCGTTGCCGAGCTTGAACTCGCCCTTGAAGTCGGCGCACCACAGGTCGTTGGGCGCCACCGCCTGCGAGAGCGGCGTGCCCATGGCCTTGCGAGCCCGGTGCCTCTTGCGGGCCTGGCTCACAAGGCCATGGCGGTCGAGCACCGCGTGCACCGTGCTCCTGGCCGGAATGCGCACGTCGCCGGCCAGTCGGCGCACCAGGAGCTCCCGGATCTTCCTGGCACCCCAGTGCGGCTTCTCCCGCTTCGTCTCGACGATCAGCCGCTCGATCTGGCCGGGCAACTGGTTGGCGTATCTGACCGGCCGCCGCGACCGGTCGGCGAGCGCCTCCAGGCCGTCTTCCTTGTAGCGGTTGAAAATCTTGTAGCCGGTCTTCCGCGAGATGCCGAATTCCCGGCACACGTCACTCATGCCCTCTCCCTCGAGAAGCCGAGCGACAAAGCGCATACGTTCCTCCATCACCGAACACTCTCTCCACGGCATCAACATCTCCCCCGAAAAAGGGAAAGTGTTACCCATGTGTCCGGTACAAAACGTCACCTATGTCTCGGGCCGTTCATCCACTCTCCGCCACTTTCGGCGAAGCGCCTGAATTCCCTCAGTTTTCCTGAAAGAGCTGCCCTTGAACGGGAGCAGATCATGTCGGAATCAGGCCGTGTAACAACGGGTGTAACCTCTGGTGTAACAAGTGGTGTAACAAGCAGGAGGGGCCCTGAGGCTGGCTCAACGGCCGCCGCGCCGGGCCGCTACCTGGCGCGTTCGGGAAACGTTTATGTTTTCCAGATCAGGATGCCGAAGGAACTCGGCGGCGGCCGCGGGTCGAAACCGATCCGCATCAGCCTTGGCGCGATGCCCCTGCGTGAGGCGCGGCGGCTGGCGGACCTGATGGCGGGCGAGGCGCGCCGCCGCTTCGACGCAATGCGAGTGAGCAGGATGGACGACAGGAACGACAGCGACGACACCGGCCTGCCCGAGGGCGAGGTGCCGCAGTTCTTCGAGGGCGACAGCCACGCCGAGGTGCTGGCCGAGCTCAGGGGGTACTTCAAGTTCGCCAGGCACCGCCTCGACAACTCGCCCGTCCCCGAACCGACGGAGGCGGAGCTGAAGGATCTCGAGGGACTGCGCGGCCTGGTCCAGATCGAGAAGGAATTGAGGACCGGCACCGCCAGTCCGCTGGTTCTCGAGAACATCGACCTGCTTCGCCAGAAATATATCGGCATGGAGGCGGATGCCGCGCGACGGGCGACAGGCGGGCCGTACCCGGCGAGCAGCTCACCGAACGCCGACTCGAACAGCGCGCCATCAGCCGTCACGCCAACGGCTGCCGCTTCGACGCCGCAGCCTGTTCTCGTCGTGCCCGCGCCAGTTGTTCTAGGCCCGCCGCTCGCCGTTCCCGCCGGAGGCGACGGCAAGCGCGTTCCGGCCTACAAGCTCGACAGGCGAACCGTTGCCCGCCCTCCCTCTGACAAACCGCTCTTCAGCGTGGTGTCCGACGAGTATCTCGACGCCCGGACGTCGGCCAAGGGTGAAGAGAACAAGGACGTTCGCACCGCCCGCACCCGGCGCGACCTCTTCATCGAGCTGATCGGCGACCATCCCGTCGACACCTAAGACGCCGCCGACCTGCAGGCCTACATCGAATTCCTCAAATACTGGCCCGGCGACAACAACCAGCGCCGTCGGGACTGGACCGCACGGCAGATCATCGAGGACAACCGCGAACTCCATCTGAAGCCGTTGTCCCGCAAGGCGCTCGTCGAAGGTTATGTGAGCGTCGTCAAGACGATGATCAATTCCGGCACCAGCACTTATGGATACCGCAATCCCGTCGCCGGAGTGAAGCTTCATTATCCGGACACGGCCGCTCGCCCGGTGTCTGCAGAGCCGCTGAGTTCGGAGTCCATCACCCGCGTGTTTCGCACGGGTGTCGGTAGAGGAATGCTCGACGAGGCGATGCTGCCGTTGCATGGCCACCTAACTGGCCGCCGGCTCGGGTTGCTGATCCATCTCACCGGGAACGACATCCGGCAGAAATACCCCGGCGTCTACACCGCACAGACCAACGGAATTCTGCTGGTCAACGGGAAGTGGACACGCGTTCCCATCAAGACCGAGGCCAGCATGACGTTCTTCGTGCTGCACGAATTCCTCGTCGAGATCGGCTTCGTCGACTGGGCCATGCGCCAGGGGGACGAGTTCCTGTTTCGCGAACTCATGCGGCTCGACGATCCCAGCAAGAGCGCGTCGTCCTACATGCAGCGGCTGTTCAAGCGGGCGGGAGTGGAAGGTGGCAACCGCAGGGAGGTGTTCCATTCGCTCCGCGCCGGCAACATCGACACCATGCGCAACGCAAAGATCGAGGCCCGGGCGAGGAAGCTCCAGGCGGGCCATGCGATCGGTGACAGCGAGCACGACCTCTACGGCTTTCGGTCGCTGAACGAATTCGAAGCGACCGAGATGGCCACGCTTGCGCTCAATCCGAACATCGACTTTTCGGTCTTCCGTGGGCTTAACTTTGACAAGCTCGCGAATGCCAAGCGGACAATGGGTCGCCGGAAGAACCCGTAAAGACCCAAGTCCCCCCTCCTGATTGCTGCGGGGTCTCTTAGCGATCAGGATAGCTTGTGGCTTTGGGGTGGATTGCTGCCTGTCCGCTTCTGGAGCGAGAATCCAGAAAGGCAGCCATCCGCGTGAGCGCGCATTCCTACAGTAGTCCGGCGGCTCTGGTCGTTCGAGACCGTCCGTCCGCTGCTTGAATTGGGACGCTCTCGGTCTCTCCCACAATCGGCTTCTTTCTCTCGGCCGAGTACTGACTGTTGCGCTGACCCGCGCTCCCGTACCCGCGTCAGTCGTTTCGGCTATCGCGGGGATGGGGACCGAGGCCGCGCCGGCCAGCTCCCATCGCTCAGACCGCCGCGCCGAAGAGATGCCCGATCGCAGCTGTAACCGCGAGGGCCACCGCTCCCCAGAAGACGACCCGGACCGCGCCCTTCCCCATGGGCGCGCCGCCCACGCGCGCGCCGAGTGCGCCCAGGCTTCCGAGAAACGCCAGGGAACCAAGCGACACAACGGCGATGATCCAGGAGGGCGGCACGATCAGCGCCAGGATCAGGGGCATCGCGGCTCCTGCCGCGAAGGTCGCCGCCGAGGTGAAGGCTGCCTGGACGGGTCTGGCCGTCGTGAATTCAGAAATCCCGAGCTCGTCGCGGGCATGGGCGGCAAGACTGTCACCGGACGAAAGCTGTTCAGCAACTTTCATCGCTAGATCAGGCGCCAGACCTCGCTTCACGTAGATGCCTGCCAGTTCCTTGAGTTCGGCGTCCGGATCGCTCTGCAATTCGCGCTTTTCCCGTTCGAGATCGGCCGCTTCGGTGTCCGCCTGCGAACTGACCGAGACATATTCGCCGGCGGCCATCGACATGGCTCCGGCCACCAGGCCGGCAATGCCGGCCACCAGTACAGCGTTGCGATCGGTCGAAGCCGCGGCAACGCCTACGATCAGGCTGGCGGTGGAGACGATGCCGTCGTTGGCCCCGAGAACCGCCGCGCGAAGCCATCCGACCCGCTCGATGGCATGGGCTTCGGGATGAAGGTGGCGAAAGGGCATGGTGTTCTCCGTTCGATCCGCCGTTTATGTTGGCACGGGCCGGCCGACAGCATGCCTTGGCCCGCCCGTGCGTACAACTAGGCCCGGCGCTTACGCCCCGTCACCATTGCCCTCACGAGATTCTCCCGGTGCATCCAGCTGCTCGCCATGACGCCGGTGAGGTGAAGGCCGACCAGCAACAGCGACAGATTCGCAAGTGCCTCATGCGCTTCCTCCAACCATTCGAACTGCTGATAGGGTCCGACTGTCATCGCGGTCCCGGAGGCGCAAAGCAAGGCAAGGACGAGAAGCATCGCCACCACCATCCATCCGCCGGCGGGATTGTGACCGACGTACCGATCGGGCCTCAGGCGGGCGGAGTTCCGCACGTAGCGAAGCACGGTCGACGGCTTGTAGACGAAGTCCGAGAAGCGGGCATGCCGGGTGCCTGCGAAGCCCCAGATGATCCGCAGCGCCAGCAGCCCGGCGATGGTGTATCCCGCAGTCTGGTGCAGGGTCTGCAGGTCCTCGCCGCTCACCCAGGCCAACAGAAAGGCGAAGACGAGCGACCAGTGAAAGAGCCGCACCACCGGGTCCCAGACGCGCACCAGTCTCACATTGTCGTTGGAGGTTTCCGGTGCCGGCGAAGCTGCTGCGCCGGCACCCTTCCCAAAGCCTGGCGAGGACATCAATCGTCCTCCCTGCCGCCTTCCCGAGCCTCGCCCCGCTCGCCGTTGCGATGTTCCAGTCGCTCGCCCTCGCGGCCGGAGTCGTCGTGCCGACCCGCGTCCACGCTTTGGTCACCGGGCCTCGCCTGTGCGGTGACGGGTGCCGAAGGGTCGAACAGGGGTCCCTTGCCGAGGAATCCCGAAACGTCGTCGCCCGCGGCGTATGCCAACCCGGAAAGGCCCGACAGACCGATGACGATTAGGGGGACAAGAACCAGTCTGCGCATTTTTCATCTCCATCTCTGTTCCGGCGGACGAACCGCCAACGGCAGGCAGAGTGCGCCAACACCGCTGATAGCCCGCTGTTGACCCATGTCAGCGAACTGTCAGGTAAAAGCCGCTATGGATAATTCATGACGGTGAAGCTCAACCGGAGGTGTTTGCTGGGCCTGATGGCGCTGACCTGTCTCGGGCCATCCGCCGCCCGCGCCGATGAGGAGAGCGGCGAGACGGAGGATCATGACCGAGCCAGGAAAGCCAGGAGAGACGGCCGGGCCCTTCCGCTCGCGGTGCTCCTCGACAGGGCCCGCAGCACGATCGACGGCGAGATCATCGGCATCGAACTCGACCAGGAGCACGGCCGCGACGTCTACAAGCTGAAGGTCGTGTCCCCTTCCGGAGCGCTGCGCGAGATATCCGTCGACTCCGCGAGCGGACAGATCATCGGCGGGGAGGACTGATGCGGATCCTGCTGGTCGAAGACGAGTCGCGAATCATCGCCGACGTTTCCGCGACGCTGGAAGCGGCGGGATACACGGTCGACATTGCCCGCAACGGCGAAGAGGCCTGGTTCCGCGGTGACACCGAGGACTACGACCTCGTCGTGCTCGACCTCGGGCTGCCCGGGATGGACGGCCTTTCCGTCCTCAAGCGCTGGCGGGATGCGGGTCGCTTCCCCTTGCCCGCGGCACGCGCCTGGACGGCCTTGGTAGCGGCGCAGGTCTCGGCCTGGCGATCGTCCTCGAGATCGTCGAAGCCTGGCGCGGAGAGCTGAGTCTGCGAAACAGGAAAGGGAGCGGACTCGAGGCCAGGCTCGTTTTGCCCGCACACCTGGCGGAAAGGACCCGCGACGACGAAGCTTGCTTGCGCCTGTAGATGCGTTGTCGCCCACCCGGCATTTCCAACGCCCCCAGCTCCGGGACAATCGATCTGTTCATGAGCAAGGACGACGCGCCACTCTTGCCGGAACTCCATCCCCGCTCTGAGTTCTGGAAGGAGGGTAGCGTCGCCCATTTTCCGTTGAGAGTTGGGAAGTGCAGCGGAACCCGGATTCTTCTGGCGCGAGAAGAGTGGAACGACGGCCAGCGCCCACTCTTCTCTGCGCCAAACACAGCGATCTTCGAACCCGTAGGAACATGGTTCGCGTTGATACATCTCAACGAAGCCCGGTCGTTTCTCGATAGTCTGCTGAAAACCAGCATGGAGACGTCTCTGACGGTCCGGGAGAAATACCGGAGTTTTCAGGAGGTTTACGGTCGTTTGACGGGAAGAAGCAAGACTGAGTTCGTCAACGACGCAGGATTCGCGGGCGATGGCTACACCACACGCCGCATGGTTCGGATGGATCTGGCGACACCACATGCGATGCAGGCGGAGGCATGTCTCGCAAAGTTGAGAACCTCCCGGGAGGGTCTGAGCACCGCCGAGGCGCAGGCACGGCTGCGCGTCCACGGACCGAACCGCCTGCCGGAACCGCCGGGACGGAGCGCGCTTCTCCGGTTCCTGGGGCACTTCCACAATGTGCTGATCTATGTGCTGCTCGCCTCGGCACTGATCACGGCGGCCCTCCAGCACTGGGTGGACACCGGCGTCATCCTTGCTGTCGTCATTGCCAACGGGGTGATCGGCTTCGTGCAGGAAGGCCGTGCCGAACAGGCGATGGCGGCGATCCGGGGCATGCTCGCGCCGCGCGCGGCGGTGCTGCGCGACAGGCAGCGGATCGGCCTGGACGCAGCCGACCTCGTTCCGAGCGACATCGTGCTGGTGGAGGCGGGCGACCGGGTGCCGGCAGACCTGCGGCTGATCGAGGCGCGCGGCCTTAAGGCCGAGGAAGCGATCCTGACCGGCGAGTCGGTCCCCGTCGACAAGAGCACTGCCCCGGCCACCGAAGATGCCGCGCTCGGCGACCGGAGCTCGATGCTGTTTTCCGGCACGCTCGTCGCCGCGGGCGCGGCCCGGGGAGTGGTCGCGGCCACCGGAGCCGACACCGAGATCGGCCGCATCAGCGGCATGCTTTCCCGCGTCGAGACGCTGACGACGCCGCTCGTGGCACAGATGGACCGCTTCGCCCGCTGGCTCACGGTCTTCATCCTGATCGTCGCCGGCGCGCTCCTCGCCTACGGCTTCTTCGTCGGTCACCTGCCGTTCGCGGAGATGTTCATGGCCGTCGTCGGTCTTTCGGTCGCGGCGATCCCGGAGGGACTGCCCGCAGTGCTGACGATCACCCTCGCCGTGGGCGTACAGGCGATGGCGCGGCGCAATGCCATCGTGCGCCGCCTGCCAGCGATCGAGACGCTCGGCTCGGTCTCCGTCATCTGTTCCGACAAGACCGGCACGCTGACGCGCAACGAGATGATGGCCGCGAGCCTCGCCGCAGCCGGACGCGTCTATTCCGTCGGTCTTCACCAGTGGTGGATATCTCGCTGCACGACGGCAATGCGCCCTAATCCCTGCCATTTGCGGTCGGAGCTGAATGCCCTGAAAGCAGCCGTTGGCTGCGAGATCGCTGCATTGGTCCGCGGACACGGCTATCGCTCCTGCCGATTTCGCAATTTCTGCGTCTGAGACCGCCTCTTCATTGACGTCAATCTGGAGCAAGCTAGGGTTGATCGGTCGTACAATTAGAGGCGGAGGCTCGCTTGGCCGAGGTTTCAATAAGAATGGCCGAAGATGCTGGCGATTTCGAAGTTGCCCGCAAGTTGTGCCGAGAATGGCTGGATTGGCACTGGCGCCACTACCCGAGCGATTGGCCGACGGGAGCTGACCATCCGATGAACCCTGAAAGGTTTGAGGCCATCGTGCAGGATCTGCCTGCACTTCATGGGCGGCCGCGCGGCGGCATCCTCATCGGGTCGGTGAATGGGCAAGCAGCCGGCTGGATCGTGTCCCTTGGCGTGGTGTAGGAGGCGGCGTTGATCGCCGTGCTCTCCGGCTTGGGCCGGGCTGATCAGCGCGCCGCGGCGGGCAGGCTGATGAGCGGATCATCGCTCAGTTGGCCGACGCTTTCCAGATGGGGTGGATGCCAGCCTTCTCCGACGGCATCGCAATGTGCCAAGTTTGTGGTGTTAGAGCCACGCAAAGGAGAGGCAGGCATCCATGGAAAAGGTTACTATCATCGGGGTCGATCTGGCAAAGAACGTCTTTCAATTGCCGGGGCGGCATGGCGGATCAGTCGTATTTCGCAAGAAGCTGTCGCGCCTAGAGTTTTGCAAATTCATGGCGGATCAGTCCGGCATGTGTCGTGGCGATGGAGGCGTGCGGCAGCTCCCATTATTGGGCGCGCAGAGATGGTCCGGCTTGGCCATCAGCTGAAGCTGATTGCACCGCAGCTATGTGAAGCCTTCGTGAAGCGCCAGAAGAACGATGCAGCGGATGCAGAGGCGATCGTCGAGCGCGGCGCAGCGGCCCAACGATGCGCTTCGTCGACCCGAAGACCGAGGAGCAGCGAAGTCCGGGCGATTATGTTTCGCACCCGCGAACGGCTCGTCAATCAGCGCACTGAATTGGTCAACGCATTGCGTGCACACCTTTTCGAGTTCGGCCACACCGCGCCGCAGGGAATTCGTTATCTGAACCGACTTGAATGGTTCGTCGAGGACGAGAACGCCAATTTGCCTGATCTGGCCCGCGAGATTTGCCGCGATCTGCTGGACCGGATGTACCAGCTAACTGGCCGGATCAACGCATTGAAGAAGAAGATCCATGCTCTATCGAGGGAAGCTCAGGCATCTCGGCGCTTGCAAACCATGCCCGGCGTTGGCCCCATCGCCGCACTGGCGATCGGAACTTTCGCGCCCCCGATGGAGACGTTCAAATGCGGCCGTGACTTCGCCGCCTGGCTTGGGCTCGTCCCGTTGCAGAAATCGACTGGCGGCAAGCAACGACTGGGAAAAACCTCGAAGATGGGCCAATGCGATATTCGACGCCTGCTCATCATTGGAGCCATGGCTGTGGTCCGATGGGCATCCCGGAAGGGCGCGCCCGAGGGCTCCTGGCTCGCCCGCATGATGGCGAAGAAGCCGCGCATGCTCGTGGCCATTGCGCTTGCCAACAAGATGGCGCGCGGCGTCTGGGCCATGCTGACAAAGGAAGAGGATTACCGGAATCCGGCAACGGTGCCTGCATGAGCATTCAGCAGCACACCTGAACCGGTCCGTCGGGATGTGAGAGGGCCTGAACCGCATGGGCGAATGATCGATACAGATCGGGATCAGGAAAACCAGAATGACGCACCGAGCCTCGCGCTCGCTTTCTAGATTTGGACTTGATCCGCGTATCTCCATACCGGCCCGCGGCACGTCATGGCCGCAACTCAGAGGCCTGACACAAGACCGCACTCGATCACGCGTTCAAAGGTTCAAAATCTTCCTTGCAAAACGGCTGGCATCCGCGGCCGAGAGAGTCAGTGTAGCGCGCCCGCTGCACGGCCCATTCATCGTTCTGTTTGAAGAACAACAAGATCTGCGCCGACGAGGCGGATGATGGCTTCGTCGTTGGGGAAGATTCCGACCGCGTCGGACCGCGCTTGATCTCGCCGTTGAGCCGCTCGATCGGGTTGATCGAATGCAGCTTGACGCGGTGTCTCCTACCGGAAAGCTCATATAGGCGAGCACGTCATGCTCGTTCGGCGGGCAAACGATTCACTGGATCGTTTGCTTTTCCGCCTCACCGTCCATGATGGCGGCATACTTCGGCACCTTCGGCCGGATCTGGTCGGCGACGGCGCGCCACTGGGTGCTTGCAGCCTGTGCCGTCTCCTGGGCAAAGGCGGTGGCAATGAAGGCCGAGACGACGCGGCGGCCGCTCTTTCCGGCATGCGCGAGCACATTGCGCATGAAGTGGACCCCGGGGGCTGTTGAAGAA
>CAVXEW010000008.1:0-315000 GCA_963760965.1 uncultured Alphaproteobacteria bacterium
GAGAAGGACGACCGGCATCGCGCCGAGGCCGAACAGCCGGCGGCATGCGCCGCGCCAGCTTGGCGAACCGGACGAACGCGAGCGGAAATTTATTACCGCTGCGGTTCGGCTGCGATCACGCGATGACCGGCGCCGGCCGGAGACCGGCCGTCTCACTCTCTTGGAATGGTCAGGGATGGATTGCGGGAAGCCGATCAGCCGCGCCGGACGAAAGCCGGACCGGGATCGAAAGCCGCCACGGTAGCGCGGCCGGCAAAAGCCCGGGGATCGTCGATCGGTTCGATGCGGGAAACTTCCCAGAGGGGAACGAACGCTTTATTGCTCGTCATAGCCCAATGCCTTTCTCAAGAAGGTTGCGGGTCAGGCCCTCGTCGGTGTTGCCAGCACCTTCGGGGGCCGATCTGGTTCAAGGCCCCGGATTGCCCGGAAGCCATGGCGGGATAGTTGCGGGCCCGGCCAGAAAAGGCAAGCACGCAAAAGCCGGAAAGAGAACAAAGCCGGTACAAGGTTAACGGCGGGCTCACGGCCGGGATTGGAAGGCAGCGGATCCGCTGCGGATCTGGAGCTGATCGACCGCTGCCTTCCACCGCGAATGCCTCAAGATCCGGTTCGGCTACGAATTGGCGTGGACCTCACGCGATCATGCGCGCCGCACCGTCGCTCGCCGCCTGCTGGCAGCGCTCGCGTCGACATCGGGCCTGGCGCTGGCCTGCGTCTCGACGAAGGCAGCGCACCGGGAACCCTCCGTGCCGCACGCGTGGGCGGTGCGCGACGAATGCGGTATCGCGGCGGACAACGCCGCCTCCGGCCGGATTGGATAAGGCTCGCCGACGGAAGCAAGCTCTATCTCGTGCCCTGCCGGGCCACCGCCTTCGAACTCATCTCGGAAGCGATACCGGAAAGCTATGCGGATTGCGCGTGCTGACTTTCACCGATCCCGGCTTCTCGGCCGGCGGCAGCTGGGATGAGGCACGCATGATCCGGGATCGGCGTGAAACGGACGCTGCCGTCGCCCCGCTTCATGACGATCGACCGGTCGCGTGCCCCTCCTCTCCTTTGCGCTGTCCGGAAGCTCGGTCGAACATTGCCTCGCCGATGTAGGAACCTTCCCGGGTTGCGGGAGGCACGAAGAAGACCGCCGAGCCGATATGGGCGATATACTCGTTGAGCGCGTCCGAGGCACCGAGTTTCACCTGCAGCCTTTCGAAACTCGCCGGGCCGTTCTGGTAGGAAATGAACAGCAGGCCGGCGTCGAGCAGGCCGAACCGGTTGATGCTGTCGGTATAGTTGTAGGAGCGGCGCAGGATCTTGACGCCGTCATTGTTCTCGTGAGCCGCAAACCGGATATGGGCCGTGGCCGGAATGACGAGGTCGCCGCCTGCGCCGCGCTTGCGAAAGTCGGGCTCGTCGAATTCGCAGGTTCCGGTCAGCGGAGCGCCGGAGGCCTTGTGACGGCCAAAGACGTCGTTCTGATCGCCGATCCGGTCGGTGTCCCAATTCTCGATATGCATCAGGATATTGCGCACCACCTGGTAGCAACCGTGCCGCTGCCAGGCCGGGCCGTCCTTGATCCAGACGTGCCGCGTCGAAATCGGCTTCGTCGCGGATGTTGCGCGTGCCGTCCTTGAAGCCGAGAAGGTTGCGCGGCGTCGCCTGCCCTTGTCCCGCGGACGCACGTCCGAAGCCGAGGACGGCCCAGCGCGTGGAGGCCGTGCCGGTCTCCTTGGCGATGCGCGCGAGGTCGCGGATCGCGTGGTAGGCGACCTGCGGATCGTCCGCGCAGGCCTGCAGGGAAATGTCCCCTCCGGTCAGTTCAGGCTTCAGGGCGTCGCTGGGCAGACGATGCAGCTCGCGCAGGAGCGCCGGCCTCCTGTCGGCGAGGCCGTAGGCATCGGTGAAGACATTCGGCCCCAGGCCAACGGTTACGGTCAGCGATGCGGGCCCGAGATCGAGGGCCTCGCCGGTATCGAAACCAATGCCCTCCCGGCGCTTCGGCTCGACACGCCCGACCGTCTCGCCCTTCATCATCTGGGCGATCGCCGCCGACCACCGGGCGAGCAGCACCTGCAGGTCTGATCGCAGAGGCGAAGAGAGATCGAAGGTCATGAAGAAGACGTGGCGTTGCGGCGGCGTACGGATGCCGGCCTGCTCGCCTCTGCGGTAGAAATCATGCCGTCCGGCAAGATCGACCGGTTCTTCCTCGGGGATGGCCGGTTTCGCGGCGCGCGCGGCGACCGAAGCCGCGCCGGCGCCGAGCGTGCCGGCGGCTGCCCCGAGAAGCAGCCGCCTGCGGGAAATCCAGTCGCGCGAATGTCTTGCGGTCTTCTCCGACACGATCGCTCCTTCCTTTTGTGCGGTTGCGACCTTCCCGGCAATCTTCGAAAGGGGTTCCTGCAAGGCCTGGATGCGGCGGCTGAGCTCGGCCGCGTTCTTCGCCCTCAGTTCGGCCGTATAGAGCTTGTATCCGCCCGGTTCCGCCGGATCGCGAAAAGCGTCGAGGCGGCTCTTCATGTCGTCGAACCGCGCCTCGATGCGCTGCGTCAGCTCGCGGTCGATCTGCTCCATGCCGGACTTCAGGAAGGCGAAGGCCTGCCGGGCACCTTCGACATTCGCCGCGAAAACGCCCGACAGCGGCGGCACGGCGTCGGAACGCAACGCGCGCCTTCGCGTTCAGCTCATGTCATGGCCGGCGTTTCCGGTACGCACCCGTGATGAGTGGGCCCCGCCCACCCCCCGGAAGTCTTCCGGGAATAAAAACCGACGAAAGCCTTGGAAGCCATGGGAAACCAGGACACCGGGAACACGTCGCCAGCCGGGGGTGCAGCGCTGCTTGGCCTCAATGATGCCGCAGCGCTGCTGGCGGCGATCGTCGCGTCCTCGAACGATGCGATCCTGAGCAAGACGCTCGACGGCACGATTACGAGCTGGAATGCGGCGACAGGGCAACTGCTCGGCTACTCGGCCGCCGAAATCATCGGCAGGTCCGTCCGGACGCTCATTCCCGAGGACCGGCAGCACGAGGAAGACATGATCCTCGAACGCATCGCCGCCGGGGAGCGGATCGAAAACTACGAAACCCAGCGCAAGCACAAGAACGGCGGCGTGGTAGACGTCTCGGTGACGATATCTCCCGTGCGCAACCTCGACGGCAAGGTCGTCGGTGCTTCGAAGATAATCCGGGACATCACGCCCCGGAAGATTTCCGAGCAGCGCATCCAGCTGCTTCTCCGCGAGGTCAATCACCGGTCGAAGAACATGCTGGCCCTCGTCCAGGCCATCGCGCGACAGACGGTCCCGGCCGATCAGACAGAGTTCCTGGCGGATTTCATCGGCCGCATCAATTCGCTGGCAATCAGCCAGGACATCCTGATCGACGGGGATCGCGGCGGCATGACAGTCACGGAACTCGTGGGCGGACAATTGCACCCCTTCGAGACCGCCGGCCAGGGGCGAATCAGGATGGAAGGCCCGGCATTGGAGATGAATGCCGCCGCCGCGCAACTCCTCGGAATGGCGCTCTACGAGTTGGTCACCAATGCAGCGCGATACGGCGCGCTTTCAGAGCGCACGGGCAGCGTCAGAATTCGCTGGCACGAGACCGGGGATCGCTTCCGGCTCGAATGGATGGAACGGGGAGGCCCTCCGGTCACCCCGCCGACCCGGCTCGGCTACGGGAACAAGGTGCTGACGACGATGATCGAGCGCGGCCTGTCGGCTGTCGTCTCGCTGGACTTTGTCAGCGACGGACTGACCTGGAGGCTCGATTGCCCGCTCGGAGCGCTTTCGGTGAAGCCCTGATCCGGGGTGACCGGCCGCAGCCGGTTCCTCTTGCGGCGCGGTTCCGCGGCACGTAAGCTCCCCGCCGCCTGGTGCTCGGGAACGCCGTGAAAGTCGGCGACGTGCCCAACGCTGTATCGGGGATGGATCGCGCAACGGTGCCACTGGGAGACCGGGAAGGCGCGCGGTCCGGACGAACCGGAGTCAGAAGACCGGCCAGGCAAGATTGAGCGCGTCCGCGCGGACGGCGGCGTGCTCGCCGACAGCGTTGTTGGGAGCAAATGATGCTGGAAATCGAGAACGGCGCCGTCGCGCCTGCCGCCGCGTTTGCCGAAATCGAGAGAAGCGCCGTGTATCGTGCCATCGAGACGCGGCGCGACGTTCGCAACGAGTTTCTGGAAAAGCCCTTGCCGGAGTTGCTGGTGAAGCGGCTCCTGCAGGCTGCGCACCATGCGCCCTCGGTCGGGTTCATGCAGCCGTGGAACTTCCTGCTGATGCGCGAGCGCCGGCGGCGCGAGCAGGTTCACGAACTGTTTTCCCGGGCCAATGGCGAAGCCGCCGGAATGTTCGAGGGCGAACGCCGGAGCGCCTATCAGGCTCTGAAGCTCGAGGGCATCCTGGCCGCCCCGCTCAACATCTGCGTGACCTGCGACCGCACGCGCGGTGGTCGCGTCGTGCTCGGCCGGACGCACAATCCGGAAATGGATCTCTACTCGACGGTCTGCGCCGTGCAGAACCTGTGGCTCGCAGCCCGGGCCGAGGGGGTCGGCGTCGGCTGGGTCAGCATCTACCGTGCAGAGGAACTGAAGCAGCTTCTCGGCGTGCCGGAGCACGTGGCGATCGTCGCCTATCTCTGTGTCGGCTTCGTCGACCGGCTTTATCTCGAGCCTGAACTGGCGGCGAAGGGCTGGCGCCAGAGGCTGCCGCTCGATGAGCTCGTCTATCGCGAGAGTTGGGGAAAAAGCTGAGAGACGGGAGGACGGCACACGGACAGGCGAGGCAGGGGTGCCGTTGCCGCCGCTCAGCCGTAGTGCCACGCCGGCTTTTCCGCCGTGCCGGTGAACTCGACACCGCAGCGGTGGTTCTGGCGCCAGCAGAGCCGGCATCGGTAGGTCAGGCCGTCAGAGGGAATATGCAGCAGGAACTCCGCGGAGACCGGATCTTCCGGCATGACACGGAGTTCGGCGCCGCTGGAATGCATGTTTCGGATGGTGCAGGACACCTCTGGCCGGTCGTCTGCCAGCAGTATGAAGCCCCGCTTGAGAACGCGAGCGCGATGCTCTCTCCGCCCGTCTGGCGTGTTCTTCATGAATTGGCCGGCCTCCCGGGAATATCTGATAGGCGAGGCTCCGGTTCGATGCATGCGCAAATGTTAAAGGCGGCAACATTCTCCGGTTCGCTTCACGAAGGAAAGGCGGCCTCTGCTGCAATTGCGGCGAGCGGGCGTGACGCACCGGCCGGCTTCCTCCCGGAGACTTGCCGCGCGGACCGGTTGAACGTAAGGACAACGCGCTCGCGGGGAAGCGGACTGAAGTCGTGCGGAAACAACTGAGCCTGGCGGAAGTGACCGCCATCGGCATTGGGGGAATGATCGGTGGCGGCATCTTTGCGGTGCTGGGCCTGGCGATCTCCATTGCCGGCCATGCCGTTGCCGTGACGCTTGCCGCCGGAGGCTTCATCGCCCTGCTGACGGGCATGTCCTACGCCCATCTTGGTCTTGCCTATCGCGACGACGGAGGCAGCTTCACCTATATCGAGAAGGCCTTTTCCGCGCCCGGCATTGCCGGCTATGCCGGGTGGCTGCTTGTCGCCGGCTATGTCGGGACACTCGCGCTCTACGCCTCCGCCTTCGGTGCATATGGAGCAACCCTGCTTTCGGGCAGCTCGACGCCTGCCGCCGCAGCGGCATTCGCAGCGGGCGTGCTCGCACTCTTCCTCGCCGTCAACCTGATCGGCGCCAAGCTTTCCGGCAGCGTGGAACTCGGCGTCGTGGGCCTGAAACTGGCCATACTGGCTCTCTTCGCCACGGTCGGCGCGATCGGCATGCGGCCCTCGCATTTCTCGCCTGTCTTCGACAAGGGCTGGGCAGCGCCCCTCTCGGCAGTCGCCCTGATCTTCGTCGCCTACGAGGGCTTCGAACTGATACCGAATGCGGTCGACGAGATGCAGGCGCCCGAACGGAACCTGCGCCGCGCCATCATCATCGCGATCGTGACGACAGCCATTGTCTACGTTGCGGTCGCGCTCGTCGCTCTGGGCAACCTGACGCCCCAGCAGATCCGGCAGGACCAGGAATACGTCCTGGCGGTCGCAGCCCGCCCGATGCTCGGGCAGCTGGGCTTCACGCTGATTTCCGTCGCAGCCCTGCTGTCGACGGCCTCGGCGATCAACGCCACTCTGTTCGGGGCAGCCAGGCTTGCCATGGTGATGGCGCGCGAACGCGCGCTACCGGCGGTCTTTTCCATGCGCGAACGCCGAAGGCCCGTTCCGTACGTCGCGCTTCTCGTGTTGACGGGGCTTTCGCTCGCGTTTGCCCTGGCCGCGCCGTTGCAGACCATCTCGGTCTTCGCAAGCGCCACCTTCCTGCTGATCTTCACGGCCGTCAATCTGGCCGCACTTCGCCTTTCCGCCAGCATAGGCATCGCGCCTCTGCTGCCGGCGGCCGGAAGTCTCCTGTCGGCGGCAAGCTTCGCGATTCTCGCGTGGCATGTCTGGCAGACCGACATGCAGAGCTTCCTCTGGCTCGCGGGCGCCTATGGCGCAGCCGGCCTCGTGGAAACGGCGTTGATCTGGCGGCAGGGGCGGCGCGGGTGAGGGATTGCCGGCCAGGCGCCGCTGGACCGGCGCTAGCCACCGGCGCCGGTCGGTGCGGGAAGGCTCTTTCCGATCTCGCCGCCGAGCAGGTGAATGAAGGGCGTCGGCGGCAATTTGCCTGGCGGCTCGAACGGATTGGCGAAGATGTAGATGAAGAACAGCACCACGCCCGAATAGAGCCCGAAAACTGAAAGGAGAATGAGATTGTTGCGGGTCGGCGGAAAAACGTAAAACGGCAATGTGAGAAGGACGAGCCCGAAGATGGCCGGTCCCCAGAAGAGACCGCTGAAGGTACCCACGACGGTCGATTCGCGAATCTGGCGATAGCGCGCGACGGAGGTAATCCGGTCACGCATGCGATTCGCGAGGTACCGCTCGCGGTCGCTGTGCGGATCGAGGTCGAGCAGCGTGAGATAGACGTCGTTCCAGGCCTGCCATGCAGCCGGCGCGAGCCCCTGCCGGTGCCCCAGCAGCGCCCACTCCTCGTTGACGACCGCATCGAGATATCGGGCGATGCCGGCCTGGACCGCTGCCGCTTTCGGCCCGCCATAGCGGGCGATGTCGTTGTAGACGTCCGCCGTCGCCACCGCCTCTTCGGCAAGATTGGTACGGATCCCCTTGTAGTCCTCGAGTTCCTGGGCATAGACGAGGGCCAGTATCAGCCCGTAGAGCGCGGCAATGCGGAACGCCACTGATGAGGCGGCATCGTGCGTCCGGTCGCTGTCGTCCCCCACGGACAGCACCGCGCGCGCACCGAGATAGATGGTGAGGACAAGAGCTACCGCCCCGACCGCGAAGACAGCGCCGATGGCCAACGAAATCATGAAGTCCGGCATGCTGGCCCGCTTCCGTCTGGTGGTCCGGGTCGAACTCTTACTGCATGGCGGGTTCCTGCGCCATAGAATGTGCGTCGCCTAAAGGACGGCAAGAGACATGCCTCGCCTGCGGTACCGGGATCAGCCGGCTCGTCGGACGGTCGCCGGTTCGTTCCCGATGCCGGCACGATCGGCTCGCAAGGCGCCGTGAACGAAGTGGATGCTGAGCGCCAGCAGGAGGACGGGATCCAGGCAAACCGTCATCTTCCTTGCCATGAGAAAGAAGACAGGCGAGACAAAGGCGAACAGGACCAGTGAAGGCCGGACGTTCCGCTCGTAAAAGAAGATCCACATCAGCGCTGCGGCGACCGGCACGAGATCGTAGTCATGGCCATAGGGCGTTGCCAGGGTGGTCAGGATACCCGTCAGGCAGACCCGGGCAGCGGCTTCCATCCTGCATGCCGGCCGCCAGACATAGAGGCAGGCGACGATGCAGGCGGCAGTCATGAGAAACTGGACGGCGTAGGCGCTCTGCAGTGTGGCACCGAAAGAACGCAGCGAGGCGAAGACGGTCACCTCGTGCACCGGATAGACAACATCGAACGGCCTGTCCAGGATCGCGGTCATCAATGGCCGCGTCTTCGTCCAGAAATCCAGCCAGACGTCGAACCCGAAGAGGATTCCGGTTGCCACGGCGAGGAGGGCGGCCGTGACCGAGGCTGCGGCGAGCGATCTGTAGTTCCGGCTGGCCAGCATGCAGAAAGGCAGGAGGATCCCGAGCTGCGGCTTCATCGTGAGAAGCCCGACCAGCACGCCTGCGAGCCAGGGCCGGCGAGACATCAGGCTCAGCGAGGAAATGATAAGCCCGCCGGTGAGAAGCCCGTTCTGGCCCAGCGCGGCGCTGGTGAGCGCGGCGGGAGACAAGAGGATGGCAATCCGGCCGGCCAGCGGCAGTTCAAGAAAGCGTGTGGCCAGGTAGAGCACCAGAAACGACAGCGCCTGCCAGAACGCGTAGGCCGCCCCCAGCGGAAGGAGGGCGATCGGAACACCGAGGAGGAGAAGGCTCGGCGGATAGCTCCATTCCTGGTCCGGCAGGTGCGGGTTGAGCTCCGCGCGAAGCCAGGCACGGAAGCTTTCGGCATCGGGAATCGCGTGGATCTTCCCTTGCCACACAAGCTTCCCGCCCGCCCAGAGATTGGTGAAGTCCCAATAGGGCAGCTTTCTGGAGACGAAGGACAAGCCGTCCCGGTCAAGCATGAAGAGCCGGGAATTTGCGGAAACGAATATGCCGACGACAAGAAGAACGGTAATCCAGACGAAGATCTGGTCGGTCCTTGATCGCGCTGCTTGCATCCCATGCCCTCCCGAGAGAGCCGGATATTGCCTCGAAGAGCTTAACATCCTCCCCTGTCCGGTAGCCTGGCCCGGTCGGGCCGGCCGCACGGAAAGCTGTCGATCGGTCCCGCCGCGGCGCCTGCCGCTAACGAACGCCTTCGCCCGCAAAGGCAAATATGGTTTCCATGATCAAGTCGGCTTCGGCCCCCCGCATGCGACCGCTGACCGCGTTGCGCGACAGCCGGAACGCGTCTGCCTCGGCCGGTACATTCTTGTCGAGCGTCCTGAAACCCATCGACCAGGCGGCGAAGGCACGCTCCTCAGCGTCGCGCTCCAGCATGACCATCATGTTCCGGTGCCGGCGATCCCTGCCGATCCGCTTCGAAAGTTCCTGAACGGTGTCGCGCTTGCCCTCCAGGAACTGGATGAAGACGCCGTCGCAATAGAGAAGCAGGCCCGAAATGCCGTTCTCTGCATTGCGCCTGCGCGAGGTTTCCAGAATGGAGGCGATATCGTCCGCGACGAACGAATCGCTGACACCGCTGGCATAGAGCAGCTGAAAGATCATGAATTGCAGGTCCTGTTCCGATGGAGCCGCAGCTCGAAGCTGGAGGAATTTCCGGCCGCAATGCTATGGCCTCGAGCGAAACAAAGGCTTAAGCCGAGGGCAATCGCAGCACAAAGACCGGATCGCCTCACGATGGCCGCCTGCCGTCTTTTCTGGCAACTCGGGTCTCGTCACCTTCGGCAGAAGTCGCGCAAAGTCTCCACATTTCGCTCGGAGGCTAGCCGGCCGGGCGCCCCTTTGAAAGCATGACGACTGCCGTGCCGAGAAGCGAGCAGGCGCTTGTGAGCAGGACCGCAAGGCTCCAGGCGCCGAGCATGCCGTCCGTGCTGCCGTGCGTGACGATGACGGTGACGACAGTGAGGCCGGTTGCCGATCCCAGGTAGCGTGCAGTGTTGTTTGCTCCACGCCCCATCGCCGCCCGCTCGGTGGGAACACTCTCCACCGCCTGCCGGCCCAGCGCCGAATTGAGGATGCCGTAGGCAACGCCGGCGACCAGCAGGGGCGGCAGCAGGCGGGCGATGCCGGTACCGGAAGAAAGGCCGTACAGGCCGAGCTGCCCGGCCGCCGAACCGAGAAGGCCGGCGATCAGGAGAGGCCGTGCGCCGACGGAAGCTGGGAGCCACCTGACGGCGAAGGCGCTCGCCACGCTCGTCGCAGACCATGCGAGCAGCATGGTCGCCGCACCGATGGGCGCCATCTGCATGGCCCGTTCCAGGAGCGTAGGCAGGAACGAGACCAGCGACAGGACGCCGGCACCGCCCGCGAGCGCGGCCACGGTCGCGCCGACGAAGTCGGGGCGGCGGAACAGGCCGAGATCCAGCATAGGCGCCCTGACGCGTTTCTCGACGACGACGAAGACCGCCCCCAGCGCGACGCCTGCTGCGAGCAGCGCTACCGACAGCTCGATCCTTCCGCCACTGATCTCGACCAGCCCGGAGAGGAACGCCGCGATGCCGACGTCCAGAAGGATCGTTCCGGCCACATCGACAGGACGCGGCCTTTCCGCCCGCACTTCAGGAAGCACAAGGCGCGCCAGGAGCGCGAGAGCGACGCAGGCAAACGCGATGAAGACATAGGGTGCTCGCCATCCGGCGAGATTGGTCAATCCGGCGGACAGGAGCGGGCCGAGCGCGACTCCGCCGCCGAGCGCTGCGGCCTAGACGGCCGTTGCACGCGCGCGTTCATGTCCGGAAGGATACATCTTGCCGATCAGGCCGAGGCCACAGGAAAATATGCCGGCACTCCCGACCCCCTGCAGGATTCGCGCAGCTATCAGGAAAATCGGCGTCGGGGCGAGCGCTCCGAGCAGGGAGGCGATGGCCAGCAGGAAAGCGCCGGCAAAGAAGGTCGCCCGCCGCCCGTAGTCGTCGCCGATCGCGCCGCTGCCGAGCACCGCAGCCCCCGTTCCGACCGGCATCGCGCTCATGATCCACGCCTGCGCATCCGAGCCGGCACCGAGCGCTGCGGCGGTGCCGGTCAGGTTCGCAACGGGTGTCGTGAATGCCGTCAGCGCAAGAAGCGGCCCGACGCAGACGACGGCGAGCATCGTCCCGGAACCATAGGCTTGCGCCTTCGGCTCCGGTGTCGAGGATTTTTTGGTCATCGGCTTCCGGCCCCCTGCCGACCAGAATTCCCTTCTGTGGCGTGGCCGGGAGGCGTCGCAGTCAGGCCGCGCAGGCCCCCGCGACGCTCCCGCCGGAACGTCCCCTGCCTCAGCGCTTTCCGCCATAGACGGGGAAGACGCTTGCGTCTCCGTAGTCCTTGATGCGTTCGGCCTGCTTCAGCGTTTCCATGTCCGCCTCCGAGATCTCGAAATCGACCGCGGCGTTCACCCGCATGTGCTCCGGGTTCGCCGTCTTCGGCAACGGCAGCAGCCCGAGTTGCAGGCAGTAGCGGATGCAGAGCTGAGGAATGCCGACGCCGTATTTCTCCGCCATGGCCGCAAGTTCGCCATTGCCGAGGATCTTGCCGTGGGCCACCGGGGAATAGGCTTCGACGAGGATGCCCTTGCTCTTCGTGTAGTCGATCAGCTCGAAAGGCGTGTTGCTGACATGCGCGAGGATCTGGTTGACCATGGGCTTGACGGAGACATTGTCGAGGAGATTGTCCAGGTCGCCGCGCTCGAAGTTGGACACGCCGATGGCGCGGAGCTTGCCTTCGTTGTGGGCCTCTTCCAGAGCGCGCCAGGCTTCCAGATTGCCGTCGAAGTGGCGATCCTCGCCACCGAAATCATTCCAGGGCTGCGGGCTGTGGATGATCATGAGGTCGATCCGGTCAAGCCCCAGCGTCCGGAGCGACCTGTCGATTGCCGTCTTCGCACCGGCATGGTCCTTGATGCCAGCGTCGAGCTTGGTCGTCACGAAAAGATCGTCGCGCGCGATGCCGCAATTCCGGACGGCCTCGCCCGCGCCGCGCTCGTTGCCGTAGGCCTGCGCCGTGTCGACGTGGCGATAGCCGAGCTTGAAGGCAGCGTTCACGGCCCCTTCGACCTGACCGTCGTCGATCATCCAGGTGCCGAGCCCGAGCTTGGGGATCTCGACGCTATTCGAGAGGGTAAAGGTTTCTTCGAGAATCATCTGTCTCATCCTTCGTCTGAGTGTTTCGTGCGGTTGATCCTGCCGGTGGCGCACTCACCCGCCCGGGTCGTAGCCCGGCTTCTTGTAGAGGGTGATCCATCTCCCGCGGATGTCCGGCTCGTAAACCGCCTCGGTCCAGTCTTTCGGTTCGACCTCTTCAAGGGCGACCGAAACCGGATCCGCGCCGTAGTCCAGGATTTCCATCACGTCCCTGGTGATGGCCTCGGCGAGACGCGTCTTCTGGTCCTCGGTCTTTCCGGGGCCCAAGCTTGACGGTGACATGGGGCATCGGTCGCTCCTTCGCATTGTCTGGTGTCTTCGGACCTGCCGGCCGCAGGTCGGGCCGGCTTTGCGCCGGCCCCCGAACCTATTTGCGATACTGCTCGTCGGTGACGTGCTCCAGTCAGTCGACCGGCGAACCGTTCTGCTTCTCCTGGATGGCGATGTGGGTCATCGCGGTCGTTGGCGTCGCGCCGTGCCAGTGCTTCTCGCCCGGCTCGAACCACACGATGTCGCCCGGCCGGATTTCCTTGATCGGCCCGCCTTCGCGTTGCACCCATCCGCAACCCGCGGTGACGATCAGCGTCTGGCCGAGCGGGTGCGTGTGCCATGCCGTGCGGGCGCCCGGCTCGAAGGTGACGCTGGCTCCAGCGACCCGCGCCGGCTCCGGCGGGCTCATCAGCGGATCGAGCCGGACGGTGCCGGTGAAATACTCTTCGGGACCTTTTCCGGAGGGCTGCGAGCCAATGCGCTTGATGTCCATCTCGGACCTCCTTGTTCTGTTTCGAAATTCGCGGACGAGCTTCCTGCGTCCTCCAAGGCGGAATCTAGTGTTTTCATCCGGACGGGATTAGACGCTATTGTCTGATTGGGTTTATTAGGATGGCTAATGAATGGCTCAGGAGAACCTGAACGACCTGGCTGCCTTCCTTGCCGTCGCGCAGGAGCGCAGCTTCACCAGGCCGGCGGCGAAACTGGGCGTCTCGCAATCCGCGCTGAGCCAGACCGTCCTCAACCTGGAAACCCGTCTCGGCCTGCGCCTGCTGACCAGGACGACCCGGAGCGTATCGGCCACCGAGGCGGGCGAGCGGCTTGTTCATACGCTCGCCCCGCGGCTCGAGGAAATCGATGCCGAGCTTGCGGCCCTGACGGAACTGCGCGAGAAGCCGGCCGGCACGATCCGCATCACCGCCGACGAGCACGCCGCCAGCCTTGTTCTCTGGCCCAAGCTCGAGCGCTTCCTGCCGGACTATCCGGAAATCAAGGTGGAGATCGACATCGACTTCGGCCTGACCGACATCGTCGCTGGGCGCTACGACGCCGACGTTCGCAACGTGGAGCTCATTGCCAGGGACATGATCGCCGTGCCGCTCGGGCCGGAGATGCGCATGGCCGTCGTCGGCTCTCCCGGATATTTCGAAGGCCGGCGGCGCCCCCAGGCGCCGCAGGACCTGACGTCTCACCGCTGCATCAACCTGCGCCTGCCGACGCGCGGCGGCCTCTACGCCTGGGAATTCGAGAGGAAGGGCCGGGAACTCCGCGTGCGCGTCGACGGCCAGCTCGTCTTCAACAGCATTTCCATGATGCTGAAGGCCTCCCTCGGCGGCATGGGCCTCGCCTATCTGCCGGAAGCCGAAATCGAGGGACACGTGCGAAGCGGCCGCCTCGTCCGGGTCATCGAAGACTGGTGCGAGCCGTTCTCGGGCTACCACTCTACTATCCGAGCCGCAGGCAGCACGCGCCCGCCTTCTCGCTTCTGGTCGAGGCGCTCAGGTACCGGGGCCCTAAAGCCGGATCCTGATAGCTGGCTTCGTCTTCCGGCATCCGACCGTCGCGACGCGCCGGCGCAACCGGCGCGAGCTTCAGACAGGCCTTTCCTGGGACTTCGCGCGCGCGAGCACGAGCGCCGTGTGTTCTCCGAGGCGCGGAGGGGCCGTCGGCCTGCTCAACGGCGAGCGGGAAAAGCGCATCGGCGAGCGCACGAGCCGCAACGTCCCGTGGACAGCATCCGGCACCTCGCAGACAAGGCCGCGGTCGCGAACTTCGGGCGAGGCGAAGACCTCGGAAACCTTCCGGACCTTGCCGCCGGGCACTCCGGACCCTCGGAGCGCCCTGATCCAGTCGTCGGTCGGCCTCGTGCGGAAGATGTCCGAAAGCAGCGGAACGAGCAGCTCCCGATTGTTGGCACGATCGCGGTTTCGGGCGAAGCGTTCGTCCTCGGCCAGGCCGGGCCTGTCGATCACGTCGAGACAGAGCGAGCGGAACTGCGAATCGTTGCCGACGGCGAGAGCGAGGGTCCCGTCGGCGGTGTCGAAGAGCTGGTAGGGAACGACGGTCGCGTGGGCATTGCCGTAGCGCTTGCTGTCTCGTCCGGTAGCGAGATATCCCGAGGCGACGTTTGCCATCACCGAAACGGCCGTGTCGAAGAGAGAGATGTCGAGATGCTGGCCTTCGCCGTCGCGGTCGCGTGCGATCAGGGCGGCCAGGATCGCCTGGGTCGCGTTCATGCCGGTCAGGATGTCGGTGATGGCGACGCCGACCTTCATGGGACTGCCATCCGGCTCGCCGGTTATCGACATCAGCCCGCTCTCGGCCTGGATCGTGAAATCGTAGCCGGCCTCCCCCGCCCGCGGGCCGGTCCGGCCGTAGCCCGAAATCGAGCAGTAGATCAAACCGGGATTGAGCTCGCTCAGCTGTTCGTATCCGAGGCCATAGGCATCGAGTGCGCCGAGGCGGAAATTCTCGACCAGGACGTCCGCGCGACCTGCGAGAGCTTTGACCGTTTCGCGCCCCTGCTCGGACTTCAGGTCGATCTCGACCGACAGCTTGGACCGGTTGCAGCACAGGAAATAGGTGGACTCCCCTCCGATGTCGGGCGGCATCCAGCCGCGCGTGTCGTCGCCGCGCCCGGGCGCCTCGATCTTCCAGACCTCCGCCCCGAGATCGGCAAGTGTCTGCGTGCACCAGGGACCGGCCAGCACCCGCGAAAGATCGAGGACGCGGATGCCGTCGAGGGGCGGCTTGCTCATGTCAGGCTCCAATCATGTGCAGGCCGGGGCCGAGATGCGCGGCGCCGTCGATCTGTATCAGTTGCCCGGTCATCAGGCGGCCTGCGGGACTGGCAAGAAACGCCGTCAATTCCGCGACCTCCTCGACGGAGGTCGGCGCGCCCATGGGCGTGGCCGCGACGAGCCCCTCGAGCAGCGGCTTCGCCGCCTCTCCCGACAGGCCTTCCGTAACGACGGTGCCAGGGCCGATGCAGTTGAGCCGGATGCCGTCCGCCGCCCATTCAAGCGCGAGCGAGCGCGTCAGCCCGAGGACGCCGGCGCGCGCCGCAATCGAATGGGCGAGGCCCATCGAGCCTCGATCGACGCCGGAGAGCGAAATGCTGACGACGGCGCCGCGCGAGGCCCTGAGGAACGGATAGGCCGCCTTGGTGACCGTGAACACGGCACTGAGGTTGAGATCGATGACGGCGTCCCAGCCGCGTCGCGAGATTTCGCTCGCAGGCGCGAAGAACTGGCCGCCGGCATTGTTGACGAGCAGGTCGATGCCGCCTTCCTCGCCGACACGCTGGACCAGCGCCGAAATGGCGTCGCTGTCGCGCACATTGCAGCTTTCGAAGCGAAAGGTGCCCGGCAGGAGCTCTGCCAGGGAAGCCGTCTCGTCGAGCATCTCCCTGCGCCGGCCGACCCCGAAGACCGACATGCCGAGGGCCGCGAGGCGAAGGGCGATGGCCCGGCCGATACCCGAGCCGGCACCCGTAACAAGCGCCTGGCGCCCCTCGAAAAGCTGCGGGCGGAGAACTGCGACCGCGTGGCGAAGATCTTCGGATGTGCTTGCGTCTGTCATGCTTCGAAATCCCTTCCTTCTGTGTTGTGCGGCCCTGCCTCGCCGAGGGCGGGCGCGGCGCGGCGTGCTATCCGCTCTGCGTCGAATAGCGCCGGAAAGGACGGCACGTGCTCTCCGCTTTCGAGCACCGCCGTCACCGCCCCTGGCCGCGCGGCGCGAATGCGTTCGATCGCTTCGGTGGGATGGCGCACGGCACCGGCGGGAATTCCCAGCTCGGAAAGCCGGGCGAGCGCCGCCTCGCATGGACGCACCCGCGTCCATGCGTCGACCATCGCGTCGAAATCGTCGGGCCGGGCCAGGCGCTCGGCAAAGGAGGCTGCCTCGCCGCCCACGACCGGACGCAACGCCTTCCAGTAGTTGTCGAGACCGGCATAGATGTAGATGAAGCCGTCCGCGCAACGGAAGACGCCGGAGGGCGCCGAAGCACGGTCCCGGTTGCCCGAGGGGGGCGCCAGCGAGGCCCCCTCGCTTGCGAGGATTGCCGCCGGACCGAGAAGCACCGCGGAAGCCACCTCCATCATCGTCAGGTCGATGACCGTCCCGCTCTCGCGCCCCGGGTCGAGCAGCGCCATCGCCGTGGCGTAGGAGGCATAGAGGCCGGAGTAGAAGTCGACCGGCCACGAGGTCGAAACGCGCGGCGTTCCGTCCTCCGCGCCGTTCAGCCAGGCAAACCCGCTTTCGCACTGGGCGATCGTGTCCATGCAGGTGCGCTCGTCGTCCTGCCCGAAGCCCGAGATGAATGTCGCGACGAGCGAGGGGAAACGCCGTCGCACGTCACCGGGCGACAGACGCAGGCGCTTGAGAGTCTTCGGCGCCAGGTTGCACAGCAGCGCGTCCGCATCGGCCAGCAGCGTGTCGAGCGTCTCCAGTCCCTGCGCGTCGCGCATGTCGATCACGCGGGACGTCTTCGACGTGTTGAAGCACCGGAAATAGCCGCTGCCGAACCGGGTGCCGGGCAGCGCGCGCGATCCGTCTCCGGAGACGGGTTCCACCTTGATCACCTCGGCCCCGAAGTCGGCCAGAAGCTGGGCCGCGGTCGGTCCGGCGATGAACTGCGTGAAATCGACGACGCGCTTGCCTGTCAGTGGCTTGGGCGTGGTCATCGTCTACTCCTTGATCACCCGTTTCGCCTTGTGCACCGTCCGGGGAAGGGTGCCGGGATCGAGAACCTCGATGTCGAAGCGGACATTGAGCTTTTCGCGCAGTCTTGCACCGAGGCTCTCGGCCAGGTCGTCGGCACTTCCCTCGGCCCGTTCGATCCTCAGCTTGATGCCCCTGAGGAAGCCGGTCGTGTTGTCGCGCATCGCCTCGTCGACGACGATGACGTATTCGTTCGTGGTGCCGGGATGGGCGCGCACGACATCCTCGACGGCGGTCGGGAAGAAATTCACGCCGCGCACGATCAGCATGTCGTCGGCCCGCCCGAGAACACCGCCTGCGAGACGGGCGTGGGTCCGCCCGTCGGGCGTCGGCCGGCTGTCCCGCACCACGATGTCGCCGGTCCACCAGCGCACAAGCGGACAGGCCCGCTTGTCCAGGTGGGTCAGCACCAGGACCCCGCGCTCGCCGTCGGCGACCGGCTCCTCAGTCGCCGGATCGAGGATTTCGACGTAGATGAAATCCTCCGCCAGTTGCGGTCCGAGCTGCAGCGCGGTGTCCCAGCCGATCGGCTGGCATTCCAGCGCGCCGTAGCAGTCGAACATCTTCGCGCCCCACTGACGCTCGATGCGCTCGCGCGTGCCGGGAATCGAGGCGCCCGGCTCGCCGCCGACGCAGACGAGTTCGACGGACGAGTCCGCGAGATCGACGCCCCGGTTCGCGGCCGCTTCGGCGATGTGCGCCATGAAGGACGGCGTGCCGATGACCACGCGTGGCCGGTACTCGAGGATGGTGTCTATCTGGCGCTGCGTGTCGACGGATCCGCCCGGGATGACGAGCGCGCCGATATGCTGCGCGGCGAGGGTCGCGCCCAGCCCGCCGACGAACCAGGAATAACCGAACAGGCAGTGGAAGACGTCCTCGCGCCTCACACCCTGGGCATAGAGGTACCGGGCGTAGAGATCGGACCATCGCTCGACGTCCCGCGCGCTCCACAGAACCGGAGCGGGCTTCGCCGTCGTGCCGGACGAATAGTGGACGCGCACCGCGTCGGCGACGTCGACGGCCCGGAAGGAACCGAACGGCGGATCCTCGGCCAGTCCCTCGACATAGTCCGTCTTCCGCGTGAGCGGCAGGACCCTCAGGTCCTCGAAACTGCGGAAGTCGCGCGGGTCGAAGCCGGCCTGCGCGAAGACCTTCCCGTAATGCGCGCTCCTTTCGCCGACATAGGCGAGCTGGCGGCGCAGCGCGTCCACCTGGAAGCGTTCGATGCGGTCGCGCGACCAGATTTCGGCCTCGTCCCAGATTTCGCTTGAAAACGGTTTCCTCGGTGGTTGCATGTCACTCCTCCCTGCGAACGCCGCGCATGGCGAATTCCACCAGCGCATCGACGATCGCCTTGATTTCCTCGTCCTCCTGGAGACGGCGCGGCCGGTACCAGACGGTCACCCAGTTCAGCGCACCGAAGAACGGCTTGCTGAGCAGTCGGGGGGGCAGGTCGTCGAACATCTTCTGCCGCGCGCCCTCGTCGAGCACCTCCGCGAACATCTGCTCATAGTCGTCGCGCAGCGTTGCGATCTCCTGCAGCGTGCGGGCATGGCGGAACCCGCCGGCCTGCAGGAGGTGCCGCTGCAGGCCCTGCACGGCCACTTTCTGGATCGGCAATTCGCGCAGCATCAGCTCGAGATGCGCCCGCGCCATGCTTTCGAGCCTGGCATCGGGCGGCAGATCGCTGCGGGCAATCGGTTCGACCACTGCGAAGAGATGGTTCATCGCGGTGATCTGGACATCGAAGAAGACCTGCGCCTTGCTGCGATAGTAGTGATAGATCCGGCCTTTCGTGGCGCCCATCTTCTCCGCGATGGCATCGATGGAGGTGGCCGTGTAGCCGAGGTCCATGAAGAGTTCGGCGGCCGCGCCGATGATTTCCTCGCGTGCGGCCTGCTCTCCCTCGCCTGCAGTCTTCTTGCGTGCAGCGGCCATGCCTATTCCACTTCATCGGCGGCTCGCGCTTCCGCCTCCTTGCGCACCGCCCGGCCCAGGACGAGCCGCTGGATCTCGGAAGTCCCCTCGTAGATCTCGAGGATCCGCTGGTCGCGGTAAAGACGCTCGACGGTCGCCGGCTTGCAGTAACCGAAGCCGCCCCAGATCTGCACGGCATGATCGGCGGCGCGGTGAGCGACTTCGGATGTGAGGAGCTTCGCCATTGCGCCGAGACCGGAGACGTCCTCGCCGGCATCGTAGGCCCGCGCGGCCTCGTAGAGCATCATGCGGGCCGCCGAGATCTCGGTGACCATGTCGGCAAGCTTGAACGCGATGCCCTGGTTCTCGACGATCGGACGACCGAAGGCCGAGCGGGCGACGGCCCGGTCGGCGGCCTCCCGATAGGCTGCGAGCGCCAGGCCCATCGACTGCGCCGCGACCATGATCCGGCCGACATTGAGCGTCTGAAGCGCCAGTCGCAGCGCCCGGTTCAGTTCCCCGACCTGCGCCTCGGCCGGAACAAACGTGTCGAGCTTCAGGTTCGACGTCTGTGTGCCCCGGATGCCCATCTTGTCGGAAAGCTCGTCGATCTCGACGCCCTCGGCGTCCTTGTCGACCATGAAGGCGGAAATGCCTCGCCCGCCCGCCTGCGGGTCCGTCTTCGCAAAGACGACGTAATATTGCGAAGCACCGCCATTGCCGATCCAGAATTTCTCTCCTCGAACGCGCCAGCCGTCGTTCTCCCTGACGGCCGTCGCGGTGATGGCCGCGGCGTCCGAGCCGGTGCTGCGCTCCGAAAGCGCGAAACTGGTGCCGACGCCTTTCGCCATTTCCCCGAGATAGTGCTTCTTCTGCGCCTCGCTGCCGCCAAGCAGCACAGGGAAGGCGCCGAGCTGGCAGGCACACAGGATGGCGGCGGTCGACGAACAGCCCTGGCCGACCGCCTCGACGGCGCTGACGGTCGCCGTGAGGCTGGCGCCCTTGCCGCCATATGCCGTCGGAATGAACAGGCCCGCGAGACCGTTCTCGACCATCACCTCGATGTTTTCCCAGGGGTAGCGCTGGTCCCGGTCGAGTTCGGCTGCAAGCGGCGCGAAATGCTTGCCCGTCAGCTCGCTTGCGACGGTCTGCCAGGTCTCGGCTTCGGAATCCAGTTTCGGCTGCCAGATGACGGCCATGGTCTCTCTCCTATGATGTCTTTCTCGAAAGGCCCGCGGCCGGCCGTCGGCGAAGCTTTCTGACGATGTCGATGCCCAGGCCGGCCACGCCGCGGGGAAGGAAGGAAAGCGTCAGGATCAGGGCGCCGCCGAGGATGATCTCGTCCACGTAGGCGCCGAACGACAGGAACTTCTCCTGCAGGAGAATGAGGGCGACACCGGCCAGCGGCGCCAGCAGCATCCGGCGCCCGACGAGGACCACCGCCGTCAGCATCAGGATGAGGAAGTAGGTGTCCAGCACATCCGCGCTGATATAGGCCCGCTGGTAGGCGTAGAGCCAGCCGGCCGATGCGCTGATGGGAGCGGACACCATGAAGACCTGGATGCGCACGCGCTGCGGATCGATGCCGGACATCGTCGCCAGCCGGCTGTTGAGATGCACCGTCATGGCTGCCTGGCCGAGCCTCGAACGGCGAAAGGCGCCGACAAGGTAGATCGTCGCCAGAAGGAGCAGATAAGCGACGGGCCAGAGTCCCTTGTCTCCCGTGGCGGTGTAGCCGCCGAACGCGAAGAGGGGAATTCCGCTGAGACCGTCCGAACCGCCCAGGAACGACCAGTTCGCGGCGAAGGTGGTGGCCACGACCGTCACGGCATAGGTGACGAGCGAGAAGACGAAGGCGCGCAGGCGCAGCGTGATCAGCCCGACGACCAGCGCAAGCACGAGGCTCGCCAGCGTCGTCGCGACGAAACAGGCGAGCGGGCCGAGATCTGTCCCCGTCGAGACGAGCGCGGTGGTGTACGCGCCGGTCGCGAAGAAGACCGTCTGGGCAAGACTCACCTCGCCCAGATCCGAAACGATGATGTCGAGCCCGTAGGACATCACGGCGAAGATCGCGATCAGGACCAGGGCGCTGAAGACGATGCCGCCGCCGCCGAGGATCCACGGCAGGAAGAAGCCTGCGACCGCAAGCACGGCTGCCGCGGAAAGGCCGCCCGCCGCCATCACTGGCCTCCCGCCGTCGAAGCCAGGCCGCCGGGGCGGACCACCAGCACCGCGATGAGCACCGCGAAGGCCGCGGCCGTGGTATAGGCGGCCGAGACATAGGCGCCGAAGAACGCGGTGAAGAGGCCGAGCGCGATGCCCGCGACATAGCTTCCGGTAATGCTGCCGATTCCGCCGAGGACAACGACCACGAATGTCATGATCACCTCGTCGAAGCCCATGGACGTCAGGATCGGCGTGCGCGGTGCGACGAGCGCGGCAGCCAGCGCGACGGCCGCGCCCTCGAACGCGAAAATGCCTAGATAGACCTTCTTGACGTCGATGCCGGCCAGCTGGGCGAGCTTCGGGTCCTCCGCCACCATGCGGGCGAGCCGGCCGAGGCGCGTGCGCTCCATGACGAGCTTGAGCGCCAGAAAGACGACGATGGTGACGACGACGATCGCCACGTCCTGGTAGGTGAACCAGAGCGACCCGACATAGACGTTCCGAGTGGAAAGCGGCGTGTTGAGGATCTGGCCCGTCGAACCGAAGAGCAGCGAGGCGACGCCGCCGAGAACATGGCCGAAGCCGAGAGTGACGATCATGATGGAAACGAGATCCTGCCTGATCGTCAGCTGCAGCATGATGCGCTGCATCAGGTAGCCGATCACGATCCCGACGACCATCGAGACCGGCACCGCGACGACATAGGGCAGGCCGTACTCGGCCATCACCCACCATGTCGTGAACGCTCCAAGCATGTACATCTGGCCGTGCCCGAAATTGACCAGCTTCGCAACGCCCAGCAGCACCGTCCAGCCGATCGCCACGAGTGCGTAGGCGTGGCCGAGGACGAGACCGTTGATGATCTGCTGCCCGACATTCATCCGCGTTGTGCTCCCAGATAGGCTTCCGCAATTCGCGGATTTCCGCGCATGTCCTTCGCCGGGCCTTCGAGAACGATGCGGCCACGTTCGAGAAGGACGAGACGATGCACGGCTTCGAGGGCGGCACGTACGTTTTGCTCGACGAGCAGGACGGCAAGCCCGTCTTCCACGAGTTCGCGAATGGTCTCCAGAACCGATGCGACAAGGCGCGGAGCCAGCCCGATCGACGGTTCGTCGAGCAGCAGGGCCCGGGGAGCGAGCCGGAGGGCACGGGCGATGCCCAGCATCTGCCGTTCGCCGCCGGAGAGCTGCCCTCCGAGGTGGTTCCGTCTTGCCTTCAGGTTCGGAAACAGCGCGAAGACGTCATCGAGCGAGTAGACCCGTCGCCCTTCCGCGCTTGCAGGGTCGGCGACATGAAGCAGGTTCTCCTCGACCGACATCTCGGAAAAAATGAGCTTGGTTTCCGGGATAAGCAGCAAACCGAGCCCCACGCGCCTGTGCGTCGGCAGACGCGAGACGTCGGTGCCCGAAAGACCGATGCTGCCCGAGACCTTTGGCGACCCCCGAGACCAGCCGAGAGCGGCATTGACGAGCGTCGTCTTGCCGGCCCCGTTTGCGCCGACGACTCCGACCAGTTCGCCGGCACCGACCGAAAGCCGGGAAACGGAGAGTGCGCGGTTGCCGCCGTAGAGGACGTCGAGGTCCTCGATCGAAAGAACGGGCCGCTCGCTCATTCCGCCCGCCCCAGATAGGCCTCGAGCACCGCGTGATCGTTCTGGATCTCGTCGGGCGTCCCGCAGGCGAGCATCCGGCCCTGGTCGAGGACCAGGATGCGGTCGGTCACCTTCATGATGAGGTCCATGTGGTGCTCGATCACAACGAGCGCCATGCCCTCGCGCTTCAACGCGCCCATCAGTTCTATGAGCCTGTGCATGTCTTCGCCGCCGAGGCCTGCCGCCGGCTCGTCGAGCATGAGGATCCGCGCTCCGGTTCCGTGCGCCAGCGCGATCGACAGCATGCGCTGCGTGCCGTAGGGGATCTCGGTTGGATACTGCCCGTGGAAAGTTTCCGGCACGCCCATGCGGACGAGGATCTCGCCGGCCCTTCGGCGGAGCTCCGCGGATCGCCGCCGCTCGCCGAACGGCCGGAACACGCACCCGGCAAGTCCTGTCCCACATTCGTGCTGCATGACAGCGACCATGTTGTCTGCGACCGTCAGGTTGTCGAAGAAGGCGTTTTGCTGGAAGGCCCGCCGCAGGCCGCGTTCGGCCAGGCGGTGCGGCGGGACATTCGTTACGTCCTCCCCGGCGATGAAGACCGTGCCATGGCGGCTGACCAGGTTGGTCACGGCGTTGTAGCAGGTGCTCTTGCCGGCTCCGTTGGGGCCGATGATCCCGAGGATCTCACCGGCCCCGACGTTCCACGTCACGTCCTCGAGGGCGACCAGCGCCCCGAAGGAGACGCCCAGGCCTTCCACGCGCAATGCGGCGCTACTCGACGCGGGCGTCACGGCCGGGCCTCACTTGTCGCCGGACTGGATGACGATCTTCTGGTCCTTCACCGTGAAGAGGTAGTAGCTGCTCTTCATCTGACCGCTGGGCTCGAAGGAGACGTCCCCGAAGATGGTGTCCTTGAACGAGCCGCCGCGGATCCTCTTGGCGACCTTCTCCTTGTCGAGCGACTTCACCTCGTTGGCTGCCTTCGCCCAGATCTGCAGGGACGCCGCCCCAAGCGCCATGAACTTGTCCGGCGTCGTCTTGAACATCTTCTGGGTCTGCTTCATGAACGCCTGGTTCGAGGGGTTGGACTTGAACGGCTCGACTTCGGGAAAATAGATGTCCGCCCCGACAACGCCGTTCGCAGCGTCGCCCGCCACCTTGATGACGCTGGGCGCGACGGTTCCGACGGCCGTCACGAGCGTCCCGGGAAGGCGGCTTTGACGCGCCTGCCGCATCAGCGCCGGCAGGCCGAGGCCTTCATTGGCGTTGATCGCGATCGTCAGGTCCGGATTGGCGGCCTTGACGTTTGAAAGCTGGACGCGGAAATCGGCCTGCTTGAACGGAAATTTCTCCTCGGCAACCTTCTTGTAGTCGTAGTTCATCTTCTTGAGCTGCGCCTCGATCGATTCCTGCGCACCGTTCCCGTAGGCGTCGTTCTCGGTCAGGAAGGCGATCCGCTTCTTGCCGGTACCCGCAATGTACTTGGCGATGACCGCGCCATCCTGGGCGTTGGAACTGTTGAGCCGGATCGGCAGGGGATTGCCTTTGCCCGACAGGATCGGGTCGGCCTTCGAGATCGCCGTGATGTCGGTGATGCCCGCCCGGCTGATGACCGGCTGCTCCGCCAGGGTCACCGGACTGTTCCAGCCCTCGATGATGACCGAAACGCCTTGCGAGACCAGGTCGTTGGCGCGCGAGACGCCGACGGCGGGCGTGGACTGGTCGTCGCGCGAGATGATTTCGAGCTTGCGGCCGAGCACTCCGCCATTGTCGTTGATCATGGCGGCCATGGCCTTGATGGCATCGGTGACATGCTGACCCTGAGGCCCTGCACCACCGCTGAGCGGGAAGATCGTTCCCACCTTGATCGGACCGTCCTGAGCCTGCGCGGAGACCATCGAAGCAGCGGCGAGCGCCGCCGCGAAGGCGGCTGTCTGCCAGAGTTTCATCGCAATTTCCTCCCTATACGACGACCTAAAACATACCTATCAGTATGTGGCATGGTCAAGGGGGTAAAGCGCGCGGGGAAGCAAGGCAGGCAACGGCGCGAAACGCAAGCCTGCCCGACACAGGGCGCTGGCAGATGTCGTACAGAATTCCCGATTTTTGTTTTCTGTGCGCTATTACAATGGTTTAAACTGTGCTACTTCCTTGAGGAAATGCCCGTTTCGGTGTGCTGGGCTGCAGACTTGGAGGTCTGCAATCCGTCCAAGACACCCTTCCGATGCTGGCACGAACCCGGCGCAATCGCGAAAACCTGTTGCAAAGATACTGTTCAGTATGTAGCTTTGCCGGCATCGGAGGAGACAGATGCCGGATTCAACGCCAGAAGCGGAAGGACCCTTCGTTCTCGAGCGGGACGAAGAGATTGGCCATGTCCGGATCCTGCGCATCGACCGTCCCGGCGTGCGCAACGCGCTGAACGCGCCGGTGCTGGCGGCGCTTGCTGCGGCGTTGGCGCGTGCGGACGGAGACGAAAGCGTGCGAAGCATCGTTCTGACAGGCGGCGAGGAGGTCTTCTCCGCCGGCGCCGATATCGACATGCTCGCCGGTCACTCGGCCTCCAGCTATCTCGAATTGGAGAACCGTGTAGCCTTCGATCGCATCCGCTCCGCCCGAAAGCCTGTCGTTGCGGCGGTCGCCGGCTATTGTCTCGGCGGAGGCTGCGAGATCGCCCTCGGTTGCGACTTCATCGTCGCGTCGGACAGCGCCCTGTTTGGTCAGCCGGAAATCAATCTCGGCTTCATCCCCGGTGCTGGCGGCACCCAGCTCTGGCAAAGGCGCACCGGCGCCGGGCCCCAGGCGGCTGCTGCCATGCGCGGCAGGACGATGGAAGCCTTCGCGGCCCGCAGGAGCGGGCTCGTTGACCAGGTCGTGCCGCAGGGCACCGTCGTGGCGGCGGCGACTGCGCTGGCCGCCGAACTCGCCGCCAAGGCGCCGCTTGCCTTGCGCGCGGCTAAGGCCTCCATGCGTTGCACCTGGTCGTCGCCGCTCAACGCCTCGCTCGACCATGAGGTGGCGTTGATGGCAGGGCTGCTTGGCACGCGCGATTCGAAGGAGGGCATCGCGGCCTTCCTCGAAAAGCGCCCGGCCAGCTTCGAGGGGCGCTGACCGTGGGCGCGGACGCACTCCATGAAATCGGGATCCTGCCGGAGGCGGGAGATGCCGCCGTGCTGCGGGCGACGCGTACGGCCATTCGGCAGGGGGCCGGCGTCCTTCACTTTTCCGGCGCCCTTGAAAAGGCTGCCGACGATCACGAAGCGTTCGTCGCCTGGATCGGAACGCTGGTCGAGGCGCGGCCGTTCCTGTGCGTGTCGGGCGGCGGAACCATCGGCTGCTACGGGCTGGCGCTGATTCTGGCTTGCGATCTCGCGGTGCTTTCTCCCGGTTCACGTTGCGAGGCCGACCTGCGCAGCGCGCCCGGCCTGGTCGCCCTTGCCCGCCGCCGCCTGGGCCATGCCGGCGCGCGGCGTTTGCTGTTCGGGGGCGCAGACCCCGTTCGAACTCTCGCGGAGTCCGGTGAGGTCGCGCTCGACGAGGCACCGGCCGCGGCGGCCAGGACGCGCGTGACGATCCTGGGAGGCGCCGCCGCTGCCGCCGGGCTTCGCGGCACTCTTCGCGCCGCCGAGGAACTCCCCTTCGCCGAGGCCTGCGAATTCGACGCATGGTCGCGAACATTGCACAAAGGAGGCTCGGCATGAGCACCGATCCAAGGTTCGACGGCCCCGGGCCGGACGCCATGTGGGGCGAGGAGCTGAAGGCAGGCCGGCTGTGCATCCAGTCGTGCGACCGGTGCGGGAGCGCGCAGTTTCCGCCAGCCCTCGTCTGCCGCACCTGCGGCGCCGCGTCTCCGAAGCTGGTGCAGGCGGACGGCCGCGGCAGCGTCTACAGCACGACAACGGTCCGCAGCCGCAGCGGTGACTACGACGTTTCGATCATCGAACTGATCGAAGGCCCCCGTCTAATGAGCCGGGTCGAGTTGGTTGCGCCGGAAGACGTCCGCATCGGTCTTGCCGTTGTCGCCGGGATCGCCGTGGAAGGAGAAACGCCGGTGCTGGTCTTCAGGCCCGAGAGTTCGACCCGATGAGCGAGACGCTGCGCGGAAGGATCGCCATCGCCGGCATCGGAAACACGAAGCGCTGGGACGCGCCCGGCCGAAGCCCGTTCGATCAGCTGCAGGAGGCCGCAATCCTTGCCCTCGAGGACTGCGGCCTCGGCCTTGCGGACGTCGACGGCCTCTATTGCGCGCTGTCGAGCTCGGGGCTTCCGGTGCTCAATGTGGCCGAGCGGCTTGGGCTGGGACAGGGGCTGAGGCAGGCGGACGGCACGATGGTCGGCGGCGCTTCCTTCCTGTTCCATCTTCAGTCGGCCTCGGCCGCGCTGGACGCCGGCCTGTGCGACGTCGCGCTCGTCTGCTACGGGTCCAACCAGCGCAGCGCCGGCGGATCGCTCGTCTCGATGCCCGATCCGCAGCCTTACGAAACGCCGTATCGAGCACGCTATCCGGCATCGAGCTATGCGCTGGCGGCAGCCCGCCACATGCACGAATACGGAACTACGCGCGAGAACCTCGCCGATGTCGCGGTCGCCGCACGGAACTGGGCTCGGCTCAACCCGGACGCATTCGAACGCGGTCCGCTGGCGCGCGAAGAGATCCTCGCCTCCCGGATGATCTCGGATCCGCTGACCAGGGCGGACTGCTGCCTCGTCACCGACGGCGGCGCGGCCGTGGTCCTCACCCGGGCGGACAGGGCACGCGATCTGGCGGCCCCTCCCGCCTACGTTCTGGGGACCGGGATTGCCGTCAGCCACCGGCAGATAGCCTCCATGCCGGACCTGACAACCACCGCCGCGGTCCGCTCCGGCAGGGCCGCATACGACATGGCCGGAATCGGGCCGTCGGACATCGATCACGTCATGGTCTACGACGCCTTCACCATCACCACGCTGATGTTCCTGGAGGACCTCGGCTTTTGCGCCAAGGGCGAAGGCGGCGCCTTCGTCTCCTCCGGCGCGATCGCACCGGGCGGCAGCCTGCCGGTCAACACAAACGGCGGCGGATTGTCGTGCAATCACCCCGGCATGTACGGCCTGTTCACGCTGATCGAAGCGGTGGAGCAGCTGCGCGGCCGCTGCGGCGACCGCCAGGTGAAGGGCGCGCATGTCGCGCTGTGCCATGCCAACGGAGGCGTCCTGTCCAGCCAGGCGACAGCCATACTGGGCACCGGGGAAACACTTTGAAAGCAATGCAGAACAGGAGACCGCAATGAGCAGAGTGCTTGACGGAAAGGTCGCCGTCGTGACCGGCGCCGGGCAGGGCGTCGGAAAGGCGATCGCCGAGGGACTCGCGGCAGAGGGAGCAAAAGTCGTCGTCAACGATGTCGGCGTCACGCTTACCGGGGAAACAGAAAACGCCTCGGCCGCCGAGGAGGTGGCCGCCGGCATCCGGAAGGGCGGCGGCGAGGCCGCCGCCTGCGCGGATTCCGTCGCCGAATGGGAATCGGCCCAGAAGATCGTCCAGTGCGCTCTCGACAGTTTCGGAAAGGTCGACGTCGTCGTCAACAATGCGGGAATCCTGCGCGACGGCATCTTCCACCGGCTCTCGCCGGACGACTGGCGCGCGGTTCTCGACGTCCATCTCTTCGGCAGCTTCCATGTCAGCCGCGCCGCAGCCCCGCATTTCCGCAAGCAGGAATCCGGTGCCTTCGTCCACATGACGTCGACCGCGGGGCTCATCGGAAATTTCGGACAGGCCAACTACATGGCCGCCAAGCTCGGGATCGTCGGTCTGTCGCGGGCGATCGCCATGGACATGCAGCGCTTCAACGTCCGGTCGAACTGCATCGCACCGTTTGCCTGGAGCCGCATGGTGAGCTCGATCCCCACCGAAACCGAGGCCGACAAGGACCGCGTTGCCAAGCTGAAGCGCATGACACCCGAAAAGATCGCGCCACTTGTGGCCTTCCTCGGCTCCGACGCGGCACACGGCATCTCGGGCCAGATCCTCTCGGTGCGCAACAACGAGGTGTACCTTTTCAGCCAGCCCCGGCCCATCCGCACCATCCACCGCAGCGAGGGCTGGACTGCCGCGAGCCTAGCCGAACAGTTGCCGGATGCTTTCGGACCTTCGCTGACGCCGCTCGAACGCTCCGCCGACGTCATTTCCTGGGATCCGGTCTAAGGCCATGGCGATCGATCCGGAACACCTCTACGCCCTCGAGATTCCCGAGGTGCGCCAGACGTTCGGCTGGCGCGATACGGTCACCTATGCGCTCGGCCTTGGCTTCGGCATGGACCCGCTCGACGAAGACGAACTGCGCTTCGTCGACGAGACCCGGCTCGCGGCCGTGCCCACCATGGCGAACGTCCTCGCCTATCCGGGCTTCTGGATGCGCGACCTCGACACCGGCCTGGACTGGGTCCGCATCGTGCATGGCGAGCAATCGATGCATCTCTTCAGCCCGCTGCCGACGGAAGGAACCGTCGTCGGCACGACCAGGATTGTCGACATCGTCGACAAGGGTGAAGACCGGGGCGCGCTGCTCTTCGTCGAACGCGAAGTTCGCGACGATGCGACCGGCGAAGCGATCGCGCTTCTGCGCCAGACCGTGTTCTGCCGGGCAGATGGCGGCTTCGGCGGGAAGTCTGCTCCGGCCCATCACCTGAAGAAACCTCCCGAGCGGGCACCCGACGACACGGTCGACGTTCCCACCCACACGCAGATGGCGCTGATCTATCGCCTCTCCGGCGACCTGAATCCGCTGCATGCCGATCCGGAAGTTGCCCGCAACGCCGGCTTCGACCGGCCGATCCTGCATGGGCTGGCGACTTTCGGCGTCGCCTGCCGAGGGCTGATGAAGGTCCTTTGTCCGGGCGAACCCGCACGGGTGAGCGATATGGAGGGCCGCTTTTCGGCCCCTGTCTTCCCCGGGGAGACAATCACACTCGACATTTGGAAGCTGAACCCGGGGGAAGCCGCGTTCCGCGCCCGCGTGGCCGCACGCGAGGCAACGGTTCTCTCCAACGGAAGGTTTGTCTATCGGGCCCTGGGAGCGACAGCGTGAATTTCGAACTGAGCGAGGACCAGCGCGCCCTCCAGGAAACGGCGCGGCGCTTTGCGGAACGGGAATTGCCGGCGCTCGCGCGCGAGGTCGAGGAGTCGGGCGAGCCCATTTCCAGCCGCTGGCTGAAGCGCTACGCGGAACTCGGCGTTCTCGGCGTCAACACCCGCAGCGAATACGGCGGCTTGGGCCTGCCGCATCTGGACGCCTTCATCGTCATGGAGGAATTCGCCAAGGTTTCGGTGGGGGTAGCCTTTCCGGTCTTCGAATGCTGTGCCGGTCCGGTGCGTATCGTCGAAGCGCTCGGCGAGGATTCCCTGCGCGAGCGCATCGTCCCCATGGCGGCCGGAGGCGAGATGCTCGTCGCGATCAGCATGTCCGAACCCGACGCGGGTACCGCCCTCACCGACCTGAGGACCCGCGCCCGCTTCGACGGCGACGACATCGTGATCGACGGCACGAAGCGGTGGTGTTCGGGAGCCGGCCACTCCGGCGGCTATGTCGTCTTCTGCCGCTTCGACGAACGGCCCGGCGCAAGCGGAATCGGCGCCGTCTTCGTGGAGCGCGACGCGAAGGGCCTGACGTTCGGCTCGCAGGAGACCCTGATGGGCTTTCGCGGGGTTCCTTCCGCCGACATGGCCTTCGACGGCGTGCACGTGCCGAAGTCCCACCTGCTGGTCGGACCGGGCGGCTTCGGCAAGCTGATGGGGCTTTTCAACATCGAGAGGCTCGGCAATGCGACGATGGCGCTAGGCGTCGCTGCCGGGGCGCTGGAGCAGGTTACGGCCTACGTCCAGGAACGCAGGCAATTCGGCAAGCCGATCGTCGACTTCCAGGCAGTGCAGATCCGCCTTGCCGAGATGGCAATGAAGGTGGAGGCCGCCCGCCTGATGATCCACCGTGCAGCCGCAAATGCCGGCACGGGCTTGCCCGACCTGCACGAGGCCGCACTCGCCAAGTGCTATGCCAACGAGATCACCCGGGACGTCGCCGCAGCGGCCATGCAACTCATGGGCGGCTACGGCTATGCTGCCGAATACGGCATGGAGCGACGGCTTCGCGACAGCTACGGCTGGGGTATCGCCGGCGGCACGATCGACATCCAGAAGGTGAACATCGCCGCCGGTCTCGTCGGCAGGCGGTTCAGCCAGCGGAGCTGACGATGCAGGGCGGCGGCACTCGGAGGATCCTGATCGCCGGCGCCTCCGGCGTCGTCGGCCAGGCTGCGCTCGATCTTCTTTCAGCGAAGGAAGCCTGGGAGGTCGTTGCCGTGTCGCGCCGCAAGCCCCGCCTCGCCGGGGAAACGTGGGTGCGGCATCTGGCGCTCGATCTCACCGATCCGGACGCATGCCGGGAAGCGCTTGCATCCGTCCTGCCCGTCAGCCACGTGGTCTACGCCGCCGTGCACGAAAAGCCGAACCTGACGGAAGGCTGGCGCGACCGCGGGCAGATGGAGACCAATCTCGCCATGTTGCGGAACCTGCTCGAGCCTGTCATGGCGGCCGGAACGCTCCGCCATGTCTCGCTGCTGCAGGGCACGAAGGCCTATGGCGTCCACTTGCGCCCCATCGCTGTTCCGGCGCGGGAAAGCGCGCCTCGCCATCCCCACGACAATTTCTACTGGCTGCAGGAAGACTACCTGCGCGAGCAGGCGGTCCGTGCCGGCTTTGCCATGACGATCTTTCGCCCGCAGGTCGTCTTCGGCGACGTGACCGGCGTCGCGATGAACCTCGTCCCGGTCATCGGCGCCTACGCCGCGATCCGGCGGGAGACGGGAAAGAGCTTCGCCTATCCGGGCGGACCGCCCTATCTGCTGGAGGCCGTGGATGCACGGCTGCTCGCCCGGGCGCTTGCCTGGGCCGCGGAGGCCCCGGAGGCCTCGGGAGAGACTTTCAACATCACCAATGGCGACGTCTTCGTTTGGCAGAACGTCTGGCCGGCGATCGCCGAGGCGCTCGGCGTCGAGCCGGGGCCGGAAGAGCCGGTGGCGCTTGCCGGCTACCTGCCCCGGCACGCGGAAACGTGGAAGCGGATCGCCGAACGCGAAAAGCTGCAGGAACCGGACCTGTCTCGCTTCGTCGGCTACTCCCACCAGTATGCCGATTTCTGCTTCGCCCATGGCGCGCGGCGACCGCCCGCCCCTGCGCTCGTCAGCACGATCAAGCTCCGGCAGGCCGGCTTCGGCGACTGCATCGACACCGAGACGATGTTCCGGGATCTGATCGCAACAATGCAGAGGGCGGGGCATCTGCCGCAACCCTAGCCGGAACCCGACTTCTCCAGGGAGGAACTTCATGACGAATCGATGGAAGAACAGGCCGGACGGATCGAACTGGGGTGATTTCGGACCCGACGACCAGGTCGGCCGGATGAACCTCATCACTCCGGAAGTGCGCCTTGCCGGCGCTCGCGAAATCGCCGAAGGACGCGCCTTCTGCCTCAGCCTGCCGCTCGACTACCCGGGCGGCAACGAACTCTTCCCGTTGCGCAAGGCGCCGAGCTTCCACCACGAACGGCGCGGAGAGGGGCACAACTTCAACTATCGCCTCAGCGCGGTCTGCAATTGTTTCAGCGACGTCGTCTCCGACGACGCGGTGCTTCTCTACACCCAGTACTCGACCCAATGGGACGCGCTTTCCCATGTCGGCCAGATGTTCGACGCCGACGGCGACGGAGAGCCCGAGAAGGTCTACTACAACGGCTACCGGGCGGGCACGGATATCGTCGGACCGGACGACGCTGAGGTCGCCGCCGGCGCCAAGGCACTCGGCATCGAGAATCTCGCCGCGGCAGGCGTTCAGGGTCGCGGGGTGCTCGTGGACCTCGAAAGGCTGCACGGGCGCTCGCGGGCGGTCATCGGCCACGACGAGCTAATGAAGGCGATCGAGGATCAGAAGGTCGACGTGCGCAAGGGAGACTTCCTGTGCCTCTACACGGGCTTCGCCGATCTCGTCCTGTCGATGAACAAGCAGCCGGACGGCGCGGTCTTGTCTTCTTCGTGCGCCGTTCTCGACGGCCGGGACCAGCGGCTGCTCGACTGGATCACGGATTCAGGCATCGTGGCGATTTGCGCCGACAATTTCGCCGTCGAAGCCTATCCGGCAATGCCTGCGGAAGGCGAAACCTATCCGGCGCTGCCGCTGCACGCCCACTGTCTCTTCAAGCTTGGCATCCATCTCGGCGAGCTCTGGTATCTCGCCGAGCTTGCGCGCTGGCTGCGCGAAAACGATCGATCGGCGTTCTTCCTGACCGCACCGCCCTTGAGGTTGCCGGGTTCCGTCGGTTCGCCGCTCACCCCGATCGCCACGGTCTGAAGACCGGCCGGAAGGCTTCAGGACCCGCCGTCGCCGTGGACGGTGGAACCCATGGAGAACCTCTTGAGGGCCGCTTCGTCCCAGTCGATGCCGAGGCCGGGCGATTGCGACGGCCGGGCCCGGCCAGCCTCTATCTCCAGCGCGGCGCCGGTAACGTCGTCGAGCTGCGGGATATATTCGACCCAGCGGGCGTTTGGCACGGCACAGGCAAGAGAGACGTGCAGTTCCATCAGGAAATGCGGGCACACCGCGACATTGCACGCCTCGGCAAGATGGGCGGTCTTCAGCCAGGGCGTGATCCCGCCGATCCGTCCGACGTCGACCTGCACGATCGAGCAGGCTCCCTGCTGCAGGTAGCTGCGGAACAGCGAGAGGCTGTAGATGCTCTCGCCGACGGCGATCGGCGTCCTCGTCGATCTCGACAGGCGCGCGTGGCCTTCGATGTCGTCGGCAGGCAGCGGCTCTTCGAGCCAGCCGATCTGCAGGTCTTCGTAGGCCGCCGCTCGACGGAGGGCCTCGTCGACGCTGAAGGCCTGGTTGGCGTCCGTGAAGATTTCGAAGGCGGGACCGACTTCCTCCCGCACGGCCCGTATCCTCTGCATGTCCTCATGCAACGGCCGTCCGACCTTCACCTTCGCGCCGGAGAAGCCCTGTTCCTTCACGCGCGCGGCATCTTCGACCAGCTGCGCGGTCTCGACATGCAGCCAGCCGCCTTCCGTTGAATAAAGCGCAACCTCGCGGCGGGCGCCTCCCGCCATCAGGTAGAGCGGAAGTCCGGCACGCTTGCAGCGCAGGTCCCACAAGGCGGTGTCGACCGCGGCAAGCGCGATCGACGTTATCGCGCCGACCGTCGTTGCATGCGTCAGGAAGAACAGGTCCCGCCAGATGGCCTCGATCTCGGCCGCGTCGCGCCCGAGGAGAGCCGGCGCGAATGTCTGGTCGATCAGGGCCATCACGGAGGCCCCTCCCGTCCCGATCGTGTAGGAATAGCCGGTACCCGTTGCCCCCTCCTCGTCGAAGATCCGCACGACGGGCGTTTCCTGCCGGACGAACGACTGGATCGCGTCGGTTCTTTCCACCTTCGGCTCGAGGTTCACCAGCGATGTTTCGATGCGGACGATCCTTGCCATGCGCCGCTCCCGTTCAGGCGCCCTGCCTGGCCGAAGCCGGCAGCGTGTCGGCCAGCCGGTAGAGATCGATCGCCGAACCCGCCAGCACCTGCGCCTTTTCCGCATCGGAAAGGTGGGATATGCCCTCCTTTGCACAGGACAGCACCTGCGCGTAGGAGGCGGCGAGCGTGCAGACGGGCCAGTCGCTGCCGAACAGGCACCGGTCCGGCCCGAAGACTTCCAGGGCCTCGCGCATGTAGGGAACCAGCTGCGCGGCTGACCAGTTCTTCCAGTCCGCCTCCGTGACCATGCCGGACAGCTTGCACCAGACGTGGCTGCGCTCGGCGGCAAAACCGGCAAAGCTGCGTGACCAGGCGGCGAAGCCGTCGGCTGCGATCTCGGGCTTTGCGATGTGATCGACGACGAGCCGGAGATGCGGCATCTCCCGCGCGACTGCCAGGGCGGCGGGGATATGCGCCGGCCGCAGAAGCAGGTCATAGACGAGATCGTGCGCGGCAACGGCTTCGAGGCCTCGCCGAACGTCCTTCCGGAGCAGCCAGTCGACGTCGGGCTCGTCATGCACCTGGTGGCGGATTCCGACAAGGTACCGTCCGTGCGGATGTGCCTTCAGGTCCGCAATCGTCCTGTCCGCGTCAGGCGCCGTGAGATCCACCCATCCGACCACCCCGGCCACGAAATCCGTCGCGGCGGCAGTCTCCATGAACTCGACGGTCTCCTCCACGCTCGACCATGTCTGGACAAGCACTGTCGCCGCCACGCCGTTCTCTTCGAGCTCGGGACGGAGGTCTGCCGGTGAATAGATGCGCCTGAGCGGAGCGGCCTCGCCGCTCATCCAGGGATAGTCGCCCCTCCGGGGATCCCAGAAGTGCTGGTGGGCATCGATGATCGTCTGGTTCATGTCATGCCGCCTCCACCTGGTGTATGAGGTCCATGATTGCCGTGCTCATCTCGTCGTAGACACGGCTGTTCGCAAGCTCGCCCGCGATCCGGAAGTCGTTCATGACGACGACCCTGTCGGCCAGCGTGATCATCTCCGGCATGTCGCTGGTGATGAGCAGGATCGCGGTCCCCGCATCCGACAGCTCGCGCAGCAGTTCATGGAGGTAGGCCTTCGTCTTGATGTCGATGCCGACCGAGGGTTCGTCGACGATGAGTACCCGGACGCCGGCCGCAAGCCACTTGGCGACGCTGATCTTCTGCTGGTTTCCGCCGGAGAGGTTGCCCACTGTCTGGTCCAGCGAGGGCGTGCGGACTTCGAGCCGCCGGATGTAGGGCTCGATCTTCTGCCGGATCATGCCGTCCGTAAGGAAAAGCCCGGCCCGCGCCAGCGCGCTCCAGACGCCCATCCCGGCGTTCTCGAGCACCGAATGCATCAGGATCAGCCCTTCCTGCTTCCGGTCCTCGCTGACGTAACCGATTCCGTATCGGCGGACGGCATCCGCCGGAGACCTGATCCGGGCGGGCTTTCCCTCGACTTCGATGGTGCCGGAGGTTGGCGGAAACTTTCCCATGATGCACTTGGCGAGTTCCGTCCGGCCGGCCCCGACGAGCCCGTAGAGGCCGACGATCTCTCCCCGCCGCACCGTCAGGTCGACGCCGGCATGGCCCAGGAGGGTCGAGACGCCTTTCAGCTCCAGGGAAACCGGAGCGTCGGCGAAGTCACGGGACGACCAGTCCGCGATCCGTTCGCTCCGGCCGATCATCAGCCGGACGAGATCCTGCCGGTCGAGGCCCTCCATCGGCTGGCTCTCGCAGGCGTTCCTGCCGTCGCGAAGCACGGTGACGCGGTCGCAGATCTCCTGCACTTCCTCCAGCTTGTGACTGACGAACAGCAGGCTCACGCCTTCGTCTCTCAGCCTCTCGAGCAACCTGAACAGAACGACCGTCTCATGCTCCGTCAGCGAGGCCGTAGGTTCGTCGAGCAGCAGGATCCTCGAGCGCAGGGCCAACGCCTTTGCGATCTCGACCAGTTGCATGCGTGCGACGCTCAGTTCCGACACGGGGGTCGACGGATCGATTTCGAGGTCGAGCATCCGGAGCCACTTCTGCGCCCGCTTGTTGATCGCCCGGTAGTCGATGGGTCTGAACGGGAAGGCGCCCAGTTGCTCTAGAAAGATGTTCTCGCCGATGGAAAACCGGGGGATGAGGTTGCGCTCCTGGTGCACCACGCCGATGCGGTGGGCGATCGCGTCGCGCGGACCAGAGAACTCCACCGGCTCGCCATCGAGCAGGAGGCTTCCCCCGTCGGGCCGATGCACACCCGTGATTATCTTTATGAGCGTCGACTTCCCTGCGCCGTTCTCGCCGAGCAGCGCATGGATGGATCCCGCCTCGAGCTGCAGCGAGACGTCTTCCAGCGCCTTCACGCCGGGAAAGTACTTCGAGACCGCATCGGCGCGCAGGACGGTGTCGCCCATTAGGTTGCCCTCCTCATTCGGCCCCAGATCCGGACCTCGCGGAGGCGGTTCAGGCCGACGGCCCACAGGATGAGCACGCCGAGAACCACCTGTACCAGGTAGGGGTCGATGTTGAACAGGACCAGGGCCTGCGTGATGATGGCGACGATCACCACGCCAAGGGTGGTGGCGGGAACATTGACATGCCCGCCGCTCAACACGGCTCCCCCGATGACGGGCGCAGCGAAGGAAAGAATGAGCCAGTCGTCACCGATCGTCGGCTGCCCTATCTGCAGGCGCGCCACGAGGAGGATGCCGGCCAGCGCGGCGACCATTCCCGAGATTGCATGGGCCAGGGCGATCGTCAGCTTCACGGATATGCCGGAGAGTTCCGCTGCGTGGGTATTGCCGCCGATGGCGAGGATGAAGCGCCCGTAGGCCTGGCGGTTCAGGAAGAACCAGAGGCCGACGCCCACCAGCCCGGCCGGGATCACCACCCAGGGAAGAGGCCCGAGGAACGTGGTGTTGCCGAACGCCTTCACCGAAGCCGGTATGTCGTAGAACGGCTGGGCCTGCGTGATGCCGAGATTTATTCCCTTGAACAGGGAGAGATTGGCAAGCGTGATGATGAACGCCGAGATCCCGGTCAGCGCGACGATGATGCCGTTCAGCAAGCCGGCGACGAGGCCGATCGCCAGGGCGAGAGCCGCCGCGAGGAGAACCGGCAGATGGAAGACCTCCATCATTCCGGCAAAGCTGATCGCCGCCAGCCCTCCGATCGCGCCGACCGAAAGGTTCATCTGGCCGATCGCGATGATGATCATCTGCGAATAGGCGACGAGGGCATTGACCGAGATCGCAAGCAGAAGGACCTGGATGTTGTATCTCGAAAGGAAGTTCGGGCTGAACCAGGCGATGACGGCGATTGCCAGCGCGGTGACGACCGAGAGCCCGAGCCAGTCGGCCCGGCCGTAGCGAGCAAGGAAGCCTTTCACAACATTCTCCTCCGCGCGAGGAACACGCGGCGCCCGTGATCCAGGATGACCGCGATCAGCAGGACCACGCCGAGTATGGCCTGCACCCAGAACGCCCCGATCTGCTGCAGCAGGAGCCCGCTGGTCAAGACCGTGACCAGGACAGCGCCGAGGAAGGTGCCGACCGGCGAGGCCTTGCCTCCCGTCAGCAGGGTTCCCCCGAGCACCGGCCCGAGAAAGGCCGGCAACAGCCAGTCCTGGCCAAGCTGCCCGGCCATGGAAGGTATCGCCGCACCGGTGCGAGAGACGAGCAGCACCGCGGCCAGCGCCGCAAGAAGGCCCGTCAGCGCATGACACAGCACGAACACCCGCTTGACCCGGATACCCGAAAGCTCCGCGGCCTCCGGACGCGCTCCCGCCGCCAGCATCTCGCGACCGACAGGCGTCAGCCGGTACAGCCCGACAAGGGTGAGCGTCGCCAGAATGGCCACGATGAAGAGAGGCGAAAGGGCACCGAAGAACTTCATGTGCCCGAATTCGGATACGACCGGCGGCAGTTCCCTGAAGGATTCCGCATGTGTCAGGAAGATCATCGCGCCGAAGAATATGCTCATGGTGGCGAGCGTGATGATGAAACTGTGAAGCCCCGAGCGGGTCACCAGCCATCCGTTCACGAAACCGAGACCTCCTCCGACTGCCAGCGCGCCGACAAGCGCCAGCGGCCAGGGAAGCCCGACGACCTGGACCAGCCAGCCGCCGGCCATGGCGGCACAGACACCGACGGCCCCGACGGAGAGGTCGAGGCCGCCCGTGACGATGACGACCATCATGGCGAGGCCGGTCACGATGTTTATGGCCGCCTCGCGGCCCATCGCGAAAAGGTTGAACCTGGAGACGAAGCCGGGCATCGCGATGGTGAAGAGCGTCGAGAACAGGAGGATGAGCACCAGCAGCCCGAACTCGTTCGTCAGGTAGAACCGCAGGCGTCGCCCGGCGGCACCGGCCGGTGCGGAATCCGCCTCATGAAGCGACGCCTCGTTGCTTTGCATATCGACCTGAGAGTCCATTCCCGAACCTGCCTCGCCCTGGGCACGCATGCGCATCGCTCCCGTGCCGGTCGCACTTCACGATTCGCGGCCTGAAGGTTCGCGCATGGTCCGCGATGCATGCGGACCATGCGCCACCGCCACTACTTGGCGCAAGCCAGGTAGGTCTCCTGGAAGCTGGCATAGATCTTCTTCGTGATCTTCTGCATGGAAGCCACGTAGTCATCGACCTGCTCGGGGCCCGCGAACACGGTCCCGGAATCGATGAAGTGATCGGTCAGTGCGTTCTTCTTCCAAGGCGCGTCCGCCTTTGGCTTGCAGCCGTGCCGAAGCTTGTCCGCCGCGAACGACCCTATGTATGCCTGCCCGTACGGGTTCTGCAGCATCGTGCCCATGAGATAGCCGTCCTTGATCGCCTTGAGGACGGTCTTGTCGTGGTCGATCGCAACCATCTTGATGCGCTTGTCGCCGATCCGCCGGAGCGCATTGGCGGCAACGACCGACGGCACCCAGGCGGTAGCGATGATGCCGTCGACGTCGTTGGCGTGGGCGGCGAGATAGGCATTGATCTTTTCTTCCGCCGGCCCCGGGGCGTCGATGTCGGCGATCGTCTGCACTACCGTGGCGCCGGCTTCCTTGGCGGCCTTGTTGACCGCGTCGATGCGAAGCTGCGTGTTGGGGTCAACGAGGAAGCCGGTGAGGTGAAGGATTCGCTTCTTGGTGCCCTTCAGGCCTTCAAGGAGATGCTGCGTGCCGAGATAGGCGGAGTGGCCGGTGTCGGTACCGAAGCAGAAGGCGGCCTTGGACGGATCCTTGAAGCAGCCGGCCAGTGCAATCACCGGCGCACCCGTGTCGGCAAGTTCGGCCACGGTGCTGACCGAGCCGACCGGATCGCCCGGAAATACGAGAAATGCGTTGTAGCCCTGGGTCACCAGGTTCTCGAGAAGGTTGTTCTGCGTGCTCAGTTCCCACTTCTGGGGCACCTTGAAGTCTGCCGCGCCGAGATCGAAGTCCTTCTTCGCATCGGCCCCGCCCTGGGCCCATGAAGCGAAGTAGGGGTGCGGGCCGCCCGGCACGAGCGCCACCTTGGTATCGTTGGCGCTGGCGAGGCCAAGCGTCGTGGCGAGCACCGCGCCAGCCAGCGCAAATGTCTTCATTGCCGTAAACATGCATTTCCTCCCTCAAATCGAAAAAGCCCCGCAAGCCTCCGGTTCGCAGAACACATGGATGCTAGTATACAAGTACCTTGATGTCAAACGGCAAGAGGCGCTACAATGGGTCCCGAGACCACGGAGCCGAAAAGATGCCGCTGACCATTGCCGGGCCTGATGCACCGGCCGCCGGGCTGGAAGGCCTGATACCGAGAATCGACCGAAGGCTGCCGGTGAGCGACCAGGTCTACGAGGCGCTTCGTTCTGCAATCATCAGCGCCAGGCTGAAGCCGGGCGCCTCGATCAGCGAGAACGCCCTCGTCCGCCAGTTCGGAGTTTCGCGCACGCCGATACGCGCGGCGATACAGCGCCTCTCCGAGGAAGGCCTGATCGACGTCTTCCCGCAACAGGGCAGCTTCATCGCACCGATCCGCCTTTCCGACATCACGGACAGTCATTTCGTTCGCCGCGCGCTCGAAGTGGCCATCCTCGACGAGGTTGCAGCCAGCTGGTCGCCGGAGAACAGCGCAACCGCGAGGGCGAGCGTCGACCGGATGTACGAGCTGATCGAGGCAGGCGACGACGACGGGTTCCATGCCGAAGACGAGCACTTCCACGAATTGATGGCCCGGTTCGCCAAGCGGGAAGGGGTCTGGACCGCCGTGCAGGCGGCGAAGACCCGGCTGACCCGGCTTCACCGGCTCTTCGGACAACCCTCGCGCCTTCCGATGGTGGCCGAGGAACATCTGGTGATCCTCGATGCGCTCGACGCCGGCGATTCCGACCGCGCCAGGAAGGCGCTGGTGGAGCATCTCGACAAGATCTTCACCATGCTTGACCAGTTGCCCGACGAGCTGCGTGCCCATGTCCACCGGTAGCGGCGTGTCCGGCAACCGACCGTCCAACTCGATGAACGGAACGGAGCAGCCTTGCCTGATCGCCCGATAGACACTCTACCCCGGCTCCGCGAAGCCAACGCCCGGCTGCCCTACGACAGGTCGTCCATTGGCACCGGCATCGTGCACCTGGGTGTCGGGGCCTTCCATCGCGCGCACCAGGCGGCCTTCGTGGACGACTGCCTGCGCATCGGAGCCACAGGTTGGGGGATCGTCGGTGCGTCGCTCCGCTCCCCTTCGGTCCGCGATGCGTTGGAGCCGCAGGATTTTCTGTACACGCTGGCGGAGCGCGACGGCCGGGGGACGCGTTGCAGGACGATCGGCAGCATCAGGGACATCCTCGTCGCCCCCGCTGCGCCCGAAGCCCTTGTCGACGCCCTGTGCGACCCCGCCGTCAGGATCGTCACGCTGACGATCACGGAGAAGGGCTACGGGACCAACCTCGCGACCGGGGCATTGCTCCCGGATCATCCCGGCATCCGGAGCGACCTGGAAGAAAGGCGCCGTCCGCAGACCGCCCTCGGCTTCCTCGCCGAGGCCATTGCGCGCCGTCGGGAGGCAGGCACTCCGGCCTTCACGGTTCTCTCCTGCGACAACCTTCCACGGAACGGCCGGACGCTGAAAGCCTCTCTTGTCCAGTTCGCCGGTCTGCGCGATGCCGAACTCGCCAGCTTCATCGAGAGCGAAGTGAGTTGTCCCTCCTCGATGATCGATCGGATCGTCCCGGCGACCACGGACGAGGACCGGTCCCTGGTGGCGGCGGAAACGGGTCTCGCCGACGCCTGGCCGGTCGTCACCGAACCATTCCGGCAATGGGTCGTCGAAGACGATTTTCCGATGGGACGCCCGCCTCTCGACGAAGCGGGCGTCGAGCTCGTCGGAGACGTGCAACCGTTCGAGCACATGAAGCTGCGCATGCTGAACGGAGCCCACTCCACCATCGCCGCGATCGGCCTGCTTGCGGATCTGGCGACTGTGGCCGACACGGTCGCCAACCCGCACGTGCGGCTCTTCCTCGAAAAGTACTGGGGTCAGGTGCAGGTCACCCTTTCACTCCGCAAGTCAGCCGCCGATGCCTACGCGGAGAAGCTGATGGCCCGGTTCTCGAATTCTGCACTCCCGCACCGAACCGCGCAGATCGCAAAGGACGCATCGCAGAAAATCCCGCAGCGGATTGTCGCAGGGCTGATCGAACTCCGGCGCCGGGGCGCCCCTTCGGATGCTCTCGTCCTCGCCCTGTCCATCTGGATCAGGTCGTGCGGCCGTAGATCCGACAACGGGAACACGTACGACATCGACGATCCCGGCTTCACCGCCTTGCAGGACATGCCGGATCAGCAGGCTTCCTCTCCCGAGACCGTCGTCAGGCGCTATCTGGAAGTGTCGCCGGTCTTCGGCGACGAACTTCCCCGCGACCGCCGGTTCGTCGACGATCTGGTTCTGGCCTACTCGGCAGTCTCGACGGAAGGAACCCTGAACGTCTTGAGACGCGAGACATCGGACTGAAGGGAAAGCCGGGAGAACGAAACCGCCGGACAGGAAACCCCGAGCCCGGAACCAAGGAGGCAATTCGATGAAAGCCATAGTCTGCGAAGAACCGGGAAGGCTGTCCCTGGCCGAACGCGACGCGCCCGCCCATGGCCCGGACGACGTCCTGATCCGGATCCGGCGGGTCGGCGTATGCGGCACCGACTATCACATCTTCAAGGGCGATCAGCCTTATCTGTCCTATCCGCGGCTTATCGGCCACGAATTGTCCGGCGAGGTTGTGCAGGCACCCCGGGGAAGTAGCTTCGGGGCTGGCGACATCGTTGCCGTGATCCCCTACCTGCACTGCGGCGAATGCGTGGCTTGTCGCAGGGGCCGAACCAACTGCTGCCAGCAATTGCGGGTGCTCGGCGTGCACCAGGATGGAGGAATGTGCGAATACCTGGCTGTCCCGGCAGGCAATGTCGTCTCCGCCGAGGGGCTCACCCTCGACCAGGCCGCCATGCTCGAGTTCCTGTCGATCGGCGCGCACGGAATAAGGCGGTCGGAGCTGTCCGCTGGCGACCGGGTGCTCGTTGCCGGCGCAGGACCGATCGGCATCGCTGCGGCGATATTCGCCCGGGCGCGCGGGGCGGAAGTCACCGTGATCGATTTCAATGAAAGGCGGCTGGCCTTCTGTGACGAGCAGCTGGGCATTGCCCATTCGGTGGTCGCCGGCAGCGACGTCCGGGAAAGGCTCGCCCGGCTGACCGGCGGCGACTTCTACGATGTCGTCGTCGACGCGACCGGCAGCCCGGCAGCCATGGAGATCGGCTTCGGCTGGGTCGCGCACGGCGGCAAGTATGTCCTGCTGTCCATCGTTCAGGCGAAGATCTCTTTCGACGACCCGGAGTTCCACAAGCGCGAGACGACGCTGCTCTCCAGCAGGAACGCCACCAGGGAAGACTTCGCCACCGTCCTCGAAGCAATGAAGTCCGGGCAAGTCCCTTCAGATGCCCTCGCCTCCCACCGGGCTCCCCTCGACGCGGCCGCCGAGGCCATCCCCTCCTGGGCGCGTCCCGAGTCGGGAACGATCAAGGCGCTGATAGAGGTCTGAGGAAGGCGCCAGATCCGAACAAGCCTCACCGGACGAAACGCGCCGCCGTCCCGCGAATTGAGGGACGGCAGGACCGGATCCATGCGAATTGGTCGAGGGCGGCGTCAGTCGAGATGGAACACCTGCTCCATCATCGCCCACCACTCGCCTTCCCCACGGTTGTCGAGGGGTTTCTGGCAAGGCATGCACAGCTCCCACCACTCCTTGTTCCGGGGATCGTCGGCCATCTTCTTCATGTCGGCGCCGAAGTCGGCGCCGACATACTCCCAGTAGCCGAAGAGGAGGTTCTCCGGTTCCTTCAGGAAGATCGAGTAATTCCTGATGTTGCAGGCGCCGATAAGGGCAAGAATTTCAGGCCAGACGGCCGCGTGCAGCCGCTTGTACTCCTCCACCCGGTCAGCCTCGAGTCCGATGACCATTCCCATCCGCTGCATCGTCGCCCTCCTCCTGGCAATCTCGCCTGCCATCTTGCAAGAGATTGCGACCGGCCTCAAACGAATAGGTGACCCGGCTTTGCCTTCCGGTTCACGCGGCGACCTTGCACGTTTGCTGTCCGGCGATCGCGAAGGACGCCGGCTTGCTAGCGAACCAGAATGACGGGCACGCGAACCGTGCGAACCATGGACGTCGTCGTGCTGCCGACGATGAGGCTCCTTAGCGGCGAGTGTCCGTAGGCGCCCATCACGAGGACTGCACCCGGCGTCTCGCCGACGACCGACGCGATCACGTCTTCGGGGCGCCCGGCGTCGAGCGTGGCAGCGACATCGCGGCCTTCAAGCTCTTCGCTTGCACGGGCACTCAGCTGCCGGCGCCTGTCCTCCCCTGCACCCGCCACCACCACATGAACCGAGAGCCCGTCCAAAAGGGGAGAGTTGGCGCATCTTTCGAGCGCGCGATGCGCGGCCGGACTGCCGTCGAAGGCAAGCACGGCAACCCGGGGAGGTTCGACTTCGCGGGAGGCGACGATCACGGGACGCTTGCTGGCGCGGACGACGCGCTCGATCTTCGAACCGATGTGGCCGCTCGCGAACTCGTGGCTCGCCCCGCGCTTCCCGATGATGACGATGCGCGCATCCTCTTCACGTTCGAGGATGGTCTCGACGATTCCGCCATGCCGATGGAGTGGTTTCACGTCGGCGGCCCCCGCCGAGCGAAGCCGTTCCTCGCAGCGTTGGAGCAGGACGCGGCCTCGTTCGACTTCCAGCCTCGAACTTGCTTCTTCCGCCCGCGTCAGTTCTTCCAGCAGCTGCGATTTCGTGCCGAGGCCAATCGCACCGGAAAGATCGTGCCGCTCTGCCACCGCCTTTCTCCGCTGAACGACGTGCAGCAGTTCGACGGGCAACGTCAGCCGGCGCGAGGCCCAGGCAGCAAGGTCGCAGACCGGAGAAGCGTAGGCGGATGCGTCGATGCAGGCCAGAATGGTCTTCATTGGTCGATCCCTTTCCTCAATGCGCGGCGAGGAGCGTTTCGGCGTCGGGCTTGTCGTGGATCGCGAAGCGCTCGACCATCACCGCGCTCGGCTGGTTGAGCCCGACCACTTCCACCTGCGGTCCCCTCGCGGCGGAAACGGATCACCGCCTTGTCCAGCGTCCCGACTCCGGTGATGTCCCAGAAATGCGCGGCGCTCATGTCGATGACGACGCGATCGAGAACTTCCCTGAAATCGAACGCATCGGCGAAACGCTCGGCCGAAGCGAAGAAGATTTCGCCGGAGATCCGGTAGGTCCGCACCTTTCCGTCCGGCGACAATTCGCTGTCGACGCTGAACATCCGTTTGACCTTCGACGCGAAGAAGAGACCGGAAAGGACGACGCCGGCGGCCACGCCCGCGGCAAGGTTGCCGCTCCAGACGACGATGACCACCGTCGCCACCATGACCAGCGACGATTGCCATGGATTGCGGCCCACATCCTTGACCGAGCGCCAGGAGAAGGTGCCGATCGACACCATGATCATCACCGCGACCAGGCTCGGCATCGGGAATCCGCGCGACGAGCGGATTGAGCACGACGAGCAGGAAGAGCAGGAAGACGCCCGCGACGAGGGTCGAAAGCCGCGTCGAGCCTCCCGACTTCACGTTGATCACGGACTGGCCGATCATGGCGCAGCCGCCCATCGCGCCGAGAAAGCCCGTCACAAGGTTGGCGATGCCCTGTCCGCGCATCTCCCGCGCCTTGTCGGAAGGCGTATCGGTGAAATCGTCGACGATCTGGGCCGTCAGCATCGTCTCGAGAAGGCCCGACCGCCGCCATGGTCAGCGAATAGGGGAGGATGATCCGGAGGGTATCGAGCGTGAACGGGACATGGGGAATGCGCAAGGACCGGCAGCGATGTCGGCAGTTGTCCCATGTCGCCCACCGTGTTGACGTGGATGCCCCCAAAGACGGTGACGAACGTCAGGACGACGATCGCGACGAGCGGGGACGGGATCGCCTTCGTCAGCAGCGGGAACAGGTAGATGATGGCGAGGCCGGCCGCGACCAGAAGATAGGTGACCGGCGCGAACATGCAGCAGCTGAGGCAACTGCGCCATGAAGATCAGGATGGCGAGCGCGTTGACGAAGCCCGTGACCACCGAGCGCGACACGTATTGCATCAGCAGGTCGAGCCGCAGCAGGGAGGCAACGACCTGGAAGAAGCCCATGAGAACGGTGGCGGCGAAGAGGTAGTCGACGCCGTAGTCGCGCACGAGCGGGATGATGACGACCGCGACCGAGGCGGTCGCCGCCGAGATCATGCCGGGACGCCCTCCCGTGAACGCGATGATGACCGCAATCGAAAACGAGGCATAGAGCCCCACGCGCGGGTCGACGCCGGCAATGACGGAAAATCCGATCGCCTCCGGTATGAGGGCGAGCGCGACAACGATGCCGGCGAGAATGTCGGCGCGCGGATTGGAGAGCCAATCGCGACGTACGGAAGCGAGACTGGGCATTCGATACTCATCAGGGTGCATCGCTTCGCCGGCGTGCCGGGCGCAGGGGCCATGGGCGCAGGGACCGACGTCCCGCGATGCGTGGATTGTCCCGGGGATAAGCGCCGGGGGGAGCCACCCGGCAAGTCCGGGTCCGGTGAGAGCGGTTGCCTCTAGCCTGAAACCGCTCTTGCTGCAATTGCGAAGAACGCAATGCTGCTACCGCGTTTCGCAGGGTTGACGCTGCCGCCGGCGGGCGCGGCGTGAAACCCGCGGCCGGCGAGAGTGTGCTGGAGCAGAACGCGGCAAGATTGGCTGTCGCATTGATCACGCTCAAGGCCGGGTCCGCTTCATGTCGGCAGTTTGGCGTCTGTTTCGCCGGAAGCCCGGTCCGGGGTAGTGAGCCGGCCGATCCGTACGCCCGCGACCGGGCCAGGCAGCAGGTGGTGAGATGAACGGCCCAGATCTGATCCGGTCTTCCTGCAGGAAGGCTTTCGACCAAGGCGGATTTCGTCCTGCCTCCGTCGTGACCGATGCCGATACACGTGCTCGGCCGTTGGCCGCCTCGGCGATCGACCGGATGGCGGCGAACTTCCTGGCTTCGGTCGATCTCTCCCGCCTCGGCCGGATTCGCTACCGGGGCGCCCACGACGTGATTTCCCCGGGCCGGGTCAAGTATGTCGACGGCTTCAGGCACTGGGTCTGGAGGAATGCCCAGCGCATTCACGAGGCGGGACTCGACCGGGGGCCCAGCCGAATACTCGAACTTGGCTCCGGCGGCTGCATCTTCGCGGCGATGTGCCGGCGGCTTGGCCACGAGGTGGTCGCGACCGACAAGGACCGCGCCGACACGATCTTCAGGGAGCTCTCCGGCCTTCTCGGCGTAACGCCGGAATTGCTGAAGGTCGAACCCTTGCAGCCCCTGCCGACGCGGAAGTGGGGACGCTTCGACGTCGTGGCGGCCTACGCGCTTTGCTTCAACTCGAACGGGGGAGACCCGACCGGCAGGTGGGGGGAAAGCCAATGGCGATTCTTCTTTGACGATCTACGCCGGAACGTGCTTGCCGGGAGCGGACGGGTCGTCTTGAAGTTCAACCACGAGCATGAGCTGCGGCCGGCTGTAGAGGGGCAGGTTCGGGAAAAAAGATGGCGCAACATCGAGGTTCGCGGCCGAACCGTCAGTCTTCAGACCTGAAATTCCGGAACGGCGCATCATGCCACGGGCGGGCGACGGCGCGCCGGGGACCTCGCTGTCTCAAACGGAGAGTGGGACCACGAGGCACCAAGATCAGCGAAGCGAACCCGCTCTCACGCCGCAGCCTCTCGCTTCACGACGAAGGTCTCGCCATCGAAGACGAGCACGGCGCCGCCGGACAGGCGGACCGAAAGCGTCGTCGTCTTTCCGTCATGCCCCTGGATCGGCGATCCCCGCGTCAGCGGATCGCCTTTCAGGATGCCGGTCCATATCGCCGGGAAGTCCTCTCCGTTCGCACGTGCCCGCTGGCAGCGCGAGAAAAGATTTTGTATCGCTTCGCTCATTCGTTTCGCCCCGAACAGAAGAAAGAGCGCTTAACCGAAAGGACACGGGAAGAACTTGATCTGGGTCAATTCCGCAAGCTACGGCTCCGCCGCGGCGATGGCAAGTTTGCCGTCCCGGTCCCGAATTCGCCTCCCCGCCTATGGGAAACGCTTGAAGGCGAGTCCAACGACATCGAGAAGAGGGATGGCGGCTGCTGGAGATGATCCGCAAGCTCCCTGATCAGGCGGCGAACGGCATCCCTCCGGCGTTCCGCCGCGCAGCGCGTGGCATCGCGCCCTGCTGCTGGCCGAGCATCGCGTAGAAGGTCGCGGCTTCTTCCGCGAAGACGTTCCGCTTCGGAGTGCGGATCACGGCCCGCTCGCGCCGCTCGTTTGCGAGCTCTTCGACGACGTAGCGGACCGCATCGAGCAGTGCCACATCGGCGCACAGGACCGCAACCGAACGGTCGCCGCCGCGTTCGGGAAGCAGAAGAACATCGCAGCCTGTCGCCAACCCGATGTCGAGCATGGGAAGCTCCCTCATCTCTCGTTCGCGGCGTCGATACCATCGAAAAATGACAGGCAAGCGTCGGTTTGATGACGCAGGCGTGCCGTCATCCGCCCGATGCCAGAAGGCGAGGGTCGCGATTGATGGCAGCAAGGAAGGCGACGTTGAGGCGATCGAATGCATCGTCCTGCGGCAATGGCTGCGAGGAAAGCTTGACGGCGACCGTCCCGGCTTCCGGGTCGACATGCAGCCATTGCCCATGGATGCCGATGCCGCAGAAGGAACCGTGCGGGTCGCCGGTCACGTACCATTTGTTGCGGTATCGTCCACCGCCGAAGAGCTCGGAGAAATCACCCCCCGCCCATGCCTGCGGATCACCGTTCCGCAGCGTGTCGGAGATCCATGCACGGGGGATCACCTGCCTCCCGTCGACGAATCCGCCGGCGCGCACCGCCTCGCCCAGCCGCGCCAGGTCGCGGGCCGTGGTGGACACCCCGCCGGCAGCCCTGGCCGTTCCGATCGCGTCGACGGTGACGAAGGCGTCCGACTTCGCGCCGAGCGGCTTCCAGAGCAGTTCGGACACGAGATCGCAATATCGCCGTCCCGCCGCGCGCTCGATGACGATACCGAGCAGATCCGAGTTCGGGGAGGCGTAGGAAAACGGCCCGCCATGCGGCGCGGCGCCTCTGCGGATCGAAGCGAGGAAGTCCGGAAGGTTCTCCACCGTCTGCCCGGCATCGGCCGGATTCCACAGCGTCGCCCGCCGATAGCGGGCATAGTCGCCATCGGCATTGAGATAGGACTCGTCGAACGACAGGCTGACGCGCATGTCGAGCAGATGGCGAAGCATGCAATCGCCATAGGCCGAACCGGCCACCTCCGGAACGTAGTCGACAACCCGCGCTTCCGGGTCGGCCACGCCTCGCTCCTGAAGAATTCCCAGGACGACCGCGGTGATCGACTTGCTGATCGAGAAAACGATGTGGGGAGAGTCCGGGTCCGAATGGGCGGCGTAGTATTCCGCCACGATCGCCCCGTCCTTCATCATCACGAATGCGTCGGTGTGCGAACGGGCGAGATAGGCGCGGGCACTCTCCTCGCCTGCGCCGAGATCGACTTCGATCTCGTCGAGAAGGCTGCCGGATACCGGTTCGATCATCTCGCGCGCACCGCCGCCGGCAGCGATCGTGGCGCTCGGGACGACCTCTCCGGCATGCTGGAACGCCCAGCGGCAGAAGGGAGCGCTACGCCAGTTGGAGAGGGTGACGTCCCGCCGTTCGAAACCGAAACGGCTGAAGAATTCGGTGCTGGTCATGAAAGGTCCCATCGGTTGCCGGCATTCGAGCCTAACCGCGCCGCAACCTGCGAGACAAGGGCCTGCGCACCCGCAAACGAACCCGCGGCGTGTTCGCCCGCATGCGGAATTCCGCCGCCTGCCGTTGCCATTGGCCCGGCGTTATGCTCGTATCGCTGGCGAACGAAACCCGCTCGAACGGGACAGGAGAGACGCTCGCGTGCCGGACCTGCCGGGAGAAGAGCCTGCAATCGAAATCCGTGATGTGAGCAAGGTCTTCGGCGAGGGAGAAGATCGCGTCACCGCGCTGGATGGCGTCACGGTCACCATTCGGGAAAACGAGTTCTTCACGCTGCTCGGACCGTCCGGATGCGGCAAGACGACCTTGCTGCGCCTCATCGCCGGTTTCGACTATCCGAGCGGGGGCGAGGTGCGTCTCCACGGCAAGGACATCGCCGCGCTGCCGCCCTACAGGCGGCCGATCAACACCGTCTTCCAGAGCTATGCCCTGTTCCCCCACATGACGGTCGGCCGGAACATCTCCTTCGGCCTCGAGATGCTCGGCTGGAAGAAGGCCGACATCGTCGCGCGCGTCGACGCCATGCTGAAGCTCGTGCGCATGGAGGCGCTGAAGGACAGGCGCGTCACGCAGATATCCGGCGGCCAGCAGCAACGGGTGGCGCTGGCGCGGGCATTGGCGCCGCAGCCGAAGGTCCTGCTTCTGGACGAGCCGCTTTCGGCACTGGACTACAAGCTGCGCAAGGACATGCAGATCGAACTGAAACGGCTTCAGAATGAAACGGGGATCACCTTCATCTTCGTCACCCACGACCAGGAGGAAGCGCTGACCATGTCCGACCGCATCGCCGTGCTTTCCGAAGGCAACGTCCTCCAGATCGGCTCGGCGCGGGAGATCTACGACAGGCCCTCGCAGCGCTTCGTCGCGGATTTCATCGGCGACACCAACTTTCTCGCCGGGGAGGTCGTCTCGGCAGACGATGCCTCGGCAGATGTCAGGCTTCCCGCTGGGCAGATCATACGCGCCGGCCTTCCGGAAAGGCTCAGGCCGACCGGCAAGGTCACGGTCGTTGTCCGGCCGGAACATGCCGATGTGATCGCGCCAGAGGAAGAGGCGACGCTCAGGGGCACCATCTCGAACATCGTCTACTTCGGCACGGACACGCACTATCATCTCTCTCTCGACGAAGGCGGGGAATTCATGGTCCGCCGGCAGAACAGTCGCGCGTCGGTTGCATTCGAAATCGGTTCCAGGGCAGGCGTGCGCTTCGACGAAAACGCAGCGCACGTTCTGAGGGACTGATGGCTCGCTCGACACCGCCGCCCTCGAAACTGGAAGCCGAAGCCGAAAGGTCCGCCGCTCGCGCCAACCGGCGCCTGACGATGCCCGCCCTCGCCATAATTGGCATCTTCGGCGTAATTCCCCTTGCCCTGATCCTTATCTACTCGTTTCTCGAACCGGGCCCCTATGGTGGCGTGGTTTGGAAGTTCTCGCCGGATGCCTATGTCAGCTTCCTCTTTCAACGCGACATCTTCTCCGGCACGCTGCAGTTTTCTCCGGACTATCTGCTGATCTATCTGCGGTCGTTTGCCTTCGCGCTCGTCACCACCGCCATCTGTCTGCTGCTCGGCTATCCGACGGCCTATTTCATGGCGACGCGGCCGCCCGCGCAGCGCAATCTCTGGGTCCTCCTCATCACGATCCCGTTCTGGTCGAACCTGCTCGTGCGAAACATCTCGATCATGTTCATCATCCGCGACAACGGCCTGATCAACAATGTCCTGATGGCGCTGCACCTGATCGACCGGCCGATTCCGATGCTCTACACCAACTTCTCCATCGTGCTCGGCCTTCTCTACTCCTTCCTGCCCTTCATGGTGCTCCCCCTCTACTCGAGCCTGGAAAAGCTCGACTTCCGGCTGGTCGAGGCCGGCTACGATCTATACGCGACACGCCGGCGGATCCTCTGGCGAATCGTCATTCCGCTGTCGATGCCGGGTATCGTGGCAGGTTCCCTGCTTGTCTTCATTCCTGCGCTGGGTGCCTATGTCACTCCGATCATACTGGGCGGTGGCACCCACCTGATGATCGGCGACCTGATAGCACAGCAGTTTGGAGAAGGACGGAACTGGCCGCTCGGCTCCGCTCAGGCGTTCATCCTGATGGCCGTCGTGCTCGTGGCACTCTATTTCTACGTGCGCAACACCTCCGGGGGAACGCGGCGTGGCTAGGCGCAAGGTCGAATCGGACGCAAGGGAGCAGCCGGGCTTCCGGACCATCGCCATGGTCTGCCTGGTGGCGCTGTACCTGCCGATCACGGTCCTGATGGTGTTCTCTCTGAACAGCGGCGACATCGTCTCGCACTGGGAGGGCCTCAGCCTTAAATGGTACGGCGTCGCGCTCGCCAACGAGGGGCTTCACGAGGCGGCGCGCAATACGATGATCATCGCCGTCAGCGCGATGCTGATCTCGACCACCGTCTCGACCCTTGCCGCGATCGGCATGACCCGCGTCAGGCCCTGGCGCGGTCTGACGGCCGCGTTCATGGTGCTGAACATGCCGCTCATGGTGCCGGAGATCGTCACCGCTGTCGCGACGCTGTCATTCTTCGCCCTGCTTGCCGGAACCGTGGGGCTCAATCTCGGCATCGGAAACCTCATACTGGCCCACACGGTCTTCTGCATTCCCTTCGCCTACCTGCCGATCCGCGCACGTCTTCAGGATCTCGACCTGACGCTCGACATGGCGGCCGCCGACCTCTACGCGTCGCCGGCGCGCGCCTTCTTCCGCATAACCTTGCCGCTGCTGCTTCCCGGCGTCTTCTCCGGCATGGCTCTCGCCTTCATCGTCTCCTTCGACGACTTCACGATCACGCAACTCGTTGCGGGGCCCGGTCAGACCACTCTGCCGCTCTATATCTGGAACCAGACCCGCAAGCCCATGACGCCGGAAATCAACGCGACCTCGACGATCCTGCTGCTCGTCTCGATCGCTTTCGTATCGATATCTTTTCTGATCGCCCGGAAGCGCCGATAAGAAGGCGCGAATTCAAAGAGGAGAACCTGCCATGATCCATCGATTGATGCTTGCGACATCCGTTGCCGCGCTGGTGTGCGCCAGTGGCCAGGCGTTCGCAGCCGGCGAGCTGCATATCTACAACTGGGGCAACTACACCAACCCGAAGCTGATCGACAAGTTCTCGAAGAAATACGACGTAAAGGTCACTCTCGACGACTACGATTCCAACGCCACGATGATGTCGAAGGTTCGCGCCGGAAACAGCGGCTACGACATCGTCGTACCCTCCGACTACGCGGTGAAGATCATGATCGGCGAGGGGCTTCTGGCGAAGACCGAACCGGACAAGATGTCGAACTTCAAGAACGTGAAGCCGGACTATGTCGACATCTACTGGGACAAGGGCCGGCACTACACCGTGCCGTGGCAGATCGGCACGACGTCGTTCGCGGTCAATACGGCGAAGTACAAGGGTGACATAGACAGCTATGCGATCCTGTTCGATCCGCCGAAAGAGCTGCGCGGCAAGATCAACATGCTGGATGACGCCGCGGTCGTCGTGGCCGCAGCCGAGCGCTATCTCGGAATTCCCCGCTGCACGACCGACAGCGCGCCGAGCCGCGCCGAGTTGAAGAAGGTCAACGACTTGCTGGTCAAGGCGAAGCCCGCCTGGAAGACCTTCAGCTACTCGACCATAGCCAAGATGACGGCTGGAGACGTCGACGCGTCGGAGGCATACAACGGCGCGGCCTATCGCATGCGCAAGAAGGTGCCGACCATCAAGTACGCCTACCCGAAGGAGGGTATCGAAGGCTGGATGGACAATGTCGCGGTCCTGAAGGACGCTCCCGACATGAAGAACGCGAAGCTCTTTCAGAATTTCGTCATGGATCCGGAAAACGCCGCGCTGATTTCGGAGTTTGCGGGCTACAGCAACGGCATCGAGGGCAGTCTGCAATACCTGCCGAAAGATTTTGCCACCGCTCCGGAAATCGACCCTCCGAAGGGAGCGCCGAAGCCGGAGTTCGTTCCCCCTTGTCCGCCCGACGTCGTCAAGATCACGAACCAGATCTGGACGAACGTGAAGAAGTGATGCCCGGCCCGATTGCGGGAGCAGCAAGGCGCTGGCATGGGGGCTTTTGCCCCCGGCCAGCGCGTGCCATTGCACGCCGGGCGGCGGCATGTGCAGCGGCTTCCTTCCGCCTCCCGCAGCGGTAGGGGGAGCCCCGGCACGCAGCTCGCGTACGTAAACGCATGCGAGCCGTCGGTCGGGACCAGGCAGGAGTTGCCCAAACCGGACCGCAGGCGCAAGATGGGCCGGCGGGTAGCGTCCGGGACTTGCCTGGATGCCGACGGCGCAAGCTGCCCGGGACAGGCAACCGCGATGTCGACGGAAATTGCCGAAGGACTTCTCGACGAGCGTCTCGCCGCGCTCGAGTTGGCGCGCGCATGGGCTCCGCGTGTGGTGTCGAAGCTCGAGAGTCACATGCGGACAGCCGATGACGAAGCGCTGTTCCGCATCAATCCCTGCAGCTTCTCGGCCGAGAAGGGGATTTCCGAGGCGGAGTCGGTCGATCTCTTTCTGCACGCATCGGCGCTCGGCCTTTTCGAGATGAACTGGTTCCTCCTCTGCCCGCTCTGTTCCTGCGTGATCGACAGCTTTCGCACGTTGCGCAACCTCGACAGCCACTGCCGCTGCAAGACGTGCCACGTCGATTACCATGCGGCGCTCGACGATCAGATCGCTGTCGGTTTCACCGTGGCCCGGGACATCCGCAGGATCGCGTACCACGATCCGCAAGAGCTCCCGGCCGACGACTACATCTTTCGCTACAGGTCGGCGATCGAAGGGCTCGTGCCGGACGGCACGCCGTTCACCGTCATCAAGCGGGCGATCGCGAAGGCGTTTTCCTATCTGGAGCCCGGCGAGGAAACGAAGCTGGCCTTCGATGTCGAAGCCGGAGCCCTGCTCGGCACGAGCCCGGACGGCGACGCTGCCTTCTTTCTCCCGGTCGATCCGGCGCTTTCACCGCGGGAAAGGCACTACCGGATCGATTGCAGCGAGGATGCCTGCGACACGGCCGGCGAGCCCTTGGCACGAGGCCGGGTGAGGTTCGACATCACCAACAGGGGAAAGAAGCGGCTGGCCTTCTCGATCCTGCAGCTGCCCCCGGGCATCGACAAGCCGCCGCCGCTTCACTTTGCGCCGTTCCTCTCCGGCAAGCGTCTCCTGGCTACGCAGACGTTCCGCGACCTCTTTGGCTCCGAGCTCGCGAGCCAGGGTCTGAACATCAAGGACATCACGCTGCTCTTCACCGACCTCAAGGGCTCGACCGCGCTTTACGAGCAGATCGGCGATCTCAACGCCTTTTCCCTGGTGCAGCAGCATTTCGACCGCCTGCGCGAGGTGACGGTGCGCAACGAGGGGGCGATCATCAAGACGATCGGCGACGCGGTCATGGCGGTGTTTCCCGACCCGGCTCATGCCGTCCGGGCCGCCCTCGCCATGCGAAGCGAGATCGGCGACGTCAATCGTGGCGGATCGGACAGGGCGCTGATCCTCAAGATCGGCCTGCACAAAGGCGCGGCGATCGCCGTGACGCTGAACGACCGGCTCGACTATTTCGGGCAGACCGTCAACATCGCGGCACGGGTTCAGCATCTCGCGGACGCTGACGAGATATACCTGAGCGAGGACGTCTACGCCTCCGAAGGAGTCAGCGAGCAGCTAAGACCTTTCCATGTCGAGGCGGAGACAGCCCGGCCAAGAGGCCTGGATCAGGAAATCCCCGTCTTTCGCGTTGCTCCGTAGTCGCGCGCCTCGTCCGCCGCGGCGGCACTCTCAGTCGTGAAGTTCGATGTCGAGGGCGATGTCCACGGCCGGCGCCGCCATCGTGATCTTCGACGTCGAGATGTAGTCCACTCCCGTTTCCGCGACGGCTGCCACTGTGTCGAAGCCAATGCCGCCCGAGGCCTCGAGCCTCGCCGCTCCAGCCGTCGCCTCCACGGCACGGCGCAGGTCGCCGGGTGAAAAATTGTCGAGCAGGACGGCCTCCACGCCGGCATCGAGAGCCTCGCGCAACTGTTCGAACGTGTCGACCTCGATTTCGATCGCGACGAGATGGCCGGCGAAGGCGCGCGCCCGCTCGATCGCCTTCGCAATGCCGCCGCACACGGCGACGTGGTTGTCCTTGATGAGGATCGCATCATCGAGGCCAAAACGATGATTGTGTCCGCCGCCCATCCGGACTGCGTACTTCTGGGCCGCGCGAAGCCCGGGCACCGTCTTGCGCGTGCAGCATATCCGCGCGCGGGTATGCGCTATCCGGTCGACGAAGGCGGCGGTGTAGGTGCTGACGCCCGACAGATGGTTGAGGAAATTGAGAGCCACCCTTTCCGCCGAGAGTATGCCGCGAGCGCGCCCCGCAATCCGCGCGATCTCCGCGCCTTCCTCCAGGCGATCCCCGTCGGCGGAACGGGCCTCGAAGTCGATCGCCGGATCGAGCAGCCGGCAGGCGGCCTGCGCGAAACCCGTGCCACACAGCACGAGCGGCCCGCGTGCCACGATCGTGGCGGCTGCGGTGGCCTCGGCGGCGATGGTGGAGCAACTCGTGATGTCGCCTGCCCGGCCGAGGTCCTCGGCCAGCGCCTGGCGCGCAGCCTCTTCGACCAGGAATCGCGGCAATTCTGGGAGAAACGGACTTGTCATCGCGATCCTTCGTGTTGACGGAGGTTGAAGCCGGCCTTGTACCGGACACAGGGACAGGCCGGCTCGGGAACTGCACGGCCCGGCGGAACAACGGTTGCGCCCGCCCATCGGGCGCCATCGTCACTGAGCTATCACAGTTCTTGCTTCGGCCAACGAAAAATCCGGGCCGCCCCAATTCGCCGAGGCCTGCTCACGACGGAGGCACTGCATCGCGCACTTCCGCCAGCGTCTCCGGTTGCGGTTGTCCGCGGACATGATGGAGACCCCGGAAACGGGCACGCATCGACGCAGTGCGCCCGGCAACGGCCTCCGGCGCGTTTGCGCGCAGTCCCTCGGCGATGAGCGCCGCGAGTTCCGGTGCATCCGCCGGCGTGACGCCCCTGCGCACGAGTTCCGGCGTGCCGATGCGCAGCCCGTTCATGTCGCCGGCGACGGGCGGGAGGGGAAGTCCGATGCCGCAAGCGAGGAAGCCGGCCTTCCTCAGCTTCCTCGACGCCGCTTGGCCGCCGCCGAAACCGGTGGCGTCGACGGCGAACTGGTGGGAACTGGTGAAGCCGCTTTCCGCGCCGAAGACAGGCAGCCCGAGTTTGGAGAGTTCGCCTGCCAGTTCCCGGGCAAGGTCGGTCATCGCCTGCGCGTAGCCACGTCCCAGATCGCGCCAGTCCAGCATGGTGATGGCGAGAGCTGCAGACTTGGCTGCATCGAAGTTCGCCGTCATCCCGGGGAACGCAATCCTGTCCAGCCGCTCGGCGATATCGGCGTCGTTCGTCACGATCAGGCCGCCGGGAGGACCCCCCAGGCTCTTGTAGGTGCTCATCGTCATGATGTGGGCACCTTCGGCCAGCGGATCCGGCCAGGCACCGCCCGCGATCATGCCGCACTGATGCGCGGCGTCGAACAGCACCGCCGCTTCGACCTCGTCGGCAATGCTCCGGATCTCGCGGATGGGGTGAGGGAACAGATTGAGGCTGCCGCCTATGGTGATGACCCTTGGCCGGACCTCGAGGGCCAGCCTGCGCAAGCCGTCGAGATCGACGGTATACCCGTTCGCGTCCACCGGCGCGGGATGCGTCTTCAGGCCATAGAGCCCGGCGCAGCCATCGGAATGATGGGTGACATGGCCACCGATGGCGACCGACGGAGCGATGATGTCATCTCCCGGTCGCGCCAGCGCCATGAAGCCATAGAGGTTTGCCAGCGCACCCGATCCGACCCGGATCTCGGCATGCTTCGCCGAAAAGACCTCGGCGGCGAGTTCCGCGGCGATGACCTCGATCTCCTCGATGGCCTCGAGGCCCATCTCGTACTTGTCCCCCGGATAGCCGAGCGACGGACGGCTTCCAAGTCCGCGAGATAGCACGGCCTCGGCGGCCGGGTTCATGACGTTGGTCGCCGGATTGAGATTGAAGCACTCTTCGTCGTGTATCTGCAGGTTTCGCCGGACCAGTGCTTCTATCCGCTCTTCAATCTCGTCGGAATCGGCGCCGGCGGTTCTCCCGGCGACCGTCCGGACGAGGGCCTCGCATTTCGCGGGCACCCATGTGCGGCGGGCGAGTTGGCTCATGGCGTTCTCCTTTGGCGCACGCAGAAGACCAGCAATTCGTCGCCGAGACAAATCGAAACCTTCTCCGGTCGACGAAAGCCCGCCGGAAGGCCGTCCGGATCGGCATGCGGAGAGCTCAGGACGGGCGTTCGGGCCTCAGCATGCGCACCAGTATGTCGCTCTTGGCGACGAAGTGCTGCCAGAGTGCCGCAAGCGCGTGGAGCGTAACGAACACGATGATCACGGGCTTGCCGAGTTCGTGCAGTTCGCCGAGCTGGCGCAGGCCCAGATACCACGCGGCGATACCCGTGATCGGCATTCCGAATATGACGAGATAGAGCACGGCATGCGCGGCTGTCGCGGTCCATCTCAGCATCCGGTTCTCGTCAGCCGGAAGCAGAGGAACACCGTGCACGAAACGGATGGCCAGCCGCCAGATTGCGAGAACGAGAACCGCGATGCCCAGATAGACATGGATGCGGGCGTTGAACAGGTCCGCCGCGGCTGGTTCCACGGACCGGCGGAACGCGCGGTAGGCGGGCTTGATCTCTTCGCCGAAGATGACCTGGAAGATCACGAGCGCGGCAATGACCCAGTGGAGCAGGATCTGCATGCCCGTGTAGCCTGACGGCGCCGATTTCGTTTTCATGTCGAAACCCTGGTTTTGGATGATTGACGAGAGGCGAGGCCGAAGCTTCGATCTCACCCGCAAACCCGTCTCATGCTCCGGACCGGCCGACTGCCCGCACCTCGGCCCTGCCCATCCCGCCCGGCAATCGAGATTCAAATCTCCATTCGCAAGGCGCGGCGGCATCAACCGCGCCGGTCGATGCGGACGAGGCCGCCTGCACGGAACCTTCCGCGCATCCCGGCATCGGCAGCATCACGCAGCCGCCTCGGCCAGGCAGTCCGGTGGAACGCTCGACCGGATGAACCGGGCGCCCGGGACGGCGGGCGCATGGGGCTTCTCCCTTGTCATTTCGTCGTAGGTCTGTGTCCGGTGCTCGCCCCTTATCTCCACGATCGCGAAGGAGGGCCCGAAGGCGTCCATTCCAAAGCCCGCGGCACGGTCGAAGTCCTCGAACGCCAGAATCGACGGCGCGCAGTCGTCGCTCGGCGGCGGAACGCGAATGCCGTTCGACAGGATGCGCGCCAGGTCATCGCGCGAACTCGCGTGATAGAGAACCATCGCCGTCTCCTTCCATTGCGGAGAAATCGCCTGATCTGTCCGAATCGCTTGGGTCGCGCAGTTCTACCGCAGCGCAATATAAGCGATGTGACGACAAAATCCACGGGATTCAGGTTGACGTGCGCAGAGACGCCGACGGACCGAAACAACCGGCGCTCCCGACGCATTCGAGGCTAGCCGGCGGCGGCATCGATTTCCCGGCTTCGCCGTGGCCGCTATTTCTCCTTCAGGGCCTTCGCAAGGGCCGCGCCCAGCGCTCCTCCGGCCTCCTTCTTTCTTCCCGCGTCACGATTCGCCCGCCTCGCTGTCCGGGCATCGTCCCGGCCGCCGCCCGCGCCCGTCCCTGCGTCCTTGCGCATCGACAGGCCGATCCGCTTTCGCCTGGTGTCGACGTCGACGACGCGGACCTTCACGACGTCGCCGGCCTTGACCACTTCGTGCGCATCCTTCACGAAGCGGTCCGCGAGTTGCGAGACGTGCACCAGCCCGTCCTGATGCACTCCGACGTCGACGAACGCGCCGAAAGCGGCGACATTGGTCACGGTGCCTTCCAGCTCCATCCCCGGCTTCAGGTCCCTGATGTCGTTCACGCCCTCCGCGAAGGTCGCCGTCCTGAAAGCGGGCCGGGGGTCCCGGCCGGGCTTCTCCAGCTCCGAAATAATGTCGCGGACGGTGGGCAGACCGAAGCGGTCATCGACGAAGACCCGCGGATCCAGGGCCTTGAGAGATGCGCTGTCGGCCATCAGGCTGCGGACATCGCGGCCGCAGGCGGCGACGATCTTGCGTGCGACGCCATAGGCTTCCGGATGCACCGCCGAGGCGTCCAGCGGCTCGGTCCCGTCGCGGATGCGCAGGAACCCGGCGGATTGCTCGAAGGTCCGCTGGCCGAGCCGCGCCACGTCGAGCAATTGCCGGCGCGACGAGAAGGGTCCGTTGAGGTTCCGATGCAGCACGATTGCCTCGGCGATCGAGGCGCCGAGACCCGAGACGCGGGCAAGCAGCGGTGCCGAGGCCGTGTTCAGATCGACGCCGACCGCATTCACCGCGTCCTCCACCACCGCATCGAGGGATCTTGCCAGCCGGTACTGGTCCACGTCGTGCTGATATTGTCCGACACCGATCGCTTTCGGCTCGATCTTGACCAGCTCCGCCAGCGGATCCTGGAGCCGGCGGGCGATCGACACGGCGCCGCGCAGGGATACGTCAAGGTCCGGGAACTCGCTGGCCGCCGTTTCCGAGGCCGAATATACGGAGGCGCCCGCCTCCGAGACGACGACTTTCAGCGGCTTCGGCGACGGCATGTGCCCCAGCATGTCGGCGACGAGCTTCTCCGTTTCGCGGCTGCCGGTGCCGTTGCCGATCGCGACCAGTTCCACCTTGTGCTCGCGGATCAGCGACGCGAGTTGCGCCTGCGTGCCCTTGACGTCGTTGCGCGGCGGAAACGGATAGACCGTCGTCGCCGCGCAAAGCTTGCCGGTGCCGTCGACGACGGCGACCTTGACGCCCGTGCGGATGCCGGGATCGAGCCCCATCGTCGGCCGCGTCCCGGCAGGGGCCGCAAGCAGCAGGTTCTTCAGGTTGCGCGCGAAGACCTGGATCGCATCCTCTTCGGCCCGCTCGCGCAGGTCGCGCATCAGGTCCAGCGACAGGTGGAGCGAAAGCTTGACACGCCACGCCCATCCGGCGACCTCCATGAGCCAGCGGTCGCCCGGAAGCTCGCTCCCTATTCCGTACGCCTGCGCCACCATCCGCACGACCGGCTGGACGGGCGTGGAACTGTCCCCATCGACCTCGATGGCGAGAGAAAGCACTTCCTCGTTCCGCCCCCGCAGCATGGCCAGCGCCCTGTGGCCCGGCACGGCCGCCCAGCGTTCGGAATGGTCGAAATAGTCGGCGAACTTGGCGCCCGCCTCTTCCTTGCCCTCGATCACATGCGATCTCAGCACCGCATGCCGGTGCATGTGGGATCGAAGACGGCCGATCAGTTCGGCGTTTTCGGAGAACTGCTCGCCCAGGATGTCTCGAGCTCCGTCGAGGGCCGACTTCACGTCGGGGACGTCATCCGACAGGAACTGCCGGGCCAGTGCTGCCGGATCCGCCCTCCGGTCGGCAAGAATGCCGTCAGCGAGCGGCCCCAGGCCACGCTCGCGTGCGATCTGCGCCCGGGTCCGGCGCTTTGGCTTGTAGGGCAGGTAGATGTCTTCGAGTTCGGCCTTTGTCGTGGCGGCGGCGATTCTTGCCTCCAGATCCTCCGTCAGCTTGCCCTGCTCGCGAATCGAACTTGCGACGGCGTCCCGCCTCTGGGCGAGTTCGCGCAGATAGGCCAGGCGCTCCGAGAGGAGGCGCAGCTGTACGTCGTCGAGGCCCCCCGTCATCTCCTTGCGGTAGCGCGCGATGAAGGGAACCGTTGAACCCGCGTCGAGCAGCCCGACGGCCGCTTCGACCTGCTTCCGGCTCGCGCCGATCTCGCCGGCGATGGTTTCTGCGATCTGCTTCAATTCCGTCATGATGCCTGTTCCGGGCCCGGGAAGGTCGAGGCCGCGACAATAGTGCCGCCGGCCGAGCCGGGCCACTGTTCCCTTGCCGCATGAACAGGGAATTTTGATGGTACCGGCCTTTGGCCCAGTCGCCGGCACCCTCCCCTTGCATCGGCCGCAGCACATCGACTTGCGCTGGCTCGTTTGTCGCCAGAATGTCGCCAACGGACACGCGCCGTTTCGCGCTATCGGCGATTTTCGCCTCGAGGGCCCGACCTCGCTCGATCCGCAAGCTGCGCGAGACGGCCGAAATATCCCAAGGCAAGGAGCTCGCAATGACCGCAGAAATCATCGACGGAAAGCGCCTGGCCGCCGACATGATGCGCCAGCTTCGCGGCGAACTGGCGAGCCTTCCAAGACGCCCGGGACTCGCGGTGATCCTGGTCGGCGACGATCCGGCCAGCCACCTTTATGTCGGCAGCAAGACCCGCGCGGCATCGGAGCTGGACATTCGCGGCGAGGTCCGTGCCTTTGCCGATGCGACGCCGGAAGCGGACATCCTGGCGGAGATCGCCGACCTCAATGGGCGCGACGACATCGACGGCATCCTGATCCAGCTGCCGCTACCTGCTCACATCAATACGCTGCGCGTCATGGCGGCGGTAGATCCGGCGAAGGACGTCGACGGGCTCCACGCACTCAATGCCGGCCTGCTTTCCCAGGGCAGCGAAGGGCTCATCCCGTGCACGCCGCTCGGCTGCCTGAAGATCATCAAGTCGGTGATCCCGGACCTCACCGGCGCCCATGCCGTCGTCATCGGCAGTTCGAACATCGTCGGAAAGCCCATGGCCTCGCTCCTGCTTTCCGAGCGCGCCACGGTCACGCAGGCCCATGTCCACACGCGCGACACTCCGTTCGTCTGCCGCGGCGCCGACGTACTCGTATCGGCCGTTGGCAAGCCGGGCCTCGTAAGGGCGAACTGGGTGAAGCCGCGAGCCATTGTCGTCGACGTGGGCACCACTCGGATGCCCCGGCCCGAAGGCGGCTACCGCGTCGTCGGCGACGTTGCCAGCGAGGTCCGGGAGGTCGCCGGGGCCATGACGCCGGTGCCGGGCGGCGTCGGACCGATGACGATCGCCTGCCTGATGGAGAACACCGTTCGCGCCGCGCGCCGGCGGCTTGCCGCCGGGGACGCCTTGCCGAGCGTGCGGGAGGGCACCCGTCCTCCCGCCTAGCCTAGCCTGTCTTGCCTCGCCGCTTCCCGGAGGCAGCGCAGCCCGCGCTTCGCAAGTGCTGGCGTTGCTCCGGCAAGAATTTGCAGGCGGCCCGGGCAGTCACCGCCGGTTAGGTCTTTGCTAACCTTCTGCCGACGCCCGCCTCCGGTTGGCTTGCTCCGCATCCCGATGTCCGGATACGTGAAGGAAGCGGGCGGTTCGCGCCACGGGGGGAAGGCATGCCGGAAAACACGATCGAACACACCGATGGCCGGTACCCTTTGCTTGCCGCTCGCATCCGCGAGGAGTTGGCCAGGCGCCGCATGTCGCGCCAGCTGCTTGCCGACGAGGCCCGGATCAGCCTCTCGACGCTGGAGAAGGCCCTGCGGGGCCACGGGCGCGTTCCGCTGGCGACGCTGGTCCGGCTCGAGAATGCACTCGGCATCCGCCTCCGCGGACCGGACGGGCCGGCCTTCCGCAACCAGGCCAGCGACTTCGCTCCGCGCGACCTCGGCGGATATTCGCGCAGCTCGGTCGCCTGGCTGGAGGGCCGCTATGTCACGTTGCGCCCGTCGTTCAGCGATGCCGATGCCATCTTCGCCTATTGCACGGATATCGGCTGGAGCAGCGACCTGTCCTGCCTGGTCTTCCATGAGTCCGATCGGCTCGACAGGTCCTTCACCCATGAGGGCCCGGTTTCCGTTCCGGGCCTTTCCGACCATGTCTACCTGGCGACCAACGTCTCGGGCCAGCACCGTCTGATCATTGCCTCGCGCCCGGCAATCAATGGCGGGGAGATGTATGGCGTGATGACGACACTGAAATCGGGTCGCGGCGCCAGCCTGACGCCCGTGGCGACGACCATGGTCTTCGTGCCCGAAGCCGCCGTCGGCCGGATCGAATACGGCCTTCTTCCCAAGGGCCACAAGTGCTGGGCGGAGTACGCAGCCTATCTCCGGAAGGCGGCCGACGGGACGCGTGTGGCGTTCCTGCCGGAAGGCAGCTAGTCCGGTTGCCCGGCGCGGGAACTGCGGCGGATACGGCGCCTACTGGCGCACGCGCGAGTACCCGCGGCGCCCCGCTTCGGCCGCCTCGCCGCCCTGCAGTACCGAGATGATCTCCGCAGGCAATGGCGGCACGATCGGCTTCTTCGTTGTTCTGCCGCCCTCGATCGTCAGTACGCTGTCGTAGAACTCCTCGCCCGTCGCAGACTTTGGCGTGGCCTGCTCGTGCATCACGCTGATCACGGTGATGTCGGGACAGTTGTCCTTGATTGCCTGGTGAAACGCCACCCGCCCCTCGGGATCGAGCGCTCCCGTCGCCTCGTCCAGGAACAGAAGGCCGGGCTGGTGCAGAAGAATTCGCGCGGCCACGAGCTTCTGCTTCTGCCCGCCCGAAAGCATCTGGTCCCAGGCCTTGCCCTCGCGGCCCTCCTCGTGGAGATCGCCGGCGAATTCGCCGAGCCCGGCCTCCGCCAGCGCCCACGCGACCCGGGCGTCGCCGTGACCGTCGGGCCGCTCGGGCAAGCACACCAGCGCCTTCAGGGAAACGGAAGGCAGCTTGATCTCCTGCGAGGCGTAGAATGCGTCGACCCCGCGGGGCGCGACGATAGCACCCGAGCCGTGAGGCCAAAGGCCGTTTATCGCGCGGATGAGCGAGGTCTTTCCGCAGCCGGATTCTCCCTTCACGTAGGTCCATTCGCCTCGCTTGAACTGGAGGTGCGCGCTGCGCAGGAACGGCGACTGGTCGAAGCCGCTGTGCGAAAGCTCCAGATCGCGCACCGTCAGGCCGAACTTCGCGTCCTGGCTGAGGTGCCGGAAGTCGGAATGGCCGGTTCTCTGGTAGAATTCGCGCGGCATCTGCACCTTTTCGATCGCCTCGGCGACATCCAGGACGCGCCGGCTGTTGGCCCTGAGCGTTGCGATCGCCGGCATCACCTGAATGAACCAGGAGCACTGATGGATCAGGGACGCGACCAGTTCGGCGCCGGTGACGTAGCTCTTCAGGTCGATCCGCCCGGCGATGAACGGGACGAGCCCGGGTCCGTAGGCGACGAGCCGGTCGCCGACGAAACTGTAGATGTGCAGGAACGACAGGTAGGTCGCATTGACGACGTTGATCCGGGACCAGGTGTGGTCGATGTCGGAATAGAGCCGCTCGTGCATGCTTTTCTGGACTTCCTCGCCCCGCGCCGCGGCAACGTTGAAGCTGCGCCTGAGAAGCGTCGTCAGCTCCGCTCGGTAGCCGCCTTCGGCCTGCTGCAGGGCGACGTTCAGCTTTTCGAGCAGGCCGCCGAGCTTGACGGCAATCCACGTGTTCAGCGGGACGTATATCGCGACCGCCACGAAGGCGAGCACGGCGCTGCCGTATGCCCCGAGAAATGCCAGCCCCTCCACCGGGCTCGAGGTCTGCAGAAGTTTCTGGCCGACAAAGAACAGAGAAGAGGTGACGGCCATGACGCCCATCGCAAGGCCGATCGCACCGCCGGTCATGCCCTTGATCAATTCCTGCACGCGCTGGTCGATGTTGTCGGGAACCTCTCCGCTCTCGCTCGAGCCGTGCTGGACATGGAAATGCGTATGGTTGTCGTCGAGCAGCGCCTCGTTGAACCGGCTGTTCAGCCAGTCGCGCCACTTCCTGTGCAGGGTGGTCGATACGAGATCGCGGACGCCCGTGAAGCCCGCGTCCTTCAGGATCACGATCAGCAGAAGCGTGCCCGCATTGCTGAACAGGGCCTCCACGGGCGCCTTCGTGCCCGGATCGTGAAAAGTGGCGATGGCGTTGACCAGGCTTCCAGATGCTTCGGCGAACCAGACCCCCGACTTGCTCGACAATGCCGTCAGGAGTGCGATCGCCACCGTCAGCGTCCACGCCTCCTTCCAGCGGTCGGAGAACCAGTAGGCGCGCATGAGGCCCCAGAAACTGAGCATGGAGGAGACCGGCGACAGCTGGAGGCCGGGCCCCGCGCCGCCGGTACGCTTCAGGATCGCGTGTCGCAACTTGCCGACTAGAATCACTGCGAGTCATCCCTCAAATCATGTTGCGCAATGTAACATGACTTGATTGGAAGCAATCATCGATCTTGATGCGGAGGTGGTTTTTGCCGGACTCGCGTGGCCAATCCGCCACAGCAGGACAAGCCGGCCCGGGGACGCGCAAACGCACCCGGAACGGCTGTACCGCCCGGGCCGGCGAGGCCTTCTGCAGCCTCGGCGCCAAACGTCAATATTTCGTTTACCCTCTTGCCCGTCGCAAGGCGCAAGCGCATGACGGTCGCTCGCCCGGGGTCGGGCTCGAGCCGGCTCTACTGCGGGGACGCGACCTGGCTGTAGGTGGAATTCCCGAACACGACGGTTTTCGGATCAGGGATGGACATGACGCGCGGGCTGTTGTCGGAACACTGAAAGATCGGCCAGGCGACCTCGGTGCAGGAGACCTGCCTGCAAAAGCGCGAAAGGCAATCGTTCGCGGAGATCCGAAAGAGACCGCTGCCTATGCGCTGGACGCGTTCCGACTTGTTCTCCCAGGTCCAGACGAACCGCTCTACCGAAGGAATGACGACCATGGGCGCACCCGGCCGGGTAAGCATGAGACCGTCGTATCTCGCCATGGCCACCTGATATGCCTGCGCCTGGCTCGCCCGGTAGCCGGAAATGGAAAGCCTTGGCACCCGCCCCTGTTGTTGCGGCTGCGGCCCAGACGTTTGACAGGGAGCCGGGAGGCCCGCCATCAGAAGCCACGCAGCGATCGCCGCGCCGAGGCGACATGTTGCCGAAAGCGTAACGCCCATCTACGCGCCGCCTCTCCTCCAGATCCGGTCGATCGGCGCCGGCATGTGCGCCGCCCTGGCTTCCTGGCCTGCCGGGGACGAGCGGCGCGCCCGGATACCGTGATTTTCTGCATTGCAACATTTGCAATGCTGCATTGAAGCAAAATGCATACTCATCGGTTCGAGAACGTGTATATTCACCTCATCGAAGCGGTGCACCTCCTCCCGCACCGCTAGATGCAGGCCGGTGATACTCCTCCTCCCAATCGCCGGCCCTACATTGAGAGCCTGCCGCATCCTCCTCCCGCGGCAGGCTCTTCTTGTATCCGGCCTGGGCTAGCCGCCTCCCTCCCGAAAATCCCGCGCCTGAACGTTCGCCATGCGGGCAGCCATGAAGCTCGCGATCAGTGCCGTCGCCGAAAGCACGAAAAGGGCGATCTGCAAGCCGAGCGCTATCAGCAGACCGACTGCCGACCCGACGATCAGGAGCAGGACACCGATCACAGTATTGGCGAGCGCCACATATTCGCTTCTGGTGCTTCGACCCGCAAGGTCGACGACCTGCGTCTTTCGGCCGATGCGGACTCCGGAGTGGGCCACGTAGAGAACGAAGACGGCGAGCGCGAAGAAGGTGGTACTGCCGCCAAGCTCGGGAAACAGGTGGATTGCCGCCAGTACCGCCAGGCCGAGCATGCCACACAGTGCCCCGCCCGCGGCCATCGTCGTGCGGCTCGAGCGGTCGGCGAACGCTCCCCAGAGCCATGAGCTCGACAGGTTCGCGATGCCCGAAGCAATCACCAGCCCTCCGAGCGTCCCGAGCGACGTGGCGCTGCCCTTTTCCGCAAGGCCGACAAAGACCGGCCCGACGAGCGCTGTCGAGATCATCAGGCCCCGCGCGATGATGAATTTCCGCAATTCCCGGTCGCCACCCAGCAGGGCCATCTGATCGCGCAGAACGTGCCGGAGCGGGCGTTCGCCCCCACTCGGGTCCGGCCTTTCGACCACAAGGGCAAAGACCGCAGCCGCGAGGAACCAGGTCAGGCCGGCGCCGGAAACCAGAACGTAAAGAAGCCACTCCGGCCGTGCCGCCTGCGGCATCAGCACGAGCCCCAGTCCGACGGCGCTCGCGACGATGCCGGCCAAAGTCCCCGCATAGCCGCTGACCCTGCCCCGCAGCCCCTTCGAGATCGTCTTGCCGAGCGTGTCCTTCGAAGCCACCGAGGCGACGCCGCGGGCAATGCTGAAGACCGCCAGCAAGGCGATGATGGTCCAGCCGGCGGCCGCGCCTCGCATCCCGAGCAGCCCGGCGAGACCCATCGCCAGCACACACGCACCCTCGACGACGCTGGAAATCGCCCAGAACCATTTCCGGACGGGAAACCTGCGCATGCCCCGCCCGATCAGAACCTGGGGAAGCAGCGCAAGCAACTCGCGCAACGGCACCAGAAAGCCGATGAAAAAGGCCGGCGCCCCGACAGCTCCGATCAGCCAGGGCAATATGATCTTTGGGTCCGCAAGCACATCGCCGCTCTTCGACAAGGAACTTGCGACCACCTGAGCGAAGAAATTGCGGGGAAGCGTCCGGCGCTGACTTTCCGGCATGTCGCGGCCGAGCCGGGCTTCGTCCCTGCCCGCGACCAGTGCGAAGAGCCGCGCGGCTGCGCCTCCCTCCGCCTTTCCGGCCTCGCCGTCTCGGGTTGCGTCCGCCCCCATCCGTCCCGTGCCCCTTTCTCTGCAAGCGCACCGGTGCGGGAAATCGCACCGCCAGCCCTGAAAAAGGGAGATAGGTGAAGCAGGGCCCGGGGAAAGGGCTGCAGACCAGACGGCCGGACCACCGACGCACGATGCGGCAACGAAGCCAAGATGCTTGCGGATTAAACCAAGCCGACCAACCTTGCCGTCGCGCCCGCCTCGACGGCGCGGTCGTTCCCGAGGTCAAGCGGGGGAGGAACGTCGGCTTTCCCGCCACTTGGAGGCGGCCCGATCGAAACCGCTCCGGCGGCTAGGGGATCCGGTGCGGCCCGGGACGGTTCATCCCGTCATCCCGCGCTCGCCACCTTGCCGCGCTCGAAGCGCTTGCGCTCGTGCGGATCGAGGTAGAGCTTGCGCAGGCGAATCGACTTCGGCGTCACCTCCACCAGTTCATCGTCCTGGATCCAGGAAAGCGCTCTTTCGAGTGTCATGCGGATCGGCGGGGTCAGCTTGACGGCTTCGTCCTTGCCGGCCGCACGCATGTTGGTCAGTTTCTTGCCTTTCAGGACGTTGACCTCGAGGTCGTTGTCGCGGTTGTGAATGCCGATGATCATGCCTTCGTAGACCTTCTCGCCGGCGTCGATGATCATCGGACCACGGTCTTCCAGGTTGAACATGGCGTAGGCGACGGAAACGCCCAAATCGTTCGACAGTATCACGCCGTTGACCCGCCCGCCGATCTCGCCCTTGAAGGGTTGGTAGTCGTGGAACAGCCGGTTCATCACTGCCGTACCGCGCGTGTCGGTCAGCAGTTCCGACTGGTAGCCGATCAGCCCGCGGGTCGGCGCATGAAAGACAAGCCGCACGCGGTCTCCGCCCGACGGCCGCAACTCGACCATCTCGGCCTTTCGCTCCGACATCTTCTGAACGACGACGCCGGAATGCTCCTCGTCGACATCGATCACCACTTCTTCGACGGGCTCCAGCGTCTGCCCGTCCTCGTCCTTCCGCATCACCACGCGCGGCCGCGAGACGGCAAGCTCGAAGCCTTCGCGGCGCATCGTCTCGATCAGGACGGCAAGTTGCAGCTCGCCACGGCCGGAGACATAAAACGAGTCCTTCTCCGCCAACTCCTCGATCTTCAGCGCGACGTTGCCCTCCGCCTCCTTGAAAAGCCGGTCGCGGATAACGCGCGAGGTCACCTTGTCTCCCTCGGTGCCTGCGAGCGGAGAATCGTTGACGATGAAAGACATCGTGACTGTCGGCGGATCGATCGGCTGCGCCGTCAGGGCCTCGTTGACGGAAGGATCGCAGAAGGTGTCGGCAACGGTGCCTTTCGCCAGGCCCGCGATGGCGATGATGTCGCCGGCCTGGGCCTCCTCGATCGGCTGCCGTTCGATGCCGCGGAAGGCGAGGATCCTGGAGATCCGGCCGTTTTCGATCAGGTGGCCGTCCTGGCCGATCACCTTCACCGCCTGGTTGGGCCGGACGGAGCCGGAATGTATGCGGCCGGTGATGATGCGGCCCAGGAACGGGTTGGCTTCGAGGATCGTGCCGATCATCCGGAACGGGCCCTCTCCGACCGTCGGGTGCGGTACGTGTTCGAGGACGAGGTCGAGAAGCGGCGCCAGCCCCTCGTCCTTCGGCCCGGCGGGGTCGGTGTTCATCCAGCCGTCCCGGCCCGAACCATAGAGGATCGGGAAATCGAGCTGTTCGTCGCTCGCGTCGAGCGCGGCGAAGAGATCGAAGACCTCGTTGACGACCTCGTCCGCACGGGCGTCGGGGCGGTCGATCTTGTTGATCGCGACGATCGGTCGAAGACCGACCTTCAGCGCCTTGCCGACGACGAACTTCGTCTGCGGCATCGGCCCCTCGGCGGCGTCCACCAGCACGATCGCACCGTCCACCATCGACAGGATGCGCTCCACCTCGCCGCCGAAATCGGCATGGCCGGGCGTATCCACGATGTTGATGCGCGTGTCCTTCCAGACGACCGACGTCGCCTTGGCAAGGATGGTGATGCCGCGTTCCTTCTCGAGCTCGTTGGAGTCCATGACGCGTTCCGCCACGCGCTGGTTCTCGCGGAACGATCCGGACTGCTTGAGGAGCTCGTCGACGAGCGTGGTCTTGCCATGATCGACATGGGCTATGATCGCGATGTTGCGCAAGGTCATTCTTGATCTCTTCGGGGTCTCGGCGGGCGCCGCCTCCCGGGCGCGCCTGTCACTTATGCGGGGCTCATACAGTGTTTTTCGCGGTTGCGAAAGTGTCTGAGCCGGCGGGCGGCATGCTGGAGCGCACAATGCCGGCCAACCGGCCGCGCCTTATGTCGCGGGCCCGGCCGAATTGACCCCTGCCCCGGGGCGTGCGACATCGAGAGGGACCATCGAACGGCTTTGGGCAAGGCAGCGCATGTGCTCCGCCCGCCGGGCGAAACGGAGGGTGCGAACGCCGATGACCGGTTCGACCGACGGCTTGTCCCGAGGCATTGCCCCGCGCTGGACCTCAAGCGCCAAGAGCGGCGTAGGAACGGCCCTCTCGGCCTCCTGCCGCGTCTGGTTCACGTTGAGCCACGGCATCCTGAACGAGGTCTACTATCCGCGCGTCGACACCGCCTGCATCCGCGATCTGGGATTTCTCGTGACAGGCCCGAACGGCTATTTCTCGGAGGAGAAGCGGCACGCCGAAAGCCGGATCGAGCCGATCGAGGACGGCGTTCCCGCCTACCGCGTGACCAATGCCGCACTCGATGGACGATATTCCATGGAGAAGCGCTTCCTCGTCGACCCGGACCGGGAAACCGTGCTGCAGGACACGGTCTTCACGCCCGGCCGGGCGTCGGCCGGGGACTTGCGGCTCTACGCCCTCGTCGCACCGCATCTCGTCAACGCGGGCATGCACAACACGGCCTGGATCGACGACTACAAGGGCGATACCATGCTCTTCGCGTCGGGCAGCTACGGCATTTGCCTTGCACTCGCGTGCTCGGTCGGCTTTTCGGCCGCCACCGCCGGCTACGTCGGTGTTTCGGATGGCTGGACCCAGCTCCGCTCGACAGGCCATATCGATCCCGACCAGAAACGTGCCGACGACGGCAACGTGGCGCTCACGGGAGAAATCGGCCTCTCCGGCCGGGCCGGCCGTTTCCTGCTCGCACTCGGGTTTGGGGAGCGGCCGAAGGAAGCCGCCTACAACGCCCGCGCCAGCATGCTCGGCGGCTATGGGAGGGCCGAGAAGGCATACGTCGCGGGATGGCGGGCCTGGCAGGAGAAGCTGCAACCGCTCGACGAGCCCCGGGGCGAGCTGCCGCACCCGAACCGCTACAGGATTTCGACTGCGGTGCTCGCAGCCCACCGGCCTCTGTCGTTCAAGGGCCCGGCGGTCGCTTCTCTCTCGATCCCCTGGGGCTTCGAAAAGGGCGACGAGGATCTCGGGGGCTACCACCTCGTCTGGCCGCGGGATCTCGTCGAGACCGCGGGCGGCTTCCTGGCCGCGGGTGCGGACGAAGATGCTCTCTGGATCCTCGACTACCTGCGCACCATCCAGGAGGTCGACGGGCATTGGCCGCAGAACGCCTGGCTCGACGGCGCGCCTTACTGGTCCGGAATCCAGCTGGATGAGTGCGCCTTTCCGGTCCTGCTCGCCGACGCGCTCCGGCGCCAGGGCAGCCTCGGGGGCAGCGAGCTCGAATCCTATCTGCCGATGATCGAGAAGGCCGCCGGCTTCATCGTCCGCAACGGGCCTGTCACCGGCCAGGACAGGTGGGAGGAGGACGGTGGCTTCTCGCCCTTCACGCTCGCCGTGGAGATCTCCGCCCTGCTTGCCGCCGCCGACATTCTGGACGCCTTCCTCCGGCACGAGCATTCACGCTACCTGCGGGAGACCGCGGACGCCTGGAACGACCAGATCGAACGCTGGACATTCGTCGCGGGCGATGACGTCTGCAGGAAGCTCGGCGTCTCCGGATACTACGTGCGCATCGCCCCGCCGGAAGTCGCCGACGGAGCCTTGCCCTCCGAAGGCTTCGTGCCGATCAAGAACCGACCGCCCTCCGAGAGCCGTCTCCCCACGGCCCGGGTCGTCAGTCCCGACGCGCTGGCGCTCGTCCGCTTCGGCTTGCGGGCCGCCGACGACCCCCGCATGACCGGCACCGTCAAGGTTATCGACGCCCATCTCAAGTGCGACCTCCCGCAGGGGCCCCTCTGGTATCGCTATACCGGCGACGGCTACGGCGAGCATGCCGACGGCGCCCCTTTCGACGGCACCGGCATCGGCCGGCCATGGCCGTTGCTGGCCGGCGAGCGTGCCCACTACGAACTGGCCGCCGGACGCCCGGATGCCGCCAGGGCGCTGCTGGCGACCATGGAGGCATCGGCCGGTTCGGGCGGCCTGCTTCCCGAACAGGTCTGGGACGGGGCCGACCTGCCGGAGCGCGAGCTTTTCCTCGGCCAGCCCTCAGGCAGCGCAATGCCGCTGGTCTGGGCGCACGCCGAACACGTGAAATTGCTGAGGTCGATCCGCGACGGCGCCGTCTTCGACATGCCGCCCCAGTGCGTCGAACGTTACGTGAAGAAGAAGACCGTTTCACCGGTCCAGCCTTGGCGCTTCAACAACAAGACCCGCTCCATGCCGGCGGGCAAGCGCCTGCGAGTCGAGGTCTTCGCACCAGCGATGGTGCATTGGAGCGTCGACGGATGGAAAACGGCGCATGACACGCCGACAAGGGCGAACGGCTACGGATTCCACCTCGCGGACCTGCCGGTGGACACCGCTTCGCCGGGGACCGTCATCGCCTTCACCCTCTACTGGCCGGAAAGCGAACATTGGGAGAATGCCGATTTTTCGGTCACTGTCGAACACGAAGGCGGCTGACACCAGGCGCAACCCGCCTAACTCAGAATGAAGACCGGACGAACCAGCAAGGGAAAGTGCCATGCAAATCGGGATGATCGGCCTTGGCCGGATGGGCGCCAACATGGTGCGCCGGCTTCTGCGCGCCGGCCATGAATGCGTCGTCTACGACATCAACGCCGACAGCGTCCAGGAGCTGGTCGAGGAAGGAGCGCGGGGTGCCGACAGCATCGAGCATTTCGCCAGCCTCCTGGAGAAGCCGCGCACGAGCTGGCTCATGCTGCCAGCGGGGATCGTTGCCGAAAACGTGGACCGGCTCGCGACGCTGCTTGAGCCCGGCGACATCATCGTCGACGGCGGCAACTCCTACTACCGCGACGCCATCGATACGGGCGCGCGCATCGGCACCGCCGGCATCCATTTCGTCGACGTCGGGACGAGCGGCGGCGTCTGGGGCCTTGACCGCGGCTACTGCCTGATGATCGGCGGGCCGGACGAAGCCGTCAGGCACCTCGACCCGGTCCTGGCATCGCTCGCCCCCGGTGGCGAAGGCCGGACGACCGCCGAAAGGGGATATCTGCATTGCGGCCCGACCGGCGCCGGCCACTTCGTCAAGATGGTTCACAACGGCATCGAATACGGCGTCATGGCCGCCTACGCCGAGGGGATGAACGTGCTGAAGGCGGCAAATGCCGGCGACGACCGGCAGGCGGCCGACGCGGAGACGGCTCCGCTTGGAAATCCGGAATATTATCGCTTCGACCTCGACGTCGCCGCCGTCGCGGAGGTCTGGCGCCACGGCAGCGTCATCGGATCATGGCTGCTCGACCTGACGGCGGAAGCGCTGAAGGGCGATTCCAGCCTTGCCGGCTTCGAAGGTCGCGTGTCGGACTCCGGCGAGGGCCGCTGGACGGTAAAGGCTGCGATCGACACCGGCGTACCGGTCCCGGTCCTTTCTTCGGCGCTCTTCCAGCGCTTCTCCTCGCGTGGCGAATCCGAGTTTGCCGACCGGCTCCTCTCCGCGATGCGCTATGCCTTCGGCGGTCACGTCGAGAAAAAGGACTAGGAGAAGAAGATGCAGCCACCCCGTTCGGACGCGCTCGTCCTTTTCGGCGCGACAGGAGACCTGTCGCACAAGAAGATCTTTCCCGCGCTCTACGCCATGGTCAGGCGCGGCACCCTGAACGAGCCGGTGATCGGCGTGGCGCTCGACGACTGGTCCGTCGACAAGCTGCGCAAGCGGGCCCGCGACGGCATCGAGAAGGCCGTCGGCAAGGTCGACGACAAGGTGTTCGACAAGCTTGCCGGGCTGATGAACTACGTCAGCGGCGACTATCGCGACCAGTCGACATTCGAGAAGCTTCGGGACGCGCTCGGCGAAAGGGGCCGTCCGCTCTATTACCTCGCCATTCCGCCGAGCATGTTCGAGCCGGTCATCCAGGGCCTCGAACAGGCCGAGGCCGCCGGCAACGCGCGACTGATGGTCGAAAAGCCCTTTGGCCGCGACCTGGCCTCGGCCCGTTGGCTCAATCGGGTCCTTCACCTCGTCTTCGACGAAAAGGCCATCTTCCGCATCGACCATTTCGTCGGAAAGGAGGCGATACAGAACCTTCTCTATTTCCGCTTCGCCAATTCCTGGCCGGAACCGATCTGGAACCGGAATCACGTGGAGAGCGTGCAGATAACGATGGCGGAGGATTTCGGCGTCGACGGGCGGGGCCGGTTCTACGACGAGACGGGCTGCATCCGCGACGTCATCGAGAACCATTTGCTGAACGTCATGATCTTTCTGGCCATGGAGGCCCCGGCCGGGCAGGATCCGGACGACCTGATCGCCGAGAAGCTGAAGGTCATCAAGGCGATCCGGACACTGACGCCGGACGACGTCGTGCGCGGCCAGTTCGAAGGCTATCTCGAGGAGCCCGGCGTGCATCCGGAATCGGCGGTCGAAACCTTTGCCGCCGTGCGCTTCCATATCGACACCTGGCGCTGGCAGGGCGTTCCCTTCTACATTCGCGCCGGCAAATGCCTTCCCGTCCATGCGACCGAGGTAATCGTCCGCCTGCGCCCGCCGCCGCTCAATGTCTTCGATCCCATAGGCCCGGGCGAAGGCAACTACCTTCGCTTTCGCATCGGACCCGAAGTCGCCATCGGCATCGGTTCGCGACGCAAGGCCGCGGGCGATGCAATGGTCGGCGAGCAGGTCGAGCTGTCCGCTCTGGACGAGGGCAAGGACGACATGGAGCCATACGAGCGGCTGATCGGCGATGCGATGAACGGCGATGACGAACTTTTCACCAGCCAGATCGCAAGCGAGGCCGCATGGCGGATCGTCGATCCGATCGTCGGCGACGTCGTTCCCGTGCACACCTACGGCAAGGGGACCTGGGGTCCGGAAAAGCAGATGAAAGGCTTCTCGCCGCCGAGCGGCTGGGTAGATCCGAAGAAGTGAGTTGCAAGGGAGACCGGCAATGGAGGCCAAGACCAGTTCTGGCAGCAATACCAAGCGGCGCAGCGCGACGAAGCCCGGGGGCAAGCGGAAGGCCGCTGCCGCAAGCGCGCCCGGAAAAGGCCGGCCGGCCGTGCTCGCGATCGACGTCGGCGGTTCGCACGTCAAGGCCCGGCTGTCCACCGGCGGCGAGAAGCGAAAGGTCGATTCCGGCCCCGAAATGACGGCCGCACGAATGGTCGAAGCTGTCCGGGACATGACGTCGGACTGGAACTACGACGTCGTCAGCATCGGCTTTCCGGGAGTCGTCGAGAAACAGCGACCCGCTCGGGAACCCTACAATCTCGGTGCTGGCTGGAAGGATTTCGATTTCGGTGACGCCTTCGGCAAGCCCGTCAAGCTCGTCAACGACGCCATGATGCAGGCCATCGGCGCCTACGAAGGCGGGCGCATGCTCTTCCTGGGGCTCGGCACGGGGCTCGGGTCGGCGATGATCGTCGAGCACGTCTGCGTGCCGATGGAACTCGCGCACCTGCCCTACAGGAAGCACGGGACCTTCGAGGACTATGTCGGAAGGCGCGGGTTGGAGGACCGCGGCAAGAAAAAATGGCGCAAGTCCGTGGCCAGGGTCGTCGACAGGCTCCAGGCGGCGCTCCTGCCCCACTATATCGTCATCGGCGGCGGCAATGTCGACGAACTCAAGAAACTGCCTCCGAATTGCCGGCGCGGCGACAATGAAGACGCTTTCCCCGGCGGCTTCAGGCTCTGGCAGGACGACGACATCCGGATCTGATCGGCGCGGTCCAGCGCGCGCCGGAACAACCGGTCAGGCGACGAGGCCCCGCTGCCGCATCATCGCGTCCGGCGTCGGCAGCCGCCCGCGAAACGCCCTGTAGGCTTCCTCGGGGTCCGCGGAACCGCCGACGGAGAGGATGCTCGACCGCAGCCGCGACGCAATCTCGGCGTCGAACGGGTCGCCGCGCTCCTCGAATGCCGCGTAAGCATCGGCATCGAGCACCTCGGACCACAAGTAGGAATAGTAGCCGGCCGAATATCCGTCGCCGGAAAATACGTGCAGGAAGTGCGGGCTCCGGTGCCGCATGACGATCGAGCCCGGCATGCCGAGGCGCTTCAGGAGACCGGCCTCGAAGGCGGCGGGGTCGTCGATCGGACCCGACTCGACGTGGTAGGCCATGTCGACCAGCGCCGAGGCCCCGTACTCGACCGCATCGAATCCCGCATTGAAGGTCCGGGCGGCGAGCACCTTGTCGAGGAGCGCCTGCGGCATCGGAGCTCCTGTGCGATAGTGGACGGCGTGCCTTGCAAGAATCTCCGGCACGGTCAGCCAATGCTCGTAGAGCTGGGAGGGCAGTTCGACGAAATCGCGGGACACCGACGTCCCGGAGACGGACGGGAAGGAGACGTCGGAGAGCAGCCCATGCAGCGCGTGACCGAACTCGTGGAACAGCGTGCTCGCGTCGTCGAGCGACAGGAGTGCCGGCTTCCCGGCCGCCGGCCTGGCAAAATTCATCACGTTGCAGACGATGGGGCGCGCTCCCTCCGGGCAATTCGCGCGTGGCAGACGGTCCTGCCGCCGCAAGGCGCTCATCCAGGCCCCGGAACGCTTCGAGGGCCGGTTGAAATAGTCGCCCAGGAACATGCCGATATGCCTGCCGTCAGCGCCGGTGACTTCGAATACGCGGACGTCGGGATGATATGCGGCAATGCTTTCCCGTTCCTCGACCCGGATGCCGAAAAGTCTTCGCGCGACTTCGAAGCATGCCGCAATGACGTTGTCGAGTTGCAGATAGGGCTTCAGGTCTTCTTCCGTGAAGTCGAACCGGGCCGCCCGCACCTTTTCGGAGTAATGGCGCCAGTCCCAGGGCAAGATGGCGTGGTTGTGTCCCTCGGCCGCCGCGACGCGCTCCAGTTCGGCCTGCTCTTCGCCAGCCCGCGCCACCGCCTTCTCCCAGACCTCGCCGAGGAGCTTCTCAACGGCGGCCGGTGTCTTGGCCATCGTGTCCTCCAGCTTGAAGGCGGCGAAGCTGTCGTAGCCCAGCAGCCGGGCCTTCTCGGCACGAAGCGCGAGGATCTCGGCTATGAGCGGCCAGTTGTCACGGCCGGCACTTTCGCCGCGCGCCATCCAGGCACCGAAAGCCCGTTCGCGCAAGTCGCGTCGCGTCGAAAACGTGAGGAACGGCTCGATGATCGAACGCGAAAGCGTCACCGCGTGGCGGGCGGCCAGGCCTCTCTCCTCGGCGGCCGACGCCATCGCCTCGAGCACGAAATCCGGAAGTCCGGCCAGTTCGCTTTCCTCTGTCAGTTCCATCGCCCAGCTCTTCTCGTCGTTGAGCACGTTCTGGCCGAACCGGGCGCCGAGGCTCGCCAGCCTCTCGTTGATCTCCGCCAGCCGGCCCTGTCCGTCCGCAGAAAGCTTCGCCCCCGCCCTGACGAAATCCTTCCAGCGTCGTTCGAGAACTTGCAGGCCTTCCCCGTCCTGTCCGAGATTGTCGCGACGGGCGTAGAGCTCGTCGACGCGGGCGAACAGCGTAGCGTTCATGGCGATGGCGGAGGCGTGTCGCGACAACCGGCCGGCAATCTCAGGCTCGAGCGCCTGAATGACCTCGCTGGTGTCCGTCCCGGCCCGGTTCCAGAAAAGGGCGGAGACGCGCGAGAGCGCTTCGCCCGACTTTTCCAGGGCCACGATCGTGTTCTCGAAGGTCGGCGCTTCGCCGCACCGGCAGATCGCCTCTATCTCCGCAACGTGCAGCGAAAACGCGTGCTCGAAGCAGGGCGCGTAGTCGGCGTCGGCGATCTGGTCGAATTCCGGCAGGCCGTACGGACCGCGCCATTCCGTGAGGGCTGGATTGGGCATTCCTGTGCTCTCCTTCGCAGATGCCCCGCCGGCCCGCGAGAAGGCTGCCCGCAAATCACGCACCATTGCGGAAACCCGAAGAACGAGCGGCCGGCCGTCGGAGTCCGACAACAGTTCCCCCTGCCTCCACCCGCGTCAAGCGATGCAATGGCGCCGATACGAAAAATGCCGACAGGACATCGGCCCCGCGCTCGGCCGGGTCCGGCAAATGACTCCGCAATGAAACTTTGGAAAACTGGAGCGGGCGATGAGATTCGAACTCACGACCCCAACCTTGGCAAGGTTGTGCTCTACCCCTGAGCTACGCCCGCTCATTCTTCGCGCCTTGGGTGGCTGGCACGAAGTCGGGAGGTCTTGCTCCCGAACGGGCGCGGTTATGGCCCATGCGGTTTGCAAATGCAACAGGGAAGTTGAGGGAGAAATCGCAAAAATTCCCGGCCTTCCTGGGTCCGCCCGACGCCGCTGCCGTCCGCTGGCCTGCCGACACCATTGCGCGAGCAGCCGTGGACGATTATCAAGGCCACGGCATTCGAAAGGACAGCATGATGGACGGGCAGGCGTCGCCACCGAGCACCGGGGATATCGACGAGGCGCAAGCCAGGCTCTTCCGCTTCCTGGCCGATCTCGGCATCGAACACCGCACGCACCGGCACGAACCGGTCTTCACCGTCGCGGAGGCTAAGGCTGTGCGCGACGACGTTCCCGGCGGCCACACCAAGAACCTCTTCCTCAAGGACAAGAAGGACAACTATTTCCTCGTTTCGCTCGAGGAAGACGCCGACATCGATCTGAAGACCGTGCACGGCCCGATCGGGGCGCGAAGCCGCGTTTCATTCGGCAAGCCGGACAAGCTGATGGAGTTTCTCGGCGTCGCACCCGGGTCCGTGACGCTTCTCGGCGCGATCAACGACATCGACGGCAGGGTGCGGGTCGTCATCGACGCCGCGCTGCTCGATCACGAAGTCATCAACATGCACCCGCTTTCCAACGACGCGACCACCTCGATGGCGCGCGACGATGTCCTGCGTTTCCTCGAGGCGACCGGCCACCCGCCCACCGTCTTGAAACTGAGTGTCTGAAACACGATTTTGCCTTCGAATGCCGACAACGGCCGCACCATGAACCGAACGCGGAGCCAGCAATGAACGAGCGCGACAACCCCTATTCGTCTGCAACCGGCCAGATGAAGGCCACCGCGCGCTACACCGACGCGCCCGCCGGGCGTCCGTCGGCGTCCACGCAGGCTTCCGGCACCGGCCTCGGCGCGGACGGCCTCATCGGCGGCGCCGGGGGCCGCCGCCGCGGACCTCGTCAAGGAGACGACCACCGCGCAGTTCACAAGGGACGTCATCGAGGAGTCGCGCAACCAGCCCGTCCTGGTCGACTTCTGGGCACCCTGGTGCGGTCCCTGCAAGCAGCTCACTCCGGTGATCGAGAAGGTCGTTAGAGCGGCCGGCGGCAGGGTAAAGCTCGTCAAGCTGAACATCGATGACCATCCGGCCATTCCAGGCCAGATGGGTATCCAGTCGATCCCTGCCGTCGTCGCCTTCGTCGACGGACGGCCGGCCGACGGCTTCATGGGCGCAGTGCCGGAAAGCCAGGTGAAGCAGTTCATCGACAGGATCGCAGGCGATGGCGGAAACGACCGCGCTGCAGCGGTCGAGGCGATGCTCGGGGAAGCCCGTGCCGCACTCGCGGCCGGCGACCTCGACAGGGCGGCGCAGGGCTTCACGACGGTCCTGGGGGCCGATCCGGAAAACGTCAAGGCCCTGGCGGGCATGGCTGAATGCCTGATCGAGAGCGGCCGGGAAGACGCAGGCCCGCCAGTTGCTCGACGAACTGACCGAAGAACAGCGCCGAGGATCCCGACGTTGCAAGCCTCCTCGTCCGAATGGCCCAGGCCGAGGAGGTCGCAGGGCTCGGCGATCCGGCCGAACTGGAAGCGCGGCTGGCACGGAACCCCGACGATCACGAGGCACGCCGGGACCTGGCCAAGATACTCAGCGTAAAGGGCGATCGGACCGCAGCCGCCGACCACCTGCTGATGATCATGCGCAAGGATCGCGAATGGGAGGACGACGGTGCCCGCAAGGCACTTCTGGAACTCTTCGAGGCCTGGGGACCGACCGACGCCGCGACACTCGCTGCGCGCCGGAAGCTGTCGTCGATTCTTTTCTCCTGAAGCCATCGCGCCGGCGATCGCGGCGCTCCGGACCCGCCCTTGAGATCGGCTGCCTGCGCCCCATCTACTGTTCTTGATGGCAATCGACAGGCGGCCATTCATGCAGGCAGGAAACATCCACTACAGAAATGCAGAGGATCTACCTCGGACAGTCCCCATATTCCCGCTCTGCGGAGCCCTTCTTCTGCCCGGCGGGCAGCTGCCGCTCAACATCTTCGAGCCGCGCTACCTGCAGATGTTCGACGACGCGCTGGCAGGCGACAGGATCGTCGGCATCATCCAGCCCGAATTCGACAGGGAGGGCAATGTCAGGAAATCGGACGTGCCGGCACTGAGCGCGGTGGGCTGCCTTGGCCGGGTCTGCTCCTTCTCCGAAACGGGTGACGGCCGCTACATCGTCTCGCTGACCGGTATCTGCCGCTTCCGGATCGCCGAGGAGGTACAGAGCGGAAAAGCCTATCGGGCCGCCCGCGCCACCCCCTTCCTCGGCGACCTTTCCCCTGACGAGGCCTCCAGTCAGGTCGACAGGCAGGCCTTGATCAAGAGCTTCAGGGCCTACCTCGAATCAAACGAGCTCGATGCCGACTGGTCGAGCATCGAAAGGGCGAGCAATACGACCCTCGTCAATTGCCTCGCCATGATGTCGCCTTTCGGCCCGGCAGAGAAACAGGCACTCCTCGAGGCGCCGGACCTCAAGAGCCGCGCCGAGACGCTGATCGCTATTACGGAGATTGCGCTCGCCGGCCAGAATGACGACTATCCCGGCGGCATACAGTAACGGCAGGGGAACCTCTCCAGATGGCCAGAACGCTCGAGTTGCCCAAGTCGATCGATCCCCTGCTTCTGGAGATGCTTGTCTGCCCGCTGACCAAGGGCAGGCTGGAGTACGACCGCGACGCCGGCGAACTGGTATCCGAGAGCGCCCGGCTCGCCTATCCGATCCGCGATGGGGTTCCGATCATGCTGGTCTCCGAGGCGCGACAGATCGAGGCGTGACGAGCCGCCGGCCGGGCGACGGCCAGATCGCTCGGACCTTGGCCTTACAGGTCCTTTTCGAAGAACAGGTCCGGATAGGGGTCGTCGTTGAAGCGAGGGATTTCGCGCCAGCCATCGCACCGGTAGAGCCGGACGGCCTCCGGCAGCGCGCTGTTTGTGTCGAGCCGAAGCGTTTTCATGGAAAGCTCGCGACCGGCCTTCTCGGCCGCATTCATCAGACGTCTCCCGACGCCGAGCCCGCGAGCAGCGCGCGACACCCAAAGCCGCTTGATTTCGCCGCTTGCGCCGCCGCTGCCCTTGAGGCCGACGCAGCCGACCGGCAAACCTTCGCTCATCGCCAGCAGAAACACGCCCCGCGGGCGGACCATGTCCTCGGCATCCGGGTCGCGCGAGAGCGAAACGTCGAAACCACGCTCGAAGCGGAGGGCAAGCTCCGCATAATACTCACCAAGACAGTAGCGCGCTTCCGCGCACCCCGGATCGGCCTCCCGGAGCGCAATCCTGTCGCGGCCGAGAATGGATGCGACCAGATCCATGGCCCCGAGCAGCGCGCCGGAGCGGGAATGGCCGGACAGCAGCGCTCGCGCCCGCGCATCGGACAGTTGCTCGTAGGCGGCGAACTCCTCCCTGCCCGCCGCCGTCAGTCTTGCGACGCGGCGGCGCGCGTCCCCCGGCTTTGGCGTAGTCTCGACCAGCCCCTCCTCCTCCAGTCCACGCAGAAGGCGGCTCATCAGGCCGGAATCGAGGCCGAGATAGTCTCGCACCTCCGCGACGTCCGTCCGGCCCTGGCCGATAGCATTGAGGACGCGGGCCGCTCCGAGCGCCCGTCCACGGCCGAGGAACGAGGAATCGAGTGCACCCACCTCCAGGGTTACGACACGATTGAAGCGACGGACTCGAGCGACTGGGTCAAGGGTCATTTAGCTGACTTTAGTCAGCTAAATGACCCTGTCAATCCGGCGCGACGAAAGCAGCCGAAGCCGCTAGATCGCATCTCCGCGAAGCAGCCTGGGCTCGCCGCTGCCGGTCAGTCCGGCCGCCTGCCGGATGAAGAAGCTCTTCAGGGAAGGCATGCGGTCCACGACGCCGAGACCGAAGTCGCGAGCGGCTCGCAGCGGCATGAAGTCGTTAGAAAAAAGCCGGTTCAGCACGTCCGTCGTGACGCCCATCTGGAAGGTATCGAACCGGCGCCATGCCTGGTAGCGTTCGAGCGTGGAAACGGCGCCGATGTCGAGGCCGAGCCTGTCCGCCTCGACGACGGTTTCCGCGAGCGCGGCAGCATCCTTGAAGCCGAGGTTCAGCCCTTGGCCGGCGATCGGATGAATGCCGTGCGCGGCATCGCCGGCGAGTGCGATCCGCGGCCCGATGAAATCGCGCGCAAGCGTCAGTCCGAGCGGAAACGCCCGGCGGCCGCCGGCCAGTTCGATACGCCCGAGCTTGTGGCCAAAGCGGCGTTCCAGTTCGGCTTCGAAGACGAGGTCGTCCTCGCCGACGAGCTTCTCGGCGTCGCGCGTGCGCTCCGTCCAGACGAGCGAGGAGCGGTCGCCCTTCAACGGCAGTATCGCGAAGGGACCGGCCGGGAGGAAATGTTCCTCGGCGCGCCCGTTGTGCGGCCGTTCGTGCTTCACGGTGGTGACGATGCCGGACTGGTCGTAGCTCCATTCCACGGTACGGATGCCTGCCATCGATCGCAGCGCCGATCGCACGCCGTCGGCGGCGACGACGAGGCGGGCTTCGTCCCCGGTGCCGTCGGAAAAGCGCACCTCGGCGTGCGCATCGCGCACCATGAACCCGTCGAGCCGCTTCGACTGGCGAATGTCTATGCCGAGTTCGCTGCATTTATCCCGTAGCGCGCCCACGAGCTTGACGTTTTCGACCATGTGGGCGAACGGCTCGCCCGGGCCGACATTGCCGTCGAAGGTCAGGAAGACCGGGCGCACCGGATCGGACGTGCGCGAGTCCGTGACGACCATTTCGGTAATCGGCTGGGCATCCGGCTTCAGCGTCTGCCAGACGCCCATCCGGTCGAGCATGCGCGTCGCCGCCGCTGCGATCGCCGATGCGCGCTGATCCTTCTTCCAGACTTCGGGCGGGGCGGCATCCACCAGCCCCACGTCGAGGCCCGGTCGTGCCTGCTTGAGGCCGACGGCTACGGCAAGACCGACATATCCGCCGCCGCCGACGAGCACGTCATGAGCTTTCGAGGCCATAGGTGATCCTTTCCGCCATCACGCCCGGCTGCTCACTTTGCAGCGGACACGCTTTCCTATAACCCCCGTTATAGTGCATCAACCGGCACGTTCCCACCGAGGAGGGCCACCGATCATGTCCGACGGCCAGACGAGCGCGATGAGGCAGCTACTGGAAACGCTCGATCTCGAGCAACTGGAGCACGACCTCTACCGCGGAATGAGCCCGCAGGTCGGCTGGCAGCGGGTCTTCGGCGGACAGGTGATCGGCCAGGCACTCGTGGCCGCACAGCGCACCGTCGGCGAAGGCCGCTACGTCCATTCCCTGCACGCCTACTTCATGCGGCCCGGCGATCCGGCGGTGCCCATCGTCTACGAGGTGGACCGGATCCGCGACGGCACCAGCTTCACGACGCGCCGCGTCGTGGCGATCCAGCACGGCAAGGCGATCTTCTCGCTGTCGGCGTCCTTCCAGGTGGACGAGACGGGGTTCGAGCACCAGACGCCGATGCCCAACGCGCCGATGCCGGAAGATCTGCTGGGCGAGCAGGAGATGAGAGAGCAGTTCCTCAACAAGGCGCCGGAGAACATCCGGCGCTACTGGAAGCGCGACAGGCCGATCGAGATCCGCCCGGTGTCGCTTGCACACTATCTTTCCCGCGACAAGCTCGATCCGGAGCAGAAGGTCTGGGTGCGGACCACCGGCCCGGTTCCCGCCGAACGGCATCTTCAGGCGGCCGTCCTCGCCTATCTTTCCGACATGACGCTGCTCGACACGTCGCTCTTCGCGCACGGGACCTCCGTGTTCGACCGCAACCTGCAGGCAGCGAGCCTGGACCACGCCATGTGGTTCCATCGTCCCTGCCCGCTCGACGACTGGCTGCTCTATTCCGCCGAGAGCCCCAACGCCAACGGCGCTCGCGGGCTGGCCCTCGGCTACATCTTCACTCGCGACGGCAAGCTCGTCGCCACGGTCGCCCAGGAGGGGTTGATCCGAAAAAGGGCAGTTGATTAAGAATTGTGCATTTTGAAAGAAATGAACAAAAATGTTGCATCAACGCCTGGCCAGATCGGCTAACTAACGCCTGACGTAATAATTTTCGACTTTTATTCAATAACTTAACTCCCGAAATCCAAACTGGCACAGACTTTGATTCCCTTTCTGGCGGGTCACGGTGGCGGCAATGCGCACCGTCACCGGTACGTGGCGGCTGTCCGGCCGCGTCAAACGAAGGATGGGAACCGGATGAAACTCGTTATGGCCATCATAAAGCCGTTCAAGCTGGACGAGGTGCGCGAAGCCCTCACGGCAGTCGGCATTCAGGGGCTGACCGTAACCGAGGTGAAGGGTTACGGACGTCAGAAGGGGCACACCGAAATCTACCGCGGCGCCGAGTATGCCGTCAGCTTTCTGCCCAAGCTGAAAATTGAACTCGCCGTACCGTCCGATCTCGTCGAACGGACTGTCGAGGCCATCTCGACGGCCGCGAAGACGGGACAGATCGGCGACGGGAAGATCTTTGTCTACACGATCGACCAGGCCGTGCGCATCCGCACCGGCGAAACCGATGCCGACGCGCTCTAGGGCAAGGAAAGGAATTCGGGAATGCAAGTGAAATATCTCAAGTTGACCGGCCTGACGGCTCTTGCGGCCATCGCCGGTACGTTGCCGGCTCTCGCGCAGACGAACGCGCCGAAGCTAGATTCCGGCGACACGGCATGGATGCTGACGTCCACTGCGCTCGTGCTGATGATGACTGTGCCCGGCCTCGCGCTCTTCTACGGCGGCATGGTGCGCAAGAAGAACGTGCTGGCCACGGCCATGCAGAGCTTTGCGATCTGCTGCCTCGTGACAGTGATCTGGATGATCGTCGGCTACTCTCTCGCCTTCAAGGATGGCGGCGGGCTCAACGCCTATGTCGGGGGCCTTCAGAGCTTCTTCCTGAAGGGAATGACTGGCGCCTCACTCAGCGGGACAATTCCGGAAACCGTGTTCATGTGCTTCCAGATGACCTTTGCGATCATCACCCCGGCACTGATCGCCGGTGCCTTCGCGGACCGCATGAAGTTCTCCGCGATGCTCTGGTTCATGGGCATATGGAGCATTGTCGTCTACAGCCCGATCGCCCACTGGGTCTGGGGTGGCGGTTTCCTGGGCGGACTTGGGGTCAAGGACTTCGCCGGCGGTACTGTCGTGCACATCAATGCCGGCGTCGCGGGCCTCGTCTGCGCACTCGTCCTCGGCAAGCGCCAGGGCTATGGCACGGAGAACATGGCACCGCACAACTTGGTGCTTTCGCTGATCGGCGCCTCGCTCCTGTGGGTCGGCTGGTTCGGTTTCAATGCGGGTTCCGAACTTGCCGCCGATGGTGTCGCCGGCATGGCCATGGCGGTCACGCAGATCGCCACCGCTGCCGCGGCGCTCGCGTGGATGTTCGTCGAGTGGATCGGGCACGGCAAGCCGAGCATACTCGGCATCATCTCCGGTGCGGTGGCCGGGCTCGTCGCGATCACGCCGGCGTCCGGCTACGTCGGACCGACAGGGGCACTCATCATCGGCATCGTCGCGGGCATCGTCTGCTCCTGGTCGGCAACTTCGCTCAAGCCGAAGCTCGGCTACGACGACTCGCTCGACGCCTTCGGCGTGCACGGAGTGGGCGGCTTCGTCGGCGCGATCCTGACCGGCATCTTCATCAGCAAGACCTTCGGCGGCGTAGGCCTCGCAGATGGTGTCTCCATCGGCAGCCAGGTATGGATCCAGTTCCTCGGAACGCTTGCCACCATCATCTGGTCGGGCGTCGCAAGCTTCGTCATCCTCAAGGTGATCGACGCGACGATCGGGCTGCGCGTAACCAAGGACGTCGAGGTCGAGGGTCTCGACATCAACCTTCACGGCGAGGTCGTGCAATAGTCACGCCATGGCGCGGGGCGGACCGTCCGCCCCGCGTCCAGCCTTCCGTCGTGGCTCCCGAGGGGAACCGCCAACTCAGGGCCCGTCTGAACGCGCTCGTCGATCTCCTCGCATACACGGCTGACCTGGCTCTTGGAGACGCCGCTCATGCCCATCGCCTTGACCAGGTCGTCGACCGAGCGCGTCGAGACACCCTGGATGTAAGCTTCCTGGATCACGGCCGTCAGCGTTCGGCGGGCAAACGATTCACTGGATCGGTTGCTTTCCCGCCTCACTCTCGGCCATGCGGCGCGGCTCCAGGAAGCTCGGGAAGTAGGAGCCTTTCCGGAGCTTCGGAATGCGCAGCTCCACAGTGCCGGCGCGGGTCTCCCAGTCGCGGTCGCGATAGCCGTTTCACTGGGCGGTCCTGAGCGGGTTCTTCTCGCCATAGCCGGCTCCGGTTGCCGAGCCGACCTCGATCTCCATCAGCCGTTCGACGGCAAAGCCGATCATCTCGCGCAGGAGATCGGCGTCAGGGGTCTTCTCCACGAGCGCACGCAGGTTCATCATGTCGTCGGTCATCGGTGCTTCCTTCGAATCAGGTTGGTCTCAAGCAACCCGACCATGACCGAAAGAGCATCGATGACCATCCGCTCCGCCGCCCGCTCGCTACGGCGCTGTGAAAGGCGCGCTCGCGAGCGGCTGCGCTGCCGCCGAGCTACACCATCCCTGGGGGCACGACCACGATTAATGATGCCCGTACCCGCGAGAGTTCCTCATCAAGTCTTGCCAGCTCACGTCTGCGTCCGACGAAGATGGAGCAAATCCTGGATTAGACTAATTGCGATTAGACTAATCCAGGATTTGCGGCATCGCGCACGGGCCACGTCTCGGGTCCAGGTGGCCTACAAAATCATCCCGGCACAAGGACTTGGGAGATACCGAATTTTTAAGCCGAGCAGACTTCGTTTGTCGAATGAGCAGAGCGAGCTTCCATTCGTGCGGGCGGGGTGTAAATCCGATCGATTTCACATTTTCTGCAGCCTGAGAAACCCTATAAGCCATTGTGGCTTATGGGATTCACCGGAAATTTCAACCAAGATTCCACCTTTTGTTAGGGGCTGGCTCCGCGACGGGGCCCCGTTCTTTCGACCTGCGCCGAACACGGGACGCGACGAATGGCGGATGGTTAATGCGGCTTTAACCGACGCCCCCCTAGGATCGCGGCCGAATGCAGCCTTCCGGGGCTGAGGCAAACAGATTCGGGCTAGTACAAGACCATGCAGACCAGCACCACGGCATTGCTTGCCGGCCGCCATGGCCGCCAGGGACTACCGGCTTTCATCAGGCGGCCGTTGAACGGCCTCCTCGGGCTCGCGGTATTCGCGGGCCTGGCGCTCGCCGTTCTTGCGCTGGCGACGTGGAATGTCGCCGATCCCTCGTTTTCGCTGGCGACCGGCAACCCGCCGACCAATGCACTTGGCTTTCCCGGCGCCGCATTTGCCGACATCGTCATGCAGTTCTTCGGGATCGGAAGTGTCTTGGCACTGATTCCCGGCGTGTTCTGGGGCGTGTTCCTCGTGCGCAGCAGCTTCGTCGACCGCAAGCTGCGTCGCGGCCTCTCCTGGCTCGCCGGTGCGGTCCTCGCCTCCGCTGTGCTGGCATGCGTCCCCGTACCGGCGACCTGGCCGCTGCCGAGCGGCCTTGGCGGCGTCCTCGGAGACATGGTCCTGAGGTTGCCGGGACTGCTGATCGGCGGCTATCCGCATGGCCTCATCGCCGCAGCCATGGGGGTCGTGCTCGCGGTGCCGGCAGTCGGACTTCTGCTCTTCGGTTCCGGCCTCACCGGGCGGATCAGCGAAAGCGACTGGTGGCAGTCTGCCGGAAACGAGCTTCGCGGAGGAGGAGGCGGACGACGAGGAAGACGAGGACGACGGCGCCGTTGCATTCGGACTGGTAACCCACTGGTGGCTGACCGGCCGAGCGCACTTCCGGCGGCTTGCCGCAGCGCTCGGCCGCAAGACCGCTCCGCCGATCGAGTACGAGGCGCCCTACGACCTCAACGAGGAAGAGTTCGTTCCTCTCGGCGAACCCGCGGCTCCGCGCGCGGCCGGCAGGGTTCGCGTCGAGCCTTCGTTTGAGGACCGGGGTTCCGAAGTCCCGGAAGTCACGCTCGACGACGACCTCCCGCAGCCAACTGCGCGCAGGAGCGAACCGAACTTCATCGAAGACGACGATCTGGACGACGACGGCAAGTGGCAGACCGGCGAGGTCGGTCGAACGCCGCGTGCCCGTCGCCGAACCCGCGCCACGCCCGAAGCCGGCCGCGCCGGGCCGACGCGTCAGCCTGCCCGCCGCCACCCGGAGCACGGGCGGCTTCGATCTGCCCGCCGTCGACCTTCTGGAAGAGGCCAAGAGCGTAGCGAAGGATCCGAGCCTTTCGGCAGAGGCGCTCGAAGAGAACGCCCGGCAACTCGAAGGCGTCCTGGAGGATTTCGGTGTAAAGGGCGAGATCATCCACGTGAGGCCCGGCCCCGTTGTCACTCTCTACGAACTGGAGCCGGCGCCCGGCATCAAGTCGTCGCGCGTCATCGGGCTCGCTGACGATATCGCCCGCTCCATGAGCGCCATTGCGGCGCGTGTCGCCGTCGTGCCCGGGCGGAACGCCATCGGCATCGAGCTTCCCAACCGGACCCGCGAGACTGTCTATCTGCGCGAGCTGATAGCGAGCCGGGATTTCGAGAGCTCCAAGGGTCGGCTCGCGCTCACTCTCGGCAAGACGATCGGAGGCGAGCCGGTCATCGCCGATCTCGCCAAGATGCCGCACCTGCTCGTCGCCGGTACGACGGGCTCGGGCAAGTCGGTGGCCATCAACACGATGATCCTGTCGCTTCTCTACCGGCTGCCGCCGGAAAAGTGCCGGCTGATCATGATCGATCCGAAGATGCTGGAGCTTTCGGTCTACGACGGAATTCCGCACCTGCTCTCGCCCGTCGTCACCGATCCCAAGAAGGCCGTCGTGGCTCTGAAATGGACGGTCCGCGAGATGGAGGAGCGCTACAAGAAGATGTCGAAGATCGGCGTCCGCAACGTCGATGGCTTCAACGCCCGCGTCGAGCAGGCCCTCAAGAAGGGCGAGGCGATCACGCGCACGGTCCAGACAGGGTTTGACCGGGAGACGGGCGAGGCGGTCTACGAGACGGAGGAGTTCGACCTGGCGCCGATGCCCTATATCGTCGTGATCATCGACGAGATGGCCGACCTGATGATGGTCGCCGGAAAGGACATCGAGGGCGCCGTCCAGAGGCTCGCGCAGATGGCTCGTGCGGCCGGCATTCATGTCATCATGGCGACCCAGCGGCCATCGGTCGACGTCATTACCGGCACCATCAAGGCGAACTTTCCGACGCGTATTTCGTTTCAGGTCACATCGAAGATCGATTCGCGCACGATCCTGGGCGAACAGGGTGCCGAACAGCTGCTCGGCATGGGCGACATGCTCTACATGGCCGGCGGCGGACGCATCCAGCGTGTCCATGGACCATTCGTTTCCGACAACGAGGTCGAGGAAATCGTTGCCTATCTCAAGACGCAGGGCGTGCCGGAATACCTCGACGCCATCACCGAGGAGGACGAAGACGGCGCCTCGGACGGCGACGGCCCCGCGGGCACGGGCAACCTCGCCGACTCCGACGACCCTTACGACCAGGCGGTCTCCGTCGTGCTGCGTGACGGAAAGGCTTCGACCTCCTACATACAGCGCAGGCTCGGCATCGGCTACAACCGTGCGGCCTCTCTCATCGAGCGGATGGAGCAGGAGGGCCTCATCGGGCCGGCCAACCACGCCGGGAAGCGCGAGATTCTCGTGCCGACCGAGGACGAGATCGACCCTCGCTAGCCTGGCCTTTGAGGGCCACACTGGTGCCGCAGTTTGGCGCAAGACCGGTCAGGAATTCAGGAGACAGGAATGACTGAAGAACTGCAGGCAAGGGGCTGGAAGCCGACGCGGCGCACCTTTCTGGCGGCTCTCGTCGCGGCCGGGCTCGCATCGGGTGCGTCCCTTCCCGTGTCTTCCAGCGCGCAGGCCGAAGCCCTTTCGTCCTCCGCCGCCCAGCGCATCGCCGACCATTTCTCGTCGATCAAGACGATGGCCGGCGATTTCGTGCAGATTGGCCCGACCGGCAAGCAGACCGGCGGCAAGTTCTATATCGATCGGCCCGGAAAGATCCGCTTCAACTATGATTCTTCTTCGCCGCTCAAGGTGGTCTCGAACGGTTCGTCCGTCGCGATCGGCAATACGAGACTCGGGACCTGGCAGCTTTATCCCCTTTCGAGCACGCCGCTGAAGCTGCTCCTGTCGCGCCACATCGACCTCGGCGGCAGCATGGTGAAATCTGTCAAGGAAGGACCGGACCTGATCACGATCGTCCTGGGCGACAGACATTTCTTCGGCAATTCGACGATCACCATGATGTTCGATCCGGCCAGCTACGACGTTGAAGCAATGGACGATAACCGACGACCAGGGCAAGGACACGACGGTGATGATCTACAACGTGCAGACCGGCGTGCAACTGGCCCAGAGCCTGTTCGAATTGCCAAAGGGCGCAAACAAGTCGCCGTCACTCCGTCCGTAGCGGTGCCGCCGGCCGGGGATTTGCCTTCCGGCCGCTTGCCCTGGGCGGCGGCTTTCCCTTAAAGACCGGGTGGGGACGGCAGGGGGAAGGCGACAAGTGGACTTTTCGATCGCAACCTGGAACATCAATTCGGTGCGGCTGCGCCTGCAGCTCGTCCTCGAATTCCTTCAGGCCCACCAGCCGGACGTCCTGTGCCTTCAGGAGACCAAGTGCCCGAACGACGCCTTTCCGTCGGCGGCCTTCCGCAAGCTCGGCTACGAGCACGTCGCGATCCACGGCCAGAAGGGCTATCACGGCGTCGCGACGATTTCGCGCCGCCCTCTGGAAGCACTCGACCGTCGCGACTATTGCGGCGTCGGCGATTCGCGGCATGTATCGGTGATCGTCGCAGCGGGCCCGCGTCGCATCCGCCTCCATAACTTCTACGTTCCCGCAGGCGGCGACGAACCGGACCGGACGGTCAACCCGAAGTTTGCGCACAAGCTGGATTTTCTCGAGGAAATGAAGGCGCTGCACGCAGAAGCGGAGGCCGCCGACGGGGTCTCCTGCATACTCGTCGGCGATCTGAACGTGGCACCTCTGGAGACGGACGTCTGGTCGCACAAGCAACTTCTCAAGGTGGTGAGCCACACGCCGGTGGAGACCGCCGGCCTGCTGGAAGTGCTCGAGAAGGGCGCATGGGTCGACCTGATCCGGCGCCACATTCCGCCCGAGGAGAAGATCTTCACCTGGTGGAGCTATCGCGCGCGGGACTGGGAGGCGGCGGACCGCGGCAGGAGGCTCGACCACATCTGGGCATCGGCCGATCTTGCCCCGGCGCTGGACCGGGTCGAGGTGCTCAGGCACGCACGCGGCTGGGAGCGGCCGTCCGACCACGTGCCGGTGATCGCCCATTTCGACCTCTGACCTTGCTCAGCGTTCGGTCGCGGGTGCGTCCCGGAAATTCGATGCCGCCCTTTCCAACTCCTGGAGAAACCTGCTGAAATTCGTCATGATGCGCTGTTGCACCATGACCGCGATGTCCGGGTACTCCTCCAGCATCCGGTGGAACAGCGGCCGGTTGATGCGCATGACCTCGCTTGGCTCCGCAGCGATCGCCGTCACACGCCGTTCGACGGCCGAGATCATCGCGATCTCGCCGAGGAGCGCGCTCTTCCTCGCGGTCCCGAGCGATACGGCACCACGCCGGCCGTTGCGCGAAAGGGAAAAGCTGCCGCTGGCGACGACGAACCCGCAGTCCCCGTTCGTCCCCTCGCGAAACAGCGTCTGACCATCCGCAATACGGCGCCGCTCCGTGCCGAAGGCGATCAGCCGAAGCTTGTCCTCGTCGAGATCCTCGAACAGGGGAACCGAGCCGAGCAGGGCGATGTCGTCCTTCAGGGACATGGAGGTCGTGGTCTCTGGATGGTTGCGATACGCCGAGAGAAGCGGCGGAATGAGGCAAGGTTAGGGAATGATCTTGTAGCCGCCGCTCTCGGTCACGAGAATCTCGGCATTGGAGGGATCTCGTTCGATCTTTTGCCGCAAACGGTAGACATGCGTCTCCAGCGTATGGGTCGTCACGCCGGAATTATACCCCCACACCTCCTCGAGCAGAACGTCGCGGGTGACCACCTTCTGGTCCGCCCGGTAGAGATAGCGGATGATCGCGGCTTCCTTCTCGGTCAGCCGGATCTTGTTGCCGCTCTCGTCGATGAGAAGCTTCTGCGACGGCTTGAACGTGTATGGCCCGACCGTGAAGGTGGCGTCCTCGCTCTGCTCGTGCTGGCGCAGCTGCGCGCGGATGCGCGCAAGCAGCACGGCGAACCGGAACGGCTTGGTGACGTAGTCGTTGGCGCCTGCCTCCAGGCCAAGGATCGTGTCGGAATCCGTGTCGTGGCCGGTCAGCATGACGATCGGCGACTTGAACCCTCCCTTGCGCAACAGCTTCACCGCTTCGCGGCCATCCATGTCCGGCAGACCGACATCCATGATCAGCAGATCGACATGATTGCCGCGGGCCGCCTGGATGGCCTTGGCAGCGGTCGATTCCTGCAAGAGGTTGAACTCCTCGTAAAGTGACAGTTGCTCGACCAGCGTAGCGCGCAGATCTTCGTCGTCATCGACCAGAAGAATGGTGCGTGCAGCCATCGGCAGTCTCCTCGGGATAGTGGCGGGCAAGCGGATCCGCCCCATCTAAACTGTTTTCCAGAATCCGCAAAATGCGATTGTGTTACAAGAGCTAGCATGAATTCCGACTCAGGGGGAGAGCGGTGAAGAACAGCCAGAAGCCCGGTGCCGGGAAGCGTTCGCGTACCCTGCCCGTCGTCGTCCGGCGAAGTCCGCTCGGTTGCGCGCGCGCCATCGTCCGGCTCGGCGCAATGACATTTCCGGCGGCGATCGGCCGCAGCGGCATCACCTCCCGGAAACGCGAGGGCGACGGGGCGACGCCCCGGGCATCGATGCCGCTGATTTTCGGCTTCTGCCGCAGCGACCGGATCGGCAGGCCGCTTTCGCGCCTGGAGCTCGTCCCGATCCGCGCCGACATGGGATGGTGCGACGCGCCGCGGCATGCGAGCTACAACCGGCTTGTCCGTCTGCCCTTCGGCCCCGGCCACGAGGTACTCCGCCGGTCCGATCACCTCTACGACATATGCCTCGTGATGGACTGGAACCTCCGGTGCCGGCGGCGCGGGGCGGGGAGCGCCATATTCCTTCATGTTGCACGGCCCGGTTTCCTGGCGACCGAAGGCTGCGTCGCAGTCAGCCGGCGCGCGCTGGCGCGCATTGCCGCGCATGCCGGTCCGCGAACGCGCGTCATCGTCGGCTGAGCGCAGGATCAGTCCGGCCCCGTCCGCTCTGCCCGCCTGCGGTACCGCCAGACGATCGTGCGCTTGACCTCGGAATCCTCGAGTGCGCGCGTCACCGGCACTTCGTGGATCGCCCGGCTCTCCATCCGGCCGGTGGGGCAGTAGGCCCGGCCGGGATCGCCGACCAGTATCTCGGCGCCCCGCGCGGCGAGGTCGTCGAACCAGGGGATCAGCCGTGCGGCGAAGTCGCGGTCATAAAAGACGTCGCCGGCCAGAACTACATCCCAGCCGCCGTCCGTTCCGACGAGGTCTTCCCCGCGATACGCGACCGCGACGGCGTTCAGCCGGCAGTTCAGATCAACTGCAGCCGCACACCAGGGATCGATGTCGCTCGCCTCCACGCGAGCGGCCCCGCAGAGGCTCGCTGCGATGGCAACCAGCCCGGTGCCCGTGGCGAAGTCGAGGACGCTGCGGCCGGCTACCGTCTGCGGACGGTCGAGCAGGAAGCGGGCAAGACCCTGCCCCCCGGCCCAGGCGAACGCCCAGAAGGGCGGCGGCAAGCCGATCTCCGCCAGTTCCTCCTCGGTCTTGTGCCAGAGTTCATGGGCCTCGCTCGCCAGGCGGAGCCGGATCTCCGGCACGTGTGGTGGCGCAAGCACGCAAGTATTCGCAAGAATGAAGTCCTCGGCGGGCGTCCTCACCGCATTAGTCCGGCGGCCTGTCGAGGCCGCCCATGCGGCAGACTTCCAGATATTCGGCTTCCGTGACCGGCTGTACGGACAGTCGCATCGACGTGACGAGTGCCATGTCCCTGAGCGCCGGATTGGCCTTGACATCCTTGAGGGTCACCGGTTGCGGCATGTCGCAGACGGCGCGTATGTCGACACATTCCCAACGGTCGTCCTCGGTGGTCGTGTCCTGATGGGCAAGTCGGCATACCTCGACGATCCCGACCACCTCCAGCCCTTCGTTCGAATGATAGAAGAAGCCCTTTTCGCCGAGCTTCATTGCCCGCATGTTGTTGCGCGCCTGGTAGTTGCGCACCCCGTCCCACTGCTCGCCCGCCTCTCCCCTGGCCTTCTGCATCTCCCAGGACCACTTGAAGGGCTCCGACTTGAAAAGCCAGTACGCCATCGCTCAGAAGCTCCCTCTGTCATGGGCCCGAGTCGGGACACGAAACTTGACGCGACCGCGGAATGCCGCGTCATTCGCGGCCTGCGGTCGGTCCTTGAGCAAGAGGGCAGTCGGCATGCGTCAGTGTCCTTCCGTGGTGAGCGGCCGCTCCATGAGGGCCTTGAGGGCTGCAGCGACCGTCAGGCGGCCTTCGATGATCTGCGAAACCGCGTCCGTTATCGGCATGGCGATGCCGCGTGCCCGGGCAAGCTGCGCCGCGGCAGCCGCCGTATAGGCACCCTCCGCGAGCATGGCGTTCGGTCCGAGCAGGTCGTCCGGCCGCCTCCCCTCGCCAAGCGCGATGCCGAAGCGCAGGTTGCGGGACTGGCGGCTCGTCGCCGTCAGCACCAGGTCTCCGAGACCGGAAAGACCGGAGAGTGTCGCCGGTTGCGCGCCTTCGCTGACGGCAAAGCGCGTCAGTTCGGCGAGGCCGCGGGCGATCAGCGCCGCTCGGGCTGACTCGCCGAGCCGTGCTCCTTCGACGATGCCGCAGGCGATCGCGAGGACGTTCTTGAGTGCTCCGCCGATCTGGACGCCTGTCATGTCGTTGCTCGCATAGAGCCGGAACGTCTCGGAGGAAAGCTCGGCTGCAAGCCGTTCCGCCACGCCCGGCACCCGGAGAGGCAAGGGTCAGGGCCGTTGGAAGCCCTGCTGCGATCTCGGCGGCGAAGCCAGGGCCGGAAAGCACTGCGCACGTCGGCCCCCGCCCGAGTTCCTCGCTCACGACATCCGAAAGAAGCAGGCCGGTCGACTGCTCGAACCCCTTTGCGCAGATGATCACTGATGCGCTGGCGTCGAGGACGGGAGCAAGTCCACGAGAAACCTCGCGCTGGGCCTGCGACGGGACGGCGAGGAGGATGATCCCTGCCTTCGAAAGACCCGCCGGTTCACTGGTCGGCTCGACGGTATCCGGAAGGGTGATCCCCGGCAGGTGGCGACGGTTCTCGCGGCACGCCCGCATCTGGGCGATCAGCTTCGTATCGCGTCCCGCGAGAACCACCTTGCGACCGCGCTTGCGGGCCACGACCACGGCAAGAGCAGTTCCGAAGGCTCCGGCCCCGACGACCGCGATTTCTCCGCCGGCGCTCATGCCTTCGCCCCGCGCCGCCCGGACCCCACCATGGCAGCCGATCGCATGTCGAGCGGCCAGCGGGACCGCGGCGCGACAGTCAGCGGATCCGGCGGGCAAACCGAGCGCCATGCGCTCGGCGCCGGCCCATGCGATCATCGAGGCATTGTCGGTACATAGCCGAAGCGGCGGCGCGACGAAGCGGAAGCCCGACCGCGCGCACATCCGGCCCAGCATCCCCCGGATGGCGCCGTTGGCGGCTACGCCGCCGGCCACGACCAGGGCCGGATCCGGTACTTCCGGAAACTCCTGCCGGAACCGGACGAGCGCGCGGGAGATGCGATCTTCCAGAGTTGCGACGATGGCGGCCTGGAAGGACGCGCAGATGTCCTCGACATCGGCCTGGCCAAGGGGCGCGATCGCTTCGGCCGCCTGCCGCACAGCAGTCTTGAGGCCGGAGAAGGAAAAGTCGAGCCGCTCCTCGCCCTTCAGTGGCCGCGGAAAGGCGAACCGGGCCGGGTCACCGGCAGACGCGGCACGCTCCACGGCAGGGCCGCCGGGATAGGAGAGCCCGAGGAGTTTCGCCGTCTTGTCGAAGGCCTCTCCGAGCGCGTCGTCGATCGTCGTGCCCCAGCGCCGGTAGTCGGCCACCCCCCCGACCAGCACCATCTGCGTGTGGCCGCCGGAGACGAGCAGCAGAAGGTAGGGGAACGCGAGACCGTCGGTCAGCCGGGCCGTGAGGGCGTGGCCTTCGAGATGGTTGATCGCGTAGAGCGGTTTGCCGGCCGCTCGCGCCAGCGCCTTGGCCGTCATCAGCCCGACGATAAGACCGCCGATCAGGCCGGGGCCGGCCGTCGCCGCGATCGCGTCGACATCCCGAAGGTCGCACCCGGCGCCGGCGAGGGCATGGCGGATGAGATCATCGAGAACCTCGACATGGGCGCGTGCCGCGATCTCCGGCACGACGCCGCCAAAGGCCGCATGCTCCTCGATCTGCGAGCGGACGATGTCGGTCACGATCCGGCCGGAGCCCGCCGGCGATCGTTCGACAACCGCGGCGGCGGTCTCGTCGCAGCTTGTCTCGATTCCGAGGACCCTCAGTGGCCTCGCGGCCGGACCAGTCGCGTTTTCCATGTCAGCCTGACGATTGCGATGCGCCGCAAAGGCGACTACTTGAAGTCTCGGTAACAATGGCGAGCGACCGATGCAAACAAAACCGTACCGGATCGGAACCCGCGCCAGCCCGCTGGCGCTTGCGCAGGCGCACGAGGCGCGCGACAGGATGATGGCGGCCCACGGGCTCCCCGAGGAGGCGTTCGAGATCGTCGTCCTGTCGACACGCGGGGACCGGGTGACCGATCGTCCCCTGGCGGAGATCGGCGGCAAGGGGCTCTTCACGCTGGAGCTGGAGGAACAGCTTTCCGACGGCCGCCTCGATCTGGCCGTGCATTCCTCGAAGGACATGCCGACGGTGCTCCCCGAGGGGCTTCACCTTTCGGCCTTCCTCGAGAGGGCGGACGTGCGCGACGCCTTCATCGGCCGGACCGCGAAGCGGCTCATGGACCTGCCCGCGAGGGCCGTCGTCGGCTCGTCCTCGCTTCGCCGCCAGGCACTGATCCTCACTCTGCGTCCCGACATACATGTCATCCCGTTCCGCGGCTCCGTGCAGACCCGTCTGCGCAAGCTCGACGAGGAGCAGGCGGAGGCGACGCTCCTGGCCGCCGCCGGTCTCGAGCGGCTGGAGATGCTGGACGTCGCCACCGAGTTTCTCGATCCCGAAGCCTTCCCGCCTGCCCTTGGCCAGGGCGCGATCTGCATTGAGAGCCGCCGAAACGACCCCGCGTACCGCCGCGCTCGTCGATGCCGTCGACCATCGCGACAGTCATCTGGCGCTCGATTGCGAGCGAGCGTTTCTCGCCGCCCTCGACGGCTCCTGCCGAACGCCGATTGCCGGCCTTGCCCGCATCGACGGCGAACGGATTTCATTCTCCGGCATGATCCTGACGCCGGACGGCAAGAAAACGCACCGGATTCGCCGCGAGGGCCGCACCTGCGATGCTCAGGAGATCGGGCGAGAAGCGGGCGAGGCACTTCGCGCGGAGGCCGGGACGGGCTTCTTCGAGAGCTGGGCATGACGGCAGGGCGTGTCCTCGTGACCCGGCCGGAGCCCGGTGCCAGCAGCACGGCCGACCGGTTGGCCGGGCTGGGCCTCGATCCGGTGAAGCTGCCCGTCGCGCGCGCAGAACTCTCCTCGTCGGCCCTCGCCGCGGCGCTTGACGGAAGATGGGCGGCGCTCGCCGTCACAAGCGGCAACGCGGTCCGTGCCCTGGAGTCCCATTCGGAAGCGGTTGTCGCGTGGAGCGCTCTGCCGCTGTTCGCCGTGGGGGAGCAGACGGCCCTGCTCGCCCGGCGGGCGGGCTTCGAACGCGCGGAGGCCGCCGGCGGCACTTCCAGCGCCCTTGCCGCCAGGATCGCCGCTGCGGCGAGAGAAGGCGCTCTCGCGGCAGATATGCCGCTCCTCTACTGTGCCGGAACGACGCGCACGGTGGAATTCGAGCAAGCGCTGCAACGGGCCGCAATACCATTCGCAGTGGCCGAGTGTTATTCGATGCAGTCGATTTCCCATCCGCCCGCGGCGCTGGCTCAACTTCTGGCCGAGCCGTTCGAGGCCGCCTTGTTCTATTCGCGCGAGACGGCCGTCTCGTTCTTTCGTCTTATGGCCGCTACCGGCCAGATGGATCATTTTCGCGCACGCCGCATTGTCTGTCTGAGCGACAGGGTGGTGACGGGCCTGCCTGTGCACCTGCGGTCGGCGGCCGCGGCGCCTGGCCGCCCATCGGAAGATGCAATTCTTGAAATGCTCGCTGCAATGCGAAGATGAACCGATGAATCCTGCCGAGACGGTTTCCGTTTGAGGCTAAGCTGTTCTACGATTGCCGGACGGTACTGGTGCGAAAGGAAAATTCATGGCGCAAGGCAGGCCCCCCCGCCGTTCGAAAGGAAAATCCAATCCGGTGACGATCGATCTCGAAGCGGAGAAGAACGCCGAAAGTACCGATACGGAAACCGGAAAGGCTTCCGCAAGCGACGACGGCGTGGCCGACACCGGTGCCGAAGTTCCTGCGGGCGACCCCGAGAACAGGACGGAGGAGCGCCCTGCCGAGGAGAACCAGCACGGGGAAAGCCTCGGACATCAGCCGACGGAAGCCGCCGGAACGGCTTCGCCAGGGACAGGGGATGCGGAGGCCTCTGCGGCGAACGACCAGACGCCCTCGCCCGGGCCTCGCGAAAAGGCGCAGACCGCCGCCGTGAATCCGGGTGGTTCCCGCGAACGGGACGCAGACACGGTCCGAGGACCTGCCGGAGAGGCGGCCGGCTCGGGCGGCCGCAACTTCGTCGCCGGGCTCGTCGGGGGCGTCGTCGTCGTCGCTCTCGCCTTCGGGCTGGAAGCGGCCGGGGTTCTGCCTGCGCCGGGCGGCAACCAGTCCGCTGCGACCGCATCGAAGGTTGCCGCTCTCGGCAATGAGGTCGATGCGCTCGGCAAGTCGGTCGCCGGCCTGAAAGACAGTCCGCCGCAGGCCGCGGAAGGAGTTTCAAACGCCGTCGACGCGCTGCAGGCGAAGGTGAGCGGTCTCTCCGACAGGCTGGACAAGCTGGAGAGCGCCAGCGGCACGCCGTCGGGCGCCAGTGCCTCCGAGATTTCGGACCTCAAGAATGGCCTTTCGCAGGCCAATTCGCGCATAGACCAGCTGTCCAGTTCCGTGGACGCCCTCGGCTCGAAGGTCGCAGGAGCCGGCAAGGAGAGCCGCCTCGCTGCAATCGTCGCGGCAACCGCCCTGAAATCGTCAATTGATCGCGGCGGTCCGTTCGCTGCGGAATTGAAGGTTTACGAGAGTGTCGCGACGAACGACCAGGTTTCTGCGCGACTGAAGGACATTGCCGATGCCGGTGTCCGCTCGCGCGAGCAGCTCGTCCGGGAGTTCGGGGATACTGCAGATGCAATTCTTTCTGCCGTACGCGGAAACGGGGAGAACACCGGGCTGTTCGACCGGCTAGTCAACAGCGCGCGCTCCGTGGTGAAGATCCGGCCGACCGGAAATGTCTCGGGCAATTCGCCGTCGGCGATCGTCGCGCGCATGGAAACCATGCTGAAGGCGGGCAACCTCAAGGGCGTCGTCGACGAGTGGTCCTCGCTGCCCGCCCCCGGGCAGAAGGCCTCGCAGTCGTTTATCGACCAGGTGAAGAAACGCATGATCGCACTGCAAGCGGCTGATGGCGCGCTGCAGGATGCCATGTCATCGACAGACAAACAGGGCTGAGAGCGCAAGACCAAATGATCCGACTTCTGATTTTCGTCATTTTCGTCCTCGCGCTCGGTGGCGGCTTCGCCTGGCTTGCGGACCGGCCGGGCGACATGGTCATCACCTGGCAGGGCCAGCAGATCGAGATGTCTCTCATGGTCGCGGTGTCGCTGGTGGTCGCGCTGATCGCGACGATCCTTATCGCCTGGTGGCTGATCCGCACGATCTGGACCTCGCCGCGCATTCTTCGGCGGCATTTCCGCGCGCGCAAGCGCGATCGCGGGTATCAGGCGCTTTCCACCGGCCTCATTGCCGCGGGGGCCGGCGATGCGGTGACGGCACGCAGGATGAACAAGCGCACCAAGGGCCTGCTCAGCCCCCGCCAGGAACCGCTGATACACCTGTTGGAGGCTCAGACGGCACTGATCGAAGGCGATCACGCAGCGGCACGTGCCAAGTTCGAAAGAATGGCCGACGATCCCGAGACGCGCGAACTCGCGTTGCGTGGGCTCTACCTCGAGGCTCGGCGGATGGGCGAGGAAGAGGCGGCGCGCCACTACGCCGAGCGCGCTGTAGAAGCGGCGCCGCAACTTCCCTGGGCAGCACAGGCCTCACTGGAATTCCGAAGCCGCGAGGGCGACTGGGACGGCGCCCTGCGCCTGCTCGAGAAGCAGCGCATGGCCCGCATCGTCAAGCGCGAGGAGGCAGACCGGAAGAAGGCGGTGCTGCTCGCCGCCCGCGCCATGCAACGCATCGACGGCGATTCGCACGGCGCCCGCGACGATGCGCTGGAGGCCGTCCGCCTCGCCCCCGACCTGGTTCCTGCGGCCGTCACCGCTGCACGGGCGCTGTTCCGCGAAGACAACCTGCGCAAGGGCTCGAAGCTTCTTGAGAAGGCCTGGAAGACCGATCCGCACCCGGAGATCGCCGCGGCGTACGTCCGTGCGCGGATCGGGGATTCCGTACTCGACCGGCTGAAGCGCGCCGAGAAGCTCGAAGCCCTGAAACCGAACCACATCGAATCGCTCCTCGCAGTTGCGCACGCGGCGCTCGACGCACAACAGTTCGGCCGGGCCCGCGAGAAGGCGGAAGCCGCGGCACGGCAGGAATCGCGTGAAGGCATCTACCTGCTGCTCGCCGACATCGAGGAAGCCGAGACCGGAGACCAGGGCCGCGTCCGGCACTGGCTCTCGCAGGCTGTGCGCGCCGGCCGCGACCCGGCCTGGACGGCCGATGGCTACGTCTCCGAGAAATGGGCACCGGTCTCGCCTGTCACCGGCAGGCTCGACGCCTTCGTCTGGCGGGTGCCGCTTTCGCAACTGGCGCAGCCGGTCGAGGAGACACGGAGCGGCGACAACCAGGCCGAACACGCAATCCGTACACTGCCGCCGGTGCGCGCCCAGCAGGCGGAGCCTGCCGGAAGCCGGGAAGAATCGGCTGCCGCCGTCGATGCGGAAGTCTTCGACGGGGAAGCTGCTCCGGCTGCGGCGACCAAAGGCCCCTCGGTCACGCAGCCCGCCGGCAGGCCATCGTCCTCGCCCGGAGCCGAGGCAAGCGGCGATGCCGAGGCGCGTTCGGGAACCGATGCCCCGGCAAAGTCTGCGACGGAGGGCAATGCCGGACCAGACGCAGGCGCGCCCGATGGAAAGCCGGAAGTGTCCGGCAACTCGGCGCACGATGCGACATCGCGGGCGGCGCGGACGGCGACCTCGCAACAGGAGCAAGGCCCTCCAGCCCCCGCCGGCGACGACGCCAGGCGCGACGCCGCCCGACCGCCCCTTGATGGCGAGTTGGTGCCGCCTGCGCGCCGCGCGCAGCAGGAGGACAATTCGTTCAGGCGTCCGCCGGACGACCCGGGTGTCGATGCGGACGACACCGCGCCGCCCGGAAAACCGCGCTTCCGTTTGTTCTGAAACGCACCTGCGCTATGTAGCTTCGGGAAAAGCTCGATCAGACCGGCATACAAGGGGCAGCAAGCGACATGTTCGACCGTATCCAGCAGTTTCTCCGGTCCGTCACCGGGGACGACGAGCGGAGGACGGAATTCACGCGCGAGGATCCGCGCGTCGCCATGGCGGCCCTCTTCCACCACATCATCGAGGCCGACGGTGTCGTGAATGAAAGCGAGACCCGCACCCTTCGCAACGTACTCAGGCAGGAGCTCGAACTCGAGGACGGCGAGTTGCAGGACTTGCTGAAGGCGGGTCAGAGAGCCGACGACGAGGCGGTGGACCTCTATCACTTCACCAGTGTCCTGAAGCGTTCCTTCGACGCCCGGCAGCGCGTCGACTTCATCGAGCTTCTCTGGGAACTGGTCTACGCCGACGGCGTCAGGGACGAACTCGAAGACAACACGGTCTGGCGGATTGCCGAATTGCTCGGCGTTTCCGGCCGTGATCGTGTCCTGATGCGGCTGCACGTGGCCGAACGCCTCCAGGACGGCGGGTCGAAAGACGAGGACGCCTGACGTGACGGAAGCTCCGGGCCGCCGCGCCCGCCGCATCCTCGTTATCCTTCACCAGGAGACGTCCAGCCCGGGTCGGGTCGGGCAGATGCTCGCTGCGAAGGGTTTCGAGCTCGACATGCGCCGCCCCGTGTTTGGAGAGAAGCTGCCGACGACGCTGGCCGGCCATGCGGGGGCCGTGATCTTTGGAGGCCCGATGAGCGCCAACGATCGCGAGCCGTTCATCTCCCGCGAGATCGACTGGCTGAAGGTGCCGCTGGAGGAGAACAAGCCGTTCCTCGGCATCTGCCTCGGAGCCCAGATGCTGGTACGTCATCTGGGGGGTGTCGTCTCGACGCCGCCAGGGGGAAATGCCGAGATCGGTTGGTATCCGCTCGAGTCGACCGTTGCCGGTCGTGCGCTCTTTGACTGGCCGAGCATGGTCTACCAGTTCCACCGCGAGGGTTTCGAACTTCCGGCGGGCGCCGCACTGCTGGCACGCGGCGCAGGGACCTATCCGAACCAGGCCTTCCGCTACGGCGAAAGGGCATGGGGCCTTCAGTTCCACGCGGAACTCACGCAGATGATGATGCAGAAATGGGTCGTTCATGGCGCCAGCCGGTTCGAGCTTCCCGGCGCCCAGGCTGGCCGTGCCCATCTGGAAGGGCGCATGCGCTACGACGCCCCGCTCCGCCGCTGGCTCTCGGAATTTCTCGACCACGTGTTCCAGCCGGAGCCGGCCCTCGTCATTGAACGAACGTGACCCCTTGCCGGCTTACTCCGAGATCTGCCGGGTCAGCGCCTGTATTCGCCGCAGCTTCGGGAAGAGAATGGCCCAGAGCCCGGCGACAGCAAGCGTCCCGAAACCGCCGACGACGACCGCCGGAACCGCGCCGATGAGGGCGGCCATGCCGCCTGCGCGGAATTCGCCGAGCTCGTTCGACGCTCCGACGAAGACCTGGTTCACGGCGCTGACCCTGCCTCGCAGTTCGTCGGGCGTCCAGAGCTGGATCAGCGTCTGCCGGACATAGACGGAGATCATGTCTGCGGCACCCATGGCGATCAGTGCCGCGACGGAGAGCCAGACGACCTTCGACAGACCGAAGACGATCGTTCCGGCACCGAAGACGGCCACCGCGATGAGCATCGCGTGGCCCGCCCCGCGCCGGATCGGCCGCGCCGTCAGCACCATCGCCATGCAGATCGCGCCGATCCCCGGTCCGGCCCGAAGCATGCCCAGTCCCCAGGGGCCGAGATGAAGGACGTCCCGCGCGAAGACCGGCATCAGCGCCACCGCTCCGCCAAGCAGCACGGCGAACATGTCCAGGGAGATCGCGCCGAGCACGATCTTCTCGCGCGAGATGTAGCGGAAGCCCGCCGACAGCGTCTGCCAGCTCTGAACCTGCCGCTTCGTCTTCTGCGCCGGCTTCGGGACCATCGCCACGGCAAGCACGGCGCCCGCGAAGAGGACGAGGCTCACGACATAGGGTGTCATCGCCGAAACGCCGTAGAGCAGGCCGCCGGCGACAGGTCCGACGATCGACGCCGTCTGCCACGAGGTCGAGTTCCAGGCGATCGCGTTCGGCAGGTCCTGCTCCGGGACGAGGTTGGGCGCAAGCGACTGGGAGGCCGGTCCGAAGAAGGCCCGCGAGACGCCGAGCACGACAAGAACGGCAAAGATCGGCAGCACGGACGAAAGCCCGGCGAAAGTGAAGAGCACCAGTGCTATGGCGCAGCCGAGCGAGACGAACTCGCAGACGATCATGATCGCGCGACGGCCGAACTGGTCGGCGATCGTGCCCGTGACGAGGGTCAGGAGCAGCGCCGGCATGAACTGGGTCAGGCCGATAAGGCCGAGGTCGAAGGGTTCGCGGGTGATGTCGTAGACCTGCCAGCCCACCGAAACGCTGATGACCTCCATGGCGAAGGTCTCGAAGAAGCGCGACAGGAAATAGAGCGCATAGGGGCGGTGGCGAAAGGCGGCGTAGCGGTCTGCTGCGTCGGCAACGGGCGAGGTCATGGGAGCACTTCCGGCAGGATCGGCAATGAATAGCCGCGCAGGCCCCGGAATGCCACCTGAATTTCGCCCGCGCCTCCTCCGCGGCGGCGGGACACTTGCCGTCGACCGGTCAAGTGGCTACATGTCCCCCGTCAAAACGCGGAGACCCACATGCTTGCCCTATTCCAGACGATCGATCTGGCCCTCAGCATCTATACCTGGATCATCATCGCCAGCGCGATCTTCTCGTGGCTCTACGCGTTCAACGTCGTCAATTCGCGCAACCAGTTCGTCGGCATGATCGGAGACTTCCTCTTCAAGGCGACCGAGCCCGCATTGCGGCCGATCCGCCGCATCCTGCCCGATCTCGGCGGGCTGGACATCTCACCGATCATCCTGCTCCTCGTCATCTTTTTCCTGCGCTCCTTCATGTGGAACACGATCTTCCCGATGGTGGCTTGAGCGGCTGGTACACCGTTCACGACGATCATGTCACGCTGGAGATCCGGCTTACGCCCGGAACCTCGCACAACGGGATCGACGGCGTGAAGGTTCTCGGCGACGGCAGGGCCGTGCTCGCGGTGCGGGTCAGGGCGAACGCCGAAAAGGGAAAGGCAAATGCCGATCTCGTGGCACTTGTCGCCCGATCTCTCGGACGTCCCAGGAGCGCGTGCCGAATCGTCTCGGGGACGACGGCGCGCCGCAAGATTCTGAAAGTGGAGGGGAACGGTCAGGCACTCGCCGCCGCCCTCGTGAAACTCGTGGGCAAAGAGCGCGATAGCCCGCGGTGACGTTGCGCCCGGCTACTCAAACCCCAGCGCGTTGGCCCCAGCGCATTGACGACGCGTCAGTTCTTGGCCTTGTACCTGTCGATCGCTTCGACGATGAGACGGCGGGCCGTGTCGGAATCCTGCCACCCGCCGATCTTCACCCATTTGCCGGCCTCGAGATCCTTGTAGTGCTCGAAGAAATGTTCGATCTGCTGAAGCGTTATCTCGGGCAGGTCGCCATAGTTCTCGACCGCCTGGTAACGCTTGGTCAGATGGGTCGAGGGAACGGCTATGATCTTCTCGTCCTGCCCGGAATTGTCTTCCATGACCAGTACGCCGATCGGCCGGACATTGATGACGCAGCCAGGCACCAGTGGCCGCGTGTTGCAGATCAGGACGTCGATCGGATCGCCGTCGTCCGACAGCGTATGGGGCACGAAGCCGTAGTTTCCGGGATAGGTCATCGGCGTGTGCAGGAAACGGTCGACCACGAGCGTGCCTGCTTCCTTGTCCATCTCGTACTTGATCGGCTGCCCGCCGACGGGCACCTCGACGATGACGTTCACGTCATGAGGAGGCTTGTCGCCGATGGAAATCGCGTCGATACGCATGTCAACTCCACGCTCCAGGTCAGATGTGGTGGCGGAATAGTCCCATTGCTTCGGCAATGCAACACGACGAAGGGCGCAGCGCCGGCGACGCCGTCACCCTGCAGGGGCTCCTGAAGCGCTCATGGCCAGATGAAGGCGATCTTCCTGAGGCGCTTGCGGTCGAAGGTCTCCGCCCCCTCGGCGATGTCCCTGCCGCCACTCGCACGGTAGAATGCGACGCCGTTGTCGTTGTCTTCCAGGCACCACACGACCAGTCCCTTGCAGCCCAGGGAGCCGAGCAGGCGGCGGGCCTCGTCGAACAGCCGCCGGCCGAGACCCACGCCCTGGTATTCCGGCAACAGGTAGAGCTCGTAGATCTCACCCTCCTGAGGCAGCGCGCGCGCCCGGTTGAGGCCGAGCGTGGCATAGCCGGCGATGGTGCCGCCGACATCGAGAACGAGGATGCTGGTCGAGCCGCGGATCGCCCGTCGCCCACCATTTGTCGCCCCTCCGCTCGATCATCGCGCGCAGGCTGCGGAACGGAATGATGCCCGTATAGGCCTGGGACCAGGCCGCCCGGTGCACGTCCGCGATTTTCAGCGCGTCTGCCGGCTCGGCCGGCCTCACATCGATCGTCAGCGTCTTCATGCGCAAATCCTAGCCCGCCCGCGGAATCGTGAGAATCCTGTCCCGGCCCGAGAGCGCGCTCTTCCCACAGATATCTCCTGTGGATCATGGATGGCAGATTAACGCTTTATTAACGGGTTCAGCAAGCCGTCCGATCGTAGCAGGGCAGCGATACCATCGGCGGCTCAGGCCGCAAGCTCGGCCACGTGCGCCGCGATCGCAAGGGATGCCGTCAGGCCCGGCGATTCGATGCCGAAGAGATTCACGAGCGAGGCAACGGGGCGGCTGATCTCGAAATCCGCCTCCGCTCCCGGAAGCTTCACCCGGATTCCCGCGTAGTCCGGGTAGAGCGCCCCGTCGGGCAGTTCCGGCCAGTAGCGGCGTATCGCGGCATGGAAGGGCCCGGCGCGCGACGGGTCGACAGCGTAGTCGATGTCGTCGACCCACTCCACGTCGGGTCCGAAACGGGCACGTCCCGCCATGTCGAGCGTCAGGTGGACCCCCAACCCGCCCGGCTCGGGAACGGGGTAGACGAGGCAGGAGAATGGTGCCCGCCCCGCAAGTCCGAAATAGTTGCCCTTCGCATAGCGGACCTGCGGAACCGAGCCCTCTGGAAGGCCGCCGATCGACGCCGCGATGCGGTGTCCGAACAGCCCTGCGGCGTTGATCGCGATCTCGGCCTCCACGACGCAGGGCACAGGCCCGCCGATCTCGAGCGTGACGCCGCGATCGCCGGCGTCGCCACCCGCCACCGGTGACCTGAAGGCGAATGTGGCGCCGGCATTTTCGGCCTCGCCCTGCAGGCTCAGCATGTAGGCGTGGCTGTCGATGATGCCGGTGCTCGGCGAGAACAGCCCGTGGCTCGCAGACAGCGCCGGCTCGAAGCGGGCGATATCCTGCTTCGACAGGAACCTGAGATCGCCGACGCCGTTTGCCTCTGCCCGCCGGGCAATCCCTTCGAGCCGGGGAACTTCGCCATCGGTCGAAGCCACGACCAGCTTGCCGAGGCGCTTGTGGGGAATTCCGCGCGCGGCGCAGTATGCGTAGAGCCGCTCCTTGCCTTCCACGCAGAACCGCGCCTTCGCGCTGCCGTTCGGGTAGTAGAGCCCGGCGTGGATCACCTCGCTGTTGCGACTCGACGTGCCGCTGCCGATGCCCTCGGCAGCCTCCAGCACGAGGACTTCCCGGCCGTCGAGAGCGAGATGGCGCGCGATCGCCAGACCGACGACCCCCGCGCCGATGACGACGCACCCTACCCTCCCGAGATGAACGCTGTCCTGCAAGTCGTCCTCCTTTCCGGGGTTGCGCCGCCCGATATTCGACGGCACGGACCGCGGCGCGGTCGCAACCGGTAATTGGCGGATCGCCGGCACACCGGCAAGACCGATGATCCGCGCAAGCCATTCGGCAACACTATTTGACGACGACCGGCAAGCGCTTTACCCATTTCGGTGGCCTGCGCCGGGCCTGCCGCCACTTCACCCGTTGCGACGGACCTGCAATGCGCCCGAATCCGTCCTCGCTTTCGGTCTCCGCAGGGTGCCCGAGACCGCGCACCGCCTGGACGTCATCGCCGCGTCCCGTCGTCAATCCAGGATCCATGCCATGACCGCACGCACAGTCTACGTCAACGATAGCTTCCTTCCCGAAGGCGAGGCGAAGGTCTCGATCTTCGATCGCGGCTTCCTCTTTGCCGATGCCGTCTACGAGGTGACGTCCGTGCTGGACGGCAAGCTGATCGAATTTGCCGGCCACATGACGCGGCTGCGGCGTTCGCTTCGCGAACTGGCCATTCCGTTCGAGGTGGACGAAGAAAAGCTTCTGGAGATCCATCGCGAGCTCGTGCGTCGCAACGGCCTCGGCGAGGGGATGATCTACATGCAGATCAGCCGCGGCGCGGCGGACCGCGATTTCGCCTATCCCGCCAGCGACGTGCCCGCGACGCTCGTCGTCTTCACGCAGGAGAAAGCGCTGGTCGACTCTCCCGCCGCCGCCCGCGGGCTCCATGTCGTGACCTTGCCGGACCTGCGCTGGGGCCGGCGCGACATCAAGACCGTGCAGCTGCTCTATCCCTCGATGGCAAAAATGGAGGCGAAGGCGAAAGGAGCCGACGACGCCTGGCTGGTGGAAGACGGCTCCGTGACGGAAGGCACGTCCAATAATGCCTGGATCGTGACCGCAGGCGGGACCATCGTCACCCGCGACCTGTCCCGTTCGATCCTGCACGGGATTACCCGCAAGGCGGTGCTTGCCCACGCGAGGGAAGCAGGCCTCGCCGTCGAGGAACGCCCTTTCACGGTCGCCGAGGCCAGGGCCGCAGCGGAAGCCTTCATCACCTCCGCCTCGGCCTTCGTGACGCCCGTGGTGCGCATCGACGGCGAACCGGTCGGCGCCGGTTCCGTCGGTCCGGTGACCCGGCGGCTGCGGGAGATCTACATTGCCGAAGGCCGGGCGGCGGCCGTCTGACCGCAGGTCGGTTCCGTACGACGGAAGGTCCTGGCGCTCGGCATCCTTTCCGGCAACGGAAAGACGCCACCCCGACTGCCCGAAACGTTCGGACACAAAATTGTCCGCAAGCGCAATCTCGGGAAATCGGCAGACGTACCGGCGCAACTCCCGTAGGCTACATGCGTTCCTGGAGGGCAACGCCGATGAACTGGAAGGTTGATATGTCACTTGAACGATCGAAATCGAAACTGGCGACTGTCGCGCTGATCTCCGCACTGGCCGTCGTCCCGCTGGGAGCAGGCGCCGCATATCTCTCCGGGCCCGCGCTTGCACAGTCGGCCCAGACGCCGCCACCGCCGCCCGGTGCCGGCGGTCCGCAGCCCGGGCCGGGCATGCGCGGCATGGGACCCGGAATGCGCGGCATGGGGCCGGACGGCCAGCACGGCTGGGGTGACCGCTCCGGCCGCATGCATCACCATGGCCGGCACGGCAACATGCAGATGCGGCTTGCCGAGAAGCTGGCCGCGGTCGAAACCGCGATCGGCGTGCGTTCCGACCAGCTCGACGCATGGCGGGACTTCACGTCCAAGCTCGTCGCCTTCGCCACGCCCCCGTGGCAGCAGGGCCGCGGACCCGGCATGAAGAAGGCCGGCGCAGGCCAGCCGCCGCTGAAGGCGGGAAATGCGCAGGGCGATGCCACCGCGCCGGACATGCCGCCCGCCAGCGCCAATTCCTTCGGGATTCTTTCCCGCATGGTCGACGGAGCGATCCGGCATGGCGACCAGGCGAAACAGCTGAAGGAATCCATGCAGAAGCTTGAATCGGTGCTGACGCCGCAGCAGATCCGGATGGCCCGCACGCTGATGCGCCCCGATCGCGGCATGAGCCGCCATCACCACGGCTGGAACAACTGGCACCGGGACCACATGTGGCACGGGCGCCACGACGGCCGCGGCTTCGGACCGGGCGGCGGAAACGGCGGGTTCGGCGGACCAGGCCCGGACGACGGCCAGCAGCAATAGGCTGCCCGGGGCACCCCGGACTGAAATCGAAGGGGGCGCGATCCGCAAGGGCCGCGCCCCTTTCCTCATGCCTTCCTGGCGTCGAAGCTGACCGTCTGGCACAGGCCGCCCGCCAGACGGTTCTCGATGGTCAGCCTGCCGCCGTTGCGGGTGATGATCTCGCGCGCAATGGCAAGGCCGAGTCCGGCGCCGGGATGAAACTGCCGGCGGGCCTCGTCGACGCGGAAGAAGGGTTCGAACACCCGTTCGATGAGCCCTCCCGGAATGCCGGGTCCGTGGTCCTCGATGACGATGATGATGCCCTTACCGTCGCAGCGAAGACCCACCTCGGCACCGCCTCCGTGGGTCGCGGCATTGATGATCAGGTTCCTCAACGCCCGTTTCATGGCAAATGGCGGGGCAACGATCTCGGCCCTGTCCAGCGGCCTGAGCCCGACCGACATGCCGAGATCGCCGAGTTCGGTCGCGATCTCGCGCACGAGGCCGTCGAGTTCGACGGGTTCCTTCGGATCGGAGCTGACCTCTTCCCGCACGAGACGGATGGCGCTGTCGGCGATGCGATCCAGCTCGTCGATGTCCTTCAGCCAGGCCGCGCGCTCTTCCTCGTCCTCGATGAATTCCGTGCGCAGCCGCATGCGGGTCATCGGCGTGCGCAGGTCGTGCCCGGCGGCGGCGACGAGCCGCATGCGGCTCTCCGTCACCGCGTTGAGGCGGGCCGTCAGGCGGTTGATGGTCCTGGCGGTGGCACGGATCTCGGGCGCACCCTTCTCCGGCATGTGCGGGATGATGCCGTCCGGGCCGAGCCTGGCGATGGTCGAGTCGAGCATGCGGAGCGGCCGCATCATGCGGTTGGCCGCATAGACGGCGATCCCCGTGACGCCGATGGCGATCAGGGACAGGTAGAACGCCAGGTTGCGCAGCGGGAAGGCCGGGGGAGGGGGAAACGGCAGGAAGGCGAAACGGCCGGGAGCGATCGGGATCGCCACGCGCCTCCCCCCGCCATCCGGGGCGGTCACGATCTCGACGTTCGACACGGCACCGCGATGGCGGACCAGCCGGCGGAAATGACGGCTGAGATGCGGATCGACGACGGCGTGCGGCGGCATGGGGCCCACCTCGACGCCGAGCCGCCCGGCCGCGTCGGGCGAACCGTCCGCGGCGAGGGCGATGATGGCCGCGCGCTCCGCCAGCGAGCGCTCGAGGCCGCTGATGCGCGGGCCGCGCACCAGCGTCGTCGTGATGACGGCAGCGAGCGCCACGACGCCGATCAGTGAGACGACCATCAGCAGTGCGAGACGGGTGGTCAGCGAGAACATGTCAGTTCCGGAGTTGCTCGACAGTGACGGCGAGCTGGTAGCCGCCGTTGCGTACCGTCTTGAACAGCTTGTAGACGCCCTGGTCCCCGAGCTTCCGGCGCAAGCGGCTCAGCAGCACATCGACCGACCGGTCCAGTGGATCGGCCGTCCGCCCGCGCGTCAGGTCGAGCAGCGAGTCGCGCGACAGGATCCGGCCCGGCCGTTCGAGGAAGACGAGAAGCAGGTCGAACTCTCCGCCCGTCAGCTCGATCTCGCTGCCGTCGGGCGCCGTCACCGTGCGCGTCTGCGGGTCGACGACGAAGTCGGAGAAGGCATAGCGCAGGCTCTCCGCGGCGGCTTCCGGCTCGCCCTTGCCACGCCGCAGGACGGCGCGGATGCGGGCGACGAGTTCGCGCGGGTTGAACGGCTTGCCAAGATAGTCGTCGGCACCGATCTCGAGGCCGATGATCCGGTCGACGTCCTCCTTGAGCGCCGTCAGCAGGATGATGGCGAGGTTCGGCCGCGTCTCGCGCAGCGCCCGGCAGATCTCGAGGCCGGAGCCGTCCGGGAGCATGACGTCGAGCACGACCAGAGCGATGTTGTGGTCCTTCAGCCGCTCCTCGCACTCGTGTCGGTTTGCGGCGAGCGTCACGCGAAGCCCCTGGCTGTCCAGGTAACGGCCGAGAAGCTTGCGGATCTCGGGATCGTCGTCGACGACGAGAATGTGCGGTTGCGGGTCCATGGATGCCTTATAGCAAGCGCCGGGCGAATGGGCGCAGGGCAATCCGCGCCGAGCAGAACAATTTTGTAACGGCGGATTGCGCCCCGGCGGCTGGCAACGTTCTGAAACAGTAGCGCGAATTCGAGGGACGCCCCCCGGCCTGCTCGCGCGGCATTCAAGTCCGGACCAGGCGCTGAAAAGCTCCCGCCTGGACAGCGGACACCTGATCGTCCGCGCAGACTCCATCCGCTTTGTCACGTTCGTGACCCCGCCAGGGGCGGGATCATGGCAAGCTGACCGTGAACCGTCGCGAACGATACGCACAGTCATTCGGCGACGCCACAATTTCACAGAGGTTAATGTGCCGATAGAGCCGGCAAGAATGCTTGCGAATATCTCCGATGCGGGGCCAAGTTTGCGCCGAAAAGTCCGGAATTATGTAGCAAAAGCCACCAGATCCTGTTGTCCTCACCGCGCTCTGGCAACCTTTGTTTGGTGGATAGGTGCGAAAGAGTACGGGTTCGAATTAGATTCCAATAACAAAGTCACGAAGACCAAAGGAAAGCCGAACGCGCTCGGGAGCATGCGGCAGTTGCGCAGATGCCTGCCCGCCGCGGAATCGGCCAACCTTCATCCAACTGTCACACAACAAGTCCATTTTCCGCCCGCGGCCGGCCGGAAGCCGTCGCACGGTTCCTTGCCCGACAGGGTCGAGAGCAGGGGCCGCAAACTCCGGCAGCCGGACCCGGCTGGGTCCCGCGCGAAACCGAACCAAGGAGAGAACACCCATGAATCGCACGCTCGCGAGCTTCGTCGTCGGCGCCGCCGCTGCCGTCCTGACGATGACGTCAGCCCATGCCGCCGACCAGATCACCGGCGCCGGCGCGACGTTCCCTTACCCGGTCTATTCCAAGTGGGCCCAGGCCTACCAGCAGAAGGTCGGTACCCAGCTCAACTACCAGGCCATCGGCTCTGGCGGCGGCATCAAGCAGATCGAGGCGAAGACCGTCGACTTCGGCGCGTCCGACAAGCCGCTGACGCCGGACGAACTCGACAAGAACGGCCTCATGCAGTTCCCGACCGTGATGGGCGGCATCGTGCCGATCCTGAACGTCAAGGGCATCAAGCCCGGTGAACTCGTCCTCGACGGCAAGACGCTTGCCGATATCTTCATGGGCAAGGTCACCAAGTGGAACGACAAGGAGATCCAGGAGCTGAACCCGAAGGTCAAGCTTCCGGGCAGCGACATCGCAGTCGTCCACCGCTCCGACGGCTCGGGCACGACCTTCAACTTCACCTACTACCTCGGCGACGTTTCGCCGGACTGGAAGTCCAAGGTCGGCGTCGACGCCTCGGTCCAGTGGCCGACCGGCACCGGCGGAAAGGGCAACCAGGGTGTCGCCAACTACGTCTCGCGGTTGAAAAACTCGATCGGCTATGTTGAGTACGCCTATGCCCTGCAGAACAAGCTCACCTATGCCAAGATGAAGAACAAGGACGGCAACGTCGTCTCTCCGACCCAGGAGACCTTCCAGGCCGCCGCCGCCGGCGCCGACTGGAAGAATGCCAAGGGCTTCTACCTGATCCTCGCCAACCAGCCGGGCAAGGACAGCTGGCCGATGACTGCCGCCACCTTCATCCTCCTGCACAAGCAGGTCGAGAAGCCGGAGCAGATCAAGACCGTGCTGAACTTCTTCGACTGGGCCTACAAGAACGGCGACGACGCCGCCGCCAAGCTCGACTACGTTCCGTTCCCGGACAGCGTCGTCAAGCTCATCCGCCAGGCCTGGGCCAACGACCTGAAGGCAGACGGCAAGCCCGTCTACACCGTGGAAAACTAGCATCATGGCGCTCGTCGACAGACGAACGGATACTTATGGGCAGACCGCCGGAGGATTCCGGCGGTCTGCCCGCTTCCTGAACGGAGCGGCGTTCGAGAGCTTCTTCAAGTGGCTGTCGATCGGTTCCGCCGTCTTCGTGCTCCTCATTCTCGGCGGCTTCTTCATGTCGCTGTCCTACGGAGCATGGCCGGCGCTTTCCAAGTTCGGCGTCGCCTTCATCTGGACGACGACCTGGAACCCCGTTACCGGCAATTTCGGCGCCCTGCCTGCCATCGCCGGCACCCTGATCACCTCGGCCATCGCGATCGTCCTCGCCGTACCGCTCGCCTTTGCGGTCGCCATATTCATCACCCAGATCGCGCCTGCATGGCTGCGTCATCCGCTGGGCATCGCCATCGAACTCCTGGCCGCCATCCCCTCGATCATCTACGGCATGTGGGGTCTTTTCGTATTCGCCCCCTTTTTCGCCGACTGGATCGAAGGCCCGATCGTCGACCTCTTCGATGGCGTTCCGGTACTTGGGACCATCTTCAAGGGTCCCGCAATCGGCATCGGGATGACGACGGCCGGCATCGTGCTCGCCGTCATGATCCTTCCATTCATCGCCGCCGTCATGCGCGACGTCATCGACACCGTCCCCAAGCGCCTGAAGGAAAGCGGCTACGCAATCGGCGCGACCGACTGGGAAGTGGCGCGCGCCATCATCATTCCGCACTGCCGCACGGGGCTCGCCGGAGCCGTCTTCCTCGGCCTTGGCCGCGCCCTCGGCGAGACGATGGCCGTGACCTTCATCATCGGCAACGCCAACCGCATCACGGCTGCCATCTTCGCGCCGGGCAACACCATCGCGTCCACGATCGCCAACGAGTTCCAGGAAGCCTATACGCCGATGCATTCCTCGGCACTGATCGCACTTGGCCTTCTGCTGTTCGTCATCACATTCATCGTGCTCGCGCTTGCGCGGCTGATGCTCAAGCGCATTTCGTCCTAGGAGACGCCCGTGAACGCCGTCGTCCGCCGCCGCTACCTCGCGAATCGCGTCGCCCGCACGCTGATCGTCGCTGCGACCGTGCTCGTCCTGGCGTTCCTGGTCTGGATCTGCGGCATACTACTCTATGAGGGCTTCTCCGCCTTCAAGCCGACGCTGTTCACCGAGATGACCCCGCCGCCGGGCGAGTCCGGGGGGCTTGCCAATGCGATAGCCGGCAGCGCTCTGCTGGTGGGAGTGGCGATGCTGGTCGCGACGCCGCTCGGCATCCTCGCCGGAACCTTCCTCAACGAATACGGTCGCGGCACCTGGCTCGCTTCCGTCGTGCGCTTCGTCAACGACGTGCTGCTCGCCAAGCCGTCGATCCTCGCCGGCCTCTTCGTATACGAGATCATCGTCGCGCCCTCCGGCGGATTTTCCGGCTGGGCAGGTTCGGCCGCCCTCGCCATCATCGCCATTCCGGTTGTGGTTCGCACCACCGAGGACATGCTCAACCTCGTGCCGAACAGCATGCGGGAGGCCGCCCATGCACTCGGCGCCAGCAGGGCCCGGGTCATCACGAGCGTCAGCTACCGCGCCGCACGCGTCGGCATCACCACCGGAGTGATCCTCGCCCTGGCACGCATCGCCGGCGAGACGGCACCCTTGCTCTTCACCTCGCTCAACAACCAGTTCTGGTCGCTGGACATGGGCAAGTCCATCGCCAATTTGCCCGTGATGATCTTCCAGTTCGCCATGAGCCCCTACGAGGACTGGCAGGCGCTCGCATGGGCCGGCGCCCTGCTGATCACGCTCGCCGTCCTCATCCTGTCCATCATTTCACGCGTTTTCCTGCGCTCGGCAGGCCAGCAGCGCTAGAGACTTCCATGGAGACCCCCATGCACGCCCCAGCTTCGCAGGCCAGCCAGGAGAGCCGCACCGAAATCTCGATCCGCGGCCTGAACTTCTACTACAACGCCAGCCACGCGCTGAAGGACATCAACCTCGACATCGGCCGGCGCGAGACCACCGCGATCATCGGTCCGTCGGGTTGCGGCAAGTCGACGCTCCTGAGAGTGCTCAATCGCATCTATGGCCTTTATCCCGGTCTCGTGGCGAAGGGCGAGGTGCTGATCGAAGGCCAGAACGTTCTCGATCCCGGGATCGACGTCTCGGCATTGAGAGCCAAGGTCGGCATGGTCTTCCAGGCGCCGACGCCATTTCCCATGTCCGTCTACGACAACATCGCCTACGGCATCCGCCTTTATGAAAAGCTGTCGCGCGCCGAGATGGACCAGCGTGTCGAGGCGGCGCTCCGCGGTGCGGCGCTCTGGGACGAGGTCAAGGACAAGCTCCAGCAGAGCGGCCAGGGTCTTTCGGGCGGCCAGCAGCAGCGGCTCTGCATCGCCCGCACGATCGCGCTCAAACCGCAGATCCTGCTGCTCGATGAGCCGACCTCGGCGCTCGATCCGATCTCGACCGCAAAGATCGAGGACCTCCTCGATCACTTGCGCAACGACTACACGATCGTCATCGTCACCCACAACATGCAGCAGGCTGCACGGGTCTCGCAGAAGACGGTCTTCATGTATCTGGGCGAGATCGTCGAGACTTCCGACACCGACGACATGTTCGAGCGGCCGAGGGAAAAGCGCACCCGGGACTACATCACCGGCCGTTTCGGCTAGGGCATCGCCCGCGCGAGCGGAACTCCGCAAATGCGGTTCTCAATCGAGGTCTATCCCCGGATCGGCCTCGAACGCCTTTCGCAATCGGGCGAAGGCGAGGCGGATGCGCGACTTGACGGTGCCGAGTGGCAGCCCGGTCTCGTCGGCAATCTGGCTGTGCGAGAGGCCGAGGAAGAACGCCATCCGAACCAGGCGCACCTGCTCTTCGGGGAGTTCGTCGAGCGCCGCGCGCACGCGTGCGTCGCGGCGGCTCGCATCGATCGCATCCTCTGCGGAGTCCGGCGCGCTCGGCTGCAGGAAAGGATCGTCCGGATCGAGTGCGCCGGACCTTTCCCGCCGCGCGGCGTCTATGCGCCGGTTGCGCGCGATCCGGAAGAGCCACGTCGACAGCGAGGACTTCGCTGGGTCGAAGAGATCCGCCTTGTGCCACAGGACGACCATGATCTCCTGAGTCAATTCCTCGGCTTGCGCCGGCTCCATCTTGAGGCGTCTGAGATACGACTTCAGCCGGGGCGCGAAATGGTCGAACAGCTCCTCGAAGGCCTGCCTGTCGCGGTGCCTGGCGACTGCCTCCGCAAGTTTCGCGAAGTGCTCGTTCAACGGCGATGGCATCGATCCTAGATTCCCTCCGAAGGGCTCCGGCGGCGATGAAAGCCGCTGTCGGCGTGCAATTCAACAGGTACAGTGCATTTCGGAAAGGTCAAACTCTTGCCGCTTTCTTCTTCGACACACTCCCGCGCAAGGCATTTATAAGGTGGGCTTTCGATTGCGGCCATGTTGCCGCTTCTCTGCGCCGCGGGCGCGCGAGTGCGGCACGTTCCCCGTTCAGGAAGCGCATCTCGTGGCGGCGGGTGGCTCTTGATGGTTTGGTAACCAAACTTCCCTAAAATTCTAAGAAACCCGCTTCGCCATCGCCTGTCGGCGTGCCGGCAGGATGGTGTCCAATGAGTCGACAGGTAAACGGTAGGAAAAGATGGCACTCAAGAAATACGGATTCACGCTCGCTGCCCTGGTAGCCATGACGTTGGCGGCATCGGCGGCCGACCCGAAGCCCAGCCTGATGAAACAGTTCAACGCCTGGGGCGCGTATTCCTACAGCTCTGACAAGGGCAAGATCTGCTACGTTCTTTCCGTGCCGACCGCCGAGAAGCCCAAGAACGTCAACCACGGCGATGTCTATTTCATGATCTCGCAGCGTCCGAGCCAGAACATCAGCTACCAGCCGGAAGCGCAGATGGGCTACGATCTCAAGGAAAGCTCGAAGGTCGACGTCGACGTCGACGGAAAGAGCTTCGCAATGTTCAGCAAGGGTAATCGTGCCTGGGTCGAGAATGCCGCGCAGGAGCCGGCACTCGTTTCCGACATGCGCGCCGGCCACACCATGACGATCAAGGCGGAGTCGGCGCGCGGAACCCACACCGAGTACACCTTTTCGCTTTCAGGCGTCACCGCCGCCCTGGACAAGATCAAGAACTGCCAGTGAGGCCGCGCATCGGCCCGCAGCGATCGCAGACCACACGGCCGGCTCCGCGAGGGGCCGGCTTTCCGTTTGAATCGCCCGGCTTCGTGCCCAAATGATGACTATGGCGCCGATAGATGCTATTGGCGCGCCACCACCTTGAACGGATTATCCGGCGATGCCCCTGACGATCGACATGACAACCGGCGAACGTCCGCGTCCGGCCTCGGCTCCGAACGTCGCGGATCCGAAGCCTTCGCTGATCGGGCTGACGCGGGAGGAGCTTGCAGTCGCGCTTGCCGAGTGCGGTATTCCGGAGCGCCAGGTCCGCATGCGGGTCAGCCAGCTCTGGCACTGGCTCTACGTGCGCGGCGCCTCCGACTTCGACGCGATGCGCAACGTCTCCAAAGACCTCCGCGAAAGGCTTCGTCAGCGCTTCACCGTGGCTCGCCCGGAAATCGTCGACGAGCAGGTCTCGACCGACGGCACCCGCAAGTGGCTGCTGCGCTTTCCGCCGCGCGGGGCCGGCCGGCCAGTCGAGGTGGAGACCGTATACATTCCCGAAGAAGGTCGCGGGACACTCTGCGTGTCGAGCCAGGTCGGTTGCACGCTGACCTGCTCGTTCTGCCACACCGGCACGCAGAAGCTCGTGCGCAACCTGACACCTGAGGAAATCCTGTCGCAGCTTCTGCTGGCACGCGACAGGCTCGGCGATTTTCCGCACCGCGACACGCCCGACGGCGCCATTGTCCCGGCAGAGGGCCGCAAGGTGTCGAACGTCGTCATGATGGGCATGGGCGAGCCGCTCTACAATTTCGACAACGTCAAGAAGGCCCTGTTGATCGCTTCGGACGGGGAGGGACTGTCGCTCTCCAGACGAAGGATCACGCTGTCGACCTCGGGCGTGGTGCCTGAAATCTACCGCACCGGCGAAGAGATCGGCGTCATGCTGGCGATCTCGCTGCACGCCGTTCGCGACGACCTGCGCGATGAACTCGTACCGATCAACAGGAAGTACCCTCTCGAACGCCTCATGGAGGCCTGCCGCGCCTATCCGGGCCTGTCCAACGCGCGGCGCATCACCTTCGAGTACGTCATGCTGAAGGGGGTGAACGACAGCCTCGCCGACGCGCGCGATCTCGTTCGGCTGCTCAAGGGCATTCCCGCGAAGATCAACCTCATTCCCTTCAACCCGTGGCCGGGCTCAAGCTATGAATGCTCGGACTGGGAGCAGATCGAGAAGTTCGCCGACTTCGTAAACCAGGCGGGCTATGCCTCGCCGATCCGCACCCCGCGCGGCAGGGACATCCTCGCGGCCTGCGGTCAGCTCAAGTCGGAGTCGGAACGGATGCGTAAGACGGAACGGCTGGCGCTCGAGAGCCTGATGATTGCCGGTCACGGCGCCGAATAGGACGGCTCCGTGGGACGTTTCCTCCTGTTTCTTGCGCGCCTTCTGGCCGTCACGGCCGGATTCGTCTTCGCCTGTGCGGTGGCCGCCTGCTGCAACCTCCTGCTGAACAGCATGCTCGTGCCGGACGGACTCGCGCATCTCGAGGCGCGCGGCGTCGATCTGCGTCTCGTCATCGGTCTCGTCGGACTGGCAAGCCTGTTCGGCCACGCCGCCTTCGTGCCGTCCGTGGTGATGATCCTGATCGGGGAGTTCGCGAAATTGCGTGGCCCGCTCGTCTATTCGATCGGTGGAGGCGTGATCGCGGGCATCGTGCTCGAACTGGCGCGCCGGGCAGGCGTGGCGGTCTCTCTCGATCCGCGACATGTCGCGATCGATCTCGTCTGCGGCCTGATCGGCGGATTCGGCTACTGGCTCATCGCCGGCCACAATGCCGGATGCTGGCTGCCCAGCCAGCTTGCAGCCTCCCGGCGGCCGCGCCGCCCCGAAGCCTGAAAGGCTAGCGCCCCTGCGTCAGCAGGATCTTCAACGCGAACGCAGAGAATACCCCGCCGAACAGGTAGTCGATCATGCGTGTCACCCTCTGGTTGCGTCTGAGGAGATCCGCCAGTCTGTCGGCGACGAGCACGATCGCGATGACCACCGGCAGGGACACCGTGACGAACAGCAAGCCGAGGAAGATCAGCTTGCCGCGCACGTCCGGATCGCCGGGGGAGACGAACTGCGGCAGGAAGGTCATGAAGAAGATGATGATCTTCGGGTTCATCAGATTGATGCTTACCCCCTTCAGCCAGTTCTGGCCGAAGGATCGGCCCTTGCCGTCCTTTCGTTCTACCCTGAGGCTCGAACCATGCCGCAGCGCGGAAAAGGCAAGCCACAGGAGGTACCCGGCACCCGCGACCTTGAGGATGAGGAAGGCTGCGGGCGAAGCGACGATGAGCGCCGCCAGCCCGAAGGCCACCAGCAACGTATGGACCGCGATGCCCGTGAAGGCGCCGAAGACGCACGAGAGTCCGGCGCGTCGCCCGTCGGCGAGCGACCGGCTGAGAAACAGGGTCATGTCCGGCCCCGGAGTGAGCGCCAGGACGAGGGAGGCCAGCGAAAAGGTCAGGATCGTCGCTGTGTCGGGCACGAAGGGCATCGCATGGCTCGCCGGTTTCTGCTGGTAGCCGAGTCTAGACCAATGGACGGGCGAATGAAAACATGCCGGCGGCTTGCCGCACCACGTTTCTGCGAGCCCGGCGCGCGTCTGGACTCGCGCCGCGTTCTGGCTAAAGTGCCGGCCGAATGAGTCTGCCCCGGTGGCCGCAGCAACCTCGCAATCAACGGAAGACACGAATGTCCGCAGCAAAAGACGTCAAGAAGGTGGTCCTCGCCTATTCCGGCGGTCTCGACACCTCCATCATCCTCAAATGGCTCCAGACGGAGCTCGGAGCCGAGGTCGTGACCTTCACGGCTGACCTGGGCCAGGGCGACGAGCTCGAACCGGCGCGCCGCAAGGCGGAGATGATGGGGATCGACCAAATCTATATCGAGGACCTGCGCGAGGAATTCATCTCCGACTTCGTGTTCCCGATGTTCCGGGCCAACGCTCTCTATGAAGGCGTCTACCTTCTCGGGACGTCGATCGCTCGCCCGCTGATCTCCAAGCGGCTGGTCGAGATCGCTGCCGAGACGGGCGCCGACGCGATCGCGCACGGCGCGACCGGCAAGGGCAACGACCAGGTTCGCTTCGAACTCTCGGCTTATGCCCTGAACCCGGATATCCGTGTGATCGCGCCCTGGCGCGACTGGTCGTTCCGCTCCCGCACTGACCTGATCGAGTTCGCGGAGAAGCACCAGATCCCGATCCCGAAGGACAAGCGGGGAGAGGCGCCCTTTTCCGTCGACGCGAACATGCTCCACTCGTCTTCCGAGGGCAAGGTGCTGGAGGATCCGGCGGAGGAGCCGCCAGCCTATGTCTACCAGCGCACCGTCTCCCCCGAAGAGGCTCCGGATCAGGCCACGCTCGTGGAAATCGAATTCGAGAAGGGTGACGCGGTCGCCCTCAACGGCAAGCGCATGTCGCCCGCAACGCTTTTCCAGACACTGAACGACTACGGGCGAGACAACGGCATCGGCCGCATCGACCTCGTCGAGAACCGTTTCGTCGGCATGAAATCGCGCGGCGTCTACGAGAACTCCCGGCGGAACCATCCTGCTCGCAGCGCACCGGGCAATCGAATCGATCACCCTCGACCGCGGCGCGGCTCATCTCAAGGATGAGCTGATGCCGCGCTATGCCGAGCTGATCTACAACGGTTTCTGGTTCTCTCCCGAGCGCAAGATGCTTCAGGCGGCGATCGATCTCAGCCAGGAAAGCGTCGAGGGCCGCGTCCGCCTCAAACTCTACAAGGGCAACGTCATCGTCATCGGTCGCGATTCCGGGAAGTCTCTCTACTCCGACGCCCTCGTGACCTTCGAGGACGATCGCGGCGCCTACGACCAGAAGGACGCGGCGGGCTTCATCCGCCTCAACGCCCTGCGCCTGCGCACGCTTGCCGCCCGCGACAGAAAGTCCTGAGGATCGCGTGGAGCGACGCCGACCCTCGATGGTTCCCGCCCGGCGTCGCGGTTTCCCGTTGCCGAACGGCTTGCGCCGTCCGGTGCCCGGGCCGCCCTGCGCTCACATGACGGCGCCGATCTGCCAGGGAACGAACTCGCTGTCGCCATAGCCGAGCTGCTCGGACTTCGTGCGCTTGCCGGAAGCGACGGCAAGCACTTCCTCGAATATCTGTCTCCCCTTCTCTTCGAGGCTTACCCCCTCCATCACGTCTCCGCAGTTGATGTCCATGTCCTCTTCCATGCGCCGGTACATCGGTGTGTTGGTCGCAAGCTTGATCGACGGAGTCGGCTTGCAGCCATAGGCCGAGCCGCGGCCCGTGGTGAAGCAGAGGACGTTTGCACCGCCGGCGACCTGGCCCGTCGCCGATACCGGATCGAAACCCGGCGTGTCCATGAAGACGAAGCCCTTCTCCGTAACCGGCTCGGCATATTCATAGACGGCGTTGAGCGGCGTCGAGCCGCCCTTTGCGGCCGCCCCGAGAGACTTTTCCAGGATGGTCGTCAGCCCGCCGAGCTTGTTGCCGGGCGAGGGATTGTTGTTCATTTCGCCGGCATTGCGCGCCGTGTACTCCTCCCACCAGCGTATCCGTTCCACGAGTTTCTCGCCGACCTCGCGGCTCCTTGCGCGCCGCGTAAGCAGGTGCTCCGCACCATAGATCTCGGGAGTTTCGGAGAGGATGGCGGTGCCGCCGTTGCGCACCAGCCGGTCAACCGCCAGGCCAAGAGCCGGATTTGCCGTTATGCCGGAATAGCCGTCGGAACCGCCGCACTGCAGCGCCAGCGTGATCTCGGAAGCCGGCACCGTCTCGCGCTTCGCCGCAGCGACGGCGGGCAGCATGGTGCGGATGAAATCGACGCCCTTCTCGACCGCCGCCCGGGTGCCTCCGGTATCCTGGATGGTCATCGTGCGGAACGTTTCGCTCTCCTCGAGGCCGAAGAGCTGCTTGAAGCGCCCGATCTGGAAGACCTCGCAGCCGAGGCCGACGAGGATGACTCCGCCCAGGTTGGGGTTTGCGGCGTAGCCCCACTCGGTGCGCTTGAGGAGATCGAAGCCCTCTCCCGAACCGGCCATGCCGCAGCCCGTGCCATGGGTGAACGAAACGATGCCGTCGACGTCCGGATAGTCGTCGAGAATGCCGGCGCGCGTTGCCGCCTCGGCAATGAAACGGGCCGCCGAGGCCGAACAGTTCACACTTGTCAGTATGCCGATATAGTTGCGCGTTCCGACGCGACCGCTCGCCCGGCGATAGCCCTCGAATGTCGCCTGTTCGGTGACTGGCAGGATGTTGACCGGCTCCGCCGCCTCGCCGAAGCGGTAGTCCCGCGCAAAATCGTGCATCTCGACATTGTGCTCGTGAACCCATTCTCCGGGGGCGATTGCGATCCTGGCGAAGCCGATGACCTGACCGAACTTGACGATCGCCGCTCCGGGGGCGATGGCGACGGCAGCCATCTTGTGGCCGAAGGGGATGCGCTCGGCCGCAACAGGTCCGTCGCCTGTCGCTTGCCCTGCCTCGATCTTTCCGGTTGCGACCACCACGTTGTCGCCTTCCGACAGTCGCAACGTACCCGCTCTCGAAGATTTGCTGGTCATGTCCTCTGCCCTGCTTGAATTGCCGTGTCCGACCATAACAGATGGCGACCTCCACGGCATATTTGAAACATCTTTTCGTATGCAAATTGATTGACATCGCGCCGTCAACCGCTACAGCAGCGGATACGATGGGAGAAATGCATGCTGGAGGGGAAGCCACGCGACCGGTACAGGGCGCCGGCTCTGGACAAGGGGCTGGACATCCTCGAACTGTTGGCAGGATCCGAGGCCGGCCTTTCCCAGGCCGAGATCGCCAAGGCCCTCAACCGGACGACCAACGAAATCTACCGGATGCTCGACCGGCTCGTGCGGCGGAACTACGTCGCCCGGGCCGGCGGCGACCGGTACGAGCTGACGCTCAAGCTGTTCGCGCTTGCCCATGAAAGCCCTCCGATCCGGCGGCTTGTGAGCCATGCCCAGCCGGTCCTCCAGCGCATCGCCCGCCAGGCCGGGCAGTCCTGCCACATCGTCGTCCTCGATCGCGGCGCCGTGATCTGCATCGCGCAGGCGGATGCGCCCGGCTACTGGGGCTTCGGCATCCGGGTCGGCACCCGGATAGGCCTCGCCAATACCGGCTCGGGCCAGGTGTTCCTCGCTCTTGCCAGCGAACCCGAGCGACAGATGATGCTCGAGGAGCACGAGCCCGTGCGCGGCGAGTTGGTGCCGGACGACCTCGAAGAGGAGCTTCGTGCCGTGCGCGAGCAGGGCTACCAGATGAGGGAGAGCCAGCAGCTGCGGGGTGTAATGAACATTTCCGTTCCGGTACTTGGGCCGAATGCGGGTGTCCTTGCAGTGATGACTTCGCCCTACGTGCACCGCCTCGACACCAGCGAGGCCCTGCAGCCGGAAGCGGTCCTCGATCTGCTGCGGGCCGGCAGCACGGACATTTCGCGAATGGCCGGCGCGCTCACGGGCTGACATGCTGACGCCCGGGCCTGTCGAACGGGTTCCGTTTGCATTCCTTCGTCTTATGGGACATCACGCGCTCGTGTGTTATAGGCTGACGCAGTGCGCCTCCATTCGGGAGCGAGGGCGCATCGCATGAACCAATTCTGGGAGGTAAAACATGAGACTGTCCTATCTCGCGAGCGTCTGCGGCGCTGCAATTCTGGCAACCGCGGGTGCTGCATCGGCGGCCGGCATATCGAACGACGTCGTCAAGATCGGCGTTCTCGCCGACATGTCCGGCGTCTACTCCACGAGCTTCAGCGGCCAGGGAGCCGTCGACGCGGTCAAGATGGCGGTAAAGGACTTCGGCGGCACGGTTCTCGGCAAGAAGATCGAGGTCATCTCCGCAGACCACCAGAACAAGGCCGACGTCGCGTCTGCGACCGCACGCCAGTGGATCGACGAGGACCACGTCGACATGATCACCGATCTCACCAACTCGGCCGTCGCACTCGCGGTCCAGAAGGTGGCGTCCGACAAGCATACGATCACAATGGCGACAGGTGCCGCCAGCGCCGACCTGACCGGCAAGGATTGCACCAAGTACGGCATCCATTACGGCTACGACACCCACGCCCTGTCGGTTGGAACGGGCACGGCCGTGGTCAAGAACGGTGGCGACAGCTGGTATTTCCTTACCGCCGACTACACATTCGGTCACAAGCTCGAGCAGGACACCGCAGACGTCGTCAAGAAGCTTGGCGGCAAGGTTCTGGGCGAATCGCGCGTGCCGCTCGCCAGCACCGACTTCTCCTCATACCTGTTGCAGGCCCAGTCTTCGGGCGCCAAGGTCATCGGCCTGGCCAATGCCGGCGGCGACACGGTGAACTCGATCAAGCAGGCGCATGAGTTCGGCATCACCCAGGCAGGCCAGCAGCTCGCCGGCCTGCTCGTCACCATTTCGGACGTGAAGAGCATCGGCGTCGACGTCGCGAAGGGCCTCAGCTTCACGTCGGGCTGGTACTGGAACATGGACAAGGACTCCCGTGAATGGGAGCAGCGCTACGAGAAGTTCTCGAACGGTGCGGCACCCACCTTCCCGCACGCAGCCGACTATTCGCTGACCATCGCTTACCTCAACGCGATCAAGGCGGCCGGCACCGACGACCCCGATGCCGTGCGCGAACAGCTTGGCAAGATGAAGATCGACGATTTCTTCGCCAAGGGCGGCACCATCCGTCAGGACGGCCTGCTGCTCCACGACATGTACCTGCTCTCTGTCAAGACGGACGGCAAGGATCCGTGGGATGTCGCCGAGGTGACGCGGACAATTCCCGCCGACCAGGCCTATTCCTCGCTCAAGGAAGGCGGTTGCCCGCTTGTGAGCCAGTAGGTCAGTCAACCGGCCGTGGCCGATGTCTCGGTCACGGCCGCTGCGCCTGGGAGGAGCCGACGCTGCGTTGGGCGCCGGGAGGACTGCGCGCAGCATCATCAGGCGGGATCGGAGCATGGCGGATCACATCCTCGAGGCGCGCGGCCTCTCGAAGAGCTTCGGAGGGTTTGTCGCCGTCCGCGGCGTCGACCTCGACATCGAGCGCGGCAAGATCCACGCCCTCATCGGACCCAACGGCGCAGGCAAGACGACCGTCTTCAACCTGCTGACCAAGTTTCATACGCCGTCGGCCGGACGCATCCTCTTCGAAGGTCGCGACATCACCCGCTGGAAGCCGGCGGAGATCGCCAATCTCGGAATCATCCGCTCGTTCCAGATTTCCGCGGTCTTTCCCCACCTGACTGCATTGCAGAACGTCCGTGTCGCTCTCCAGCGACGCCTCGGCGTCTCCTATCGCTTCTGGCAATCGGCCAGGGTCCTCGACGAGCTCCACGACGATGCGATGGAAAAGCTCGCCGCTGTCGGCCTCGCCGAATTTGCCGACACGCGGGCGGTTTCCCTCGCCTATGGCCGCAAGCGCGCGCTGGAGATCGCCACGACGCTCGCCCTGGATCCGAGGCTGATGCTGCTCGACGAGCCGACGCAGGGCATGGGCACCGAGGACGTCGGACGCGTCACCGACCTGATCCGCGAAGTCGCCGCCGGCCGCTCGGTCCTGATGGTCGAGCACAACCTCGGCGTGGTGTCGACGCTCGCCGACACGATCACGGTGCTCAATCGCGGCGAGATCCTCGCGGAAGGTCCCTATGAGACCGTCTCCCGGGATCCGGCGGTCATGGAGGCCTACATGGGCACCACTCCCGAGGAGATGGCCGAAGCATGACTGCGAAGGCAACGACGGACCGTTCGGCGGGCGAACTTCTGCGCGTGCGCGACCTGCACGCACACTACGGCGAATCCCACATATTGCACGGGATCGATCTCGATCTGCGAGAGGGCGAGGTGGCGACGCTGCTCGGTCGCAACGGCGCCGGCCGCACGACCACGCTCAGGGCGTTGCTCGGCCTCGTGGACCGGAGATCCGGATCGATCAGCGTGCGCGGCGAGGAGATAATCTCCCTCCCGACCCACCGCATCGCCCATCTGGGACTCATCGGCTACTGCCCGGAGGAACGCGGCATCTTCTCCACGCTGACGGTCGAGGAGAATCTCATGCTCCCTCCGAGCGTGGGCCCCGGAGGCTTGGAGACCGACGAGATATACGACATGTTCCCGAACCTCCGCGAGGTGCGCCGCCGAATGGGCACGCGGCTTTCCGGCGGCGAGCAGCAGATGCTGGCGATTGCGCGCATCCTGAGGACGGGGGCCCGGCTTCTGCTTCTCGACGAGATCACCGAAGGGCTGGCCCCGGTGATCGTGAAGCGCCTCGGCGAAATTATCACCCGCCTGAAAGAACGCGGCTTCACCATCGTGCTGGTCGAGCAGAACTTCCGGTTCGCGGCGCCGCTCGCCGATCGCCACTACGTCATCGAGCACGGCAGGGTGATCGACCAGATCGAGGCCGCGGACGTCCCGGCCAACATGGAGCGGCTCAACCGCTATCTGAGCGTCTGACAGGAGACGAGGCAACCGCCATGAAAAGCATCCGAAGGCCGAACCGATGATGCGGCTGATTCTCGCCCAGGGCATGCTGGGCCTCAACAACGGCGTGTTCTACGCCATTCTCAGCCTCGGCCTCGCCGTCATATTCGGCATGCTCAACGTCATCAATTTCGCCCACGGCGCGCTCTACATGCTCGGCGCCTTCGTCGCCCTGATCATCTACACCTATCTCGGCCCCTGGATCGGTATCGACGCACTCCACATCGGCTTCTGGCCGGCACTGGTCATTGCGCCGCTGGTAGTCGGCTGCATCGGCATCGTGATCGAGCGAACCATGCTGCGCTGGCTTTACGACCTCGACCACATCTACGGCCTGCTGCTCACCTTCGGGATCGCGCTCGTGCTGCAGGGCGTCTTCTCGAACTACTTCAACATCTCCGGCACGCCGTATCCGGCGATGCCGGCATCGCTGCGGGGAATCGTCAATCTCGGGTTCATGATGTTCCCGAAATACCGCCTGTTCGTGATCGTCTTTTCGCTGATCGTCTGCTTCGCGACGTGGTATGTGATCGAACGCACCCGGATAGGCGCCTATTTGCGTGCCGGAACGGAAAATCCCGAGCTCGTACAGGCGTTCGGCATCAACGTGCCGCGCATGGTGACGATCACCTTCGGCTTCGGCACGGCGCTCGCCGGGCTTGCCGGCGTGCTCGCTGCCCCCATCTATTCCGTCAGTCCGCTGATGGGCGCCGACATCATCATCATCGTCTTCGCTGTCGTTGTCATCGGCGGCATGGGCTCGATCATGGGCGCGATCGTCTCCGGCCTGGCCCTGGGCCTGATCGAGGGCGTCACCAAGGTCTTCTATGCACCGGCGGCGAACACCGTGATCTTCTTCCTGATGGTGATCGTGCTGCTCGTCAGGCCGGCCGGCCTTTTCGGTCGACAGAGTTGAGGCGGCCGAAATGTTGAACAAGATACTCTGGATCGTCCTCCTCGCCGTCGTGCTGACCGCGCCCGCCTATGTCTATCCGGTCTTCGCGATGCAGCTGATGTGCTTCGCGCTGTTCGCTTGCGCCTTCAACCTGCTGCTCGGCTACACGGGCCTGCTGTCCTTCGGTCACGCTGCCTTCTTCGGCAGTGCCGCCTACATCGCCGGACACACGATCAAGGTCTGGGGCTTCCCGCCGCTTCTCGGCATCGTCTGCGGAGCCCTGGTCGCGGCAGCGCTTGGCTACGTCGTCGGCTCCCTCGCCATCCGCCGTCAGGGCATCTACTTTGCCATGATCACTCTCGCGCTGGCCCAGATCGTCTATTTTCTCGGCCTGCAGCTGCCCTTCACAGGCGGAGAAAACGGCTTGCAGGGCATCCCCCGCGGCCACCTGTTCGGCGTATTCGACCTCAACCGGCCCCTCGTCATGTATTATTTCGTCGCGGCGGTCTTCCTCATCGGATTCTCCATCATCCACCGCGCCATCCATTCGCCCTTCGGGCAGGTGCTGCAGGCGATCCGGGAAAACGAGCCTCGCGCCCTGTCGCTGGGCTATAACGTCGACCGTTTCAAGCTGACGGCATTCGTCCTGTCGGCCGGGCTTGCCGGCCTCGCCGGCGCGACGAAGGCGGTGGTCTTCCAGTTCGCTTCCCTCACGGACCTGCACTGGACCACCTCTGGCGAGGTGGTCCTGATGACGCTGCTCGGCGGAATGGGAACTGTCTTTGGCCCCGTCGTCGGTGCGGTCACGGTGGTGTCCCTCGAGCACGAGCTCGCGAGCATCGGCTCGTGGGTCCAGGTCGTGATAGGCCTGATCTTCATCGCCTGCGTGCTTGTCTTCCGCCGCGGCATTGTCGGCGAACTTGCGCGCATCGCCAGGGCGGGTTCGGCCTGATCACGCTCGCCGCCCTCGCATTGCCCGGCTTCAAGGCCTATATGCCTGCGGAAAACGAATGCGAGGCGAACATGGCCGAGGTCGATCAGACCGCAGACTGGGCGGGGCGCCATGCTCCGTCGCTTGAAGAATTCGAATCTCTGGCGCGGGAGGCCTATGCCCGCCTGCCGGGGGAGTTTCGTGCCCTGAGCACGGACGTCATCATACAGATCAGCGACTTTCCGCCGGACGAGATCGTCGAGGACATGGCACTCGACACCCCTTTCGATCTGCTCGGCCTGTTCGAAGGGGAAGGCATCGGCCAGCGCTTCAGCGTCAGGACCGGTGAAATGCCCAACACGATCTCTCTCTATCGCCGGCCGATCCTCGACTACTGGTCGGAGAACGAAGAGACGCTTGGCGACATCATCACTCACGTCCTCATCCACGAGATCGGCCACCATTTCGGCCTTTCGGACGACGACATGGAACGGATCGAGGCGACCGCCGCCTGACCCCCGCTACTGCTCGCCGAGCTTCATGGAGGGGTCGTACTCGACGCCGTCGACCTCCTTGTAGACCGCCTGGCCGCAGCGCATCCGGCCGCTTGCCTGGTCCCAGGCGTAGCTCGGGGAACCGTGCAGGAACCAGCCGCCGTTCAGCGCCGCCGAAACCTTGTGGCAGAAGCTGGCGTCGTCCGGCCCTGTGAGAAAGCGATAGAGTTTCATGACCTTTCCTGTCGTCTCGAGATGGCGTGAGCCCTGGCGATCAGTTTTTCGGCGGATGCCAGGTGGAGCCTCTCGACCATCCGCCCGTTCATGCTGATCACGCCCCTGCCTGCATTCTCCGGCCGGGCAAAGGCCGCCACGATCGCTTCGGCCTCCGCTTGGTCCGCGGCCGGGATATCGAACTCCGCGTTCGCGGCCGCGATCTGGGCCGGGTGGATGAGCGTCTTGCCGTCGAAGCCCATTGCGGCACCGGCCGCGCATTCCTGCCGGCAGCCCTCGACATCGCGGAAGTCATTGTAGACCCCGTCGAGGACGTCGAGACCGCCGGCGCGCGCCGCGATCAGGATCTGCATGAGCCACGGCGACAGCCGGGCGCGACCATCTCCCGGAGAGACCCCGGTCTCCTTGACGAGGTCGTTGGTCCCGACCACGAAGGCGTCGAGCCGCGTGTCCGCCCTTCTGCCTTCCGCCGAGATCCGGCCGGCTTCGAGAACGCCGAGCGGCGTCTCGATCATCGCCCACAGGCGGAGGTCGGCGGGGGCGTCCGTCTCTGCGAGCGCGAATTCGATCTCGCGAATGTCCTCTGGCCCGGAAACCTTCGGCAACAGGATCGCATCCGGCCTGCAGGCCCTGGCGGCGAGCAGATCCTCGTGCCCCCAGGGAGAGGAAAGGGCATTGATCCGGATCACGCGTTCGGCCTCGGCGGTTCTCCCCGCACGAAAGAAGTCGCGCAGGCCCTCGCGGGCCTCCGGCCTGGCCTCCGGCGCGGTAGAATCCTCAAGGTCGTAGATCACGACATCGGCACCGAGCCCGGCGGACTTGGCGCGCGCCCGCTCGTTGCCGGCGGGAACATAAAGAACGGAACGGCGCGGCCGCGCCGGGCGGTGGGCGAGGAGACTTGCCATGGTCGCACTCTTGCCCTGCAAGGCTGCCGGGCGCAAGGGATCACCGGCCAGGCCTTGCCAGAACGGCACGGCTCGCCCAAAGTCGCTCGCGTCGACCAGGACGGACAGATCATGGCCACCAATTTCGACATCCTCATCGCCGGTGGCGCCATCATGGGAAGCATGGTCGCCTGGTTCCTGCGTGAGGAGGGTTTCGACGGGACGATCGCGATCGTCGAGCCGGACCCCGCCTTCGCACGCTCCGCCACGACCCTGTCCGCCGCGTCGATCCGCCAGCAGTTCTCCATTCGCGAAAACATCCTGCTCTCGCGGTTCGGCCTTGAATTCATCCGCGGCCTCAAGAACCGGTTCGGCCCGGACGCCGACATCGGGTTCGTCGAGCGTGGCTACCTTGTCCTCGCAGGAAAGGACGGCTGGCCCTCCCTTCTGGCCACGCACGAGGTCGAACGCGATGCCGGCGCACCGATCGAGCTGATGCGGCAGGCGGAGCTCGCGGAACGCTTCCCCTGGCTATCGGTAGAAGGACTTTCCGGCGGCACCTTCGGCCGCGCGGGCGAGGGCTGGTTCGACGCTCACCGTTTCCTCGCGGTCATCCGCCAAGGGCTTCGAACCCGCCGGATCGCCTTTGTGAGGGACCGCGTCGTCGCCATAGATCACGACGGCCGTCGTGTTCTGGGAGCGCGGCTGTCGGGCGGCACGGCAATCGCCTGCGGCGCGCTCGTGAATGCCGCCGGTCCTTCTGCCGGCGCGGTGGCGGCCTTGGCGGGCATCGCCCTTCCGGTGGAGCCGCGCAAGCGCAGCGTCTTCGTCTTTTCCGCGGCAGAACCGCCCCGCGACATGACCATGACCATCGACCCGTCCGGTGTATACGTGCGCCCCGAAGGCGATGTCTTCATCTGCGGCACCTCGCCGGCGCCCCAAGATGACGGTCCAGCCGATCCGGACGACTTCGATCCCGACTATTCGCTCTTCGACGAGATCCTGTGGCCGACACTTGCCGGCCGGATCCCTGCTTTCGAGTCGATCCGCTTCCAGCGCGCCTGGGCGGGCCACTACGACTACAACGTGCTCGACCGGAACGCCGTAATCGGTCCCCATCCGGAACTCGCGAACTTCCATTTCATAAACGGCTTCTCGGGGCACGGCCTCCAGCAGGCGCCCGGCGCCGGCCGGGCCCTTGCCGAATTCATCGTCCACGGCGCCTTCCGGTCGATCGACTGCTCCGCGTTCGGATTCGACCGGATCCGCGATGGAAAGCCATTTCGTGAACGCAGTGTAATCTAACCACGCGATTCGTGAATGCCGTGTAACGGACCTGCCGTTGAACCGCCGCGTTTGAGTCATCAATTAACGCCCACAAGAGTTCAGCAGGGAAATTGCCATGCACACCTTCCGTGCCTTCATGACCACCGTAGTCGGCCTGACCGTCACGGGCTTCGCCTTCGTCGTCGCCGCGACCTTCAGCTTCGCCATCATCGGGCTGGTCGCCTTCGCGGCAATATCCGGCATAGCGGTCGTCAAGCTTTCGCCGTTCGTCCGCATCGGTGTCAGTCGCCTTCAGCTCGGCCAGCGCATTGGCCGTCTGCCGCGCCTGTCGCGGGTCAGGCGCGTGGCTCACGTGTGGAACGACGGGAACGGCGTCATCGTCGACGCGTGATCTTCTCTCCCGGATCGTGCGCGAGCGCCGCCGGAAATGGCGGCGTTTTCGCGTCTGGGGCAGAATCGTCTTCTTTTCCACGGCCAGCTTTGCTAGATGCAGGGTCCCGTCAGCTAGCAGGACCCGAGAAGATGCAGAAATTCGAAAAGGTCACGGGCGTCGCCGCCCCCCTTCCGGTGGTCAACATCGACACCGACATGATCATCCCGAAGGACTACCTGAAGACGATAAAGCGTACCGGGCTGGGCAAAGGTCTTTTCGCCGAACAGCGCTACAATGAGGACGGCAGCGAAAACCCTGATTTCGTCCTGAACAAGCCCGCATACCGCAATGCCAGGATACTCGTCGCCGGAGACAACTTCGGATGCGGCTCTTCGCGGGAACATGCGCCCTGGGCGCTCGCCGACTTCGGCATACGCTGCATCATCTCCACGAGCTTCGCGGACATCTTCTACAACAACTGCTTCAAGAACGGGCTCCTGCCGATCACCGTTGGGCAGGAAGACCTCGACAAGCTCATGGACGACGCAGAGCGCGGCTCGAACGCCACGCTGACGGTCGACCTCGAAGCGCAGGAAATTCACGGTCCCGACGGAGGCGTAGTCAGGTTCGACATCGATCCGTTCAGGAAGCACTGCCTCCTCAACGGCCTGGACGATATCGCCCTGACGCTCGACAAGGCGCCGAAGATCGATCGTTTCGAGGGGCGGCTCAGCAAGGATCGTCCTTGGGCGTGAGCCGGCGGGACTGACCTTTTCGAGGGGCCCCCCGAATATGTTCGGGCGTAACACTCAGCCGGCTGGTCCAACTGCCGCCTGCGGACGGTACTGGTTGAAAACGGTCGGCACGGGGGCTAATGACATCCCCATTTCCGGTTCACTAGCAGGACGCGACGACATGGCCACACGCAAGCTCTTCCTCCTTCCAGGTGACGGCATCGGTCCCGAGGCGATGGCCGAGGTTCGCAAGCTCATCGACGTGATGAACGCCGACGGTGACGCGGGCTTCGAGACGGAAGACGGCCTCGTCGGCGGCTCGGCCTACGACGCGCACGGCAAGTCCATCTCCGAGGAAGACATGGCGAGGGCCATGGCGGCTGACGCCGTCCTCTTCGGTGCTGTCGGCGGCCCGAAATGGGATGGCGTGCCCTACGACGTGCGTCCCGAAGCAGGCCTCCTGCGGCTGCGAAAGGACATGGAGCTCTTTGCCAACCTCCGTCCCGCGATCTGCTATCCGGCCCTGGCGGATTCCTCCTCCCTCAAGCGGGAGCTGGTCGAGGGCCTGGACATCCTGATCGTGCGGGAGCTGACCGGCGGGACCTATTTCGGAGAACCGAAGGAAATCATCGACCTCGGCAATGGCCAGAAGCGCGGCATCGACACCCAGGTCTACGACACCTACGAGATCGAGCGCATCGGAGGCGTTGCTTTCGAGCTGGCCCGCACCCGGCGGAACCGCGTCTGTTCCATGGAAAAGCGCAACGTCATGAAGTCCGGCGTCCTGTGGAACGAGGTGATGACTGCCTACCACAAGTCGCATTACCCGGATGTCGAGCTCTCCCACATGCTGGCCGATGCGGGCGGCATGCAACTCGTGCGCAATCCAAAGCAGTTCGATGTCATCGTCACCGACAACCTCTTCGGCGACCTTCTGTCCGACGTGGCGGCGATGCTGACCGGTTCTCTCGGGATGCTCCCCTCGGCATCGCTCGGAGCCCCGGACGGCAAGACAGGCACGCGCAAGGCGCTCTACGAGCCGGTGCACGGCTCTGCACCGGATATCGCCGGAAAGGGCATCGCCAATCCCATAGCGATGATCGCCTCGTTCGCCATGTGCCTGCGCTACTCCTTCGGCATGGTCGCAGAAGCCGACCGGCTGGAAGCCGCAATCGCCGCCGTTCTCGACGAGGGCCTGAGGACCGGCGACATCATGTCGGCCGGCAACAGGCAGGTCGCGACCGGCGAGATGGGAGACGCCATCATCGCGAAGTTCCGCGAGGCCGCCTGACCGCGGGTGCGGCCGGTCCGGCGCCATGGAGCACGATGGAAGAGAAGCGCCGGTCGCGGCGCAGCGGACAGGCTTCCGGGTCCACCGGCGGTTCGGCGCGAATATTGCGACCGGGCATCGCTTCCTTCGCTCGCGGCTGAAGCGGCGACCCCACCGCCCGCGCATCCACTGGGTGCGCTACTTCCTGGTGACCGCCTTCGTGGTCGCGATCGTCGGCCTTGTCTTCGACCAGCCCGTCGGCAACTATCGCAACCAGTGGCCGGCGGAGGTTCTCCTTTTCGCGCAGCACATGACGAATTTCGGGAAGTCGGGCTGGATCCTCGTCCCGACGGGGCTCGCGATCGGGGTTGGCTACAGTTTGGACTGGGAGGTATGGGGCCGGCACCGGCGTATCTTCGTCCTCAAGTGGATGACCCTCGTGGGCTTCGTCTTCTTCTCGATCGCAGCTGGCGGCCTCATCGCCGATGTCTTCAAGTTCGGTCTCGGACGCGCCCGCCCGGAGCATTTCCGCACTTTGGGCGCCTTCGCGTTCGAGCCGCTCCATAATGCAAGCTTCGCGAGCTTTCCCTCCGGCCATGCCACCACCGTCGGTGGCCTCTTCGCGGCAATTGCTTTGCTCTTCCCCCGCTTGCGGCTCCCGTGCTTCGTGCTGGCACTCTGGTTCGGCTGCACCCGCATCCTCGTCGGCGCCCACTATGCGAGTGACGTTGCCGCCGGACTTGCCTGGGGAGCATGGTTCTCCTACTTCAGCGCCATGATTTTCGCACGCCACGGCATGCTCTTCACCTACGACATCGCCGGCTGGCCGGTTCGCCGCAGGGGTTTCCGCTTCCTGCGCAGGCGTCGGCGTGCCTGACCAGACCGGCTCGAAGGGCCGCGATCCCCTGCAAGTTGACTATTTCCAGAAGCATAGTAAGACTTCGCGCGAACCGGAGCCCCACATGCATCGAGCAGGCAGAGATCGATACGACATGATCCGCGCGGCAGCCTATGCCGCGAATGCCTCTGCGCGCTCCATACCTTCCGCATTCACGGCCAAAACGACGACGAAATCCGTCTGAAGTCTCCGGCCATCCGATCTCTCCCCGGTTGAGCCGGGGATGGAGGCCCCCGCGTCCAGGCCGGCGGGGCAAACCATCGACAGGCGGAGAGACAGGAGAAACAATGAGCAACAAGTTCAAGATCGCAGTCGCAGGCGCGACCGGAAACGTCGGCCGCGAAATGCTCGACATACTCGCCGAACGCAACTTCCCGGCATCGGAAGTGGTGGCACTTGCCTCGAGCAGGTCCGTCGGAACAGAAGTCTCGTTCGGCGACCGGAAGCTGACCGTCAAGAATCTCGAGAACCACGATTTTTCCAATACCGACATCTGTTTGATGTCGGCCGGTGGCGAAGTTTCGAAGAAGTTTTCTCCGAGGATCGGTGCCCAGGGCTGCGTCGTCATCGACAATTCCTCCGCGTGGCGCTACGACGCCGACGTGCCGCTGATCGTGCCGGAAGTTAATCCGGACGCGGTCGAAGGCTTTCGCAAGAAGAACATCATTGCCAATCCGAACTGCTCGACGGCGCAGCTCGTCGTCGCGCTGAAGCCCCTTCATGATCGCGCGACGATCAAGCGCATCGTGGTGGCGACCTACCAGTCCGTGTCGGGAGGCGGCAAGGACGCCATGGACGAACTCTTCAACCAGACACGCGCAGTCTTTGTCGCCGACCCCGTCGAGCCCAGGAAGTTTACCAAGCGGATCGCCTTCAACGTCATTCCTCACATCGACGTCTTCATGGAGGACGGCTACACGAAGGAGGAATGGAAGGTGCTGGCCGAGACAAAGAAGATGCTCGATCCGAAGATCAAGGTCACCTGCACCGCCGTTCGCGTGCCGGTCTTCATCGGCCATGCCGAGGCGGTGAACATCGAGTTCGAGAATGAGATCACCGCCGACGAGGCGCGCGACATCCTGCGCGAGGCGCCCGGCTGCCAGGTGATCGACAAGCACGAGGACGGCGGCTACATCACGCCCTACGAGTCCGCCGGCGAGGATGCCACCTACATCTCCCGCATTCGCGAGGACGCGACCGTGGAGAACGGACTCAATATCTGGGTCGTGTCTGACAACCTGCGCAAGGGCGCGGCGCTCAACACCATCCAGATCGCCGAACTCCTGATCGCCCGCGGGCTCCTTCCTGCGCGAACAACGGCCTGAGGCTGCAATTCAACGCGACAGGCGTTGAAAGCCTGTCGCGGACCTTCTTCGACAAAATCCGCAGTTGGTGACATCGCTCCGGGAGCATAACGCCCATGAATGCCCAGAGACGCCGGTCTTTTTCAGTCGTCGCAGCCCTCCTCCTCACCTTCCTCTCGCTGCCGGCATTTGGCGCTCCGCGCTGCGGGAATTCCTCCGCCGGCTTCGATCAATGGCTGGCGGCCTTCCGCCAGGAAGCGGCAGCGCACGACTTTTCGCGCTCGACGCTCGATCATGCGCTAAGCGACGTGACCTACCAGACGAAGACGATCTGGGCGGATCGCCATCAGCATAGCTTCCATCTCTCGCTGGAAGAGTTCATGCGGAAGCGCGGTTCGGCGACGATCGTGGCAAAGGGCCGGCAGCTCAAGCGCACGCACTCGCGCCTCTTCGCGCGGATCCAACGCCGGTACGGGGTGCCGGCCGGGCCGCTGATCGCGATCTGGGGCATGGAAACAGGTTTCGGCAGCTACATGGGCAAGCAGCTTGCCATCCCGGCGCTCGCCACGCTGGCATACGACTGCCGCCGCTCCGAACTCTTCACCAGGCAACTCTACGCCGCGCTCACCATCGTCCAGCGCGGCGAACTGGCGCCCGCGGAAATGCGCAGCGCCGCTCATGGAGAGATTGGCCAGACCCAGTTCATGCCGGAAAACTATGTCCTCTATGCCGTCGACGGTGACGGAGACGGCCGTCGAGACCTGATCCGCTCCAGTGCCGACGCGCTGGCCTCGACTGCCAACTATCTGAGGTCGCATGGCTGGCAGGCTGGGGCAGGTTATCAGAAGGGCCAGCCCAACTATCCTGCAATCCAGTCCTGGAACGACGCAAGCGTCTACCAGCAGGCGATCGCCATCATGGGCGCCGAAATCGACGCCGCGCACTGAACGGCCCTAGAGGTCCGGCCGCCGGAAGTCTCCGCTCGCCTTGTCCATGATCCAGAGCTCTCCGGTGGAGATGTCGAACCAGGCGCCGTGCAAGGCCAGCTTGCCCTCCTCCTCCAGGGTCCTGACGTCAGGAAAGGTCCTGAGGTTTGCGAGAGAATGGCGGATCGATATCCGTTCCAATGCTGTCTGCCGTTCCCCCGCGGTCATCCCGCTGTCGTCGGAAATACGCGCAGCAGCGGGCTTCAGCAGGCTCATCCATCGGCCGATGAAGTCTCCCGGCGACAACGGCTCCGCCTGCGGGTCGAGCGCTGCCTGGATGCCGCCGCAGCGGCCGTGCCCCATGACGACGATATTCGTCACCTTCAAAGCCTGCACGGCAAATTCCAGAGCCGAGGAGGTCGCGTGGAAATTCGCGTCCGGCTGATAGGGCGGCACCAGATTGGCGACGTTTCGGATGACGAAGATCTCGCCCGGGCCGCTGTTGAAGACGATTTCGGGCGCCGCCCGTGAATCGCAGCAGGCAATCACCAGCGTTTGAGGCTTCTGCCCCTTCTCGGCAAGCTGGCGATATCGGTCGCGCTCCGTCAGGTAGCGGCCGGTCATGAAGTCCCGGTAGCCGTCCAGGAGATAGTTCGGAAAACTGTCCATGCAGCCTGATTAACCGGCGGTCCGCACAAGATCAAGCAAGCGTCACGCCCAGATTGCCATCGGCAGGCCGAAAGCGTCTCGCTCGAACGGATCGGGAAACGACCTTGCCCCACCGCTCGGCCACCGCCTGGCGATCAACGCGACGGCTGCGGCATCGAGAAGGTCGTCCGCTGCGGCACCCCGCGGCGGGCGACCCTCCAGGAAGCCACGCGCATAGCCGCAGCGCTCGAGGAGGGCCGACCGCTCGGAAAGCCCTGCCGGATTGGTCCGGCCGGCGACCTTTTTCGGCAGGGACATCGGCCGTTCGTCGTTCAGTCGCCAGAAGGCGACCTCCGGATGGACCTCGATGACGCGTCGGGCGAGCAGCGGGTCCGCCCGCAGCGCGGCATCGACTTCGCGGATCTTCGGAAATATGTGGAACGCCTGCCGGGACACCTTGCGCGGTGGCTCGGACGTTCGAAGCGCTGTATCGCACGCGCTGCGGTAGTCCGGGGCATAGACGGCGGAACGGGACGGGATGGAAAAGACGCTGCTCTGCCGCTGGCCGAGCAGCGGCCGCACTGCGCTCTCCGGGCCGCGGCCTCCGGGCCCAGCCCGCTCCGGCAGGCCGATCGGCATGTCGACGGCGATCGTCGCGTCGGCCGGAAGCCGCTCCACGATCTCGATGAACTCTCGCACCACGAGGGCCTGCGGCTCGCCTCCGGCAAGATGCAGGACGGCGACCCATCCGGCACGGCAGCCGTCGATGCCGGCGAAGCTCCGGCCGCTCATGGTGAGCGCCGGCTTGGATGCACGAGATGGCGCATTGCAACCATGGCAGCCGGGTCGAGCAGGCAATCCGCATGTTGCGACAGCATGAGTTCGTCCGCACCGCCGCAGAGGCTGCGCGCCAGGATGTCGAACACGCCGCCCGTTGCGAGCTGCAGCGCGCGCTCGTCGTCGTCGCCGGCCATCAGTCGCGCGAGGAACAGTGCCCCGAAGAGGTCGCCGAGCCCGTTCGGCGGATTGTCCACCAGACGATGCTCGGCGAGTAGCGCATGCCGACCCGACAGGAGCAGGTTGCCGGTCGAGCCTCGCGCCATCGCATGGGCCGAGGTGACGACGACCCGCGGTGGGCCGAGAGCCAGCGCCGCATCCACGAGCATCGCGTTGTCCGCAAGCGGCGCACCGGACAGCCACTCGAGTTCATGCCGGTTCGGAGTGGCGACCGAGGCGAGCGGCATCAGGTGGTCCCGGATGGCCTCCGCGGTCGCCTGCGGCACGTAGAGCCCGGCGGCATCGCCGATCACGGGATCGCAGAGATAAGTCGCATCCGGAACGCGGGCGCGAACTGCCGAGATCAGCCGGGCGAGGCCTTCTGCCTGTCTCGCATCGCCGAGGTATCCCGAGATGACGGCAGCCACTTCTCCGAGCCATGGCGACTGGACCAGCTCGTCGATCATCGAGTCGAAAGCCTCGGCGGGCGGCACCACGCGCGTCGCAGGCCCATGGCCGGGATGCCACGGAAGCGTTACCGTCGGCAGGGCCCATACGGGATGTCCGAAGCGCTCGAGCGCAAAGACGACCGCCCGGTTGCCCACGGCCCCCCGGACGACATGGCTGGAAACGGCGATCACGGTCTTGGGACTGCCGGAAATCTGCATTGAATCGATGTCCTGTCGCCGGGCCTACCGGCCCAGATGGATGACGAGCCACACCACGAGGAAAACGAGGGCGACCGCTCCAAGGCCGCGGCCAACCCTGGTGCCCCAGACCTCGATCGCATCCTTCTGGTCGGCATCGGAGGCGGCGAAGTGGCCGCGAATGGACCGCGTCCTCGACTTCATTGCCGGAGTGGCGAAAAGCCCGCCTTCCTCTTTCAGCCGCGCCAGTTCGCGTCGGGCTTCCTCGGCTTGCCTGTCGTGCTCTACCATTCTTGTCCGGCTCTTCTTCACATGAAGCCATGCTTACCGCATCGAGGTCCATTGCGACAGAGCCGCCGTAGCGGGGCTCAGCGCGCCTGTGAATGATATTCGTCGTTCGGTCGCATTGCCGTCGCAGTGGCGACGCGGTTGGTCATGTTGAAGAAGGCCGCGACAGATGCGATATCCCAGATGTCGCGGTCGCTGAAGCCCGCCTCGCGCAGCCTTTTCCTGTCCTCTTCCTCAATCCGGTCGGGCGTCTCCGTCAGCTTGACGGCGAAATCGAGCATTGCGCGCTGGCGGGGATCGAGATTTGCGGCCCGGTAGTTCATCGCGAGCGCCTCGCCAAGCGACGCCGTGCCGGAAAGCTGCCTTACGGCCGCACCGTGCGCCGTCAAACAGTAGTGGCAGTGATTGACCGACGAGACGGCGACCGCGATCATCTCGCGTTCAAGCTTGGAAAGCCCGGAATCGGCCAGCATGAGGTCGTTGTAGAAATCCGAGAACGCTCTCAGCTTCCTTTCGTCGAAGGCATAGGCCCGGAGCACGTTCGGCACGAGGCCGAGCTTCTCCTCGCACTTGGCGAAATAGGCTTTTGTCTGTTCGCTCAGCGGGGAAGCCATCGGCAGATCGAGGGCCGTGGCGCTGCGTTCATCATTGTCGGGCATGTCATCCTCCGCTTCTCGATTCGCGATCAGAAAATCGGTCGCATGACGCAATTCTTCTGATAGCATTCGCCCAATTACAAGGCGGGAGGCAAGCAATCATGGCCAACAAAAGCGACCCCAGACGGAGCAAGAGGATCGCGAAGGCCGTGGAGGCGGCCAGGCAGACCGGCCAGCCGTTCCTCGATCCCTATGCCCTGTTCGATCGCGCCAGCAACGACGACCTCGCCCGTTACACGCCGCAGATGCTTGCCCTCGCAGCCATCCACGCACAGGAAGAACTTTCCGCCTGGAACCGCGATACGGCCCGAATAACGATACGCACGCGCGAAGGGCTGGAAGTCGACGGCGAACCCCTGTCCATCCTCGCGATCACCGACAGCAACATGCCGTTCATCTTCGATTCGGTGATGGCGGAGGTGACATCGACCTTCCGGGACTTGCACTTCGCAATTCATCCGATCCTGCTTCTGCGGGAAAACGCGCCGGCGGAGCTGCACACCGCGGAAAAGCAAAGCGATCCATCAGAGCGCATCAGCCACATCCAGGTGCACCTCCCGCGCCAGACCGACGCCGAGATGGAAGACCTGATCAGGCGTCTGAAATCCGTCCTCGACCAGGTTCACGCCACCGTGCGCGACTGGCCGGCAATGCTGTCCACCATCGAAACGGCCGTCTCCGAACTCGCGGAATACGCCCCGTCCCGCCGGAGCACGGACAAGCAGGAAGCGCTCGCCTTCCTCAACTGGCTGCGCGACAACAACTTCACTTTCCTCGGCATGCGGGAGTATCTCTACGTTGCCGAGGGCGACAGCAGCCGCGTCGAGCGCGACGCCGGCAGCGGCCTCGGCATCCTCGCCGACCCGGACGTGCGCGTCCTCAGGCGGGGCAAGGACCACATGGTGACGACGCCGGAGATTCTTGCCTTTCTGGAGGGCCCGGACCTCCTCATCGTGACAAAGGCCAATGTCCGCTCCGTCGTTCACCGCCGGGTCTACATGGACTATGTCGGCATCAAGCGCTTCGACAGGAGCGGAAACGTCACGGGTGAACTGCGCGTCGTCGGCATGTTCACGTCCACCGCCTACACCCGGCCGATCGACGAGATTCCGCTCTTGAGGGCGAAGGCCGCCAAGGTGATCGAGCGCTTCGGCTTCGATCCGCAGAGCCACTCCGGCAAGATGCTGATCAACACGCTGGAATCCTACCCCCGCGACGAGTTGTTCCAGATAGGCGCCCAGCAGCTGGCCGACTTCTGCGAGCAGATAAACGAACTGACCGAGCGTCCCCGGGTCCGCGTCCTGCCTCGCATCGATCATTTCGACCGGTTTGTCTCGGTCATGCTGTTCGTCCCGCGCGACCAATACGATTTGGGCGTGCGGGAAAGGATCGGCAGCTATCTCGCCGAAGCTTTCGACGGCCATGTTTCCGCGTTTTATCCCGCCTTCCCTGAAGGCGCCGTGGTTCGGGTGCACTTCATCATCGGCCGCGCCGAGGGAACCACTCCCCGTATCGCTCAGGAAACGCTCGAGAGGGACATACGGGAGATCGTAACGCGCTGGGAGGACCGCTTCGCTGCGATACGCCCGCCCGATGGGCCGAATCTCATCGCCAGCGAGGCATACCGCGAGCACTTTGCGCCCGAGGAGGCAGTGGCCGACCTGTCCGTCATGCAGGCCTGCGCCAAGAGCGAGTCCATCAGGATCGAATTCTTCCGGCGCGCGGACGAGGCCCCTCACGAGATTTCGGTGAAAATCTTCCACCCGGATCGGCCGGTAACTCTCTCGCGCCGGGTGCCGCTTCTGGAGAACCTGGGTTTCAACGTCATCAGCGAGCATACGTTCGAACTGGACGTGACCGGTGCGGAAGGCATGGAGCAGACCGTGATCCTGCACGACATGCAGCTCGCACACATGGATTCCCTCGAGATCGACCTCGCCAAGACCCGGTCAAGCCTCGAGGAAGCCTTTCTCGGCATCTGGCACGGCGACATCGACGACGACAGGTTCAACCGCCTGATCGTCAGTGCCGGAATGACCGCGCGCGAGGCCGCGGTGTTGCGGGCCTATGCGCGCTACCTGCGGCAGACAGGCATCACCTATTCGCAGAACTACATAGCCGAAACCCTGAACCGCTATCCGCACGCAGCGAGCGACCTGTTCAGGCTGTTCCACAATCGCTTCGACGTCTCGATCAGCGACAAGGTGCGCGCGTCGCGCTCCGCCACCATCACCGACGACCTGGAAAAGACCCTCGCGGACGTCCCGAGCCTGGACGACGACCGCATTCTGCGGCGCTATCTCAACGTCGTCGCCGCCACTCTCCGCACCAACTACTTCCAGACCACCGGGGACGGCTCGCCGCAGCCGGTCCTTGCCGTCAAGCTCGACCCGCAAAGGATCGACGGCCTGCCGGCCCCGAGACCGTTCCGGGAAATCTTCGTATACGGCGCGGAAGTGGAAGGCGTCCACCTGCGCTTCGGACCCGTCGCGCGCGGCGGGCTGAGATGGTCCGACCGGGCGCAGGACTATCGCACCGAGGTACTTGGCCTCGTGAAGGCCCAGCAGGTGAAGAACGCCGTCATCGTTCCGGTCGGTGCCAAGGGTGGCTTCTATCCGAAGAAGCTGCCGACCGGCGGCTCGCGCGACCTCGTCTTCGAAACGGGAAAGGCCGCCTACAAGACCTTCGTGTCGACACTGCTTTCCGTGACGGACGACATTCAGGGAATGCAGGTCGTGCCGCCGGCCGACACCGTGCGCCACGATGGCGACGACCCCTACTTTGTCGTAGCCGCAGACAAGGGTACCGCGACCTTTTCCGATACGGCCAACGCCATCAGCCAGGCACATGGCTTCTGGCTCGATGACGCTTTTGCCTCCGGCGGCTCGGACGGCTACGACCACAAGAAAATGGGCATCACCGCCCGCGGCGCCTGGGAGGCCGTCAAGCGTCATTTCCGCGAGATGGACACGGATATCCAGACGACGCCCTTTACGGTCGCGGGCGTCGGAGACATGTCCGGTGACGTCTTCGGAAACGGCATGCTCCTGTCGAGACAGATCAAGCTCGTTGCCGCTTTCGACCACCGCGACATCTTCATAGATCCCGATCCCGATTGCGCCGCGGGCTTTGCCGAACGAACGCGCATGTTCGGCCTGGGCCGGTCGAGTTGGCAGGACTACGACAGGTCGGCGCTCTCCAGCGGCGGGATGATCGTTTCGCGCGCGCAGAAATCCGTCACCCTCTCGCCGGAAGCCGCGGCAGCGATCGGACTGGACAAGACAAAGGCCTCGCCGCTGGAGATCATGTCGGCAATCCTCAAGGCGCCTGTCGACCTGCTCTGGTTCGGAGGGATCGGTACCTACATCAAGGACGAGACGGAGAACGACGCGCAGGTCGGCGATCGCGCGAATGACCAGATCCGAGTGACGGCCGGCGAGGTTCGCGCCCGGGTCGTTGGCGAAGGCGCCAATCTCGGTGTCACCCAGCGCGGCCGGATCGCCTATGCGATGAAGGGCGGGCGGATCAACAGCGACGCCATCGACAACTCGGCCGGCGTCAACTGTTCGGACGTCGAGGTCAACATCAAGATCGCGCTGGCCAACGCGATGCGCGAGGGCCGTCTCGAGCGCCCGAAGCGCAACCGGCTGCTCGCCGCGATGACCGACGAGGTCGCCAGCCTCGTGCTGGCCAACAACTATCTCCAGACGCTTGCCATCTCGCTCACGGAGCGCCTTGGCGTCGACAACGGCGACGAACTGACCGGGTTGATGGACTTTCTGGAGTCACACGACCGTCTTGACCGCCGCCTCGAGCTGTTGCCGGACGACCAGGCCATGAGTGAACGCTATGCGGCGCGCAAGCCGCTCACGCGCCCGGAGATCGCCGTCCTTCTTTCCTACGCGAAGATCGTCCTCTTCGACGAGATAACGCAGAGCGACCTGCCGGACGATCCGTACTTCCTGCCGACCCTCGTCGAATATTTTCCCGCCCGAATGCGGAAGTCCCAGAGCCAGGACATCAAGACGCATCGGCTGCACCGCGAGATCGTGGCGACGGTGCTCGCCAACGACGCCATCAACCGGGGCCGGCCCGGCTTCGTCGTGCAGATGAGCACGGCGACCGGCGCACCGCCGGCAGCGGTGGTCCGAGCGTATGTTCTGGTTCGCGACGGGCTTGACCTTCCGGCCTTGTACCGAAGTGTCGATGCGCTGGACAACAGCATCCCCGGCGATGTCCAGAACGACATCTATGCGGGGATTACGCGAACCATCCGGTCGGCCACCGCGTGGGCACTGAAATCCTCGGCATACACTTCCGACCTCGGCGAGACCGTCGAGCGCTTGCGCCGGGCGGTAAAGTCGCTGCGTCCGCAGTTGCCGAAGCTGATGCCCGCTTTCCTGACCGAGGAAGCGGCCGCGCGCCGTGACGAGCTGGCGGCGCAGGGAGTTCCCGAGAAGACGGCGGCAGAGATCGCGGATCTGCACGCAGTCGGCTACATCCCCGAGATCATGCAGATCGCGGCACAGAGCGGGGCGAGCCTGAGGCGAGCGGCGGCAGCGTATTTCACTGTCACCGACACCTTCCGGATTGCGCGCATCAACGACGCCGCCGGTCGGATCGCGACGGCAGATCGATTCGAGGCGCTTGCACTCGCGCGCAGCGTCGACGAGATCGCAGCAGCGCGACGGACGATCACGATGGCGGCACTGTCGGAATACCCGAATGTCGTCGACCCCGTTGGCGACTGGACCGAATCCCACAACGCACGCATTGGCCGTGCGCGCGGCCAGATCTCCGGACTTACCGAGAGCGGAGACATCACGCTTGCCAAGATGACCGTCGCGGCCGGCATGTTGAGCGATCTTGTCCGGGTGGAACCCGCATGAGCGTCCAGGGATCGAAGGCGCGACCAGCCTGCGGCGCCCGGTCCGGCTCCGGCAGGCCACGTCCACCGCTGTCGAGAATCCGGAACGCCGGCCGCATGCGGAACTTGCAGAGTGGATGTTGTTCTGCCGGGCAGCGCAATCCTGCCCTGCTGGGCCAGAGCATAATCCGACCGGAGCGAAGCGAAGATCGACAAGATCATGCTTGATAAACAATAAGCTGGAGCGCCGGTCTGATTCTGTCGGATCGAACCGCGCCCCAGTCGCCCTCCGCGCGCGATCCATGCCTCGCTTCGCGCCTGGCGGGCCTCCGGCTCCACATCGCCGGAAGGTGGTTTGGCACTCAGTGCCTGAAATGGCGCATTCCGGTAAAGACCATGGCGATGCCTGCCGCGTCTGCGGCGGCGATGACGTCGCCGTCATTGACCGACCCGCCCGGCTGGACGACGGCCACGCCACCTGCCTCTACGGCCGACAGCAGGCCATCCGGAAACGGGAAGAACGCATCCGACGCGACGACGCAGCCCTTCGTCAGCGGCTCTGTCAGGCCGAGCGCCTTGGCCGCGTCATCGGCCTTTCGCGCGGCGATTCGCGCCGAATCGACCCGGCTCATCTGCCCGGCTCCAATACCGACCGTCGCCCCGTCTCGCGCATAGACGATGGCGTTTGACTTGACGTGCTTGGCGACCCTGAAGGCGAACTTGAGATCCTCGAGTTGCCGCGCGTCCGGCGCCACCCTGGTCACGACCTTCAGGTCGGCGTCATCGACCGAACCGGCGTCGCGCGACTGGACGAGGAGACCGCCGGCCACGGTCTTGGCGGCGAGGCCCGGGGCGCGCGGATCGGGCAGGCCGCCGGTCACCAGCAATCGCAGATTTTTCTTCGCTGCGACGACAGCGATCGCTTCCTCGCTCGCGTCCGGCGCGATGATCACCTCTGTGAAGATCTTGACGATTTCCTCTGCGGCCTCCGCGTCGAGCGGCCGGTTGAGCGCAACGATACCGCCGAAGGCGGAGACGGCGTCGCATGCAAGGGCCTTGCGATAGGCATCTGCCAGCGACGCTCCCAGCGCGACCCCGCACGGATTGGCATGCTTGACGATGACGCACGCCGGGCCCTGTGCCGGATCGAACTCGGCCACGCACTCGAACGCCGCGTCGGTATCGTTGATATTGTTGTAGGAAAGTACCTTGCCCTGAAGCTGCCGCGCCGTAGCGACGCCCGGCCGGGCCTCCCCACTGAGATAAAAGCCGGCGCTCTGATGCGGGTTTTCACCGTAACGCATGACCTGCTTCAGCGTGCCGCCGATAGTCCGGTATTTCGGAGCGGAAATTTCCAGCGTCTCGGCAAACCAGTTGGCGATCGCCGCATCGTAGGCGGCCGTGCGTGCATAAGCCTTCGCGCAAAGACGTTGGCGAAAGGCGTAACCGAGAGTCCCGTCGCTGGCGTCGAGTTCCGCAAGCAGTTCCGCGTAGTCCTCCGGATCGACGATTACGGCGACATAGGCGTGGTTCTTGGCCGCTGCGCGGATCATCGCAGGTCCGCCGATATCGATGTTTTCCACGGTGGTCGCATAATCGCCACCGGCCGCGCGCACCTGCTCGAACGGATAAAGGTTGACGACGAGCAGGTCGATGCCTGCGATGTCATGCTCCTTCATCTCCGCCGCATGTTCGCCGTCGTCGCGGATCCCGAGCAGGCCGCCGTGTACCGCCGGATGCAGCGTCTTGACGCGTCCGTCCATGATCTCCGGAAAGCCCGTGACGTCGGAGACGTCGCGGACTTCGAGGCCTGCCTTCCTCAGCAATCCTGCCGAGCCACCGGTCGACACGAGCTCCACGCCGTGCGCGGACAATCTGCTTGCCAGTTCCTCCAGCCCGGTCTTGTCGAAGACGGACAGAAGTGCGCGACGGACCCGGACGCGATCGGGTGCGGGGATATTCTTCGAAGAAACGGCCATTTGCGAGGTTCCGCGGTTGCTGACGGTTCGCCCTGCCTCGCCGCCGGTCGTCGGCGCGGCACGAGAGCCGGCATGTCGATGGAGGCCGCCCTCTACCACACACTCCGCGAGGAAGAAACACGCCGCATCGGCCTGCCCGGCACGACTTGAGCGCTAGGCCCGCCGAAGCGTCCAGCGGATCTCGGGAATCGCACCCAGACGGAACGGGACGATGATCTGATGCGACCTGCGCGGGCCCACCGGGTCGGCGAAGAAGATGTCATCCTGAATCTCCGCTTCGGCACCGGTACACGCGAAGGTCCACCGCTCCTCGGCCGGTGAAACCAGATGGATCTCGCCGTTTGCTCCGGCCTCGACCGAGACTTCGGGATGAATGTGAAATCGCGCTACCGCTTCGTCGTCGGCGTCCGGCGGCGCTCCTCCGGGACCGTGGAACCGGTCGCAGCCGGCCAGCATCAGGCCGTCGCCCGACAACCACAGCCGGCGCTCGTGAAAGAGGCCGTAGTCACCGAGATATCCGTCGTGGACGGCCGTGAAGCCGCGCGACCCGTCCGGGCCGTCGTTCATGCGGGTGCGAACCTCGCGCACGCCGCCGCCAAGCAATGGGCCGAGAAACCTCGAGCGAGACAGGCGGCTGGACGACGTGTTTTCGAGGACCACGGTCGAATGCGCCGCAGTCGATCGCGCAAACGTGCCGATTTCCTGCTCTCCATGGACAGGTACGCCCGAATTGACGATGAGCCGATGACACCCGGACGACATCTCGAACGAGAGACAGCCGGCATGTGCACGTCGCGAGAGCGCTCCCGGCGGCGGCGCCCCTGTATCCGCGATGATCGTCGTGGGTCCGGCAGAAAGACGCTGGTATTTCAGGTGCGGCAAATGACGGAAGGGCTGACCGGACGTCTCGTCGTGACGCAGTATCGGGTTCATTCCCTTTGCCGGGGTCGCGCCAGCTCCGTTGAACAGTGCCAGTTCGCCGCCGGCATGGCGAAAGAAGCGCAGTGCCGGGAACATGCGGTCGATCGCAGGTATCAGGCGGGCGGGCGGGCCGAAGCCGAGATTGAGGTAGGTTTGTCTGAGCGGCAGCAAATCGGCGAGGAGATCGAGGATCGCCTGGGGATTCCGCGAGACATGCCCCCCGTCCGGCAGAATCTGCCGCGCGATCTCGGCGTCGAGCTGACTCGCAGCAGAACGCATCGAACCCTGAGACGACGGCATGACGAGGCTGGCGAAGGCAATCGCGATGCGCGCCCGCAACCGCGTCTCGCCGTCCGGGGCACTGGCCGCAATCTGCCTCAGGAACCGGACCTGCGAGGCCAAGCTCTTCATGAAGCGCCGGTAGAAAGCCGGATCTGCATCACGCAGAACGATAGGCGAATGCGAAAACCACGCAATCACACGACGGGCGACCACTTCGCTTTCCCAGGCAACGGGGTCGCTGCCCCCGCGGCAATTCCTGATCCAGTCGCCGACGAGCGCGCGCGCGTTGGCGAATGCAAGTTCGTGGCCCGCTGCACGCAGATGCCGCAGCCAGCGAAACCCATGCAGTTCCCGGGCGAAATCAAGCGATGGCGGCCGGACTTCGAAGGGCGAGGCACCCTCGGTCATCAGAACCCTCCCGGCGAGAGGAAACCGGCCCGCATATATCTCGTCTGCTATGAAGGCTTCCCCCGGCCGCATGTCCGTCGGCGCCACGGTCAACCGGTCCGGTCGCAACGCTTGCGGTCGCCACGCCGCAAAACGCGACGTCGCGTGCTGATGCACAAGGCGACGGCGAATCTCCCCGCATAGGGACCCACGGCCCATCGGCTTCTGGTTAGAAAGGGAGTCAACGACCGGACCCTGCCAAGCTTGAATCAGCGAGAGTCTTCGCCAAATCCCCTAACACGAGGTTAACGGAAACTGAATGCGATCAAGCGACCCGCCCCTCGGACTTCCCGGATCCCAGACGCAGGACGGCAGCGTAGAAACCGTCCAGGCCACCGTGGCGTGCGGGGCTCATTTTCAGCATTGCCGGGCTCGTTCGCACGGTGCCGTCCGGCCGTATGGATTCCTCCAGCCCCGGAAGCATGGTCGGCGAGACCGGCTCTATCGAAAGCTGCGGATGATCGGCAAGCACCGCCGCCACCACGTCCTCACCCTCGGCAGGATCGAGTGAGCAGTTGGAGAAGACGAGCAATCCGCCCGGCCGGATGAGGGTCAGCGCATGGCGGAGCAGGCGCTCCTGCAGCGCGGCGAGGCGCGCGATCTCCTCCGGGTTCTTCGTCCACATGACGTCGGGATGCCGGCGGATCGTGCCCGTCGATGAACAGGGCGCATCCAGCAACGCGGCATCGAATTTCTTCTCCGGTGCAAGTTGCAGCAGATCCGTCTCCAGACACCGGGCCGAGAGCCCGAGCCGGGCAAGATTTTCCTTCAGCCGCGCCAGCCGGCTAGCCGAGCGGTCCACCGCTGTCACATCGGCACCGGCCTGCGCGAGTTGCGCCGTCTTGCCGCCAGGCGCCGCGCACAGATCGGCCACCCGGCTGCCCGCGAGGTCGCCGAACAGCCTCACCGGGATGGCCGCGGCCGCATCCTGGACCCACCACGCGCCCTCGGCGTATCCGGGCAGGTCCTGAACGGCACATTTCGGCTCCGTCAGCCGAACGGACCCCGTCGGAAGGACAAATCCTCCAAGTCTTCGGGCCCAGCCATCCGCGTCGTCCTTGACCGTCAGGTCGATCGTCGGAGGCTCGGAGATCATTGCGAGGATGGCAGCAGCCGCCGGGCCGTAGCAGGCGTCCAACCTCTCGCGAAACCACGCCGGCACCGAGTCGGCACCCGGGAGAACGTCCTGGCAGGCGGTACCTCTCTCGCGCGAGAGACGCCGGAGCACCGCGTTCACGAGACCGGCGAAACGCCGGCTGCGCGGATCGTCGCGCGCCTGTTCCACGGCGAGGTCGACGGCGGCGCGATCGGGCACGTCGAGGTAGAGGATCTGAGCGGCCGCGGCTTCGAGTATGAAGCGCAATGACCGGGCACCCTCCGGAAGCGGCTTCTCCAGGAGCCGTCCGAGAGCGGTCTCGATCGCAGGCTTGCGCCTGAGCGCCGTAGCGACGATTGCCCGGGCGAGCGCACGGTCGGCGGGCTGCAGCGCCAGGTAGGCACTGTTTCCGCCTACCGGATCGAGCATCCCGTCGAGCGAAATCTTCCGGTCGACGACAGCGGCGAGCAGCCGGGATGCCACCTGCCGCGCCGGCAGGCCGGGACGCGGATCCGGTGCGTTGCCCTTCGGACCCGCGCGCCTGCCGTTTGCGGGCCGTCTTTGCCTGACGGACTGGCGGCGAGGCTCCCCGTCGCCGTTCACGACCACGGCCCTTCGGGCGCATCGGTTCGGCCACGACCCGTATCGGGCACGATCGACGGCCGGCGCACGACTCCGGATGCGTGGCGCGGTGCGGACGGAGGAACGTCCACCGGACCCGAGCCCGTCGATCCCCGGCTCATGGCCATCAGCGCGGCGACGCGGTTCTCCGTCGCCGGGTGGGTGGAGAAGAGATTGTCCATGCTCTGCCCGCTCAGGGGATTGATGATGAACATGTGGGCAGTAGCCGGGTTCCGCTCCGCGTCGTCATTCACGATGCTGTGCGCGGCCCGGTCGATCTTTTGCAGCGCCGAGGCGAGCCACATCGGATTTCCGCAAAACTCAGCACCCATGCGGTCGGCGGAATATTCGCGGGTCCGACTGATCGCCATCTGCACAAGCATGGCGGCGAACGGCGCCACGAGCATCGCCACGAGAACCCCGACAATGCCCAGGGGATTGTTGTTGTTTCGTCCCCCGAGCCCGCCTCCGAAGAAAAAGGCGAAATTGCCGAGCATGGCGATCGCTCCTGCCAATGTCGCCGTTATCGTCATCGTCAGCGTATCGCGGTTGTGCACGTGGCCCAGTTCATGGGCCATGACGCCGGAAATCTCCTCCGGACTGAGCATCTCGAGCAGGCCCGTGGTGGCCGCGACGGCGGCGTTCTGCGGATTTCGTCCGGTGGCGAAGGCGTTCGGCTGCGGGTTGTCGATGACAAAGACGCGCGGCATGGGCAGGCCGGCGCGCCGCGCGAGACGCTCGACGATCCCGTAGTATTCCGGAGCCGTCTGCCGGTCGACCTCGACCGCATGGTGCATGCGCAGCACCATCTTGTCGGCATTCCAGTACGATGCCAAGTTCATGCCGGCGGCGATCATAAGAGCGATGATCATGCCCCCGCTGCCGCCGATCAGATAACCCACGCCCATGAAGAGCGCCGTCAGGAAGGCGATCAGCATGGCAGTCCGCACGAGGTTCATGCGCAGTCTCCAAATAGGGTGCCCGATCTTGCCGCCGGATTGCGGTCGTATCCGGAACGCCTATATGATGGGGTGGCGCAACACCAACTTCAACGTGGCAACGGGACCGACCATGAGCGACGGATCGAGACCGCGGAACCCGGCGATGGAACAAGGCCGAGTACAAGCGGGCATCGACGAGCGGCGGCGGAATCTGTCGCCTGCGGCGCGCAGGGCGCTTGAGGAGGCCGAGGTGCGCCGCAAGGCAGCCGATGCCGCCGCGGCACCGGCTCGGGAGATCGGGGGCCGGGGCGGCAAGGATCCTGTCCGCTTTGGCGACTGGGAAATCAAGGGCCGCGCCATCGATTTCTGAGCACCCCGGCTATCTCGCCGGTTGGCATCTTTCCCATCCGGATCAACATGTCCCGTCCCGACACAGTTGTAGCATTTCAGTACATGTTTTCCGGGGACGACGTCGGCAGGCGTACAGCGCCCGGTGAGTCATGACGAGAGCATTTACGAAACGGCTAGAATGGTGACGGTGACGTTTACGTGTCCTTAACGATGCTTCGCGTGGTACTCGAACAAAAACAATAGGATGGCGAATTCACGGGCTCGAGCGCGCTCTCCTTCTCCCGGCCGGCACGCCACCTGCTAATTGCTGTGCATCGCAAGGCAGGAGAGCCAGTACAATGATCGTCAAGGCATTTCTGAGGACAACCGGCAAGCTGGGCGCCGACCGTCGGGGCAATTTCGCCATGATGTTCGCCTTGATGGCGATGCCGTTGCTACTGGCCGCAGGCACGGCCGTCGACATCACGCGTGCCTACGGCGATCGGACCGACATGGAGAACGCACTGGACGCCGCCGTGCTGTCGACCGCGAAAGCACTCTCGAACTCGAGCATCCAGCAGGCCGACGCCGGTGATTATCTCCGGCGGATGTTCATGGGGAACCTGGTCTCTACCTCACTGGACACCACGAGCGTTGCCATTGGCTCCGTCGATTTCGACGGCACGTCGAACACACTCAGCGCGCAGGCGACCTACAACTTCAAGGCATCCTTCGGAGTATTCGGGAATGCCGGCAATTTCCCCCTGACCGCCAGCTCGGCCGCATCTTATGGCGACGGCCGTGCTGAAGTCGCAATGGCATTCGACCTCACCGGTTCAATGCAGGGATCAAAGCTTTCCGCACTGAAGTCAGCGGCCATGAACGGTATCGAGAAGCTGCTCGCCGCCAACAGCAGCGACGATCCCCGGATCCGCATTGCCGCCGTCCCCTACGCGGCCGCCGTCAATGTCGGCCCGGACCTTGCCAAGTACATATATCCTGACAACGGGAGACCCAACACGGTTGCACCCGTCTACGACCCGAACAACCCGGTCAAGACGAGCGCCAAGATCAGCGACACATGCGCCACGGAACGCAAGGGCCCCGAGCAGTTCTCCGACGCCGCTCCGGACAAGGGGATGATCAACCGTGACGGCCGCCTCTATTCCGGCGACCCGTGCCCGACCGCCACGATCGTGCCGCTGACAACGGACAAGAGCAGGCTGGAGACGGAGATCAAGGGCTTCAGCGCCAGCGGCACCACCGCCGGTCACATCGCCATCCAGTGGGCCTGGTACATGCTGTCGAACAAGTGGGCGAACTTCATGCCCGACGGCGCCGGCGCCGCTCCGGCCGACCCGAAACTGCACAAATACGCGATCATCATGACGGATGGCGAGTTCAACACCGCCTATGCCGGCGTGAAGGGGAATAACGTCACGAGCCAGGCCGGCACGTCCTCCGACGACGCGATATCGCTCTGCACCAAGATGAAGGCAGATGGCATTCAGATCTTCACCATCGGCTTCGACCTGAAGCAGAAGAGCGCAATCCAGACGTTGCAGGCCTGCGCCTCGCCGGCGCGCAACGGTGTCAGCTATTTCTACAACGCCTCTACCGGCGACGAACTCAACAGCATCTATCAGCAGATCGCCGCGATGATCCAGAAGCTGCGGCTGATCTCCTGAACCTCTCCCGGCTGGGGGCAACAAGAAGAAGAAAGGGCCACCCTCCATCGACCTGGAGGGTGGCCCCCGTGTATTCCGTCCGCCGCAGCGCCGTCAGAGTGCAAGCGTCTCCGGGTCCGGAGCGTCGCACCACGCTGCGCGTCACGCGCTTCAGCGGAGAGACTGCTCCCCGCAAAGGCGATCCGCCAAGGCTCTGCAACGGAAAACGAAATCACTCGACATCGGATCACCTCCTTTCGTTCGTTGAACACCAAGGGAAGATGGGCCGCGCGACCTGTCTTGGCAAGACATCGCCCGCTGAAATGTCGACCGCGGCAGACTTGCACGGAGCCATTGGAGCAACGGCCTGTTGTCTCCGGGCCCGATGCGCTAAGACCGGTTGCACAGGTCCTGGAACCGGGCGAAAGGAGAGCGGCGGATGAGAGCCGACGAAAAGGCAGCGCGTATCCTTCGCACGGTAGTCGAAGCGATCGAACCGAATTTTCCCGTCGAGCTTTGGTCCGGGGAGAGGCTCGGACCAGAGACCGAGGGCGTCGGCCTCAGGATTGCTGATGCGCAGGTTCTGCGCGACCTCGTCCTGCGGCCGGGCATCGCCACGGTCGGCGAGCTGTGGACGGCCGGCCGCATCGATGTCTTCGATGGCACACTCTTCGACCTCGTCGAGAAGGGCTCCCGGGGAAAGCTCAAGACCAAGCTGAAGACCCTCCCGCGCTGGCGGCTCCTGCGAGACCTTCCGTCGGTGCTCCTCTCCGGTCGCCAGCCGGCCGCCGGAGACACCCTCGCGGGACGCAACCCGCATGTCTCCGGCTCGAACAAGGAGGCGATCACGCACCACTATGACGTCTCGAACGCCTTCTACCGTCTCTTCCTCGACGAACGGATGGTCTACAGCTGCGGTTATTTCACCGACTGGTCGAACGACATCGACCAGGCCCAGCACGACAAGCTCGACCACATCTGCCGGAAGCTCAGACTGAAGCCCGGGGAACGATTTCTCGACATCGGTTGCGGCTGGGGCGCACTTCTCATCCACGCTGCCGCCAACTACGGGGTGACCGCGACCGGCGTATCGCTCTCCGAAGCGCAGACATCGCTTGCCCGCGAGCGCATCCGGGCGGCAGGGCTCGAGGACCGCGTGTCGATCCATGTCGCCTCATATGACACAATCGAGGGGCCCTTCGACAAGATTGCCTCGATCGGCATGTTCGAACACATAGGCATCTCAAACCACGATGCCTATTTTTCGACGGTCAACCGCCTCCTCGCCCCCGACGGCGTCTATCTCCACCACGCCATCACCCGCCGCATGAAGAAATCCAGGCGCGCCTTCGCCCGCAAGAGCCCGGAACACCGCGCGCTGGTGAAATACATCTTCCCCGGCGGAGAACTCGACCACATAGGCATGACGCTCGAAGGCCTGGAGGCACATCGCTTCGAGGTGCACGACGTCGAGAACCTGCGCGAACACTACGGCCGCACGTGCCGCCTGTGGGCGGAGCGTCTTCAGACGCGAATGGACGAGGCGATCGAGGAGGTCGGCGCCCCGAAGGCGAGGCTCTGGCTGCTCTACCTCACCGGCTGTGCGCTCGCATTCGAGCGCGGCACGGTGCAGATCAACCAGACGGTGGCGACAAGGCGCCACCGCGGCCCTTCGGGCCTCCCGCCGACGCGCGCCGACCTATACGTTCAACATTCTTCTGCAGGAGCGCCTAGGCGCTCCTGCGGTTCTGACGGTTCTCGATGAGATCGTCGACGACCGCCGGATCGGCGAGCGTAGAGGTATCGCCGAGCGAGCCGTAATCGTCCTCCGCGATCTTGCGCAGGATGCGCCGCATGATCTTGCCGGAGCGTGTCTTCGGCAGGCCCGGCGCGACCTGGATCTTGTCCGGCGATGCGATCGCGCCGATCTCCTTGCGAACGTGCGCGACCAGATCCTTTCGCAGGCTCTCCGACCACTCATGGCCGGTCATCAGGGTGACGTAGCAATAGATGCCCTGTCCCTTGACGTCATGCGGATAGCCGACGACTGCCGCCTCCGACACTGCATCGTGGCTGACGAGCGCGGATTCGACTTCGGCCGTGCCCATGCGATGGCCGGAGACGTTTATCACGTCATCCACGCGGCCGGTGATCCAGTAGTAGCCGTCCTCGTCGCGTCGGCAGCCGTCACCGGTGAAGTACTTGCCCTTGTAGGCCGAAAAATAGGTCTGCACGAACCGCTCGTGGTCGCCGTATACGGTGCGCATCTGGCCCGGCCATGAGTTTGCGATAACCAGGTTGCCGTCTCCAGCGCCCTCGATGACTTTGCCTTCGGCATCGACAAGCTCCGGCCGGATGCCGAAGAAGGGCCGCGTCGCCGAACCTGCCTTGAGCGCCGTCGCTCCCGGCAGAGGAGTGATCATGATCCCGCCCGTCTCCGTCTGCCACCATGTGTCGACGATCGGGCAACGCTTCTCGCCGGCGACGTTGTAGTACCACTCCCAGGCTTCCGGATTGATGGGCTCTCCCACGGATCCGAGCACTTTGAGCGTCTTGCGCGAGGTCTTCTTGACGTGTTCGTCGCCAGCTCCCATCAGCGCGCGGATCGCGGTCGGCGCCGTGTAGAGGATGTTGACCTCGTGCTTGTCGACTGTCTCCCAGATACGCGCCGGCGACGGCCAGGTCGGCACCCCCTCGAACATCAGCGTGGTCGCCCCATTGGCGAGCGGCCCGTAGACGATGTAGGAATGTCCGGTCACCCAGCCGACATCGGCGGCGCACCAGTAGATGTCACCATCGTGATAGTCGAAAACGTATTCGTGCGTCATCGAGGCATAGACGAGATAGCCGCCAGTGGTATGCAGCACTCCCTTCGGCTTGCCGGTCGAACCTGACGTATAGAGGATGAACAGCGGATCCTCCGCCTTCATCTTCGCCGGCGGACAGTCCGGCTTGGCCTTGGCCGTCGCCTCGTGGTACCAGATGTCGCGGTCGCCGTACCACTCGATCCGGGCGGCGGTGCGGCGGACGACGAGTACGTTCTTGACGATCACGCCGCTGCGTCCGGCAATCTCGATGGCCTTGTCGGTGCTCTCCTTGAGCGGGATCTTCCGGCCACCGCGCAGTCCCTCGTCGGCCGTGATGACAAAGGTGGATTCCGCGTCGACGATACGTCCGGCCAATGCGTCCGGCGAGAAGCCACCGAAAACCACCGAGTGAATCGCGCCGATGCGAGCGCATGCAAGCATGGCATAGGCGGCTTCCGGGATCATCGGCATGTAGATGGTGACGCGGTCACCCTTCTTCACGCCGTTTGCCTTCATGACGTTGGATAGCCTGCAGACATGCTCGTGGAGCTCCCTGTAGGTGATCTTCTTGTCGTCGTAGGGGTTGTCTCCTTCCCAGATGATCGCCACCTGGTCGCCGCGCTTCTTGAGATGCCGGTCTATGCAGTTGTATGCGACGTTCGTCACTCCGTCGTGAAACCACCTTATGGAGACCTTGCCGGTAAACGAGGTGTCCTTGACCTTGCTGAAGGGCGTGAACCAGTCGATCCGCTTGCCGTGCCTCGCCCAGAACTTCTCCGGATCCTTCACGCTTTTTCTGTACCAGTCGAGATAGGTGTCGTTGTCGATCAGCGCACGCTTGGCGACATCCTTCTGGACGGGGTGGGTCTTCACGGACATCATTTCCTCCTCGTTGCCTGCTCCCGCTTCGCATGACCGGCGGAGCCGTTTCCTCCAGCGCATACATAACAGGTGACAGGTCGTGGGCAATTAGACAATGGGCGCCCGCAGGGCAGCTCATGCCCGCCAGATCGGACGCAAGGCGTCTACGGAATTGCATTCGCTCGCCGTGGCGGCTATACAGCGCGTCGAAATTCCGGAAATTGTGGTGAGACCCACGGCCCGCGGCACCGGCGCGGACGGACAGAAGGATTGTACCCATGGCCCAACAATTGCTCATGCCGAAGGCGACCGCCGTCTGGCTGGTGGACAACACTGCGCTCAGCTTCGATCAGATCGCCCAGTTCTGCAAATTGCACCCGCTCGAGGTCAAGGCGATCGCGGACGGGGAATTGGCTCAGGGCATCAAGGGACTGGATCCGGTCCAGACGGGCCAGTTGTCCCGCGAAGAGATCGCGAAGGCCGAGTCGGACCCGAACCACAAGCTGAAACTGTCGGAGCCCAAAGTGCGCGTCCCCGAGACGAAGCGCCGCGGGCCTCGCTACACGCCCGTGTCCAAGCGCCAGGATCGGCCGAACGCCATCCTCTGGCTGGTGCGCAACCATCCGGAACTCAAGGACGCCCAGATATCGCGGCTTGTCGGCACCACCAAGTCGACGATCGAACAGATCCGCAACCGCACCCACTGGAACTCTGCAAACCTCGCGCCGATGGATCCGGTTACCCTGGGCCTCTGCACCCAGATCGATCTGGATCTGGAGGTCGAACGCGCCTCCAAGGGTCGGCCGGCCACCCCGGTCGAGGAGACCGGCGACACGCTCGTCCCTGCCCGGGAAACGGAAGGGTTCACGACCTCCGCGGACGACGGCCGCCGCGACGGCGAGGACGAAGAGATCGATGCGGAGGCGGTCTTCGCGAAGCTGAAGTCGTTGAAGCGCCCCGAGGAGGACGGCGACGACGAAAGCTAGAGTATTCCGACCGGAGCGAAGCGAGGATCGGCAAGATTTTGCCTGATAAACAACAAGCTGGAGCGCCGGCCTGATTCTGTCGGATCGGACGGCGCTCTCGCGGCCGGCAGGAGCGACCGTCTCCGGGGTCCCGGCCGACCCGCACTTCTCCGGTTCAATGCCAGAAGCGCGCCGGCCGGTCGCCGGCTTCCATGCGCCGGTAAAAGTCCTTCAGCGTCTTCCCCGGCTCCGGCCGGAAGCGTCGGCCGGCGAGATCGATGCATCCGATCCGGTCGAGCCGGAAGGTCCGGAAGTCCTCCCGAAGCTCGCACCACGCGACAAGTGTCCACACACGTCCCCAGAACCAAAGTCCCAGCGGCCGGACGAAGCGCACCGTGTCTGCACCCTTCTCGTCCCGGTAGACGATCGAGACCACGTCGGAACGATCCGCAGCAAGCTCGAGCCGGTCGAAGCGCAACCGGTCGTCGTCGCTCATCATCACATCGGCGGCATGAATCGCCGTACGCTCTATTCGGTGGCGTTCGCTTTCCGGCAGCACCGCGCCGATCTTGACGAGCGCCTCCTCGGCGGCCCGTGCGGTGGATGCGCCACCCCATGCCCGCACCAGCCGGGCGCCCGCGACGAGTGCGACGATCTCCTCGCGGGTAAACATCAAGGGGGGCAGATCGTAGCCCTCGCGCATGATGTAGCCGACCCCGGCCTCGCCGTCGATCGGCACGCCGGTCGCCTTCAGATCGACGATGTCTCGGTAGATGGTCCGCTCCGAGACCTCCAGCCGCTCGGCAAGCAGCCCCGCTGTCACGAGGCGGCCTCCGCGGAGGTGTTGAACGATCTGGAACAGCCTGTCCGCCCGGCGCATCTCCTGCCTCCGCCGCGGCTATTGCCGCACGGCCGCGGTTGGCAGCCGGCCGGAGGCGGCACGTGCTATATGCGGCTCGATCGTCGCATATTCGCTCGCGAAGGTCTTGCGCAGTTCCGAAAGCATCGTCGCGCTCTCCGGATAGACGGCAGAAAGAACACCGAGTGCGAAGGTACCGGGCGCCGAGCCCGGCGCACTGACGATTGGGCCGTCGACCACAGCATGATGGACGTCGCGATAGCGGCTGTCGCCGGGATAGTAGCCGAGTTTCTCGCGAATCCACCCTCGACCGTTGCTCGTGTGCGATCTGCCCGCGAAGAGGCCGGCGCGCGCCAGCGGCAGCGTGCCAGCGCAGATCCCTGCCACGACCCTGCCGTCGGCAGCCGCCTGTCTCAGCAGCGGCGCGATGTCCGGTGCAGCCGGTCCGAACCAGTTCTCCGACCCGACCACAATGATCGCATCGCACAGCGCTGCGGCATCGTCCGACAGTGAGCGCTGCCCGAGTTGGGTGAAGCCTCCTATCGATCGGACCGGCAGTGATTTCGGCGTCAGGGAGATGATGTCGGCACCGAACCATTCGGCCGCGGAAGCGGAGAGCAGGCCATGCTCCCAGTCGGCGAAGCGGTCAATGAATACGAAGCCGAGAGTCTTCGGAGCAACATGCCGTGCCATGATCACCATTCCTTCCTGTGAAACTGCATTCTGGCCGGCCTGCATCCGGGGGGCAATCGGCTGGATCGGCCGCCTCCTGACAGCCTCTTGTCAGGAGCCTAGCCCGGCAGCGGCACTGTATAGTTCAGCGGCAGCCGCCCGCCATCGGCATAGATCGTCTGGCCGGTTACGTAGCCCGCATCATCTGATGCGAGGAAAGCGGCAACGCCGGCGATCTCCTCCGGTTCCCCGACGCGCCCGAGTGGAGTGCGCGACAAGACTCGATCCCGCGCTGCCCTGTCCGTCCCGAGGGCGGCAAGCATTTCGGTCCGGATGGAGCCCGGACCGATGGCGTTGACACGGATTCCGTGTGGCGCGAGGGCGACGGCCATCGCCGCCGTCAACTGCGTGATCCCTGCCTTCGACACGCAATACGGCAATTGCTCGGGCAGTACGAGGCGGGCGTTGATCGACGACATGTTGATGATCGTTCCGGCCGGACCGCCCTCTTCGACACGGTGCACCATTGCGCGGGCCGCCGCCTGCGCGCAAAGGAAGGCGCCCTTGAGGTTGACCCGCATAACTTTGTCGAAGTCCTCCTCGCGCAGGTCGAGGAAACCCGCCGAATGAATGATTCCGGCGTTGTTGACCAGGATGTCGATCGCTTCGTGGATGTCGAGCGTTTCGGCGACGAGGTTGTGAACATCGAGGGTTTCCGAGACGTCGGTGGCGACGAAGGAGACATTTCCGGCGGACTCGAGTTCCTTGACGGCGGCCGCACCTCCGACCTCATCCTGATCGGCGATGACGACCGCCGCTCCTTCGTCCAGGAACCGGCGCGCGATCGCCTTGCCGATGCCATTCGCTCCACCCGTGACGATTGCGGTCTTCCCATGCAGCGCCATCAGCCGGTTCTCCCGCTTGAACGTTCACAGGATCACGCGCGGCGGTGACGGTCAATCAGGCTTTCGGACGATGCCTCGGCTTTCGAGCACCGTTCTGATCTCGTCGAGAATCGCCGGATCATCGATTGTCGCCGGCATTTTCCATGGCTCGTGGTCGGCGATCTTCTGGATCGTGGCACGCAGGACCTTGCCGGAACGTGTCTTGGGCAGCCGGTCGACGGTCATCACCGTCTTGAGTGCCGCGACGGCCCCGATGCGCTCGCGCACGAGCGAGATGACCTCGCGCTCGATCTCGGCTGGCTCGCGGTCGACGCCGCTCGACAGGACGATGAAGCCGGCCGGCACCTGTCCCTTCATATCGTCGGCGATACCGACCACGGCGCACTCGGCCACGTCCCTGTGTGTGGCAATTGCCTCTTCCATCGCGCCGGTCGAAAGCCTGTGGCCGGCGACGTTGATGATATCGTCCGTGCGGGCCATGATGAACACGTAACCGTCCTCGTCCTTGTAGCCGGCATCCGCGGTCTTGTAGTAGCCGGGGAATTCCGCGAGATAGGCTTCGCGAAAGCGATCATCCGCGTTCCAGAGCGTCGGAAGGCTTCCCGGGGGCAATGGCAGCTTGACGACGATATTGCCGAGTGTCCCGGCCGGCACCGCGTGGCCGGCGTCGTCGAGTACCTGGACGTCGTAGCCGGGCATGGGCACGGAGGGCGATCCGAGTTTTACAGGCAGAAGCCCCAGGCCGGCGGGGTTGCCTACAATTGTCCAGCCCGTCTCCGTCTGCCACCAATGATCGATCACCGGGACGGCGAGCATCTTCTGGGCCCATTCGATCGTCGCGGGGTCGGCCCGCTCTCCGGCGAGAAACAGCGTCCGGAACTTCGAGAGATCGTACTTGCCGATCTCCTTGCCTTCCGGGTCTTCCTTTCGGATGGCGCGAAACGCCGTCGGCGCCGTGAACTGGGCGACGACGCCATGCTCGGACATGATCCGCCAGAAAGTGCCGGCGTCGGGCGTGCCCACCGGCTTGCCCTCGAAGATGATGCTGGTATTGCCGTTCAACAACGGGCCGTAGACGATATAGGAGTGGCCGACCACCCATCCTATGTCCGATGCGGCCCAGAACGTCTCTCCGGGCCGGACACCGTACATGTTCGTCATCGACCACTTGAGCGCAACCATGTGCCCGCCATTGTCGCGCACCACGCCCTTCGGCTGCCCGGTGGTGCCGGACGTGTAAAGCACGTAGAGCGGGTCCGTCGCCGCGACCGGCGTGCATGGAACGTCGCGGGCCTCTGTCCTTGCCGCGGCCATGAGTTCGCCGTAGTCCCGGTCGCGCCCGGGCACCAGATCACATCTGAGCTGCGGACGCTGGAGCACGATGCACGCGTCCGGCTTCGCCGTCGCCTGTTCGATTGCGGCATCGAGCAGCGGTTTGTAGGCGACGGTGCGGCTCGGCTCGATGCCGCAGGAAGCCGAAACGACGAGCTTCGGCCGGCAATCGTCTATGCGCGTCGCAAGCTCGTGCGCCGCGAAGCCGCCGAAAACCACGGAATGGATGGCGCCGAGGCGCGCGCAGGCAAGCATCGCGAAACACGCCTCCGGCACCATCGGCATGTAGATGATGACCCGGTCTCCCTTGCCCACGCCGAAGTCCTGCATCACCCCTGCCAGCGCCTTCACCTCGGCAAGCAGGTCACGGTAGGTGATCGTCCGCTTGGCGCCGGTGACCGGGCTGTCATGGATGAAAGCCGCCTGGGAACCGCGTCCCTGGGCCACGTGGCGGTCGACCGCATTGTGGCAGGTATTGGTCGTCGCTCCGACGAACCACCGCCCGTATGCGCCCATCCGCGGATCGAAGGTCTTCTCGGCGGGAGAGAACCAGTCGATCCCGCCGGCCGCCTCGGCCCAGAATCCTTCAGGATCTCGCTCCCACGCAGCGTAGGTCCCGGCATACGAACTGGCCATCGATATCCTCCTCCCAAAGGCTGGCGACGGGCGCACTCCGCCTCATTGATACCGAATGCGGGGGAGCGAAAAAAGGCCGACTATCGTGTAAGATGCGTTGCCGGCACCATCGCCGGTTTCGCGCCGGCGAAAGCATGCCGCCGGCGGCAATGAGGGGCTTTCCATGAATCCACTCGCACGCATATGCTGGATAAGCGCGCCTGTCTACGCACTGATCGGCATGAGCTACGGCATTCACATGGCGATCTCCGCCGACTATACGCTCGCGCCGGCCCATGCCCACCTCAACCTCCTCGGCTGGGTTTCGATCGCGGTCTACGGAGCATTCTACACCCTGATGCCGAATGCAGCACATTCGATGCTGGCGCGGCTGCAGGTGCTGTTGGCCGAGGTCGGCGTCATAATCATCGTACCGGGTATTGCGCTTGCAATCCTCGGTCACGCGGAAGCGCTCGCCGCGATCGGATCGATCATCGTTCTCCTGTCCATGCTGCTGTTCCTCGTCGTGGTCGTCCGGGCGACGAGCGGCGCGACGACCGAACAGAGGATTCAGCCGGCGGAGTAGGCAGCGGCGTCATCCGTCGCCCGCCGGCGCTGCCGGCGGGCGATGGCCGAAGATGGCTGATCCGACACGTACGCTCGTGGCGCCAAAGGCGATCGCTGTCTCGAAGTCGCCGGACATGCCCATGGACATTTTTTCGAGGCCGCATTCTTCCGCCAGCTTGGCGAGCAGCGCGAAATGCGGGCCGGGATTCTCGTCGGCCGGGGGAATGCACATCAGTCCCTCGATCGAAAGGCCGTGAGCCTGGCGGCAGGCATCGACGAACGCGGCCGCATTGTCCGGAGGGATGCCCGCCTTCTGTGGTTCCAGACCGGTATTCACCTGGACATAGAGGCGGACACTCCGGCCCTGCCTTTCGATTTCAGCGGCGATCGCGCGCGCGATCTTCTCGCGGTCCACGGTCTCGATCACGTCGAAGAGAGCGACGGCATCTGCCGTCTTGTTGGATTGCAGCGGCCCGATCAGGTGAAGCTCGATGTCCGGATGCTCGGACTTGAGCTCCGGCCACTTGCCTTGTGCCTCCTGAACGCGGTTCTCGCCGAAGACGCGCTGCCCTGCCGAAATGACCGGTCGGATAGCATCGGCGCCAAAGGTCTTGGAAACGGCGATCAGATCGACCGAACCTGCGGCCCGGCCGGCCTCCCTCTCCGCAGAAGCGATACGCCTTCTGACGTCGGCGAGGCCCTCGGCTGCGTTCATCTTCCCCTCCTGCAGGTGCTCTCTCAGCCAGATAGAGCAAAGCGGCGCCACTGCCAATTGCCACCGCTGCCATTGCGGTTGACGCTTGCCGGCTTTCGTGGTGAGTGTCCGCGCGGATATTCCGAGCTTTTGCGGACAGACACCGACATGACCACAGAACGATACAATCCGCGTGCCGCCGAGCCGCGCTGGCAGAAGGCCTGGGATGAGGCGGCGATCTTCGAGACGAAGAACAACGATCCGCGGCCGAAATATTACGTTCTTGAAATGTTCCCGTATCCGTCCGGGCGGATCCACATGGGCCATGTGCGAAACTACGCCATGGGCGACGTCGTGGCGCGCTATATGCGCGCCCGCGGCAGGAACGTTCTTCATCCGATGGGCTGGGACGCTTTCGGCCTGCCCGCCGAAAACGCAGCCAAGGAACGCGGGATCCATCCGGGCGAATGGACCTACGCCAATATTGCTGCAATGAAGGCGCAGCTGAAATCGATGGGCCTGTCTCTCGACTGGTCGCGTGAATTCGCGACCTGCGACGTCGAGTACTACCACCAGCAGCAGAGTTTGTTTCTCGACTTCCTCGCGAAGGGCCTTGTCTATCGTCGCCAGTCCAAAGTGAACTGGGATCCTGTCGACGAGACCGTGCTCGCCAACGAGCAGGTCATAGAAGGTCGCGGCTGGCGCTCGGGCGCCCTTGTGGAGCAACGCGACCTCACGCAGTGGTTCTTCCGCATCACCGATTTCAGCCAGGATCTTCTTCAAGCCCTCGATAACCTCGACGAATGGCCGGAGAAGGTGCGCGTGATGCAGCGCAACTGGATCGGCCGTTCGGAGGGACTGCTCATTCGCTGGGCCCTCGAACCCGACGGAGCGCCGGAAGGCGAACGTGAAATCGAGGTCTACACCACCCGCCCGGACACGATCTTCGGCGCCTCGTTCATGGCAATCGCCGCCGATCATCCGCTCGCTCGTCACGCCGCCGAAAAGAACCCGGCGCTCTCGGCTTTCTGCGACGAGTGCCGGCGCGCGGGCACGTCGGTAGCCGCGCTCGAGACTGCCGAGAAGAAGGGCTTCGACACCGGCATGCGCGTGAGGCACCCTTTCGACGAGAGCTGGACATTGCCGGTCTATGTCGCGAATTTCGTCCTTTTGGACTATGGGACCGGCGCCATCTTCGGCTGCCCGTCGGGCGACCAGCGCGATCTCGACTTCGCCAACAGGTACGGACTGCCCGTTACGCCTGTCGTCATGCCGGCGGACGCCGACGCCGCGACGTTCCGGATCGCCGGAGAAGCCTTTACGGGCGAAGGCGTGATGATCAATTCGCGCTTCCTCGACGGCATGACGCCGGCCGATGCCTTCGAGGCGGTGGCCGGACGCCTTGAGTTGACCATGTTCGATGGCAGGCCGCAGGGCAAGCGCAAGGTCAATTTCCGCCTTCGTGACTGGGGTATCTCCCGCCAGCGTTACTGGGGCTGCCCCATCCCGGTCATCCACTGCGACGATTGCGGCGTCGTGGCCGTACCGAAACAGGATTTGCCGGTCAGGCTCCCCGACGACGTCACCTTCGACCGTCCAGGCAATCCCCTGGACCATCACCCGACGTGGCGCCATGTCGCCTGCCCCCGGTGCGGGAAGGATGCACGCCGCGAGACGGACACGATGGACACCTTCGTCGATTCTTCCTGGTATTTTGCGCGTTTCACGGCACCGTGGGAGGCCCGGCCTACCGACCCTGAAGCTGCGACGGCCTGGCTTCCGGTGAACCAGTATATCGGCGGTATCGAGCACGCCATCCTGCACTTGCTCTATTCGCGCTTCTTCACCCGCGCCATGCGGGCCTGCGGGCATGTCGCGCTGGACGAGCCGTTCAAGGGCCTTTTCACGCAAGGCATGGTCGTGCACGAGACCTATCGGCGCGGCGGTGGCGGCACTTCCGAATGGTTCACTCCTGCCGAGGTGCGCGTCGAGGAACGCGACGGCAACCGCATCGCAATGCATGCCGAAACCGGCGAGGAGGTCGTTATCGGCCCGATCGAGAAGATGTCGAAGTCACGCAAGAACGTCGTGGATCCGGACGATATCATCAAATCCTATGGCGCAGACACGGCGCGCTTCTTCATGCTTTCCGACTCCCCTCCGGACCGGGACGTAATCTGGACCGAGGCCGGCGTCGAGGGCGCCCATCGCTTCATCCAGCGTGTCTGGCGGATGGTTAGCGGGGCAGCAGAGCGGTTGAGTTCCGTGGATGCCGCCGCCGGCAGCGAGGGCGAGGCGCTTCAGGTCTCGCGCATTGCACACAGGACGCTCCGGGCCGTCGCCGCCGATTTCGAGCGCCTCGGCTTCAACAAGGCGGTCGCCCGCGTCTATGAACTCGTCAATGCCATAGCTGGCCCGCTCAATCGGGTCGCCTCCGGAGAAGCAGATGCGGCGCTGACCGCAGCCTGCAGGCAGGCAATCGAAATCCTGGTACAGATCCTGGCGCCGATGGCACCGCATCTTGCCGAGGAGTGCTGGTGTGCCCTTGGAAGGGATGGCCTCGTTGCCGCGCAGCCTTGGCCGACCTTCGATCCTGCCCTTGTCGTCGACGAGGAGATCACCCTGCCTGTCCAGATCAACGGCAAGAAGAAGGCAGATTTGACAATCGCACGGGACGCAGATCAAGCTACCGTCGAATCCGCCGTGCTCGACCTCGACGTCGTGCGTTCGGCCCTCGGCGGGAGGTCGCCGAGGAAGATCATCGTCGTGCCGCAGAGGATCGTCAATGTCGTCATCTGAACGCCCGCGCGGCCGCCATGGCCTGGTCGTCGCGGGCATATTCGCGCTCACGGCACTCGGTCTTTCAGGCTGCCAGGTGCGGCCTCTTTATGCGGGCTACGGCACACCGGAGACGAAATTGTCGTCGATCGCGGTGGACCCCGTCAGTACGCGTGTAGCGCAACAGGTGCGCAATCATCTTCTCTTTCTGCTCGATCGCGGCGGCCGCGAGCCGAAGAACCCCGCCTACACGCTGGCTCTGAATGTCTCATCGGCCCAAATCGGTGTCTTCGTCGGGTCGGCCGTCGATTCCAGCCCGACCGCCGGGCGCGACAAGATAACCGTCGCCTACGTTCTGAAGGACGCCCGGACCGGCAAGACGGCAAAGTCCGGAAGCAGATCGGCTGTGGCTGCGTTCGACCTCCCGCCCCAGGAATATACCAAGCTCCGCGCCATCCGGGACGCCCAGGATCGCGCGGCCGTCGCGGCGGCCGAACTGGTGCACGCCGACCTCGCCGGCTATCTCGCCCGCTGATCGATGGCGCAAATTCGCGCGAACGAGTTCGATCGCTTCTTTGCTGGCGCCTCCGCTCGCTACCGCCTCTACCTCGTCTACGGTCCGGACCGCGGCTTGGTCTCCGAGCGCGCAGCAAGGATCGCAGAATTGAGCGGGGTCGATGTCTCGGATCCCTTTGCCGTCACGCGCCTTGATGCCGAGCAGTTGCGAGGGGACCCCGGCCGCCTTTTCGACGAGGCCGGCGCCATTGGGCTTTTCGGCGGAAACCGCCTCATCTGGGTAGGTGGAGCAGGCAACGACCGGGGCCTCGTTGCTGCCGTCGGAGAGATCGCAGGCAGATTGCCTGCGTCGACGACCGTTCTGATCGAAGCCGGAGAACTCAAGAAGGGAGCGGCACTGCGTCGCGTTGCAGAGGAAACGGCAGAGGCCCTCGCCATTCCATGCTACGCGGACGAAAGTCGCGGGATCCAGGCGCTGATCGATGAAGAACTCGCCAAGGAGGGCTTGCGGATAACCCCTGGCGCCCGCGATCGTCTGGGGGATGCGCTTGGAGGCGACCGCCTCGCGTCCCGTGGGGAACTGCGCAAGCTGGCGCTCTATTGCCATGGGAGCGATCAGGTGACGGAGGCAGACGTTATCGCCAGCGTCGGAGACGCAGCCGCTCTTTCGGTCGATGACGCCGTGGATGCGATCCTTGCAGGCAACCCCGCCGCACTCGATTACGCCCTGCAGCGGATAATCGCATCCAAGACCGCCGTCTATCTCGTGGTCGCGGCTTGCATTCGCCAGTTCCAGTTGCTTGATACGCTCCGAAACGAGATGGCCGCGAATGGCCGCAGCGCCTCGCAGGTCATGGCCTCCGGCGGAAGAAGCATCCACTTTCGCCGCAAGCCGGCCATCGAGAAAGCGCTTGCCAACTGGCAACCCGCAGGGATCGCGAAGGCACTTGATCACCTGCAGCGCGCCGTCCTGGAAATGCGCCGCAGCGCCGCGCTGGAAAACGACATCGCCCGGCATGCCCTGCTGGCCGTCGCGTTGCGCTCTTCTTCAGCGAGACGTCGTTAGAACCCGCCGGCCCTCTTGTCAGTTACCCGAACCGAGCAAGCGGCAGATTTCTTCGAGCTGGTCGATTGTGCTGTAGTCAATCCGGAGCTGCCCCCCCTTGGCCCTGTGGTTTACCGCAACCTTCAGCCCCAGGGCCTCTCCCAGGCGACGTTCGAGAGCAAGCGTGTCGGCATCCTTTTCCGGCGCGGCAACGGCCGGACGCTTCTCCAGCCCGCCCGCGGCATCCTTCTGTGCCAGCTTCTCCGCCTCACGCACGGACAGTCCACCGGAAACGATCTGGCGGGCGAGCCGCACGGGATCGCTCGTCGAAACGATTGCGCGGGCGTGGCCTGCGGAGAGATCGCCGTTGCGCACCATGTTGCGCACGGTTTCCGGAAGCTTCAGAAGACGGAGCGAGTTCGCGACGTGGCTCCTGCTCTTGCCTATGATGTCGCCCAGATCGTTCTGGGTGTATCCGTGCTCGGCGATGAGTTGCTCATAGCCCTGGGCCTCTTCGAGCGCATTGAGATCGGCGCGCTGCACGTTCTCGACGATGGCGAGTTCGAGCGCAGTACGGTCGTCGACATTGCGGATCAGCACGGGGACATCGGCCATTCCGGCCAACTGGGCCGCCCGCCAGCGACGTTCGCCGGCTATGAGCTCATAATGCTCCGCCCCCACCGCGCGGACGACCACCGGCTGGACAATCCCGTGGCGGCGGATTGAATTGGCCAGATCGGCCAGGTCGTCCGGGTCAAACTGGCGACGGGGGTTGTTTGGGTTGCGCCCGATAAACTCTATGGGCAAGCGTGTGTCCGGAGAAGGGCTGGTCTGGCGACGATTTTCCCCCGGCTGGTCCATGTCTCCGATAAGCGCCGCGAGACCTCGCCCCAGGCGCTTCCTTGATTGATCGTCGCTCATGCCGATGTCCGTTCAAACTGCAATTGAAACACCCCCTCTGGCCGGGTCACGCCGCCTTCCGTTCCCGTTCACGCTGAATAACCTCTGACGCAAGCTGCAGGTATGCCTGGCTGCCGGAACACTTCAGATCGTAGAGGATGGCAGGTTTCCCGTAGGACGGTGCCTCGGACACGCGGACGTTGCGCGGAATCAATGTGCGATAGACCTTGCTGCCGAGATGTGAGCGAACATCCTCGACCACCTGGTGCGCAAGGTTGTTTCGAGAATCATACATCGTCAGCACGATGCCCTGGATGTCGAGGTCGGGATTGAGCGTCGCCTGGACCTGCCCAACCGTCTCAAGAAGCTGACTTAGCCCCTCGAGGGCAAAGAATTCGCACTGCAAGGGCACCAGAATCGAATGCGCGGCGACCATGGCATTGATTGTCAGGAGATTCAGGGACGGCGGGCAATCCACCAACACGTATCCGAAATTGCGGGCAGCCGGTGTCTGCAACGCCTTCTTCAGGCGGAACACCCGATCCTTTGCCCCCGAAATCTCCATCTCAACGCCCAGAAGATCCATGGTCGAGGGAATGATCGAGAGATTTGGTACCGACGTTTCTTGAATAATTTCAGATAGATGTGCAGATTCCGTCAAGAGCTCGTATGACGACAGGACCCGATCGCGCCTGTCTATCCCAAGTCCGGTGCTGGCGTTGCCCTGCGGATCCAGATCGACAATCAGGACGCGCTCTCCGATGGCGGCCAATGCCGTCGCCAGATTTATCGCAGTCGTCGTTTTCCCAACGCCGCCCTTCTGGTTCGCGACCGTGATGATTCGCGTTCCCTTGCCTTCCATTGACGGGCCGCCTCGATTCAGCATGTCAGAGTCTTTCAAGGTTCTCGATCTGCAGGATGAACGAATCCTGCCCAACGCTGCTTTGGTGTTCTACCAGATCGAATCTCCAGCTGCCACGCGCTTTGTCGAGTTCCTTTTGATAATCCCGCCCTTTGTGAAACCAGGCCTGACAAGCAGGATTGGACTGAAACCAGGGTTCGGCGAATGAAAACAGGTGATCGAGGGGGGCGAGCGCCCGCGCAGATATATGATCGCAGGTCCCGATGCTCGCGCCAACGGTCTCGATGCGCATCGGATGCACAGTTGCCCGCGCACCTGTCTCCGCGATAGCAAGACGTAGAAAGCCGGCCTTCTTCCTGTTGCTTTCGACGAGGTCCACCCAACCAGCTTCTTGCTCCGCAAACGCAATCGCGAGGATCAGGCCGGGGAAGCCTGCGCCGCTGCCGAGATCTATCCAGTGCGCCGGGGCGGGGACCAGGTCGAGCAACTGCAGGCTGTCGGCGACGTGGCGGCGAGCCACATCACCAAGGGTCGAGCGAGCGATCAGGTTGGTTGTTCTGGACCATTTTTCGAGCAGCAACAAAAAGTGGCCGATACGCTTCTGCGTTTCACGTGAAACAGGACCTGATCGTCCGGCATCCGACATTGGATTTCCCCTCGGGCTCAGCTGTTGGCCTGTTGGACGGGAGTGCCCTCCCAGCGCTTCAGGTGTGCCAGAAGGAGCATCAGGGCCGCCGGCGTCATCCCCTCGATCCTTCCCGCGTGCGCAAGACTGCGTGGCCGTTGGCTGGCAAGCTTCTGCTTGAGCTCATTCGAAAGCCCTGGCAAACAGGAGTAATCGAAACCCGACGGAATATGTCTTTCCTCTTCGCGTCGCGCCGCTACAACGTCTAATTGCTGCCGTTCAACATAGACGGCATATCGGCATTCCGTCTCGATTGCTTCGGCAACTCGATCGTCGATATTCGCAAAGCACTCCCAGAACTTCCCGAGGTCAGACAACCCAATTTCCGGCCGGGCCAGCAACTCATAAGCCGAGCGCCTGACGCCGTCCTTGTTCAGAGCAAGGCCATGTGCCTCAGCCTCGTTCGGAGTCAACGACTTGGACCGCAAATTGACGCGGGTTTGCTCAAGCAGCCGCGACCACTCTTCAAACCGCTCCCGACGCTCCAAACCCGCACAGCCGATCTCCATCGCCAGGGGCGTGAGCCGCTGATCCGCATTGTCAGAGCGAAGCGATAGACGATATTCGGCGCGCGACGTAAACATCCTGTAGGGTTCGCTGACCCCACGCGTTGTGAGATCATCGATCATCACACCGATGTAGGACTGCGTCCTGCTGAAGACTACGGGCGAGGCCGCGCCGGCAGCTCGAGCCGCATTGAGGCCGGCGACGAGCCCTTGGGCAGCTGCCTCTTCATATCCAGTCGTTCCATTGATCTGACCGGCCAAAAACAGACGTGGCACCCGCCTTGTCTCCAGCGTGGGGTTGAGCTCGCGCGGATCGACATGATCATACTCGATCGCGTAACCAGCCTGCAGTATGCGCGCATGCTCCAGACCCGGGATTGACGCGATTAATTCCGCCTGCACTTCTTCAGGGAGGGAGGTTGACACGCCGTTCGGATAAACGGTGTCGTCATCCAGTCCCTCCGGCTCGAGAAAGATCTGGTGACCATCCCGGTCGCCGAACCTGACGATCTTGTCCTCGATTGACGGACAATAGCGAGGGCCCGCACCTTTGATGCTGCCGGAATACATCGCAGAACGCCGCAGGTTTTGTTCGATGATTCGATGAGTCTCTTTGCTGGTCCGCGTCAATCCGCATTCAATCTGCGGAACAGTAATTCGATCCGTCAGGAACGAGAAAGGAACGGGATTCTCGTCCGGTCCCTGACGGCCGACAGCCGCCCAGTCGATGGTGCGACCGTCGAGGCGTGGTGGTGTGCCGGTTTTCAGACGCCCCAGCGCGAAGCCGGCCCGCTCCAACGCAGATGCCAAGCCTGTCGCCGGGGCCTCCCCTGCGCGCCCGGCCGGGAACGTACGATCCCCGATGTGGATCATGCCCCGCAGGAACGTGCCCGTCGTGAGGATAACCGCACCCGCCCTCAGGACACGACCATCTCCCAGCACGACCGCCTCTGCCCCTGCGGGTCCAACGACGAGGTCCTCCACAGCGGCCTCGACAATGTCCAGGCCTTGGTGGGTTGCGATCAGCGCCTGCATTGCTTGCCGATAAAGCTTCCGGTCGGCCTGTGTGCGTGGCCCTCGGACTGCGGCACCCTTGCGCCTGTTCAGCATGCGGAACTGAATGCCCGACAGGTCCGCAACTCGACCCATCAGGCCATCCATCGCATCGATTTCCCGCACGAGATGCCCTTTGCCAAGTCCCCCGATCGCAGGATTGCACGACATGGCGCCTATGGTTGCGCGTTTGTGCGTCACAAGAGCAGTGCGGGCACCCAGCCGCGCCGCTGCGGAAGCTGCCTCGCATCCGGCATGGCCGCCTCCGATCACCACGACGTCGAACCTCGAACCCATTGATATCCCTTTCCCTTCTCCCCCGCCGGTCACGAGGTTGCGGACTCGTTTCACGTGAAACGGCAATTGCCTATGAGGTGTTTCACGTGAGTCACCACCTTATTTACCGATGCAGAAACTCGCAAAGATGACATCAAGCAGATCCTCTGCGTCCACCTGCCCCGTCAACCGGCCCAAAGCCTCGCTCGCCGCCCTCAGCTCCTCCGCCATGAACTCGGCTGGAAGCTCATCTTGCAGCAGCACGGCATCCAGACATTCCAGCGTCCGTCCGAGCTGCGCCTGATGCCGGGCGCGCGTCGGGATCGCATCAGACAATCTTGCTGCTGCCTGTTCGATCCTGCCCATCATCAGCGCAATCAGCTCATCGAGGCCGTCTCCGCGCGGAACGCATATTTCGACATCGCGGCGCCAGGTGACTGGCTCGTGCTTGAGATCGGCTTTCGTACCGACAATCAGCGTCTTCTCAAGCGGCAGGCCGGTCTCCGGTTCGTCCCCCGCCAGGTCCCGGAGATACAATACAAGATCTGCCATCTCCATGGTCATCTGTGCACGCCGGATGCCTTCCTGCTCGACCTTTCCCGTGGCTTCCCTGAGCCCGGCCGTATCATGCAGAATGACTGCATATCCTCCAAGGTCGAGCGTAACCGTGACGACGTCGCGGGTCGTCCCGGCCTCATCAGAAACAATGGAGACGTCACGCCGCGCAAGTGCATTCAACAGGCTTGATTTCCCTGCATTCGGCGCGCCGGCAATGGCCACATGGCATCCTTCACGAACAATTTCGCCAGCTCGCGATTCATCCAGATGGGAAGCTATTTCCAGACGGACGTCTTTCAGATCCGCTCGCACTCCCGCCGACACGTCTTCGGGCACATCACCCTCGTCCGAGAAGTCCAGGCCGGCTTCTATCAACCCACGACAGCGCGTAAGTCGCCGCATCCAGGCTTTGTATCGGTCGTGCAGCCCACCCGCCGCCTGTGCGAGCGCAGTCCTCCTCTGCATCTCCGTCTGGGCCATCACAAGATCCGAGAGGCCTTCGACCATCGTAAGGTCGATCTTCCCGTTTTCGAAGGCGCGCCGCGTGAACTCGCCCGCCTCCGCGTAACGAAAGCCTTCGATTTCACGAAGCGCGTCCGTCACCGCGCCAATGACCGCTCGCCCGCCATGAACATGCAATTCGGCACAATCCTCACCGGTGAATGAGGACGGAGCCGAAAAGAATAGAACCAGGCCGCTGTCGAGCAAAAGGCCATTCCGGTTACGAATCGATTTCAACCGAGCCATGCGCGGCTGCGGCACTTCCCCGACAAGCGTTTCGAGCCCGAATCGAGTATCGGGTCCGGAAATCCGTATCACGGCGACACCCGTGGGCGGAACGCCGCTCGAAAGCGCATAGATCGTATCCCGATAACGGTTGCCGCGGTGCACGTAAAACTCCAAATTCCAGGCGGAGCGAAGCTCGAGGAAAAAGCCGATGTCCAAGTACCCTGAAGCCAACATGCTTGCAAATGCCCTGAGCCCATATCTCCAGCAGCACGCCCGCAACCCCGTTCATTGGCGTGAATGGGGTCCCGCAGCCTTCGCCGAAGCAAAGGAGAAGAACCTTCCGATCCTCCTCTCTATCGGCTACGCCGCCTGTCACTGGTGCCACGTGATGGCTCACGAAAGCTTCGAAGATCTCGAAACGGCGCAGCTGATGAATCGCTGCTTCGTCAACATCAAGCTCGACCGCGAAGAGCGACCGGATGTCGATCAGATCTACATGAACGCTCTGCAGGGAATGGGCCAACAGGGTGGCTGGCCACTCACAATGTTCCTCACCCCCGAGGGCGAACCCTTCTGGGGCGGCACATATTTCCCCCCGTCCGGGAGCTACGGTCGACCCGGCTTCGTCGACGTACTCGAGGCAATCGATCGCCTCCGGCTTGAAGACCCCGATCGTATCGCCCGGAACTCCGATGCCATAAAGGCCCACCTTCAGCAGCGCCTCGCCGCCAAGGCCAACGCCAGCCGACCCGCGATCTCCGATCTCCACACTGTCTCCCGGAGCCTGCTGGAGGCGATCGATCCAGTGAATGGTGGTCTCGGCGCTGCGCCGAAGTTCCCGGCCGCCACCATGTGGGAAGCCCTCTGGCGCGATTGGGTCCGCCGGAGAGATACTCGCATGCGTGACGCCGCGCTGGCTTGGATACGGGCGCTGTGTCTGGGCGGGATATACGACCATCTCGGCGGCGGCATTCATCGTTACACCGTCGACGAACGCTGGCTGGTGCCGCATTTCGAAAAAATGCTTTACGACAATGCACAGCTGCTCCGCTCCCTCTGCGCCGCGTACGCTGAAACCCTGGATCCGATGTACCGCGAGCGCATCGAGGGCACGGCCGAATTCCTCCTGCGTGACATGCAATCCCCCGGAGGGGGCTTCTGCTCCAGCCTCGACGCCGATAGCGAGGGAAAGGAGGGTTCCTTCTACGTCTGGTCCCATGAAGAAATCGATGATGCGCTGGGAGCCGGAAGTTCGCTCTTCAAACAAGCCTACGATGTATCCGCAGGCGGAAACTGGGAAGGCAGAAACATCCTCAACCGCCTGGCAGGAAAGAGCTTTCTGCCCGAGGAGGAACGTTCACTCGCCGATTCGCGCCGCGCTCTGCTTGCCATACGCGACATGCGGGTCTGGCCACCCCGCGACGACAAGGTGCTCACGGACTGGAACGGCCTGGCGATACGAGCCCTCGCGGAAGCAGGTCTGCTCCTCGGCAACAAGACCTGGACCGCCGCCGCGCAGCGCGCCTACCGTTTCGTCGTCGAATCGATCGTCAAAGAAGAGCGCCTATTTCACGCATGGCGCGCTGGAACGGTCGCCGGCCCCGCCTTCGCAACAGACTATGCAGCGATGATCAACGCAGCGGTCACGTTGCACCTCGCAACCGGCGACCCCGCCTATCTCGCACAGGGCGAAGAATTTGCGGAACAGCTAAAGGCCTGGCACACCGACGGTATCGGGGGATTCTTCCTCGCACCGGCCGACCGCACAAATCTCCTGATCCGGGCACGCAGCGATCAGGACGAGGCTATCCCGTCCGCCACAGCGATGAGTGTCGAGGCGCTCGCACGACTTGCACAGGCATCCGGAAATCCCGCCTGGTTCCAAAGCGCCGAAAATGCCATGGACTCGGCCTGGGGCCGCATTCAGTCCAATCCGTTCGCCTCGATCGGGATCGTCAACGCCGCCGACACTGTCCTGCGGTCACCCAAGCTGGTCACCACAGGTAGCCAGTGCAATGAACTGCTCGAGATCGCCCGGCGCCATCCCGATCCGGCCCGCCTCGACCTTCACCTCGATTCGCAGGCGTCCGTCTCGCGGCACGTCGCCTCGTCCGATAGCCGAAGTGGCGCCGCTGTCGCTTATCTTTGCCGCGGCACGATCTGCCTTCCGCCAGTCTCGACGCCGGAGGAACTGGATCTCTTGCTTAGCGAGGCTTCAGCCTGAGCTCACGTATTCATCGAGTTCGAAGAAATCTGCGTTGTTCTTCGTCTGCTTGAGCTTGTCGATGAGGAACTCGATGGCATCCGTCGTGCCCATCGGCGAAAGTATCCGTCGCAGCACGAAGATCTTCTGAAGATCTTGCCGCGGTACCAGCAGGTCTTCCTTGCGGGTACCGGACTTCAGGATATCCATCGCGGGGAAAATGCGTTTGTCTGCGACTTTCCGGTCGAGCACGATCTCCGAGTTGCCGGTGCCCTTGAATTCCTCGAAGATGACCTCGTCCATGCGGCTGCCCGTGTCGATGAGGGCAGTGGCGATGATGGTGAGTGAACCACCTTCTTCGATGTTGCGGGCCGCGCCGAAAAAGCGCTTTGGTCGTTGCAGCGCATTGGCGTCGACACCGCCGGTCAGCACCTTTCCGGAGGATGGCACCACGGTATTGTAGGCGCGCCCCAGCCGAGTGATCGAATCCAGCAGGATGACAACGTCGCGTCCGTGCTCGACAAGGCGTTTGGCCTTCTCGATGACCATCTCGGCCACCTGGACGTGGCGCGAAGCCGGCTCGTCGAATGTCGACGACACGACCTCGCCGTTGACCGACCGTTGCATGTCGGTCACCTCTTCCGGCCGCTCATCGATGAGAAGAACGATCAGGTAGCACTCCGGATGGTTGGCGGTGATAGAATGCGCAATATTCTGCAGGAGGACTGTCTTGCCCGTCCGCGGTGGTGCCACGATGAGGCCCCGTTGTCCCTTGCCCAGAGGGGCGACGAGATCGATGACACGCGCTGAAAAATCCTTCGACGTCGGCACGTCCAGTTCCATCCGGAACCGCTCGTCGGGGTAGAGCGGCGTCAGGTTGTCGAAATGGACCTTGTGCCGGATCTTTTCCGGATCCTCGAAGTTGATCGTGTTGACCTTCAGCAGCGCGAAATATCGTTCGCCTTCCTTGGGACCCCGAATCGGGCCCTCCACCGTATCGCCAGTCTTCAGCGAGAATCTCCGGATCTGGGACGGCGAGATGTAGATGTCGTCCGGACCCGGCAAATAATTCGCATTGGCAGAGCGCAAGAAACCGAAGCCATCCTGAAGCACTTCCACCACGCCTTCGCCTATGATCTCGACATCCTGGAGCGCAAGCCGCTTCAGGATCGCGAACATGAGTTCCTGCTTTCGCATTACGCTGGCGTTTTCGACCTCGACCGATTCGGCGAATTCCAGAAGATCCGTCGGTGTCTTGTTCTTGAGCTCTTGAAGCTTCATTTCCTGCATGCAGAGGACCGTGAGAATTTTTGAAGAGAGGAAGAGAGACGAGCGCGTTTGAAAGATTTCCCCCGCTTGGGATTGCGGGCTCCTCGAATGACAACGCTCACCACTGGAAGGAGACCGGAATTAAATAGCGATTCACGTGAAACGCCGCAAGGGGGGAAGACCGTTTTTGGACCATTGCTCAGAACGGCTGCACGATAACCATGACGACGATCACGATCATCAGGATCGTCGGCACCTCGTTCATCATTCTCCAATACCGGGGCGACTTGTCATTCCGGTCTTCGCCAAAAAGCCGCACCGCTTTCGCGAAGTGTCCGTGAACGGCACTCAGGAGAACAACTGCCGCCAGCTTGACCCAGATCCAGTACCCCGAAATCGGATAGAGCGTGTAGATCATCCACAAGCCCAGAGCCCAGCTGACGATCATCGCCGGATTGATGATCAGCCGAAGCAGCCTGCTCTCCATCACCTTGAACGTCTCGGATTGCACCGAGCCCTTCGCGGCGTCGCAATGGTAGATGAAGAGCCTTGGCAGATAGAGCATACCGGCCAGCCAGGCGATGACTGCGATTACGTGAACGGCCTTGATCCAGAGAAAGAGATCGGCCGGACCGATGAAGATGAGAGCCAGCACGACGGCGACCAATATGACGATCGCCGCTACCGCCCTGACCGCTGCCCGGCGTCCTGTCGTACGGGCTGTCTGGCGCTCCACGCTCAAGCGGCGTTTCCCCTGACACGTGCGACCAGACGGCGGACATTCTCCGGATCCGCCTGCGGCGTTATGCCGTGGCCCAGATTGAAGATCAGCGGTCCGCCGCCAAGCGCGCCCAGTATCGCATCGACGCCCTCATCGAGCGCCCTGCCGCCGGCTACGACGCGCATGGGATCGAGATTGCCCTGCACCGCCCCTTGCCGCTGGAGCCGCTGCGCAAACCCGAGGGGCACTGTCCAATCCAGACCGACCGCGTTTGCGCCCGTTGACTGCCTGTAGCCCTCGAGCTGCATGCCCGCCCCCTTGGCAAATGCAATGATCCGAGCACCTGCAATCCGCGAGCGTATCCGCTCGACCATGCGATGCACGGGATGCACGGCAAAGGCGGCGAACTCCGCCTCGCCGAGCACCCCTGCCCATGAATCGAAGATCTGCACCGCATCCGCCCCTGCCTCCAACTGTGCGATCAGGTAGTCGGCCGATACATCCGCGAGGGTATCGAGAAGCCTGGCGAAAGCCTGGGGATGACGATAGGCGAAGAGCCGTGCCGGCGCCTGGTCGACGGTACCGCGTCCCGCGATCATGTAGGTCGCCACTGTCCATGGGGCTCCGCAGAAGCCCAGAAGCGCGGTTTCGGCCGGCAGTGCTGCGCGGACCCGTCGCACGGTCTCGATCACTGGACCGAGATGGGCAGCAACCGCCCCGGTTTCCAGGCGATCGATATCCGCGGGGTCAAGCGGCGTCATTCGGGGACCTTCGCCCTCGACGAAATGCACGTTGCGACCCAAAGCGTCCGGGATGACCAGTATGTCCGAGAAAAGTATGGCTGCGTCGAAACCGAAGCGCTTGATGGGCTGCAACGTCACTTCGCTCGCAAGCTCGGGAGAGTAGCACAGTTCCAGGAAACCCTTCGCCCTTCGGCGCACTTGCCGATACTCGGGCAGGTATCGACCCGCCTGTCGCATCAACCAGACGGGAGGAGGAAACACCGTCTCGCCGTCCAGCACCTTCACGACCTTGCGGTTTGTGGCCACGCCCGCCTCGCTTTTCCAAATTCAAAGAAGATATCTTTAAAGGGCTTCTATTTCTAAGAGTTCGGTGGTTTTCAAGGATTAAAGGCCGTTCAATCCTTATCCACCGATCAAGAGTTCGTTCCCCCGCGAAAGAGTGAACTCAGACGGGCGGGAAGAGAAAATGGGACAACTCGAAAAATTCAGGAAAATGAAGGAAATACGCGTCGCATTCTTCGTCGCCGACGGTGCATGGGCTGTGGAGAAAAATTGAGGGCTGCGACATCTCCACAGTCTTCACGGGAGTTTGACGAAAGCGACACGGGAGAGGCGTGATGTGGAAAAGTCGGCCAGGTTTCCCTTGTCAGGCGCCGGGCCCTGCCGCTAGTTGCCTCCTGTCCCGTTTCGTCAACAGCCCCCGGTGAATCGTGTGGATCAGCCGAGAAACTATTTCCATCTTCACATGATTTCTGACTCGACCGGCGAAACGCTCATTGCCGCCGGAAGGGCCGCAGCCGCGCAATTCCAGTCGGCGCAGGCACTTGAGCACGTTTATCCATTGATTCGAACTCAAAAGCAGATGGCCGCTGTCATCGACGCCATCGACGGCGCCCCGGGCATCGTGCTCTACACCATCATCGATCCCGATCTGTCGGCACTTGTCGATCGGGGCTGCGAGGAGATGGGTTTGCCGTGCGTTTCCGTGCTCGAGCCGGTGATGGCCGCATTTCAATCATATCTCGGGGCGCCGTCGAAGCGGCGTGTCGGTGCCCAGCACGTGATGAACGCCGACTACTTCCGGCGCATCGAAGCACTCAACTTCACCATGGATCACGACGACGGACAACTTCCGGCCGATTACGAAGAGGCCGACGTCGTGCTCATCGGCATCAGCCGCACTTCGAAGACGCCGACCAGCATTTATCTGGCGAACCGGGGCATTCGGACCGCCAACATACCGGTGGTATGCGATGTTCCGCTGCCGCCCGAGCTTCTTGTTGCCCGGAAGCCGCTGATCGTCGGCCTCGTTGCGTCGGCCGAACGCATAGCACAGGTGCGTCAGCACCGGATCCTCGGCACCACGGCCGGCTATTCAGGTGATCAGTACACTGACCGGGCCTTGATCGCGGAGGAGCTCAAATATGCGCGGGGGCTTTGCGCGCGGCATAACTGGCCGATGATTGACGTCACGCGTCGTTCCATCGAGGAAACGGCAGCGGCGATCCTTGCCCTGCGGCGAAAGCAGGGGTAGCAGTCGACGTCTCCATGGTCAGGCGTCCGGGATCCTTCCAGACAGGAGAAAGCCATGACGGAAAAGATCATCCTGGCATCCACCAGCCCCTTTCGACGGAGGCTGCTCGAAAGGGCGGGCGTCCCGTTCGAGGCGGTCGCCTCGATGATCGACGAGCGGGCGGTCGAATCGACGCTGGCCGGCAGCGGCCTCGGTCCGGAGGACGTTGCCCAGGTTCTTGCGGAAGCCAAGGCGGTGGAGGTGTCGGAACGATATCCCGACGCGCTGGTTGTCGGTGCCGACCAGACCCTGTCGCTGGGTGGCGAGATGTTCCACAAACCGGCGGACATGGCGGGTGCCCGGGCCCATCTCCTGGCGCTTTCGGGCCGGGTCCACGCACTGAACAGCGCGATTGTGATAGCCGCCGGCGGCACAGCGAAATGGCGGCATGCCTCCGTCGCCGAAATGACGATGCGGCCGCTCGATCCCGGCTTCGTCGGCCGCCATCTCGCAGCTGTCGGAGAGGTCGCGCTGAAGAGCGTCGGAGCTTATCAGTACGAAGGTCTTGGCATCCAGCTCTTCAGCAAGGTCGAGGGCGACTATTTCACGATCGTTGGCTTGCCGATGATCCCACTGCTTGGCGAACTGCGGCGTCTCGGAGCGATCGATGGCTGAGAAAGCGCCGGCGGCCGGGGTATCGGGACCCGGCGGACCTCACCTGCAGGGTCGCCCGCTTGTCGTTGGTCTGACAGGATCAATAGGCATGGGAAAGTCGACCACTGCGCAGATGTTCGTCGACGAAGGCGTCCCGGTCATCGATGCCGACAGTATCGTACACAGGCTCTACGCAGGGCGCGCGGCGCCGCTGATCGAGGCGGCCTTCCCCGGCAGCACACGGGATGGCGCGGTCGACCGCGAGTCGCTGTCGCGAATGGTCCTTGGCGATCCGGGCGCCCTCCGCCGGCTCGAGGAGATCGTCCACCCGCTGGTCCGCGAGGAAGAAGGGGCCATTCTCGATGCGGCACGAGAGTCGTGCGCGCCGATCGTGCTTCTGGATATCCCGCTTCTCTTCGAGACCGGACGAGACGCTGACGTCGACAAGACGGTCGTTGTCAGCTGTTCTCCCGAACTCCAGAAAAAGCGTGTGCTGGCGCGTCCCGGTATGACAGAGGCCAAGTTCCGCGCGATATTGTCCCGTCAGATCACCGATTCGGAAAAGCGCGCCAGGGCGGACTTTGTCATTGGCACGGATGAAGGCCTTGATGCCGCGAGGGCGCAGGTCCGAGCCGTCCTCGATCGTCTGCGCAAGACGGCCAGCAAAGGGAGCTGAACGATGCGGCATATCATCTTCGACACGGAAACGACCGGCCTGGACAACTCGCTCGACCGGGTGATCGAGATCGGCGGGGTGGAACTCGACAACCACTTTCCTACCGGCCGCACGTTCCACGTCTACATCAGTCCGGGCGACAGGAAGGTTCATCCCGAAGCACTCGCGGTCCACGGTATCAGCGACGAATTCCTTGCGGACAAGCCAGGTTTCGCGGCGATCGTCGAGGAATTCAATGCCTTCTTCGAAGGTGCCCATCTTGTCGCCCACAATGCAGCCTTTGACATTGGCTTTCTCAATGCCGAGCTCGCTCGCCTGGGCCGGCCGGCGATCGAGGCGGACCGTGTCGTCGATTCGCTCGCTCTTGCCCGGCGGCGGCATCCGATGGGACCGAATTCGCTCGACGCGCTCTGCAGACGCTACGGCATCGACAATGCGCATCGCACCAAGCATGGCGCGCTTCTCGATGCCGAGCTTCTTGCAGAGGTGTTCATCGAGATGAACGGGGGCCGCCAGGCGGCCCTGAGCCTGGTCACCAGCGGCGGCGATGATCTCTCGCCCGAGCCGGGGGCGATCGGCGTCTCGCATGGAGAACGCGCCCGTCCGCTGCCGCGGCGCCTGACCGACGCGGAAATAGCCGCGCACTCCGCACTCGTCGAGAGGCTGGGCGAAGCTTCGCTCTGGAAGAGAGTGCTCGGGTAGCTCCGGGATTGCCTTCCGCGTACCTCAGGAAAAGGCCGGCCCGAAATCTCGAGGCCGGCCTTTCGATACTCTCTCCCGGGCAGGGTTCAGTTGGGGTTGTTCGCCCCCGCCTGTCGCTGGTTCTCCTGCTCTGCCGCCATCCGCTGAGAGAACATCGAGGCGAAATCGATCGGATCGATCATGAGCGGAGGGAAGCCGCCGTTGCGCGTGGCGTCGGCGATGACCTGGCGGGCAAACGGGAAGAGCAGCCGCGGGCATTCGATGAAGAGCAGAGGCAGCATGTGCTCCTGGGGAAAGCCCGAGATCCGGAAGACGCCGCCGTAGACGAGCTCGGCCTTGAAGACCACCTTCTTGTCATCGCGCGCTTCAGCGTCGAGCGAAAGGAGAACGTCGAAGTCTGTATCGGACAACGGGTTCGCGTTCACATTGACGTTTATGTTGATATTGGGCGCCTTGTCACGCTGGCCGAGCGAATGCGGCGCGCCTGGATTCTCGAACGAGAGGTCCTTGATGTATTGGGCCAGGACGCTCAGCGTGGCGTCATTCGACTGTCCGTTGTCGCCATCGGTGCCGGTCGGATTTTCGTTCGGTTGCGTTGGATCAGACATCTTATTCCTCGGATTGCCGTATGCCAGCTCCTGCCGCTCGCATTTTCTGGGCGCTTCGCTAGCACTTCGCCCGTATGCCCGCAACCCGTTTCCGGCGGCGCCAGCTCAGCGGCGCTCGTCGCGGCCCGCCCAGGGAGAGGAAGGGTCCGGATTCCGCTCGAAATCCTTCGAATCGAGGTCGATGACCGGTTCGCTTCGGGGCGGACGGGAGGCGCGACCGCGATCCGCAAAGCCGGAAGACGACATGACAACGATCCGGTTGCGCAGCAGGCTCCAGCCCAGATCGCGCACCGCCGGGACGAAGAGAAGGAAGCCCAGCGTGTCCGTTATGAAGCCGGGGGTCAGCAGGAGCACGCCTGCGACCAGAATCATCACCCCGTGCACGAGCTCGCGACCCGGAACGCGGCCCTGCTCGGTTTCGTTGCGGATGCGCTGCAGAAGACCGAACCCCTGGATCCTGAGCAGCGCGGTGCCGATGACCGCCGTGACCAGGATCATCGCCAGCGTCGGAAGGAGGCCGATGAACTGGCCGACGGCAATGAAAACGGCAATCTCGGCGACAGGCAGGGCCAGGAGAAGAAATGGAATGAGAGTGAATGCCATGCCGGCAATTGTATCCCTGTTGGAGGGGAAAGTGCGTGCAGCACGCCTGCTTTACCGCTGATTTAGGTATTCGGCGCATTGATTTGAACCACCTTGGCCATTTGAATGATGGGATTGTCCCGACTATATGAAGGGTGTGGCATCTTGGCAGCTTCGAGAGCGGGCATGACAGCAGGTGACAATGGGTTCCTTTGATCTGATCACGTTTCTATTCTTCGTCGCGGCGGTGATCGTGTTCCTGCAGTTGCGAAGCGTGCTCGGACGGCGTACGGGCCACGAGCGGCCGCCCTTCGATCCCTACGCCGGACGGCGCGAGGCGGCCGAGAAAGCCGAAGGCAATGTCGTGACGCTGCCCCGACGTGAGGGGCAGGCCGCGCCCAGTGCCGAGGCGCTCGGCGCGGCGGATGCTCACGCGCGGCCGGGGACGCCGCTGAACGAGGCCTTGCGCGCAATCATCGCCGCCGACCCCGCTTTCGATGCGAAGGAATTCGTGAACGGTGCCAGGCTGGCATACGAGATGATCGTAACCGCCTTCGCCGACGGTGACCGCAAGGCGTTGAAGAGCCTTCTCTCGCGCGACGTCTACGACGGCTTCGTGGCAGCCATCAACGAGCGCGAGTCCAAGGGGCAGGTCGTCCGTTCTTCCTTCGTCGGCATAGACAAGGCGGATATCGTACATGCCGAGATGAAGGGTTCCGAGGCAAACGTGTCGGTGCGGATCGTCAGCCAGTTGATTTCCGCAACCTATGACAAGGACGGCAAGGTCGTCGACGGCAATGCCGAGGATGTCGGCGAGGTGGTGGACGTCTGGACCTTCGCCCGAGATACCCGATCGCGCGATCCCAACTGGAAGCTCATCGCTACAGAATCAGAGGATTGAGGACCCCGTCCTTGTCGATCGCCCTCGAGACCGTCGACTTCGCCGAGTTGCCGCGTTGGTCGCTGGACGATCCGGGCGAGGTCATACTTGCAATGTCGCGCTGCGCCCGACATGTGATTCACGTGAAACCATACCGCGCGGGCGCCTTGGGCATCGAGACGGAAGACCTGTTGCCGGCCCTTGCGGACGCGGCCAGGCATGTTGCGCGCCTTTCCGCGAGGGAAGCGCGAGCCTTTTTCGAAAGTCGCTTCCAGCCGTTCCGCATCCGGGAGGAAGAACGTGAATTTGGTTTCGTCACGGGCTACTATGAGCCGGAACTCGCGGTCTCGGAGACGCGCGACCACCGGTTTCGCTATCCGATCTACCGGCGTCCGGGAGACCTGATCGATCTGGACGATACCAATCGGCCACCCGGGATGGACAGCTATTTCGCCTTCGGGCGATCAAGCGGCGGGAGTATCACCGAGTACTTCGATCGAGGCGAAATAGATCGCGGTGCCCTGGAGGGGCAGGGGCTTGAAATCGCCTTCGCCGAAAGCAAGGTCGATCTGTTCTTCGTTCACATACAGGGTGCTGCCCGGCTCACCTTTCGCGATGGAAGGCGAAGTCGCGTGACCTATGCGGCGAAGACGGGACACCGCTTCACGCCGATCGGGCGAATTCTCGTCGAGGGCGGCGAAGTAGCGCGCGATGCGGTGACGATGGACACGATCCGGGCATGGCTTGCCGCACATTCCGATCGGGTCGATGAACTTCTCTGGCAGAACCGCTCCTATATATTCTTTCGCGAGACCCCGGAGGGAGATCCGGCTCTCGGCCCGGTGGCTGCGGCAAAGGTCCCGCTGTCGGCCGGTCGTTCGCTCGCGGTCGATCGCTTGATCCACACGTTCGGCACGCCGGTCTTCATCTCCGCACCAACGCTTTTCCATCTCGACTCCGGCGCTCCCTTCGCGCGTCTCATGTTGGCCCAGGACACCGGCTCGGCGATCGTCGGTCCGGCCCGCGGCGACATATTCACCGGCTCGGGCGAGGCCGCGGGCGCGCTGGCCGGATCCGTCAGGCATGCCGCCGATTTCTTCGTACTTCTGCCTGCCGCCGCGGCGAGGCGGCTGTCGCGATGACCCGGGGCCGAAAGCTTACGCACGAGGAGCGCATGCTCTGGGGCAAGGTGGCACGTTCCGCACGCCCTTTGCCGGGGCGCGAGGCCGGCGAGGAATGGCAGGAGCCGGAGGAGCGCATCGGGCCTTCTGTCGGGGCCACCCCGAAAGTGGTGGGGTCCGCATTCGGGGGGCCGCCCGCACCGAAGGCAGGGAGGACGACGTCGCTCCCGAACCCGATCGAACGACCGGTGAAGCGCAAGATCGCCAGGGGGCGTCTCGCACTGGAGGCTCGCATCGATCTGCACGGCATGATGCAGGCGGAGGCTCATGACCTGCTGCGGGCGTTTCTGCTTCGCGCCCATGAGCGTGGCTTGCGTCACGTGCTGGTGATCACTGGCAAGGGGTCCTCCCGCGGCAGCGAGGGCGTGCTCAAGCGGGCCGTGCCGCATTGGCTGGCAACCCCGGACTTCCGGCCGCTTGTGTCTGGCTGCGAAACCGCAGCCCAGGGCCACGGCGGCGAAGGAGCCCTCTATATCCGGCTCAGGCGCAGGCGAGGGGACAGCACATGACGCCCTTCGGTCAGGCGATGCGCCGCCTGCGGGCCGAGCGCGGCGTTTCGCAAAAAGAGATGGCCGCGGCGCTGGGCGTGTCGGCAGCCTATCTCTCGGCTCTCGAGCATGGTCGTCGCGGACGACCTGGCTGGCAGTTCACACAGCGGGTTATCGGCTATTTCAACATCATCTGGGACGATGCGGAGGAACTGGAACGTCTGGCGGTGCTTTCGCAACCGCGCGTAAGCATCGACACGGCCAGGCTCTCCATCGAAGCAAGGCTCTTTGCCCACCGGCTTGCCAATGTCCTGCCCGATCTGGACGACGCCGCCGTCGCGGCCATGGATGCGGTTCTCGACCGGCATTTGGAAGCAGGCGGTCAGAAGGGGGCGACTTCCGTTCGCCGAGGCGTGGCAACCCGGGACTGAAGTCCGGATGGACGCACCTAGCTGCCGGCGAAGGCTGCGCGCAGGTCCTTGAGGCGGTCGTTCACAAGCCAGCCATAGTAATTTTCCCGGGGCAGCAACGGCGGTCTTCCCCCCGCGGCCCGTCGCTTGTTCTCCGCTGCCAGAACTGCGGCCCGTCGATCCGGCGTACCGACGTTGTACAGTGTGGCCGTAATTCCCGGATTGTGCGAAATATCCACGTCGGCGATCGAGCGGTAGGCCTCGATCGATTCACGAATAGCTGCGGCGACGTAGGCGAGTGACTTGTCAGGGTCCATGATCGCGTCGTAGACGTCGGCTGCATGCCGATCGTCGAGCTTGGCGTAGCCCGAGACCCGATGCACGATGTCCGTCAGCTTCAGCGCGGTCAGCGGGTTGATCTGGCCGAGCCCGAACGTCTGGCCCGCATAGAACGGCTGGAAGAAGACGGCGCTGAACCGCTTGTCGGGGAACGCTTCCCCGCCTACCACGCGACCACGGAAGTTGCGTTCCCAGACGTCCTCGCGGCAGCTCCATTTTTTCCACGAGCCCTGCTGGCTGGCGCAGGACGCGAACTGTGGACGCTGGACGAAATGCGTGACCGTCTCTCCCCCGTAGGCGAACCGGAACCGGTGATCCGCATAGGAGATCGCCTTGATGTAGTATGACTGCAGCCGGTCATATACATCGACATTGTAGGTGTGCTCGCCGACCAGTGCGCCGACGATGTGGATCGGGTCGATGCCGTAGGTCGCCGCCACCCGCCGGATCTTGGCGCGCAAGGCCCCGTCACGGGTGATGAGGTCGCGGATCTTTTCGTATTTCTTGTCGAAAGAGGATTTCGTTTCCCAGGTGCGCAGGAAGGAGCCCCGCGGGATCGCTGGCTGGGTCGCTTGCCGGTTGCCTGGCGGATCGACCACGAGCCCCGCGCGCGCCGGAATGGACCAGGCGAAAGCAGAAATCACAATAAGAAACGCCGTCAGGAACCGGGCCGCACCCATCCGTAACTCCTCGGTGAACGGGGCACCCTATCCATGAAAATCCGGCGAAGTCGAGGGTTCCCGCGACCGGGCGGCAGCGCCCCGGCAGCGATTGCTGCCGGCGGTGCCCAAAAGGTCACAGGATATAGCGCGATAGATCGGTGTTCCTCGCCATGTCGCCGACATGCGTGCGTACATATTCGGCGTCGACCGTGATCTGTCCGTTCGTCATGTCCGGTGCTTCGAACGAAATTTCGTCCAGGACCCGCTCCATCACGGTCTGGAGGCGGCGGGCACCGATGTTTTCGACGCTCGCATTGAGCCCCACGGCGACCTCCGCGAGTTCTTCGATTGCATCCTCGGTAAAGTCGAGCTCGACCTCCTCGGTTCGCATCAGGGCGATGTATTGCTTGATGAGGCTAGCCTCCGTCTCCGTCAGGATGCGGCGGAAGTCGTCCTTTGTCAGTGCGCGCAGCTCGACGCGGATCGGCAGGCGGCCCTGAAGTTCCGGCAGCAGGTCCGATGGCTTGGCGACGTGGAAGGCGCCCGAGGCGATGAACAGGATGTGATCCGTCTTCACCGGGCCGTACTTCGTCGCCACGGTTGTGCCTTCGACAAGCGGCAGGAGGTCGCGCTGCACGCCCTCGCGTGATACGCCTGCGCCTGTGCCGCCTTCCTTGGCGATCTTGTCGATCTCGTCGAGAAAGACGATGCCGTCGTCCTCGACGGCGCGAATCGCTTCCCGCTGGACCTGCTCGTCGTCGAGGAGCTTGTCGGACTCGTCAGCTATGAGCTGTGCGTAGGAGTCCCGCACCGTCGTCTTGACCTTTCTGGTGCGCCCGCCCATTGCCTTTCCCAGCATCTCGTTGATGTTGAGCACGCCGATATTGGCGCCGGGCATGCCCGGAATCTCGAAGTTCGGCATTCCACTGCCGGTGTCGGCAACCTCGATCTCGATCTCTTTCTCGTCGAGCTGGCCCTCCCGCAGCTTCTTCCGGAAGGAATCGCGCGTTGCCGGAGAGGCCGTCGATCCGACCAGCGCGTCCAGAACGCGCTCCTCGGCGTTGAGCTGCGCCTTGGCCTTCACTTCCTGCCGCTTGCGCTCCTTGACGATGCCGATGCCGATCTCGACGAGGTCGCGCACGATCTGTTCGACGTCGCGGCCGACATAGCCGACCTCGGTGAACTTGGTCGCCTCGACCTTGATGAATGGTGCGCCGGCGAGCCGGGCAAGGCGACGGGAGATCTCCGTCTTGCCGACGCCCGTCGGGCCGATCATGAGAATGTTCTTCGGCATCACCTCGTCGCGGAGGCTCTCCGGCAGCTGCTGGCGCCGCCAGCGATTCCTGAGTGCAATGGCGACGGCTCGCTTCGCGTCGTGCTGGCCGATGATGTAGCGATCCAGTTCGGAGACGATTTCACGGGGGGAAAAGGTGGTCATGATGTCCTTGTCCGATGTTCGACCCGGCCTCTCGGCGAGGCGCCGGCCCTTCTGAAGAACGGCATTTGCCGGGAGGGCGTGCTATTCGTCGAGTGTCTCGACGTTGACGTTCCCGTTGGTGTAGACGCAGATTTCTGCGGCGATCGCCATGGCCCGCCGGGCAATCTCTTCGGCGTCTTTGTCCGAATCCATCAGCGCGCGCGCCGCCGCGAAGGCGTAGTTGCCGCCGGAGCCGATCGCCATCGTGCCGTGCTCGGGCTCGAGGACGTCTCCGTTGCCGGTGATCGCCAGCGTGATCGTCCTGTCGGCCACGAGCATCATCGCCTCAAGCCGCCGGAGGTAGCGGTCGGTCCGCCAGTCCTTCGCAAGCTCGACGCAGGCGCGCATCAACTGGTCGGGATACTGCTCGAGCTTCGATTCGAGCCGCTCGAGCAGCGTGAAGGCGTCCGCCGTCGCACCGGCGAATCCGGCGATCACCTGGCCCTTGCCGAGCCGTCGCACCTTGCGGGCGTTTCCCTTCATGACGGTCTGGCCGAGGCTTACCTGACCGTCGCCCGCCATCACCACCCGTCCGTCCTTGCGCACCGTAATGATCGTAGTGGCATGCATGGTCCCGTAGGGATCGTCTTCGCTCATTCCTGTTGTCCTTTCAGCAACCGGAGACCGCCCGAAGGCCTGGACGTCCGGTCCCCTGCACGTCGCCCCTTTCGGGGTCCTGGAAACCAGCGCATATGTAGGCATGGTGCCGTCATTTGCAAACCGCCGCGCTCCGTCGCCTGTTGCTGGATATTTGCTTTTGCTGCTGGTAAACAGCGGGCGGATTTCACATGGAGGGCCGGATGGCCGAGACTTCCACGCCCCGGAAGGGCACGGTAGCGCGAAGGACGAAGGAGACCGACGTCGACGTCGCCGTCGACCTCGACGGTACCGGCGCGTCGCAGATCAATACCGGCGTCGGCTTCTTCGATCACATGCTGGAGCAGCTCTCGCGCCATTCGCTGATCGACATGACGGTCAAGGTGAAGGGCGATTTGCACGTCGACGACCATCACACGGTCGAAGACAGCGGCATCGCGCTCGGACAGGCCATCTCCAAGGCGCTTGGCGAGCGTCGCGGCATTGCGCGCTATGCTTCCCTCGATCTTGCCATGGACGAGACCCTGACGCGGGCCGCCGTCGACGTGTCCGGCCGGCCGTTTCTTGTCTGGCGGGTCGCTTTCACGGCGCCGAAAATAGGGACGTTCGACACCGAACTCGTGCGCGAATTCTTCCAGGCCCTGGCGCAGCATGCAGGCATAACGCTGCACGTTGACAACATCTATGGCGCCAACAACCACCATGTCGCCGAGACCTGCTTCAAGGCGGTCGCCCGCGTCCTGCGCGCCGCGCTCGAGATCGATCCCCGCCAGGCCGGGCGCGTGCCCTCGACAAAGGGGTCGCTCTAGCGCTTGGCCGCGGGGCAAACCGACGAGGACGATGCCCATGACTGCCTATGTTGTCCTGATCCCGCCCCGCGCCCGCGCCGACGACGAGGATGTGGTGCTCGTCCGTGACGGATGGGCTTGGCTCGCGTTCATCGCCCCGGTTCTGTGGTTTGCCTTCCACCGCATGTGGCTCTGGGCCGCCGGGTTCCTGGCGCTCGGCCTCGTCCTGTCGGTGGCGGCGGATCGGTTTGGCTGGCAGCTTGCCGCCGCGGCCGTCGGCGTGCTGGCGAACCTTTGGGCCGGTCTGGAGGCCGGCGCTCTTCGGATCGACCATCTGAGGCGAGCCGGCTGGACGGAAGGCGACGTCGTGGTCGCGCCGGGCCGGCAGTCGGCCGAGGACATACATTTCGCCAACGTCGCGCTTGCCGGCACCGCTCCGGCTCCGGCCGCAATGATGCCGGCGCGGCCCGTGCCCTCGCGCGGCGGTGAAGGGCCGGCGCTCGGTCTGTTCGACCATGATGGGGATCGCTGAACTCATGCGCGTCGCAATAATCGACTACGGTTCAGGCAATCTGCGCTCGGCCACCAAGGCCTTCGAGCGCGCCGCCTGCGAGACCGGCGAGGCGGCGGTCATCGAACTCACGGACAGGGCCGAGCGGGTGGCGTCGGCCGACAGGATCGTTCTGCCCGGCGTCGGAGCCTATGCCGACTGCCGCCGCGGCCTCGACGCGGTGCCCGGCATGGTCGAGGCGCTCGAGGAGGCGGTTGAAGGCAGGGGGCGCCCGTTTCTCGGCATTTGCGTCGGCATGCAGCTCATGTCGACGCGCGGGACTTGAGAAGACGGTGACCGAGGGCTTCGGCTGGATACCGGGCGACGTCGTCGCAGATGACGCCCTCCGATCCGGCCCTGAAGATCCCGCAGATCGGCTGGAACACGATCCGGCTGGAGAGGGAGCATCCGCTCTTCGAAGGCATCCGCACCGGCGAAGAGGGTCTGCACGCCTATTTCGTCCATTCCTACCATCTGGCGGTCGATCGCCGCGAAGACCTGCTCGCCGTGACCGACTATGGCGGCCCGGTGACGGCTGCGGTTGCACGGGGAAATATGGCCGGCATGCAGTTTCATCCGGAAAAGAGCCAGGCTCTCGGCCTGGCTCTGATCGGCAATTTCCTGAGGTGGCAACCATGATCCTCTTCCCCGCCATCGATCTCAAGGACGGCCAGTGCGTTCGTCTCAAGCTCGGCGACATGGACCAGGCGACCGTCTACAACGCCGACCCGGCCGCACAGGCAAGGTCCTTCGAGGAGCAGGGCTTCGAATGGCTGCACGTCGTCGACCTCAACGGCGCCTTCGCCGGAGCCAGCGTCAACGGCGCCGCTGTCGAGGCGATCCTGAAGGCGACGCGGCAACCCCGTGCAGCTCGGCGGCGGCATCCGCACGCTGGCCGCACATCGAAAGCTGGCTGGAGAAGGGCCTCGCCCGCGTCATCCTCGGCACCGTCGCCGTGCGCGATCCCGGGTCTTGTCAAAGAGGCCTGCCGGCTGTTCCCGGGGAGGATCGCCGTCGGCATCGACGCCCGCGGCGGCAAGGTCGCCGTCGAAGGCTGGGCCGAGGCATCGGAGCTCGGTGCTGTCGAGCTTGCCAGAAAATTCGAGGGCGTCGGCGTCGCGGCGATCGTCTATACCGACATCGACCGCGACGGCGTGCTTGCCGGGCATCAACTGGGAATCGACGCTGGCGCTCGCCGATGCGGTCCGATACTCCGGTGATCGCCTCCGGCGGCCTCGCCTCGATGGCCGACATCGTCCGGATGACCGATGCCCGACGCGCGCCCGCCTCGAAGGCGCCATCTCCGGCCGCGCGCTCTACGACGGGCGGATCGATCCCGCGGAGGCGCTGCGCATCCTGCGCGGCGAGGAGGCGGCCGGATGACGCTCAAGAACCGCGTCATACCCTGCCTCGACGTCAAGGACGGTCGAGTCGTCAAGGGCGTCAATTTCGTCGACCTGATCGACGCGGGCGATCCGGTCGAGGCGGCGAAGGCCTACGATGCTGCCGGTGCGGACGAGCTCTGCTTCCTCGACATTACTGCCTCTTCCGATGATCGCGACACGATCCTCGACGTCGTCGCCCGGACTGCCGAGCAATGCTTCATGCCGCTCACGGTGGGCGGCGGCGTCCGCACCGTGGCCGACATCCGCAGGCTGCTGCTTGCCGGCGCCGACAAGGTTTCCATCAACACCGCGGCGGTAAAAAATCCCGGATTTCGTCGCCGAGGCCGCGGAGAAGTTCGGAGACCAGTGCATCGTCGTCGCCATCGACGCCAAGAGGGTTTCCGGCGCAGGCGATGCCGGCCGCTGGGAGATCTTCACCCATGGCGGGCGCGATGCCGACCGGTATCGACGCCGTCGAATTCGCCCGCAAGGTGGTGGCGCGGGGTGCCGGCGAAATCCTGCTCACCTCGATGGACCGCGACGGAACGAGGAACGGTTACGACATCGCGCTGACCCGGACGGTCGCCGATGCCGTCCACGTGCCGGTCATCGCCTCTGGCGGTGTCGGGACGCTCGACCACCTGGTCGAAGGGATTCGCGACGGTCATGCGACGGCGGTTCTGGCGGCCTCGATTTTTCACTTCGGCACCTATACGATAGCCGAGGCCAAGCAGCATATGGCGGCGGCCGGCCTGGCGATGCGCCTGGATTGACTACTCGCTCGCGACCCCGCGGAAAGAATTCGAGATGACCGCATTCACCCTTGCCGACCTGGAACGGATCGTCGCCGAGCGCGCCGGGGCATCGCCGGAGGAGTCCTGGACGGCAAAGCTCGTCGCCAAGGGACAGCCGAAGGCGGCACAGAAACTCGGCGAGGAGGCGGTGGAGACTGCGATCGCCGCTGTCACGGGCGACAGCGCCGCCGTTGCCCGCGAGGCGGCCGACCTGCTCTATCACCTGATGGTCGTGCTCAGAACTCGCCGACGTTCCGCTTGACGACGTCCTCGCCGAACTCGAGCGCCGGACCGCACGCTCCGGGCTCGAGGAGAAGGCCGGCCGGCGTCGCGCGTGAGGTATCCGCTCTTGGAAAAACCTCTGCCGCTCGATCACTTCCAGCAGAACGATACTTCGCCCTACCGCTTCTTCTCGGCGCAGGAATGGGCCGCGTTCCGTGCCGACACACCGCTGACGCTCACGGCCGACGAGGTGCGGCGGCTCCGTTCGCTCAACGACCCGGTCGACCTCGAGGAAGTGCGGCGAATCTACCTTTCGCTGTCGCGTCTGCTCTCCGCTCACGTCGAATCGTCGCAGCTCCTGTTCGAGCAGCGCAAGCGGTTCCTCGACCTGGAGAATATCAACAAGACGCCCTTCGTCATCGGCATCGCGGGCTCGGTTGCGGTCGGCAAGTCGACGACGGCGCGCATCCTGACGGAACTGCTCGCCCGCTGGCCCTCGAGCCCGAAGGTCGATCTGGTGACGACGGATGGCTTCCTGCTGCCGAACGCCGTGCTGCGCCGGGAAAACCTTATGGAGCGCAAGGGCTTTCCGGAGAGCTACGACATCGGCGCCCTTTTGCGCTTTCTCTCCGCGATCAAGGCCGGCCAGCCGCACGTGAAGGCGCCGGTCTATTCCCACCTGACCTACGACGTCGTTCCGGACAGGTTCGTCACGATCGACCGCCCGGACATCCTCGTCTTCGAAGGCATCAACGTGCTTCAGGTTCGCGACCTGCCCGTCGACGGCAAGATCGTCCCCTTCGTGTCGGACTTCTTCGACTTCTCGATCTATATCGACGCCGAGGAAGCAATTGATCCGCAAATGGTATGTCGATCGTTTCATGCGTCTGCGCGAGACCGCCTTCCAGGACCCGAATTCGTTCTTCCATCGCTATTCGACGGTGACCGAAAGCTCAGCGCTCGCGATCGCCGAGGGTCTCTGGGCGAACATCAACCTGAAGAACCTGCACGAAAACATTCTGCCGACCCGCCCGCGCGCCGATCTCATCCTGCGCAAGGGCGAGGACCATCTGGTGGAACAGGTGGCACTACGGAAACTCTAGTGCCGGATGGTTCGCCTGCGGGCGCGAATGTTCCGCCGGCGAATACGCGAAGCCGCCTACTCCTTCTCGATCTTCCCGCGCCTCTTCTTGACATCGCCGCGTGTCTTCTTCGCCTTCAGGCGACGTTCGATCGACCCGCGGGTCGGCCGGGTCTTCCTGCGCGTCTTGGGAGGTGGCGCCGCCGCCTCGGCGAGAAGGCTTCTCAGGCGTTCGCGCGCGTCGGCACGGTTGCGCTCCTGCGATCGGAAGCGGTTTGCCTCGATAACCACTGCGCCGTCCTTCGTCGCCCGTCGGCCGGCGAGCCTCAGCGCATTGTTCTTGACGCGGGTGGGCAGGGAGGGTGAGTTGCGCACGTCGAACCGCAGTTGAACCGCAGTCGCCACCTTGTTGACGTTCTGTCCGCCGGGCCCGGCCGACTGGACGAACTGCTCGACCAGTTCGAAGCCGGCAACGACGATGCGGTCGTCTACGATGAGATCCTGGCTTGCCATCAATGGCCCCTGCGGCGGGCGCGCGCAAGCGGCGCTCCCTTGCGGTCCGGCCCCGGGGTCTCGAGGCCCTCTTCCCCAGGGGGAAGGACCGCGACGACTGATCGACGATTCACCTTTGTCGCTTCTTCCTCTTCGAGATAACCTCCCGGCGCGCCTTTCCTCGCCGCGAGCAGGAATGTAGCATTGTCCGCCGGGATCGTCGCCCGTGCAAATGCAATCTGCACGGGCAAATGACATCGGCGGCGACCTGTGCCACATTTTGTTCTCACTTTATCCTCTAGAAGCGCGCTGGAGGACGGTCTGCATGCGAAAGCCGGTCCCCGACGGATCGCTTGCGGATGGCAAGGGGGCGATTGCCAAGAGGTGCGCTGAAAAAATGATGACGGAGAATTATGCGATGCAGACGATCGCACTCGTCGACGACGACCGCAATATCCTGACATCCGTCTCCATAGCACTGGAAGCGGAGGGATACCGCGTCGAGACGTACACTGACGGCGCTTCGGCCCTCGACGGGCTGATCGCCCGGCCACCGCAGCTCGCGATCCTGGACATCAAGATGCCGCGCATGGACGGGATGGAACTCCTGCGCCGCTTGCGCCAGAAGTCCGATTTGCCGGTGATCTTCCTGACGTCGAAGGACGAGGAGATCGACGAGCTCTTCGGTCTCAAGATGGGCGCAGACGACTTCATAACGAAACCGTTTTCCCAGCGTCTTCTGGTCGAGCGTGTAAAGGCGGTGCTGAGGCGCGGTGCGACGCGCGAGGTCGCGACCGGAGCAAAGGGACAGGTGACGCAGGCAAAGTCCCTTGAGCGCGGCAATCTGGTGATGGATCAGGAGCGCCACACCTGCACCTGGAAGAACGAGCCGGTGACGCTGACCGTGACGGAGTTTCTCATTCTCCATTCGCTCGCCCAGCGCCCCGGGGTCGTCAAGAGCCGCGACGCACTCATGGATGCGGCCTACGACGAACAGGTCTATGTCGATGACCGTACCATCGACAGCCACATCAAGCGCCTGCGCAAGAAGTTCAAGATGGTCGACAACGACTTTGACATGATCGAGACGCTCTATGGCGTCGGCTATCGCTTTCGCGAAGTCGCGGCATGACGCCGCTGTGAGGGCGTTGGCCTCGCGGTTGCGAAAGGCTTAAAGTCAGGGGATGGTAGCGGAAACCGACGAAAGCGCGCGCATCGCGGCCGAGGAGCAGCCCCGCCGCCATGCGCCCGGGCGGCGCTGGATGCATCCCTTTGCCCTGATGCGGCGCGTCCTGGGCCATGCCGTCTTCTCCAGTCTCACGCGCCGGATCCTTTTCCTGAACATGGCCGCGCTGGTCGTGCTCGTCGCCGGCATTCTCTACCTGAACCAGTTCCGCGAGGGCCTGATCGACGCGCGCGTCGAAAGCCTGCTCACGCAGGGTGAGATCATAGCTGGCGCGGTTGCCGCGTCCGCCTCCGTGGATACGAATTCCATCACGATAGACCCGAAGAAGCTGCTCGAGCTGCAGGCCGGCCAGAGCATGATGCCGGCGCCCAGCGACGAAAGCCTCGATTTCGCGATCAATCCGGAGAAGGTGGCGCCGGTGCTCAGGCGATTGATCTCGCCGACACGAACGCGCGCCCGGATCTACGACAATGACGCCAGCCTGATCCTCGATTCCCGCCACCTCTATTCGCGCGGCCAGGTGCTGCGCTACGACCTGCCGCCGATAAAGGCCGAAAACCCCGGCCTCCTCGGTCACGTCGAAAAATGGTTCAACTGGCTGTTCCAGCGCCACGACCTGCCGCTCTACAAGGAGCAGCCGGGTGGCGACGGTTCCATCTATCCGGAGGTGATGCGGGCGCTGACGGGCGCGCGCGGCGCCGTCGTCCGCGTCAACGAGGACGGGGAACTGATCGTCTCTGTCGCCGTGCCGATCCAGCGTTACCGAGCGGTGCTCGGCGTGCTGCTTCTTTCGACCCAGGCCGGAGACATCGACAAGATCGTGCACGCCGAGAGGCTGGCGATTTTCCGTGTCTTCGGCGTTGCCGCGCTGGTGACGATCGTGCTTTCGATTCTGCTCGCCAGCACCATAGCCAATCCTCTTCGGCGGCTCTCCGCCGCCGCTGTTCGCGTGCGCCGCGGCGTCAAGGCACGCGAGGAGATACCGGACTTCTCGTCCCGGCAGGACGAGATCGGCAACCTCTCGGTGGCGCTTCGGGACATGACCAATGCGCTCTACGACCGGATCGACGCCATAGAGAGCTTCGCTGCCGACGTGAGCCACGAACTGAAGAACCCGCTTACTTCGCTCAGGAGCGCCGTCGAAACGCTTCCGCGGGCTCGAAACGACGACTCGCGCCGTCGCCTGATGGACGTCATTCAGCACGACGTCCGAAGGCTCGACCGTCTGATCAGCGACATTTCCGATGCTTCCCGCCTCGACGCCGAGCTCGCGCGCGAGGATGCGGCGACGGTCGATCTCGAACAGCTGCTCACCGGGCTGGTCGACATCTCGCGTCAGGTCTCGAGCCGCGCGAAGCCGGTGCGCATCGATCTCGTGGTCGAGCGAGCCAAGGGGGCCCGGTCCGACTTCGCCGTCGCCGGGCACGACCTGAGGATCGGTCAGATCGTCACCAACCTGATCGAGAACGCTCGCTCCTTCGTTCCGGAGAGCACGGGCGTGATCACCGTTCGCCTGACGCGGGAGCGCAGCATGTGTATCGTCAGGGTCGAGGACAACGGCCCCGGCATACGCGCCGAAAACGTCGACCGGATCTTCGAGCGTTTCTATACCGATCGCCCCGATGGTGAGGATTTCGGCCAGAACTCCGGGCTCGGGCTTTCGATCAGCCGCCAGATCGCCGAGGCGCACGGGGGCAGCCTGAGCGTGCAGAACATCGTCGACGAGCGGACACGCGCGGTGACGGGCGCGCGCTTCGTGCTGTCGCTGCCGGCGGCGAACACTTGACGGGCCCCCGGCGGAACGTCCACGCGACCGCTATCGTCGTCGGCACGACCGGCGTACTGCTCGTCGGCGAGTCGGGCAGCGGCAAGTCCGGGCGGGCCTTCGCCTGCCTCCAGGAGGCGGCGGCGCGTGGCCTGTTCGCCGCGCTGGTCGCCGACGATCAGGTGTTCGTCTCGCAGAGGGGAGGCGTGATTCTAGCCGAAGCTCCGCAGGCGACGGCTGGCCGCATCGAGCTGCGTGGCACCGGCATCGTGGAAATGCCTTCACTCTCCCGTGCCGTCTTGCATGTTGCCGTGCGCTGCGTGCGTGCCGGGGAGGCGCCGCGGCTTCCGGCGGAGGGCGAGGAACATGAGCTTTTCGAGGTCGGCCGGCTGCCGCTCGTCCGCCTGCCGAAAGATGCGCCGGCGCTTGCGACGTTGGCTGCGGGTTTTCCCGATTTGCTGCGGATTTGATCCGGCCTTTGCAGGCTTGGCCGGACAGTTTGCGAAATAGGGCTTGCACTTCCGGCCCCAGTGACCAAGATGCGCGAAGATTGCCAAGATGGCTGCGGGGCGTCGCGAGGCGATAAGTCGCAAAGACCAATAAGAAGGAGCCATCCGGAATTGGCGACGGGAGCTGGTTTCATATGATCGGACTTGTGCTTGTCACGCATGGCAAGCTGGCTGAAGAGTTCCGCAATGCGCTGGAGCACGTGGTCGGACCGCAGAAGTCCTTCGAAACGGTATCCATTGGGCCGGAAGACGACATGGACCAGCGCCGCATGGACATCGTCGATGCGGTGTCGCGCGCCGACGAGGGCGAGGGCGTGATAATTCTGACTGACATGTTTGGCGGTACGCCCTCGAACCTGTCGATCTCGGTGATGGACAACGGACGCATCGAAGTGATCGCGGGAGTGAACCTGCCGATGCTGATCAAGCTCGCCAGCGTCCGAAGCGAGAACGATATGGAAAGGGCCCTGGCCGAATCGCAGGAGGCCGGGCGCAAGTACATCAATGTCGCAAGTCGCGTCCTGACGGGGAAGTGACGGATGGACGCCGGATCGCCCGAAGCGCTGGTGCGCAGGCTGCCGATCGTCAACCGGCGCGGCCTGCACGCGCGCGCCTCCGCCCGCTTCGTGCAGACCGCGGAATCCTTCGATGCGCGCATAACCGTCTCCAAGGACGGAACCAGCGTCGGCGGCACTTCGATCATGGGCCTGATGATGCTGGCCGCGAGCCCGGGTTGCTCGATCACTGTCGCAGCGGCCGGCCCCGATGCCGAAGCCGCACTGGACGCGCTCGAGAAGCTTGTCGCAGACCGGTTCGGGGAGGAGAACTGACCGGAAGGCCGGTCCCTGCCTCTTCGCGAAAGGGCCGTGAAGCATGAGGACATAAGGACTTCTTTATGTCTTTCTTGCCTGCCGTCCTCATTCCTGTTAAAGCCGTGCCGAAGTCCGGTTTCCGCCGGCTACCGCTTCTTTTTGGGAAAATTCGGAGTACGGGAATGACCGCAGCCAACAACTACAGCGTCGCCGACATCTCGCTGGCCGGCTACGGCCGCAAGGAGATCGAGATCGCCGAGACGGAGATGCCCGGCCTGATGGCCTGCCGGGAAGAGTTCGGCACGAAGAAGCCGCTGAGCGGTGCTCGCATTTCGGGCTCGCTGCACATGACGATCCAGACCGCGGTGCTCATCGAGACTCTGCGGGCTCTCGGCGCGGAAGTCCGCTGGGCCTCCTGCAACATATTCTCCACCCAGGACCACGCCGCCGCTGCGATCGCGGCGTCCGGCGTCCCGGTCTTCGCCGTCAAGGGCGAGAGCCTCTCCGAATACTGGACCTATACCGACCAGATCTTCCAGTGGCCGGATGGCGAGCCGTCGAACATGATCCTCGACGACGGAGGCGATGCCACCATGTATATCCTGCTCGGGGCGCGGGCGGAGAGTGGCGAGGACGTGCTCGGCAATCCTGGCTCCGAGGAGGAGGAGGTGCTCTTTGCGCAGATCAAAAAGCGGATGGAGGCCTCTCCCGGCTGGTTCGTCAGGCAGCGCGACGCCATCAGGGGAGTGACCGAAGAGACGACGACTGGCGTGAACCGCCTGTATCAGCTGCAGAAGAAGGGCCTGCTGCCGTTCCCGGCCATCAACGTCAACGACTCGGTCACCAAGTCGAAGTTCGACAACAAGTATGGCTGCAAGGAGTCGCTGGTTGACGGCATCCGGCGGGCGACGGACGTCATGATGGCCGGCAAGGTCGCGGTCGTCTGCGGATATGGCGACGTCGGGAAGGGCTCGGCGCAGTCGTTGAAGGGGGCCGGCGCGAGGGTCAAGGTCACCGAGGTCGACCCGATCTGTGCCCTTCAGGCGGCCATGGACGGCTTCGAGGTCGTCACCCTCGAGGAAGTGGCGCCGACGGCGGACATCTTCGTCACCACGACCGGCAACCGCGACGTCATCCGCCTCGAGCACATGCGCGAGATGAAGGACATGGCGATCGTCGGCAATATCGGCCACTTCGACAACGAGATTCAGGTGGCCTCGCTCAGGAACTTCCGCTGGGACAACATCAAGCCGCAGGTCGACATGATCAACTTTCCCGACGGCAAGCGGATGATCTTGCTTTCGGAAGGCCGCCTGCTCAACCTCGGCAACGCGACCGGCCATCCCTCCTTCGTGATGTCGGCCTCGTTCACGAACCAGGTGCTTGCGCAGATAGAGCTCTTCACGAAGGGCGGCGAGTATGGAAACGAGGTTCATGTCCTGCCCAAGCACCTTGATGAGCGTGTGGCGAGGCTTCATCTCGCGAAGCTCGGCGCGCAACTTAGCGAGCTGTCCAAGGAGCAGGCCGACTATATCGGCGTCAGCCAGCAGGGTCCGTACAAGCCGGAACACTACCGATATTAATCAATCCAAGAAGAACCACTAGATATTGAGGCCGCATTCTTGACAGGGAGTGCGGCCTTACTTTTTGGGCTCTCCTGACTTTTGCCTGATTCGCCAACGCGGTAATGTGAATTGCCATTGATTCGGGTGAACGGGGACCACAAGGGCGGGCAGCCGGCAGTGGATTATCGCGGCATGCAAGGCGGATCGCGGTCCGCTGCGCCACCGTGACAACGGGTGTCTTGTCGATCATGCGGCGGAGAGGACGGAGACATGCCGGGGACCGATGGGCCTCATGCGCAGCGCATATGCGCCGACGCGGCATTTGATGTAGACAGAGCCCGGTCGCGGGCTTCGGCGATCCGGCAGCCGGGCCCGCGCGAGGGTGTGCGCGGGCTGGCGGCGCGTCTCCTGTCGAGGTTTCTTCTCGCCACGACGTCGCTTTGCTCGATGACGGCCCTGGCACGGGCGGGGACGGTGGCGCCGGTGCTGTCCTCGGCGGACGTCATCGATTTCGCCCTCGTGATCGGCGCCATATCCGCTGCCATGCTCTCGGCCATTTGGCTCATCCGGGAACGGGCCAAGATCGAAGCGGAGAACGGAGACATCAAGGCTGCTCTCGGCGACGCCCAGGCTCGGATTTCGCGCTACCAGTCGCTCGTCGTCGACAAGGATCGCAGGATCGTCGTCTGGGAAGGCCCGGGCATGCCCGCCGAGATCGTCGGACAGCTTCCCCCCGAGACCGGAGCACCCCAGGAAAGCTCTGACTTCCTTGCGTTTGGACGGTGGCTGGAGCCGCGCTCGGCAGCCGGCCTGGAGCAGGCGATCGGGCGCCTGCGGGCCGACGCCGAGAGATTCGACCTGATTCTCGAATCGGCGCGCGGGCATGTCGTCGAGGCGCAAGGCCGCGTCTCCGGCGGCCGCGCCTTCGTGCGCTTCGTGGCGCTTGCGAACCTGAGGGAGGAGGTGGCGGAACTGAAGGTCGAGCGCGACCGCCTTGCGGGCACATTGCAGACCTTCCAGGAATTGCTCGACGCGCTCGACATGCCGGTATGGCTGCGCGACGAGGACCGGCGGCTCGTGTGGACGAACGTCGCCTATTCACGGGCTGTCGAAGCCCGGGACGGCGCCGAGGCCGTGTCGCGCGGCCTCGAGTTGCTTGGCACCCGGGCGCGCGAGAAGATAGGCTCGCAAGTGACGCGGGATCGCCCGTTCGAGGACAAGCTGTCGACCGTGGTTCACGGCGACCGCGTCTTCTACCGTGTCGTGGAGACGCTCGGCCAGGGAGGAGCGGCCGGGCTCGCCATCGACGTCAGCGAGCTCGAGGCCGTGCGGGAGGAACTTGCCCGCACGCTGAGAAGTCACGCCGATACGCTCGACCATCTCGCGACGCCTGTCGCCATCTTCGACAGCCGGCAGAGGCTCGAGTTCTACAACCAGGCCTTCCAGCGCCTTTGGGACCTCGACACGCCGTTTCTCGAGAGCCGGCCGACCAACGCCGAGTTCCTCGAGCGGCTGCGCGCCGACGACAAGCTGCCGGAGCCCCATTCGTGGCGCGAGTTCAAGGAGAAGACGCTCGCCATCTATCATTCGGTCGATCCGCAGCCGCATCTCTGGCACCTGCCGGACGGCCAGACGCTCAACGTCTTCGCCAACGCCCACCCGCAGGGCGGGGCGACCTGGGTGTTCGACGACCTGACCGAGAAAGTCGATCTCGAGACCCGCTACAACACACTGCTGAAGGTTCAGGGCGAGACGATCGACCATCTGGCCGAGGGCGTCGCCGTGTTCGGGGCCGACGGCCGGCTGAAATTGTCGAACCCGGCATTCCGCGCGCTGTGGGGCATCGGCGAGGCCGAGGCCGCCCCCGGCACGCATGTCCGCGCAATCGCCCAGGCCTGCCGGCCCTCCGACCGGACGGCGCGAGCTGGAAGAAGTTTGCGGCCGTCATCACGAGCTTCGACGACGAGCGCCGCACCCGGGAGGAACGCATCGAACTGGCGAGCGGGCTGGTGCTCGACACCGCGCTCGTGCCGCTGCCGAACGCCCAGTGGATGGCGACCTTCGTCAACATGTCCGACAGCGTCCGGGTCGAGCGCGCCCTTACCGAGATGAACGAGGCCCTGCGCAAGGCCGACGCGCTCAAGAACGATTTCGTCCAGCACGTCTCCTACGAGCTGCGATCGCCGCTGACCAACATCATCGGCTTCACCGACCTCCTCAAGAGCCCGCTGACCGGCGAACTGAGCGAACGGCAGGCCGAGTATGTCGACCACATCTCGACGTCCTCGTCGGTCCTGCTGACGACGGTCAACGACATTCTCGACCTCGCGACCGTCGATGCCGGCATCATGCAGCTCGATCTTCGCGACATCGACCTGTCCGCCATCCTGGACGAGGTGGCGGAGCAGATGTCCGACCGGCTGAAGGAAAACGATCTGAAGCTGCAGATCGAGCGGTCAGGCCCGCTCGGGTGGATCGTGGCCGATCCGCAGCGTCTGAAGCAGATCCTCTTCAAGCTCCTGAGCAACGCCGCGAACTATGCGCCGGACAGTTCCGTCATCAGGCTCGAGTGCCGTCGCGAAGGTGACACGGCCGTGTTCGCGGTTTCCGACAGCGGTCCCGGCATCCCCGAGGACGTTCTGAAGACCGTCTTCGACCGGTTCGAGACCCACGAGCGCGAGGGGCGACGGCGCGGCGCCGGGCTCGGCCTTTCGATCGTCGAGAGCTTCGTCAGCCTGCATCACGGCGACGTCTCGATCGAAAGCCGCCCGGGCGAAGGGCACGACCGTCACCTGCCGTATTCCCTCTGCCGCGGACACGCTCTCCAGGGCGTCCGGCTGAACGCACCATGCCGCCCGACCACGTCGATCTGCCGGACGAGCGTGCGACCGAGCGCTTCGGCTCCGATCTTGCCCTCGCCCTTCGCCCGGGCGATTGCGTTGCGCTCTCCGGAGACCTCGGCGCGGGGAAGTCGACGCTTGCGCGCTCCCTTGTCCGCGCCGTCGCCGACGACCCGGGACTGGAGGTTCCGAGCCCGACCTTCACGCTGGTTCAGACCTACGATTTGCGTTTTCCGATCGCGCATTTCGATCTCTATCGAATTGGTGATCCGGACGAACTCGCCGAACTCGGCCTTGAAGAAGCGCTGGAATCGGGCGTCGGCCCTCGTCGAATGGCCCGAAAATGCCGGCACTCAGCTGCCTGCCGACGCGCTGCAGCTGCATATCGAGGAAGCCGGCAAGGGGCGTCGAGTGACGCTTTCCGGCGGAGACGCCGTGGTCGCCCGCACATGCAGGTCTCTGGCCGTCCGGGCCTTTCTCGAGCGCTTCGCCCGCGGCGATGCCGAGCGTCGCTACCTGTTGGGCGACGCCTCTCCGCGTGCGTACGAGCGCGTCCGTCCAACGGCCGGTCCGGCGCTGATCCTGATGAACGCGCCACGTCTGCCGAAGGGGCCGCCCGTGCGTGACGGCAGGCCCTACACAGAGCTCGCCCGCATCGCCGAGGACGTGAGGGCCTTCGTCGCGGTCGACGGGCTGTTACGGGCTCGCGGGCTGACCGCTCCGGAGATCCTGGCGTCGGACCTGGAGGCAGGTCTTGTGCTGCTGGAGGACTTTGGCCGAGAGGGTGTCCTCGATGCGGATGGCAGGCCGATTCCCGAGCGCTACGAGGTCGCGATCGAAGCGCTCGCGGTCCTGCACGGGCATCCCGTTCCGGGCGACCTGCCACTGCCCGACGGAACTCGCTACGCTATCCCGCCCTTCGATCGCACCGCCATGTCGATCGAGGTTGAGCAGCTTGTCGAGTGGTACGTTCCATGGCAGACGCGCGGTGCGGTATCCGAAGACTGGCTCGCCGAGTTCCGGGCACGCTGGTCAGGTCTGATCGAGCTCGCGCAGTCCTTGGAGCAGAACGTCCTGCTCCGGGACGTGCATTCCCCGAACCTCTTCTGGCTGCCGCAGCACCGGGGTGAGGCCCGCATCGGACTGATCGATTTCCAGGATGCGATGATCGGTCCGACGGCTTATGACGTGGCGTCGCTGATCCAGGACGCGCGTGTCACCGTCGAACCGGCCCTCGCCGACCGGCTGACCAGTCGCTACGTTGCCGCGCGCCGTGCCGGCCAGGCGGATTTCGACGCGGAGGGATTCAATGAGGCACTGGCCGTCATGGCCGCTCAGCGCGCCACGAAGATCCTCGGCATCTTCGTACGCCTGAAGGAGCGGGACGGAAAGCCCGGCTATCTTGCTCATATTCCGCGGCTGCGGCGCTATCTCGCCGCAAGTCTCGCCCATCCGGTGCTTCACCCCTTGCGCGATCTCTACGATCGGGCTGGAATCCTCCGCGAATCATGATTCCGAAAGGAACAGCCGTGCGGCCCATGAACGCAATGGTGCTCGCTGCCGGGCTCGGCACGCGCATGCGGCCCATCACCGACACCATCCCCAAGCCGCTCGTGGAAGTCGCGGGCAAGCCGCTGATCGACTACGCACTGGACGCGCTCGCGGCAGTCGGCGCGGGTCGCGTCGTCGTCAACGTGCACTACCTGCCCCAGCAGATCCGCAGCCATCTCGAGACGATTTCGGGCTTCGAAACACTCGTCTCGGATGAAACGGACCGGTTGCTCGATTCCGGTGGCGGCGTCGCGAAGGCCATGCCGCTGCTTGGCGAAGCGCCGTTCTATGTCCTCAACGCCGACACCTTCTGGATCGAGGATCCGTCTGTGCCGCGAACGAATCTCCAGGCGCTCGCCGACGCGTTTGATCCGGACCGGATGGACATGCTTCTCATGCTTGCCGGCCTTTCCCAGGCGACGGGGGATGGCGGCCGCGGGGACTTCGTGCGGGATGCCGAAGGGCAGCTCGCCCGCTTCGACGGCGGCAACGGCGAGCCGCTCATTTATGCGGGAGCAATGGTGTGTCATCCGCGCGCCCTCGCCGCGGCGCCCGAGGGCCCGTTCTCGCTCAACCGGTGCTTCGATGCGGCGATGGCCGAGGGTCGGCTCCATGGCTGGCCGATGCGCGGGCACTGGCTGACGGTCGGGACGCCGGCGGCGATCGCCGAAGCCGAGGCTGTGATCGCCGAGCTTGCACGACCGCGGAATGCCGGATGACCGCTCCCGGCCCCAACCGCCTTTTCTCGATCCCTCCGGGCGTGCCCTTCCTGAGGACGTTGGCGACCAGCCTTTGCGAGGGCCGTCTCGTCGAGAGCTTCCGCTTCGATCCCGCCGATCCTCTCGCGCTCGCTGACGTCACGGTCTTCGTCCCGACGCGCCGGGCTGCGCGTGCACTGCGCTCCGAATTCGTTGAACGCCTTGGCGGCAGGTCGACGATCCTGCCGGTCATCCGGCCGCTCGGCGAAATCGACGATGATGCCGGCTTCTTCGAGCCGGCGGTCCCTGCCGCTCTCGATCTCGATCCGCCGATCGGCTCCGTCTCGCGTCTCATGGAGCTTGCGCGCCTGGTTCTTGCCTGGAAGGCGGCCCTGCCGGCAGCCGTCTCCGCCGTTCACGCCGACAACCCGCTGATCGCGCCGGCCAGTCCGGCAGACGCCGTATGGCTGGCCCGCGGGCTCGCCGACCTGATCGAGGTAATGGAGACGGAGGAATGTCCGTGGGCTTCGCTCGAGAAGCTCGATGCAGCGGATCACGCGGCCTGGTGGCAGCTGACCCTCGAATTCCTCCGCATTGCCACCGACTACTGGCCGAAGCGCCTTGGCGAGCTCCGGCGGTCGAGCCCCGCAGCGCACCGAAACGCCATCCTGCGCGCCGAGGCCCGTCGGATGTCCGCCAATCCGCCTGAGGGTCCTGTCATCGTTGCCGGCTCGACCGGCTCGCTTCCGGCAACTGCGGACCTGATTGCAGCGGTGATGGGGTTGGATGCGGGCGCCGTCGTCCTGCCCGGTCTCGATCACATGATGGCCGACGAGCACTGGCCGCTGGTTCTCGCTGCGCCGGCGGGAGATCGCATAGTCGCCAGGGATGACCCTGCGACCCGGACCCACCCGCAGTACGGCCTGTGCCGACTGCTCGAGACGCTCGGCCTCGGTCGCGAAGATGCAGTCGAACTCGCGGCCCCGCCCGGGGCGCTTGCCGAACGAGCCCGTCTCGTTTCGCTTGCCTTGCTGCCGGCGCAAGCCACTCCCGCATGGGCAAGGCAAGGCGAGACATCGGAGATGGACGCGGCGCTCGCCGAGGTCGGTTTGATCGAAGCAGCCAACGAGCGCGAGGAAGCGCAGGCAGTCGCGGTCGCGATGAGGCTCGCGCTCGATGACGGGACGGACGAAAGCCAGGTCGCGCTCGTCACGCCCGATCGGGGGCTGGCCCGCAGGGTCGCGATCGAATTGCGCCGCTTCGGCATCGAGGCGGACGATTCGGCCGGTACCCCCCTCGCCTCGACTCCGCAGGGCGGGCTGCTGAGGCTCGCAGCCGAAACTGCGCTTCTGCCCGGCGATCCGGTGGCGCTGCTCGCACTTCTCAAGCACCCGCTCGCCCGCTTTGGACTGGCGGTCGGTCCGGCACGCCGCGCCGCGCGCATCCTGGAGCTGGTTGCGCTGCATTCGGGCACCGGAGAAGTCGACGCGGCGACGCTTTCAGCCCTTCTGGACGACCGGCTGGCCGGTTCCCGCGAAGACAGGCATCTCCCGGTCTGGCGGCGCCGGATCGACGAGCGGGAAATCAAGCTTGCCCGTGACCTCGCCACTCGCGTCGAACAGGCAGTGAAGCCGCTGGCCGACCGCCGCGTGCATCGCTTCGGCGGGACAGGCGGATCGGGATCGGCGGCGGAACCTGCAATTTCGGAATGGGCGCTTGCGACAGCCGAGGTGATGGAGGCCGTGGCGGTAGACGAGGAAGGTCGCCTCGACGGTCTCTGGGGTGGTGAGGCAGGCGAAAAGCTTGCCGAATTGCTGAATGGCGTAATCGACGCCGAAGCCGACCTGACGCTGCGCGCCGCGGAATGGCCGGCGATGCTGCCTGCCCTTCTGGCAGGCGAGACGGTGAAGCCGCGCGGTGGCGCAAATCCCCGGGTGTTCATCTGGGGCGCGCTTGAAGCGCGGCTTCAGCACGTCGATACAATGGTGCTCGCCGGGCTCAACGAGCAGACATGGCCAGGCCAGACCTCGAACGACGCGTTCCTGTCTCGCAGCATGAAGACGGCGATCGGACTCGAGCCGCCGGAACGGCGCATCGGCCAGGCGGCACACGATTTCCAGATGGCGCTCGGGGCGCCCCGCGTCGTGCTCAGCCGCGCCGCGCGCTCGGGAACGGAGCCGACCGTCGCCTCGCGTTGGCTGCAGCGCCTGCTCGCCGTCGTCGGCGACGGGGCGGCGGAGGCGATGCGGCAGCGGGGCCGAGCCTTCATCGAATGGGCGGAGACACTCGATCAGGACGTCCCCGTGCCTTTCGCATCGCGCCCCGAGCCCCGCCCGCCGCGCGACAGGCAGCCATCGAACTACTCCTTCAGCGAGGTCGGACGCCTGCGGCGTGATCCCTATGCCATCTATGCCCGGCGCATCTTGCGTCTTGAGCCGGTTGCCGAGATGGTCCGCGATCCTTCGGTCGCCGAGCGCGGCACGCTCTACCATGCGATCCTCGAGGAGTTCGGCCGTTCCGGACTGGCACCGGTCGATCCGCGGGCCCTCGCGCACCTCATGGAGATCGCCGACCGCCGGTTCGATGCGGAAAGGCTGCCGCCGCACGTCGCCGCGACATGGCGACCCCGCTTCGATCGGGTCGCCGAGCTTTTGCTCGGCTGGGAACGGGGGCGGCCGGAGGCGCGCGCCCGCCATGTGGAGGCTCGTGCACGGGCGGTCGTCTCGCCAGCGGGCTTCTCGCTCACGGGTCTCGCCGACCGCATCGACATCATGGCCGACGGCAGGGCGGAAATAATCGATTTCAAGACGGGTTCGTCGCCCTCCGCAAAGCAGGCGAGAGTGCTGCTCGATCCCCAGCTTGCGCTGGAGGCGGCGGTCCTGCGGCTCGGCGGATTCCAGGGCGTGCCGGCGACGGAGCCGGCGCAACTTCTCTACGTCCGGCTGAAACCGGAGGACGCGTTGCGGGTCGACCGGGTCGACAACAAGAAGCCCGACAAGCCGGAAAGCCGGTCCGCTGATGAGCTCGCCGACGAGGCGCTGAAGCAGTTCGTAGGCTTCGTTTCGATGCTTGCCGAGGGCCGTCGCGGCTTTGTCTCGCGCCTGATGCCCGCGAGTGCGCGCGATTTCGGCGGCGAATACGATCATCTCGCCCGGGTCGCCGAATGGTCATCGGCCGAAAGCGAGGGAGAGGAGGACGGGAATGACTGATCCCCGGTCGGAACTCCTCGCCCAGGTCACGTCCGACCAGTCGCGAGCGTCAGATCCCGACGCTTCGGCCTGGGTGTCGGCGAACGCCGGTTCCGGCAAGACCCATGTGCTGACGGAGCGCGTCATCCGCCTGCTGCTGGAAGGCAATCGGCCGTCGGCCATACTCTGCCTGACATACACGAAGGCGGCCGCGGCAGAGATGGCGAACCGCGTATTCGCCCGGCTTGCCGAATGGACCCGCCTCGACGATTCCGCCCTTGCCGAGCGCGTCGCGAAGATTGACGGTCGTAGCCCCGGTACCGGCCGCCTGGTCATTGCACGCCAGCTTTTCGCACGTGCGCTTGAGACGCCGGGCGGGCTGAAGATCCAGACGATCCATGCCTTCTGCGAATCGGTCCTGCACCAGTTCCCGCTGGAGGCCAACGTCGCGGGCCATTTCGAAATTCTCGACGACGCCACGGCCACCGCCTTCCTCGCCGAGGCCCGCCGCACGCTTCTGACGGCCGCAGCCCACAGGGAGGACGCTGCACTTGCCGAGGCCTTTCGCTATGTGCTCGAAGCCGGTGGCGAGTTCGGCCTGGAGAATCTCCTGTCGGCGCTTGTAGCGAACCGTGATGCCATCCGCCGCTTCATCGGCTTCGCCGGGAGGCAGGGTGGAATCGAGCCGGTCCTGCGGCGCGCGCTCGACCTCGCGCCGGACGATGACGAGGCCAAGATAAAGGCGGCGGCCTGGCCCCTGCCTTCTTTGTCGGGCGCCGAGCTCGCTGAGTTCTGTGCCGTCGCGGCAGGCCAGAAGGGCATCGCAGCGAAGCGGTTCGCTGAAGGACTCGCAGGCCGTGGCCGGCGCGGAACAGGCCGCCCGCTGGGAGTTGCTCAAAGAGCTTTTCCTGACGAAAATCGGGCGAGCCGCGCAGCCTCGGTCAGGTGACAGGGAAGGACATGCGCGCCGCCATGCCGGAAGCAGCGGATCGCCTCGACGCCGCTCTTGCTCATGTCTGCGCCTGCGTGGACCATCTTGCGCGGCTCGAAGTCATCAGGCCACCCGCGCGGCGCTGGTACTCGCGGCCACTCTCGACCGCGATTACGAGCGGTTGAAGCGCGATCGCGGACGCCTCGATTTCGACGATCTCGTCAGCCGCACGGCCGACCTGCTCAGGCGCGACGGTGCCGGCGCCTGGGTGCACTACAAGCTCGACCAGGGCATCGACCACATTCTGGTCGACGAGGCGCAGGACACCAGCGCCGGCCAGTGGAGCGTGATCCGCGCGCTCGCCGAGGACTTCTTTGCCGGCAAAGGAGCGCGGCGCGAACTTGCGCACGCTGTTCGCGGTGGGAGACGAGAAGCAATCGATCTATTCGTTCCAGGGCGCGCGGCCGGAGCGCTTCGAGGAGGAGAGGCGAAACGTCGAGCGCAGGGCGAGAGCGGCCGGCCAGCGCTTCGAGCCGGTACGGCTGCGCGTCTCCTTCCGGTCGACCGCCGACGTGCTGGGTGCCGTCGACCATGTCTTCTGCCGAAGCCGACAACCGTCGCGGGCTGGGCAGCGAGACGGCAATCGTTCACGAGACGTCTCGCCTGCGCCAGCCCGGTTCCGTCGACGTATGGGAGATGATCCGAAAGGAGGGCAGCCGACGAGGAGGAAGACTGGACGGCGCCTTTCGACGCGGTGGCAGAGACCGCGCCGCCCGCGCGGCTGGCCCGCCGCGTCGCGGCGACGCTCGGAGGACTGGATCGGCCGTCGGCACGATCGTCGACAAGGACGCAGCTCGTCCGGTTCGTCCCGGGCGACATTCTCGTGCTGGTGCGCAAGCGCGACGCCTTCGTCCATGCGCTGACCCGCGAACTCAAGCAGCGCGCCGACATTCCCGTCGCCGGCGCGGACCGGCTGAAGCTCGCCGACCACATCGCCGTGCAGGACCTCGCCGCGCTCGGGCGCGTCATGCTGTTGCCGGAGGACGACCTGTCGCTGGCCTCAGTCCTGAAGAGCCCGCTCTTCGGCGTGACGGAAGAGGATCTTTACCGTCTTGCCGGCCGAGCGTGGCGAGGACGAAAGCCTCTTTCGCCGGCTGGCTTGCCTCGCCGAGGCCGGCGAGGAGCCTTGGGCCTCGGTCCATGCATGGTTCGCGGACCGGCTGGCGCTCGTCGACCGCCTGCCAGTCTTCGAGTTCTATGCCCGCATACTCGCCGGAAGGCGGCCGGCAGGCGCATTCTTGCCCGTCTCGGCCACGAGGCGAGCGACGTGCTCGACGAGTTCCTGTCCTTCGCGCTCGAGCACGAACGCAGGCGGCCGGCCTCCCGGGCATGCAGGCCTTCCTCGCCGTTCTCGAGCGCGATTCGCCGGAGATCAAGCGCGAGATGGACAAGGGCCGCGACGAGGTGCGCATCATGACCGTGCACGCCTCGAAGGGGCTGGAGGCGCCGGTCGTCTTCCTGGTGGATTCCGGCGGCGACGCAGTGCATGCGAGCCAGATGCCGGCGCTGCGCGTGCTGCCGCTCGAAAGCCATTTCGGCGAGGTCCCGCCGGCGATGCTCTGGGTCCCCGGCAAGGCCTGCGAGAACGGCGTCACCGGACGCGATCAAGTCGGGCCTGCAGCGAAAGCCGGCCGAGGAGGAGTACCGGCGCCTGCTCTATGTCGGGATGACGCGCGCGGCCGACCGCCTCGTCGTCTGCGGCTATCAGAACCCGGAGGGGAACCGAAATACCGCTACTGGCAGGAGATGGTCTGGGAGGCGCTGGAAGGCGAGGGCGCCGCTGCCGAGGCCCGAACCTATGCCGCCGGCGGCGATGAGTGGCGGGCCTGCATTTCAGCCTGAAGCCGGAGCGCGAAGCCCCGGTGACGGGTGGACAGAGCCCTCGACCCGAACCTGCCGGTGCCGGATGCGCTTCGCACGGCCGCTGCGCCTTCCGGAACGGCTGCCGCGCCCGCTCTCGCCCTCCGGCGCATCGGCGATCATCGACGGCGAGGAGCCGGAGCGGCCGGCGGTTCGCCGATCCGGCAGGCTTCGCCGGTCCGGCGACCGCTTCGCTGGAGCGCGGCCGCATCGTCCATCGCCTTCTCCAGGTGCTTCCAGCGCATGCCGGCCGATGAGCGGGCGGCGGCGGCCGAGCGCTATCTGCGACGCGCCTGCCCCGGCTGGCCGGCCGAAGAAGCCGAACGCATCGCGCAGTCGGTCTTCGCAATCCTCGACGATCCCGCCTTCGCCCCGGTCTTCGCGCCCGGCAGCCGCGCCGAGGTGTCGATCATGGGCACGTTGGACCTCGCGCGGGAAGGAACACGCCGTCTCCGGTCGCATCGACCGCCTGGCGGTGACGGCGACCGGGTGCTGATCGTCGACTACAAGACCAACCGGCCGCCCTTCCTCACCGCCGCATCGGTGCCCGCACGCCTACAGGGCCCAGCTTGCGATCTATCGCGCGGTGCTGGAGCCGCTCTATCCCGGCCGTCGCATCGAAGCGGCGCTCGTCTTCACCGAGGCGCCGGTGCTCGTGCCGCTCGGCCCGGCGACGCTCGACGCCGCACTTGCCGCTCTCACGCCGACGTGAGATACCGTCTCTTGAAAATGCCGCCGGTCGGCATCAAATCGGAAATCGACACGCGAGCGGCTCGGAGCCTGCCGCAAACAGATCGAAGGAGAGCCGCATGGCCACCGTCAAAGTCGACAAGTCCAATTTCAAGTCCGAAGTTCTCGAATCCGCCGAGCCCGTCGTCGTGGACTTCTGGGCCGAATGGTGCGGCCCCTGCAAGATGATCGCGCCGAGCCTCGAGGAAATCGCCACCGAGATGAACGGCAAGGTCAAGGTCGCCAAGCTGAACATCGACGAGAACCCCGAACTGGCCGCTCAGTACGGCGTGCGCTCGATCCCGACACTGGCCATGTTCAAGGGCGGCGAAGTCGCCGACATCAAGGTCGGCGCATCGCCGAAGACGGCGCTGTCGTCCTGGATTTCCGGCGCCGTCGCCTGAAGGCGCAGCTCGACGAACTGGCGGAGGCCCGGCATCGCCGGGCCTTCTGCTTTTCCGGCAGCCGTGCCCGGTCAGCGGAAGACGATCCACTTCGACGTCGCGAAATTGAACACCATGCCGGCGAGCGAACCGGCGGCAACGGCGACAACGGCGTGCCTGTATGCGAAGAGGCACCGACAGGATCGAGCGCGAAATAGAGCCCCGTTGTTGGCCGCCCATCCGAGCGCGTTGGCCAGGACGTAGCGCAGCCATTCCCGCAGCAGCCGTTCTCCGCGCGGGTGGAATGTGTACCGGCGGTTGAGAGACCATGTTGTCGTCACCGCGGCCGGAAATGCGAAGAGCTGAGCGGCGACGGGTCCTGCCGTGCCCGCAAGCAGTGCCACGAGACCGGCATTGACCGCGAAGCCGGCGATTCCGACGGCCCCGAACCGGAGAACCTGGCTGGCGAGAGGACGTGCCGGCAGGCCGTCCGTGCGAGGTTCTGCGAGGCTCGACATCAGTTCAGTGCGTGCAGGCTGGCCGGCTCGTCCTGCCGACGTTCGTCGGCCGGCCCGGTTTCGGCGAAGGGCGGGTGCTGCAGATAGGCCAGCAGACGCATTTCGCGCCGCCCCCGCGTGACCGTGTCGAGCACGGTCCCCGCGGTGAGGCTGAGCGCCGCCATCACCATGATGCCCGTGGACAGAACCGCCGTCGGAAAGCGCGGGACAAGTCCCGTGTCGATGTAGGTCGCCAGGAGCGGCACGGCGAGGCCGATTGAGGTCAGCGCAAGCGCGTAGGAGAGTGCGCCGAAGAAAAGGAAGGGTCGCTCGTGGCGAACGAGCCGGAGGATCATCGTCAGGATCCGCCAGCCATCGCGATAGGTCCGCAGCTTGCTCTCCGATCCCTCCGCTCGGCCACGGTAGGCGCCATCGACATGGGCGACGGGCATCGACAGTTCGAGGGCATGCACCGTCAGCTCGGTTTCGATGTCGAACCCGTGCGAGAGCACCGGGAACGACTTCACGAAGCGCCGCGAGAACGCCTTGTAGCCCGAGAGCATGTCCTGGACCCGGTTTCCGAATATGCGACGCACGACGCCGGTCAGCACCCGGTTGCCCAGCCTGTGCCCGCCGCGGTAGGCAGCTGCATCGGACTCGATCCGCACGCAGTTGACGAGGTCGAACTGGCCCTCCTGCAGCAGGCCGAGCATCGCCGGAGCCAGGGAAGGATCGTAGGTGTCGTCGCCGTCCACCATCAGGTAGAGGTCCGCCTCGACGTCGCGGAACATGCGCCGGACGACGTGGCCTTTCCCCTGCTGGGTCTCATGGCGGACGATCGCTCCCGCCGTCCGCGCGATCTGTGCGGTGCCGTCGCTCGGAATTGTTGTCGTAGACGTAGATGCGTGCGTCCGGCAGCGGCTTGCCGGAAGTCCATGACCACCTTCCCGATGGCGCAGCCTTCGTTGAAGCACGGGATGATGACGGCGATGCGTGGCGCCATGGCGGGTCTGCCTTCGTGCTGCGGGGCGCGCCGCCTGCCGCGGCAGGCGAGGCGTCCGTGCGATCGTTCCACGGGTGTCAGTGCCGCAATCATGGGACCTTTACCTGAAGAAAGCGTTATTGCCTGCCTGCGGCCGGCCGCTTCGCGCCGTTCTGCGTGCCCTCAACCAAACGTGACGACAGGCGAGCGAAGCGTTTGTTGACCGCCCGGCGCCCGGTCGCCAATCATCGGCGCATCGTGGAAGAGGGAGGTCAACGGTGCGATCAGCAAGGACCGCATTTGCCGCAATCCTGTTTGTCGGCCTTCTTTGTGCGGCTGCGCTGGCCGGCGAACCCGACCTGTCCGACTGGAACTCCGTCCTGAGGCAGGCGAGGGGTGAGACCGTTTACTGGAACGCCTGGGGCGGCTCCGACAATGTCAACAGCTACATTGCCTGGGTCGCCCGCCGAGATGGAAGAGCGATATGGCGTCGAGGTGGTCGACGTGAAGCTGGCCGACACCGCGGATGCCGTCGCCAAGGTGCTTGCCGAGAAGGCCGCCGGCCGGAACGAAAACGGCTCCGTCGACATGGTCTGGATCAATGGCGAGAATTTCGCGGAAATGAAGAGACAAGGCCTGCTCATGACGCCGGGCTGGGCCCAGAAGCTGCCTGACTGGAAATACGTGGACACCGCAAACCCGACCGTTGTCACCGATTTCAACGAGCCGACGGATGGCCTCGAGAGCCCCTGGGGCGAGGCGAAGCTCGTCTTCTTCTACGATTCCGCCAGGACCGCCGCATCCGTTCTGCCGGACAACGCGAAACAGTTGCTCGCCTGGGCGAAGGCCAATCCCGGGCGCTTCTCCTATCCCGCCCCGCCGGACTTCATCGGCTCGTCCTTTCTGAAGCAGGTTCTCTACGAGCTCATCGACGACAGGTCCAAGCTCTACCGGCCCGTCGACGAAGCGACCTTCGAGAGCGACGTCGCGCCGCTCTTCGCCTGTCTCGATGCGCTGCAGACCCTATCTCTGGCGGCAGGGTCGCGCATATCCGAAGGACTATCCGGCGATGAAGCAGAAGCTTGCCGACGGAGAACTCGGCATCATCTTCGCCTTCAATCCCTCGGAAGCGTCCGCGGCGATCGCGGCGGGGCAGTTGCCGGATACCGTGCGCTCCTTCTCCTTTTCCGGCGGAACGCTTGGCAATACCCATTTCGTGGCCATCCCTTTCAACGCCAAAGCCAAGGCCGGCGCCCTCGTCCTCGCGAATTTCCTGATTTCGCCCGAGGCGCAGCTTCGCAAGCAGGATCCGGAATACTGGGGTGATCCGACGGTACTTTCTGCGGCGAAGCTTCCGGCGAACTACCGGAAGAAATTCGCCCGCCTGAAGCTCGGCGTCGCGACCCTTTCGCCGGAAGAGCTCGGGCCGGTCATCCCCGAACCGGACGCAAGCTGGACGACGCGCATCGAGCAGGAATGGAAAAGGCGCTACGGGGTGGCGAACTGACCGGCGGAGGCGCCGGCCAGTGCCATCGGTGCCGGTCGTGAAGGCCACGCGCCTCGCACCGGCCCTGACGTTGCTGGTTCTGGTCGGACCGCTTCTCTTCGGCCTCGCCGGCACGGTTCTGCCGGCCTTCGGCTATCTGCCTGCCCTTGGCGGGGAACACTTCACGCTCGGATACTTCCGCGACTTTCTCGTCACTCCGGGCATCCTGCGCTCAAGCCTCGTCGCGCTTGGCGCCGGCGTATCGACGACAGCGATCGCCTTCACTCTCACCCTCCTGTTCGTCGCCGGGTGGACGGAGACCCGCGCTTTCGCCCGGCTCCGGCACATGGTCTCGCCGCTCCTGTCTGTCCCGCATGCTGCCGCCGCCTTCGGGCTTGCCTTCCTCATCGCCCCGTCCGGGTTCCTGTTGCGCCTGGCTTCTCCGTGGCTCACAGGCTTCATGCGGCCGCCGGACTGGTTGCTGGTGCACGACCAGCTGGGACTTGCGATGATTGCAGGACTCGTCGTCAAGGAGGTGCCGTTCCTCTTTCTTGTGACGCTCGCCGCCCTGCCGCAGGTGCGCCTCGCGGAAACGCGGCGCCTTGCCGCCGCCTTGGGCTACGGACGGACGGCCGGCTTCGTCTACGCGCTTTCCCCGGTGGTCTACGGCCAGATCCGGCTGGCGGTCTATGCTGTTGTCGCCTATGCGAGTTCCGTCGTCGACGTTGCAAGGATTCTCGGGCCGACGCTCCCGGCGCCCCTGCCGGTGCGGCTGCTGGACTGGATGAGCGATCCGCATCTCGCCATGCGGTTCGTAGCCTCCGCCGGCGCCATGATGCAGCTTTTCGTCACGATCTCGGCTCTGCTCCTGTGGTTCTTTCTGGAGAGGCTTGCAGGCGGTCTGGCCCTTGTTCTCTGCGAGAAGGGTGTACGCTTCCGGAACGACCTCTGGCTCCGGCGGCTTTCGTTTGCCGCCATGGCGGCGTCGACTGCCCTCGTCTTCGCAGGAATTGCCGTGCTGGCGATCTGGTCCGTCGCCGGCCTGTGGCAATTTCCCGACGCGCTGCCGGCAAGCCTGACGCTTCGCACCTGGCTGCGTGGCCTTCCGGGCCTGGCCGCTCCGCTGACGACGACGCTGCTGGTCGGCCTTTCGTCCACGCTGGTCGCCCTGGTCCTGTCCATAGGTTGTCTCGAGCAGGAGGTCCGGACCGGCCGCGCCGGCGGGCCCAGTGCGCTCCTCCTCATCTATCTGCCGCTGATCGTTCCGCAGATATCGTTCGTCTTCGGCCTGCAGATACTCGCGGTGTTGACGGGGATGGACTCCACCTTCGTCGCTGTCGCCCTGGTGCATCTCGTCTTCGTCCTGCCCTATGTGTTCCTGTCGCTTGCCGATCCCTGGCGCGCCTTCGACCGGCGCTACGAGGTCGTTGCCGCCGCGCTCGGGCAGTCGCGGACACGTACGCTCATTTGCGTCCGCCTTCCCATGCTTCTGCGCGCCATCCTCACCGCCGCGGCTGTCGGCTTCGCCGTGTCGGTGGGGCAGTATCTCCCCACCGTGCTGATCGGCGCCGGCCGGGTTACCACGGTGACCACCGAGGCGGTGGCATTGGCTTCCGGCGGCAATGCGCGGATCGTCGGCGTCTATGCCTTCATTCAGGCCCTGCTGCCGTTTGTCGGTTTCGCAATTGCCTCGCTGGTGCCGGCCTTGCTATTTCGCGATCGTCGCGCGCTTGCGGCCTGAGAAGGGAGTGCACCACCGCCATGACGACCGGCCTCCATTTGTCTGACGTCCGGATCGCGCTCGGCGGGGTGCCGCTGATCTCCGTCGACTTCGCGGTACAACCCGGCGAGGTGCTGACCGTCATGGGGCCTTCCGGTTCCGGCAAGTCGACGCTGCTCGCCTATGTCGGCGGCTTTCTCGACCCGGTTTTCGAAGCTTCCGGAAGCGTCGCGGTGGACGACGTCGAACTCACCGGCCTGCCGGCGGAGGAACGGCGTGCGGGCATCCTTTTCCAGGATCCGCTGCTCTTTCCGCATCTTTCCGTAGCCGGCAACGCCGGCTTCGCCATACCGCCGGAGGTTTCGCACCGAGCCGAACGGCGTCGGCTGGCGTCCGCGGCGCTGGAGGAAGTCGGCCTCGGTGGCTTTGGAGATCGCGATCCGGCGACATTGTCCGGAGGCCAGAAGGCGCGCGTGGCGCTGCTGCGCGTGCTGCTCTCCAGGCCTCGGTTGCTGCTTCTCGACGAGCCGTTTTCCAGGCTCGACATGGCGCTTCGGCGCCAGATGCGCGAACTCGTTTTCGAGCGCGCCCAAATCGCGGGCCTGCCGGTCGTCCTCGTGACACACGACAAGGCGGATGCCGACGCGGCCGGAGGGACTGTCATCGAGGTGGGAGAGGCGGCCTGAGATGGGGATCGAGTTTCCGGACCTGCCGGTCTGCCGGATCCTGCCGGAAATCCACGCCGCCCTCGAAACCGAGCGCTCGGCCGTGCTCGCCGCGCCTCCCGGTGCCGGCAAGACTACGCTGGTGCCGCTCTCCCTGCTCGGCGCAGGCTGGCGCGGCGATGGCCGCATCATACTCGTCGAGCCCCGCCGCCTTGCGGCCCGCGCGGCGGCGCGGCGAATGGCTGCGCTCTGCGGCGAACCGGTCGGCAAGACGGTTGGCTACCGCATGCGCCTCGACACGAGAATATCTCCCGCGACGCGCATCGAGGTCGTAACCGAAGGTGTCTTCACCCGCATGATCCTCGACGATCCCGAGTTGACGGGCATCGCAGCCGTCCTTTTCGACGAGTTCCACGAACGTAGCCTCGATGCGGATTTCGGTCTGGCCCTGGCCCTCGACGTTCGCGGCGCCCTCAGGGAGGATCTCCGCATCCTGGTCATGTCGGCGACGCTCGATACGGAAAGAGTTGCGGCAGTACTGGGCAGTGTACGGGTGGTCGAGAGCCTTGGCCGCGTCTTCCCGGTGGATGTCCGATACCGGGAGCGCTCCGCGGGCGAGCCTGTCGAAGATGCAATGGTGCGCGCCATCGAGGCGGCACATGCCGAAGAATCCGGCTCGATCCTCGCCTTCCTGCCGGGACAGGCCGAGATCAGGCGCACGGCGGAGCGTCTTTCTGGACGTTTCGGAGCCGGTACGACTATTGCAAACCTTTATGGGAACCTCGACGGGCCGGCACAGGACCTCGCCATTCGGCCGGCCCCGGACGGGCAGCGCAAGATCGTTCTCGCAACGGCCATAGCCGAAACCTCCATCACCATCGACGGGGTCGGCGTGGTGATCGACAGCGGCCTGTCCCGACAGCCGGTCTTCGAACCGGCGACGGGGATCACCCGGCTGGAGACCGTGCGTGTATCTCGTGCAGCGGCCGACCAGCGGGCGGGTCGTGCCGGGCGCACCGGCCCCGGAGTCGCGATACGACTGTGGCGGGCGGAGCAGACCGCGGCCCTGGCGCCCTTTGCTCCGCCCGAGATCCTGGCAGCCGACCTTGCCGGCCTCGTCCTCGACTGCGCTGCCTGGGGCGTCTGCGATCCGGCGTCGCTGGCCTTCATCGATCCGCCGCCGCCGGCGGCTCTCGAGGAGGCACGCTCTCTCCTTGTCCAGCTCGGCGCGCTCGATCCGGCAGGAGGACTGAGCGCGCGCGGCAGGCACATGCGCGCCCTCGGCCTGCCCGCGCGCCATGCGGCCATGGTCGTGGAGGCGGCGGAGCGCGGTGACGACATCCATGCGGCCGCGCGTCTTGCCGTGCTGATGGGCGAACCGGGGCTGGGCGGCAAATCCATCGATCTGGACGAACGGCTCGAACGTTTCGGAGCGGAATCGAACGCGAGGGCCCAGGCCGCCCGCGGCCTTGCCGGACGCATCGCTGCGTCGGCGAGAGAGCAATTGGCCGGCCCGGTCGGCTGTCGCGGCGGCACCGCCGGTGGCCTGCTGGTCGCAGGCTTTGCCGATCGGATTGCCAGACAGCGCGGCGGTCGCGGACGGTTCCTGATGGCGAACGGGCGCGGCGCTGTCGTCGAGGAGCGGGATCGGCTGGCCGCTTCCGAATTCCTGGTGATTGCCGACCTCACCGGGCGGGCCGCCGCCCAGCGTGTGCTCGCAGCGGCCGAGGTTGACCGGGCGACCGTCGAGGAGCGTCTGTCGTCGATGATCGAGACCCGCGAGGAATACGCTTTCGATCGAGCGAGTCGCTCGGTGCGCGCGCGTCTTTGGCGTCGTATCGGCGCCATGACGCTCGACGAGAGGTCGCTGCCTCTCTCAGATGCCGCCGCCACCTGCGAAGCGCTCGCCGGGGGAGTGCGAATCCTGGGCTTGGAGGCGCTGCCGTGGGACAAGTCGTCGCGCCAGATGCGCGAGCGGATCGGCTTCCTTCACCGCTCGATCGGCGGCGACTGGCCGGAGGTCTCGGATGATGCCCTTGTCGCCAGGCTGGACGAATGGTTCGCGCCGTTCCAGGCCGGCGTCTCCTGCCTCGACGACGTCCGTCCCGCAAGCCTGTCGGAGGGCCTCGCCGCGCTCGTGCCGCATGCACTGCGCCGGGACCTCGACCGTCTTGCGCCGACCCACTACGAGGTACCGACGGGCTCCCGCCATGAAATCCGCTATGGCGGGAAAGATCCGGTGCTGGCGGTCCGCGTCCAGGAGGTCTTCGGGCTCGGCGAGCATCCTGCCATTGCCGGCGGCCGGCTGCCGCTGGTTCTCGAGTTGCTCTCTCCGGCGCGACGACCGATCCAGACGACGCTGGACCTGCCGGGATTCTGGTCCGGTTCATGGCGCGATGTGCGTGCAGAAATGCGCGGACGCTATCCGAAGCACTCCTGGCCGGAAGACCCGCTGGCGGCGGAACCGACGACGCGCGCCAAGCCGCGCGGCCGCTGAAAGGCTGGACAAAGGCCGGAATTCGTCGCAAATGGAGGCAAGAGGCCCCTCTCGCAATGCCATTGCTTTCGAGACATCTTTTCGACGACCGAGTATCCCGATACCGGTTGCGTCTGGAAACGCTGACGCGCCTGCGCTGGCTCGCCGTGACAGGCCAGTGCCTTGCGGTAATGGTAACGGCCTTCTACCTGCACTTCCAGTTTCCGGCGATCCTCTGCTTTGCGCTGATCGCCTGTTCCGCCTGGCTCAACGTCTTCCTGACCCTGCGATATCCGGCAACGCACCGGCTGGAGCCGCTGGCAGCTCTCGGCGTACTCGGCTTCGACCTGCTGCAGCTTACGGGCCTGCTCTTCATGACGGGCGGAATCGCAAATCCATTCGCGATCTTCGTAGCCGTGCCGGTGATCATCTCTTCGGCCTCGCAACCCGTGCGCTACACGCTGGTGCTGGTCGCCGTCTCCATCTTCAGCGTCTCGATGCTTGCATTTTTCTCGTTGCCGCTGCCCTGGTACGGCGGAACGACCTATCAGTTGCCGCTGCTGCTGCACGGTGGCGTCTGGCTCGGCATCGTGTCCACCACGGTCTTCGCCGCCTTCTACACATACCGGGTTTCCTCCGAGGCGAACCTGCTCGCCGATGCGCTGGCGGCGACGGAACTGACGCTGCAGCGCGAACAGCATCTCTCTGCTCTCGACGGCCTCGCCGCCGCGGCCGCGCACGAACTCGGCACCCCGCTCGCCACGATCTCCGTCGTCGCCCGGGAGATGGAGCGTGCCTTGGGTGATGACGAGCGCTACCGCGAGGACCTTCAGCTTCTCAGGAGCCAGAGCGAACGCTGCCGCGACATCCTGCGCCGGATAACGACGCTTTCGACCGACGACGAAGCGCAGATGCGCCGGTTGCCGCTGACATCGCTGGTCGAGGAAGTAGTGGCGCCGCATCGCGAGTTCGGGGTCGACCTGCTCGTCACTGTCGAAGGCGACGGCAGCGAGCCGATAGGGCGTCGCAACCCCGGTATTCTCTACGGCCTTGGCAACCTGATCGAGAACGCGGTGGACTTTGCTGGCACTTCCGTGGAGGTCGCGGTCGTCTATGACGACGAGCGCGTCCGGTTGACCATCAGCGACGATGGCCCCGGCTTCCCTCCCGACGTGCTCGGACAGATCGGCGAACCGTTCCTGACTCGGCGCACGAGCGCCGAACAGGCAGGTGCGGGCGGCCTGGGTCTCGGGCTGTTCATCGCCAAGACGCTGCTGGAACGTTCCGGCGCCGTTCTGCGCTTCGGCAACGTGGCGGGCGAAGGAGGCGGGGCGGTCATCCGCGTAACCTGGCCGCGGCAGGCGATGGACGTGATCGGGGAAGAAGAGACTTTACCGAACTTGTCGAAAGCGCAATAAACGGTTCAGCCCGGAATCCGGGGTCGCCGCAGTGGAAGACCATGCGGCGCGCGCAGGAGAGAGCGGCGGCTCGGCTGAAGTCGCCGGCGGCAGCAACGGATTCCGGCAGGGGGTCGATCGTCCCCGTGGGCTTGGCAGGGGAGCCCCAGGCAAAAAAGGACCATGGAGAACATGGAAATGAGCGTTGATGAAAGCGAAGTGCCAGCCTCCGGCGGAACCGAAGACGCCGGTCCTGGACCCGACGCCACCCTGCTGATTGTCGACGACGACGGCCCCTTCGTGCGCCGCCTCGGCCGCGCCATGGAGAGCCGGGGTTTCACGGTAGACATCGCCGAATCCGTGGCCGAGGGCCTCGGCAAGGCGAGATCCGCGCCGCCGCGCTTCGCCGTGGTGGATATGCGGCTCGGCGATGGCAACGGCCTGGACGTCATCGAGGCGATCCGCCAGCGCCGCGAGGATACGCGGATGGTCGTCCTGACCGGCTACGGCAATATTGCGACGGCGGTCAATGCCGTGAAGCTCGGCGCCGTGGACTACCTCGCCAAGCCCGCGGACGCCGACGAGGTCTACGCGGCGCTGACGCGGAGGCCCGGCGAGCGTGCCGAACTGCCCGAGAACCCGATGTCGGCCGATCGCGTACGATGGGAGCACATCCAGCGCGTCTACGAAATGTGCGACCGAAACGTCTCGGAGACGGCCCGCCGGCTCAACATGCACCGCCGAACGCTGCAGCGCATACTCGCCAAGCGCGCACCGCGCTGACGAGAAGGGCGCGCCGCGCCACTACGCCCCGCTGCGTCAGGTGCCCGGCAGCGTCGCCGCCAGTTCGGCGGCGAGAAGGCGGTCGGCGGCTGATCGTGCGAACTGCAGCAGCAGTGCCTTGCGCCGGGCTGGCGCCAGCCTGTGCTCGGGCGCCTCGCGCCGCAATTCCGCGCCGTAGCCGTCGGAGAGAAGCAATCCGCAGTCGCCCGGAAAGATGTCGAGCGGCACCTGCGGGTGCGTTGCAAAGAACAGGCGGTCGCAAAATGCGCGATAGTCCGGCCACTTCCTGTCGCTCCGGAAATCCTCGATCGAGGTCTTGATCTCGACAATCCAGATTTCGCCCTTGCTTCCGAGCGCCACAAGGTCGGCGCGACGCCCGCTGGAAAGCGTCAGTTCCGGAAGAACCGAAAGGCGCATTTCGCCGAACAGCCGCTGAACGCCTCGCCGCACCCTCATGGCACGTTCGGACTGTCGGCCATCGACCAGGGGGTTTGTCCCGTATGGCACGAGGAAGGGCATGGGCAAATCGTGGCATGCCGGTGCCTCGCACGCAACGGTTCAGTCTGGAGGGGTGCCGTTGTCCGCAAGCACTTCACCGGCGAGGTAGAGGGAACCGCCGATCAGGATGCGCGGCGCCGGGTTCGTGTCCCAGTTCTCCGAAATAAGGCTGAGCGCTTCGGCGACGCTTTCCACCGGTTCGGCCGAAAGCCCCGCCTCCGCAGCGTCGTCGGCAAGGACGAGCGGGTCTATGCCCGATTCAGAACTGCGTATCGGCACGGTGAAGACGTGGCGTGCGATCCCGGCGAAAGCCTCGAAATAGCCGATCGGATCCTTTGTGCTGATCATCCCGGCCACAAGGAAGAGCGGCCGCGGCACGCGTTCTTCAAGTTCCGCCAGTGCCTCGGCGACCACGGCTCCGGCGCCGGGATTGTGGCCGCCATCGAGCCAGATCTCGGCGCCCTCCGGCGCGCAGGCAAGAAGGTTGCCGCCGCTGATGCGCTGCATGCGCCCTGGCCAGTCGACCGAGGCGAGGCCCGCTTCGACAGCGTTATCGCCGATCCGGAAGCCAGCGCACTTGATCGCGCGGATCGCGGCCGCAGCGTTGGCGTGCTGGTGGCGTCCCGGCAGGCGCGGCAGCGGCAAGTCCAGCAGTCCGGCGTCGTCCTGGTAGACGAGCCGACCATGTTCCTCGTGCGCCGAGTAGTCCTGTCCGAAGACACTCGCCGGCGAAAGCGCGCGCTCCGCCGCGGCCACGAGTACCTGCAGCGCCGCCTCGTGCTCCTGATTTCCGATGACGACCGGCACGCCACGCTTGATGATGCCCGCCTTCTCGGCTGCTATGAGTTCCACGCTGTCGCCGAGATAGGCCTGGTGGTCGACCGAAACCGGCATGATAAGGCAGGCGGCGGGCTTGCCGATGACGTTCGTCGCGTCGAAACGTCCACCGAGGCCGACCTCGATGACGGCCGCGTCTGCCGGATGCTCGCAGAAGAGAAGGAAGGTGACGGCGGTAAGGATCTCGAAGACCGTGATCGGCTGCCCGTCATTGGCGGCGGCGGCCCTTCGCACGGCATCCGCGAGGGTGGCGTCGTCGACGAGCGTTCCGGAAGCTCCCCTTCGGCCCAGGCGGTATCGTTCATGCCAGTTCACGAGATGCGGCGAGGTGTGGACGTGGACGGAGAGTCCTTCGGCCTCGAGGATGGCCCGGCAGAAGGCCGTCGCCGACCCCTTCCCGTTCGTGCCGGCGATGTGGATCACCGGTGGCAGGCGATCCTGCGGGTCGCCGAGATCGGCGAGCAGGCGCCGCACCCTGTCGAGCGAGAGGTCGAAGCCCTTGGGATGCAGACGCATCAGAGCCTCGATTTCCCGTTCCGCCTGTCCGGATTGACGCAGTGCCATGGGGACCCTGTAAGTGAACTGCGGCGCCAGGGCAATTCGGAATGGGCCGCCCGGCCTGCTCCGTCGCGTCCGACGTCTCTCGACTTGCCCGCGAAAGGCCCTAGTGCATCTTTTCTTCCGCTGCCGCCTTCCCGGTATCGGCGTCTTCCGCCATTTCCGGGCCGGACGCGTCATCCTGGTCCCCGACCTCCGGCAACTCCTTCCTTGCGGAAGGTTTCGCGGAGCCTCCGGAAAGGCCCTCGTCGCCGTCGGCCGGCCTTCCCAGCAGGATCTTCAGCAAACGCGCCAGCGTGTCCGGGATATCGTGGCGATTGACCACGAGGTCGATCATGCCGTGGTCCCGCAAGTATTCGGCCGTCTGGAAGCCGTCCGGCAACTTCTCGCGGATCGTCTGCTCGATCACGCGCTTTCCGGCGAAGCCGATCTCCGCGCCGGGCTCGGCGAGATGGATGTCGCCGAGCATCGCATAGGATGCCGAAACGCCGCCAGTCGTCGGGTTGGTCATCACGACGATGTAGGGCAGGCCCGCTTCCTTCAGCATCTCGACGGCGACGGTGGTGCGCGGCAATTGCATCAGCGAGAGGATACCTTCCTGCATGCGCGCGCCGCCCGAGGCCGGGAACATCACGAGCGGACATTTCTCGGAGACCGCGCGCTCGAATGCCCTGATGATCGCCTCTCCGGCCGCCATGCCGAGCGAACCGCCCGCGAAGCCGAATTCGTGGACGACCGCGACGAGCTTGACACCCTTCACGCTGCCCAGGCCGGCAAGAATGGTGTCTTCCATGCCCGTCCTGGCGCGATATTCCTTGAGCCGCTCCGTATACCGCTTGGCGTCCCGGAACCTGAGCGGGTCCTGGGGAACCTGCGGCTGCGGCAAGGTTTCGTAGTCGCCGTCGTCGAAAAGATGGTCGAACCGGGCCCGGGCGGAAATCTTCATGTGATAGCCCGAAGCCGGGATCACGAAGAGATTGTCCTCAAGATCCTTGTGAAAGACCATCTCGCCGGTTTCCGGACACTTGATCCAGAGATTCTCCGGCACTTCGCGCCGACCGAACATGGAGTTGATCTTCGGCCGGACATAGCTGGTAATCCAGTTCAAGGCTCTGCTCCTGAAGTGTTGTGCCTAATGTGGGCCCGTCACCCGGCCGTGGCAAGCCGCGCGGCGCGCACTCCGCTGGCGAGGCCGCGCACCATCGTTGCGACGCTCTGTACGGTATCACCGGTGGCGCGGTCTTGCCCGTCGAGCGTATTGGCGATCTGGTTGACTATGGCCGTGCCCACGACCACGCCGTCCGCGGTTGCGCCGATCACACGCGCGTGCTCGGCGGTCTTGACGCCAAAGCCGACGCAAACCGGCAGCTTCGTGTGTTCCTTGATGCGCCGGACCGCGTCGCCCACCCTTCCGGTGTCGGCGATCGCCGAGCCGGTGATGCCGGTCATCGAGACGTAATAAACGAAGCCGGAAGTGTTGCTGAGGACCGCCGGGAGGCGGCGGTCGTCCGTTGTCGGCGTCGCAAGGCGGATGAAGTTGATCCCCTTCCGGACGGCCGGTATGCAAAGCTCCGTGTCCATCTCGGGCGGCAGGTCGACGACGATCAGTCCGTCGATGCCTGCTTCCAGCGCGTCGTCGAGAAAGCGGTCGACTCCGTAGACGTAGATCGGGTTGTAGTAGCCCATCATCACGATCGGGGTGGTGTCGTCCGCCTGCCGGAATTCGCGCGCCATCTGCAGCGTCTTCCTCAGCGTCTGCCCGCCTCTCAACGCCCGCTGCCCGGCAAGCTGGATCGCCGGGCCGTCGGCCATCGGGTCGGAAAAGGGCATCCCGAGTTCGATGACGTCGGCGCCGGCCCCCGGCAGAGCCTTCATGATTTCCAGCGACGTGGAATAGTCGGGATCTCCCGCCATGAAATATGTCACCAGGGCCGGACGACCCTCCGCGCGGAGTTCTTCGAAGCGCGCATCCATGCGTGCGGTCATTTTCAGATCTCCATCCCGAGATGCTTGGCGACGGCGAAGACGTCCTTGTCGCCGCGTCCGCACAAGTTCATGACTATGATCTCGTCCCTGGACATCTGCGGCGCGCGTTTCACGACTTCGGCAAGCGCGTGCGCCGGTTCCAGTGCCGGGATGATGCCTTCCAGGCGGGTGAGCAGCTGGAACGCATCCAGCGCCTCGTGGTCCATGATCGGTACATACTCGACCCGGCCCGTCTCCTTGAGCCAGGAATGCTCCGGCCCGATGCCCGGATAGTCCAGCCCTGCCGAGATCGAATGGCCTTCCTTGATCTGCCCGTCACCGTCCTGAAGCAGGTAGGTTCGGTTGCCGTGGAGGACGCCGGGCGAGCCTGCCGTCAGCGACGCGCAGTGTTCCTCGCCATCCAGTCCCTTGCCGCCGGCCTCCACGCCCACAATTCTGACGCCGTCGTCGTCGAGGAAGGGATGGAACAGGCCTATGGCGTTCGAGCCGCCGCCGACGGCGGCGACAAGCATGTCCGGCAGCCGGCCTTCCGCCGCCATGATCTGTTCTTTCGTCTCGCGGCCGATCACCGACTGGAAGTCCCGCACCATCTCGGGGTAGGGATGTGGCCCGGCGGCCGTACCGATCATGTAGTAGGTCGATTCAACGTTCGTCACCCAGTCCCGCAGCGCCTCGTTCATGGCGTCCTTGAGCGTTCCATGGCCCGTCGTTACGGGTTTGACCTCGGCACCGAGCAGGCGCATGCGGAACACGTTCGGCGCCTGCCGCTCGACATCCGTCGCACCCATGTAGACGACACAGGGCAGGCCGAAGCGCGCGGCGACGGTGGCGGAGGCGACCCCGTGCTGGCCCGCGCCGGTTTCGGCGATGATCCGCGACTTGCCCATTTTTCTGGCCAGCAGGATCTGCCCGAGACAGTTGTTGATCTTGTGCGAGCCCGTGTGGTTCAGCTCGTCGCGCTTGAAATAGATCTTCGCCCCGCCGAGCTCTTCCGTCAGCCGTTCGGCGAAATAAAGTGGGCTGGGCCGGCCCGTATAGTGCGTGTTGAGGTCTTCGAGTTCGGCCTTGAACGAGGCGCTTGCCTTTGCCGCCTTCCAGGCTTCCTGCAGGTCCAGGATCAGCGGCATCAGCGTTTCGGCTACGAAACGACCGCCGAATATTCCAAAACGGCCTTCCTCGTCGGGACCCGCGCGGAAGGAATTTGGCTTTGCAGGCTGGTTCACTGGAAAAGCTCCTGAAGCTTATTGGGCAGCGTTTTGCCGGGCGGCCCGAACGACGTCGAAAAACCGCGCGATCCGGCTCGCCTCCTTGACGCCCGGCGCGCTCTCGACGCCCGAGGAGACGTCGATACCGCGGGCACGGCTTGCGGCGAGCGCTGCGCCGACATTGTCCGCGTTCAGCCCACCGGAAAGCATGTAATCCACATCGTCGTCAAGCGCGGCGAGCAACCTCCAGTCGAAGGTGAGGCCGTTGCCGCCCGGAAGCTCTGCACCCTTCGGCGGCTTGGCATCGAAGAGCAGCCGGTCGGCGATGCCGCGATAGGCAACATGGCTGGCGAAGTCCGCGGCGGTGCGTATCGGGAGGGCCTTCATTGCCGGCAGGCCATGGCGGGACTTGATCTCCGCGACACGCGCCGGCGTCTCGCCGCCGTGAAGCTGCAGCAGGTCCGGCTTCAGCGCATCTACCAGCCGGTCCAGTGTACTGTCGGTCGCATCCACCGTGACGGCGACAATCTTCGCCCGCCCGCGCGCGGGCCGAGCGAGTTGCGCGGCGAGTGCCGGCTCGATGTTGCGCGGGCTCTTGGGAAAGAAGATGAAGCCGAGATGGCTGGCGCCGCCATCGAGAGCGGCGGCGACTGCCTCCGGCGTCTTCAGTCCGCAGATCTTGATGTCGAGTTTGTCGCCCATGGCTGCCACGTCGCATGAAAATCGGCGCGAGTTCGAGCAAAACGCGCTGCTGAAGGCCAATCAGGAAAAATCGACGGCCTGAAGGGCGCCGCCGTTCTGCTTCAGCCAGCGCTTCGCGTCCTCCATGTCCGGACAGAGCTCGCCGCAAAGGCGCCAGAAGCGCGGCCCGTGATTCATTTCCCTCAGGTGGGCGACCTCATGGGCAGCGAGATAGTCGATGACCGCCGGCGGCGCCATCACGATCCGCCAGGAGAAGGAGAGCACGCGGTCGCTCGTGCACGAACCCCAGCGGCTTTTCGTGTCCTTGAACCGGACGGCGGCGGGGTGGATGCCGACGCGGGCGGCGTGCCTTCGGACCGCCTCTTCCAGGTCGCGGCGCGCCTCCTTCCGGAGAAAGTCTGCAACCCGGCGCCCGAGATGCTCCGGCAGCCCGCCCACGACCAGGACCGGCGTCTCGCCAATCATGCGCGCCTCCGTCAGGCCGCGGACGCTGCCCGAGCGCATTACCCGGTGGCCGACGCCGCGCAGGCGGATCCAGCCGCCGTCGCGGACCGCGCAATCGGACGGATACCGGGCGAGCCGGGTCATCAGCCAGCCCTGCTGCCGGCGCATGAACTCGTCGATTTCGCGCGGCGGCAGGCCTTGCGGCACAGTCAGCTTGAGTGCCTGTCCCCCCGGCTCGATCCGCAGCGTCATCCGGGTGGCACGCGGGTGTTCCCGCACCTCCAGGGGCAACGTACGGCCGGAAACGGCGACGTTCCGCGGTGCGTGACGCGCGGTCGGCGGCGTCAGGGATTTCCTCGGTGAGCGGGTGAGCGGAAACATGCTTCAAGTCTTAGCCGATTCGCTGCGGACCGGGCACGCCCGCGCGCAAAAAAGGCGGCATCCCGGAAGGGACGCCGCCCCGTGCGGTCTCAATCAGTCCGGCGCGATCATGCGTCGACGTCGGGAACGGTGTTGCCTGGCTCGCTGCCCGGCCTGCGGCGCCCCTTGCTGTCGCGCATGAACCGATCGAACTCTTCCTGGTCCTTCGCCCTGCGCAGCTCGCGAAGATAGTCGTCGAACTCGTCGCGCATCTCATCGAGCTTGCGGCGCTCTTCCTCGAGTTGCTTCGTCTCTGCTTCGCGCCAGTCGTCGAACGCCACGTTGCCGGTGCGAGGAGAAGCGGCGTAGCCGCGATGGCGACCCCAGCGCGTCGCCCTGCGGCAGCCGGCAAACACGTCGTCGGTCGCCCTGTTAACGTCACGCTTGAAGCCGTCGAGGCGATCACCCCAGATGATGTAGGCGAGCATCGCCAGTCCGAGGGGCCAGAACACCATGAAGCCAAGCACCATCAGGGCGATGGTCGCCGGCGTCCACGCAGGACGGATCAATGCATTTGTGGTCATCAGTCGGAACCTCGTCGTCACCCGTGCGGCCGGATTGCCGCCCCGGTATTTTCGATTTGGTGGGCGCTCAGTCGCGATTTAAGAAAATCACGGCCGAAATCGGACAAGGCATTGTAATAGTTACGATATATCGGCGCTCAGGCCGTCTTTCGTGCCGGCTCGTCCCGCTTGGCGACACCCTTTCCCGCCTGGGCAGGCCGCGTGCCGGGCGTATTCGACCGCATGAAGTCGAGGATGCGCGGAGCGATCTCGGACCGGAACCGCGAACCGTTGAAGACGCCGTAATGCCCGACCACCGGCTGCAGGTAGTGGTGGCGCTTGTCGTCCGGGATGTTCGGGCAGAGATCGTGCGCCGCCCTCGTCTGGCCGACGCCGGAGATGTCGTCGTTCTCGCCCTCGACAGTCAGCAGTGCCACGTTGCGTATGGCGCGCGTGTCGACGCGTCTTTCCCGGTGCATCATTTCGCCCCGGGGCAGGGCGTGCCGGATGAAGACCGTGTCGACCGTCTGAAGGTAGAATTCGGCAGTCAGATCCATCACGGCAAGGTATTCGTCGTAGAACTCGCGATGCTTCTCCGCCGGTTCGCCGTCGTTCTTCACCAGATGAAAGAAGAAGTCCTTCTGGGCAATCATGTGCTTGTCGAGGTTCATCGACATGAAGCCCGAGAGTTGCAGGAAGCCGGGATATACGTCGCGCATGAAGCCCTGATGCGGCCAGGGAACCTGCATGATCACGTTGTCCCGGAACCATTCGATCGGATGCTGCTCGGCCAGATCGTTGACGGCGGTCGGGTTTCGCCTCGTGTCGATGGGACCGCCCATCAGCGTCATCGACGCGGGCACGAAGCGGTCGCCGTTCTCCTCCATCAGTGCGATTGCGGCCAGAACAGGTACCGAGGGCTGGCACACGGCCATGACATGCGTGTCGGGACCGAGTGCGTGCAGCATCGAAATGATGTAGTCGATGAAGTCGTCGAGATCGAACTTGCCTTCCGAGACCGGAACAGTGCGCGCGTCGGTCCAGTCGGTGATGTACACATCCGCCTTCGGCAGGAGCGTCTCGACGGTCCCGCGCAGGAGCGTCGCGTAATGGCCGGACATCGGCGCGACCACGAGGATCTTCGGATCCCGTCGGTGGCCCGCGGGCAGCGCGCGCTCGAAATGCACAAGGTTGCAGAATGGCCGCGACCAAACGACGCGCTCGTGCACCGACACGGGGCCGGCCGAAAGCCACGTTTCGGTCAGCCCGAATTCAGGCTTGCCGTAGCGACGCGTGGAGCGCTCGAAAACCTCGAAGCCAGCGGCGACCGCGCGGCCGACGGTCGTGTGCGAGAGCGGGTTCAGCGGGTTCTTGTAGGCGAGCCGCATTGCGTCCGCCGCTGCTCGCCAGGGCATCATCGACGCGTGGCTGAGTTCGTACCATTGATAGAACATCGGCAAGTCGCCCCTTTCCTTGGGCCGGACGCTGTTCGACGCCCGATCGCACCCGCTGACCCCGGTTCTGGTTGCTCGATTGCCGGGCATTCAACAGTTGAAGGTAGCACGCTTTTGTTGCACGGCAACAACCCGCCGCTAGAACCTTTGATTAAGCTGGGGATTTTTGAACGGCGCTGCAGCGTCGAACCGCCCCTTGACCGTCGCCGGGCGGCGACTCACCGACGGCGGCGGAGGTTCGCGAAAAAGAAACCGTCCGTACCAGTCGATACCGGGCTCAAGAGCAGCGTCGACCCTTCCGCCGATCCGGGCCGGGCCTCCGCCGCCCCCACCAGAGCCCGCCAGTCCCCGAGTGCCGGCAGCAGCTCGAACTCGGCGTGCATGTCCAGAAAGCGGGAGATCCGATCTTCGTTTTCCCTGGGCAGCAGCGAGCAGGTGACGTAGGCGAGGTGCCCGCCCGGTCGCACGAACCGGGCAGCTTCTGCCAGCACGGCGTCCTGTTCGGCGACGCGCGCCTCGAGGTTCTCGGGCGAAAGCCGCCATTTGGCATCGGGCCGCCGGCGCCACGTGCCGGTACCGGTGCATGGAGCGTCCACGAGAACGCGGTCGCACCGGTTCTCGAGTGCCACCAGTGCCTCCGGGCTTTCGTGCAATTGTACGTTGCGTGTTCCCGCCCGCTTCAGTCGCTCGACGATTGGCGCCAGCCGCTTGCGGTCCGCGTCGAAGGCGTGCACCTGACCCTTGTTGCCCATTGCAGCCGCCAGCGCCAGCGTCTTGCCGCCTCCTCCGGCGCAAAGGTCGAGGACCTGCTCCCCCGGACCCGCCCCGACGAGGCGGGCGGCGAGTTGCGAGCCTTCGTCCTGGACCTCGAACCAACCCTTGGCGAATGCCGGCTCGGCGGTGACGTTGGGAAGGCGCGCCGGGCCGGCGCCGGCGGCAATGCGCAGGCCGTCCGGGGCGAGCGCCGCTGGAACGGCCCCGCTGCGGGAGAGGGCTTTCAGCACTTTCTCGCGCGTCGTCTTGAGCGTGTTGACGCGCAGGTCGAGCGGCGGGCGTTCCGCCAGCGCCTGCGCCTGTCGGATCCAGTCCTCGCCGAATGCGGCTGCGAGGGCCTCGACGGTCCATTCGGGCACGTCGGCCTGTATGTGGGCGGGTGCCTCGGCGAGGTCGCGGCTTCCGAAGGCGGCGAGCGCGGCGGCGTCGGGCGGCGTGGGCGCGAAGCGGTCGTCGCGAATTTCGGCGGCAAGCCGCTCTGGCCCGATCTGCCAGTCGCGGAACAAAACCGCGTGCGCAAGCATTGCCGGATCGTCGCTGTCCATGAGGAAAGCGTGGGACAGCCTTCTGCGCAGCGCGTCGTAGACGATATTGCCGATCGCCGCCCTGTCGCCGGAGCCGGCGAACCGGTGGGAAAGCCCCCAGTCTTTCAGAGCGTCGGCGACGGGGCGCTTGCGCGAGTCGATATCGATGAGAACCTCTATGGCCGCAGCCAGTCGCCCGCCAAGACGCATCCTTCGTTTCCTTCCGCCGGTACCCGGCGGTGGTAGTTGGTCAGCAGGCGAACTGCAAGCTTCGTCAGCCGACTACGCTGTAGCAGACCTTGACTACGCCGGCGTCGAGAAAGCCGAGCTTGCGGGCAGCGCCACGGGAAAGGTCGAGGATCCGTCCGTGAACGAAGGGGCCGCGATCATTTATGCGCACGACGACGCTCTGGCCATTCAGTTGGTTGACGACCTTGAGGCGGGTGCCGAAGCCGAGATGCCGGTTGGCGGCAGTGAGTTTCGAAGGGACCATCCGTTCGCCCGACGCGGTCCTGGAGTGGAGCGCGTACCATGAAGCGCGACCGCACTTGTCGCCGGCGATGGCATGTGCTCCGGGAATGACGAAGCTTGCTGCAACGATAGCCTGGCACAAACGTGCCAGTCGGGACAGTGACGGCATTCGGATATCCTTTTCCGACCATTGAGACGTCACGGCCCGTGGGGTTCAAAGATGGCGAGAAAGTGATGCGGCGGTCAAAGGATGTTTCCGATTGTTTCATTGTATTTAAGCAATCGCTCGAAGGTTAATGATCCGGAGGACTTGAATGGATCTACCATTCACCGCTCTCCCACATCTTCCGCAGCGCCAGCCGGTAATCCGGATATTCGAAACTATAGCCTGCGGCCTTGATCCGTGCGTTCGAGACGCGCTTGTTTTCGCTGTAGAACGACCGCGCCATCGGTGTGAGGTCGGCGGTCGCGAAGTCGGTTTCGGGAGGCGGTTCGACGCCCATCAGCTCCGCTGCGCAGGCGATCAGGTCCTGCGGCGGCGCCGGCATGTCGTCGGTGATGTTCCAGATGCCGCCGCGGCCGGCCCGTGCCAGAAAGGCGGCGGCCCCGCCTATGTCGGCGACGTGTATCCTGTTGAACACCTGGCCCGGCTTGACGAGGCGGCGCGCCTTGCCAGAGGCGAGCTTGCGCAGCGCATTGCGCCCCGGCCCGTAGATTCCCGAAAGCCTGAGCAGCGCCGTTGGAATTCCGAACCTCGAGCCAAGTTCCGTCCAGGCGGTTTCGGCCTGGCGGCGCGCCGTCGAGCGCCTGGAGACCGGCCGGCACGGCGTGTCTTCGTCAACGCGGCGACCGTCGTGGTCGCCATAGACGCCGACCGTCGACAGGTAGCCGATCCAGGCGAGTTCGGGTGCAAGACGTTTCAGCCCGCCGGCGACGAGCGGTATCACGGGATCTCCGCCTCGGTCGGGAGGGACGGACACCACCAGGTGAGTCGTCCGGAGAAGCTCGGCTTCGATCTCCTCGGTCAGGCTGCTGCCGTCGAAGGTCAGTGGCGAGATGCCGGCGGCCTCGAGCGCCTTCAGGCCTTCGGCGGATCGCGTCGTGCCGGCGACTTGCAAGGCATCGGGGGCAAGCCGGCGGGCGATCGCCTTGCCGGAATAGCCGGCTCCGAAGATGAACAGTCTCATGAGCGTGCTCCCGGGCGATGCCCGGTCCTAGCCGAGCGCGAATTCCCATTCTGATTGCACGTAGGCGTCCTCTTCCGCAACGGCATCGGCGATCTCCTGCAGCGCGGTTCGTTCCATGAGCCGCGAAAGAGCCCACACGGCGGCGCCCCGCACCAGGGCAGAGCGATCGGCAAGATGGGCGCGGCAGCTCGGAACGAGCCCTGCGTGACCGGAATTCCCGGCGGCGATCAGCACGTTGCGGATGAAGCGGTCGCGGCCTGTGCGCTTGATCGGCGAGCCCGCGAAGCGGGCCCGGAAGGCCGCGTCGTCCAGCTTCAGCAGGTCGGCGATCGCCGGCGCCTCCAGGTCGGGCCGGGCCTGCAGCTTCTGTTCGCGCGCGGCGACTGCGAACTTGTTCCAGGGGCACACCGCCAGGCAGTCGTCGCAGCCATAGATGCGGTTGCCGATTGCCGCACGGAATTCGCGCGGGATCGGCCCTGCAAGCTCGATCGTCAGATAGGAGATGCAGCGCCGCGCGTCGAGCTGGTAGGGCGCGGGAAAAGCGTCGGTCGGACAGGCGTCGAGGCAGGCCCGGCACGACCCGCAATGGTCGGTTTCCGGCATGTCCGCGCCGAGGTCGGCGGTGGTGAAGATCGAGCCGAGGAAGAGCCAGGAGCCGAAGTCCCGGCTGACGAGATTCGTATGCTTGCCCTGCCATCCGAGGCCCGCCGCTTCCGCAAGCGGTTTCTCCATGACGGGAGCAGTGTCGACGAATACCTTGACGTCGGCACCGGTCCGGGCGGCGAACCGGCCGGCGATCTCCTTCAGCCGGCCCTTGACGACGTCGTGGTAGTCGCGGTGCCTGGCGTAGACGGAGATGACGGCCCGGTCGCGCTTGGAGAGAAGTTCGAGCGGATCGGTCCGCGGCCCGTAGTTCATGGCCAGCATGATGACCGTGCGGGCTTCCGGCCAGAGAGCCGCAGGATCGGCGCGGCGCACGGCGGTGTCCGCCATCCAGCCCATCGTGCCGTGTCTTCCTGCCTCCAGGAAGGTCTTGAGCCGCTCGCCGGCCTGCGGGATCGAATTGGCGGCCGCGATCCTCAGGCCTTCGAAGCCGAGCCGTATCGCCTCGTCTTTCAGGAACTGCCGTATCTTGCCGTTGTTCCACGACATGTCCCGCGCCTTTTTGCTTCGCGCAGAGACCCGGGTGCTCAGAAATCCAGGTCGGCGTAATGCGATACCGGCGCCAGGCTGCGTACCCGGTCAGCCAGGAGCGGCCGGAACGAGGGTCGCGACTTGATCTTCTGGTACCAGTCCTGGGCCTGCGGTGCCTCTGCCCAGTCGATTTCGCCGAGATAATCGAGCACCGACAGGGCGCCTGCACCGGCGAGGTCCGCGTAGCTCAGCCGGTCGCCGGCAAGCCAGCTTCGGCTCGCCGCCAGCCAGGAGACGTATTTCATGTGCTCCTTGACGTTGCTGCGGGCCGTGCGCATCGCCTTGGAATCGGGAGCGCCGCCTCCGCGGCTCGGCGGCATGGTCAGTTTGTGGACTCGCTCGCGCACCAGCGGTCGTGTGCAGTCCTGCTCGAGCTTGTAGAGGAACCAGTCCACCAGCCGGCGAATTTCGGCCCGCTCGAACGGGTCCTCCGCCAGCAGCCGGCGCTCGCGCTTCAGCACGCCGTGCGTCTCGTCGATGAACTCGGCGATGACCGTCGCGCCGCAGACGGCCCGCATGTTGTCGTCCACATATACGGGAAGCGTTCCGGCGGGGTTGACGGTCAGGAAGTCGCGCGCCCGCGTCCAGGGCTCGATTTCGGTAAGTTCGGTCTCGAAACCGTATTCCGCCAGGACGAGCCGCACGAACCGCGAGGCCGCGGACATCGGGTGATGAAAGAGAGAAGCCATGCACGCCGCCTTGCTGCTTGTCCGGGGCAAAGCCATGAATCGCCCCGCCTCTTCTCCGCAGCTATAGGGATTCGGGGCTTTCAAGACAAGCGATGGGCTCCGCGCCGCCGCTGCTCTTGCACATCGCGGGAACCGTCCGCCGGAAGCTGTCCGCGGTCCGCTCGTCTTTGACCTCAGAACTGGGCGTCGACCGTGCGAAGCTGGCCGCAGGCGTTCACGCCGTAGGCGCTGGAGCAGCTCGACTGCGCGCTGGCGCTCGATCGCGGCGCGAAGAATGATGCCGCGAGAATGGCGACAACTGCGATGACGAAGGAGGAAGCGACAGCCTTACCCATGATCTACCCCTGTGCCGGACGCGCCGGCGATGAACCTCGTTGAAACCCGGGAAGGCTGCAGCTTCGCCGTCGCGCATCATGGCGCCGGCTGGCAGGCAATCCCCTCTCTCGAGGCGGAAACGCGGCTGCGACCTACAGGTTCCCGCCGGCGCAATCAATGTCCCACCTGCCACCGGCAGTTCATATTCGAGGAATTTTCTTCACCGAGTGTTAATCGGCAACACTCGTTCGGCTCAGGTGAACCTGGTGCCCTTGGTGAACTGGCCAGCGACGCGGAAGCGCACGAGATAGGAGGGCAGCACCGAGCCGATGGTCGCCGGATGGATGGAGAGCCCCTCGAAGGTCCGGCCATCCTTCGCCGCGGCTGCCGATACCACGTTGTCGGACTTCAGGAGCGTCACCTGATCCGCCGTGAGCGGCGGATCAACGAACGGGATCGAGGAGGCCAGCGAGCCCATCAGCGAGGCGAGACCCCACGGTACGGAGACGAATGCACGCTTGCGGCTGATCACCTTCAGCATTTCCTCCATGCACTGGCGGAACGTCAGCACCTCGGGCCCGCCGAGCTCGTAGGTCCTGCCGCGTTCGATCGTGCCGTCGACACTGCGCGCGATCACCTCGGCGACGTCGACCACATAGGCCGGCTGCAGCTTGGTAGCGCCGCCGCCGATCAGCGGTACGAAGGGCGAGAAGCGGGCCATGTCGGCAAACTTGTTGAAGAAATTGTCCTCCGGCCCGAACATGATCGACGGGCGCACGATGACCGCATCGGCAAGCGTCTCGCGTACTGCTTCCTCGCCGCGGCCCTTGGTGCGCGCATAGGCCGAAGGCGATCCCGCGTCGGCGCCGATCGCGGAGACGTGGGTGAGCGTCGCGCCGACGCCGCGGGCCGCTTCCGCCACGGCCCGGGCGCCGAAGTCCTGCACCGCGTCGAAACTGTTGCGGCCGGACTCGAACAGGATCCCGACGCAGTTGATCACGTGGTCGGCTCCGACGACGGCCCTGTCGACCGATGCGCGGTTGCGCAGGTTCGCCTGGACGGCGGCGATCTGTCCCACCTGTCCGAGCGGTTGCAGATGGAAGGCGAGCGACGGATTCCGCACGGCCACGCGGATCCGGTAGCCGCGCCTCGCCAGCGCCTGCACGACGTACCGTCCGACGAAGCCGGATCCGCCGAAGACGGTGACGAGTTTCGGTTGCTCGATGGCTTCCATGGCCTTCATGCTCCTTGCGCGCTTGCCTCGTTTCGTCGCGTCATACCCAAATTGGCCCCGGAGGTGAAGCGTCAAGCACATAGGCGCCTGCGATGACCGCCCGGAGGCCTCGATGCGGCAAGCTCGCGCCCGCGGCGCCGGTACGGGTCTTCTAGCCGTCGTGGCCTTCGATGATGATCAGATCGGAATCGGCGACGGATTGGCGTATCGCCCGCGCCTTGGCATAGGTTTCGCTGTTATAGCAGTCCATGGCCGCCTGGTAGCTCGGAAACTCGATGACGACGTTGCGCTTTCGGTGCGATCCCTCGACCGGCTCGAACGGCCCGCCGCGCACCAGGAACTTCGCGCCGAACTCCTTGTAGGCCGGCGTCCCGGTGGTGATGTAGTCCTTGTAGCGCTCCTCGTCGCGAACGTCGACGCGGGCGATCCAGTATCCCTTCGGCATGTTCCTTCTCCCTTCAGTTGCCAGTTTGCACGGCCTCGCGCATTTCAGCGAGGATAGCTTCGGCAGCCGCCCTCGGGTCGGCTGCCGCGACGATCGGCCGGGCGACGACGAGATGGCTGGAGCCGGCGCGAAGCGCGTCGCCCGGCGTCATCACCCGCTTCTGGTCGCCCCTGTCGGCGCCGGCAGGGCGAATGCCGGGCGTCACCACCGCCATGTCCGTCCCGACGATGCCGCGCACGGCGGCCGCTTCCGCGGCAGAGCAGACGACGCCGCCCATGCCCGAGTCCCGGGCCTGCCCGGCGCGGCGCTTGACCAGCTCCTGCGGCTCTTCCGAGTAGCCGGCCTCGGCGAGGTCGGCGGCGTCCATGGATGTCAGGACGGTGACCGCGAGCAGGCGGAGACCGGAGCCCTTCGCGGCCTCGACGGCCGCGCGCATCGCTTTCGGATAGGCATGCAATGTCAGCATCGAGACGCCCATCTCGACGACGCTTTCGACGCCCCTGGCCACCGTGTTGTCGATATCGAGGAGCTTCATGTCGAGGAAGACCCTCTTGCCGTCGCAGGCCAGGTCGCGCGCGAGTTCCAGCCCACCGGCGAAGGCGAGCTGATAGCCGATCTTGTACACTCCCACCGCGTTGCCGAGCTGGCCGACAATCTGTGAGGCGCGCGCCACATTCGGAACGTCGAGGCCGACGATCAGGCGCTCTGCGATGCGGTCGGTCATCGGCTGTCTCCGTTTCCTCGGTTCCCCCGGCTCCGGTCCTGGAGATCCGGACGGCCGAAGGCCGCTGCGTGTCTGATCAGCGATCGGCACGTGGAAGTCAACGCGGAAGCCGTGCGTTCATCGACGAAAGATCCGTCCGCATCGAAGGCACCGGCCGCCTGCGCCACGACGCACTGGCCGGAAATCACCTCCGCGCCGACGGCCATCATGACCGCGCGGAGGTGATAGAGCGCCCGCGCGCCGCCGAAGCGCCCGTTCGAGGCCGAACCGAGCGCGACCCTCTTCTCCCGCCACGGCTCGAAGGTTCCACCCCGGTCGGGGCGGATCCGGCTCGTCCAGTCGATCGCGTTCTTGAGCAGCGGCGGGATCGAGGCGTTGTATTCCGGCGATGCCACGAACAGGCCGTCCTGCGCCGCGATGATCCGGCCGAGTGCCAACGCCTCGCCCGGAATGCCGCCGCTCGCTTCGAGGTCCTCGTCCATGATGGGCAGCGGATAGTCTCCCAGCGAGATCCGCGTCACGTCCGCCCCCTGCCGCGCCAGCTCCAGCGCGGCTGCGGCCGCCAGGCTTGCATTGAACGAGCCGGACCGGACGGAGCCGGAGAAGACCAGTATCTTTGGTATCGTCAAAGGATGAAGCTCCCCCGGTGGGCGCATGGCGAAGGGGAGGGCCGGATCCCAGCCCCTAACCAGAATGTGGACGACCCATCGCCAACTACGGGTCGTCCCTCTTTCTTAGAACTCTGCATGAAGATTGCCACCGTTGAAGCTCGTCGACCAAACGACGAGGATCACAGGATCCGAGGATCGCTCGTCACGTGTGGAGTTGAGCACCTGACGCGAGCGGCACCTGTAGCCGGACATATCAGCCACGCTACTACACCCGTGGCGACCCACCGCCCTCTCACCGTCGCGATTACAGCTTACGGCTCCAAACCGTTTCGCTCGGCCGTGGAGGTGGTGGTGCTTTCACCCGTTCCCCGATGAAGGTCGCTAGCGGGCGGATGGCCTCGTGCTGGCTGGCCTCCTCAAGAGCGACCATGTAGCGGTCGCGCTGATCGAGCGGTACAACCGTCCATGGGAGCCCTGCCTCTGCAAGAAGCGTGTTCATGAGGAAACGCCCGCATCGTCCATTTCCGTCGGGAAACGGGTGGATGTAGGTGAAAAGAAACGGCGCGACGACTGCTTTCACTCTGGCATCGGGTTCGTCGCCGATGCATTCGAAAAGCGCCTCCATGGCATCCATGATCGCATGAGGAGGCAGCGGGACGTGGGATGACCCTTGAAGATAGACGTTGTGATCGCGATAGCCCGCAAGCTTGTGCGCAGCGATGATGCCCGCCTGGACCGATGGCTGGAACATCGCGCGAAACCAGTCCTGATGCCTGTCCGAAAGCAGTTCGCCCGATGGAGCGCCTTCGAGGATCTTCTGGACATCGGCCTTCACCTCTTCGAATGCCAGGCGATAGCCCTTCGCGGCCATGGCATTGCGCGCGTCTGCGTCGCCCGCATGCTCCTCCGGGTTCCAGGAGCCTGACCGTACCCGCTCGATGAGTTCTTCCGACACTTGGTAGCCCTCAATCGAAAGCGAATTTAGGGCATCGGCCACATACCTTTCCTCGATCTCGTCCATGTAGCCATCGATGTCGTTGATGAGCCTCGCCTCGACGTCGATGGCGGCGACCGCATCGGGGGCCATGCGGGCCCACATGTTCTTTATCCGTGTCGCGGCCGGAGCTGCTGCCTTGCGGGTATCCAGCAACGCGTGAGCACGGTCATCGAAGGGGTTCTCCTCCAGGACGGTGTATCCAGCCGCTGCCATCGACGAAAGCACCTCGTCGGCGTCGCGGATGCGGCCGAGGTGCCGAAGAGCGCCCGCGATGCGCCCTGCGACCGTGCTCATGCCATTCGCAAGCAGGATGCGGAGCAGAGATGCAGGCCCCCTCACTGAACCGATTACGGCGATGAGGTCGGTGGGCACCGTGGTCCAGCTGACCTTCGCGCTGTTGATGACGGCTGCCTCCTTGGTCATCACGCGCTGTCCGCCATGTTCGACTGCATCGTCCAGGGCAGCCACGCGTAACAGGTAGAGCGAGGTGTCTCCCGGCATTTCCACTAACTGATTGTTCGCCGCTGGGCTCCTGACGATGATCTGCTTCGCGATCGACCAGTTCTCTGCCCATAGAGCCACCGAACTTTCAGCCGACAGGCACCAGTTCTGGCCAAACCGGTCACTCAGGTACTCGCGGATAAATTCCCAGTAGACGGTGCTCCAGGCTGCGTCGACGCGCCGCCTGTCCGAAGGACGCGAGTTGACGGCAAGCCAGCCACGCATGATCTCTTCGACGAAGCCGGCCTTAGTCAACCGTTCCCTATGAACCCGGCTCAACGCATCGCTCCGGATCACCGACCTCGTCCCTTTCTCGGTGATCCCGCGCAACTCGTTGAGGGAGGTGGCAAGAAGTTCGTTCGGCGTCATGCCTGGCATTATGGCTCCTGCGGACATTGTTATGGGGAGTATCCTACACTAATTTCATGCATTCCTCCAACACTAATTTTCTGCATTGATAGGACACTAATCTGATGTGGCGGAGCTACACTAATTAGATGGTGCAGCCCGCCGGCATTGTAGCTCTTGATGGCCGAACTCACGTTGCAGCTCGTGCAGAGCAGTCTGGTTCGCCGTCGCCTCTTGCCAACCTCCGATAGAGGGCGGTCAGTCCTCGAGTTCCGCAGGCTGCCCGAAGTTCTGGCACAGCGGGTTCTTGCAGAAGTTGACGTTGACCCCGCCGAAGGGGCGGGCAGCCGAAGCCTTTCGTCCGTTTCAGATTTTTCCAGCAAGAGGAAACCCCACAACCCTTTGGACTTCTGGGGTTTCCAGGGGACTTCAACTAGAAGTAACATTTTGGTTAAGGGCTGGGGGCCGGATCCCAGCCCACGTATCAAGCGTATTCTTGACCCGTGATGCAAGTGCGCCCGCAGGGTGCTTCAGAAATTTCAGGCAAGCAAGACTCCGCAGACCAGGCAGGATTGCGATGTCTTGAAAAGATCCGAGGGAAAAGATCCACATCTGAGCTAGGAGCCGGATCGGCCCTCGTGCGATATGCCGATCTCTATACTGACGCTCAGGCCGTTCGATCCGTCGATCTCCACGCTGCCGTCGAGCTTCCGGGCGCTCCCCTGCACGACGCGCCAGCCGAGCGAGTTGGAATTGCGCAGCACGTTCGCTGCGTCCTCGAGCCCTGGTCCGTTGTCGGAGACGGACAGGCGGAGGTGGTCGTCCTTCGCCGCGACATCCACGCGGATGGTGCACGGGTCTCCCTCCGGCGGGCAGGCGTGCTTGGCCGCATTGGTGATCAGCTCGTTTACGATCAGGCCGAGCTCCAGTGCATCGGCCGCGTCGATCAGGATCGGCTCGATGTCCGTGACTATGGCGATGCCGTCCTCCGCGAATGCATTCTTCAGCATCTCGATCAGCTGGTCGAGGTGCTCCTTCAGGTCGATGCGGGTAACGTCGTCGGCCCGGTGCAGATAGGAGTGCGCCGAGGAGAAGGCGCGGATACGGTTCGACAGCGTCTCGAGCGCCTGGCGGGCTTCCTCCGTCTTGACGTTCCGCGCCTGCAGAGTTGCGAGCGAGGCGATCAGGGCAAGATTGTTCTTCGTGCGGTGGTGCAGCTCGCGCATCAGGAATTCCTGCTGCGCGAAAGCCTCGCGCAGCGATCGGTTCTGCTCGGCCAGTTCCTCCATCGGGCTGAACTGCACAGAGACGCCGAGCGCCTCCTTTGCTCGGCGCGCATATTGCGTGGCCGTCCGGCCCTCCGCCGGATCGACGCGCAGTCCGAGCGTGGCGACCGTGCCGCCCGGACCGCTGGAGAGATCGAACACGTCGACCAGCTTGCGCGAGCCCGCGATGCCAAGGCCCGTTCCGTTGGGGGCGGTGCTGCCCGGCTTCGGCGCCAGCGGCGGATGGTCGAGCCCCGGCCCTTCGTCGCTGACGCTGGCGATGAGCAGGATGGAACCTTCCGAGGCGGTGAAGGAGAATTCGGCGATGCCGTTGCGAGCGTATTGCAGGGCGTTGCGGGCGATCTCGGAGACAGCGGTAGCGAAGCGCGCCTGATCGCGCGGTTTGGCCTCCGCGCTCTTCGAGACGATGCGCGCGGCTCGCCGCACATACGCGACATCGGTGTCCTTTTCGATGCGGATCGAGGTGACGACCGCGCTCATGGCTGGGCCTTGAGTACGACCACCCCGGCATCGTCGGTGTCGCGACGGCGGCGATGGTAGATCGCCGCGGCTATGGTCAGGGCGTCGCGGTGGAGAAGTGCGGAGGGCTCCGGCGCCGGCTGCGTCGTCTTGAGCCCGTCGGTGGAAAGGATGAGAGTCGCGCCTGCCGGCCAATCGTGTTCGGTTGGCAGCGGCCGGCGGCCCGCGGTGCCGGCGATGCCGGGCGCCGACGGGATTCCGCGGCGTTCGTTCCTGACTACGATCTCTCCGCGCACGTTGCCGAGTCCGATTGCCTTGAGCGGTCGTCCGGCCGGACCCGCCGAAACGATCAGCACCGCCGCCCCGCGCTCGGCGGCCAGCGCCTCGGAAACGGCTGCTTCCACTTCCTCGAGCGACCGGTCGCGCGCCGCCAGAAAGCTTTCCCGCGCCTTGCGCGCTTCCTCGTCGGCCCGCGGACCGTGTCCGAGCACGTCGATCAGCATCACCAGGTCCTCGTCGCCGCAGCGCCGGTGCGCCCAGGCGTCCCCGCCGACGGCGAACCCCGGCTTCGGCACGACGACCCCGGCGATCCGAGATGGCTCGAGCGGGCGGGCCGGGCGCACGGCGACGGTCGCCGCCAGGATCGTCCCCGCGCTGTCGGAATAGATGTCGAGCCGGTCGGACTGGCGGCCAATCGCGCCGAGACCCGTGCCGATGCCAGCGCGTCCGTTCCTGACGGTCGAGAAGCCGTCCTGCATGGCCTTCTCGACGGAGGGAATGCCCGGGCCGGAATCGAGTGCGAGGATGTGCAGCGTCGCATCCCCGGCGCCCGAGCGAAGCACCAGGATCCGGCCGTCGCGGGCATGGCGCATGAGGTTGGTGCCTGCTTCGGTAACTATCAGGGCGACGCGATCGAGCGCTTCCTCGTCCAGCCCGGCATCGCGGCCGAGCTGGACCGCCTGCCGGCGCACGGCAGCGATCTGGCTCGAGTTCGGCGATGTCCTGGGCAATCAACGTGCCTTCGCCTCCATGATCACCGTGGTCCCTTTCCCGGCCGTGGTGTGGATGTCGAGCCGATCGACGAGGCGTTTCGCCCCGCCGAGGCCGAGCCCCATGCCGCGCGCCGTCGTATAGCCGTCCTGCAGTGCCCTGTCGACATCGGCAATGCCCGGCCCGCTGTCCCGGCATTCGGCGACGACGCGAGGATGCCCCGGCGAGCGTACGATCTTGAGGATCATCACGCCAGCCCCGGCGTGCACGAGAGCGTTCCGGGCGATCTCGGAAACCGCCGTGACGAATTTCGTCCGCTTGATCGGGCTTGCCCCGAGCGCGTCCATCGCCGCCATCGCCGCCTTCCGGGCAAGTGCGATGTCGGCGGGCTTGCGGAGCGCTACCGTCCATTCCTCGCCGTTCACAACGTCTTCGTCGGCCGCTTCTCGGAGATCATCATCATCGCCCTGTCGGCGTTGAGCGCCGTCTCGATCGTGTTGAGCGTCATGCCGAGCTCGACCAGCGTCATGGCGACGGCCGGTCGCATGCCGACGAGGATCGTGCGGGCGTTGAGCACCCGCGACATCTCCGCCATGGCCGCGAGCATCCGGCCGGTGAAGGTGTCGACGATCTCGAGCGCCGAGATGTCGATGATCACGCCATGCGCCTTCTTGCGGTCGATCTCCTCGACGAGCTGGTTCTGCAGGGCGAGGACCGCCGAATCGTCAAGGTCGTCGCGGATGGCGACGATGACGCAGCCGGTGATCGTGACGATCGGCGAGGAGGGGAAGTCGGGCAGCTCAGCCATGGCGCCCGTGTCGCATCGACATGCAGGCCGATTCGCTCGAACGCATAGGCGAGCCCGCTCTGCAGGTCGGACCGCGTGACGACGTTGGGCAGCTCGACGCCGAGATGGACGATCGTCTGCGCGATCTTCGGGCTGATGCCGGAAATCACGCATTCCGCCCCCATCAGCCGCACGGCGGCGGCGGTGCGCAGCAGATGCTGGGCGACCATCGTATCGACGGTCGAAACGCCGGTGATGTCGATGATCGCGACCTCCGCCTCGCGCTCGAGGATCGCCTGCAACAGGTTCTCCATGACCGTCTGGGCGCGGAAGGAATCGAGCGTTCCGAGCAGCGGCACGGTGACGATCCGCTCCCAGATCTTGACGACAGGGGCGGAGACCTCCGTCATTTCCGACTGCTGGCGCTCGATGATCGCCTCGCGCTCCTGAACGTAGGAGTCGAAGGCGTGCAGCGCGAACTGGTCGACGATGCGCGTCGACGTCGCCGATCTGTTCGACCAGCGTCTTCGGGTCGTCCGGCAGCGCCTTGCGCAGGAAGTTGAACAGCGCCTGCTTCAGAGAGGTGACGAACCAGGCCATCTCGGTCGGCGAGACGCCGCGCTCGGTACGGCTCTTGGATACGTCGTCCGAGCACCTCGCGGACCTGGTCCCAGGCCGGGTTGCCGAAATCGAAGTCGCCTTCGGTCGCGCCTTCTTCGCTCGCGCGCGCGAAGGCGGCGAGCAGTGCACGGCTCTGTTGCGTCGTCTCCTCGGCGGAGATCAGGTCGGTCCGCTTGATGCCCTCGTCGGCCTGGACTTCCAGCCAGTCGGCCAGAATCTCCTCGAACCCCGACTTCAAGGCTGAAGCCAGGTCAACTGTCTCGGAACTCATTCGTACCTCTTTCGATTGCGGCCACGGGCCCCTTACCCGACCCCGCTTAACAAATAGCCCGGCTGCCATCACCATCAAAGGTTAATCGGCGCGGTTTGCGCCCTGCGGTCCGCTTGGCTGTTGCAACGCCCGGAAACCCTGCTACATCGGCGCTCATGGAAACACCGCTTTCGCACATCCGCAACTTCTCCATCGTGGCGCATATCGACCACGGCAAGTCCACCCTGGCGGACCGCCTGATCCAGATGACGGGTTCGCTCGAGGAGCGCGAGATGAAGGACCAGGTGCTCGATGCGATGGACATCGAGCGCGAGCGCGGCATCACCATCAAGGCGAACACGGTTCGCCTCGAATATGTCGCCAGGGACGGCGAGCACTACGTGCTCAATCTGATCGACACCCCCGGCCACGTCGACTTCGCCTACGAGGTCTCTCGCTCGCTTTCGGCATGCGAGGGCTCTCTCCTCGTCGTCGACGCCAGCCAGGGAGTCGAGGCCCAGACACTTGCGAACGTCTATGCCGCTCTGGACGCCGACCACGAGATCGTGCCGGTCCTGAACAAGGTCGACCTGCCCGCCGCCGAGCCCGAGCGAATCAAGGAACAGATCGAGGACGTCATCGGCCTCGACGCGTCTGACGCGCTGGAAATATCGGCGAAGACAGGCAAGGGCGTCGACGCCGTGCTCGAGGCGATCGTGAGGCGCCTGCCGCCCCCGAAGGGCGGCACCCGCGCCGATCCGCTGAAGGCCCTCCTCGTCGATTCCTGGTACGACGCCTATCTCGGCGTCATAGTGCTCGTGCGCATCCTCGACGGCACGCTGAAGAAGGGCCAGACCATCCGGATGATGGGCACCGGCGCGAAGTACAATGTCGAGCGGGTCGGCGTCATAACGCCGAAGATGGTTCTCGTCGACGACCTCGGACCAGGGGAGATCGGTTTCATCACCGCCTCGATAAAGGAGGTTGCCGACACCCGCGTCGGCGACACCATCACGGAGGACAAACGCCCGACGGGAGAGATGCTGCCGGGCTTCAAGCCGGCGCAGCCGGTGGTCTTCTGCGGCCTCTTCCCGGTCGATGCGGCCGATTTCGAGGACCTGCGCGCCGCCGTCGGCAAGCTCCGGCTGAATGACGCTTCCTTTTCCTACGAGATGGAGACGTCGGCCGCCCTTGGCTTCGGCTTCCGCTGCGGTTTCCTTGGCCTTCTCCACCTGGAGATCATCCAGGAGCGCCTCGAGCGCGAGTTCGACCTCGACCTTATCGCGACAGCACCCAGCGTCGTCTACGAACTGACGATGACCGACGGAGCGGCGCGCGAGCTTCACAATCCGGCCGACATGCCGGACGTCGTCAAGATCGCGGAGATCCGCGAACCTTGGATCCGCGCCACGATTCTGACGCCGGACGATTATCTCGGCTCGATCCTCAAGCTCTGCCAGGACAGGCGCGGAGTGCAGGCGGACCTGTCCTACGTGGGAAACCGGGCGATGCTCGTCTACGACCTGCCGCTGAACGAGGTCGTCTTCGACTTCTACGACCGGCTGAAGTCGTTGTCGAAGGGCTACGCCTCCTTCGACTACCAGATCACCGAGTATCGCGCCGGCAACCTGGTCAAGATGTCGATCCTCGTCAACGGCGAGCCCGTCGACGCCCTGTCCATGCTCGTCCATCGCTCCCAGGCGGAGCGGCGCGGGCGCGAGATGTGCGAGCGGCTGAAGGAGCTGATTCCCCGGCATATGTTCAAGATTCCGATCCAGGCCGCGATCGGCGGGACGGTAATTGCCCGCGAGACCATCTCGGCGCTGAGAAAGGACGTTACCGCCAAGTGCTACGGCGGCGACGCCACCCGCAAGCGCAAGCTGCTGGAGAAGCAGAAGGCCGGGAAGAAGCGGATGCGTCAGTTCGGCAAGGTCGAAATCCCGCAGGAAGCCTTCATCGCCGCCCTTAAGATGGGGGACGAGTGATCGGGTGCTGACGGCCCGGCCGCCGGATAGACGGGGGCGGAACCCGTCCCGGGCCGCGCCGGCCATATGTTCGGCGGGCGAGGTTGCGCGAAGCGGGCGACCAGCTCGGGGTCCGGCCGGCCGGATATCGTTTGCCCGACCGGTTCGCCACTGATGAAGAGGTGCGCTCCGGCCAGGACTATCCTGGCGTTGGTCTGGAGCATGATCCGACCGGAGCGAAGCGACGATCGGCAAGATTATGCCTGATAAACAACAAGCTGCAGCGCCGGTCTGATTCTGTCGGATCGAACGGCGCTCTAGCGGCCGAGGAGGACATCGAGCAGCGAGTTGTGGCGCGGCTTGCGTGGCTGCGCGCCGACGTCGGCCGGCGGGACCGGGCCCTGGTTGTCGTAGCGCGGCGATATCGGCTGCGGTCCGCCCGCATCGGCGACGGGAACGCCGCCGTTGTCGCCGCCGGGGACGTCAGTCGGCGGCGTACTGCCTTCGCCCGGCACCGGAAGGTCGGAATAGGGCAGGTCGGTCGGTGTCAGGCCATGGTGCGCGTCGGCCATGAAGGCGTGCCAGGTCTTTGCGGGTACGTTGCCCCCCGTGACGCGCTTCATCGGCGTTCCGTCGTCGTTGCCGAACCAGACGCCGGTGACGAGGTTTGCGGTGAAACCGACGAACAGCGCATCGCGCCAGTTCTGGGTGGTGCCGGTCTTGCCGCCCATCTGCCAGCCCTTCAGTTTCGCGGCCGTACCGGTTCCGTGCGCGACGACGTTCTCCAGCATGTCGTCCATCTCGGCGATGATTTTCGGCTGCAGCACGCGCTGCGGCGTGTCCTGCGGACGCTGGTAGAGTACCTTGCCGCCGGCCGTGGTTACCTTGGTGATGAAATACGGGGGGGCCTTGAAGCCGCCGTTCATGAACGGTGCATAGGCGGAGGTCAGTTCCAGCAGGTTGACCTCGGAGGTGCCGAGCGCGATCGAGGCGTTCGGCTGGATGTCGGATTGGATGCCGAGCCGATGCGCGGTCTGCACCACCGTTTTCGGGCCGACCTCCATGACGAGCTGCGCCGCGACGGTGTTGATCGAGTCCGTCAGCGCCTTCTTCAGCGTCACCGGACCCTCGAAGGTGCCTTCGTAGTTCGTCGGGGTCCACTTCCCGATCTTGATCGGTGCGTCATTGCGGATCGAGGCGGGCGTGCGGCCCATTTCCATGGCCGCGGTGTAGACGAAGGGTTTGAAGGAGGAACCCGGCTGGCGCTTGGCGTCGGCTGCGCGGTTGTACTGGCTCTCAGAATAGTCCTTGCCGCCGATGAGGGAGCGAACGGCTCCCGTACCGTCCATGGCCACGAGCGCGCCCTGGCCGATGCGGTCCTTCCCGCCGTATTTCGCGATCGCCTTCTTTATCGACTGGTCGGCGTCGTGCTGGATCTGGGCGTCGATCGTCGTATGGACGACGATGTCCTGCTTGACCTTGCCGATGAGAGCGGGCAGCCGGCTCATCACCATGTCGGCGACGTAGTTTTCCGAGCCCGTCCAGTAGCTCTTGGGCTTCTTGGCCTTGTCGGGCCTGGCGGCGAGCGCCTCGTCGATCTGCTTCTGGGTCACATAGCCCGACTGCTTCATCGCCTGCAGCACGACCATCATGCGGTCGTGCGCCGCCTTCTTGTCGTTGAGGGGGGAGAGCCTCGACGGCGCCTTGACGAGTCCCGCGATCATGGCGGCCTGCGGCAGGGTCAGGTCCTTGGCCGATTCGTGGAAATAGGTCCTGGCCGCTGCCTGGACCCCGTAGGCCCCGGATCCGAAATAGACCCGGTTGAGATACATGTCGAGGATCTGGTCCTTGGTGAACTTGTGTTCGAGCCACAACGCCAGCAGCACCTCCTGCACCTTCCGCTCCATGGTGCGCTCCGGCGACAGGAACAGGTTCTTGGCGAGCTGCTGCGTGATCGTCGAGCCGCCCTCCACCGCGTGCCCGTGCATCAGGTCGGTGACGAGCGCGCGGCCGAGCCCGATCGGATCGATCCCGAAATGCGAATAGAAGCGGCGATCCTCGATGGAAACGAGGGCCTCCGGCATGTAGGGCGACATCTCGTCGAGCGACACTGCTTCGCCGCCGGTGACTCCGCGATTGGCCATCAGGTCGCCGCGCACGGAAACGATCTGCACGTTCGGCGGCCGCTTGGGGATGGTCCACGTCGAGGCGCTCGGCATCTTTGCCGCATAGTAGGTGACGACGCCGCCGATGCCGATCACGCCCCACATGCCGAGGACGAGGCACCAGTAGAACGCACGGCGGGCAAAGCCCCAAAAGCCGCCGCGCCGGCGTTTGGACCCACGGCCTCGACGCCCGCCTCCCCCGGCAGCCTTGTGCCGCTTTCCGCCGGAGTGCTTGTCGGCCCCGACCGTTACGCGGTCGCTGGCGTCCACCCGCGGCCCGTGATGGTCGCGCGATCCGCTGCCGCCAAAGGTCGGTTCGATCCTGCGGTCCGTTTTCTTTCTGCCTGCCATCTGGTCTTGCGCCGGTTCCCCGAAATCACTGCGCCCGGGTGGACTCTAAATGCGGCGATTTAAGGGGTTCTTAAGCAAACCGGCCGCCCTGCGTCGATTGCCCGCGCTGCGAGAACCTCAATCCGCCGAAGCGAGGGCACCGAGGATGCGCACCCAGGACCGGATCCCCTTGCGGAAGGAGGTGAGGCTGTACTTTTCGTTCGGCGAATGGATGCGGTCGTCGGAAAGTCCGAAGCCGACGAGCAGCGAATCCATGCCGAGCCTGGTCTGGAAGTCGCCGACGATCGGGATCGAGCCGCCCATGCCGATCATCACAGCGGGTCTCGGCCATTCCTCGGAGAGCGCCGACTTCGCATTGGTCAGGAGCGGCGAATCATATGGCAGCTGGATGGCCCGGGAACCGCCGTGCTCGTGGAATTCGACGGAGCAGTCGGCCGGAACGCGAGCCCTGACGAACGCCCGGAAGTTGGCCCGAACCGCGTCCGGATCCTGCTTTCCCACGAGTCGGAAGGACACCTTGGCCATTGCTTCGGACGCGATTACGGTCTTGAAGCCCTCGCCGGTATAGCCGCCGGAGATGCCGTTCACCTCGGCCGTCGGCCGCGCCCACGTCAGTTCGAGCACCGAACGCCCGCTTTCGCCGGCCGGAATTGACAGGCCGACCTCGCCGAGGAAGCCCTCATCCGTCCTGCCGAGCGTCTTCCAGCTCGCCTTGACGTCGTCCGGCGTTTCCTCGACTCCCTGGTAGAAATCGGGAATCGCAACGCGGCCGTCGGCGTCGTGCAGGTCGGCGAGCGCCCTGGCGAGGATGTGGATCGGGTTGGCGGCTGCACCGCCGAAATAGCCGGAATGAAGGTCGCGGTCGGCTGCCCTGACCGTGACCTGCTCGCCGACGAGGCCCCTCAGGCCGGCGGAGATCGCCGGGGTTTCCGCGTCCCACATGTTGGTGTCGCAGACGAGGGCGAAATCGGCCTTGAGCTCGGCCGCGTTGTCCCTGAGAAAGGGTTGCAGGGAAGGCGAGCCGGATTCTTCCTCGCCCTCGAGAAGAACGGTGATCCGGCAGGGCAGCGCGCCGTGCGCGTCCTTGTAGGCGCGGCACGCCTCGACGAAGGTCATCAGCTGACCCTTGTCGTCGGCGGAGCCGCGGCCGGTGATGACCTTGCCGCCGGCGGTCTCCTTGATCGCCGGCTCGAAAGGGTCGCTCTCCCACAGCGAAACCGGGTCGACCGGCTGGACGTCGTAGTGGCCGTAGAAGAGCGCGTGCGGCGCCTCCGGGGAGGCTCCCGCGTGATGGGCGACGACCATCGGATGGCCGGAGGTCTCCCTGACGCTGGCCTCGAAGCCAAGTTCGGCGAGCTGCCCGGCGAGCCACTGTGCGGCCTTGCGGCATTCTCCGGCATAGGCCGGGTCCGTCGAGATCGACTTCACGCGGATGAGCTCGAAGAGCCGCGCCAGGCTGGCGTCCATGTTGGCATCGGCGCGGTCGAGGACGAGAGCTTGGTCGGACGTGGTTTTGCTTGGCATGATCTCGCTTTCGGATGCTGGTCGATTGGCGTGACATTAGCTCCGCTCGGGCGAAATGGAAGGGCTTGCCCCGGGGAGCGCACCGTGCACGGCCGGACCTTGTGTCGATCCTGCCACAAACTGTCCGATTTCGATCGCGCGGTCGCTCGTGGAGTGATTTTCCGCCTTCCCGGCGCGTCCCGCCGTTTATGTTTCGTCGATCGCAATGGCAAGAAGTGATTCGACGATGCCCATGACCAGATCCGTCCCGTTTCTCCTTGCCGCCCTTGCGCTCATGGCGGTTTCGGCGCCCGCCCTGGCTTCCGAGGGGCTTCTCGGTGGACTTCGCCTCGGAAGGGAGGCCTCGAGCTGGGAGGTCCGGGGCGGCATTTCAGCCTACGATTCGGGAATTTTCTCTTCGCAGCGCCTCGACGGCTTCGTTGTGAATGCGGAAGCGCTGGCGCCTTCGCCGGCGTTCCTGTCGCGCCTTGGCTCGCCCCGGCCCTATGTCGGACTGGATCTGCCGGTCTCCGACAATCCCGTCGACATGTTCTACGGCGGGCTCAACTGGCAGGCATGGCTGGGCAGTCGCTTCTATCTCGGGTTCAGCCTCGGCGCCGCCGTCCCCTCCAGGCGTGTCGTGGTAAATCACCTGGGCTACATCAAGGACCTCGGCTCTCCGCTGTTGTTCCACCTTCAGGCCAGCGCCGGTTTCGATCTTACGCGGCGACTGACATTGCAGGTCTACTACAACCACTTCTCGAACGCCCGGCTCGCCAGGCCGGATCCGGGACTCGAATCCGTCGGGACGCGCATCGGCTACCGGTTCTAGGCGTCGTTGCCTGCAGAAAGGGAATTCCGGGGAAGGAAGAAGAATGCCGTCGTGGCTGGAGGGGGGAGCCACGACGGCGCTTCTGTTTGGAACAAGGGTCCGGAGAGGGGGAAGACCCTTGTCCCGCTCCAGCCGGGGTGGGGGACGACCCTCGGTCTGGACGGCGGCATGATCAATTGCCGTCGAGGTGAAATTGGTCGTCGGAATGTGGCATTTCAAGGACGAGGCAGGCCGGAGACGGATTACAAATTCGTAAGGTGACTTCGCGATGGCCTCCCGCCGGCCGAGCGCCGTGACGAAGTCGGCGGGACAACGGCAACAGCATTCCGTCGCGGTTCCATTCGGCGCCGCTTTGCTCTAAAGGCGTGACCATGAAAAGCGGCGATCATCTCTTCCTTGTCGACGGCTCGGGCTACATTTTCCGGGCCTACCACGCCTTGCCGCCGCTGACGCGCAAGTCCGACGGCCTCCCGGTCGGTGCGGTTTCCGGCTTCTGCAACATGCTCTGGAAGCTGCTGTCGGATGCACGCGACACGTCCGTGGGCGTCACGCCGACCCACCTCGCCGTCATCTTCGATTATTCGTCGAAGACGTTCCGCAATGAACTCTACTCCGACTACAAGGCCAACCGCACGGCACCGCCCGAGGATCTCATCCCGCAGTTCGGGCTGATCCGCCAGGCGACTCGGGCCTTCAACCTCCCGTGCATCGAGAAGGAAGGCTACGAGGCCGACGACCTGATCGCGACCTACGCGCGGGCCGCCGAGGCCGCCGGCGCCGACGTCACGATCGTCTCGTCGGACAAGGACCTGATGCAGCTCGTGACCGACCGGGTCTCGATGTACGATTCGATGAAGGACCGCCAGATAGCCATTCCCGACGTCGTCGAGAAATGGGGCGTACCGCCTGAAAGCATGATCGACCTGCAGGCGCTGACCGGCGATTCGACCGACAACGTGCCCGGCATCCCCGGTATCGGGCCGAAGACGGCGGCGCAATTGCTGGCCGAGTACGGCGACCTCGACACCCTTCTCGAGCGCGCCTCCGAGATCAGGCAGACCAAGCGGCGCGAGAACCTCATCGCGCACGCCGACATGGCGCGCCTGTCCCGCGAACTGGTTACGCTCAAGACCGACGTGCCGCTCGATCTCGACCTCGATTCGCTGGTCCTGGAGCCGCAGGACGGCCCGAAGCTCGTGGCGTTCCTCAAGGGCCTCGAGTTCAACAGCCTCACGCGCCGCGTGGCGGAGGCGACGGGAACCGATGCGGCGGAAGTCGAGGCGGCCGTCGTCGGTACGGAGCAGGGAGCGGCCGCGCACGGGCCGGACCTCGACGTCGGAGACGCCGGCGGCGCGGCTGCGCCGGCGCCGGAGGCGGCCTTGCCGCCGGGCGACCGCGATGCGATGTGGCTGCCGTCCGAACTCGCGGCGGCGCGCGCCGAGGCCGCGTCGACCGGCCGGATCGATCACGGTGCCTACACCTGCGTCCGCGACCTTGCGGCGCTGCAGGCCTGGATCGATCAGGCACGCGAAGCGGGGGTCGTCGCCTTCGACACGGAAACGAATTCGCTCGACGCCATGCAGGCCGACCTCGTCGGCTTCTCGCTGGCGATTGCCGACAATGCACACGATGCATCGGGAACCGGCATCCTCGCGGCCTACGTTCCGCTCGGCCACCGCAAGGGCATCGACGACCTCCTCGGTGGCGGCCCGGTCGAGGGACAGGTGCCCGCCGCCGCCGCGCTGGCGTTGCTGAAGCCGCTGCTGGAGGACGAGAGCGTCCTGAAGGTCGCCCAGAACCTGAAATACGACTGGCTGGTGATGATGCGCCACGGCATCGAGATCGTCGGCTTCGACGACACGATGCTGATGTCCTACGTGCTCGACGCCGGCAAGGGAAACCACGGCATGGACGCGCTCTCGGAGCGCTGGCTCGGGCACAGGCCGATCGCCTACAAGGAGGTCTGCGGTTCGGGCAAGTCGGCCATCACCTTCGATCTCGTCGATCTGGACAAGGCGACGGCCTATGCCGCCGAAGACGCCGATGTCACGCTCCGGCTCTGGCTTGCCCTCAAGCCGCGGCTCGTCGCCGAAGGCCTCGTTCCGGTCTACGAGCGCCTCGAGCGGCCGCTGGTGCCCGTCCTCGCCCGCATGGAGGAACGCGGCATCTCGATCGACCGGCAGATCCTGTCGCGCCTCTCCGGCGAACTTGCGCAGGGCGCAGCCGCGCTGGAGGCCGGGATCCAGGAGCTCGCCGGGGAGAGCTTCAACATCGGCTCGCCGCAAGCAGCTCGGCGACATCCTCTTTGGCAGGATGGGCCTGCCGGGCGGAGCCAAGACGAGGGGAGGGCAGTGGTCGACCTCCGCCCAGGTGCTGGAGGACCTCGCCGCGGCCGGCCACGAACTGCCGCGCAAGATCGTCGACTGGCGCCAGGTGACGAAGCTGAAGTCGACCTATACGGACGCGCTGCCGGGCTACATCCATCCACGGACCGGGCGGGTCCACACCTCCTACGCGCTTGCCGCGACCACCACCGGCCGGCTTTCCTCCTCGGAACCGAACCTGCAGAACATCCCGGTGCGCACGCCGGAGGGGCGCAAGATCCGCACCGCCTTCGTCGCGGCCCCGGGCAACAAGCTCGTTTCGGCCGACTACAGCCAGATCGAGCTGCGCGTGCTCGCCCACGTCGCCGAAATCCCGCAACTCGTCCAGGCGTTCGAGGAGGAGATCGACATCCACGCGATGACTGCCTCGGAGATGTTCAGAGTACCGGTGGAGGACATGCCGCCGGAAGTGCGCCGGCGGGCCAAGGCGATCAATTTCGGCATCATTTACGGCATCTCCGCTTTCGGCCTCGCCAACCAGCTCGGCATCGAGCGCTCGGAGGCGGGCGAATACATCAAGCAAGTATTTCGAGCGCTTCCCGGGGATCCGCGACTATATGGAGGCGACCAAGGCCTTTGCGCGCGAGCACGGCTATGTCGAGACGATATTCGGGCGCAGGGCGCATTATCCAGAGATCCGATCGCCGAACCCGTCGGTGCGCTCCTTCAACGAGCGCGCCGCTATCAATGCGCCGATCCAGGGGTCGGCCGCCGATATCATCCGCCGGGCCATGATCAGGATGGAGCCGACGCTTGCCGGATCGAGGCTTTCGGCGCGGATGCTCCTCCAGGTGCACGACGAACTGATCTTCGAGGTTGCCGACGACGAGGTGGAGGCGACGATCCCGCTCGTGCGCAAGGTGATGCAGGACGCCACCATGCCGGCGCTTTCAATGCGCGTGCCGCTGAAGGTCGATGCGCGGGCGGCGGACAACTGGGACGAGGCGCACTAGGCATGACCGGGACGAAGACGTCCTCTCCCCGGCCCGATCGGTGCGGTCCTGCCGGCGCCCCCCGGGTGCTTGCGGCCGGAACTGCGGACCTGCCGCTCCCGATCGGCCGCCACGAACTGCCGGGCTGCCGGACATGACGACCGAGCGCCTGCATTTCGTCCTGTTCATCAACGGCCTCTTCCTGATGGCGATGGCCGCGGTGATGCTCGTGCCGGCCGCCGTCGACCTGCTGTCCGGCGGCGGCCGCGACGCGCTGAACTTCGGCACCTGCACGGTCGTCGTCGGCATCGTCGGCTCGTCGCTGGCAGCCGGCTTCCGGCGGCCGGACTTCCGGCTGCCCGACCGGCGCACCGGCTATCTCATCACCGTCTCGTCCTGGCTTTCCGCCTGCGGCTTCGGCGCTCTGCCGCTCTTCTTCTCCTCGCTCCACATCAGCTATACCGACGCGCTCTTCGAGACCGTCTCGGGCCTGACGACTTCCGGCGCGACGGTGCTCTCCGGCCTCGACACCATGCCGAAGGGCCTGTTGATGTGGCGTTCGCTGCTCAACTGGATCGGCGGCGTCGGCATCATCGTCATGGCGCTGAGCGTGCTGCCGGCCCTCAGCGTCGGCGGCATGCAGCTCTTCCATTCCGAATCCTCGGACATCTCCGAGAAGCCCTTCCCCAAGGTGCGCCAGCTCGCCCAGGTCATCGCCATCGTCTACGTCTCGCTGACGCTCGCCTGCGCGATCTGCATGGCGGCCGCCGGCATGCCGGCCTTCGACGCGGTGAACCACGCGATGGCGACGATCGCCACCGGCGGCTTCTCGACCAAGGACGCCTCCATCGGCTTCTACAATTCCGTGCCGATCGAGGTCGTCACCGAGGTCTTCATGGTCGCCGGCGCGCTGCCGCTCGCCTTCTACGCCGTCTTCATCGTCCAGCGCGGCCGCGGCGGCGCGCCTCGACGAGCAGATCAAGCCCTTCATCCTCGTGACGCTGCTCGCGATCGGCCTCGTCGACGGTCTGGAACATCAGCCAGGGCATGGCGCCGCCGCACGCGTTGCGCGTCTCGGCCTTCAACGTCACCTCCATCATCACCGACACCGGCTTCGCCACGACGCGACTTCTCCTCCTGGGGCAGCTTCGCCATCGGCCTCTTCTTCATGCTCTACCTCATCGGCGGCTGCGCCGGCTCGACCGCCGGATCCATCAAGGTCTTCCGCTGGCAGATCCTGATCTCCGGCATGGTCACGAGCCTCAGGCGCATGCTGTCGCCGAACTCGGTCGTCGTCACGCGCTACCAGTGCAAGCCGGTCGACGAGGCCGAGATCAGCGCCGTCCGCAACTTCTTCTTCCTCTACCTGATGACGCTCCTCCTCCTGTCGCTGGCGATGATGGCGACGGGGCTCGATTTCCTCTCCGCCACCTCGGCGATCGCGCAGGGCATGGCCAACGCCGGCCCGGGCCTCGGTCCCGTCGTCGGGCCGGCGACCAACTTCAGCTCGATTCCGGACACGGCGAAATGGCTGGTCATGCTCGCAATGCTTCTCGGTCGGCTGGAGCTCGCCACCTTCTATGTCGTTCTCCTTCCGGCCTTCTGGACGCGCTGAGGCCGGACGGTATCGCTCCCGGGGCGGGCCGTCGCGGCACCGGATTCGCATCATTTGCGGACCGCCGCGCACGTGCCGGCGACTTGCAGTCGAAAACAGGCCTCCTTATATACGCCGCATCGCTGCGGCATGCGCCCGTGGCTCAAGGAAAAACTGTTCCCGTTAGGGGCTGTCAGCCGGAATGCCTGAACGGGTCCGGACAGCCCGCTTCAAGGAGAGAAAAGCATGGCTAAAGTTATCGGTATCGACCTCGGAACGACCAATTCCTGCGTCGCCGTCATGGACGGCAAGGACGCGAAGGTCATCGAGAATGCCGAAGGCGCCCGCACCACGCCCTCCATGGTCGCCTTTATCGGACGACGGCGAACGTCTCGTCGGCCAGCCGGCCAAGCGCCAGGCGGTGACCAACCCGGAAAACACCCTCTTCGCGATCAAGCGCCTGATCGGCCGGACCTACGACGACCCGACGACGCAGAAGGACAAGGACATGGTGCCCTACAAGATCGTCAGGGCGGACAACGGCGACGCCTGGGTCGAGGCGCACGGCGAGAAGTATTCGCCGTCGCAGATATCCGCGATGGTCCTCCAGAAGATGAAGGAGACCGCCGAATCCTATCTCGGCGAGAAGGTCGAGAAGGCCGTCATCACCGTCCCCGCCTACTTCAACGACGCCCAGCGCCAGGCCACCAAGGACGCCGGCAAGATCGCCGGCCTCGACGTGCTGCGCATCATCAACGAGCCGACGGCCGCCGCCCTCTCCTACGGCCTCGACAAGAAGGACGGCAAGACGATCGCCGTCTACGACCTCGGCGGCGGCACCTTCGACATCTCCGTGCTGGAAATCGGCGACGGCGTCTTCGAGGTGAAGTCGACCAACGGCGACACCTTCCTCGGCGGCGAGGACTTCGACATGCGCCTCGTCGAGTATCTGGCCGACGAGTTCAAGAAGGAGCAGGGCATCGACCTGCGCAAGGACAAGCTTGCGCTGCAGCGGCTGAAGGAGGCCGCCGAGAAGGCGAAGATCGAGCTCTCGTCCTCCTCGCAGACCGAGATCAACCTGCCGTTCATCACGGCCGATCAGTCCGGACCGAAGCATCTGACGATGAAGCTGTCTCGTGCCAAGTTCGAGAGCCTCGTCGACGATCTGGTGCAGCGCACCGTCCAGCCCTGCAAGGCAGCGCTGAAGGACGCCGGCATCCAGGCAGCCGAGATCGACGAGGTTGTCCTCGTCGGCGGCATGACGCGCATGCCGAAGGTCCAGGAGGTCGTCAAGCAGTTCTTCGGCAAGGAGCCGCACAAGGGCGTCAATCCGGACGAGGTCGTCGCCATCGGCGCCGCAATCCAGGCCGGCGTGCTTCAGGGTGACGTCAAGGACGTGCTTCTGCTCGACGTGACCCCGCTGTCGCTCGGCATCGAGACGCTCGGCGGCGTGTTCACCCGGCTGATCGACCGGAACACGACGATCCCGACCAAGAAGTCCCAGGTCTTCTCGACCGCCGAGGACAACCAGAACGCGGTGACGATCCGCGTGGGTCAGGGCGAGCGCGAGATGTTCGGCGACAACAAGTTGCTCGGCCAGTTCGACCTCGTCGGCATCCCGCCGGCGCCGCGCGGCGTGCCGCAGATCGAGGTGACCTTCGACATCGACGCCAACGGCATCGTCAACGTGAATGCCAAGGACAAGGGCACCGGCAAGGAGCACCAGATCCGCATCCAGGCGTCCGGCGGCCTTTCCGACGCCGACATCGAGAAGATGGTGAAGGACGCCGAGGCCAACGCCGAGAACGACAAGAAGCGTCGCGAGGCCGTCGAGGCGAGGAACCAGGCGGAGAGCCTCGTGCATTCGACCGAGAAGTCGCTCAAGGACTACGGCGACAAGGTTTCGGCCGACGATCGCAAGTCGATCGAGGACGCCCTCGCCGAACTCAAGACCGCGACCGAGGCTTCCGAGCCTGATCCGGAGGACATCAAGGCCAAGACCCAGAAGCTGGCGGAAGTGTCCATGAAACTCGGCCAGGCCATGTACGAGGCGAACCAGGCCGAGCAGGCTGCCGGCGACGCTGCGGCGGATGCCGAGAAGAGCGGCGAGGACGTCGTCGATGCGGACTACGAGGAAGTCAACGACGACGACACCAAGAAGTCCGCGTAAGATCTGCTGAAATTGCCCGGCCGCGAAGCGCACCACGCGCGCGGCCGGGCTGCATGTTCGAGGGGCCGGTTTGTCCATGGCGAAGGCTGATTTCTACGAAACGCTGGGTGTTTCGAAGGGCGCGGACGAAAAGGAGCTGAAAAGCGCCTTCCGCAAGCTCGCGATGAGATATCACCCTGACAAGAATCCCGACGACAAGACTGCGGAAATCCGCTTCAAGGAAATTAACGAGGCTTACGAGACTCTCAAGGACCCGCAGAAGCGGGCCGCCTACGACCGTTTCGGCCACGCGGCTTTCGAGAACGGCGGCATGGGCGGAGGCGGCGGCTTCGGCGGCTCGGGCTTCGGAGGCGCCGGCGGCTTCTCCGATATTTTCGAGGATATCTTCGGCGAGATGATGGGCGGCGCCCGGACGAGGCGTGGCGCCGGCGGTCGCGAGCGTGGCGCCGATCTTCGATACAACATGGAGATTCTGCTCGAGGAAGCGTTCGCCGGCAAGACCGCGCAGATCCACGTGCCGACCTCGATCACCTGCGACGTCTGTTCGGGATCCGGCGCCAAGCCCGGAACCAGCCCGCAGACGTGCCAGACATGCGGCGGCAACGGCCGGGTTCGCGCCTCGCAGGGCTTCTTCTCCGTCGAGCGCACCTGCCCCACCTGCCACGGCCGCGGCCAGACCATCACCGACCCCTGCGTCAAGTGCCATGGCCAGGGACGCGTGACCGAAGAGCGGTCCCTGTCGGTCAACATCCCCGCCGGCATCGAAGACGGGACCCGGATCCGCCTGGCCGGCGAAGGCGAAGCGGGCTTGCGCGGCGGACCGTCCGGCGACCTCTACATCTTCCTGTCGGTGAAGCCTCACGAGTTCTTCCAGCGCGACGGTGCCGATCTCTTCTGCTCGGTGCCGGTTTCGATGACGACGGCGGCTCTCGGCGGCAAGTTCGAGGTGGCGACGCTCGACGGTACCAAATCCCGCGTCTCCGTGCCCGAGGGCACGCAGAACGGCCGTCAGTTCCGCCTGAAGGGCAAGGGAATGCCGGTCCTGCGCTCCAACCAGACCGGCGACCTCTACATTCAGATCGCAATCGAGACGCCGCAGAACCTCACGAAGCGCCAGCGCGAGCTTCTGCTGGAGTTCGAGCAGCTGTCGTCGAAGGAGAACAGCCCGGAATCCTCCGGTTTCTTCTCGCGAATGAAGGATTTTTTCGACACGCTCAGTGAGTGAGGACAGACTTTCTGCCGGCGGAATGACACCGGCGCGGGACGGGCGATCGGGGCGAAGTCAGCAATCAGGGAGGAAGCTGCCTTGCTTGCCCCACAAATCTTAGCAAGAGTTCACGCCGGTGCCGGACGCACCGGCTGCCTGCCCGATGTCTACGGGCAACGAAAGGACCCCGAGCGGGGCCGGGGAGGAATGACATAATGGTGCTCCAGCTTCAAAAGCGGTTTGCTGAAAAGTTCGATGACGAAATCCGCTTCTTCAAGGGCTGGATCGACGGTCCGAAGACCGTTGGCGCCATAGCTCCCACTTCGCCGGTCACTGCGCGCCGGATGGCGAGCGTCATCGACGTCGCTTCCGCCTTGCCCGTGCTCGAACTCGGTCCCGGAACCGGCGCCGTCACGAAGGCGATCCTGGAGCGGGGAGTGGCGCCCGAGCGGCTGGTCTCCATCGAATATTCGCCCGACTTCTTCGAAGGTCTCGTTGCCGGCTACCCCGGCGTCCGCTTCATCCGCGGAGACGCGTTCGAACTGGACTCGACGCTGTCGGGAACCGGGGCGGACATGTTCGATTCGGTGATCTCGGCGATCCCTCTCCTCAATTTCCCGATGGAGCAGCGCGTCGACCTGGTCGAACGGCTGCTTGACCGGCTTCCGGCCGGGCGGCCCGTTGTCCAGATATCCTACGGGGCGGTCTCCCCGGTTTCGACGAAGCGCTCGAGCTTCGGCGTCAAGCCGCTCGATTGGGTGGTTCGCAACATCCCGCCGGCGCGGCTCTGGATCTACTCGCGGCCCTGAAGCGCCGGTCGGCCTCCGTCGATCTCCCCCCGCTTCATCGCCGATTGCATTGTTCTCGCATTCTCGGCGAGGTACACCAGCGCCAGATCGGCGGTGCGGGCGGAATCCGGTCCCTCCCCCGCATGGTGGATGGCCATCACGCGGAGCTCGTTCTCGGCGTCGCCGAAGATCTTGTCGATGAAGTCCTCCGACATTGCCGGATGACCGGCGAGAAAGGTGCACATGCTGGTCTGGATCGTCTCCAGCATGAGCACTCTCGCCATCAGTTCGCGAACGCGCTGCTCTTCCTCGATGTCCATTGCGGCTCCTTTCGCCATGCTGGCGTGGCGCGGAATACCGACAAGAAGAACGCATGGGGGTCCTCGTCGGCCATTTGGCTTTCCTGCGCCGCAGTCCAGCCATTAGGCGTAGGCGCCGGCGCGCCTTGAAAGACCGAAGACGTTAGGCTCGATCGGCATGGCACGAGAGCGGTATGCAGTGAAACATGCAAATCAGCGCGCCAGATGCAAGGATACGGCAAAACAGGCTCCGTGGACACAAATATTGCGAACTCCGTGCGCGCAGCTTGCGTCATAGTCTCCCCAGGCCGGGAACATGGCGGCCCCGCGCAATGCAAGGACCGAGAGGAGCAACGACTATGGGACCTTTTCCGCACGACGCACCACCGGCCAGGATCACTCGCGACAATCCCGCCGGCACCGACGGCTTCGAATTCGTCGAGTTCGCGCATTCCGATCCGGAAAAGCTCGCCGAACTGTTCTCCCGCATGGGCTACACGGCGGTCGCGAGGCACAGGAACAAGGACGTGACCGTCTGGCGGCAGGGCGACATCAATTACGTCGTCAATGCCGAACCCGGCTCGCACGCCATGAGGTTTGTCGATGAACACGGGCCGTGCGCCGCGTCGATGGCCTGGCGCGTGGTCGACGCGAAACATGCGCTGGAGCATGCCGTCTCGAAAGGGGCAAGGGAGTACACCGGCGGCGACAAGGTCATGGACGCCCCGGCGATCGTCGGCATCGGCGGCTCGCTGATCTATTTCATCGAGGCCTACGGGGAGAAGGGCTCGGCCTACGACGCCGAGTTCGACTGGCTCGCAGAGCGCGATCCGCGGCCGGAGGGGGTCGGCTTCTACTATCTCGACCACCTCACCCACAACGTCTATCGTGGCAACATGGACAAGTGGTGGGAGTTCTACCGCGAAATCTTCAACTTCAGGCAGATCCATTATTTCGACATCGACGGGCGGATCACCGGCCTCGTCTCCAGGGCGATCACCAGCCCGTGCGGCAAGATCCGCATCCCGCTGAACGAATCGAAGGACGAGACGAGCCAGATCGTCGAATACCTGAAGAAGTACAGGGGCGAAGGCATCCAGCACATCGCCGTCGGCACCGACGCGATCTACGATGCCACCGACAAGCTCGCCGAAAACGGGCTGAAGTTCATGCCCGGCCCGCCCGACGTCTACTACAAGAAGTCGTACGAGCGTGTAAGCGGCCACGACGAGCCGGTGGAACGGATGAAGAAGCACGGCATCCTGATCGATGGCGAGGGTGTCGTGAACGGCGGGGTGACGAAGATCCTGCTGCAGATCTTCTCCAGGACGGTCATCGGCCCGATCTTCTTCGAATTCATCCAGAGGAAGGGCGACGAGGGCTTCGGCGAGGGAAATTTCCGGGCGCTTTTCGAGTTGATCGAGGAGGATCAGATTCGCCGCGGGGCAATCAAGGCAGAGGCGGCCGAGTAGCCCGGTCGGCCCGCTTCGCTCGCGGCCGGCTGCCGGTCGTGCTCACGCATGCCCGGCTGCCATCTCCGGGCTGGCTGCCTGGAATGCCGGCAGCGCAGCGCAGGCTTCGCCGATGCGGCGCACGGCTTCCAGATTGCCGGTCTCGACGCCCCAGCGCCGGGCGTTGTAGAGCTGCGGCACGAGGCAGAAGTCCGCGAGTCCGGGCCTGTCGCCATGGCAGAACCTGCCCGTCGACGGATGGTGCAGCATCGTCTCGACCGCGGCCAGCCCCCCGCCTATGAACTTCCGCATCCACGCGATGCGAACTTCCTCGCCGCCGCCGGCGATCTCCATGGCATGCGCTGCGACGGACATGTTGCAGACAGGATGGATATCCATCGCGACGGCATGGGCGAGCGCGCGAACGCGCGCGCGCTCCGCCGCCTGGGGCGGCAGGAAGCCGGCCTGCCGGGTTTCGTCGAGATATTCTATGATCGCGAGAGACTGGGTCAGCAGCTGGCCGTCGATTTCCAGCGAAGGCACGAGCCCCTGCGGGTTGCGCGACAGGTAGCCGGGCGACCGGTGCTCGCCGCCGGTCAGGTCTACCGGCACGCTGCGATAAGCGATTCCAAGTCGGTGGAGGGCGATGCGCACCCGGTAGCTCGCCGACGAGCGCCAGTATTCGTAGAGCACGGTCTCGCTCATGATGTTCGTCCTCCTGCCGGCGTCCGGCCCCTAGCCGCGCCCTTCCGGCGTTCCGTCGAATCGCCGCTCGAGACCCTGCCAGCAATCTATGTAGTCGTCCTGCAGCTTTTCCGATGTCGCCGCGAAGCTGGTGACCTGTTGCGGAAAGCGGGTCTCGAACATGAAGGCCATCGTGTCCGCCAGCTTCTGCGGCGCCAGCTCGGCCTCGCTCGCCTTTTCGAAGCCGAAGGTGTCCGGTCCGTGCGGCAGCATCATGTTGTGCAGGCTCATGCCGCCGGGTACGAAGCCCTTTTCCTTGGCGTCGTACTGGCCGCGGATCAGCCCCATGAACTCGCTCATGATGTTGCGGTGGTACCACGGCGGGCGGAAGGTGTGCTCGGCGACGAGCCAGCGCGGAGGAAAGATGACGAAATCGACATTCGCCGTTCCGGCCTCCCCTGAAGGCGCCGTCAGGACCGTGAAGATCGACGGATCCGGGTGGTCGAACAGGATGGCGCCGACCGGAGAGAAGGTATCGAGGTCGTACTTGTACGGCGCATAATTGCCATGCCAGGCAACGACGTCGAGCGGCGAGTGGCCGATGTCCGTGCAGAAGAACCGGCCGCACCATTTGACGGTGACTCTGCAGTCCGTCTCCTTGTCCTCGAAGGACGGCCACGGGCGTCTTGAAGTCGCGCGGATTGGCCAGGCAGTTGGCGCCGATCGGCCCCCGGTCGGGCAAGGTGAACTTGGCCCCGTAGTTTTCGCAGACATAGCCGCGCGCCTCGCCGGCACCGTCGAGGCGGGAGACCTTGAAGAGCATGCCGCGCGGCACGAGCGCGATCTCGTTCGGCCGGGTATCCATGATGCCCATTTCCGTGAAGACACGGATGCCGCCCTCCTGCGGAATGATCAGCAACTCTCCATCGGCATCGAAGAAGTAGTCGTCGACCATGTCGGCGTTGAGGACATAGGCGTGCGCAGCCATGCCGGCCTGGGTCGCCGCGTCTCCTGCCGTCGTCATGGTGCGCATGCCCGACAGGAAGTCGGTCGCCGCATCCGGTGAAGCTATCGGATCCCAGCGAAGCTGGCCGAGTGCCAGCCCGTGCTCGTCGTGGCACGGCGCGGTCTTCCAGTGGGGGTAGGAGGCCGGCGAAAAGCGGCTGGTGTGCCGCACGCTCGGCCGGATCCGATAGAGCCAGGAGCGCTCGTTCGTTCCGCGCGGCGCGGTGAAGGGCGACCCCGAAAGCTGCTCGGCATAGAGCCCGTAGGCGCAGCGCTGCGGGCTGTTCTGCCCCTGGGGCAGCGCTCCCGGCAGCGATTCGGTCTCGAAGTCGTTGCCGAATCCCGGCATGTAGCCCGGCGCCGGCCGGTCCGCGCCGGGCCGCGCCTGCGTCGTCGTGCGATCATCTTGCATCGCGGACCCTCCCGGTCACTCGAAACCCATGATGGTTTCAACCGTAACCGTCGATTCTGTAACCATCAACGTCGAAGCGGGCCTTGCGCGGCGGTTGCCTTCGGAGGCAGTCTTGCCTGAGGCCGAAGCACGCCGGTATCGGGCCGGACGAGAAGAGGAGTCGGGCGATGGCCCTTTTTGCCCTGGACGATGTCATGCCATCCCTTCCGTCGGGCTTTTCCTGGGTTGCCGGCGATGCGGCCGTGATCGGCCGGGTCTTCCTCGGAGAAGATGTCGGGATCTGGTTCGGCGCGGTCCTGCGCGGCGACAATGATCCGATCAGGATCGGAGCGCGCAGCAACGTCCAGGACCATGTGGTCATGCATACCGATCCGGGCTTTCCCGTCGTCGTCGGCGAAGGATGCACCATAGGCCACCGCGCCATCGTCCACGGCGCCACCATTGGCGACAATTCCCTGATCGGCATGGGCGCCATCGTGCTCAACGGGGCGAGGATCGGCCGCAATTGCCTGGTTGGCGCAGGGGCGCTCGTCACCGAGGGCAAGGCCATCCCCGACAATTCCCTCGTCGTCGGTTCCCCGGCCAGGGTGATCCGCGAACTGGACGAGGAGGCGATTCTCGGCCTCCGCCGCTCGGCCGAACGATATGTGGAGAATGCCCGCCGCTTCGCCGCCAGGCTGAAGGCGGTTCCCTGAGCCACCCCCCACGACCGGTCCGCCCGCCGGGATCGGAACTCTTCCCGCGGCAGGCCAGTTTCCGGGCCTTCATCGAAAAGACTTGGCGGAACCCCCCGCGCGCCGCCCCCGCAATGAGGCTTCCGGCCGAGCGCTGCAACAAAAGCAGAAAACCCCTGCAAACCATCGACAACCCATCCGGCACGGGGTTGTCACCCATGTCTTGGGTCCGGCCTGTTGCCTGTGTCTCCGGGATCTACAAGCAGGAAAATGGCGCGCTTCCGAGAGGTGAGTTCGAACATTTCAGTTCCACTGGCGCTGTGGTCGAGACTATGGCAACCTGTTGAAATAATGGATAATAAATCATGGATGACCTAAAGCTGCTCGTAGAACTGCACAAGGGTGGTGCGCGCCAAGGACCGGGCGGCGACAAGGAAACCTGTCTTGCAATCGACATGTCGGGGCTACGGGGGCAATCGAACCTGAAGATAGCCGATATAGGTTGTGGCACTGGTGCATCCACACTTGTTCTTGCGCAGCAGCTAGACGCACAAATCACGGCTATTGATCTGTTTCCCGAGTTCCTGAACGTCCTTAATGAGTCCTCCAAGCGGTTTGGTCTCGAGGACAGGATCACAACGCTTGCCCGGTCGATGGACGAACTGCCATTCGCAGATGCGGAACTGGATGCAATCTGGGCCGAAGGAGCCATTTATAACATGGGCTTTGAGGCTGGCGTGATCGCATGGCGATCATTCCTAAAACCCGGCGGTATTCTGGCCGTGTCGGAGATCACTTGGCTCACGAATAAACGCCCGGATGAACTTCAAGCCCATTGGGATGCTGAATACCCTGAGATCGATACGGCATCTGCCAAGATCGCAATTCTGGAGCGGCATGGTTTCTCTCCCATAGGTTATTTTTCATTGCCGGAGCATTGCTGGATCGGCAATTACTACCAGCCAATGCAGAATCGTTTCCAAGAGTTTCTAAGCGCGCACAACAATTCAACTGCCGCCAAAGCCATCGTTGAGGCAGAAGAAATCGAGATCGCGCTCTACGAACGCAATCGGGATTTTGTCAGCTATGGCTTCTACATCGCTCGAAAACGTGGAGACTGATCTGCAAAACCACTTGATTGAAAGGCTCCGTGGCTCTTCGTGCACGCCAATCCGCTTGAACTCACCAGATCGTCCGTGCCAAGACAGGACATGACCTGGCGAGAGGGATGCAACGGGAGAGCGCAGCGTCTCCCTTGACAAGGGAGTGTTGTATTACAACACACATCTTGCGGTCAGCGGGAAGAGGCCAAACGGATTTACGGTCATGCAGATCGCGCTTGAAGTGGCGTAGGGGGCAGCGCCCCCAGGGTTGAACTCGAAAAAGTTCGAACTCCGAAAGCCCTTTCAAGAAGCCGCAGTTTTACAGGGTGTTGCAGGGCTCAGAATCGCTTGCTCCTGCCCCAATGAACCACTTTTTCGACTGAAGGCCAAAAGCTGAAATTCAGCCATGTTCGAACTCGAAAAGATTCGTGAAACCAACAAGTTAAAGGGAAAAAGCCTGAAAAAGAAAAAATGGCGCGCCCGAAAGGATTCGAACCTCTGACCCCCAAATTCGTAGTCTGGTGCTCTATCCAGCTGAGCTACGGGCGCGATTGCGCGGTCGACCGCGCGACCGAGTACCTAATTGACCGGGTGAAGGATTGCAAGCCGGGGTGCGGCAAAAATCTCGGCGGCGCAGGTTGGCGGCCCGGAGGGTTCAGCCGATATCGCGGAACCGCTTCAAGTCGACCGGCTGGTCTGGAAGCGTGATGCGGAAGCTTGTTCCGGGTGCCCGCTTTTCGACGAGCTCGATGGTGCCGCCATGGGCCGCGACGAGTTCCCGGGCGATGGCCAGTCCGAGCCCCGTCCCCCCGGCGCGGGCCGCGCCGCGGAACGGGGAAAACAGGTTCTCGCGCGCCTTCGCCGGCATGCCCGGCCCGGTGTCGTCGACGAGGATCGTCGCGACGCTGCCGTGGCGCTCGGCCGAGACCGTGATCCGGCGAACAAGGGCCGGATCGCTGCGGTCGTCGGCCTGCATCACCTGGAAGGCGTTGCGGGCGAGATTGTGTATCACCCGGAACAGCTGTTCGCTGTCGGCCTCGACTTCGAGGTCGCGTGGAACGTCGATGACGAACTCGATGCCGGTGTCGCGTTCGGGCGCCAGCAGGTCCCGGACGTCCTCGACCAGGGCCGCGAGCTTCAGATAGCGCCGCTTCGGCTCCGGCTCGCGCGTACGGCCATAGGCCATCACCTCGCCCGTATAGCCGACGGCCCTGTCGATCGTTCTCAGGAGCTTCGGCGCCAGACGCTTCACCACCGGGTCGTTGACCATCGCCAGCCTGTCCGACATCAGCTGCGCCGAGGAAAGGATGTTGCGCATGTCGTGGTTGATCTTGGAAACCGCGAGTCCGAGGTCGGCGAGGTTCTTCTGCTCCTTCAGCATCCGGTGGAGCTCTGTCTGCATCGCCGCCAGGTGCCGTTCGGCAAGTCCGATCTCGTCGTTCTGCCCGCCGGGCCTGATGATGCGGCCCGGATCCTGCGGCGCCTGCGAGAAGGCGCGCATGCTGTCGGTCATGCGCCGGATCGGCCGGATCATCACCCGGTCGATGGCGAAGAAGACGAGGCTCGCGGTGATCAGGGAAATGATCAGCGAAAGGACCAGCACGTTGCGGGAATAGATCAGCATCGCGTGCCGGAGCGGCCCGTCGTCGAGCACCATGTCGAGCACCATCGTGCTGTCTCCGACAGGCCCGTAGACCCGGATCGCACGGTGGCCTCCGAAGATCAGTTCGTCGAAGGCGTCGGCGATGGCCGACGCCGGGTCGATTCCGGCAAGATCATAACTTGCAGCGACGTCGCTCGGCATGTCCTCGGTCGCGGCGATCAGGCGGGTCGCGCCGTCCTTGCGCAGCGCGATCGCCTTCGTGCCGGTCGCCATCAGAGCTTCCTTCTGCAGTTGCTCCGGCAGCTTGATGTCCTGAAGCCCGTCGATGATGACGCTGGTGCCGGCGGCCTTGTTCAACTGGTCCCTGAGCCAGCGGACCCGCATGTTTGCGACCGAGGGCACGAAGATGAGCACTTCGGCAATCATCACGAAGAGCACGGTCAGAAGCAGGAGCTTGCGCGACAGGCTGTGGCCCGGGCGCTCCTCGAACGTGGCGATCCCGCCGTTGCGGGCGGCGTTCTCTCTGCTCATCGCCTCCGGTGCCCTCCGGTGCGGACGCCCTAGCCGAAGCGGGCCAGGAACCGCACAAGTCGACGCACGGATGGTCTGCGCGTCACGGGATCATAATAGGTGAGCGCCGCGCGTTTTCCAATCTCGCTCATGGTCGGGTAGGGAAGGATGCAGCCGCGCATGTCCGCGACCGTGAGTTTCTTCGCAACGGCGAGCGACCACTGGCCGATCATCTCGCCGGCGCAGGCGCCGAGGATGGACGCGCCGAGAATGCGGCCTCTGCGGTCCGTCACGATCTTGATCAGGCCATCGGTCTGCCGTTCCGCCTTCGCACGGTCGTTCTCGGCGAAGGGCCACCGCAGGACCCGGATCCTGCGATGGCGCTTCCGGGCTTCAGCCTCGTGAAGGCCGACATGGGCGAGTTCCGGATCGGTAAAGGTGACCCAGGGGATCGTCTCGCGCTTCTCGCGTGCCGGCGCCCGGAAGAGGATCTGCTGGACGACGAGGCCCGCCTGGTAGCCGGCGACATGCGTGAAGCGCAGACCCCCGGACACCACGTCGCCGACCGCATAGACGCGCCGGTTGGAGGTGCGCAGGCCCTTGCCGGCCACGATGCCCCCGTCGTCGTGCGCGATGCCGGCCGCATCGAGGCCAAGTCCTTCGGTCCGTGGCGCCCTTCCGGTTGCGACGAGCAATGCGTCGCCCTCCACGAGGCGAGGTCCGCCGGCATTTTCGCAGGCGATCCGCACGCCGCGTCCTTCCGGTTGCTCCACGGACGTCACGGTGGTCTTCGCCAGCACCGTCACTCCCTCCGCCGCGAGCCTGTCGAGAAGGATCGCGACGAGTTCCGGATCGTCCTTCGCCAGCGCCGACGCGGCCTCGATGACGGTGACTTCCGCGCCAAGCCGGCGATGGGCCTGGGCCATCTCCAGGCCGATGGGTCCGCCGCCGATGACGACGAGGTGGTCCGGCCGCGTGTCCAGGTCGAAAAGCGTTTCGTTGGTGAGGTAGTCCGTATCGGCAAGCCCCGGGATCGGCGGGATGGCCGCCGCCGAGCCGGTCGCGACGACGAACCGGCGCGCACGGATCCGGAAGTCGCCGGCGACGACCGTGCGCGGGTCGGCGAACGCGGCGTTCTCCCTGATCACCGTCACGCCCATCGCCGTGAAGCGCTCGACCGAGTCGTTCGGGGCGATCTCCTCGATGACGGAACGCACATGCGCCCGGACCTTGCGGAAGTCGGCCGTGCCGCTGCCCGCCCCGATGCCGAAACGCGGCGCTTCGGAGATTGCATGCGCATGGCGCGCGGCGGCGATCAGTGCCTTGGAGGGCACGCAGCCGGTGTTGAGGCAATCGCCCCCCATCTCGCCGCGCTCGATCAGTACGACGCTCGTGCCGAAGGCCGCCGCCGCGGCGGCGACCGTGAGTCCCGCAGAACCGGCGCCGATGACGCAGATGTCGGGGGTGAGGCATTCGGGCATGGGGAGGCTCTTGTATCTGGGAAAGCTGGCATTCGCGGGGTTCCGGCGGGCGTCCGTCAACGCAGTCTAGCCGGCGAACCTTAAGGAAATCCGGCCGCTCACCGTCGCAACTTCCGGCGGATGAGGGGCGGCACGGCGGCCACCGCCGCCAGGATGGCGAAGGCGAGCGTGATCTGCCAGGTGACGAGGTCGGAAAGCGAGACGTCCCGGCCGGCCCTGCTCGCCGCGACGATCACGCTGTCGAGGCCCTGGCCGAGCCAGGCATAGGCGAACGTCCCGGGGAGGATTCCGGCGAAGGTTGCGACCACATAGTCCCGGAGGCTGACGCGGAAGAAGGCGGGAGCGATGTTGACGACGAAGAACGGGAATATCGGCGCAAGTCTCAGTGCCAGCAGATAGCTGAACGCATTGTCCTCGAAGCCGGCCGCGAGCCTGTCGAACCTCGACCCGGCCCTGCGCCTGAGCACCTCGCCGAAGGCCGTGCGGGCGGCGAGGAAAATTGCCGTGGCACCGGCGGTCGCCGCGACGGCCGTCATTGCCCCGCCGGCGAGCCATCCGAAGAGAAAGCCGCCGATCACGGTCAGAACCGACGCTGCGGGAAACGAGAAGGCGACCGCGAGCGCGTAGGAGAGGACGAAGACGAGCGCCGATGCCGGGCCGTGGCGGGCGACAAAGCCCAGCAGGTCGCCGCGCTTTTCGACAAGAACGCCGAAGGAAAGATAGTGCTGCAGGCCGGCCGCATAGCCGACGCCAAGCCCGGCGGCGGCAACTGCCAGCGGCAGGAACCGCAGCCAGCGGCGCCCGGCGTGGCCGGGCGCCGGCGGGGTCCCGTCGCCCGTGCCGGCAGGTTGGTCGTCGCTCGTCTCGCACATTTTCCCGTCGATCGCGGCCATGGTGGCGATGAAACTCGTCTCAAGAGTAGCTGTGTTCCGGCTCCCAGAGCTAGGCGCTTTCGCCTGCGGCAGCCAATGACTTCTGATCGCTGGCACTGAAGCCTGCGTGATTTTGCGGCGCGAGACGAACACGAAGGCGTGAGGCGCCCGGAATCGCCGAACGGAGGTGCCGTCTTCCCTCGAATCACGCGGCTTCCATTGACTTCGGACGCCTATCCTGCCTATAAGCCGGCCGTTCGCGTCGCCGACAGGGCCTGCAAGGCCGGGCGGCGGACGACGACAACGCTCCTGCAATCCCGCAGTTCAAGAAGGGCCGCACACCGCGGTATCTATAAATGACGAAGCGTACATTCCAGCCTTCCAAGCTCGTGCGCAAACGGCGCCACGGCTTTCGCGCGCGACTCGCAACCAAGGGCGGTCGCAAGGTGCTCTCGGCCCGCCGCGCGCGCGGCCGCAAGCGCCTCTCGGCCTGAGGCCGCCTGCCCGCGGCGTGCACGGCCATTGGCTCCGGACGAGACACCGAAGACGGCCGGCCGGCTGAAGACCCGGCCGGAATATCTCGCCATGCGTGCCGGAGAGCGGCGCAAGGGGCCGTACTTCCTTCTCGAGGTACGCGACCGGGGCGACGGCGGCCAGCCCCGTGTCGGTTTCACGGTCACCAAGCGGCAAGGCAACGCGGTCGAGAGAAACCGAATGCGGCGACGCCTCAGGGAGGCGGTGCGGCTCGCCGGCCGTTTTGCGATGCGGCCCGGCCATGACTACGTGCTGGTGGCGCGCCGCGACACGCTCGATGCGTCGTTTTCCCGCTTGACCTCGGCGCTCAAAGCCCGCATCGAAGGCCCGCGCGCGACAAGGGCCGCAGGGCTTGGCCACGAGCCCGCCGCGGCGGAGGGCGCGCATGGCGATCTCGCGGGAAAGAGGACCCCGCCGGCGGATCGTCCGCCCGAAAGCAAGGCCAGCTTGCAGGAACGCCGGCCATCAAGGATGAAAGATGGACAATAACCGCAACTATATTGTCGCGATTGCGCTTTCCGTGCTCGTTCTGATCGCCTGGCAGTATTTCTACGTCAGTCCCCGGGTCGCGCGCGAGCACGCCTCGCGACAGGCGAACCAGACCGAGACGACGACGGCGCCGAAGCCGGCGGAAAAGGCCCCCGCGTCATCCGGAAGCGCCCCGGCGACCGCCCCGCAGCCTTCCGGGAATGCCGGCCTTCCCGCGGGTGCCGAGCAGCAGCCCGCGGCGTCCATGTCGCGCGAGGCGATCCTGAAGCAGACACGGCGGGTTCCGATCGAGACCCCTGCCGTCACCGGCTCCATCAACCTGAAGGGCGCGCGCTTCGACGATCTCAAGCTCAACGACTACCGCGAGACCGTCGACAAGAACAGCCCGCGCATAACCCTGCTGAGCCCGGCGCAGTCCGAGCATGGCTACTTCGCGGAATATGGCTACATCGGGAATTCCGGGACGGGCCCGGTTCCCGGTCCCGACACCGTCTGGAAGATCAAGAGCGGCGGCAAGCTGACGCCGTCGTCTCCGGTCGTGCTGACCTGGACGAACGACCGGGGGCTGACCTTCGACCGCAAGATCGCCGTCGACGACCACTACATGTTTACCGTGACGGACACGGTCGAAAACACCGGAAGCGCGGCGGTCTCCCTGGTGCCCTACGGCCGCATCACGCGTTTCTACAAGCCACAGGACCGTTCGACCTATATCCTGCACGAAGGCCCGATCGGAGTCTTCGGCGACGCCGGGCTCAAGGAGGTGAAGTACTCCTCGATCGAGAGCGATGGCACGGACACCGAGCCTGCCGCCACCGAAGGTTGGCTCGGCATGACCGACAAGTACTGGGCGACTGCGCTCGTCCCGCGTGACGGCGAGCGTTTCACCGGCCGCTTCGCCTATTTCAAGGACGGCCGGCCGCGCTACCAGACCGACTTCAAGGCGGATCCGGTGACTGTCGCCCCCGGCCAGACCGGGAAGGTGGAGAACCTCGTCTTCGCCGGTGCCAAGCGGGTGCCGCTGGTCAACTCGTACCGCGACAATCTGCACATCAAGCAGTTCGATCTGATGATCGACTGGGGCTGGTTCTACTTCATCACCAAGCCGATGTTCCACCTGATGGATTTCTTCTACCAGCTGGTTGGCAACTTCGGCGTCGCGATCATCCTCACCACGGTGGTCGTCAAGCTCATCTTCTTTCCGCTCGCCAACAAGTCCTATTCCTCGATGGCGAACATGAAGCGCATTCAGCCGCGCATGCAGGAACTCAAGGAGAAGTACGGCGACGACCGCATGGGCATGCAGCAGGAGATGATGAAGATCTACAAGGAGGAGAAGATCAATCCGATCGCCGGCTGCTGGCCGATGCTCTTCCAGATCCCCGTCTTCTTCGCGCTCTACAAGGTGCTTTACACGACCATCGAGATGCGGCACGCACCGTTCTTCGGCTGGATCCAGGATCTCTCGGCGCCCGATCCGACGTCGGTCTTCAATCTCTTTGGCCTGCTCCCCTATCACGTGCCGGAATCGCTGATGATCGGCGTCTGGCCGCTGATCATGGGCTTCACCATGTTCCTGCAGATGCGGATGAACCCGACGCCGCCGGACAAGACGCAGGCGATGGTGTTCACCTGGATGCCCGTGGTCTTCACCTTCATGCTGGCGCACTTCCCGGCCGGCCTCGTCATCTACTACTCGTGGAACAACACGCTGTCGGTCATCCAGCAGAGCGTCATCATGAAGCGGCAGGGCGTGAAGGTCGAACTCTGGAACAACTTGTCGAGAATCTTCCGGAGGCACCCGAAGCCGGCCGAATAGCGCAAGCCTCTCCGGGCCCGGCCCGGGGAGAGGTGCCGGGACGCGCCGGCGGGCCGCCAACGGTGCTTTCGCAGTGCCGAGCTGCGCGCCGCCCTCTGCCCTGCCGGAGCCGGCCGCGGCAACTTGAGAATGAAGGCCTGCCCGTTTGCCGTCGACGGGCCAACCGAACGCCGGAGCCATGAGGAAGACAGTCAAGACCATTCCCGGCGACACCGCCGGGCTGCACTACCAGCTCGACGTACTGCACTTCTCGGGCAGTGATGCGAGTGCACCGAAAGCCTACCTGCAGGCAGCGCTGCACGCCAACGAGTTGCCCGGCGTCGCGGCGTTGCATTTCCTGGTGCCGATGATCGCGAAAGCAGAGCGGGATGGCCGCCTCAAGGGCGACGTGACGATCGTCCCCGCGGCCAATCCGATCGGCGCGGGGCAATATCTCTTCCACGAGCACGCGGGACGTTTCTCCCTCGCCTCCCGCATCAACTTCAACCGCGACTTCCCGCTTCCCGGTCCGGACGGAGAGGCAAGGCACTTCGGCATGGAGGCGCCCGTCGCCGCGGAACGCCGCCTGAAGAGCCTGCTGCTCGACCTGGCGAAAGGGCACGACATCGTGCTCGACCTGCACTGCGACGACGAGGCGCTTTCCTACCTCTACGTTCCGGCGCCGCTCTGGCCCTCGATGAACGATCTCGCCGCCTGCCTCGGCTCGGAGGGGGTCATCGTGTGGGACGAAACCTCCGATGCCGCCTTCGAGGAAGCCGCTCTGTTGCAGATGGCCGACATCGCCGACCGCGGCTTCGACTGGGCAGCCAGGGCTGTCTCGACGGTCGAGCTGCGTGGCCGGGGCGACGTTTCCGTCGAACTCGCCGAGAAGGATGCCGGGGGGCTCTATCGCTTTCTTGGCGGCCGTGGCGTCGTTTCGGAGCCCGTCGCGCGGTCAGCGTCTGGCTGGACCGGCATTGCCGAGCCCATCGGGCACGTCGAGGTGGTGCGCGCGCCAGCCGCGGGCACGCTGCTTTATCATGTCGCGCCCGGCGATGGCGTCGGGGCGGGCGACTGCCTCGTTACTATCGTCCGCGCCCCGGGCGAGGCGGACGGCACGGTCGAGGTGCGCGCACCGCAGGCCGGTCTTATCCTGTCCCGCCGTGCCCATCGCGTGACGAGCCTCGGCGACGACCTGCTCAAGCTTGTCGGCTCGCGGCCGTCGGCCACGGCGAGGCCCGGCACCCTCGACGACTGATGCGGCTGGAGAAATTCCAGCAGGAGCGTGAAACGGCTCTGCGGCCGGAATTGCGCAAAAACAACGAGATAGAGCATTGAAGGCGATTATGTTTTCGCCAGGAACGCTCCAGGGCGCCGTTCGATCCGACAGAATTGGACCGGCGCTCCAGCTTATTGTTCATCAAGCAAAATCTTGTCGATCCCAGCTTCGCTCCGGTCGGATGATGCCCTAGAGCCGCCGCCCCGATTCGGGGTCGAAGAAATGCAGGGAATTCTCGTTGATCGAGACCGGAACCGTATCGGAGAGCGGTGTGTCGGGATCCACCGAAATCGTCAGCGCGTGGCCATCCGAGTGGCCGTGAAGGAGACGCTCGGCGCCGAGTTCCTCGACGAAGTCGACCGTGAGCGTCAGTTGCGCGCCGCCCGAATCCGAGGCGAGCGCAGCGTCCTCCGGCCGGAGCCCGACGATCACCTCCCCTGTTCCGGCGAAGCGGCCGGGGCATTTCAGCCGGCCGTCGCCGATCAGCGCATGTCCCTCGACCACGCGCGATGCCAGCAGGTTCATGGCGGGCGAGCCGATGAAGCTTGCGACGAAGGTCGATGCCGGCTGCCGGTAGACTTCGAGCGGCCGGCCGACCTGCTCGATCTGCCCCTTGTTGAGGACCACGAGCCGGTCGGCGAGCGTCATCGCCTCCAGCTGGTCGTGGGTCACATAGAGCGACGTCGTCCTCAGCCGCCGCTGCAGCTGTTTGATTTCCCCGCGCATCTGCACGCGCAGCTTGGCGTCCAGGTTCGACAACGGCTCGTCGAACAGGAATGCGGCAGGTTCGCGCACGATCGCCCGGCCCATCGCCACACGCTGGCGCTGACCGCCGGAGAGCTGTCGCGGCTTGCGGTCGAGAAAGTCGCCGATCTCCAGGATCTTCGCCGCTTCGTCCACCCGCCGCTCGATCTCCGTCCGCTTCTCGCCGCGGTTCCTCAGCCCGTAGGCAAGGTTCTCGCGGACGGTCATGTGCGGATAGAGGGCGTAGTTCTGGAACACCATCGCGATGTTGCGGTCGGCCGGATTGACGTTGTTGACGACCCGTTCTCCGATCGAGATCTGACCGTCGGAGATCTGCTCCAGGCCGGCGACCATGCGCAGCAGCGTCGACTTTCCGCAGCCCGAAGGGCCGACGAGGACGACGAGTTCGCCATCGGCAATGTCGAGGCTGACGCCTTTGACGGCTTCCACCCCGCCGGCATAGACCTTGCGAACCTTGTCGATGTGCACGCGTGCCATGAAAGCCTTCCCGTTTGTTATTTTTCCGGCTCCGTGAGCCCCTTGATGAACCAGCGCTGGAAGAAGATCACGACGGCGACGGGCGGAAGCAGGGCCAGGATCGCGGTTCCCATGACGAGTTGCCAGCTTGGATCGGTATCGGCGGCGTTGACCATCTGCTGGATGCCGACGACCACCGTCGTCATGTTCTGGTCGGTGGTGATGATCAGCGGCCAGAGATACTGGTTCCAGCCATATATGAAGAGAATGACGAAGAGGGCGGCGATGTTGGTGCGCGACAGGGGCAGCACGATGTCCTTGAAGAACTGCAGCGGGCCCGCATTGTCGAGCATGGCGGCTTCCAGGAGCTCGTCGGGGATCGTCATGAAGAACTGGCGGAACAGGAACGTCGCCGTGGCGCTGGCGATGACCGGCAGGATCAGCCCGGCATAGCTGTTCAGCAGCCCGAGTCCGGCCGCCACGGAATAGGTCGGCAGGATGCGCACCTCGACCGGGAGCATCAGCGTGACGAAAATCACCCAGAAGGCGAGCGTGCGGAACGGGAAACGGAAATAGACGATGGCAAAGGCCGAGATGATCGAGATCGCGATCTTTCCGACGGCGATGCCCATCGCCATGATGAAGCTGTTGACAAGCATCGGTCCCACAGGCCCGGAGCCCGCCGCGGAGAAGCCGCTGCCGAGGATCTGGGAGTAGTTCTCGATCCCGTGGCCTGCGGGAAGCAGCGGCACGACCCCGGACAGAAAGCTCGACGAGCTTTGCGTCGACGCGATGAAGGCGATGTAGATGGGGAAGACGACGAGCACGACGCCGAAGATCAGCGTCAGGTGCGCGATCAGATTGAATATCGGGCGGTTTTCCACCATCGGCTAGTACTCCACCCGCCGCTCGATATAGCGGAACTGCACCACCGTGAGCCCGACCACTATGATCATCAGGATCACCGACTGGGCCGCCGAGCCGCCGAGATCGAGAGAGATGAACGCATCGTGCCAGACCTTGTAGACGAGGATCTGGGTGGAATCGCCGGGCCCGCCCTGGGTGGTGGCATGAACCACCGAAAAGGTTTCGAAGAAGGCGTAGACTATGTTGACGACCAGCAGGAAGAAGCTGGTCGGCGCGAGCAGCGGGAAGATGATGGTGCGGAAGCGCTTGACCGGCCCCGAGCCGTCGATCGCCGCTGCCTCGATGAGGGAGCGCGGAATCGCCTGCATTCCGGCGAGGAAGAAGATGAAATTGTAGGAGACCTGCTTCCACGCCGAGGCGACGATGATCAGGATCAGCGCGTCCGTGCCGTTTACGAGATGGTTCCACGGAATGCCCATCTGGTGGAGAACATAGGCGATGATGCCGATCGTCGGGTTGAACAGGAACCACCAGAGTACCCCGGCAAGCGCCGGGGCGACGGCATATGGCATGATCAGGAGGGTCTTGTAGCCGCTTGCGCCGCGAATGACGTAGTCCGCCATTGCCGAGAAGAGCAGCGCGAAAGTCATTGCCAGGATTGTCGTCGAGGCCGAGAAGACGACCGTGACGCCGAAGGAATTGAGATAGGACGGGTCGTGAACGAGCGCCTTGAAGTTGGCCAGCCCGACGAACTTCGTGGACAGCCCGAAGGCGTCCTCCTGAAGAACTGACTGGTAGAGGGCCTCCCCCGCCGGCCAGAGGAAGAAGACCGCTGTAACCGCCAGCTGCGGCAGCACCAGCGCATAGGCCAGCCAGCTGCCTCGGAAGGTTACGCGCTTGGTTTGCATGCGGGCCTGCTTCGCTTGCTCAGGACGTCCGGCGGGCGCCCCGCAAGGCGCCCGCCACGATGGTCATCTGTCCTTGCGTCCTACTCGTTCGCCGCCTGGAACTTGCGCAGGATGGCGTCGCCGCGCTTGGCGGCCTCGTCGAGTGCGGCATCGGCCGACTTCTTGCCCGACCACACCTGCTCCAGTTCCTCGTTGATGATGTCGCGAATCTGGGCGTAGTTGCCGAAGCGGATGCCCTTCGAATACTTGGTGGGCGCCTTGTTCGTCATCTGCTTGATGGCGATCTCCGCACCCGGATGCTTGTCGTAGTAGCCCTGCTTCTTGGCGTATTCGTAGGCCGCCTTGGTTATCGGCAGGTAGCCTGTGAACTCATGCCAGTCGGCCTGGATCTCGGGGCGCGAAAGGAAGGAGAAGAACTTGGCGACGCCTTCGTATTCCTTCTTGTCGTGTCCCTTGAGCACCCAGAGGGTCGCTCCGCCGATGATGGAGTTCTGCGGTGCGCCCTTCACGTCCGCATAGTAGGGAAGCTCGCCGAAGCCGACGTCCGCCTTGGTGTTGGCAAGGATGTCTGCACGGCTCGCAGACGAGTCCATGTAGATCGCGCACTCGCCGGAATAGAACAGGGGCTTCGCGTCGGACCGGCGCCCGCCATACTTGAAGACGCCGGACTTCGACCATTTCGCCATGTTCTCGATATGACGCTTCTGCGTCTTGCCGTTGAACTCGAACTTGGTGTCGAGGCCGCCGAAGCCGTTCTGCTTGGTGCCGAACGGGATGTTGTGCCAGGCGGAGAAGTTCTCCAGCTGCACCCATGACTGCCAGCCCGTGGTGAACCCGCACTTCGCCGCGCCCGAATCCATGAGCTTCTTGGAGTTGGAGACCACGTCGCCCCACGTCTTCGGGGGCTTGTTCGGATCGAGGCCGGCCTTCTTGAACTCGTCCTTGTTGTAGTAGAGGATCGGCGTCGAGGAGTTGAACGGCATCGACAGCATGTTGCCGTCGGTGTCCGTGTAGTAGCCGGTGACAGCCGCCAGGTACTTGCTGGCATCGAACGGCTCGTTGGCGTCCTTCATCAACTTGTAGACCGGATAGATGGCGCCCTTGGCCGCCATCATCGTCGCCGTTCCGACCTCGAAGACCTGCACGATGTCGGGCTGCTTGTGGGCGCGGAAGGCGGCGATCGCCGCGGTCATCGTCTCCGAGTAGGTTCCCTTGTAAACCGCCGTCAGGTGATAGTCGGACTGCGATTCGTTGAATTTCTTGGCGATCTCGTTGACCTTCTCGCCAAGCTTGCCGCCCATTGCATGCCACCATGTGATCTCGGTGGCCGCATAGGCCGACGTGGCGGTGGTCGCGAGCAGGACCGCTCCTGCAATGAATGCCTTCATCATGGTGGTGCTTCCTTTCCCAGAGGTCGATGCTGGACGCTTATGCGCCATTTATGACAGCCTGATTTCAGCTGCTTGTTGGATTGTGACAATGCTTTCGGCGCGGACGAGTTGTCAACGCGTTTCGTACTTTTTTCGAATACTTTCGCTGTGCGGCGGAACGAAAGAACGCGCCGCTCGGGTCGCACTTCGTCGCCCGGCACCGCCGGCCGGGGGGTACGCGGATGTTGCAGAAAAGCCAGCCGCAGCGTGCAACGTGCGTCGCAGGCGTTGTTTTGCTTGCATGGCATGGCGAAAAGGCAAATATCGCGCGGCGTCGAAGCAGTCGCACCCGCGGCCGCGCATGGCCTGGCGCGAGGCTATTCCATTCCGGGGGCAGGATGCCTTTTCGTTTCTCGATTCCGTGCTTCGTCTTGCCGGTTCTTCTCGTTCTCGGCGGATGCACCGCCGTCCCGTCGGGCCAGGTTGCGCCGGCAATCCAGCCTTCCGCTGCCCACTACGCGAGCGAGAAGGACGGCAAGTACACGGTTCCCGCCGTGCCGATCAGGAAGATCGACAAGCGCTACTGGCGCCAGACGGTCGACTATGAAGGCTGGGAACTTCCCGGCACGATCGTGGTCGATACGCCGCATCGCTTCCTCTACTACGTCGAGCCGGGCGGCAAGGCGATCCGATACGGCATCGGCGTCGGAAAGGCGGGATTCGCGTGGAAGGGCGACGCCTATGTCGCCTGGAAGCAGCCCTGGCCGAAATGGACGCCGCCCGAGGAAATGGTCGCCCGCAGCCCGAAGCTGAAGAAGTACGGCGAGGACGGCATGGACGGCGGACTCGCGAACCCGCTGGGCGCCCGCGCGCTCTACCTTTTCTCGCCGGACGGCAAGGATACGCTCTATCGGATACACGGCTCGCCGGAATGGCAGTCGATCGGCCACGCTGTCTCTTCCGGCTGCATCCGGATGATCAACCAGGACATCATCGACCTGTACAATCGGGTCGTCGTAGGGCGGCACGCGAAGGTGGTGGTCAAGCAGGCGGCCTGAGCGGACACGGCCCGGATCGGCGGATCAGGCCGTGTCCTTCGCCTTGCGCTCCCGCCGGCGGGCGTGGAGGATCGGCTCGGTGTAGCCGTTCGGCTGGCTGCGGCCCTTGAGCACGAGGTCGAGCGCGGCATGGAAGGCGACGGAGCTGTCGTAGTCGGGGGCCATCGGGCGGTAGAGCGGGTCGCCGGCATTCTGTGCATCGACGACCTTCGCCATGCGCTTCATCGTCTCGATGATCTGTTCCTCGCTGGTGACGCCGTGGCGGAGCCAGTTGGCCATGTGCTGGGATGAGATGCGCAGGGTCGCCCGGTCTTCCATCAGCGCGACGTCGTTGATGTCCGGCACCTTCGAGCATCCGACACCCTGGTCGATCCAGCGTACCACATAGCCCAGGATGCCCTGCGCGTTGTTGTCCAGCTCCTGCTGGATGTCCTCGGGCGACCAGTTCGGACGCGCCGCCACCGGCACCGACAGGATGTCCGCCAGCCGGGCCCGGTCGCGGCCTTTCAGCTTCTCCTGGACGGCGAGCACGTCCACGTCGTGATAGTGCGTGGCATGCAGCGTCGCCGCCGTAGGCGAGGGGACCCAGGCGGTGTTGGCGCCGGCCTTCGGGTGCCCGATCTTCTGTTCGAGCATCGCCGCCATCAGGTCCGGCATGGCCCACATGCCCTTGCCGATCTGGGCATGGCCGGAGAGGCCGCATTCGAGGCCGACGTCGACGTTCCAGTTCTCGTAGGCGCCGATCCATGTCGACTGCTTCATGTCGCCCTTGCGGATCATCGGCCCGGCCTCCATGGAGGTGTGGATCTCGTCGCCGGTGCGGTCGAGGAAGCCTGTGTTGATGAACACGACGCGACTCCGGGCCGCGCGGATGCACTCCTTGAGATTGACGGTCGTGCGCCGCTCCTCGTCCATGATGCCCATCTTGATCGTGTTCCGGCCCATCCCGAGCGCATCCTCGATCCGCTCGAGGATCTCGCAGGCGAAGGCCACTTCCTTCGGCCCGTGCATCTTCGGCTTGACGAGGTACATCGAACCGGCCGGCGAATTGAGGCGCCTTCCGTTCGGACCGATGTCGTGCAGCGCGATGAGCGCGGTGACCATCGCGTCCAGCATGCCTTCGGGCACCTCGTTGCCTTCCCGGTCGTGGATCGCCGGCGAGGTCATCAGGTGCCCGACGTTCCGCACGAGCATCAGTGAACGCGCCCGCAAGGTCTTCTCCTCGCCGTCGGGGCCGGTGTAGGCCTGGTCCGGATTGAGCCGGCGGGTCACGGTCTTGCCGTCCTTTTCGAAACGCTCGACCAGATCGCCCTTCATCAGGCCGAGCCAGTTGCGATAGACGAGCGTCTTGTCCTCCGCGTCGACCGCGGCGACGGAATCCTCGCAGTCCATGATCGTCGTGACCGCGGACTCCAGCACGACGTCGGCGATGTGCGCCCTGTCCGTCTTTCCGATGGGATGGTCGGCGGAAATGACGACCTCCGCATGCAGCCCGTGGCGCGTCAGGACGAGTGTCGACGGCGCTTCCGGCGAACCTTTGTAGCCGGCGAACTGTTTCGGATCGGCAAGGCCGGTCGGCCCGCCCGGCGTCGTCACCTCGAGCCTGCCGCGTTCCACCCTGAAGCCCGTTGCGTCCTTCCAGCTCGCCTTTTCGAGCGGTGCGGACCGGTCGAGGAATTCCCGTGCCCACGCAATGACCTTCTCGCCGCGCCGGGGATTGTAGCCTGAACCCTTTTCGGCCCCCGCCTCTTCGGGTATGGCATCCGTTCCGTAGAGCGCGTCGTAGAGCGAGCCGCGCCGTGCGTTGGCCGCGTTCAGCGCATAGCGGGCATTGTTGACCGGGACGACGAGTTGCGGTCCTGCAACCGTCGCGATTTCCGGATCGACATTCGCCGTGTCGACGCTGAAGTCCTCTCCTTCCGGGAGGATGTAGCCGATCTCGCGAAGAAAGGAGGCATAGGCCTCCATGTCGGACGGCGCCCCGTTCTCCCGATACCACCCGTCGATTCTTGCCTGCATGGCGTCGCGCTCGGCAAGAAGTTCCCTGTTCCGCGGCGCCAGATCGTGAACGAGTTCGGAAAAGGCGGCAAAGAACGCTTCGGCGTCGACACCCGTTCCGGGCATCGCCTCGTCGACGATGAAGTCATGCAGTTCCCTGTCGAAGACGAGGCCGTTCTTTTCGATGGTGGTCACGTGATTCTCCGGAAGTCGTTGCGTGGATGCGCGGGCCTGCCAGGCCGCCCAAGGGAACAATGCGGACCATTGGCTGTCAATCGGGCACAGGTATGAAGGATTTGTTCCATACCGGAAAAGGTCAGTCGCCGGCCATGCGCGGCCGTCCGGCGGCGACCGCCACGAAGCGCGCCTCGACCAGCCTGCAAGCCCCCTCGATTTCCGGGGCCTCGACGGTTTCCTCGATCCGCACGACGGGGTCGGCGGCACCGCTCCTGAGCGCGGCCTGGCGCGCAGCCGCGCCGGCGGCCTCGCGGGCGAAGGCGAATGCCGTCTCCTGGTCGCGGAAGCTCCGGGGCTCGTCCATGCCGGCGATGACGAAGGTTCCCTCTTCCGGGCAGGTGACCGTGACTGTCGCGGTGACGCGAACCTGGCCGACGACCGCACCGACGGCGTTCGCGACGTCCGCATGTTCCGGTACGACCGCCTGGGCACGCAGCATGTGCGCGATCGCCGGGTAGTAGGCGGGGGCCGACGCGCCGAGGCCGACAAGAGGGCGATCGAGAGAAATGCCGAATCGGACGATCCCGGGCGCGACCATCAATGCACGGTCTATCGCCGCGGAGCTGGCAGGGCTGATGTCTCCCGCGCCGTCCTCGGAGAGGCACGCAGTCAGCACCGCATCGCAGGACTGACGGCTGAGGCGAGCCACGACCGCTTCCGAGAACGCCTCGGCGGACGCCGCGAATGGCCGGCCGGAACCGTCCTTCCGTCGCGCGAACAGCGCGGCGCCCATGACGGAGGCCGCGCGCACCCACTGGTCCTGCCGGCCGAGCACGTGCATCGCGTCCGACGGAGTGAAGCCGACGAGATGCGCCAGCCCGCGCGAAACCAGCCGGTCGAGCGTCGCCCGCTGCGACGCGCTTGCGAGCAGGTCCGCCAGCGGTTGCGGCAGCGCGGTCAGGCGGTCGTAGAGCGCGCGTTCCTGGGGTTCGAGTCCGGCTGCGAAGCGTTCCGGCAAGCCGGTGCGGCAGGCGAACCTGCCGTCGAGCCTGCCGGGGTGGACACTGCGGACCTGCCGGTCGAGGGCTGCGAGCATGACGTCCGGGGTCGTCGCGGCTGCCAGACTGAGCGGCACCAGCCGGCGTGGCCCGAGCGTCAGCCGCATCGTCAGCCCGCGTTCGTCGGCATGCACCTCTGAGTCCCCGCCGAGCCCGAAGGTATGCATGGCCACGGCCTCGACCATCGTGCGGTGGCCGCCGACGACCGCGCCCTCTCCGTCGAGCCGCGGCCGGCCGCCGTCGAGAACCGCCACGTCCGTCGTCGTCCCGCCGATGTCGGAGACGACGGCATCGTCGAGGCCGGTCAGGTGGCGCGCACCCACGAGGCTTGCGGCCGGTCCCGAGAGGATTGTCTCGATCGGCCTCACCTTTGCTTCGGCCGCCGAGATCAGCGCTCCGTCGCCACGCACCACCATCAGCGGCGCGTGGATTCCGCGCTCCGCGACGAAGCTCTCGCAGGCGCCCACCAGCCGGTCGATCATCGTCACGAGCCGTGCGTTGAGCAGCGTGGTCAAGGCCCGGCGCGGCCCGCCGAGCCTCGAGGAGAGCTCGTGGCTGCAGGTCACCGGCAGCCCCGTCCGCTCGCGGATCAGGTCGCGCACGCGCAGCTCGTGCCCGGGATTTCGCACGGCGAAGTAGCCGGCGACGGCAAATGCCGATACCTCTGCGGCGAGCCGCGGCAGCGCCGCCTCCAGCGGCGCGGGATCGAGAGGCGTCTCCCGGCCGTGCACGTCGTGCCCGCCGCCGAGGAAGAGAACCGGGTCGCGACCCAGCGCCTCGCCGAGGCCGTCGCGCGCCAGTTCCTTTTCCGAGAAACCGATCATGACGAGGCCCGCTCGCCCGCCCTGGCCCTCGACCAGCGCGTTGGTGGCGAGCGTCGTCGAAAGCGACACGAGCGCAACCGACGCCGGCGCCACCCGCGCCCGCTCCAGCACCAGGTCGACGGCGCCGGCGATTCCGGCTGCAAGATCGTGGCGGGTGGTCAGGGCCTTCGCCTTGGCGACGACACCCGTGGCCTCGCTGAAGACGACGGCGTCCGTGTAGGTTCCGCCCGTGTCGATGCCGAGGAGAAAGGAAGGAGAGGGAGCGGAGTTCACGGCGCGGACCCGGATTCGAGCTGACGGAACGGCCGCGGGAGCGGCCGGGACCCGTGATAGTGCATTCGCCGGCGCCGCGCCATCTCCGGTCGCAGCTCATCGGCCATGCTTCCGCGTCAGCGGCCTGCACTGTGCTGGCGGACCGTCACCTGCATCGGCAGCCCGCCGGCCGGCTGCGTCGTCAGCTTCTGCACCGGCCATGGACGCGTGGCGTCGGTGACGTCGAAGCGGTAGCGGCCCATCAGGACGGCAAGCGCGATGACGGCCTCCTGCAGGGCGAAGGTGGCGCCGATGCAAACCCGCGGCCCGGCGCCGAAGGGCAGGTACTGGAAGCGATCCATGCTCTTGCGGTTCTCCGGCAGGAAACGGGCGGGAACAAAGGCGCGCGGATTGTCCCAGAGCGCCTCGTGGCGGTGCAGGGTCCACGGCATCACGAGCACGGTCGTGCCCTTCGGGATCTCAACCGTCTTGCCGTCGGGCGCGCTCCATCGATCGTCGGCGATCGCGGCGCGGTTGATGGACGGCGCCGGCGGATAAAGCCGCATCGCCTCCTCGAAGGCGGCCCGCGTGTTCGGCATCAGGTCGAGCCATTTCACCGGATCGCTCTCCCTGGCCAGCACCTCGGCGATCTCCTCCTCGACGGCGGTCCGGTCGGCGGGCGAATTGGCGAGGCAGTAGAGTGTCCAGCCGAGGGCGCGCGCCGTCGTTTCGTGGCCGGCGCCGATGAAGGTGATGATATTGTCCTCGATCTCGGCTTGCGTCAGGCCGTCCGGCTTCTCTTGCCGCAGGAGGAGCGTCAGGAAGTCCTCCGGGACGGAGGCCGGGTCCTTCGCCATTCTCTGCTTGCGCTGGTTCATGGTCTCGCCGACGATGCCGCGGAATTTGTCGAGAACCGCCCGTCCGCCGATCCGCGTCAGCCGGGGCAGCCAGCCCGGTGCCTTGAGCAGGTCGAGCGGGTCGACGCGCCCCATGGTCGACAGGAGCCGGTCGATGTCACCGGAGAAATCGTCGGTCGCCCGCACGATCTCGCCGGAAAAGAGCGTCTCCGAGAGGATCTCGTAGGTCAGTTCCGTCATGTCGGACGAGATGTCGTGCACGCCCCCGGAGGAATATTTGCCGGCGTATTCCTCGGCCTTCGCGAGCATCTGCCGGGCGAAGCCCTGCGCATGGCGCGGCGTGAAGACCGGTGCCATGGCCTTGCGCGAGCGCTTCCAGACCGGCCCTTCCGCCGTCAGCAGCCCGTCGCGCAGGATCGGCCGCAGGATCAGCTGCCGCACGACGGCCAGCCGGTAGTTCCTCACATTGTCGACGAGCACGTGGCGGATAAGGCCCGGGTCGTTGACGATGAGCGTGCGCTCGTTGAAGAATTGCGTGTGGATCCAGCGCATCGTGTAGGACGGCTCGCCCCAGAGCTCCAGCGGGTTGCGCATCACCGTGCGGATGATTTCCAGCCTCGATGGCGGCGTGTTGCGCGGGATCGGCGCGGGCGGCGTGAAGGGCGAAGGGATCGTGTCCATGAAACCGCGTCTCCGGAAAGAGGCTTGCCCTCCAATATGGCGTCGCCAGCGCCCATTGCCAGCACCATTGCCAGCACCGCCGCGCGAGCCGCCCGCCACGGCCGCTCGGCAAGGCGGCGCGGGGCGCCGTTCTTTCCCCAGCGGCGGCGGCGGCGCGATTTGGATTTTTCGCCTCGAATGACTATATTTTAGGGGAAGTCAGGTGCGCGATTCGATCCTCTTCGCGCGGTCTCCGGAAATTCAGGAAAGTCCAGGTCCAGATGAGCGATTTGCCCGAGCAGGAATCCGGCGTGAGCGTCGAGTATGGTGCCGATTCCATCAAGGTTCTCAAGGGGCTGGATGCGGTGCGCAAGCGCCCCGGCATGTATATCGGCGATACGGACGACGGCTCCGGCCTGCACCACATGGTCTACGAGGTGGTCGACAACGCGATCGACGAGGCCCTGGCCGGCCATGCGGACCTGGTGACCGTGACCCTCAATCCGGACGGCTCCGTCACCGTCACGGACAACGGCCGCGGCATCCCGACGGAAATCCATACGGGCGAGGGCGTTTCGGCGGCCGAGGTCATCATGACCCAGCTCCACGCCGGCGGGAAGTTCGACCAGAACTCCTACAAGGTCTCCGGCGGTCTGCACGGTGTCGGCGTCTCCGTCGTCAATGCGCTGTCGACGAGCCTCAAGCTCAAGATCCGCCGCAAGGGCCATGTTCACGAGATGAGCTTCACGCACGGGGTTGCGGACGGTCCGCTGGCCGTGACCGGCGAGGCGGGCGGCGACACGGGCACCGAGGTGACCTTCGTGCCGAGCCCCGAGACGTTCACCATGACGGAGTTCGACTACGACACGCTGGAGCACCGGCTGCGCGAGCTCGCCTTCCTCAATTCCGGCGTCCGCATCCTGCTCACGGACAGGCGCCACTCCGACGTCCGCGAACAGGAGATGCTCTACGAGGGCGGCCTCGAGGCCTACGTGCGCTATCTCGACCGCAACAAGAAGCCTCTCGTCGACAAGCCCATCGCCATGATAGGCGAGAAGGAAGGCATCACCGTCGAGGTCGCGATGTGGTGGAACGACAGCTACCACGAGAACGTCCTCGCCTTCACCAACAATATCCCGCAGCGCGACGGCGGCACGCACATGGCCGGCTTCCGCGGCGCGCTGACGCGCCAGATCGTCGCCTATGCGGACAGCGCCGGCCTGACCAGGAAGGAAAAGGTCTCGCTGACCGGCGACGACTGCCGCGAGGGCCTGACGGCAGTCCTCTCGGTCAAGGTGCCGGATCCGAAGTTCTCCTCCCAGACCAAGGACAAGCTGGTTTCTTCGGAGGTGCGCCCCGTGGTGGAAAGCCTCGTCAACGAGGCGCTCAACCAGTGGCTCGAGGAACATCCGGCGGAATCCAGGATCCTCGTCGGCAAGGTCGTCGAGGCCGCCGCAGCGCGCGAGGCCGCCCGCAAGGCGCGCGAACTCACGCGGCGCAAGGGCGCACTCGACATCGCATCCCTTCCCGGCAAGCTGGCCGACTGTTCGGAGCGCGATCCCTCGAAGTCCGAGCTCTTCCTCGTCGAGGGCGATTCGGCCGGCGGCTCGGCCAAGCAGGGCCGCTCGCGCGAGAACCAGGCGATCCTGCCGCTTCGCGGCAAGATCCTGAACGTGGAGCGGGCGCGCTTCGACAAGATGCTGTCGAGCCAGGAGATCGGCACGCTGATCACCGCGCTCGGCACCGGCATCGGCAAGGACGAGTTCAACGCCGACAAGCTGCGCTACCACAAGATCATCATCATGACGGATGCCGACGTCGACGGCGCCCACATCCGCACGCTCCTGCTGACCTTCTTCTTCCGCCAGATGCCCGAACTGATCGAGCGCGGCAATCTCTTCATCGCCCAGCCTCCCCTCTACAAGGTCTCGCGCGGCAAGTCGGCGCAGTACCTCAAGGACGAGAAGGCCCTCGAGGATTACCTGGTCGGCATGGGTATCGAGGAGGCTTCGCTGGCGCTCGGCTCGGGCGAGGTCCGCGCCGGTGCGGATCTTCGTGCCGTCATACAGGACGCCCTGCGCCTGCGCACGCTGCTCGACGGGCTGCATTCGCGCTACGACCGCTCGGTGATCGAGCAGGCCGCGATCGCCGGCGCGCTCAATCCGGAGTTGACCAGCGACCGCGAGCGTGCCACGGCGACGGCCGCCGAGGTCGCCCGCCGTCTCGACCTCATATCCGAGGAGACCGAGCGCGGCTGGGAGCCGGGCATCACGGAGGCCGGCGGCATGCGCTTCGAGCGCACCGTGCGCGGGGTCAGGGAGTCCTTCCTGATCGACGCGGGGCTGATCGGTTCGTCCGACGCCCGCCACATCGACCAGATGACGCCGCGGCTGCAGGAAATATACGCCCAGCCGCCTTCGCTGCGCCGCAAGGACGGGGAGGTCCAGATCTCCGGCCCTCGCGCCCTCCTCGAATCGATCTTCGCGACGGGCCGCAAGGGCCTCACCATGCAGCGCTACAAGGGCCTCGGCGAGATGAATGCCGAGCAATTGTGGGAGACCACGCTCGATCCGAACGCGCGCTCCCTGCTTCAGGTGAAGGTCAACGACGCCACCAACGCCGACGGCCTGTTCTCGCGCCTGATGGGCGACGAGGTCGAGCCGCGGCGCGAATTCATCCAGGAGAACGCCCTGAGCGTGGCGAACCTCGACATCTAGGCAATCCCCGGTCGCCGGGCGGTGCGGGCGGAAGCGCTGCGCCGTCCGGCCTATTCCGGAACGAGATAGTGCTTCGACCAGTCGTCCCTCGGCACTTCGGCGCCGATCCTGTAGTCGAAGGAGACGATCTGCATGTGGTCGCTGTCGGTCTTGCAGCGGTACCAGAGGTGGCGCCAGACATTGTGGCTGCGGAAGGCGGCGCCTTCGGCGATCAGCACGTTGCCCTTTCTCTTCGCCTGGCCGAAGGCATAGGGCACCATCTCGTCGGGAAGCAGCCGCCGGTGGTCGTCGTGGATCCGGTTCATGGCCTCCACGTCGCAGCGCTGCTGGAAACGCGTATCCGGGTCCATCTTCTTCAGCGACGCGATCATCCGGGCAGGCAGCGCGTCGGCTGCCGTGGTTGCCAGGAGAAGCCCGCAGGCAATGGCGATGAGTCGTGTTTTCAAAGTCTTTTCCTCATGCGCGAATCTCGGATGACCCCTCTTACCCCGATGCCTCGACGATTTCATGTCCGGAGGAGGCGATTTTGCCGCGGCACGTTCGCACTGCCATGCTGCCGGATGAATGAACCGTTGCGCGGGCGCCCGCGTAACCGCTGCAGGAACAGCACGAAGGATACGAAATGGCGCGCAACCGTCTCCTCCTGATCTTCGTCGCCCTGACGCTCGCCGGCGGCATCGCGATCGGCTTCGCCAGCCAGCCCGGGCCATGGTACGCGAGCTTGCCGAAGCCGCCCTTCAATCCGCCGAACTGGATATTCGCGCCGGTCTGGACGGTCCTCTACATTCTGGTCGGCATCGCCGGCGCGCGCACCTTTGCGCGCGACAGGCGCGCCGCGGCGATGCGCGTGTGGTTCGTGCAGCTCGTCCTGAACTTCTGCTGGTCGCCCGCCTTCTTCGTGCTGCACGACGTTCCGGCCGCCCTCGTCGTCGTCCTGGCCCTGCTCGTGGCGATCCTCTTTTTCATCGGCCTTTCCTGGCGGCGCGACAGGCTGAGCGCCCTCCTTTTCGTCCCCTACGCGCTGTGGGTCGCCTTCGCCTCGCTGCTCAACGCCAGCATCCTCTACCTGATGGCCGCCTGAGAACTCCGGCGTGCTTGCGCGGACGAGACCGCCATGGCATCGTCGCGCCGGAAAGATGCGGCGGGCGTCGGCCGGACCGGCCGGAGCTTCGGCGATGCCCGGCACCTCTGCGTCGCTGCCGGCGGCGTTCGAACACGGTTTGGCGGAGGCCCCGATGCCGGTCGGTCGGCAATTTTTCCAGCGGCATGGCTTTCCGCGCGACGGCGCGCCCGTCGTCTCGAAGCCCGGCAGCGCGACGGCATTGCGCGGGGCTGTCCCGAAATGAGCGGTCCCGGCGTGCAACTGACGCGGATAGCGGGACGCGCGGTCCTCTTCGCGATGGCGGCGGAGGCGGAATACGGCGAGCACCTGCGTGCCCGGTTCCGCCCGCTGATGACCGGCGTCGGTCCGGTCGAGGCCGCCGTGGTCCTGACGGATGCGCTGGCGCGCCTCGGCGTCGCCGGCACTCTCCCCGATCTCGTCGTGTCGCTGGGCTCTGCGGGCTCCGCGACGCTCGAACAGACGGCCGTCTACCGCGTTTCCTCCGTCTCCTACCGCGACATGGACGCCTCGCCGCTCGGCTTCGAGAAGGGTGCCACGCCTTTCCTCGACCTGCCCGTCACGGTGCCTCTGCATCCGGAGATACCCGGCGTGCCCCCGGCGCGACTTTCCACCGGCGCGAACATCGTCTCCGGTGCCGCCTACGGAGCGATCGACGCGGACATGGTCGACATGGAGACCTTCGCGGTCTTGCGCGCCTGCCAGCGCGCCGGGGTGCCGCTCGTCGGGTTCAGGGGAATTTCCGACGGCGCGGCGGAACTGCGGCACGTCGGCGACTGGACCGAATATCTCCACGTCGTCGACGAGAACCTCGCGGCGGCGGTCGACCGGCTGGCGGAAGCACTCGAAAAGGGCGAGGTCGCGCTGTAGCTCGCGGACCCGATGCTGTCGGATCCGGCATCGCATTGCCGCTGTCCTGCTCGCGGGGCAGGCTGTCGCCGGAGCTTCGCTGCGGCAGGACTGCGGCGTTGCGCGACGCGGCCTTTTCCTCTATCGGCTGGACATGAACCACGAAGCGCATCCCGACACCGTCCTGATCGTCGATTTCGGCAGCCAGGTCACCCAGCTCATCGCCCGCCGCGTCCGCGAGGCTGGCGTCTATTCCGAGATCGTGCCCTTCCAGCTCGCCGGCGAGGGCTTTGCCCGTATCCGGCCGAAGGCCGTCATACTCTCCGGCGGTCCGGCCTCCGCTGCGGACATGGGCAGCCCCCGGGCTCCCCAGGCGATCTTCGACAGCGGCCTTCCCGTTCTCGGCATCTGCTACGGCGAGCAGCTGATGTGCGCGCAACTCGGCGGACGCGTCGAAGGCGGCCATCATCGCGAGTTCGGCCGCGCCTTCCTCGAGATCGAGTCCGACAGCCCGCTGTTCGACGGCGTCTGGCCGAAGGGCACGCGCCACCAGGTCTGGATGAGCCATGGCGACCGCGTCACGGCCCTGCCGGACGGCTTCGAGGTGATCGGCACCTCGGCCGGTGCGCCCTTCGCGGCGATCGCCGACGAGAAGCGGCGCTTCTATGCCGTCCAGTTCCACCCGGAAGTGGTCCATACGCCGGACGGCGCGAAGCTCCTGTCGAACTTCGTCCACAGGATCGCGGGCCTTGCCGGCGACTGGACGATGGCTGCCTATCGCGAGCAGGCCGTCGCCGCCATCCGCGAGCAGGTCGGCGACGGCCGGGTCATCTGCGGCCTCTCCGGCGGCGTCGATTCCTCCGTCGCCGCCGTGCTGATCCACGAGGCCATCGGCGACCGGCTCACCTGCATCCTCGTCGACCACGGACTGATGCGCAGGAACGAGGCCGCCGAGGTCGTCGAGATGTTCCGCGGGCACTACAACATTCCCCTCGTCCATGCCGACGCCTCCGACCTCTTCATCACGGCGCTGGAGGGCGAAGCGGACCCCGAGAGGAAGCGCAAGACGATCGGCAGGCTCTTCATCGACGTCTTCGAGGCCGAGGCGAAGAAGATCGGCGGTGCCGACTTCCTTGCCCAGGGAACGCTCTACCCGGACGTCATCGAAAGCGTTTCCTTCTCCGGCGGCCCCTCCGTCACCATCAAGTCGCACCACAATGTCGGCGGCCTGCCGGAACGCATGGACATGAAGCTCGTCGAGCCGCTGCGCGAGCTCTTCAAGGACGAGGTGCGTGCCCTTGGCCGGGAACTCGGCCTGCCGGAGAGCTTCATCGGCCGCCACCCCTTCCCGGGCCCGGGCCTCGCCATCCGCTGTCCCGGCGGCATCACGCGGGAAAAGCTGGAGATCCTGCGGGCGGCCGACGCGATCTACCTGGACGAGATCCGCAAGGCCGGCCTCTACGATGCCATCTGGCAGGCCTTCGCGGTGCTCCTGCCGGTGCAGACGGTCGGCGTCATGGGCGACGGACGCACCTATGAGTTCGTCTGCGCGCTGCGCGCCGTCACCTCGGTCGACGGCATGACCGCGGACTTCTTCCACTACGACATGGACTTTCTCGGAAGCGCGGCGACCCGCATCATCAACGAGGTCCGCGGCATCAACCGCGTCGTCTACGACGTGACCTCGAAGCCGCCCGGCACGATCGAGTGGGAATGATTTAGGCCCATCCGAGCGCTATCCGACAATGCGCCAGAAATTCCCCATAACACACTGATATAAAAATAATTTTTTATCCGCCACCTATCGAGGCCTATCGGTGGGCAGCAATCACAAGCTGACCGTCACGATCTGACGGTGCTTGCTCATATTGATCGACGGCCGATTTCAGACAAGTACCGTCACAAGAACTGAGGACTCGTGACGGTACTTTTTTCGACGTAAGGCGCTGATAATAAAAGTGATTTAGGTGTCACGAACGCTCCCAAAACCGCCTGACGGTACTTTTCGGAGGCTGCGCGAACATGTTGACGGACGCTGCGCTTAAGGCGCTGAAACCAAAAGACAAAGTCTACAAGGTGACGGACCGGGACGGCATGTATGTCCGTCGTCACGCCGACGGGGACTGCTCTCCTTTCGGTCTGGATTACCGGCTGAATGGGCGGCGCGAGACCGTCATATCTCGGCAGATACGGACCGGACGGGCATTTCGCTCGCACGGGCTCGCGAGCTGTGCATCGACGCCAAGCGGGCAGATCCGAGAGGGGCGGTCGCCTGCAATCGAAAAGCAGCGCGAGAAGCGCCGCCTGAAGGAGGCGAAGAGCTTCGGCGAGTTCGGCGAGAAGTGGCTGACCGAGGCGCCGATGGCGGACAGCACGCGCGCGATGCGGCGCTCGATCTTCGAGCGCGAGTTGCTGCCCGTCTGGCGCAACCGGCTGCTGACGCGAAATCACTCCGGATGATCTGCGAGCTCATCTGCGCCAAGATCGTCGATCGCGGCGCGCCTGCGACGGCCATCCACGTCCGCGACATCCTCAAGCAGATCTACGGTTTCGCGATCCTGCACGGCGAGAAGGTGGCCAATCCCGCCGATGAAGTCGGGCCGGCTTCGATCGCGACTTTCGTGCCGAAGGACCGTTCGCTTTCACCGACCGAGATCCGCATCATGCTCAGGCAGCTCGAGCATGTGGCGACGCTGCCGACCATCCGCCTCGGCATGAGGCTCTATCCTGCTGACGATGGTCCGCAAGAGCGAGCTGCAGGATGCGATATGGGACGAGGTCGACTTCGAGAACGCGGTCTGGACGATTCCGAAGGAGCGGATGAAGCGCTCGAAGGCGCACAATGTCTATCTGTCCCGACAGGCGCTCGACATCATGATCGCGCTGAAGACCTGCGCCGGCAATTCGCGGTATCTGCTGCCCTCGCGCTACGACGCGGATGCGCCGATGTCGCGGGCGACGTTCAATCGCATCACCTACGCCGTCGTCGAGCAGGCGAAGAAGGAGGGGCTGCCGCTGGAGCCGTTCACAGTCCATGATCTGCGACGGACCGGCTCAACGCTGCTCAATGAACTCGGCTTCAACAGCGACTGGATCGAGAAGTGCCTGGCGCACGAGGACGGCCGATCCTCGCGCGGCGTCTACAACAAGGCAGAGTACGAAGTTCAGCGCCGCCATATGATGCAGGAATGGTCGGACATCGTCGACGCATGGGTCGACGGGCAAGAAGCACGTCGCCGTGCTCATCCCGCCTTCGATGCCGCTGCTTGAGCCCGACCCTGCTCTTTGACCGGGCGCGACCGCCGTTGCCTGACGTCGGGTGTTGCGCGCGCGCGATCGGGCGCTGATCGGCGCGCTGCCAGCCAGGCTTCGACCTCGGCCAGATCCCAGACGACGCAGCGGGGTGAGAGGGCGAAGCGTCGCGGAAATTCTCCGCGCTGCTCCATCTCGTAAATGGTGCTGTCGGCCAGAGGCACGATTTCTCGCAGTTCATTCCTCCGGATCGAACGTTTGATGGGTCGGTCGCTAACGGATGGCATCTGCAGCTCCTGATCGTGGTGCGCTGATGCGATTGGAGCCGATATGTGCCGATAAGGGCCAGCAGAAATTCGCCGCGGCGTATGGTCGGCGGCCATGGCGTGCAGATCGGACAGGCTTGATGCTGATCGCGGTCTCTTCTCAGGCGGGTTCCCTCCTTTTAGGCCCCACCGCGGTTCCTAGAGTGAGAGTGCAGACGGGGTTTGCCGTGACGGGTTGAAGGTCGGGAGAGAGGCTTCCGGCGCCCGTCGCGGAGACAATCCCGATGGCCAGACAGAACCGCGCCGCACGCGACGGCGGCGACCGCACCAATCTCTATGACGAGATCACCGCGAAAAATCATCAACGAGCTGGAGCAAGGGCGGTTGCCCTGGGTCCAGCCCTGGGGCACGGCGGCGAAGGCGCCGCTCGCGATGCCGAGGAATGCCGCGACGGCCCGGCAATATTTCGGGATCAACATTCTGATCCTCTGGGGCGCCGTTGTTCAATACGGCTATCCGACCCAGCATTGGCTGACTTTCCGCTAGGCCCTGTCGCTCGGCGGCAATGTCCGGAAAGGTGAGCGCGGCACGACCGTCGTCTATGCCGACCGCTTCAGTGGTGGATTTTTGCACCGGCGCTCTCACCGTAACCGTGTCGCCATTGACGAGGCCTTGGAAGGCGTGCGTGTCAAATGGGGGGCGGAACTTGAATATGCGGGCTTGATCAAGGTCGTCGATGCGGACCTGGAGCGCATCATTGTGTTGCCTGCGACCGGCGGGCAGCCCAACATTGGCGACACACTTTGGTTGTTCCCCGGAGATTTTCTTGGCCCGCTTATCGATATGTGGGGCGGGGAAATGGGCAAGCTGGCGGCGAAGCGATTGCGCCAGTCCAAAGAAGAAACCGAACCGCTTCAGCAAATTCGTCCGCTTGGTCCTGAATTCGACGAGCTGCGCGAGCGGCAGAAAACTGCCGTTCAAAATGCCGCATACCGGTGCTCGGTGGTAATTGGTCCGCCCGGAACCGGCAAGACGTTTACGGTTGGCGCGCTGGGCACCTATCTTCTGCGGCGGTTCAGCAAAGCGCGCATATTGGTCATCGGGCCGACCAACGTGGCGGTGGACACGGCTCTTCTGTCCATCGATGACTGGTTGGCCAAAGCCGGGCGCCCCGACATCGCCAAGCAGATGAAGCGGGTCGGCGCGCATTTCGATCCGCGCAAATATGTTGACCGTCCCCATCTTCTGGCCGCTGGTCTCGACCAGAAGGTCACGGAATTTCTGCTTTTGGAGGCATCCGAACCATCAAAAAGCAAGATTGCCGAGTATGTCAGATGGAAGGATCGCCTGGCGGCCGCACGCAAAGAGCTTGGTGCGGATATCGAAAGCGTCGCTCATAGCGCCCGTGTTGTCGGGATCACTGTCGCCACGGCGGTCAAGTGGCATCATGTCTTGAAGGCCGCAGGCCCATGGCCGTTCGTCATCTGCGACGAAGCCAGTCAGATAATCGGGCCGGCAGCCCTCATGGTTCCGGCACTGGGTCAGCAAACGATTTTTGCCGGCGATCCCAAGCAGCTTTCGCCGATCGTCCAGTCTGTCGGTCAGGTCCATCGGAATCTCCTCGCGAAGACTGCCTTTGATCTATTTGCCCACGTGCCCACTACATTTCTGAACGAACAGTCCCGTATGGCTATGGGGATTTGCCATGCGGTGAGCAGAACCTTCTACAATGGTGAGCTGACGGTTTGCCGCAAAGCTCGGCGGGACAAGGCCTGGAAGGTGTATCGCAGTCCGTATTTCGTGGACGGGCGTGAAGTGCCGCGCGTGTGTTTCGAGCAAGTGTCGGAACCCTACCAATACTCGCAGAATTACGGCGGCTTCATCCGTTTTCAGTCAGCCAAAATGGTTGAGACGATTATTGACCATCTCGCTGGCTCTTATGTCGATGCCGATGACGTTCTGATCCTTACGCCTTTCCGTGCGCAACGGACCCTGATCAGGAGCTTCCTGAAACGCCGGCACCCGACGATCTCCGTCAGTACAGTCCATCGCGCGCAGGGTAGTGAGCGCAAGGTGATCATTTTTGATCCGGTCGACGCAACGTCCAGTTTTCTCCGTGGGAAGGAAGGTGATCGGCTGATCAATGTGGCGATCTCACGCGCCCAAGCCCACGTAATCATCCCCTATCATGCGTCCGAACTTACCAATCCGACGATTTCTCGCCTCCAGCATATTTCCTCAGGCATCTTCCAGACCAGTGGCCGATATATGCGGCCGTTCTCCTTTGCGACTGCAGGATAAGGTTGCGAACGATCTGCCCCGCCGATGCCTTGCAGCCTATCAAGGGACGACCGGGTAGAAGGGCTTGCCCCAGTCCTTGTCGGGATTGTCCATCATCAGGTCGGTGAAGACCGGCATCAGGAACCCGAGGATCGCGGCGCCATCGCGGACCTGGGTGCGGTTGATGCCGCTGTTCCAGGTCGAGCCGCCATGAACGAGCTGATTGCGCAGCACGTATAGCCGGTCGAAGACGAAGCTGAGCACGCGCTTGGTGTCGCCGCCTGGATGGCCTGTGCGAAGGCGCGCGAGGAGGCTTTGAAACGCTCTTCCCAATCCTCGAAGCCGGCAATCCCGTTATGGTGCTGCCAGAACGGATTGAAGACGTAGCGGTTCTCCATCAGCAGCCGCACCGGCCCTGAAAAGCGCTGCCAGATTGCCCCATAGATACGACGCTGCTCGTCGAGCGCGATCAGCTTGCCAAAGAAATCGGCGAAGGCGGCGCGTTCGCCCGGCTGGATGGTCTGGAATTCGCCCTCGTCGGCATACGCAGCGTTGAACGCGATCCAGAGGAAGATGAACTTTGCGTCGTCGTCGGTGCCGCAGGCCTCGGCGCGGCCGATCCAGCTGATCGCGCGATGGACGCGCAGGCCCATCGTCTTGCGGAAAGCCCTCACGGATCGCGCGCTGCTTGGTTTTCAGTTCTGCATGGGTGAAGCCCGTCTTTGTGGTCATTCCGCTTCGTTCCTGTTGCCTTATGGCAGGGCGTCAAAATCGCGCCTGCGGTGATTTTCGACCAGTGTGCGCAGCCCCTCCGGCGCGATCACCTCGACCCGTCGCCCCATTGATAGAGATGCCACGCCATCTCGAGCCAGCCCGCCGCATGGAAGCGCACGATCAGGCCGCCGTCCTCCTGCGCCTCAAGGGTCTGCGTTGGGTGAAAGCGGAATTCGGCGGCCCTCGCTGCGGCCTCGCGGCGCAAAACGCCAGATGACCTCGCCATATTGTGCCGGGTCCTGATAGACGCCGAAGGATTGTGCCGCATAGTCCTCCAGCGAAAAGCCGGGCATCAGGCTGAAGCTCTCATCCAGGGTCTGGGCGCTGAGGATCCGGTCCATCCGGAAATTCAGCATGTCTTCGCCGCGCGCCGGCTGGCGCGCCACAAGATAGCTGCGGTGGCCCAGCAGGAGGCCGTGCGGCTCGATCACCCGCTCAGGTGCGTCCTCGTCGCCGTAGCTGAGCGCAGACGAAACGGGCCGCGCAGCCCTCGATCACGGCATCCAGCACCGCCGGCGCCAGATTGACGCGTCGGACCGGGGCGCGTGACCGAGCCCATGCCAGCCAGCACCGCCTCGACATCGGCTTCGGTGCGCAGCGCATCCCTCGGTGTCAGGCGCGCCAGCAATCCGTCGCGCAGATCCTCAAGCGCCGGGCATGGCGTAGTCGGCCATCGCCGCGCGCCGTTCGGCCGGCGATTTCCAGCGCTTCGATGGCTGTTTCCTGTCGGGGCTGCAGCCGCTCGGGCAGGGGTCGGCAACACGCCAGCACCGTCGGCGGTCCTCGGCATCCGTCGTTGTCGACATTGGTGAACGCGGTCTTCCAGCGCCTCGGTCATCCGCTGCGCCGTGCGATGCGAGACGCCGAATTCCTCGCAGATCTCCTCAAGGCCGATGCCCGCGCGCCGGGAGGCGGCCATCCGGGCAAGCCGGAGCAGATCCTGAGCCTTGGCGACGAAGACATTTGGCACACTATGCCAGAAATTGACACCACGCATGCTATTGATGAACTTGCGATCTGTCGAGGCGATTCTCGTCGGGATTGCGTGTCGAAGAGGGAGCGTGTAATGAGAGACATCGAGGCGGCCGGATACTTCTTGTCCGCCTCGGATCTCATGCGCTTCATGGGCTGCGCTCACGCGACCGCCCTCGATCTGGCATACATGCGTGGCGACGGGCCGGAGCCGCGCGAAGATAGCGAGGATGCCGCGCTGCTTCAGAAGCAGGGCGATGCCCACGAGGCGGCGCATCTGGCCGAGCTCAACGCAGCGGACGTGTCGGTGATTGAGATCGACCGCGTGCGACCTTGCCCGAACGCCGAGACAACACGGGCGGCTTTGGCAAGCGGGCCGCGAGGTCGTGTTCCAGGGGGCGTTCCTGTCGCGGCAACTGGGGCGGCTGGTCGGATTTTCTCGAGCGCGTCGAGCGCCCCTCCGCGCTCGGTCCGTTCAGCTACGAGGTGGCCGACACCAAGCTCAAGCGCCGGCCCGCATCCCAAGCATGTGCTGCAACTGGTGCTCTATTCCGACCTGCTGACGGAGATTCAGGGCGTTGCGCCCGAGTTCGCCCATGTCGAACTGGGGGATGGCACCCGCGCGACCCTGCGGCTGGCGGATTATGCCGCCTACGCCCGCATGGCGCGGGCGCGGCTCGAGGCTTTCGTGGCCGACCCGCAGCCGACCCGTCCGATCCCTTGCGCCGATTGTGGGCTTTGCCGCTGGGGCGATCATTGCGCCGATGTCTGGCAGGCCGAGGACAGCCTGTTCAACGTCGCCAACATCAGCCGGGGCAGGTGAAGAAGCTGGAAGCGGCGGGCATCACAACCATGGAGGCGCTCGCCAGCCTCGATCATCCGATCCGCGGCATGGCGGAGAACACACGCCTGCGCCTGGTGACGCAGGCCCGCCTGCAACACGCCCGCAAGACCGGGACGCCGGCATTCGAACTGCGTGCGCCCGAACCCGGCAAAGGGTTTGATCTGCTGCCCGAGCCGCAGCCGGGCGATCTGTTCTACGACATCGAAGGCGATCCGCATTTCGAGGGCGGCCTCGAATATCTCCATGGCGTCTGGTTCGATGGCGAGTTCCGCGCCTTCTGGGCGCATGACCATGCGGCCGAGGCGCGGGCGCTGTCCGAGCTGCTGGAGTTCTTCCGTGCGCGGCTCGCGGCCTATCCCGAAGCGCGCATCTATCACTATGCGCCCTACGAGATCACCGCCCTGCGCCGGCTGACCACGAAATACGGGATCGGCGAGGCCTTCCTCGACCGTCTGCTGCGCGAGCGGCGCTTTGTCGATCTGTTCGCGGTCGTGCGCGGCGCGCTGATCGGCTCGGAAGCCCAACTACTCCATCAAGTCGATGGAGGCCTTCTATGGCCGCAAGCGCGAAGGCGAGGTGAAGACTGCTGGCGGCTCGGTCGTCGCCTATGAGCGGTGGCGCGAGACCGGCGAACAGCAGATCCTCGACGAGATCGAAGACTACAACCGCATCGACTGCATCTCGACCGAGGAGCTGCGCGACTGGCTGGTCGGCATCCGACCCGCGGCGCCCTGGCCGTCGCTCGGCCAGGATGCCGGCGACAAGGAGGCCGAGGAGGACGCCGACACGCAGGCGTTGCGCGCGAGCGCTTGCGGCATCCGGCCTGCCGCAGGAGCGGCAGGAGATGCTGTTCAACCTCGGCCTGTTCCACAAGCGCGAGGCCAAGCCCGCCCAATGGGCGGTGTTCGACAGCGTCGGCAAGGACGAGGACGATCTGATCGACGATCTCGACGCGCTTGGCCGGGCTCGAAGCCGTGGGCCCGGCCGAACCCGTCAAACGCTCGATGCACGCGCACCTATCGCTTTCCGCCGCAGGAGACGAAACTGCGCGGCGGCAGAACGGCGACGGTTCCGGTCCTTGACGGGCCGCCGGCCACGATCAGCATCGACGACTCTGGACCGGACCGCGCGCGAGATCACGCTCAAGGCCGGGGCAGCGAAGGCGCATCTTCTGACGGACCGCCTGACGCTGCACCCGGACTGGCCGCTCAACACGGACGTCATCGCCGCTGCCCTGCGCGATGTGATCGCCGATCAATGCGGGCCGCGCCGCTACGGCCGTCGACGATCTGCTGTCGCGCGCGGCGCCGCGCCTGGCGACGGGCGCGAAGCCCGATCTGCTCGATGGCGCCGATCCGGTCGCCGGCACGATTGCAGCCGTCGCCGCGATGGACGGCACCGTGCTGCCGATCCAGGGGCCGCCGGGCACCGGCAAGACCTATGTCACCGCGCGTGCGATCCTGTCGCTGGTGCGCAAGGGGCACCGCGTCGGCGTCGCATCGAACAGCCACGAGGCCATCCGCAACGTGCTGATGGGCTGTCTTGCCGCGCTGGAAGACGACGATCCGGATATCCTGAGGACCTGAGCTCGCCCACAAGGTCAGTGGCGACGAAGACGGCTATCCCGAAGACTGCACCGGCATCACGCGCGCCACCGCCAACGACGATCCCGCGCTGGGGCCGGCCCATGTCGTCGGCGGCACCGCGTTCTTCTTTGCTCGCGCCCGGAACGAGCAGGCGTTCGACTGGCTCTTCGTCGACGAGGCGGGACAAGTGGGGCTGGCCAACATGGTCGCCATGGGCCGGGCCGCGCGCAACATCGTGCTGGTCGGCGATCCGCGCCAGTTGCCGCAGGTGATCCAGGGCGCGCATCCCGATCCTGCGAACCTTTCCTGCCTCGAGTGGATGCTGGGCGATCATGCCACCATCCCGCCTGATCGCGGCATCTTCCTGCCGGTCTCGCGCCGGATGCATCCCGAGGTCTGCCGGTTTATTTCGCGAGCAGGTCTATGAGGGTCGGCTCGACGAGCCATCCCGACACCGCGCGTCAGGCAGTGACCGGCGACGGCGCTTTCCTGAAGCGGGCGCGTTCTGGGTGCCGGTCGCGCATGAGGGCAATGCCCAGATCGCGGCCGAGGAAGTCGCGGCCATCCAGGCGGCCGATCGATGATCTGCTGGCGGGCACCTGGACGGAGAAGGATGGCACGACGCGCGCCCTTGCGCCGCCGACATCATCGTCGTCGCGCCCTACAACGCGCAGGTCAATGCCCTGCGCGATGCGTTGCCCGAGGGCATCCGCGTCGGCACGGTGGACAAGTTCCAGGGCCAGGAGGCGCCCGTCTGCCTGGTGTCCATGACCGCCTCGTCGGCCGAGGAAACCCCGCGCGGCATGGACTTCCTGTTCTCGCTCAACCGCATCAACGTGGCCGTGTCGCGCGCCAAAGGGCTGGCGCTGGTCTTCGGCGCGCCGCGACTGCGCGAGGCAAAATGCGAGACGGTCGAACAGATGCGCCTGGTGAACACGCTATGCGCATTGCCTGAATTTGGAGAGTTGTGAATGTGGACGGATATTGAGGCAAGCCTCGATAAGAACGAACAGAGTAAACCCTCACCGCTGCGGCGAGCGATATTCCGACTCATCCGCAGCTCGGACCTCCGCCCGGGCCATGGCACCCAAAACATGGTGTCGTTTGAGTTCGGCGAGGGCGACCGGCTGCTATGGGAAATCGGCAGCCAGAGAACTTTTACCTCCACACCAAGTTCAAGTCCCGTGTTGAAGCGAAGGGATTTACCGGAACCCCGAAGCCCTACCAGGAAAGCGGAGGCGGCCGGATTTCGGCTTTAGATAACAGATGGGCATTCGATAGAGCGGACTGTATTCTCATACAGATCGAAAGCGCCGAAACCCTGCGCCGGCTGATCGCGGTGCTGTTGCAGACCGGCGATGCGCTGATGCTCAATCCGGCTGCGATCACGCGCTGGATCGAGCGGCTACGTCATTTCTTTCCCGCCTTCGACCGTTTCGACCCGCCCGATCCGCATTTCGATGAGGCGGAGCGAACCTACAAGCTGGCGATTGCGGCCGAGCTCAGGACGGCGATCGAACAGGCCGGTTCCGACCAGGAACTGGCCGATGCCGTCAACACCGCGCTGGCCAAAAGCAATCTGCTGCAATGGCGCGCTTATTGGCCGATGTCGCCCAAAGGCGACGCCGATCGCGAGCAGCTCTGGCCGGCCCTGCGCGCCCTGGTCGACGCCGCGCGTGGCGTAGCAGACGGTCACGCCTCGGCGCTGGAGGCCTTTGTTGACGCGTGGATTGCGGCCGTCCCGGACGGCAAGACCGATCCGGCGCGCCAGATCGCCGAATTCCTGTTCCTCCATCTCGCTCCCGATGACGGCATCTATATCCGCCATTCGGTGCGCCAGGACCTCTGGCTGGAAGCGGTTGGCAGCCGCTTTCCCGATCATGCGTCGATGGCCGACACCTATCGCGACGAATTGCGCTTCATGCAGGCCGTGCGCGCCGCTTTTGCGGACCGGGGTCTGGCGCCGCGCGACATGATCGACGTGCAAAGCGCGCTGTGGATCGTCAACAATTACAAGGAAGAAGATGTGGCGACCTTTTCGCGCGAAGCGATTGAGGCGGCGATGGATGCCTATGACAGCTACCGCCAGTCGGGCGAGCACGGCGTCATCTTCGAGGCCTTTGGCGAGCCGCGTGACTATTGGGTGCGCTCGACGCGCGCGCGGCCCGGATCGGGTCTATCCCTCCAAGCCGATCGTCGGCTTCCTTCGCGGCAAGACGCAGCTCAATGGCGGGTGGGGTCAGAAGGCCGATGCCGCCGCTCAGCTCCACAATGCGGGTTACATCATCGTCGATGCCGATGACGCACCGGTCACCCCGCCCGAGCGCTATGAGCATCTGATCCGCGACGCAGATCGCATCCGGCTATGCGCGCTCAACTATTATATCGAACCGGCCCGTGAGAACGGCGCGGCAGAAGCCGCCATCCGCGCTAGGCGATCTGAGCCGAGACATGGGCTTGCGCGATGCGTTTCCGGCGATCTGCAGCGCGCTCGGCGGCGAGAAATTTCAGAAGCTCGCCGACGTCTCCGCGCCCTCGCACACGCTGCCCAACCCCAGCAGTTCCACCGTTTTCACCTATCAGCTCGCCTCAGCGGAAGGGCACCAAACCATGACCTTTGAACCCATGACCGCGATGCCCGCGACCACCAATCGCATCCTTTACGGCCCGCCCGGGACGGGCAAGACCTATGCCACGGCCTGGGAGGCCGTGCGGCTTTGCCTGGGCGATGCCGCAGCCGAACCACTGCGCGATGACCGCGATGCCCTGATGGCCGAGTATCGCCGTCTTGCCGGCGAAGGACGGATCGAATTCGTCACTTTTCACCAGTCCTTCGCCTACGAGGATTTCGTTGAGGGGCTGCGGCCGACGACAGGCGTCGAACAGGAAGGTGACGATGAGGCTGCCAGCACTTCGGGCGGCTTCAGCCTCAAGCCCCATGCCGGCGTGTTCAAGATCATCAGTGAGCGAGCACGGCTCGACACTGGCGATGCCCCGGCCAAGCGGCTCGATCGCTCGCGCCCGATCTACAAGATCGCGCTCGGTCAGCGCGGCAGTCAGGAAGACCGGATCCGCGAAGGGCTCGATGGCGGCTTGATCCATCTCGGCTGGGGCGGCGATATCGACTGGTCCGACGAGCGCTTCGATGATTTCGAAGAAATCCGGAAGACATGGAACGACGAAAAGGATCCCGACGCATCCGGCAAAGACCCCAATATCGAGATGCTTTACGCCTTTCGCTCCGGCCTGCAGATCGGCGACTATGTCGTCATCTCCGATGGCCGTGACAGCTATCGTGCCTTGGGCCGAGTGAGCGGCGAGTATTATTTCGATGCCGGCGCCGATTTCCATCCGCATCGACGCAGTGTCGAATGGATCTGGCGCGATGATAATGGCGCCGAGCGCGCGCCATTCTACGCCCGCAATTTCCGCCGCCAGTCAGCCTATCGGCTTGATCCGGACCGGATCGACTGGGATGCGCTCGAAGCGGTAGTCATCGATCCCAATGCCGAGCGGCCAGTGGCCGGCGCGCGGCCGCATGTCCTGATCATCGACGAGATCAACCGGGCCAATATCTCCAAGGTGTTCGGCGAGCTGATCACGCTGCTCGAAACCGACAAGCGGCTCGGCTGTGAAAACGAAGTCCGGGTGCGGCTACCCTATTCGGGGACGAGTTTCGGCGTGCCGGCCAACCTGCACATCATCGGCACGATGAACACGGCGGACCGGTCGATCGCGCTGCTCGACACCGCTCTGCGCCGCCGCTTCACCTTCCGCGAGCTGATGCCCGATGTCGAAGAACTGCGGCGGGCGCTGGCGGCGCGAGGGCTTGATGCCGCAAATCTCGAGGGTGTCGATCTTTGCAAGCTGCTGCACACGATCAACGAGCGGATCGAATATCTCTTCGATCGTGAGCATCAGATCGGCCATGCCTATTTCACCGGCTGCCGTGGCCGCGCCGATGTCGAAGACGTCATGCGCCATAAGGTCATCCCGCTTCTGGCGGAGTATTTCTACGAGGATTGGTCGAAGGTCGCCGCAGTGCTCGGCGATGGTGACGGCACAAATGGCTCCCATTTCCTCGAAGCGCGGCGGCTGACGGCACCGGCCGGCTTTGCCGACGATGAGCTGGGCGGCGACAAGCTGCGCTGGAGCGTCAAGGCGCGCTTCGACTTTTCGGAGTTTGCCGCCTGATGCCCGCCTATACGGTTCGGGAATGGGACAAGCTCGCCTATGGCGAGGGTGCGGGGCAGATTCCCGCCCACCACGCCGATAGTTTGGCGAGCTTGGCGGCCTGCTCGGCCTTTGCCGGACGCGGCGGCAGCGGCGTACTCGAACATGGCCGGCATGCACTGCGCGCGCGCGGCGTGGTCGGCATTCTGGCGGCGGGCGACGCGAGCCTGGAGATCCTGCCCAAGATCGATGTGGCGCCCGGTGAAACAACCGATCACCAGAACGCGGCGATCCGCAAGCGGCTGGTGCATATGCTGGCCGTCGCACTGGATTTGAAAATTGACCTCGGCGTCATCACCGATCTCGCCTGGCAGCGCGAAACCCTGCTCGAAATCCTGATCCGCATCTTTTGCGACAAGCTGACCGAAGCGCTGCGCAAAGGCATGCCGCGCCGCTACATCGCCTGCGAAGACGATCTGCCGACATTGCGCGGCCAGCTCGACATCACCCGCCAGTTCACCCGCCATGCGGTCAATCCCTCGCGCCTTGCCTGCCGCTTCGATCTTCTCTCCGAAGACACGCCCCTCAACCGGATCATGAAAGCGGCCGTACAGCGCTTGGCGCGCCTCGCGCGCCGCGCCGCCAACCAGCAATGTCTGCGTGAGCTGGCCTTCGTCTATGCAGATATTACCGACGTGCCGATTGCCGCTCTGCGCTGGGATCAGGTGGTGATCGACCGCACCAACCGGTCCTGGCAGGAGCTCTTCGCCATGGCCCGGCTCTCTTTGCAGGACCGCTATCAGACGACCACCGGCGGCGCCGGCCAGGGCACGGCCATGCTGTTTGAGATGAATGCGTTGTTCGAGGAATATGTCGGGCGCTTGATCGCCCGCGCCTTGGCGGGGACCGGGTTTACTGTTTCGTTGCAGGGTGGACGGCTGTTTTGCCTGAGCGCGCAGGAGAGCGGACGCGCCCTATTCCAGACCCGGCCCGATATCCTGATCCGCCAGGGTGGCAGGGTCGTCCATGTCATCGACACCAAGTGGAAGCGGATATCGGCGCGGATCGATGATCCCAAGCAGGGCGTCTCGCAGGCCGACGTCTATCAGATGATGGCCTATGCCCAGCTCTATCGACGCGCCGCGCCTGACTCTGCTCTATCCCCACCACCCCGGTCTCGGCGGCCAAGAACAGTTCATGGGCGTTATTCGATCACCGGACACGCCACGATCCTGGAGACCGCGAGTATTGACGTGGCCAACAGCACCGACATGCTCGGGCGGCTTCGTCGCCTGATCCTGAGCGAAGAGCCGGTGGATCTGGAATTGGAGGGATGATGTATGCCTGACTTTAGCATCTCTCCGATCTCGGTCGTCAATCAGATCAAGAGCAATCTGCAAGATCGGTACGATTCCGGTTATCCGATCCTCAAAGAGCTGTTGCAAAACGCAGACGACGCAGAAGCTCAACGATTTAGGCTCGACGCACTGCCAGGCTGGCCAAACGCGGCTAATCCACTGTTGCGCGGACCGGGCCTTCTGGTCGCCAATGACGGCTTCTTTCGCCAGCAGGACGAGAGCGGAATTACGTCGTTCGGCGAGAGTGGCAAGGCTGCCGACAGCGCGGCGGTCGGCAAGTTTGGATTTGGCCAGAAAGCCGTGTTCCACCTCTGTGACGCGTTCGTTGTCTATGCCCAAAGGGAAAACGGCGAAACCTTCAGCACGGTCGTCAATCCGTTCTTGGAGGTTGACGTCGCCGACAATATCAGTCGGCAATGGGAGCCGGCCGGTGGAGTTCTTGACCCCGCCGATCTCGAATTCTTGAGGAGTAAGATCGCCTCGGATTTCCCAGATCGCCACGTCGTTCTTTGGTTGCCGTTGCGTCGAGAAGGTATCCAGCCAGCCCCTGGGGTTAGCTTCTCCAGCAACATTCCGTCAGCAGTAGAGACGGTCAGGGAACTCATCAGACCCGACGATTTGCGCGTCCTCCTGACGGCGCTTCGCTATCTGAAGTCGATTGAGATTCTGGGAAAGCGGTGAGCTTCGCTGCGCGCTCGAACTCGATGACACGCGGGGCCGTTTTCTCGGACCGAGCCGTTTGAGTGATGGCGTTCGCTCCTTCGGTGGCGCAATTGGAGCCACCGCAGACAATTCAACAACGCCATTCGTCGGGCGCGAGGCGATGGCTTTCGATGGCCGTCTCGCGGCCCTAAGGCGTACGCGGCATTGGCCGCAAACGATCACCGTTCTCAGTGCACAACCCGTCCCGGAAAAGGGAGAACCACACGGGGCGGCGACGCTATTGTGCATTCCCAAGAGGGAAAGTGAACGCACGGAATCCGCGCAGCTACGTATTTCCTGGGCCGTGTTCCTGCCGATATCTGACGCATCTGACATCGTTATCAACATCTACGATAGCACGCTCGGCCGGATCCATCTGCTGCTGCACGGATACTTCTTTCTCGATAGCGGACGAAGCCAGATCGAAGGGCTGGATGCTCCCCTCGAAACCAGCGAACCTACAGATGCTTCGGCGCTGCGCCGTGCGTGGAATGCCGAGCTGCGTGAATCAGTGGTACTTCCGCTTCTGCCGACTCTGCTGAGAGACGCACTTGGTTCGGCGATGCTGACATCAGTGGAACTTGTGCAACTCGTAAGGGCGCTTGCGCGCCACGACTGGTTTCAAAGCAACCGCAAATCCGTCTGTCGAGAACATGCGTTGGTGCGTGTTCTTGAAGAGCCGGCCGGTATCGTTTGGCGTGTCGTGTCGTCGGATGATGTACTGTGTCCACTGCCCGCCTCGGTGGCGGATGCCCCTAAACGGATTGGAGAATTGTTCGGTGCCATCAGTGTGTGGGCCGAGGCGAGCGGAAGGCGTCTTGTTGTCGACGCCACCGCCGCGCTCAGCGCGCAGCTGATACGCTGGACTGAAGCCGACCTGAGCAAGGTATTCTCCGGGCTTTCACCACGCGCGTTTCAATTGCGCGATCTTGCGCGGCTTCTCGTCGATTTCCTCGGCATAGCGACGCTCGGCGATACCGAGCATTCCGCGATCAGCCCGCACATCGTTACAGCCTTGCGCAAGGCAATGACGGAAAGCCGAGCGCTTGCGCCGTCTGAGTTCATTAAGTCAGCTCTTACCCACGTTCCACACGATGCGCTGTTCCGACTTCCACCCTCCGTCGAGAACCGCCAGGTCTTGCGCGCGCTGGCTTCCGCTCTGTCTAATGTCCTGCCGGTTCGCAGTGAGTGGCTCGATGATGGCCGACGGTCTCCCCGACTATCCGACGGAGACCTCAAGGCGTTGCTCACGGCCCTCGAACCGCTGATTGAAAGTGATCAGGCGGATCAGGCGGCGACAGCCGCGTTGGCGCTGCTCGCTCAGGCCCAACGGAATATCTCCGAACTGGCGAACGACCCCGGATTCGCATCTATCAAGGTTCTGCGGGTGCGGGACGTCCGTGCTCGTAGCTCGATTGTGCTGTCGCTCCAAGCGCTCGTCGAACGTTCCAAAGCGGGGATTTTGTTCTCAGGCTCGCCTCAAGCGAACATGTGGCTGCCTTTGCTCGTCGAGGCGTTGCCAGACGCATCTCCGCTGATTGTAGACAGTGGTACGATGCCTCTCATTCGAGACGAGGCAAAGCTCGCGCTTCAGTTGGCCGGCAAGGAGGCTGCTTCCTCGCTCATCAACAAAGCAATGAGCTTTGGGTCGGAGAGCGCTCGCCAACGGCTGCTCGATGAAATTGGAATTGACAATAAAGATGATCCGGCAGCTGCCCGGCGCCTCTGCGTCGGAATCCGCGAGGCGGGGTACTCAGCCTCAAAACTTTGGACGCTCGATCCGGGTCAAAAGGGGATAGAGCGCATTGCCACAACTTTTATTTCCCGTAGCCAGAACGAATTTCTTGTCCCGACCAGCATTGCTGACGGACTGTCCAGGACGCAACGAAACCATCTTCGTATAGAGGTGCTCGACGCGACCGATCTGGAAATTTTGTTCGAGAAGAACATCGCCGTCATCGAGCAACTCAGCCCTGATGCTTCAGAGCGAGAAGCGGTCCTTGAGGTAGGCCTGTCCGATGGTCTGCTGATCCGATTGCCCGTCCACGAAAGGCAGGACGGAACAGTTGGGGATGGAAAGGGCATCTTTCGCGAAACGAAAGAATGGTCTGTGCCTGAAGCGTTGCGGGCAGTTGTCTCTATCGCCCGGCCATGCCAAAGCCAGAAGGCGCGGGAACTGCAGGGACAGCTTATTAGGGCATGGTCGCCGGAAAGCCAGATTGAGGTCGCGCTAAGTTGCGGTGATCCACACCGCCTTCGTGGTGAGATACTGGACGCGCTCGTCGCGTTGCAATCTCCGCCCAATGAACGCTTGCTGGAAGGACTGCACGCCAACTCGTGGCTTTTTGCCGATGGACACCCGATCAAGCCGCAGGATGTGCTCGCTCTTCCACCAGCGGTCGATGAAGCGGCACAAGCGCTTCTTTTGACAAATGGAGAGGCGCCCCCGTTCTTACCTGCTGCAAGGCTGGCCATCGATGTGCGCGAACATCGCGGCTTCGTTCATCTCAAAGAATGGGTTCTGCCGGCAGGCGCGCGTCGTTCGAAGCCCTAGCACTGATGGTGGAGGATGCGGGCATCATCGGACGCCTTGGAACGGCGGACGAGATTCCAATAGAATGTTGCGACAATGGCGAAAGGCAGCGGCGATGTTGGGTTGCCGGGCTGGCGGCTGCTAGCGGCGGTTCTGGCCTCGGAGGCTGATCGCGGCGACACGGTGAAGGTTGTCGCCGCTTTCGCGGAGATACAATTCTCCGACGCCAATTTGGCAGGAGCCCACCTCGACCACCTTGCGGCGCAGGCGAAGGAAAATGGGCGGAAAGGCGAGGCGGCCCGCAAAGTCAATCGATACGGATTTTACATCGTCGCCCGTTGGCCGGAATAATTATGCTGTCGAGTGTTCGCCGGAATGCTGGTTCCTACCGAGGCCGGAAATTGGCGCATCGGCCGGGAGGTTGCGCAAGGTGGTGACGGGCTTGATCCGAATTATGTCTTGGGCGAGAAGATGCATCGGCGCTTGGAAAACGTGACACGTCGCCGGCCGAGAATCCTGGTGCCGGAAATGAAGTCCATCATCGATCGGCAACCAATCGACGCCGGGGGGAGATCAGGGATGTCGATCTGGCTGCGTTGGAAGCTCGGGGGGTAGACCAGCAACGGTCGTTCCTCGACACATGGAGAGGGCGCATACCCTCCGACCTGGTGATCGTCTATCTCGGCCTGATGGGCCGCGGCGGACCTTTCCGGCACATTGCGAACGAGTGGGCGATAGACGCGACGGCCGACGTCGATACCCTTTGGGCCGACCTAGACAATTACTTTCCAAAGATATCCTTTTTCCGAGCCCGTTGGCGATGAGGTCAATCAACGTCGTTTCCTGATCGCGCCCGTCGCGGGCAAGCATGTGCAAGCCATCGCACTTTCGGGGGACGTGTTCGATGCACCGATGGGGATCCTGAAAGGGAATCCTCATCGGAAATCTGCACAAGACCCATGAGGGTGTCCGGGATGCCGATGGAAAGTCCGGTCATTGATCACGCTGCCAGTCAGGCAAGTTGATCCGAGCGAATACAGTCAGAAAGAAGCCAGCGAGATATTCCGACGATTTGTCGAGACAGTCGCGGCGAACTGTTTGTGGCTCGGCATGGAACGTCAACGTGCGGCGTTGCGGGAAATGCTGGATAAGGCGGTTGAGGTCGATCAATCAACGATCGAGGAAACCGAACGTCTGCTTCGGGACCGGCTCCCCACGATTTTGCCGAGCCGAAGCTTCCCACCGAGTACCAAAACAGAAGGCGCTACGGGAATATCAAGCCGAGGAAACCCGCCTCCATCGCCTCCCGCCCGGCGCAGAAGATGAAGAGCCGAAGGCGGAACGATGGCGGAAGGTATCCGATAGCGCGCTGGCAACTGAACTTTGGCGGCAGTTCGCGCAAAAATCGGGGATTTCGGATATTCCGCCAACCGAGTTCTGTTCGAGCTTTTTCAGAATGCCGACGATGCTTATCGTCAGCATGACAGCGTTGCTACCGACGCCGATTTCTGCGTGGAGTTGCTGAAGGGTAGCCCAGGCGGATTTCGTGTCGTCCAATGGGGCCGTCCGATCAATCACATGGGGCATGACGTGGAGGAGGGACGCCGCGTTGGCCACGACCGCGACCTGCTCAACATGCTGCTGATGAACTTCTCCGAGAAGCGCCCGGGAGACGATTTGACCGGCAAGTTCGGCTTGGGCTTCAAGAGCGTCCATGTGCTGTCAGACGGTGTCGGCATCGCCAGCGGCTTTATCGCCTTGCGCACGGCCGGGGGATTTTTGCCGACGCCCTGGCGAGAAGGCATCGACATCGCAGAGAGGCGAAAGACCTCCGGCGGCCGAAAAGCGACCCTAATTGAGGTTCCCTTTTCGGCGGAGACGACTGATAAGGGCACCGACGCGATGGCGGCGTTCAAATCCGCCATGACATGGTTGCCTGCCTTCGCGCGGACTATCCGTAGCATCCGAATTGAAGATGCCCGATTGGCAGGTGTGGATTGCTCATCTTCGCCGCTTCTCGATGAAAGCCAGATCAGCGTCGTTTCCTGTCGGACGGGCTCCAGGAGCGAGCCCTGCGTTTCGATCTGTCGTCTGGGTTTGCTCTACTGCTGCTATTAGTGCTGCCGGGCCGAAAAAATTCCCCGACGACCTGAAGCGACTTTGGAATTTGGCTCCACTTGAGGTGCCGTCCCATTCCGGGTGGCTGCTCAACGGTCCTTTCGCGGTCGATCCTGGACGCACAGGGTTGGCCGGTTCTCTTGCTGACCAAACGGAGACGTTTCGAAAACTCGGGCGGGCGTTCGGGGACGGCCTCCTGAAACTGCATGATCTAGCGGACGCCGACTGGACTCGGTTCGCGGAGAATCTCGATCTGGATGCTTCCAGAACAGCGGAAGGGGTATTTTCTGGACCCGATCTGTTCGATGCTCTTGCCCCGGATTTCGACGACGAACTCGCCCGATACCTGCATACCGAGGGTCATGGATACGGCCGCCTCATAAGGTCAGCACCAAGTCGTACCGACACGTTTGCCGCCGCCATTCGCTTCGTTGGTAAAGGCGTCGGACGCAGACCATTTCATCAACGGCGCGTTGTCGGATCCTGCCGTTCTCGACAAAGTGCGGGACTGGCCTGTGCTGACGGAGTTGTTAGATCGAACCATTGCCTCCGATATAGACGGGCAATTGAGAAAGCTCGGCTTTGGGAATATCCGTCCGTTGTGTTTCTCAAGTCTTCTTCGTCGCCAAATCGGCGAAGACAAGCATGTCAGTCCAGATTTTGCCCTAACTCCGGGTCTTGCTCTCTACGCCTCAATCTATTCGGGAAGTGCCGCTCGATAGTGAACTTCACGAAATTTTGGACGTAGCCAGACACGCATTGTTCCTCGCACAGGATGGAGCATGGCGGACAGCTCAACTTCCGAGTTCCGATGCCGCCGACGACACAGAAGAGCGCAGGTTATGTGCATTTGCGCCTGCGAAGCACCTGCTCGACAAACAATATACCGGCGCATCTCTGGAGTTTTTCCGGGTCGCCCGCGAACGATCAGGCTTCGGCCCTCAAGCGCGCGATCTCGCGGGCTGGGCAGCGGAAATCCCTTCCGAGAACCAAGGTCGTCAGACGGCAGCGCTTCGAGGACATCATTGAGGGTCGCCAAGGCCGAGAATTGGGTGATGGTATCCGCCGGAATCGGCCAGGCTGGCTGCCTTGGCCTTCGATCCCAATCGCGGATCAGTCCGCTGCTCTCGGGTTGGTCGGAGAAGGAAAAGGACGATCTTCTGTATGCCCTTCAGGGCCGCGACGACTTTTTCGTGACAAATGCCTGTCCAGCCTCCACCGCCTGAGCCTGCAACGGTTCTGGCGGCGATCCATGCTTGGTGGTGCGCTGAAAGCACCGACCTTCGCGCCTGAGATGCGGAGAGAGCCTACCCGGAGTTCTTCTCCCTCCACAGCTTCGAGAGTTGCAGGACCGCACGGCATGGTTCACGATGTTCGCCTTGGCTTGCTTCCAGTCGTTTGGTCGCACACAGGATGGGCAGCATAGGAG
>CAVXEW010000008.1:317500-363253 GCA_963760965.1 uncultured Alphaproteobacteria bacterium
AAAAAAAAAAAAAAAAAAAAAATTTCATAGTTCGAAGGAGCGGGGGCCACGCGGGGACGGCAGGAGGCGCGCGAATTGATGCCAAGTAACTTTTTTTTTTTTTTTTTTTTTTTTTTTTTGGGGGGGGGGGGGGGGGGGGGGGGGGGGGGGGGGGGGGGGGGGGGGGGGGGGGGGGGGGGGGGGGGGGGGGGGGGGGGGGGGGGGGGGGGGGGGGGGGGGGGGGGGGGGGGGGGGGGGGGGGGGGGGGGGGGGGGGGGGGGGGGGGGGGGGGGGGGAAAAAAAAAAAAAAAAAAAAAAAAAAAAAAAAAAAAAAAAAAAAAAAAAAAAAAAAAAAAAAAAAAAAAGGGGGGGGGGGGGGGAAAAAAAAAATGATGCGCGCGATGTTCCGGTGCGCGTTGCTTCCGTCGATGGCCTTAGTGGTCCATTGCTAATCATAACCGTTGAGGACGAAGTTACTGGAACCGGTTCGCTCGTCCATAGGCTAATTTTTGGCGTGGCGGAAAAAGAGGGTTAAATTGAAAAGTCATGCGAGATTGGGAGTCTGTTGCAGGCGACGAACGCACTCACCTCAATAGCCCTCTTGGCAACGTACCAGCAATCGGTGCTGAAGCGACGATCGAACGCCTCAAACAGGCATTTGACGCCGATCTTTCTTCCCATGCGACCACGCTCGCGGCGGCCAGTTTCATGGCCGGAAATGCTCTTCCTTCGGCGTACGGCAGCGCAGGTGCGGCCGGATATGCTGCGGGTGCAGCATGCGCCGCCGTTTAGGCCAGATATTGAGCAGGGCTGTGAAGGTCTCTTCTTTGCAGGCATCTTTCAAGCCAGCGTGGCCAGAAACAGTCATGCACCAGGAGCTAACAGCCTGCAATCGATGGTAATCGGGGTGCCGGAAACGTCGCCGGCACGCCGATATGTGTTGCGGGGAGCTTGTCGTGCTTCCGCGGGCGGCTGGACCTGATGGCGGCCAGCCTAGTGGGCTTCCTGCGGGTTCGCCGCCATTCCCACCGCCATGCTAGATCCGCCCCAGCTTGCGGCGTCTCCCATGGTCCCTGCTCGGTAACGGGTCCGGGTCCCCATTGCTATGCTCAGGCTGTCGCGGCTCGGCGACCGGCTTCCAAGCGTGTTGATCTCGGCGTCGGTCTTGAATCGGCCGAGATCATGCCTGGCGTGGCTAGCAAAGCCGGCGCGCGAACCGTGCCATTGGCCTAGCAGCTTGGCGACATAGCCGCTGCGCCACCGTCAGATGCAGATTGTCGACCCCATCGGTTTCTTCGGCCGATTTGAGCTGGGTCTGCGGCGCTCCCATGTCGCGCTCCATTCCGGCGACTCTGGCCTGATGGCGTACGGCATGCCAGCCGCCGGGCTTGCGTCTTCCTCGGCTGCCGCCAGCTAATTGTCGGGGCCGCCGCGCGAAGGGCGCCTGGGCGAACATCATCGAAAAATTGATCTCGCCGATCATCACATCCACGCTCGATCTGCCGCACCGCCGACCATCTGCCTGCAAAATGTCGAACACCTTCTATCGAGCAGGGCGTGTCCTTCAGCATCTCGGCCGCTTCCGGCGCTGATGCCCTCAAGCAGGCTAAAGCGCCGGATGACCGATCTTCACCTGCGAGGTTTAGCGCCTCGGCGGATATCGATGACCGCCACCCCGCGATCCATGGCGCGCGCGATCATCCGATGCTCCTGGATCAGATCGAATAAGCTGACCCCACTTGTTATAGATTTACATGTCGTCGTCGGTGGCGATCAGGCACTCGACCCTGTTGCAATGCCAAGCTCTTTCAGCGCTTTCGGATCTGTAAATGCCCGTCGAGCAGGAAATAGCGGATCCAGTACTTGGCCGTATCGGCCATGACCGCCGGGGCCTCGATCGAGCCCGACCGCACTTGATCGAGGAGAGAGCACCTGCGGCGAAGGTTGCGGCCCTGGCGCGCGCCATCGGGCAGCGTTTTGAGCGGCACGATGCTTGCGACAGGTAATCATCAAGATCTGGCTTTCGAAGTGGCCTGATGGATGCGCTCGCGAGGATCGTCGATCCGTTCAGCCGTCATGTTCTTCCGGCGATCCGCATGGCCAGGAGCGCCCGCGGCATGGTCGCGAGCCCCTCGGCTCTGAGCAGGTCGTTAAGAAACTCTCGTCGGTTGAGCAGGTCTTTGGAGCACCTCGACAATGGGTACAAGAGCTCACGTCTGCGTGAAATCGGACTTCTTGACCAAGAGCCACTGCTTTTCCGCCTCGCGCTGGTAGACCTGCATGAGATCTTGGCGGTCTTCGTCTGCTCGCTGCCTTTGCGGCCCGGTCGACCTGAAGGCAGGCCCTTGCCTTGCGCGCGCATGCGCATGTCGAGCATACGCCGCGCCGCCGCCAGCTTCTTGCCTCTGAGCTTCCCGTCTCATAGGCGTCGAGCAGCAGGGTCTGGGCCTCTTCGCTCTCGGCCTTGGAATCTCCATCGCCAACGTGATCAGGTATCACGCCGGTTTCGACCGCGGCGACCAGCCGCTGCCTCGCCGCGTTCGAGTCAGGTCGAGGGGATGCCGTGTGCAGCCAGGACGCGCCGACCCCGAGCTTTTCGCCAATGGCCGTCTTGCGCTGTTGCCCCGCGCGCGCAAGGCTGCCGATTCGCGCATGATGTCGATCGGACGCGGCGTGCCGGCGGCGATGTTCTCGACAGGCTCATCGCCAGGCATTCGGCTCTCGCTGGCCTCGATCACCACCGCCGGGATTACGCTCTGGCCGAGCATCTGGAACGCTTCGAGCCGACCCTCGCCGCAGACCAGATCATACGCGCGCCGCCCGGACCATTATGGCGCGCCACTGTGATCGGACGCTTGAGCCCGATGGCCTCGATATTGTTGACGATTTCGCGGTGCTGGCGCTTGTTGAGCGCCCGCGAATTGAGCACGTGATCCGCGAAATCGGATCATTTCGACACCGCGGGAACGCACGCAGACATCAGGCGGCCTCCGGTCAAGGGAATCGGCGCGGCGATGATATGAACGGTCGGGTCGTCGGAGCGATATCGTCGACGACGACGCATTGTCTTCGCTGAGCCGGACCTTGTCGGCGGCTTCTCGAGGCGCGGGAACAGGTGGTCGTCGAACAGCACACGATGGTGCCGATGTTCATGCACACGACCACGGTAATCAGGGCAAAGCGAAGCGTCGAAAACGCAGCTCCATTGTAAAAGATTCATCGGTGCTCGGAACGGCGCGCGATCGCCAGCGGACGCTGATTCGCCGTTGACAATAACGATCGCATCTCGTCCTCCTGCAGGCCTCGCTATCGCTTGCCTGGGTCCCGTCAGCGCCTCGCGCAGGTGCAGGGTCGAGGCTGCGGCACAGTTTCACAGTTGATCACGACATAGCGATAATTTTTCCCGTTCCAGTGGAGCTCCCAACCAGCTTATGGGCTGGAGCGGCTTGCGACCGTGAACTGTCCACGCTGCTGAGGCCATCGCCTCGCATTCATCAATGATGATCCCCGACAAAGATGTCCCTGGCGCTGGTAAAGTTGGGCCGGGGCCGGATAATCTCGTCATCGCTCAAGCGGAACAAGCTCGTAGTTGATCGCGCTCTTCTTGCGTCCGAGCATAGCAGAAAATTCTCGTCTTCGCGAATCTACTAATTTTTTTTTTTTAAATTTTTCTACTGCTTGAGGGTGAATCAGAAAAATTTTTTTTTTTTTTTTTTTTTTTTGGGGGGGGGGGGGGGGGGGGGGAAGGACGGTCATGTCCCACCGAGTGGTGTAGCTCGGCGGTAGCGCAGCCGCTCGCGAGCGCGCCCTCCACAGCGCCGTAGCGAGCGGGCGGCGTAGCGGATGGTCATCGATGTTCTTTCGGTCAAGGTCGGGTTGCTGAAACCAACTCGATTTCGAAGGAAGCACCGATGACCGACGACATGATGAACCTGCGTGCGCTGGTGGAGAAGACCCCTGACGCCGATCTCCTGCGCGAGATGATCGGCTTTGCCGCCGAGCGGTTGATGAAGATAGAGGTCGGGGCTGCAACGGGTGCCGGCGATGGCGAGAAGAACCCGCTCAGGACCGCGCAGCGCAACGGCTATCGCGACCGCGACTGGGAAACACGCGCCGGCACCGTCGAGCTGCGCATTCCGAAGCTCCGGAAGGGAAGCTATTTCCCGAGTTTCCTGGAGCCGCGCCGCATGGCGGGAAAAGGCGCTCACAGCTGTCATCCAGGAAGCTTACATCCAGGGCATCTCGACGCGCTCGGTCGACGATCTGGTCAGGGCGATGGGCATGAGTGGCGTGTCGAAAAGCCAGGTGTCGCGCCTGTGCGAGGAGATCGACGGCAAGGTGAAGGCCTTCCTCGAGCGGCCGATCGAGGGCGATTGGCCATACCTTTGGATCGACGCCACCTATCTAAAGGTGCGCCGCGGCGGCCGCATCGTTTCCCTCCGGTAAAAAAAAAAAAAAAAAAAAAAAAAAAAAAAAAAAAAAAAAAAAAAAAAAAAAAAAAAAAAAAAAAAAAAAAAAAAAAAAAAAAAAAAAAAAAAAAAAAAAAAAAAAAAAAAAAAAAAAAAAAAAAAAAAAAAAAAAAAAAAAAAAAAAAAAAAAAAAAAAAAAAAAAAAAAAAAACCAAGGAGAGGAGGGCTTCTTAACAAAAGCCCCCGAGTTATTTCGCCCGCAACGTGCTCGCACATGCCGGAAAGAGCGGGCGTTAGGTCGTGTCGGCCTTCATCGCCACCGCGTTTGCCCAGGAGACGCCAGAGGCGGCAAGCACCCAGTGGCGCGCCGTCGCCGACCAGATCCGGCCGAAAGTGCCGAAGCTTGCCGCCATCATGGACGGTGAGGCGGAAAAGCAAACGATCCAGTGAATTGTTCGCCCGCCGAACGAGCATGACGTGCTCGCCTACATGAGCTTCCCGAAGGAACACCGCGCCAAGCTTCACAGCATAAACCCGATCGAGCGCATAAATGGCGAGATCAAGCGGCGCACCGACGTCGTCGGCATCTTTCCCAACGACGACGCCATCGTCCGCCTCGTCGGCGCACTGCTCCTCGAGCAGAACGATGAGTGGGCCGTGCAGCGCGCCCGCTACATGACGCTTGAGACCATCAGCCAGATGGGCGATGATCCGCTCGTCAGCCTGCCGGCCGTGGCGCGCTGATCAGCCCGGCCCATGCCGGAAGGCACGGCGATCAACGCCGTCAGCTACACCACGCCACGGGGCACGATCTGATGCACGGTGCCGCGCGTCCACGCCGCCCGAAATCGGTGCAAACCCCGGGCGTTGAGACGGCGGCGATCTCGCTTTCGCTGCGCCCTTCATCGACAAAGGCGCGGTATAATCCAGCGGACAGTGCGACCTCGTCCTCCGGCCCGGGAATCAAGACCACCCGGTCGGTCTGGAGGCTCTTGTGCTCGCCAACGAGCACGCCCTTTGATGCGCCGTTCTGGTCGACCAGCATGCGCCGCAGACCAAAGCCGGCCGTGCCGCCCTGGCGAAGCCGAGCTGGATCAGCCGGCATGGCCCGGAAAACCTTGGCGGAAAGTTCCCGGCTGTATTCGCCGGCCATGGCGCGTTTGACGCCCTTGACGATGGTGGAGACCGGGCTGCCGTCGTTTTCGAACTGCTCGGCGCAGTAGTGGACGGCGATGCCGGCGCGCCGGCAGATGTATTCGTAATAGGCGCTCTCGTCGGCATCCTGGAACCGGCCCCAGCGGCTGACATCGTAGACAAGGATGCGTGAAGTCGGCCCTGCCGGCCTCGACATCCTCGATCAGCTGCTTGAGCGCGTCGCGGCCTTCGATACTCAAGCCGCTTTTGCCCTCATCGGCATATGTCCGCACGATCTCCATCCCGCGGCGCTTCGGCATATGCCGGATCGCGTCGATCTGGTTCTCGGTCGAGTATTGCTGGTGCTCGGTGGACATGCGCACGTATTCGGCCGCGCGCACTAGAGGTGCCGGGCGGATCGGTCGTCGTCGTTAAGATCCCATCTCGGCAAACTTTGCCCTTCCTGCTTTTGACTAAGGCGGTCCGGGCAACCGACCGCCTCAGCACGTGGCCTCGCCACCGCTTCTGCACGTCGACCAGTATAACTGCGGAGAGACAGGAAGATGTTGCAGAAAAAGGGCAGGAAATTACCGCCATGGAAAAAGGTGTTCTGGCCACGCGCCAGATCTATGCGCAAACCATGGCCGAACTGCTGCGCAAGGAGCACGGCGACAGCCACCGTGCGGTCAAGCAGATCATGCGCCAGACCCACGCTAGCGAGCGCACCGTCAAACACTGGCTCTCGGGTCAACACGGTCCCGATACGGTGTATTTCTTGCGTCTCGTGGTGTCCTCACCAGTCATTCGGGCATTCGCTCTTGGGATCATCGAGGGACCGGTGGCTGCCAAACTGTCAGGATCCATCGATCGCTATGCGCTGGCGGCGGCCAGGGCCGCCTATGCCGTCGGCGAATTTGCCGGAGGCAGGAGGCCTGCGGGTCAGCGGCCAAACGACCCTAAAGGTGGCCCCAATCGTGACCCTATGAATGACCCTGATCGGGCTGAACTCAATGAGCGCCAATACTGGTTTCTGGCCAGAGTCGCCAAAGGCGATCGCTGCGGCGCCAGCGAGATCATGGCCTTGTGGCAAGTCAGCCTGAAAACCGCGCGCCGCGACATCGCCGCGCTGAAAATGGCGAACCTCATCTGCTATGTCGGATCGCGGCGGAAAGGGCGATATCGACGAACCAGTGCCGCTTCGGAAATCCAAGAGCGCCCGCTTGGCGGATGAGGCCATCGTCGAGGCCAGTTGTATTTCGTTCCAGCCGCTGACCTGGCCTTATGCGCGTCGTCGCATGCGCGTGCTCGAAGGCGTCTCGGCTCCTTCACTATGCCTGCGATCGGGGAACTGGTTGCATCCGCTGAACACCGTGCCGTTCCTGTTGCGCTTCTCGAGCATCTGCCCGACCAGGCATTTCGGCATTGCCGCAGCGCTGCGCCATCGATCGTCTCAAAGCGGATCTCGTCGCCTGCGATCTCGCAAAGCTCCCGGATATAGCGGGATGGCTGCCGGCTATTGGTGATGAGATATGCGCCCCGGCTGGCGCGTGTCAGCGCAACGTAAAGAGTCGTCGTTCTTCGGCATATGCGTAGGTCTCAGGACGCGGAATAACCAGATTGAGCAGTTCATCGTCCTCGATGCGGCTCGGCACGCCATAGTCGCCCTCGCTCACATCGAGCAAAACCGTATAGTCCGCCTCAAGCCCTTTGGCCCGGTGAAAAGACATCCCCGAAACCGCGATATGGGCAAAGGCGGGCGGACGGCCTGCGAACGGATCGAGCAGATTGTACCGCCATAAAACCAGAACCTTGAGTTTGGCGTTCGGCTCCTTGCGCCATTGCGCGGCCATCCTTCCCCAAAGCCGTGTCGAGCCGTTCGAGCAGGCGATGGCAAGCCTTGGCAAAATCAGGTCTGCCGCGCTCATCATCGATAGGAACGACCCGGATCGAGCGCGCAATGGCAGGCCGTGTCGAGCGCACCGCCTTGGCGATTTGTTCCGGATTGCGCTGGACGAATTTCGCGGCCGTCTCGGCGATCGACTGATTGCAGCGATAGGTCTGTTCCAGCCGCCCCCGCCAGCTTGCCCCGAAATTGGCCTCGAACTGCGTGAAAATCGTGATGTCCGATCCAGCAAAGCGATAGATCGACTGCCAGTCGTCGCCGACAGCGAACACCTTGCTGAAGGCCACCTGCTGCTTGAGCGCCTTGATGAGGTTGGCGCGCGGCTCGGAGATATCCTGGAACTCATCGACAAGGATCAGCGAGTAAGGGCTCTGATAGCGGCCGGTTTCAACAAGCCTGACGGCATCGGCGATCATGGAATCGAAATCGATCCGATCGGTCTCTTCCAGGCGCCGTGAATAGCCCTGCGTGATCGACCAGACGACACGCGCATAGAGCTTAGCTCGCTCCTTGTCGTGCAGCGTTTTGGCGCGTTCGAGCAGCATATCGAGCGTCAAATGGCTGGCGCGAATGTGCTTGATGCAGATCTGATATCAGCTTGTGGTAATGCTTGATCACCACCGGCTCGAGCGCCTTGGTGATCTCGGCATAGTCCCTGCGCTCCAATGGCACGGCGCGCTGTGTCAACTCGGCTTCGAGCGTGCTCAAAAGCGTTTCGCTGCTGGCCTGGGCTGACGTCGTTTCGAAGAAGTCTATGCCCTTGCGGCGATAGGCCTGCCGCTTGCTCTCGGCATGCACAGCATAGTCGGCAAATGGCGACGGGCCATCGGCGTTGAGCGCGAAATGCTCATGCACCGTGTCAGCCTGCGGATAGTAGAAATCGGGATGGAGGTGCCGCACCGTACCATCATCGTCTTCGACTGCGATCTGCCGCTCGTATTCGAAGGCAACCGAATGCAGCCACAGCCAGTTGACGATCTTCTGCTCCTGCAGGGACTTGACGATAGTGCCGGCAAGCGAACCGATCGTGGCAGAGCCTTTCCTGAGGCGATCGGAGACATAGCGATTGTAGTCGGTTTCGGTGTCGAAGACCTCGACCGGAATGTCGGCCTTGGGATGCACCACCAGCAGATCGCTCCACATCCGCGCGAATTCCGGATCGCTCTCGACCAGGGCCTGGATGATCTCTTCGATGACCCTGGTTTCGCCAGCAGGGTGCTCGACCCAATTTCCCAGACTGGGGCGGCCGGCCCTCGACCTCCTGGATCATGCCGCGTCCCAGCGCATGAAACGTCGTGACGCGGCAAGCCAGCTCGCTTTCCTCGACCTGCAGCTGCCGGGCGATCCGGGTCTTCAATTCATCGGCAGCACTCTTGTTGAAAGCCAGAAGCAGGATCTCCTCAGGCCGGTAAAGCTGCTTTTCCAGAACATAGGCAACCTTGCCGACCATGGTTGCGGACTTGCCCGAGCCCGCCGAGGCGACCAGCAAATTGTTGTCCTCCAGGCGAATGCAGGCTTCGCGTTGCTGATCGGACAGGGAACGCCCGTCGAGATCGTCAAAGAACGGCCCGAACTTTTCCAGCTCCGCGGCGACGAATGCTTCATTATAGGCTTGGCGAACGCCCGGATCCGTCAGGAAGGTGAACGAAGGCGGCAGAGACGCCTTGAGCTTGGCCGGCATCAACTGTGAATTCAGGAGTGGGTGCGCGAGGGCGGCGGCCGCATCGCCAGGAACGCTGGCAATCGCCCGGCCAAGGTCGGCTTGAGCGAGATACTGCCTGCTGCCTTCGGTGATTGTCCGAAGCCGGGCATCGACATCGTGCAAGCGGCCCGTTTCGGCGCCAATCAGGCCGAAGAGATGGGTATTGATGAAGGCGTGAAGGTCGGCGACCAATTGCGCGGCTGCTTCGCCCGTCAGCCCGGACAGACCATCGGTTCTGCCGCGAGAGCGGATCTCAACGCTGTGCCACAGCAGCGCCTTGCTGGCCGAAATCGACACGATATCGAGACAGGCAAGCTCGATATCGCCATTCTGGCGCAACCGGATGCGCCCGGACAGTCTCGGGTCCAGGGTCAGCTTCCATTTTCCGGAAGCGAACAACCGCGCAAGAAAGCCGGGGCGGTATGTCTGCGCTCGGCCGGATGACAATTTACTCAACGCCACATTCGATATGCCCGAAACATCCAGACTTCACATGGCTGATTATCAGCAACGTGTTGAGATGTTCCAAACCGGTGGCGGGCGAAGTCTTGAATGAGTGGTCATGAGCGCCCGCAGGAGCGACGCTCTGACTGCTAATGAATGCGGCGCACGCGCACCGCCTTGGGCATGCCCTCGACATGCATATACCGGCCCTCGATCACCACACGCGGCCGGTACTTGTACTGATAGCGATAATAGTACTGATCCTGGCGCCAGACCGTCCCATTGGCGAGCTTGACAATGGTATCGCCGCTCCAGCCCGTCCAGGCTCCTGCAATGCGTGTCTGCATCTCGTTGTTCTCCTAGTCGATCCGGCGGACACGGATGCCGCGGCTCATGCCCTCAACAAGCATGACGTTGCCGGACAGGGTCACCGACGGGCGGTAGGCGTAGCGATATTCATAGTGATATTCTTCCTGGCGCCACACCGAGCCGTCGGTCAGCCGGACGATGGTGTCGCCATCCCAGCCGCTCCATTCATCCTCAATCTGCATTCTCATCTGGGTTTCTCCTGATGCACTTGGGGTCACGCTGCGTTCTGCAAGCGCACGACGTCCGCGATTTCCGCGGCAATTTCTTCGACGGTGTGCGTGGTGGTGCTGCACGCCAGTCGATCGGCGAGCGAAGCCGAGTAGCCGATCACTTCGCGTTTGGAGACGTTGTGCCAGATCGGCAGCAGGATCTGTTCGCCCGATACGGCGCGGGTCACGAGTCCGTCAGTTGGTACCTCGGCCAGCCTTTGCCAAAGAACGCCTGCGACAGCACAACCACGCCGAAGCGGCTGCTCCCCAGGCCCCGGTCGATTTTGCGGCGAAGGCTGTCGCCGATCCGCAGTTCGAATTCGTCGTACCAAACCGACAATCCGGCTTCGCGCAGTGCATTCGCCAGCGGTCGGACGACCTCGTCTTTGTCTTCGGACGCATGGGAGATGAAAACGTCGAACACTCGGCCATCCGGTGCCTCGGGCGGCGGCGCGAGATCATCATCGGCGTCGCGGACGAGTGTGGGCACGCTGCGCAGCGGCGCCTCGTTGATTGTGGGCAGAGGGTTGAGCGCCGCACCCGGGACGACCTGAACACCGGACCGCACCGATCCGCGAAGTCCCTGTATGTCGACGGCGACATGCCAGGTGCCCGAATGCGGCACCGGCAACCGTACCGGGGGAGCGTTTCGGCAAGTCCTCCGACATAACGATGGCGACGGCCCGCTTTGTAGCTGTTGAAGTTCGAACCATCCATGAGGCGGACATTGGCCGCACTGCCGCTGAGCGTCACCACGACAACACTGCCCCGTTCGACGTGCCCCAGATTGTAATGCGTGAAATTCATCGAGCTCTCCCGGTCCAGCATGCAGCTGATCAAAGAGCAAACTACCCGGGGGCGCGGTGAGCCATCGCAAATCGTCTGTACTCTCAGGATAGATTCGCATGATAGGGTGACAAAACCTGGCACCGACGGCCGGTCGCCAGAGCAGTCCCATGTGTCCCGACGCATAGCTGTACAATCGACAACTATCATGTGGTGCACACAGGGACTGGTGCCCTGCGAACTTTTCCGATACCCATCATCTCGATGATTCTTGAAACATAAGTGAATATGGACGAGAAGCAGGCTCTCACGGCGTTTGCCGCGCTTTCGCAGGAGACAAGGCTACGCATCGTTCGGCTTCTTGTGACGGCCGGGCCCGAGGGAATGGCCGCAGGCGCCATCGGCGAAGCAGTGGACGGCGCGTCCTCCTCGCGCATGTCCTTTCACCTGAGCCATCTCGAACAGGCCGGGCTTGTCGAATCCCGGCGCGCCGGGCGCTCCATCATCTACACCGCTGCACTCGGGGCGCTCTCGGGCCTCATCGAATTCCTCATGCGCGACTGCTGCGGGGGCCACCCGGAAGTGTGCAGCCCGGCCATGGCCGCGTTGTCACGTTGTTGCGAACCGACGAAAGCCGCCGCCCATGCCTGAAGCAACCCACCCCGATCGCATTTTCAATGTTCTTTTTCTGTGCACCGGTAACAGGGCGCGCTCGATCCTGGCCGAAATGATCTTGCGCAAGGATGGCGCGGGTCGCTTTCGCGCCTTTCGGCGGGCAGCCATCCCAAGGGGGTCGTCAATCCTTTCGCGATAAGGTGCTGGAAAGCCTGGACTATCCGGCCGATGGCTTGCGTCGAAAGCTGGGAAGAGTCGCCGCGCCTGATGCGCCGGCCATGGATTTCGTATTTACGGTGTGCGACGGCGCCGCCGGTGAAACCTGTCCGGTCTGGCCGGGCCAGCCGATGACCGCGCATTGGGGCATCGAGGATCCCGCCGCAGCGGAAGGAACCGAGATCGAAAAGGAAGCCGCTTTCGTTGCGGCCCTTCGTTATCTCAAGAACCGCATTTCCGTCTTTGCCAATCTGCCCGTAGCCAGCCTCGACAAGGCATCCCTGCGCGACAAGCTCCCGGAGATCGGGCGATCGATGGAGAATCCTCCCCCGGCAACGGCGCCGCCTGAGGTCAGCCATGGACGTCATCATCTATCACAATCCCGCCTGCGGGACGTCGCGCAACACGCTGGCGATGATCCGCAATGCCGGGATCGAGCCGCATGTCGTCGAATATCTGAAGACCCCGCCCACGGGCCATGCTCGCGCAGCTCGTCGCGCGCATGGGCATTCCGGTCCGCGCGCTGCTGCGAGAGAAGGGCACGCCCTATGGGGAGCTTGGCCTCGACGACCCGGGGCTCGCCGACGACGCGCTTCTCGACGCGATGATGGCAAATCCGATCCTCATCAACCGGCCGATCGTCGTCACCCCGGCGGGCGTGAAGCTCTGCCGTCCTTCGGAAGAGGTCCTCGAAATCCTGCCGCGGCAGCAGGGTGCGTTCGCCAAGGAAGACGGCGAACGGGTCGTCGACGCGCAGGGCCGCCGCCCGGCGAAGGCGTGAGGAGGAAGCATGTCCGGCTTCGAACGCTATCTCACGCTATGGGTGGCCCTCTGCATCGGCGCCGGTGTCGCCCTCGGCCATTCCATGCCGGGCTTCTTCCACGCCCTCGGCGCTGCGGAGATCGCCAGGGTCAATCTGCCCGTCGCGGTGCTCATCTGGCTCATGATCGTGCCGATGCTGGTCAGGATCGACTTCACGTCTCTCGGGAAGGGCCGAGCACTGGCGCGGCATCGGCGTGACGCTCTTCGTCAACTGGGCGGTGAAGCCGTTTTCGATGGCCGCGCTCGGCTGGCTCTTCATCGGCCATGTCTTCCGACCCTATCTGCCGGCCGACCAGGTAGCCAGCTACATTGCCGGGCTCATCATTCTCGCGGCTGCACCCTGTACCGCGATGGTGTTTGTCTGGTCGAACCTGACCCGGGGCGAGGCACATTTCACGCTCTCCCAGGTGGCGCTCAACGACACGATCATGGTCTTCGCCTTCGCGCCGATCGTCGGGCTGCTGCTCGGGTTGTCGGCCATAGCCGTGCCGTGGGACACGCTCGTACTGGCGGTCGGACTCTACATCGTGGTGCCGGTCATCGGCGCCCAGCTTCTTCGCCGCCGCCTTCTCGCCAGCGGCGGCGAACCCGCACTGAGGCGCTCCCTCGACCGGCTGCAGCCGCTTTCGCTCGCCGCGCTCCTGGCCACCCTCGTACTCCTGTTCGGCTTCCAGGGAGACGAGATCATGGCGCAGCCGCTGGTGATCGCGCTGCTGGCGGTGCCGATCCTGATCCAGGTGTATTTCAACGCGGGCCTCGCCTATCTGCTAAACCGCCTCGCCGGCGAACGACACTGCGTCGCCGGCCCGTCGGCCCTCATCGGTGCATCCAACTTCTTCGAGCTGGCCGTCGCCGCCGCCATCAGCCTGTTCGGCTTCCGTTCGGGCGCGGCCCTTGCGACGGTCGTCGGCGTGCTGGTCGAGGTGCCGGTGATGCTATCCGTCGTCTGGATCGTGAACCGCTCGAAGGGCTGGTATGAGCGGGGCGCAAGACCGCGACTGTCGCGGAGGCCAACCACTCATGCTGAACGCTCTACCCAATATCGATCCCGGTTGCATCGATGTTCCCGGTGCTGACCGGCTGCGGGCGTCGCCTTCGGCGCATCGGCCGCGCATCCTTCTGCTTTATGGCTCGCTGCGCGAGCGCTCCTATAGCCGGTTTCTGACCCAGGAGGCCGAACGACTGTTGAATGCCTTCGGCGCTGAAACACGTATCTTCGACCCGACCGGCCTGCCATTGCCGGACGGAGCGGAAGTCGGTCACCCGAAAGTGCAGGAGCTGCGTGAGCTGTCGCTCTGGTCGGAGGGGCAGGTCTGGACGAGTCCGGAGCGGCACGGCGCGATGAGCGGGGTGATGAAGGCGCAGATCGACTGGATACCCCTTTCGGTCGGGGCGGTCCGGCCGACGCAGGGCCAAGACACTGGCCGTCATGCAAGTATCGGGCGGCTCCCAAAGCTTCAACGCCGTCAATCAGATGCGGGTACTCGGTCGATGGATGCGCATGGTGACGATCCCCAATCAGTCATCCGTCGCCAAGGCGTTCCAGCAATTCGACGAGTCCGGCCGCATGAAACCGTCCTCCTACTATGATCGCGTGGTCGACGTGATGGAGGAGTTGGTCAAGTTCACGTTGCTCACCCGGGATGTCTCGACCTATCTCACCGATCGCTATTCGGAGCGCAAGGAAAGCGCCGAAGCGCTGATGGAGCGGGTAAATCTTTCGGCCGCTACCTGATGGCTCGCCGATGATGATGACGGCTCCGACCTTCTCCGAACCTATGTTGCCAGAACCTCTTCAAGCTGCCGCACCAGTGCCTGGCGCTTCTCTGCCTTCAGACCATCGAGGTTCTGTTGCCGCCATCGCACGGCCGGCAGTTCGGCGGCGGCCTCCAGGTTGAGGGTTGGCCAGTTGGGTTCGCCGCGCTCGAACGCCAACAGAAACTGGCGGTGCGCATTGGGCATCTCGTCGATCATGTCGGTAATCAGTGCTTCACGTGCCGCAAGCAGGGTCTCGAGTTCGACCGGTTGTCCCGTCATGCCGACGAACCCACGATCAAATTCTACCGCAATATCTTTACGCCGCACCGCCAGAACTTCGGCCATGGGGCGGTCATGGCTGATCAGGTAGATGAGGAAGGCGCGACGCAGCGCATCGTCGATGCCTTCATTCGCCAGCAGATCACGCACGTCGAACAGATCGCGTGGATGTTGACGGTCGAGGGCGGCGACAATCTTGCCGGCATAAAGGTCGGGAAACGAGACGATCCGCATTTCGGCAAAGCCGAATTCGTCTTCCACGCTGGGTGAGACCGAACGTATGGCGGGCTCGAACACGCAGCCACGCAGGACCGGCGTCACCTCAATCTTTATTTGCGCGCCATCGCCACGGACGACGAGCTTGGTGATCACATTCTCGCGTGAACGGGACGGCGCGACACGGGAGCTGCGGACTGTCTCGGTAATGCGCTCGGCGATACGCGCCATCGCCGCATCGATCGTTGCAAGCGAGGTCGCGCGGTCCTGCACGGGCAGGTAGGTAAGATCGATATCAACCGAGAGGCGCGGCAGGTCGCGCACGAACAGATTAATCGCTGTGCCGCCCTTCATCGCGAAGCAGTCTTCCGCGGCCACCGAAGGCAGTGTGCGGATCAGTAATGCGACCTGATTTCGGTAAGTGTCCGCAAATGCCATCAATACGCCTCGGCCAGTTCCTTGGGGACGGTGATCGCGTAGGTCGGGTCGTACCTGCCATCCTTGACCAGCATGCGCTTGCCCGATCCCAAGTCGATTGCGGTTCGGTCGACATGCTTGAGCCATGCATGGCGATGCCGGTCGGCAAAGAAGAAGAACAGGCGCTTCACCTTCACACTGCGGCAGCGGACAAGCAGCTTCTGGATCCGCCTCGGCGCAAGATCGCTCAGACCTTCCATAAGCACGTCGACCTGATCGAAACTTTCATGTTGCGGGAGTTCATCGAGAAGTTCGAGAACCGCCCGTTCGGGCGACGATACCGTCAACGGCCAATCCCATTGGCCCCAGGGCAGAGCGCGCAGTCCGGCATCCTGAAAAGATCCCGCATCTCGCGCATCAGGTGCGCGGTCGGAAACGAGGGAAGGGAAGCTGATATCCTCCAGGTCGACCCCGAAAAGCGGCGTGCTGTTGTGATACACGAACTGTTCCTTGAGCGGCAGCGTCGTGAGCCAGCTGGGCGGCCTTGCCGGACCGTGAAGGTGGATTTCGGAAAGATCCTGCGAAAGGTAATGGGCATAGCCTTGCAGCTCGAGGGCTGTCCGGCCGCCAACGGTGAGACGATAGCCGAGAAGCGTCTGCAGCGAGACGACCACCTGCTGCCAGCCAAGCTGCCCGCGAGGGCGCCGATAGAACTCGGCGGACCGGCTGCTCGAGCCAGCCCGAGGCGACATATTTGGTACGCAGCGAGGTTGAGTAGCCTTGAGCGGAAAGCCACGCGGCATCGACGAGCAACCCCTCTGGCAGGAGCTGCTCCAGCTGCTTTAACTTCCCTGTTGTTTGCTCACTCATGGTGAGTGTTTTAGCATAATTTCAAACTATGCGCCAGTTTGAAGGTGCCCTGGTTTGCTTCTCTGTGGTTCGCAAATCCGCACAAACGCAAACTGACCTCTTGTCCGAGGCAAGGCCGCTCATTGTGGTCAGCGGTGTTTTCTGATACAAATCGGCAATTCCGTGGGGTGGCCTTCACAAACTCCAAACGGGCAATAGACGCCGATTGTGCTTGAAACCCACAAAATTTTTTTCGGCCATTTTTCCCTTTAAAATCAAAAGCGTAACATTTTGACTAGCCAGTAGTCGGTTTTTGTGTACGCAAAGGAAATATTGATGTGTAATATCAATAGCTTAATTTGCCTTTGGACCATTGAGTGGGAGTGAGGCGGTCCGTGACGGCCGGCCGATGTCTGGAGCTTCCTGTCCCTGCCTGCTGGTCCGACCCCAACGGATGGTACCATCGGTCAGGATCGCACCACTTGACGGGGTACGTTTCGGGCCGGCCGCCCGTCATCGGTTGAAGGGCGGGGATGATTTCGGCGGTTCCTGCCCGGAAAGCCGGGCTTTGCGCGTGATTTCATCCCCGCCTTTTCGGGCCGGGCTACACTTTGCCGTCCCCTTCGCTCGGGAGTATTCACGAGACGTCCGGATGCTGGGGGGGACCGGCGCTTCCGTCGGGGCTTAACGTGCGCTCCGGCCGGAGAGGCTTCGGGTTCAAGCTCCCCCGGCCACTACGAGCCGGTTCGCCTTCGGGGCGTGCAAGGGGTGAAGGGCCGTCGGCGGCGGGTTGCCGCCGGCTGCCCGGATCTCCGCAGAGGGCGGAATCCGCGGTCTGGTAGCAGGATGCCCTCGCGGGATGTTCCTGTGACGAACGCCGGCGGGGCGCGGGGGACCGCGCCACATAAAAACAAACCATTCGGAAGGCACGGCCCTCGCGCCCCGCTCCCGGATCTCACCAGCCATGCCTCTGCCCGGAACCGGGCGAGAGAACGCGGCGGCGCGCCCGCCGGAAAGGAAGAACCATGCCCAAACCAGGATCCGCCGACCGGGACCGCGAAGTCCGCAAGGCCCGCCGCGAGCGGCGCAGGGAGCGCCAGGCCGAAAGCGCCGTCGAGATCGCTTCCCTTCGCCTCGGTTTCGTCCTCCGGAACGATAGCGAGATCCGTGGCCAGCGAGAGCGCCCCCTCCGTGCCATAGCATCTTCCGCGCCTATCGATCTCCCGGTCGAATTCCCGAACGGAGCCGGGGATCTTTCATAGAACCCCCGACCTGTTTCCGCTCCCTGGGACTATGACCTCATGGTTTCGAACGAATTTGTCCGTAGACGTTCTGGACGAGGTCCTCGCTCAGCAGTTTGAGTTTACCCTTCTTCGCCTCCTCGCCCGATATCGTAAACGTGCCGGAGAGTTCGACCTTCAGCGCCCGACAGGGCTTTTGCGGCTCATCGACCGCAGGGTTGGCGGTTGGGTTGTCGGGATCCACAAGCATATTTTCGACGGAATTTGCGAAAAACGGATAAGAGACAACGACCAAGAAGTCGCCCGTGTCGGTCTTCTTGACGTGAATTCTTGCGGCGACCAATTGATCCGGCTTGTACTTCTCATACATCTTGTCGGATGTATAGACGCGGACGTCGTCGAGCTTGGATGGTACGGCGCGGTATACTATCTCTTTGCCGTTGGCCATGCGGGATCCGCGCACAAGGTCACGGATGGTGTGCTGGTTCAGGACGCTGGAGAGCACACGGGCAGCTTCGTCGGATCCGGCCAGTTCGTGCAGTGCTCTTGCGTTGTTGGCTTTACTTTTCGTGTAGGTATCATACTTGCCGTTGTCAGATTTTTCGGTTTCGAACGAGAAGTGCATTCTGTCGAAATCTGCGTTTGCCTTGCAATGGATTTCGACGCCATCGCACATCTCGAACTCGTCGCCGTTCTTCTTTTCTTTGGCATCCGCTAGAAACTTCTGGCCCTTCTCCTCTACGCAAGCGCCAAGGGTTATTACTGAGTTTTTATTGTTGCTGGCGCTGGAGTGAGCGTACGTGAAACTGCCGCTGACTTTGCCGTTGTCCCCGATCGTCAGGACGCCTTCGGCTTTCTCACGAAACTTAGCGAGGTTGACCGAGAAGAGCGCCTCTCCGAGAAGGTCCATCATGCGGCCCGTATCGACTTCCGCATTCGTCGTATTGAGTTCGTTCTTCATATCTTTGAAGTCGAGTGCCCAGAGCTTTTCAAGGGCGCCCTCCGTCGTCTGCCGAATCTCACTTTCCAAGAACTCTCGCAGATCCCTGCCTGTCTTGGCGCAGGCCCGATCGAGTTCCGCTATGGCTTTTGCGGTCGCCTTGGCGTCGAACTTATCGGCGGTCAGCGGCACGAGCATTTTTTTTGTATGCCTTTTGGCAGCGGATATCGGCCTTGCCCTTTGCCTTGTCGGCCTTCTGCACGTTATTCTTGTCAATGGAACCCGGGCGTATCGTCGTCTTGACTTTGCATACCGTCCACTTGCCGAACTTTGCAATCTGGTGGGCAGCGCCCGGCAGGAAAGGCAATCTGGAAACAATCTGAATACGTGACATCACAATCTCTTTAATCGAGGGACCGGCCGGTCCCGTCCTGAAATGAACTTTACCGCCGGAACCTAGGCGCTTCGCCGAAGATCGAATGTCACGAAAGGCACAGCCGAACGGAAACTGCCGGGCGGAGTTCGCGTTCGGCGGCGCGGCGCCCGGGACCGGTCGGAGGGGAGCTTGCGGAACCGGCAGCTGCGCCCGTCACGCGCCGATCTTGGCTTCCGGCTTCGGGTCCTCGATCTGCCTGGCGTAATTTGATGCGATGAAGCTCACGATCAGCAGCTGGAAGAAGTGGTAGAGCATGATCGGCACGATGATCAGGCCGATATTGGGGTTGCCGGCGAAGATCACCGGCGCCAGCGGCACGCCGGCGGCGAGCGATTTCTTCGATCCGCAGAACTGCACGGCGATCCGGGCGTCCCGGTCGAGGCCGAGGAGACGGGCAATCAGCGTCGTCAGCCCGTAGACGACGGTGAACAGCGCGACCACGCCGACGAGGATCTCGACGACGACGGAGGGATCGTTCCGGCTCCAGACGCCGTCATGCACGGAGTTGCAGAAGGCGCCGTAGACGATCGCCACGATGATCGCCCGGTCGGCGAGCTTGATCCAGCGGTTCTGGCGCCGCGCCCAGTCCTCCAGCCAGATGCGCGCCACCTGCCCGATCACGATCGGCAGCAGGACGAGGAGCACCACCTTGCCGATCGTCGGCAGCAGCGGTACCGGGGCGCCGCTCGACTGCATGTACCAAGCCATCAGAAGCGGCGTGAGGAAGACGCCGATCAGGCTCGATATCGTCGCATTGAAGATCGCGATGGGCACGTTGCCGCGCGCCAGCGACACCATCGCCACGGAGGAGGACACCGTGGAAGGCAGCGCCGCGACGTAGAAGAAACCGATCATCACGCTCTTCGGCAGCAGCCCCGGAAGGATGGCCTCGGCTGCCAGCACCACCAGCGGGAAGAGCCCGAATGTCGACAGCACGACGGCGATGTGCGCCTGCCAGCGCGCGACGCCCTCCTTCATTCGTTCGGGAGCGAGCGTCAGCCCGTAGAGGAAGAAGACGACGGACACGCCGTAGGTCGTCACCCATTGCCACTGCAGCAGCCCGCCGGTGCGCCCCGGATCGGGCCAGGCCAGGGCGGCGACCACCGCGACGAAGAGGAAGACGATGAACCAGTTTATCTTGGGCAGTTGCACGGACGGCTTCCCTCTGGCCGGCCGAAGGGCCGGGATGGTCATGGCCGCCGTCACGGGCGGCACGGCGGCCCGGGGCCGCCGACGCTTTCGGCATACAGAACATTCGAGCCGCGGTCACCCTGTGCGGAAGATGAAGCGCAGCGTGACCGTTCCGGGGACGCGGCTTTATCTACGAACCGGCGCCGTCGAGTTTCGCCATCTCGTCCGCCGTGAGTTCCAGGCTCGCGGCCTTCACGAGGCTCTCGAGCTGGCCGGGATTCGTTGCGCTGGCGATCGGCGCGGTGACGCCCTTGCTCGCGATCACCCAGGCCAGGGCCACTTCCGCCGGCCTGGCGTCGTGGGCGGAGCCGACCTCGTCGAGCGCGGCGAGGATCGCCATGCCCCGGTCGTCGAGATATTTCTCGACGCGGCTGCCGCGCTGGCTCTTCGAGAGATCGGCCTTCGAGCGGTACTTGCCGGAGAGGAAGCCGGAGGCGAGCGAGAAATAGGTGATGACGCCGAGCTGCTCGTCGATCGCGAGCTCTCGCAAAGCCCCCTCGAAGCCCGAACGGCTGTAGAGGTTGAATTCCGGCTGCAGCGTCTCGTAGCGCGGGAGGCCGGTCGCCTCGGCGGTGTCGAGGGCCGCGCGCAATTGTGCCGCCGAGAAGTTCGACGCCCCGATCTTGCGAACCTTTCCGGCCTTGATGAGATCGTCATAGGCCGACAGCGTTTCCTCGTGCGGCGTCGTGTCGTCCGGCCAGTGGGACTGGTAGAGATCGATGGTGTCGGTCTGCAGGCGACGCAGCGAATCCTCCACCTCTTTCATGATCCAGCTTCTTGCGAGCGTCTTGCCCGCGCCCATGTCCGAGCCGACCTTGGTCATCAGCACGATCCTGTCGCGCTTCGAGGGGTTGGCCCGCAGCCAGTTGCCGATGATCGTCTCCGACTCGCCGCCCTTGTTGCCTTCCACGAAGCGGGAGTAGGAATCGGCGGTGTCGATGCCGTTGAAGCCGGCGTCCACGAAGGCGTCGAGCAGGTCGAAGGACGTCTTTTCGTCGGCCGTCCATCCGAAGACGTTGCCGCCGAAGACGACTGGTGCGATCGAGAAGCCGGTCCGGCCGAGTGGGCGCATTTCCATGAAGTCTCCTTTCCGGACGGGTCGACCTCGCCACGGCCCGGTCGAACTGTCCGATGTGAATCTGGCTGCCGCGGCCGGACGCGCCGGCCACGGCGACTGCCCTGAAGATAGGCTTCGGATCCGGCCGGGAAAGACCTCAGAAGAGACTGCCCTGCTTCGGCTTCGGCGTCCTCCCTCGCTGCGGTGCCGCCGTCTCCCGGGGCGCCCCCTTGCTCCCGCCGGCCGTCAGCGCGTCGACTCGTCCGTCGGCGAACTGGATCGAGATCGGCACCGCCGGCGCGAGGCCGGCCGCCGACTGGACCGTCTGGCCGCGACCGTCGCGCACCAGGGCGAAGCCGCGCTTCAGGACGTTGTGGTAGGAGAGCGAGGCGAGCAGGCGGTCGGCGGCCTCGGTTCGCCGACGCCTTCGTTCGACGGCGAGGCTCATGGCCGCGGACGACCGGCCGGCGAGGGACTGCAGGCGGTCGCGGCCGCGCTCGAGCCGCACCGCGATGCGCGCGGGCTGCGCGCCGAGTGCATCGTCCCGCCGCTGCAGCCGCGCGCGCTGCTGGTCCAGCAGCCGTTCCGCCTGGCGCTCGGCCCGGAGCCCGAACTCGCGCACTGTTTGCCGGCGCTGGCGAATGCTGGCCGTCAGGGCCGTCGGCGTCAGGCGTGCCGCCGCCTGCTCGAACACCGCCGTGCCGGCGCTGCGGTTTGCCTCGAAGGCGCGGTCGAGGCGCGCGCCCGCCTCGTCGAAGCGCCTGCGCGGCATGGCAAGGATCGCGTCGAGCGAAGGCAGCGCCCGCGCCAGGGCGCGCAGGCTCTGCCGCCTGAAGTCCAGCTGCCGCGAGGCGCAGGCTGAAAGCCGCGCCGCAAGACTTGCGACCTGGGCATGCAACTCGGCCTTGACCGGCACGGCGATCTCCGCCGCGCCGGTCGGCGTCGGTGCGCGGCGGTCGGCGGCGTGGTCGATCAGCGTCCAGTCCGTCTCGTGGCCGACGGCCGAAATCAGCGGGATCAGCGAGGCGGCGGCCGCCCTGACGGCAGCCTCGTCGTTGAAGCCCCAGAGATCCTCGAGGCTCCCGCCGCCGCGGGCGACGATGACGAGGTCGGGGCGAGGGACCGGTCCGGCTGCCGGAAGGGCGTTGAACCCCTCGATCGCCGCGGCCACTTCCGCTCCGCATGTCTCGCCCTGGACCCGCACGGGCCAGACGACGACGTGCACCGGAAACCGGTCGGTGATCCGGTGGAGGATGTCGCGGATCACAGCGCCGGTCGGCGAGGTGACCACGCCGACGACGCGCGGCATGAACGGCAGAGGCTTCTTGCGCGCCTCGTCGAACAGACCCTCCGCGGCGAGCTTGCGCCGGCGCTCCTCGAGCAGCGCCATCAGCGCGCCCGCCCCGGCCGGCTCCAGCGACTCGATGACGATCTGGTATTTCGACGAGCCGGGGTAGGTGGTGACCTTGCCGGTGGCGATCATCTCCATGCCTTCCTCGGGCTTGAACTTCAGCCTCGAGAAGGCACCGCGCCAGATCACAGCCTCGATCCGTGCACGCTCGTCCTTCAGCGCGAAATAGGCGTGGCCGGAGGAATGGGGACCCCGATAGCCGGAGATTTCTCCGCGCACCCGCACGTGCCCGAAGGCGTCCTCGACGGTGCGCTTTATCGAACCGGAGATCTCGCTGACAGAGTATTCGACGAGGTTGCCGGGCGAATCGGAAAAGAGGGCATCACTCATGCGCGGCATTGCGCCTCATCGCCGCCGCGAGGTCAAGGCACCGCCCCCTGGCCTTGCCCTCATGGGCCTTTCGGCTGCCGCATGGGTCAGCCGTTGGATGTAGCGACCTTCCGGAAGCGCGCATTTAAACGATTTAATCAAATGGGGGTATTTTTTAAATCGATTAATTTATTGATTTCACTCATTTTTCTCGGAAGGCGTACTTGCTTTTTTAAAGACACAACGTATTTTCCGATGGCCAGTCTGCAATCCTGCAGCCAGCGATCATGAAAAGGTGCTGCCTCAATGACGACGATCGGACAGGAAACGGGAACGCGCAATCCCGCCTTCGGCCTTGACGCCTTCGGCTTCAAGAACCTCGGGACCGTGTCCTACAATCTGTCCGAATCCGAGCTTGCCCGGCAGGCGCTCGATCGCGGGGAGGCCGAGCGCACCGCCCACGGCGCCATCAAGGCGATCACCGGCCAGCACACGGGCCGGTCACCGAAGGACAAGTTCATCGTCCGCCACCCCTCGCTGGAGGACAAGGTCTGGTGGGATGGCAACGGCGCGATGGAGCCGTCGCGATTCTATCTCCTGCTGTCTGACTTCCTGGCCCACGCGGAGGGCAAGGACCTCTATGTCCAGGACCTGATCGGCGGAGCCGATCCCGACCACGACATCGCGACGCGCGTAGTCACGGAATACGCCTGGCATTCGCTCTTCATCCGCAACCTGCTGATCCGTCCGGAGCGCGAGGCTCTCGCATCCTTCATGCCGAACCTGACGATCATCGATCTGCCGTCATTCCGCGCCGATCCGGCCCGACACGGCTGCCGCTCCGAGACCGTCATCGCCGTCGACCTGAAGCGGGGCATAGTGCTCATCGGCGGCACGGAATATGCCGGCGAGATGAAGAAGTCGGTGTTCACCGCGTTGAACTACCTCCTGCCGGAGAAGGGCATCCTGCCGATGCACTGCTCGGCAAACATCGGCGCGGACGGCGACACGACGATTTTCTTCGGCCTTTCGGGCACGGGCAAGACAACGCTGTCGGCCGATCCGGCACGCACGCTGATCGGCGACGACGAGCACGGATGGAGCGAGAACGGCATCTTCAACTTCGAGGGCGGCTGCTACGCCAAGACGATCCGTCTGTCCCGCGAGGCCGAACCTGAGATATTCGCGGCGACCGAGCGCGAGGGCACCGTCCTCGAGAACGTTGTCCTCGGCAGCGACGGTGTCCCGGATTTCCACGACGGGAGCCTTACCGAGAACACACGTGCAGCCTATCCGCTTCACTTCATCTCCAATGCCAGCGAAACCGGCCAGGGAGGACATCCGAAGAACGTCGTGTTCCTGACCGCCGACGCCTTCGGCGTCATGCCTCCGATCGCGCGACTGACACCGGCGCAGGCGATGTATCATTTCCTTTCCGGCTACACGGCCAAGGTTGCCGGCACGGAGCGCGGCGTGACAGAGCCGGAAGCCACGTTTTCGACCTGCTTCGGTGCCCCGTTCCTGCCGCGCCATCCTTCGGAATACGGCAATCTGCTGCGCGATCTCATCGCCAGGCACGGCGTCGGCTGCTGGTTGATCAACACCGGCTGGACCGGCGGCCCGTACGGAACGGGTTCGCGCATGCCCATCAAGGCGACCCGCACGATGCTGTCGGCCGCCCTCGAGGGCAAGCTGGACGGCGTCAGGTTCCGTACGGATCCGAATTTCGGCTTCTCGGTGCCGTTGACCGTGCCAGGCGTCGACAGCGCGCTGCTCGATCCGCGTGGCACGTGGCCGGACCCGCTTGCCTACGACCGGGCGGCGAAGCGTCTCGTCGGCATGTTCATCGACAATTTCGGCAAGTTTGAAACCCACGTCGACAGCAGCGTGCTCGATGCTGCTCCGTCCGCGATGGTGGCGGCAGAGTAGCGAGGCTCGCGGAAAGGGTCCTGCGAGCGGGCAACTGGGCCCTACCGCGGCTTCGTGGCGCCGGATCCGCTGCCGAGGGAAGGTGGCGGCGGCAGGTTGTCGAGCTTCTTCTGGTTGCCGTACTGGCTGGAGAGCCAGGTGCCGAACGCCAAGGCGCCGATGGCGACAATTGCGACAGTCCCGAGGATCAGGAAGATGGAAAGGCGCCGCGTCCGCCTCTGCTTCCCCGGGTCGTCGGGCTGCTTGTCGTTCTTCTTGTCTGACATTCGATTTCCGCCGGGATCACGTCGTGTGGCTGGTCGCGAGGGCGCAACTCCTCTATCTGAGGCTGCCTGACGGAGCTTGCCCGCAAATCCTCTACGCAGCGTTGACGCCGCCGGACCTATGCCGCCGGTCGTTCCCGACCCCCGCACTCTTCCGCACCCCCAAGAGGTTCGTCCGGGGCGTCGCCTTCGTCGGCGGGCTCGCCGGTGTCGTCGAGTTCGGTAAAGACCTGGGTGTAGGCGAGCAGGGTGAAGAGACCCGTCCCGCCGATGATGTTGCCGCATAGCGCCGGCAGCAGGTAGACGAGCATCAGGCCGCCGAGCCCGGCGGAGCCGTTGAGAACCAGGAACCATGCCTCTGCGCTTCCCACGACGACGTGGGAGAAGCCGCCGAGCGCGATGACGTAGGTCACGACGAGCACCATCCAGAATTCCGCGGCCTGCACGATCGGTGCCACCCAGACAAGGCAGGCGATCAGGAACCCCGACACCACGCCTCCGGCGAGCGCCTGGGTGGGCGAAATCTCCAGCAGCCGCTCGCACACGGCGACGAAGGCCCTCATGTTCCCGGGCAGCAAGACGTGGGAAAATCGGATGAAGAGTGCGAAGATGAGCGTGCCGGCGATGTTTCCGGCGAGCACGATGGCCCATAGCCGCGCGACCGCGAGGAAGTTCTGGCGGGTGGGGTAGGCGCAGATCGGCAGGACCGCGGTGATCGTGTTCTCGGTGAACAGCTGCAGCCGCGACATGATGACGATCAGAAAGCCGAGGCTGTATCCGAGGTTTTCGATCATCGGCGTCCAGGCCGCGTCCGGAAGGTGCGCTTTGAGGAGCGCCTCCGCCAGGACCGAGAATCCCATGACCACGCCGGCCGCTATGCCGGCCGTGCCGAGACTGATGAGCGGACGGTGAAGCTCCTCCTGGCCCTGCCGGCGGATGACCTCGTAGATCACCGGGGAGCGGAAGCGCATGACGGAGCGCACCTTCTCCCTTTCGCTCGCCTTCAGGCGCGCCTGACTGTGTTCCTGGGTCTGTTCCTCGAGCACGCTCGCTTCCTGTTTCGCTGATGGGTGACGGGGGTCGTGCGCCGGCACGCCCCACGAATAAGCATCGGAACAGGGAGTTGTTCCCTGACCGGCGGGTCCGTGACAGAATCGCAACGCCCGGTAGAAACCGGCTGCCTTCGACAAGCCGGCGGCGCAGCTTTGCGCAAAAATCACTATGCTTAACCCTTGCCGGCATGTTTCATGTTAGTTGGCAGGTTTATTGGCGGCGCGCTCTGGCTGTGCCGCGGGCAGATGTTTCGAGGGTATCGGGTCGACACATTGGCATGGAGTTCCGTCTGATCAGATTTGGTCTTGCTGCTGCGATTGCGATTTCCCTCGCCGCCGCACCGGCGACGGCCTCCGCGTTCCAGCTCTTCGGCATGACGTTCTTCGAAAGCAAGGCGAACAAGAACGCGGACGTCATAGGCGACCCCGTCCGCTATCATGCGAAGGTTCGCGTGACTCCGGACGATCGGCGGTTGCGCAATGCTGTACGCGACGCTTCGGCGCTCTATTCCGACCGCAAGAAGCCCGCGTCCGGCGGCGCGGGGCTGATCGCCAAGGCGCGGTCGGACTACAAGACCATCCTGGCGGCGCTCTACGGCCAGGCGCGCTACGGCGGCACGATCCATATATTCATAGACGGCCGGGAAGCCGCCGCGCTCCCTCCCGACGCGAGTGTATCCAAGCCGGCCGACGTGCGGATCGATGTCGATGCCGGACCGGCTTTCGTATTCGGCCGGACGAGCATCTTGAACGCGGCCCCTCCGCCGACGACGTTTCGCGACAAGGTCGAGCGGCCTGCGGACCTGGGATTCGCGCCGGGCCTGCCGGCCAACTCCGGCATCATCCTGAAGGCGGAGAAGCTGGCCACCGACGCGTGGCGCCAGCAGGGCTATCCCAAGGCTCGTGTCGCCGAGCGGAAGGTGACGGCCAACCATGCCGACGACACCGTCGACGTGACGCTGAGGATCGATCCCGGCCGCAAGGCGGTCTACGGTCCTGTGACGGTCAAGGGCGCCAGGCGCATGGATCCCGCCTTCGTCGCAGCCGAAACCGGCCTCCAGGTCGGGCATGAATACGATCCGGACGACGTGAAGGCGGCCAGCGATCGCCTGACCAAGCTTGACGTCTTCCGCGCGATGAAGATCGAGGAGGCCGATCGGATCGGGCCGGACGGGCGGTTGCCGATCACCGTGACGGTGCAGGAACGCAAGCTGCACCGCTTCGGCGTCGGTGCCACCTACTCGACCATCGACGGCGGGGGTCTCAGCGCCTTCTGGCTGCATCGCGATCTCTTCGGCCATGCCGAGAGGCTGCGCGTCGACGGCAGCGTCGGCGGTCTCGGTCAGACCATCGATCCCGCCAAGTTCGACTATTCGTTGGGCCTGACCTTCACGCGCCCGGGCATCTACGGTCCGGATACCGACCTCGTTTCCTCGCTCGTCGGAAAGCGGCAGGTGCTCGACCTCTACACGGAGACCTCGGTCGAGGGCAGTCTCGGCTTCACCCACCGCTTCTCGCCGGAGCTGACGGGCACGCTCGCGGCCGACGTCAAGCGGGCGCGCTTCGAGGACGATCTCGGCACCCGCAACTTCCTGACGGCTGGCCTTCCCGGCACGCTCGTCTTCGACAACCGCGACAGCAAGACGGACCCGACGCACGGGGTCTACCTCGAGGGGGACCTGGACCCCTTCTACGAGTTCGACTACGGCAACGCTGCCGCCCGCATGACGGCCGAAGCGCGCGCATACTACGGCATCGGCGCGAAGAATCGCGTCGTCCTGGCAGGGCGGGTGAAGGTGGGCTCGATCGTCGGTGCACCTATCGGCGAGACGCCGCCGGACAAGCTCTTCTTCGCCGGCGGCGGCGGCTCGATCCGCGGCTACGCCTACCAGGGCATCGGTGTCACCGAGAACGGCGTCACGACGGGCGGCAGGTCGCTCTTCCTGGCCTCCGCGGAAGTGCGAACGAGAGTCACCGACTCGATCGGTCTCGTGGGTTTCGCAGACGCAGGCACCGTCGGCGCGAATTCCTTCGTGGATTTCTCGCAACCGCTGAAGGTCGGCGTCGGTGTTGGTTTGCGCTACTATACCGGTCTCGGTCCGATCCGGCTCGACGCGGCGATTCCGCTGAACCGGGAGCCGGGCGATCCGAATTTCTCGCTCTACGTCGGAATAGGACAGGCGTTTTGACCCGTTTCCTTCTTCTCCTGACGGTGTTGTTGACCTTGCTGCCGCTGGCGCCAGGGGCGGTGCGCGCGCAGGATTCCGCCGAGTCCGACAAGTCCGCCCTGACGCGCTTCGTCGAGAAGCAACTGTCGGCCGAGAACCGGCAGATCCGGCTGAACGACATCGAGGGTGCGCTGTCGTCAGACGCGACCATCGGCGAAATCACTGTTGCCGATCGGCAGGGCGTCTGGCTGAGGATCGTCAACGCACACATCGTCTGGACGCGCTCCGCGCTGCTCTTCGGCCGGCTCGAGATTGACAGCCTGGGCGCCGACAAGATCGAGGTCCTCCGCAAGCCGCTGCCCGCGTCAGGCACCCCGGCGCCGTCCTCGTCGGGTTTCTCGCTGCCGAAACTGCCGGTATCGGTGACGCTCCAGAAGCTCAGCGTGCCCGAAGTGGATTTCGGGAAAACCGTCTTCGGCCTGAAGTCCCGCATCTCGGTGAGCGGAGGCGTCAAGCTTGCCGACGGTGTGCTCGACAGCAATCTTTCCATCAAGCGCCTGGACGGTCCCGGGGGCACCCTGCAACTGGCCGCGGCTTATGCCAACGACACCGGAAAGCTCGATCTCGATCTGAAGCTCGACGAACCGAAGAACGGCATCCTCGCAAATCTCATCAATATCTACGGCCGTCCCGCGGTGAGCCTTTCACTGAAGGGGAACGGCCCTGTCGGCGACCTGGCGCTCGACATGACGCTCGACGCAGGCGGCAAGCGCGCGCTGACCGGCAGGGCAACGCTTCAACGCAAGGCGGACGGTCTTCAGGTCGCCACCGATGTCCACGGGCCGGTCGCCAGCCTCGTGGCACCGGCCTTCCGGCAATTCTTCGGCGACAACACCAAGCTCGCCGCCGATGCACTCGTCAGGAACGGCGGCGGGCTGGATCTCGATTCGCTCGCGTTGACGAGCGGCGCGCTTGTGCTGAAGGCCAGCGCGCAGACCACGAAAGACAATTTCCTCAGGACGCTGAAGCTCGATGCCAGTGTCGCCAATGCTGACGGAAGCGGTGTGCTCCTGCCCGTCCCCGGCCAGAAGACGATGGTGAAGTCCGCCCGGCTTACGGTGGACTACGGCGACAGCGGCTCGGACCGCTGGGGCGGGCGCTTCGAGGTTCACCGTCTCGGCACCGGAACGCTTGGCGCCAATTCCGTCAGCCTGGATTTCGGCGGCACGGTGAAGGGTATCGAGACGCCGGACAACCGTTCGCTAACCTATCGGCTCGCCGGCGCAATGTCGGGGATCTCGACCAGGAATCCCGATGTGCGCACGGCACTCGGCGACCGCATCGACCTTTCGGCGAGCGGCAATTGGTCGACCGGGCAGCCGGTGACGATCGACGGCGGATCGATAAAGGCCAACCGGCTGGCCCTGACAGTGGACGGCGCGCTCAGCAACCTCGTCTTTGACGGCAAGGTCGGCATCCGGGCAGCGAGCATCGCACCCTTCGCTGCCCTTGCGGGCCGCCCGCTCGCCGGCTCTCTCGACCTTTCGGCGAATGGCACCATCAAGCCGCTCTCAGGCGGCTTCGACCTCACCCTCGATGGCTCCGGCAAGGACCTGCAGACGGGTTCCGCGCATGTCGATCCGCTTCTCCGGAACGAGGTGAGGATTTCGGGCCGTCTGGCACGCACCAGGTCGGGGTTCGAGGCGACGGACTTTTTCCTCGGCAACGACCAGGCGAGCTTCACGGCGAACGGCGTCTATGCTCCCGAGAAGTCAGACTTCAACCTCGACGTCATGCTGTCCGACCTCGCGCTCGTCACGGACCGTGCCTCGGGCCGGATCACTCTCTCGGGCAGTGTGAAGGGCTCGCAGCAGTCGATGAAGCTGAATTTCGACGCGGCCATCCCGTCGGGCAAGCTCGCGGGCCGCGCGCTGACTGACGCCAGGATCGGGTTCGACGGAAATCTCCTGGGAATCGACCCGACGAAGGGCAGGCCCTACGGCGACGGCATCAGCGGCAAGCTGACGGCCTCGGGTTTCCTTTCCGGCGAAGCGGTGGCGCTCGCATCGACGATCCTGGCGACGCCGGGCGTACAGAAGCTGACAGGCTTCGATTTCAGTGCCGGGGGGACGAAGCTTTCCGGCAACCTCGACCGCAATGCCGCCGGACTGATCGATGGAGCGATCCAGCTCGATTCCAGCGATCTCTCCACAGCGGCGGCGCTTGCGATGGTGCAAGCGAAAGGCTCGGCCCACGCGGCGCTTCGACTTTCCCGCAAGGACAGCACGCAGCAAGTTTCGATCGACGGCACGCTGAACGGCATAGTCCTGCCATCCGTTCGAATCGGGAAAGTCGATCTCAAGGCGACGATAGACGATCTCTTCGGCGTTCCGAAGGCCGACGGCCGGCTGTCGGCCGAGAGCGTCAGCGCCGGTGGCGTCGACGTGAAGTCGCTCTCCGCTCATGCCATGCGCAATGGTCCGCAGACTGCCTTCGACGCCAAGGCATCGCTCGCCAACGGCACCGAGATAGCGGCGGCCGGAAGCCTTGCCCAGACCGGCGGCGGCTACAGCATCGGGCTCGACCGCTTCGACCTCTCTCAGGGCAGGACGTCGGCCCGTCTGTCGGGACGGGCAAGCGTCCAGGTGGCGGGCAGCGAGATCAGCATCATCAAGCCAGTCAGGATGGATGTCGGGGGCGGGCGCATAGAGGTGAGCGGCGTGGCCGGCAATACGTTCGACCTCCATCTCGGCATAGACAAGCTGCCTCTTTCCATCGCCAACACGGTCAAGCCGGACCTTGCCGCCGGTGGTACGGTCAGCGGCACGGCCAAGGTCTCAGGCAGCCGCGACAAGCCGGTCGTCGACTTCAAGCTCTCGGCCGCCGGCATCACGGCGCACCCGGTCGAGGCCATGGGCCTGCCGGCCTTCGACCTTGCCGCCAGCGGCAGCACGGAGGGCGACCGCATCCTCCTCGACGCGCAGCTGTCGGCCGGCAACGGCATCAAGGCGGCGGCCAAGGGTACTGTGCCCACCGGGAACGGGAAGATCGACCTAGCGGTGGACATCACCCGCTTCCCACTGGCGACCCTCGACCGCGTCGCGAAGGGCCAGAAGCCGCAAGGCACGCTGACGGGCAACGCGAAGGTGTCCGGCACTCTTCAGAGCCCCACGGTCGATTTCCGGGCGAGCGCAACCGGCGTCTCGGCGGCACCCCTCGAACAGTTCGGAGTGGCGCCCCTCGGCATCGATGCGGCCGGCCGCTTTCAATCGCAGGCCGTCGAACTGAACTCTCTGAAGGTCAGCAATTCGCAAGGCCTTTCGGTCTCCGGTGGCGGCAGGGTGCCGCTGTCCGGCGGCGGTCTCGACATCCGGGCTAAAGGGACCGCGCCGCTGGCCATCGCCGATCGCGTGCTTGCCGATCGCGGCACGCGGGTCGACGGCAGTGTCGCCTTCGACCTGAAGGTATCGGGCACGCTCCAGCGCCCGGTGGTGGGCGGCAGCGTATCGACCGGAAACATGCGGGTCGTCGATCCCCAGACGAACCTTCGTTTCAACAGCATCTCGATCCGGGCTGGCATCGCCGACAATCGCGTCAGCATCGCCGAGTTCCGCGCGCCCCTCGCCACCGGCGGCACCATCGCTGCGGGAGGCTCCTTCTCCCTCGACGCGGCTGCCGGAATGCCGGCGGACCTGACGATCAGCCTGAACAAGGCGCGCTATTCCGATGGCAACTTCATCACTGCGACCGCTTCGGGCAAGCTGACCGTGACCGGCAAGCTCATGAGCGATCCCCTGATCGGCGGTCGAATAGACGTCGAGCGCGCCGACATCGGAATTCCGGAGAACCTCGGCGGGGGAGCGTCGCTGACAGACGTGCACCACGTCCATGCACCGGCGGGCGTCGAGGCAACGCTCAAGCGTGCCCGCGTCACCGCCAAAGGCACCCCGGTGCCGGCTGGCCGGCCCTTCGTCGTGCATCTCGACCTCGTCGTCAACGCGCCACGCCGCCTGTTCGTGCGCGGCCGGGGCCTCGACGCCGAGATGGGCGGCCGGATCCATCTCAAAGGGCCGGCGAGCAGCGTTTCGGCCGTCGGCAGCTTCGACCTCATCCGCGGCCGCCTTGAGATCCTTGGCAAGCGGCTCGACTTCGACTCCGGCACGGTCACGCTCACTGGGTCGCTCGATCCGATGATCAATCTAGTGGCGACAAGCAACACCGGCGATGTGACCGTAACGATCACCGTTTCCGGCCGGGCTTCCGACCCGAAGATCGAATTCTCCTCGCAGCCGGCGCTGCCGCAGGACGAAGTCCTGGCCCAACTCATCTTCGGTCGCAGCCTGAGCGATCTGTCCGGCTTCCAGATCGCCCAGCTCGCCGCAGCTGTGGCGGAGCTTTCGGGCGGTCAGAACACCTCCCTTCTGGGCAGCCTGCGCAAGGCGACGGGGCTCGACGATCTTGACGTCACCACGGACACGAACGGCAATGCCTCGGTCCGGGCGGGGCGCTACATCCGAGACAACGTCTATCTGGGTGTCGAGGCGGGCGCGAAAGGCAACGAGAAGGTCGACATTAATCTCGGCATCACGAAGCATCTCAAGGCAAAGGCGTCGGCCGGGACCGACGGCGAATCCAGCGTCGGCCTGTTCTACGAGAAGGACTACTGAAGCGGGAGTCGACTGGCCTCAATGCGCCATGAAGACGGGCAGCTCCGTCTCCGTCAGGATGTGCTGGGTGGCGCCGCCGAAGATGATCTGCCGTAGCCGGCTCTGCGTGAAGGCGCCCTTGAGCACCAGGTCGCTGCCGAGGGCGGCGGCCTCTTCGAGTATCGCTTCGCCTGCGGTGCGCTTCGACTGGCCGGTGGAAAGGCCGCGCGAGGGGATGTCGTGGGCTCGCAGATAGGCGATCAGTTCCTCGGCCGTCGGGCCGGGGACGTGCGAGCCCTCGACGGCGAGCACGACGACCTCCTCGGCCCTTTTCAGGAGCCGCATGGCGAAAGCCACGGTGCGGGCAGTCTCGGTGCTGCGGTTCCAGGCGATCACCACGCGCTTGCCGATCGTCTCCGGCGGCCTGGGCGGGGCTATCAGGATCGGCCGGCCGCTGTCGAAGAGGGCGGCGTCGAGCGTCGTCGAGCGCGGACCCGAGACGCGCGGCTCCGAACGCCCGACCACCGTGATGTCGAAGACGCGGCCGAGAATGCCGACCATGTGGTCGCCGGGCGGCACATCCTTCCGCCAGTTCCAGTTGATGCCGTCCTTTCCGGCCGACCGCGGGGGAACGGCGTGCGTCCGCATGAAACCCTCGAAGGCTTGACGCGCCTTGTCGTCCGACTCCTCGTTGTATTCGGCCAGCGGCTCGTAGATCACCGATGCGCCTATGACGTCGGCCGCCAGGAACGGGGTCGTTGCGGGTGACAGGGCGAATCCCGTAATCTGGCTGCCGAAATTGCCGGCGAGCGCAAGCGCTGTCGAAAGGATCGAATCGGTGCGGTCGTGGGCCTCGACTGGAACGAGAACGGTTTTCATGGGAATCACCGGAACTTGTTGACGTTCGGGGATTTTGAGCCGATGACCGGAGCGTTGTAAACCGCAACCTTTCCCACACTGTCCGGCTGCCTGCCAAGTGAACGAGACTTCAGAGACAAGCGTCGTGCCCGAAGACGAGATAGCGGCCGGCCGCCGCCAGTTCTTCACATTATTTCCGTCGATCATGCTGCCGATGTTCCTCGCGGTGGTCGACCAGACGATCGTCGCGACGGCATTGCCGGCGATCGCAGAGAGCTTCGGCCGCGTGGAGCAGATTTCCTGGGTGGTGATCGCCTATCTCGTCGCCGCGACGATCGCCGCGCCGGTCTATGGCCGGCTCGGGGATGCGTACGGGCGGCGCCGGCTTATGTTCGTCGCGCTGGCGGTATTCATGGCCGCCTCGATAATGTGCGCGATGTCGGCCAGCCTGCTGATGCTCGTCGTCGGCCGGATCCTCCAGGGGCTGGGCGGCGGCGGCCTTATGACACTGTCCCAGGCGTTGATCGGCGAGGCGGTGCCGCCGCGCGCCCGCGCGAGGTTCCAGGGGTACCTGGCGGCCGTCGCCGTGACTTCCAGCATGTTCGGCCCTGTCGCCGGAGGGTACCTTACGCAATATTTCGGCTGGCCCTCGGTCTTCCTCATAAACATTCCGGTAGGCCTGCTCGCCGCCGCGCTGGTAACGCGGCTAGGGAACCGCGCCCGTGGAACGCCCGCCGGTCGCTTCGACGTGTGGGGACTGGCGCTGTTCGCGGTCTTCGTCGCATCGTTCCTCGTGATGCTGGAACGCGCCCAGAAGCTCCAGGCCGGCCTGCTTCCCTCGATCCTGGTCCTCTTGGTCCTAGTCCTGTCGGCTGCCATCGTCCTCGTGTGGAGGGAGAAGAGGGCGCCGGATCCGCTGTTTCCCCTGCCGGTGTTCCGCAATCCCTCGATCTGGCGCAGCGACCTGCTGGCCGCCTGCCATGGCGCCATCCTCGTTTCCCTGATCACCTATTTGCCGATCTATCTCCGGGTGACGCGCGCCGCGAGCGCCGCCGAGATCGGGCTCTTTCTCCTGCCGATGATGGCCGGAGTCGGCACCGGATCGATGACCACCGGGCAGATCGTCAGCAGGACGGGCCGCACCGCCATCGTTCCCTCCTGCGGCCTGCTCGTGGTCATCGCCAACCTTCTCGCCCTCGCGTTCCTTGCCGACAGGATGAGCAATCTCGAACTCTCCCTGTTCCTGGCCTTCACCGCACTCTTCATCGGGACGGTCATGGGCGTCGTCCAGGTGACGGTGCAGTCGGCGGCCGGAAGCGCCATGTTGGGAACCGCCGCGGCCTCGGTCCAGTTTTCGCGGTCGCTGGGGGCAGCACTCGGCACAGCTACGGTAGGCGCGGTGCTTTTTGCGGTGCTGACGACTATCGATCCGCGCGCGACCGAGATCTTCGCCCGCCTCTTCGAGGCGACTTCGGATCCACTGAAGTCGCTGGACGCGACCGCCGTCGCCGCAATCCAGGACGATATTCGCTTCGCCTTCCGGATCTGCTTCCTGACCGTGGCTGGTTTTGCGGCCTGTGCTGCGACGCTCGCCTGGACGATTCCCCTCAGGCGCATCTGAAGCGGCTGCGATCGGCAGTTGCGGCGCTGGATCGCCGCACGTTTTGCCGCATCAGCCGCATGCCGGCGGTTCCGTCGCTGCGTGTCCGGTCGCAGTCCTTGCAGGCCGCGGGCCGGACCGCTCAGCCGACGAAGGCCCGCTCGACGACGTATGTGGCGGGAGCGTTGTTTGCGCCTTCCTCGAGACCGAAGTCTTCCAGAATCGCGCGCGCATCCTTGATCATGTCGATCGAGCCGCAGATCATGGCGCGGTCCGTCGCGGGATCGATGGGGGGCAAGCATGTCTCCTGGAAGAACCGACCGCTCTGCATCAGATCGGTGATGCGACCCATGTGCGGCGAGGCCTCGCGTGTCGTGGTCGTGTGCAACCGGAGCCGGCCCTCGACCAGGTCGCCGATCAGCGGATCCTGCCGCAGTCCCGCGACCAACTCGGTAATGTACGAGAGTTCGGCAACTTCCCGGCAGGTCTGGACAAGAACGACCTCCTCGAACTTCTCATAGGTCTCGGGATCCCGGATCAGACTCGCGAACGGTGCCACACCGGTGCCGGTAGAGAACATGTAAAGCCGCTTGCCCGGCAGGAGAGCGTCGAGCACCAGCGTGCCTGTCGGCTTCTTTCGCATAAGCAACCTGTCGCCGGGCGCAATCCTTTGCAGGTGCTCCGTCAGTGGCCCCCCAGGGACCTTGATAGAGAAGAATTCGATCTCGTCGTCCCAGAACGGGCTCGCGATCGAGTAGGCCCGGAAAACCGGCTTCGCTGCGTTCGGCAGGCCGATCATGATGAACTCGCCGGAGCGGAACCGGAATTCCTTCGGCCGCGTGACCCGGAACTTGAAGAGCCGGTCGGTGTAGTGTTTCACCGCCGTGATCGTCTCGGCGAACACGTTGTCGGGAATTGCAAAGGCCGTCGAACCACCGTCCGCGCCGCCACCGAATTCGGTGTGGGAATTAGCGCGCTCCATCAACTCGTCTCCTTGGATCACCGGGGCTTCCGGAACCCCTAGGTGCATAAATGAACCCGTTTCTCAAGAGGCCTGAGAAGTTTCACGGCGGAAAGCTCCTGCGCAGCGCTCGAAGCCGGGCAATGCCGCAGCGTCGAACCGAGCAGGCTGTGGCGGCCGGAATCTGCGACCTCTTCCGGAATCCTGCAGGTTTCCGAGCCGATCTCCAGCAAGAGCATGCGCGCGGCCGTCGCCCCGGGGAGAAAGAGTTTCCCTTTCCGGCTGGAAAGCCGCCGGAAAATTGCGCTCGAGATTATTCGGCACCGGCCTACCTCGCCAACCGAACCGCTCGCCCGGGCGACGTCGCAGCCTGTCCATGGTGACAATTCCGCGCCCGACGGCTCGCCGAGCCATCTCCGGAAAGAACGGAAATCAAATCCCGATCACGCGCCGGTTGCGGCCCGTGGGATTGTTACTCGGTGATCGAGAGACCGGCATGGCCGGAAGATCCGTGCGCCGGCTCTCGAGATCTCAACGGCGCGATCGAATACAGGCACGGCGATTTCCGCTTCCAAATTGGCCTTGAGCCGTGAAAGCGCGGAGGCCAGTCCACCGAAGTCGAATGTCTCGGGAGCACCCTTGCGTTGAAGTAGGTCGCGCGCAATCAGAACGCTGTCGTCAAGGTGAAAGCCGTCCATCGGCAAGATCGCGACAGAACCGGGTTCGTGAAGATTGAGCGCGCTTGCCAGCCGCTCGGCAACCGTCGATTTGCCCGCGCCCGGAGGGCCTGCGATGGCAGTGATGCTCCGACGCTTCGCGGCCTCTGGCGAGGACGATGCCGAGCAAATGCTCGAAAGATACGACTGGCCGGTCTTGCCCGTTCTTTCAGCCGATAGTTCGGATTTCATCGCGTGCGCTCATATCTCTCTGGCAACCCAGCGCACCATGCGGCTCATCAGGCACCAGTAGCCGTCCCAGTTCAGGAACGGCCGGGACAGCCAGTGCGGACCGATATCGGTGGTCCAGGCCAGTGTCCGGCCCCTTCCATATGTTCGGGTGCACAACAGCGGGTGGCTCGAGCCGCGATATGGGCAGGCCGCTATGACGCGACTTGCAGGGTCGTCGCGCACCGCGACCTTGTTCAATCCGAGAATCGGCGGGAATTGAGACAGGCCTTCGACGATAGCGTGTCCGCTCTCGAGAATTTCCGCCGTCATCCCCTCCGGCGCTTCCAGCCCATCCGGATGCGGCAGACATTTGACAGGCAAGCAGTCTTCGAGGGGCGTTTCGTGATAGCGGGCCATGCCGTCCATTCCCTGAAAGCTCGTATAGCCGCCGGCCATCATCAGCCCTCCTCCAGCCTCCACCCACTGCCTGAGAACTTCGAGCCGGTTGACGCCGGGCAGGCCCTGTCGCGTTTCGGGCGTCAGCAATAGCGACAGCGCTCCCACATCTGACAAAACCACGACGGAATAGTTGCCGAGTGCTTCAACGGTGCGGGGGAATTCCATCTCACACCGCTCGCCCCCGATCTGGGTAACCGGAAGACCCGAGCGCTTCAGGGCCGCAATGAACCTGGTTGCGCCATTCGCCAGCGTGGCGGAACTGCCAACGTCATAGCCTCTCGCGACAGTTGCTGTAACGAGGAAGGTTTCACCGGCCAAAAGTACAGGCTTCATCAGGCGACACCTCGGGTTCGACAGGCTTGGCCAGCGGATTGCGCCGATGCGACCTGCTGGCAAGGTATTCCATCCCACCGTCCCGGCACCGTGCAAAGCCTGCAGAGGTCGGCAATCATTGGCCGCGTATCGCTCGAGACGCGGCCAGACAGTGTAGGCAACATGGATGCCTCGGTTGGTACCGCGGTCGCGCGGGGATGGAGCAACGGATATGGAAATGCAGCGGCGTCCGTCGGGAGATCGGGCGCCGCTGCATAGTGGAGCTAGAACTTGAATTGGTCCACGTTCTCCGGCGTCACGATCTGGGCCGGGCCAAGCACGACTTCGCCGTCCGGCCCGACGGTGTAGTCGCCAAGGCGACCGGCGGTGAAGCTGTCGCCTTCCTTGGACACCTTGCACATCGCAACCTGCTGGGCGGCGTAATAGGTCAGATAGCCGAGGTCCTTGACGTTCCACCAGATGTCCTGGACCGATCCGTCATTGATGTATTTCTTGATCAGGGTCGCCGGTGCCAGTCCCGTCAGCTTGATCTTGCCGAGCAATTTGGCCTGATCGAGAGCGCGGGCTGCTGCCGGAAGGCCGATACCGGCGGGAATGATGATTCCCTTGAGATCTGGGAAGGCCTGCGCGAGCGCCAGCGCCTGCTGCTGGTTGACCTGCTCGCTTTCCTGGCCATACGCCACCTGGACCAGCTTCATCTTGGCGTATTTCGAATCCGAGGCCATCTTCTTCTTCATGAAGTCGATCCAGGCATTCTGGTTGCTGGCCGTCGGCGTTGACGACAGGATTGCGAAATCGCCTTCATACCCGATCAGCTGTCCCATGGACTGCAGCATCATTTCGGCCAGGCTGTCGCCCTTCGCCTGGTTAAGGAACAGCGTTCGGGCGTCTGATTTCACATCTGAGTCGTAGGAGACGACTTTGACGCCCTGCTGCATCGCCCGCTTGAGCGCAGGGGCCACCGCGTTTGCATCGTTCGCTGAAATCGCGATCACGCCGACCTGCTGGGAAACGAGATTGTTGATAAAGGCAATCTGGGCTTCAGCCGTTGCCTGCGAAGGCGCTTCCTTGATCGCCTTGCCGCCAATCTCGCCGGCGGCTTCCTCGGCACCGGTCTGGGCGACCTGGAAATAGGGATCGGTGTCGAGCTTTGGCAGGAAGCCGACCGTCACTGGCGACGTCGCGCAGTGATCGGCGGCCAATGCACTCGTGGTCACCAGGGCAAGCCCTGCGGCGAGCCCGAGGGCGCTCTTCAGTCTCGTGTTCATAGTCTCCTCCTTCATAATCCGGTAGATGGCTTGGACTGGCGTTGCGCGAGGGCCCGGAATTCAACCCTCTCGCTTTCGAGCGGACAGGCTGAGGGTCAACCTTCCGAATAGCTGCTCGGCGGCATTTCCGACCGTGAGGGAAACGATGAGAAGAAGTCCCAGGACCGTTCCCTGCGCGTCGCCCCCCACCTGCAGGAGGCCAAGGACGTTGCGAAGGGTCGCAACCAGCAAGAGCGCCCAGAACACGCCAGTCAGGCGCCCCTTTCCGCCGAACACGCTGACGCCCCCAAGCACCGCAATGGTGATCACATCGAGTTCCATGCCGAACGCGTTGTCGGCGCGCGCGTTCGAGAGCCGCGCCGTATAGACCATGCCCGCGATGGCGCAGATTACGCCGGAGGTTACAAGCAGTCCGAAGACCGTCCGGCCGATCTGCACACCGGAATAGCGCGCCGCATCGGGGTTGCCGCCCAGGGCATAGATGCGCCGCCCGATCGGCATCGTCTGCAATGCAATGGCGAAGGCGGGTGCCAGAACCAGGAACGGAACGATCGTCCAGGGAATGGGCAGGCCGGCCACGTTCTCGATGCCAAAATTGAGAAAGCTGTCGGGGAAAACGTTCACCGATCCGGGGCCGAGAAGGATGTAGCCGATGCCCCGGAACATCGCCATCGTGGCAAGCGTGACAATGAGCGAGGGCAGGCCCAGCACAGTCACCATGACGCCGTTGAACGCGCCGCAGGCCGCTCCCGCGAGGAGGGTCAGTGCGACCGCCGCCGGCAGCGGCATCCCCGCCTGTATCAGCAATCCGAATACAACGCTGGTGAGCGCAAGAATGCTCGCAACAGACAGGTCGATCTCACGGCCGATGATGAGAAGAACCATCGGCAGGGCGATGAGCGCACGCTCGGAAATCCCGGCGATTGCCTGCGAGATATTGAATGCGGTCAGGAAGTTCGGGATCCGAAAGATCGCATAGAGGATGACCGCAATCGTTAGCGCTGCCAGGAAATTGTCCCACGTGCCAAAGCGTTGCACCAACGTACGATTTTTCGGCGTCGTGCTCATGGCGTCGCTACTCCCCGCCCCTGGGCGGCGCGCCTCGTGACAAAGGTGTCGATGGCCACGGCAACCAGAATGACCAGTCCGTAGATGCCCTGGAGCCAAAGCGGATCTACACGCACAAGGGTCAGGCCGTTGTTGATGACAAGCAGGGTCACGGCGCCGAGCGCCACCCCGAGCACGGAACCGGATCCGCCCCGAATTGCGACGCCGCCCACAACGACGGTCGCGATCACGGTGAGCTCGAACCCGTATGCAACCCGTGCGTCGACCGTTGCGTAGCGCGAGGCCCACAAGGCTCCGGTGAAGCCGGCGATCAGCCCAGATACCGCAAAAGCCAGAAGCACGCGGCGTTCGAGGGGAATGCCGATAAGCCGCGCGCCGTCCGGATTGGAACCGACCGCGAAGAGTTCGCGGCCGATCCTCAGCGATCTCAGGCTCCAGGCGATCACCAGCAAGGTCACCAATGCCATGATGGGAATCGTGGGGATGCCGAACAGGCTGGAGCCGGTCAGATCGAGCCAGGCCTGGGGTACCTGGTCTGCGCTGATCTGCCTGCCTCCGGCCCAGAGACTGTCGACGCCGCGAAAGATCGACATCGTTCCCAGCGTCACGACGATGGCCGGGACCCTGGCGTAGGCTACGACGAGGCCGTTGACGAGGCCGCATGCGAGCCCGATTGCGCATGCGAGCAGGATTGCCCCAAGCACACCGATCTCGGGATGGAAATGCAGTGTGGATGCTGCTCCGTACGCAGCAAGCCCGATGACGGATGCCACGGACAGGTCGATGCTTCGCGTCAGCAGGACCAGCATCTGGGCCGTGGCCAACATCATCAAGAGACCCGCATCCATGCTGAGCGCGCTGAGATTGGCGATGCTGAGCATGCGCGGATTGATCATGGCGATCGGCACGACGACGGTCGCTATGGCTGCGACAAGACCGAGCTCGCGCCAGGAAAAGGAACGTTGCCTGGAACTGGCGGCCACTTCGGCCGCAGCCTGCGGATGCTCTGCCTGCGCTTCAGCCCTCGTTTTTCTCGACGGCAGATCGATCACCTTCCCGGCCAGTGCGTCGGCATCGGTCGCCGCGCGGATGATCTTCTCCTGCGTGGCCTCCTCGCGCCCGAATTCCGCCGCAACCTGCCCCTCGCGCAGGACGATCATGCGGTCGCACATTCCGAGCAGCTCGGGAAGCTCGGATGAAATCAGGATGATCGAGAGCCCCTGGGAGGCGAGGTCTGCAATCATCTGGTGGACATCGGCCTTGGTCTGGACGTCGATGCCCTGGGTTGGCTCGTCAAGAATGAGCACGCGTGGCTTGGTGGCCAACCACTTCGACAGCGCCACTTTCTGCTGGTTGCCGCCTGAAAGGGTGTTGACCGGCTGGTCGTAGCTGCCGAAGCGCAGCCGCAAGCGTTCAAGGTGCGGATTTGCGAGTTCGAGTTCGCGTTTTCGGGAGACCATTCCCAAGCGTGTCACGCGGTCGAGCACGGGCAGGGACGCGTTGTCGATGATGGAGAAGTCCATCACCAGGCTCTGTCCGAGCCGGTCTTCGGAAACATATGCGATGCCGTGTTTCATGGCATCGCTCGCGGAGTGAAACTGGACTTCCTCTCCGGCCATCGTGATGGAGCCGCGGCTCGGGCGGTCCACGCCGAAGAGCACTCGGGCGATCTCGCTGCGCCCGCTTCCCACCAGCCCGCCGAACCCGAGCACTTCCCCGGCGTGCAAGTCGAACGACACGCCGGAAAAAGCGCCTTCGCGTTCCAGATCGCGGACACTGATGGTCACGTCGCCGCGGCGCGCGTCATGCTCGGGGTAGAGGCCGCTGAGCGGGCGCCCGATCATCAGTTGCACGGCGCGATCGTGGGTCAGAACATCGGCGCGTTCCGTTCCCGCCAGTTCGCCGTCCCGAAGCACGGATATGCGGTCGGCGACCCGGAAAATCTCTTCCATACGATGTCCGACGAACATCATGGCGACGCCGTGTTCGCGCAAGTCGTTGACCACGGAGAAGAGTCGCTCGACCTCGCGCTGCGACAGCGCTGCGGTCGGCTCGTCCATGATCAGCACGCGTGCGTCGAGTGAGAGCGCCCGTGCGATTTCGATCAGCTGCTGCTCGGAGGTCCGCAACCGCGACAACGGCATGTCCATGTCGCACTTCAACCCAACGAGATCGAGCAGGCGTCGGGCCTCCTTGCGCCTGCGGGGATAATCGATCGTCAACTTGGCATGCGAACCCGGCTGGCCGATAAACAGGTTCTCAGCAACGCTGAGATCGGGAAACAAGCCCGGGTGCTGGTGCATCACGGCAATGCCAGCAGCCTGTGCACTCAGCGGCGAGAGAAAATGCTGCGGCTTTCCGTCCAGCAGAACGCTGCCCAGGTCGGGCCGATGGACGCCGGCAAGCAGTTTGACGCAGGTGCTCTTGCCCGCGCCGTTCTCACCCAGGAGCGCGAGAACTTCGCCGCTTCTGAGCTCGATGGAAACGCCGGACACAGCCGTTGTACCGCCGAACACTTTCGAGACACCGGAAAGCGCCGCGATCACCGTCCCCCTGGCTGGAACGAGCGCGTTCACGCGCTCCATGGTCCCGGCCGAATTCATGGGCGTCGGACCGTCGACCCGCAGGCATGACTTGTGTCGGGCCAGTTGAACAGCCGCATTGTCCGCTTCTCCCTTCTTGCCCGATCTCGCGACCGCGTGACCGGACGCCCCCCAGCGATCCCGGCCAACAGGCCAATCGCTTCCATTTATTAAAGCAAATTGCTATAATATATATGCCCGCTCGTCAATAGGTATGCCGTCGGGGCAGTGCCTGCCCTCCAGGGACAAGCAGGTGACGAAGATCGCGCGCTGACACGGCATCGGGCCCATGAACAGCGTTGCCAGACAAGATTGCGCGAGGTCCGGCTTCTGGAACTCCAAGGGAGCACGTGATATGGAATTCGGCAGACTAAGACGCACGCATAGCGTGCTATTATAAATCAGTCTGCTTTTTATAATGACTGGATCAAGGATTTTGACGATGGCCGGCGGCAGCAACTCGATGCAATTGCGGCACTACAACGAACGCGTCGTGCTCGATGCAGTTCGCAAGTCCGGCCAGGCCTCCAAGGCTGAAATCGCGCGCTTTGCGCATCTGACTCCGCAAGCGGTTGCCAGCATTGTCGAAGCCCTCGCAGCTGCAGGTTATGTCCGCGAAAGCGGCAAGCGGTATGGTGGAAAGGGACAGCCCTCTTCTCTCTACGAACTGGCCCCGAACGGAGCCTACGCGATCGGCCTCCACATAGGCCGGCGCGCACTGGATACCGTTCTCGTCGATTTCGTGGGACACATCTGTGCACTTGAAAGACATGAATACGCGTACCCCAGTCCCGATGAAATCCGCACTTTGGGCAACAGGGCGTTCAAGCGGTTCCAGAAGCATCTCGGTGCGAGTGACAGGGAGCGTCTGGTCGGCGTCGGCATCTCTGCTCCCTATTTCATCAGCGCCTGGGATCGTGAACTCGGGTTCCCTGTAGAAATTCGCGAGGGATGGCGCGCCATCAATCTGGCCTCCGGCTTTCTTGAAACGGATGGCTTGCCTGTTCTTGTCGAGAACAATTCGTCAGCGGCGGCGATCGCCGAACTCATCTATGGCGCCGGCAAGCAATATGGCGACTTCCTTCACATTTCGCTGAGCACGTTCGTCGGCGCGGGGCTGGTGATGAACGGAACCCTGCAAACCGGGCCAAACGGGAATTCGGCGGCATTCGGCCCCTTTCCCGTCACGCCGTCGTCGTTGTCTTCGGTGGCAAAGCCGAAGGGCACGTTCGAAGTGCTCTTGCACAGGGCGTCGATCTACACGCTTATGAACCATCTGCAGGCGGGCGGCATGGATATCCATCGTGTCCAGCAACTCGACCCCATGCCCCCGGATGCAGAGCACCTTGTCAAGGAGTGGCAAGAAGATTGTGCGGATGCACTTGCACAAGCCATCATCGGCACTGTGGCCATTGTCGACCTGGAAGCGATATTCATCGATGGCCTCCTGAACTCAACCGCTTCTGTCGGACATGGTTTCTCGTGTGCGCCGCCGGCTCGCTGACATCATGCCCTCCGGACTGATCGCTCCCGAAATCCTGCCTGGCTCCATTGGGGCCAAGGCATCTGCGCTTGGCGCGAGCCTGCTGCCAATCTATTCGCGATTTGGCCCCGATGCGGGGGTGCTGATGCGCAAGGGCAGCGACAAGAAGCCCCTCATGGTCGGCTCCGCAAACTAGACCTCCGGCATGCACGGAGTGTCTGAATGCGTAGGCTTGGCTTCAGCGTACCGGTCGGCGTCCGAGGATCGAGCCACTGCCGCTGGAGCGTGCCGAGGATGCCTGCCGGCGGACGCGATCCGGCGGCGTCAGGTTCCGGATGGTGCTGGCCATGGGAGACCGATCCGATGCGCATCAATGCGATTTGAGCAGGCCTGTCATCGTCCATGCCAGCCGGCTCGGCTGGGTCGAGAGCCCGTCTGCGGGAGTCGAGCGCAAGATGTTCTACCGCGAGGGCGACGAAGTCGCCCGTGCCACCGATCAGCCCCACGGGGTAGCCGCACACGGCATCGGACGGACTTTCCAGTTGCAAAACATGATGGTGTGCGCGCGGCAATGCCGGCGAGCGGCTCTTCGACCTCTTCTTCCGACCGGGCAGCGCCGCCGCTACTGAGCGAGCGGTTCTCGATCGCTCGGTCGAGATCCTCATCCGCCTCGGCTTGGTCCACAAGTCGAACGACTACGCCGGCGGGCTGTCGGGCGGCCGGCAGAAGCTCCTCTCGCTCCGTGATCCCATCCCGAACGAACGGTCCGCCCTGGGTTGATAGCGTGCCCTTACAAGCCCGGTTGCAAGAAGGCCGGGTCGCGCAGATAGAGGAACCGCACGTGCCATGTGCCAATTGTCTTGAGAATATGCAGAGGATACAGCGACAGGATGTCCGGCTGCCGCAAGTTCTCGGTGCGGTAGGATCTGCCGGAGATGCTACCGCAATTGTGGGCCGGTACGGCAGCAGCCCTTGTTTAGTGACGGACTCTCTGTGAACCGTGCGGCCGGCGCGCACGACGTGGTTGACCCACGGCTTGAGCGCTGCCGAAACGTCGATCTCAGATTAACGCCAATTTCACCCTGTTCATTAGCGGTTTCGCAAAATCTCACCCCTATTCTGGTGTTGCTAGAACGGAAACGGCTGAAAGGAACAGCAGCATGTACAGGAAGCTCATCGCCCTCCTGGGCGGCATGAAGAGGGACGAGAAGGGTGCAACTGCGATCGAGTATGGCCTCATCGCGGCGCTGATCTCCGTCGCCATCATCGCGGGTGCCTCGACGCTCGGCGGAAAGCTCAACAACACCTTCGAGCATCTCTCGAATTGTATGGACAACACGTCGGCGACGTCCTCTTCGTGCATGACCGGAACCGGTGCGACGACGCCGTGACGATAAGGAGGTCCTAAGATCCTCCATCTGCAAAAATGCGGTCGGGCTCCTCCCGACTGATCAGCAGCGACCTTCGCCACACCCTGGCGGAGGTCGTTTTCGTTTAAAACCAC
>CAVXEW010000009.1:0-321608 GCA_963760965.1 uncultured Alphaproteobacteria bacterium
CGCCGCCGTGCCGCACGGTTCATCCGGCCCCCCGAAGACGATCCTTCTTGCGGAAAGAAGAAGACACCGTGACAATGCTCCATGCCGATTCGCCCCGACGCCGTCCCATCGCCGGCAGGATGCTCTTGACCGGCTCCGCCGCAGCGGGCGCCTCGATCGCCCCGCATCCGTTCTCGGCACGAGCGGGCGGCAACCAGGCTCATCTGCGCATCATGGAGACGACGGACATCCACGTAGCGGTGTTGCCGTACGACTACTACGCCGACAGGCCGAGCAACACGATGGGACTTGCTCGCACAGCCAGCCTCATCGAAGCCGTCCGCGCCGAGGCGGCCAATGCGATGCTCGTCGACAACGGCGACTTCCTGCAGGGCAATCCGATGGGCGACTACATCGCCTACGAGCGCGGCATGAAGGAAGGCGACGTCCACCCCGTCGTCAAGGCGATGAACACGCTGGATTTCGACTGCTCGACGCTCGGCAACCACGAGTTCAACTACGGCCTCGACTTCATGTTCAAGGTGCTGCAGGGCGCGAACTTCCCCTTCGTCTGCGCCAATCTGACCCGCGGCAAGCTCGCCGCAAATCCGCGTGACGACGAGCTCTTCCTCGACCCCTACGTGATCTTGGACAAGACCATCACGGACGGCGCCGGCAATCCGCACGCCATCCGGGTCGGACTGATCGGTTTCCTTCCGCCGCAGATCATGATCTGGGATGCGAAGAACCTTGCAGGCAGGGCGATGGCGCGCGATATCCTCCAGGCGGCACGCGCCTGGGTCCCCCAATTGCGCGAGGAAGGTGCGGATGTCGTCGTCGCCCTCTCCCACTCCGGCATTGCACGCGGGACAAGCGAGGGAATGGAGAACGCCTCGCTGCATCTTGCGACCGTCGACGGCATCGACGCCATCATGACCGGTCACCAGCACCTCGTCTTCCCCGGGCCGCAGGACTTCCACGGCATCGAGGGCGTCGATGCCGCACGCGGAACGCTGCATGGCAAGCCGGCCGTCATGGGCGGCTTCTGGGGCTCGCACCTGGGGCTCATCGACCTCTTGCTGGAGCGGGACGGAAGGCGCTGGAAGATCGTCGACTTCACCTGCGAGGCCAGGCCGATATATGAACGCCGCGGCCAGGTTGCGGCGCCGCTCGTGAAGAACGCCGCCAAGGTGGCCCGCTCGGTGAAGGCCGACCACGCTGCGACCCTGGCCTACGTCCGTACGCCCGTCGGCGAAACATCCGCGCCGCTCTACTCCTATTTCGCACTCGTCGCCGACGATCCCTCGGTTCAGATCGTCTCCAACGCACAGCTCTGGTATGTCGGCGAGATGTTGAAGGAGAGCGACTACAAGGACCTGCCGCTCCTTTCGGCCGCGGCCCCGTTCAAGTGCGGCGGACGTAGCGGCGCCGACTACTACACCGACGTCGCCGCCGGTGCGATCGCAATAAAGAACGTGGCCGATCTCTACCTCTACCCCAACATGGTGCGCGCGGTGCTGATTGATGGCGCCCAGGTGAAGAACTGGCTGGAAATGTCCGCCGGAATATTCAGGCACGTCCCTGCCGGGGCGAAGGACGCGGAACTCATCGACGCCGACTTTCCCTCCTACAATTTCGATGTCATCGACGGCGTCACATACGAGATCGATGTCACACAGCCCCCGAAATACGACCCGGACGGCAATCTCATCAACCCCGGATCGAGCAGGATCAGGAACCTGCGGTTCGCCGGCAGGCAGATCGATCCGGCACAGCCCTTCGTCGTCGCGACGAACGACTACCGCGCCGGAGGAGGCGGCAATTTCCCGGAAATCGCGGGCGACAAGGTCATTCTCACGGCTCCCGACACGAACCGCGACGTGATCGTGAGGTACATCGTCCAGCAAGGCACGATCAATCCATCGGCAGACGGGAACTGGAGGATTGCGCCGGCGCCTGGCACCTCGGTGATCTTCGACACCGGGCCGGGCGGCAAACCCTTCGCCAGGCACGTGAAGGGCGTCGACATCAGGCCGGTCGGGCCGGCCCCGCAAGGCTTCACCCGCTTCCGGATCAGCCTTTGAGCGCTTCCTTGCATGTCCCGAGCGCCTGCCTGAAGCATCCGATCAGCCATGAAGCCGCGGGCCCCGGCGGGTTCGCCGCTGCCGTGATCGCAAGCAGCGGATAGTCCGTCTCGGGATAGGGCTCAAGATCGAGGCGCACGAGCCGGCCGGCGGCGATGTCCCCGTGGACCAGCAGTTCCGGCATGCCGCCCCATCCGAGCCCCGCCTTCAGCAGCGCATGCTTCACTCCGAGGTCGGTCGTACGCCAGATATTGTAGGCATAGACGTTGAAGTCGCGCCCCTGCGTCTGATCGGTGAGGTCGGTCACCACCAGCTGGGTGTGTTCGCGCACTTCCGACAAGGGAACGGGTCCAGGCATGCGCGCGAGCGCATGGTCGGGGGCGGCCACCGGAAACATCCGGGTAGCGCCTATCTGCTCCGTGACGAGAATGTCCTCCGGACGAAGCGGTACGCCGCCAATGCCGATATCGGCGGCTCCACGCGCCACGAGGTCCGAAACTACCCCGAGCGCGCCCGCCTGCAAATGGAGTGCAACCGTCGGGAACTGCGCCTCGAAGCCCTTCAGGACCGAGACAAGCGCCGGGCTGGAGATCGTCACGTCGATCGCGAGGTGAATTTCGGCTTCGAGCCCTTCCTTCAGTCCCTTCGCCCTTGCCCTCAGCGCCTGCAGGCTGGCCAGCATCCGACGCGTGTCGATCAGCATCGCCTTGCCGGCTTCGGTCAGCCTCGGCGCGCGCGCAGACTCGCGATCGAAGAGCTTCACCTCGAGCTGAGCCTCCAGGTTCGCGATCGCGTAGCTGACCACGGACTGCGTCCGGTTGAGCCGCCGCGCAGCAGCCGAGAAGCTGCCGTTCTCGGCAACGGCGTGAAAGATCTCGAGCTGGTCGAGTGTCGGATTGGGTTGCATCGGCTATCTACTTTTCAGATATCTGGCCTGTATATTTTCACGGTTTTTCAGATGCCGGTCCAGCCCTACTTCATCTCCTGAAGGCGGCGCCGAGTGCGTCGCGCGAACCGGGCGCGAACCGCGCCGGAAGTTTCAGGAGCAAGCCAATGAGCAACATTCTACTCGTCACGTCCAGTCCGCGCGGAGAAGCCTCCCTGTCGTCGCGTGTCGCACGCGACCTCGTCGACCGTCTGGTCGCGGACGAGCCCTCCGCCACCCTCGTCCACCGCGACCTCCATACGGATCCCCTGCCCCACATCGCGGAAGCCTTTTCGGCCGGCAGCCGCAAGCCGGCACAGGACCGCACCGAAGCGGAAACATCAGCGGTGGCGATTTCCGATGAAGCGGTCGACGAGGTGCTTTCCGCCGACACCCTGGTCATCGCTACCGGCCTCATCAATTTCGGCATCTCTTCGACGCTCAAGTCCTGGATCGACAACGTGCTCAGGGCCGGCCGGACCTTCCGCTACACGGAGTCCGGGCCGGTGGGTCTGGCCAAGGGCAAGAAGGCATACGTCGTCATTGCTTCGGGCGGGGTCTATTCCGAAGGCCCGGCGGCCGCACTGAATCATGCCGACCCCTATCTGCGCACCGCCCTTGGCTTCATCGGCATCACGGATGTCGAAGTGATCCGGATCGAAGGTGTCGCGCTCGGCCCCGATGCAGCGGAGAAGGCGGTGGAAAAGGCCATCGGACAGACGAGGGAATTGCTTCTGGCGGCCTGAGGAAGGTATCGCTCCGCTTCTTCCATCCGCACGCCAGCCGGCGTGCGGACTGCGAACCGTTGGCATGACTCATTGATGTTTAATTAATAATTTACCCGATTGCGCGACGATTGCTTGCCTGCACGCCAACGAGGGACAAGCACCTTGTTTGCCACCCGATTGCAAGATGGACGTGAAGCGAGCCGAACGGCCTGCAAGATCAAGGCGGTGGCGCATTGCCTGGGCCGGAGTTCGCCCGCGGCTATCCTCGACCTGTCGAGCAAAGGCATCCGCATTTACCTCCGGCAGGACATCAATGCGGCGGTCGGCAGCCACGTGACTGTCGAGACCGAGGAAATCGGCTCGCTCTCGGGCGATGTGCGCTGGATCCGCCTGCCGTATATGGGCATCGAGCTCGGCCGCTCGTCGAACACGATGGCGAAGATCGACTCCTACTTCAAATCCCGAAGCTGACGTTCTCGCAGTGCAGCCGGTGCGCCGACGAATTTCAGGCGCCGGAAGGTGTGCTGGTGCGGGCGGGGGGACTCGAACCCCCACGGGGTTTCCCCCTACGGATTTTCTTCCCACTTCGGCTTTCGCCGCCGCCGGTACGGGCGTTCGTGGTCTGGACTATCCCTTCGCCTTGCGTGGCGAGACGTCTCCTCCACGTTTAGGTGCTGCCCGTCTAGTCTCTACACCTTCCCGGCACTGCCGGGCTTGGCTCGGGATTGCCATTCGACAGGTTTCCCCGAATTTGAGCAGTTCTGCACCGCCGGTTTCCCGGCGGGCACCCAATTTTTCAAGTCCGTTGCGTCTACCGGTTCCGCCACGCCCGCACACCAAGGAATGGCGTAGCGGGAAAGCCGGAAACGATCAAGCGACAGGCGTCGGATACTAGCAATTTCCGCGTGATCTCTGGAACGAAAGTGGAATTGACGAACCGGGGTCAGGAAGGCCAAATGCCGCTCGATGTCATGGGGTGCCAAAGGCTCCTGTGGCTCGGAACCTGCCCGCTCCGTGGAGGACGGCTTGCGGAGCACGGGGCAACGTTCGGGAGAAAAGGCAGTTCCGACTGCAGCAAGTCATTGGGAGGAATCAGATGACAGACCACAACTCCGACAATTCACGGCCCGCCGGCGGCCTCACCCGCCGGTCGGTTCTCATGGCAGGCGCCGGGCTGGCCGCCGGAACGAGCATGCTCTCGCCGATGTTTCTGCGCAATGCGCTGGCTGAGGACAAGGGAGCGGTCGGCAACTACCCGGCAGGCACGTCCGGCGATTCGGTTTTCGTCGGCATCTGCACGCCGCGCACCGGCACCTACGCCGCCCAGGGCGAGGACGAGATCAAGGGCTACGAGCTCGCGATCGAGCACCTCAACGAGGGCAACGACCTGATCAAGAAGATCTCGCCGCACACCAAGAAGGGCGTGCTCGGCAAGGAGGTCAAGCACGGCGTCGCCGACAGCGAGGCGAAGCCCAATACTGCCGTGCAGGCCCAGACGCGCTTCATCACGCAGAACAAGGCCATCATGATCACCGGCTGTGTGTCGAGCGCGGTGGCCGTCGCCATCAACAAGCTCGCGCAGAGCCAGAAGGTCATCTACCTTCCCTGCATCACGGGTTCCAACGACACCACGGGCAAGGACTGCGTTCGCTACTCCTTCCGCGAGTGCTTCTACGCCGAGACGGCGGCGGCGGCGATCGCTCCCGTCCTGATCAAGAATCTCGGCAAGAACAAGAAGATCGCCTTCCTCACGCCCGACTACACCTACGGGCACACCGTGCGGCAGTCGACCCAGAAGGCGCTCGAGGAACAGGGCGGCTGGACCGTCGCCACGAACCAGCTTTCGCCGCTCGGCACCACGGACTTCTCGTCCTATCTGCTGAACGTCGCCAACTCCGGCGCAGACGTCGTGGTCAACATCAACTTCGGCCGCGACGCGGTGCTGTCGATCAAGCAGGCCAAGCAGTTCGGCATTCTCGACAAGATGACGCTCGTGCTGCCCTACAACACGCCGTTCATCGCCGAGCAGGTGGGAGCCGACACGCTGAAGGGCGTCTATGCCGGCCAGGACTACTACTGGCAGGTCGAGGACCAGTTCCCGATCGCGAAGGCCTTCAACGAAGCCTTCATGAGCAAGTACAACTACCACCCCGAATGGGGCGCCAACGCCGCCTACCTGCAGATTGCCATGTGGGCGGATGCGGTCGAGCGCGCCGGCTCGTTCTATCCGCCGGACGTCATCAAGGCCTACGAGAAGGGCGAGACCATCCAGTCGACCGTCGGTCCCGTCCACTTCCGCGCCGAGGACCATCAGCTCGTTCGTCCCGTGATCATCATCAAGGGCAAGGGCAAGGAAGCCATGAAGGGCAAGGACGACTACTACGATGTCGTCGAAGTCGTCGACACGAAGGACCTGATGCAGTCGCCGACGGCCTTCGGCTGCAACCTCGGCCCCTATAGCTGACCGACAGAATGACGGATCGCCATCCCCGGCTTCGCGCAAGCCGGGGATGGCATGGTCCGATCAGACCGCTGCATTCCCTTGACGGGACCTGCCGGGCGAGCCCGGCGACCCCGCCAAGGGAATGCGACGCTTCCAAGACCTTGTGAACCTGATGCGAGGATCGTCTTGCTGAGCTGGGCAAATTTCGTCTCTCAAATGTTCAACGGCCTCGTGCTGGGGGCGCTGCTGGCGCTGATAAGCTCGGGCCTCACGATCATTTACGGCACGCTCGGCGTGCTCAACCTGGCGCACGGCGCCATGTTCATGATGGGCGGCTACGCCGGCTGGCTGACCTACCAGTACACGGACTCATACGTTCTCGCCGTGATAGGCGGCTCGCTGTTCGTGATGGTGGTCGGCGTCATCATGGAGCGTGGCATCATCCGCTTCTTCTACGACCGGCCGGACGAAGACCAGATCCTCGTGACCTTCGGCCTCGGCATCGTCTTCGTAGAGCTGGTGCGTTTCTCATTCGGGAGCCTCTCCCTGACGGTGCCATCTCCGTCCTGGGCGTCCGGCATCACATCGCTCGGCTTCATGATCTATCCGACCTACCGCCTCGCGGTGGTCGGCATCGTCGCCGTTGCGCTGCTCGCCCTGTATATCGTGCTCTACCGCACCCGCCTTGGGATGATCGTGCGCGCCGGCATCGAGGACGCGGGCATGGTCGACGCGCTCGGCATCAACGTCTACCGCGTCTTCATGGTGGTGTTCGGAATCGGCGCAATGGCGGCGGGCTTCGCCGGGATCGTCAACGCACCGGTCGCCCCGATCACGCCGGACATCGGGACCGACATTCTGGTGCAGACATTCGTCGTGGTCGTCATCGGTGGTGTCGGCTCGTTCCCGGGAGCCATCCTGGGCGGCCTGATCGCCGGCGAGATCCTGTCCCTGACCTCCATGATCAACCCGAGCTATTCGCAGGTCATGCTTTTCGCCGTGATGACGCTGGTCCTCGTGGTCAGCCCCTACGGTCTCCTCGGCGCCAAGGGGCGTGAATAGATGGCACGACAGACTTCTTCGCTTCGCGTCTGGCTGCCGGACGTACTGACGGCGATCGGCCTCGTTGTCGCGCCGTTCGTCCTGCCGGCGCTCGGCTTCACAGCCGACACGATGAGCCGCATCCTGATCTATGGCCTGTTCGGCATCGGCTTCGACCTGCTGTTCGGCTTTACCGGGCTCCTGTCCTTCGGCCAGTCCGCCTTCTTTGGTACCGGCGGCTTCGTGGCCGCCTACCTCCTGACCCATATGGGGATGTCGAGCGTCGTGCTGGCCCTGCTGATCGGGACGATCTTCGCGGCAGCGGTCGGCGTCGTCGTCGGGCTGATCGCCCTGCGTCGCACCGGCATCTACTTCGCCATGATCACCGTGGCCATCGCGGAGGTGTTCTTCTTCCTGGAGAACTCGCCGCTCTCGGCCTTCACCGGCGGCGAGAACGGCCTGCCTGGCGTGCCCTCGCCGACCTTCTATCTCGGCTTCACGACGATCCACATCACTCCCGGCTGGACGATGTACGGCTTCATGGCGGCCTGCTTCCTCATCGGCATGGTGATCGCGAGGCGCATCGTGCTCTCGCCGGTCGGGCTGATCCTGGTCGCAATCCGGGACAATACGCTGAGAGCCGCCGCCGTCGGCCACAATGTCCACAGCTACAAGCTGCTCGCCTTTGTCATCGCGGCCGCCTATGGCGGCATCGCCGGCGGTCTCCTCGGCGTGCTGCAGGGCTACATGCCGCCCGACGCGTTCGCCTTCGACACGTCCGGGCAGCTAGTGATGCAGACCGTGATCGGCGGCCTGGGAACCCTGTTCGGGCCCCTCGTCGGTGCCGCCGTCTGGCTCTACCTGCGCGACTTCCTGCAGAGCACGCTGGATCTCGGCGCGTCCTGGAAGCTGGCGCTCGGCATCGTCTTCGTGCTGCTCGTCGTCTTCCTGCGGCGCGGCATCATCGGTGGCGTGGTTGACCTCGTCCGCCTCTCGCGGGGCAGGACGGCGGTCGAGGCCCCCGAGCCGGATGCTTCCGCTTTCGGTGTCACGGCCGCCCCCGCGGCCGCGGCCAGGGAAGAGCCCGTCGAACTCGGCGAGCCCATCCTGGTGGCGACCGGCCTGACCAAGCGCTATGGCGGCATCGTCGCCAACAACGACATAGACTTCAGCGTCCGGCGCGGCGAATTGCGCGGCATCATCGGTCCGAACGGCGCCGGCAAGAGTACTTTCTTCAAGATGCTGACCTGCGAGGTTCATCCATCTTCCGGAAAGATCACGTTCGAGGATGCGGACATCACCGGTTTCAGCGTCACCCAGGTCTGCCAGCTCGGCCTTACCAAGAGCTATCAGGTCAACCAGCTGTTCTCGCGGCTGACGGTGCGCGACAACCTCAACATCGCGGCCGCTGCGCAACGCCGTGGGCCGTTCCGCATGGACGTGCTGCGCCGGGTGAACCACATCGACGGGCTGGAAGAGCGTGTCGATGAGGCGATGAAGCTGGTGAACCTCGCCGATCGTGCCGACAGCCCGGTATCAGAGCTTGCCTATGGCGAAAAGCGCCGCCTCGAGATCGGCCTCGCGCTCGCCACTTCGCCGAAGCTACTGCTGCTGGACGAGCCTCTCGCGGGGATGAGTCCGCGCGAGCGGGTCGAGACAGTGCGGCTGCTGAAATCGATCCGCAAGGGCCGCACGATGATCGTCATCGACCACGACATGGACGCCATCTTCGAGCTTGCCGAATCCATCACCGTGCTGCGCGAAGGCCAGGTGCTGGTCGAGGGCACGCCCGAGGAAATCAAGAACAACCCGACCGTCCAGGAAGCCTATCTCGGCGGGGTGGAAGAACTATGAGCCTGCTCGAAGTCAACAAGCTGAACAGCTACTACGGCGACTCCCACATCCTCTTCGACGTAGATATCAAGGTGGAAGCTCACGAGGTGGTCGCCCTTCTCGGGCGCAACGGCGCCGGCAAGAGCACCACGCTGAAGAGCCTCATGGGCATGGTGACGCCGCGTTCCGGCTCCGTGATGCTCGACGGTGAGGATCTCGCCGGGAAGAAGGCCCATGTCATCGCCCAGAGGGGCATGCAGCTGGTGCCGGAGGAAAGGCGCGTCTTCGGCAGCCTCGACGTCGAGGAGAATATCGTGCTCGCGCGGCTTACCGCCAGCAACGCGTGGCCGATCGAACGCGTCTACGACCTCTTTCCCAGATTGGCCGAGCGCAAGCGAAGCCGCGGGACGGACCTGTCGGGCGGCGAGCAGCAGATGCTGGCGATCGCCCGCGCGCTCGTCCGCGATCCTAAGATCGTGCTCCTCGACGAGCCCTTCGAAGGACTTGCGCCCGTGATCGTCCAGGATCTCATGCGCGCCTGTCGACGCCTCGTCGAGGAGGGGCAGACGATCGTGCTCGTCGAACAGAACATTGCCGCCACCCTGCGGCTCGCCGACCGTGCCTACATCATCAACAACGGGCACGTGGTGCATGAGGGCCCGGCGGAGGAAATCCGCCGGCAGCCCGAAGTTCTTCAACGCTATCTCGGTGTCTAGCATGCCGCCGAGGGCACTGTAGCGGCGGAACGAGGTTTTCAGGTCGCGACAGGTTGCACGTGCGGCGGACCGATCCTATCCGGCAAGCCGCGCAGCGATCTTCGCGACGTGGCCTCCCTGGTAGCGCGCCGCCGCCAGTTCGACTTCCGACGGCGGGCGAGAGCCGTCGCCGGCCGCGATCGTCGTGGCACCGTAGGGCGAGCCTCCCTTGATTTCGTCGACGCCCATCTGCCCCTGGAAGGCGTAGGGGAGGCCCACGACCACCATGCCGTGGTGCAGGAGCACGGTGTGGAAAGAGAGAATCGTGGATTCCTGCCCGCCGTGCTGGGTCGCCGAAGAGGACATGACCGAGCCGACCTTTCCGACGAGTTTCCCCTCGGCCCAGAGCGGTCCGGTCTGGTCGAGCACGTTCTTCATCTGCGCCGACATCATGCCGTAGCGCGTAGGCGCGCCGAAGACGAAACCGTCGTAGTCGGCAAGTTCCAGCGGGTCGGCGAGCACCGGCGCCTCCTGATCCAGCTTGTAGTGGGCCGCCTTCGCGACCTCCTCGGAGACCAGTTCAGGCGCGCGCTTGACAGTGACGTCCGCGCCGGCCTCGCCCGCACCTTCTGCGGCTGCCCTCGCCATCTTCTCCATATGGCCCCAGCTGGAATAGTAGAGCACCAGTATCTTCGTCATTTGTCGCTCCTTCGCGATTTGGTTGCAAGAACGGCTTTCCCCTTCACCCGTCCACATAGCAGCCGCCTGTCGCGAATGAAGTGAAGGAAGACCGAACGGTTCGTTCAGCGGCCGGCGACGCCAACTTGCGTCCCGGCGTGCCTCCGCTATATCTGCCGCCACGCGCACGGCGCGGCATCGACGTTCGAGAGGTCCTCATGCCCCCATCCGATACCGGCCACGGCACCGTCACCGCGGCCATGCTCGCCATCGGCGACGAACTGCTGTCAGGTCGCACCAAGGACAGGAACATCGCCCACCTCGCGGAGACGCTGACCGTCACCGGCATCGACCTCAGGGAGGTACGCATCGTTCCGGACGACGAGGCTGCCATAGTGGATGCAGTCAACGCACTGCGCCCGCGTCATGACTACGTCTTCACTTCGGGTGGCATCGGCCCCACGCACGACGACATCACGGCCGACGCAATCGCCAGAGCCTTCGGCGTCGCCTGCGTCCACGATCCGGCGGCGATGGAGCTGCTCGCGCAGCATTATGCCGCTCGCGGGATGGAATTTACCGACGCGCGCCAGCGCATGGCGCGAATGCCTGCAGGCGCCGCGCATATCGAGAACCGGGTCTCGAAGGCACCGGGCTTCGTCATCGGCAACGTACACGTCATGGCGGGAGTGCCTTCGGTCTTCCAGGCGATGCTGGATGCCGTTCTCCCGAGCCTCAGGACGGGCGCGAGGGTTCTGTCGCGCGCCGTCGACTGTCCGTTCGGAGAGGGAGAGATCGGCACGCCGCTCGCCGAAATCCAGAAGGCCCATCCCGATGTGTCGATCGGCTCCTATCCGCGCTTCCAGGGAGGCGGCTACTCCACGCAGATCGTCATCCGGAGCCGTGACGAGACGACGCTCCACGCCGCCGAAGAGGCCGTCAAGGCGATGCTCGGCGAGCTTTCCGGTACCGCCTGACGCCGCACTTCAGCCCGGGCGGGTACCGTGCGCGGTGACGATGGCGTCGGCCTCCTTGCCATAGAGCTCCTCGAAATGGTCGAAAGCCTTCGAGAAGTGCCCGATGCCCTGGGTCGCCGAACGCAGCGAATGCGAGAGGTCGTCGAGCGCACTCCCCGGAACGAGCGCCCGGAAGACGTCCCAGCCCTGCGCACCATCGTCGCGGTCGAAGCCGAGGACCTGTCCGCGGAACGAGGATACGATGGGCACCAGCGCGCCGGAAAACACCGACGGAATGTGTATCTCGATCCGGTAGATCGGCTGCATCAGCACGGAGGCCGCCTGCTCCAGCGCCTGCTTGACGCCCATTCGGCCAGCGGCTCGGAAGGCGAAATCCGAACTGTCGACGGAATGATGCTGCCCGTCTGTGAGGGTGACGCCGACATCGATCACGGGGAAGCCAAGCGGGCCGCGCTCCATTGCCTCACGGGCACCGGCTTCGACGGCCGGGATGTAGTTCCTCGGAACCGCGCCACCCTTCACCGTTTCCCCGAAGGCAAATCCCGAACCTCGTTCGGTCGGGTGAACGCCAAGCTTTACATCGGCGAACTGCCCTGCCCCGCCAGTCTGCTTGCGATGCCGGTAGTGCACGTCCGCTGCCTTCGTGATGGTCTCGCAATACGACGGGTCTGGAACCTTCTCTCTGACTTCGAGCTTGAAGACCTCCGACAGCATCCGGCACACTTCGCGCATGTGGACCGGCCCCTGCGCCCGCACCATCTGCGCACCCGTTCCCTCCTGCTGGGCGACAATAAGGCTGTGGTCCGTCTCTGCCAGCTTGGCGAGTGTGCCGGGAAGCTTGGTCTCGTCGCGTTCGTTGACCGGCACGAGGACGCGCTCGACCATCGGCGCGGGCGGTGTCGTCCACTCGGGCGCAGGGATGGCGCGATCCGCCGTCAGCAATGCCGGCGAAGCGAGGTGATCCGATTTGACGGCCGCGAATATTGAGCCTTCCTCGACCGCTCCCGAGGGAAAGGGACGCTGGGTTCCCGGATCCTGCACCGAGCCCAGACCGGCTCCTGCGAGTGTCGCGCCCTGCTTCAGCCCTGCAGAGAGCGCGCGCACGAGCACCGTCTTGCCGACGCTCTGCCGATGAAAGGCGTGGAAGCTGACCGCCAGCAAGTCGCCCTGCTCGATCCCGCCTTCCGCGGCCAGCCGCGCGCGCAGCGTATCATCCGCCGGCGCCTCGTGGCGCAGAGCCTTCATCAACCGCATCATGCCGTTGCCATGCCCGGCCGAGCCCACCATGACCGGAATGATCCGGTTCTCCTTGAGAACGCGGGTGGAGATCGCATAGACGGCGTCGCTCGCCGGTTCCCGATCCTCGATGAGTTCCTCGAGCAGCCAGTCGTCGAACTCCGACAGATGCTCGAGCATCTCGGCCCGCGCCTCATGCTCTCGCTCGGCGACTTCGGGCGGCAATTCGACGAGCGCCGAAGGCTGGCCTTCGCGGTAGCGCCATGCCCGTTCGGAAATGAGGTCGCAGCTGCCGACGATCGTGTCCCCTTCGCGAATAGGAATCTGGCGCAACACCAGCGGATGGCTGCAGTAGGCCTGCAGCGCCGCGACGATGTCGCGCAACCGGCCCCGCGGTTCGTCCATCCGGTTGACGAACAGGATGCACGGCGTCCCGGAAGCTTCCAGGGCCCTGAGGTAGGGGGCCGCCAGCACCGCCTGCTCGGGATCGGGAGAAACGCACAGGATCGCCGCGTCGCTCGCAAGCAGCGCGTCCTGCGCATGCGCCAGCGCTTCGTTGGAGCCCGGCGTGTCCAGCCCGCACCACGGTTCTCCGAGAAAGGTGAACTCACTCAGTCCCATCCCGTACGGCGACGTCGTCACGGTCGGTCGCCCCTCGAGCGAACCCAGCCTCTCGAGCACCTTGGACTTGCCGGTTTGGGACGGTCCCAGTACCGTGAAGCAGCGCATCGGCTTTTCCTCCCCTGCTTGTTTTTCCACAGGCCGCGAACACAGGATGCCCCGAACCAGGCCGCCGCGCCAGTGACAAATCGCCCGACGGGCCGGCCACCGCGCGAAGAAGCGTGCGACGGACTTGCCATCCGAGACCTGTTTCCGCTAATTCCGGCCCATTCGAGCGGCAGCCTTGCCGCGATTGCAGCAAGGAGCGTCGCCCATGTCTCTTCCTGAAAAGGCCTTTCCCGTCTCCTGGGACCAGTTCCACCGCGACGCGCGCGCCCTCGCCTGGCGCCTGTCGGGCACGGGCCAGCAATGGAAGGCGATCGTCTGCATCACCCGGGGAGGACTCGTCCCGGCGGCCATCATCGCGCGCGAACTTGGCGTCCGCCTGATCGAGACGGTCTGCGTCGCCTCCTACCACGACTACACCTCGCAGGGTGAAATGCAGGTGCTGAAGGAGATCTCGCCGGTCCTCGTCGAGGAAGAAGGCGCCCAGATCCTCATCGTCGACGACCTGACCGACACCGGCAAGACCGCGGCGATCGTGCGAGCGATGATTCCAAGGGCCCATTTCGCCACGGTCTACGCGAAGCCCAAGGGCCGGCCGCTGGTCGATACGTTCGTGACGGAGGTCAGCCAGGATACCTGGATCTATTTCCCCTGGGACATGGGCTTCACCTACCAGGAGCCGATCTCGAAGGACCACAAGGGCTGACGGGAAGAAGGCGGCACACGGCCGCCTTCTCTCTGATTCCATCCGGCCAACCGGTCAGTATGGCGACACGCAGCGCCTGCGCGGCCCGTGGTATGGCTGATAGGTATCGGTACGCACGTCGTAGGAACGGTAGTGCCGCTCGCACCAGCGCACGTGGGACCGGCTCATCTGGTGCCGCGCTCCGCCCATCGCCCCGCCGATGATCGCGCCCGCGATGAACGCAGACGGCGGGAACCAGTAACCGTTGTAGTGCCGGTAGCCGCGCCGGTAGTGGCGGTAGCCGCGATGGCCGCCATAGTAGGGGTTTCCGTGCCGCATGTAGAAATGCCCGCCGTGGCGATTGCGATTGTACTGCGCGAGAACGACGCTGCTGCTCGCCACCCCGTCCTGCGAGGCACGGATCGGCGTAGCCGAGGCCGGCAGCGCGAGCGCAGCGACCATCAGGCAGCCGGCGGAGAGAGCGGTAAGTCGTCGGATTGCGGTCTTCATTCGATTGTCTCCAAGGTCCGTTGAAAGATCGGACGTCCCATCGCGAGCAAGAACTCCCGAAACTCTTTGATGGTTGCATCCGCCTCCAGGCGCCGGCCTTGATCCGAATCAGTTGATTCGCACTTTTCCCTTCTCCCGGAGCGCCTGTCGCGGGGATCCGCCGCCATCGCCCATCCCGTTTTCTCGCCGGCAACTTTTCACGGTTGACGCGGCTGCAACCCATGAATGCGCGCAGGTTCGCGATGTCCCCGGTTTCCACAGCGCACTCCACAACATGTGGTATCGGCAAATCTGCAACGAACAACCCCTTGACCAATCCACGTGACTCGATCCAAATGGGGCCACGTTGCGGCGGCGGCGTGGCCAGCGTTTCTTTTTCGGCCAAATCTTGAAAATCGGTAGCGAATCCAAGGCTCTGCGGCGCAATGAGAGCGCCATGGCATGCTCTTGGGTAGTGCCGCTTTTCTGGCCCGCCGGGCTGGTAGAAAGAACCTGTTAATACTATATTTAGTGTTTGCGACCAGCCTGAGCACAAGATAGCGTGTCACCGAGGGACAATCCCAAAGGAACGCAAATTAGATCGGACCGGTCGCGCCATGACAGGCGCAGCCGGATGAGAGAAACTGTGCCGAAGTCCGGGGGACGAGACGCGGCACGCCGGCTAGAGGACGAAGGCAATGCGCATCGAGCGTCATTTCACCAAGGCAGGCCAGTCGGCCTACGCGGAGATCGAGTTCCGCAAGGCGACGAGCGAGATCCGCAATCCTGACGGCTCGATCGTCTTCCGCCTCGCCGACATCGACGTTCCAGTGCAGTTCTCGCAGGTGGCGACCGACGTGCTCGCCCAGAAGTACTTCCGCAAGGCGGGCGTACCGGCCGTCCTGCGGCGGGTCGAGGAGAACTCCGTTCCCTCCTGGCTGTGGCGTTCCGTCGCCGACGAGAAGGCTCTCGCCGACCTGCAGGAGGATGCCCGCTTCGGCTCCGAGACCGATGCGCGCCAGGTCTTCGACCGCCTCGCCGGCACCTGGACCTACTGGGGATGGAAGGGCGGCTATTTCGATTCGGAAGAGGACGCCCTCGCCTTCCGCGACGAACTGGCCTACATGCTCGCCACCCAGCGCGTGGCGCCGAACAGCCCGCAGTGGTTCAATACCGGCCTCCACTGGGCCTACGGCATCGACGGTCCCGGCCAGGGCCACTTCTACGTCGATCCCTTCACCGGCAAGCTCACCCAGTCGAAATCCGCCTACGAGCATCCGCAGCCGCATGCCTGCTTCATCCAGTCGGTGGGCGACGATCTCGTCAACGACGGCGGCATCATGGACCTCTGGGTACGCGAGGCGCGCCTCTTCAAGTACGGCTCGGGCACGGGCTCGAACTTCTCCCACCTGAGGGGTGAGGGAGAGAAGCTTTCCGGCGGCGGCAAGTCGTCGGGCCTGATGTCCTTCCTCAAGATCGGGGACCGCGCCGCGGGTGCCATCAAGTCGGGTGGCACGACCCGCCGCGCGGCCAAGATGGTCGTGGTCGACATCGACCATCCCGACATCGAGGAGTACATCGACTGGAAGGTCAAGGAAGAGCAGAAGGTCGCCGCCCTCGTCACCGGTTCCAAGATCGTCGCCGGGCACCTGAAGGCGATCATGAAGGCCTGCATCAACTGCGAGGCCGACAACGACGCCTGCTTCGATCCCGCGGAGAACCCCGCACTGAAGCGCGAGGTGAAAGCGGCGAAGAAGAACCGCGTGCCCGAGAGCTACATCAAGCGGGTCATTCAGTTCGCGCGCCAGGGCTATCACGACATCGAGTTCAAGACCTACGACACCGACTGGGACTCCGAGGCCTATCTGACCGTCTCCGGCCAGAATTCGAACAACTCCGTCTCCCTGAAGGACGAGTTCCTGCGGGCCGTGGAATCCGACGGCGACTGGAACCTCACGGCACGCCTCGACGGCCGCGTGATGAAGACGCTGAAGGCGCGCGACCTCTGGGAGAAGATCGGCCACGCCGCCTGGGCGTCCGCCGATCCGGGCCTGCACTTCAACACGACGATGAACGACTGGCACACCTGCGCTTCGGCCGGTGCGATCCGGGCCTCGAACCCGTGCTCGGAATACATGTTCCTCGACGACACCGCCTGCAACCTCGCCTCGCTGAACCTGCTCCAGTTCAAGGACGCCCGGACGAAGAACGTCGACATCGCAGCCTACGAGCATTCGGTCCGGCTCTGGACGATGGTGCTCGAGATCTCGGTGATGATGGCGCAGTTTCCGTCCAGGCAGATCGCCAGGCTCTCCTACGAGTACCGCACGCTCGGCCTCGGCTATGCCAATATCGGCGGCCTGCTGATGTCCTCGGGCATTCCCTACGACTCCAGTGAAGGCCGCGCGATCGCCGGCGCGCTCACAGCGATCATGACGGGCGTGGCCTATGCCACCTCCGCCGAGATGGCCGGCGAGCTCGGCCCCTTCCCCGGCTACAAGGCGAACCGCCAGCATATGCTGCGCGTCATGCGCAACCACCGCCGCGCCGCCCATGGCGAGAACCAGGGCTACGAGAAGCTCTCCGTGAACCCGGTCGCCCTCGTCCACGGCGACTGCCCGGACGAGGCGCTCGTCGCGCACGCCAGGGCGGCCTGGGACCGCGCCGTCGAGCTCGGCGAGAAGAACGGCTACCGCAACGCCCAGGCGACCGTCATCGCGCCGACGGGCACGATCGGCCTCGTGATGGATTGCGACACGACCGGCATCGAGCCCGACTTCGCGCTGGTGAAATTCAAGAAGCTCGCCGGCGGCGGCTACTTCAAGATCATCAACCGCGCCGTACCGGAGGCCCTGCGTACGCTCGGCTACGCGGAAAGCCAGATCGCCGAGATGGAGGCCTATGCGGTCGGCCATGGCAACCTGAACCAGGCGCCCGCCATCAATCCCGCCTCGCTCCGGTCCAGGGGCTTCACGGAGGAGAAGATCGCGGCGCTGAACACCGCACTGAAATCGGCTTTCGACATCAAGTTCGCCTTCAACCAGTGGACGCTCGGCGCGGACTTCTGCCGCGACGTGCTTGCCGTCTCCGACGAGCAGATGGCCGATCTCTCCTTCAACATGCTGGAGCACCTGGGCTTCGGGAAGAAGGAAATCGAGGCGGCGAACATCCACGTCTGCGGCGCGATGACGCTCGAGGGCGCCCCGCACCTGAAGGCTGAGCACCTGCCGGTCTTCGATTGCGCCAATGCCTGTGGCAAGATCGGAAAGCGCTATCTTTCGGTGGAGAGCCATATCCGCATGATGGCCGCTGCCCAGCCCTTCATCTCGGGCGCCATCTCCAAGACGATCAACATGCCGAACGATGCGACCGTCGAGGACTGCAAGTCGGCGTACATGCTCTCCTGGAAGCTGGCCCTGAAGGCGAATGCCCTCTACCGGGACGGCTCGAAACTCTCCCAGCCCCTCAACGCGTCGCTGATCGAGGACGAGGACGACGAGGACGACGCCGTCGAGGAACTGGTCGCGGCGCCTGCCGCCGTCCAGGCGACGACCGTCACGGAGAAGATCGTGGAACGGATCATCGAGAAGGTGACCCGCGAACGGGAGAAGCTGCCGAACAGGCGCAAGGGCTACACCCAGAAGGCCGTGGTCGGCGGCCACAAGGTGTATCTGAGGACCGGAGAGTTCGACGACGGCCGCCTCGGCGAGATCTTCATCGACATGCACAAGGAGGGCGCTGCCTTCCGGGCGATGATGAACAACTTCGCGATCGCCATCTCGCTCGGCCTGCAATACGGCGTGCCGCTGGAGGAATATGTCGAGGCCTTCACCTTCACCAAGTTCGAGCCGGCCGGCATGGTGCAGGGCAACGACGCGATCAAGAACGCGACGTCGATCATGGACTACGTCTTCCGCGAGCTCGCGATTTCCTATCTCGGCCGCCACGACCTCGCCCATGTCGACATCTCCGACTTCTCCAACACGGCGCTCGGCAAGGGCATCAAGGAAGGCAAGGCGCAGGCATTCTCAAAGGGCCTCACGCGCGGCTTCAAACCGACGGTGGTCCCGTCGTCGGCACCAACGGGGCAGCGCCCGGGCAGCAACGTCACCGCCTTCGCCACTGCCGCCCGTCCCGCCGTCTCGGAACTTCGCGAGGAGGCGACCGCCTTCCGGCGCGACTACGAGGAGCGTGCGAAGGACTTCGCCGAGGACATCTCCGACGAGGAGAACGACCTCTTTACGGACGCCGCGGCGGAGGAAGCGGCCGAAGCCAGGGCGGCAAGCGAGCCGGATGCCAGGCAGATCGAGGCCGACCGCCGCATGAAGTCGATCATGCAAGGCTATACCGGCAACATGTGCTCGGAGTGCCAGAACTTCACCATGGTGAGAAACGGCACCTGCGAAAAGTGCGACACCTGCGGCGCGACGAGCGGCTGCAGCTGAGCCACAAGAAGGAAACCGATGAACGGACCTTCAAAGGGTCGCCCGCCGGGCGGCCCTTTGTCTTTTCGGCGTGCTCGCGCTCGAGTGCCGGGAAGGTATCGCTCGTGCGGCGAGGAGGACTGCTCGCCCCCAGGCGGAGCCGGCCGAGGCAGAAGAAGAGGCATCGCAATCCAGGGTCGGTCGATTTCCACCGCACTGTGTCAAACGTGACACTTCTCCGCGCACGATCTGCTAGATTTTGCTGAGCTTTTTGCCGCTCAAGGAGCAACGAGCCCACAAGAGACCAGCCGATGAACCAAAACGACATTGCCAAAGACGTCATAAGGAACAAGGCCTTTCTCACCGGGCTTCCGCCTGTACAGCGCAAACTCGTCAAGTGGGGCTCTCACACCGTTGAACCGCTGGCATCCGCCTGCGTCCGCGCCAGACCTACCAAAATCCGCGCGGGCATCGCAAAGCTGGAATTGTTCTTCGCCTCGAAGTTGCCCGGAACCATCAAGTCGTTGAAGAGCTCCATTCTTCCGGACAACAGGACCAATTCCACGACGTCGCACGCGTCCGGCGAGCCGGCCACCGTCCAGCAATCGACATTCGATCTGCAGCAGAACGCATGTCTCGAAGCATCGTTCAGCAAGGAACTAGCTGATTCCCTCGCTGTTCAATTTAAGGCTGGCCATGGCGTTGGGGAACATGTCCCCGTCAATATTGGCGAGGGCAAAAGCGTAACGGTCTCTCACTGCTTTGCCCGTGACGTACCGGGACATTTCAATGCATTTTACTATGATGGCAACAAGATTTCCGAAGAAATAAACGCCCCCCAGCCCAAGGACCACATAAACAATTCAAACGAATTTGAGAAACAGTGGCAAAACATAATACTTGTTCGTTACTTGATCGAACAGGGAGTCACCGCAAACGACATTCTGGAGATCAGCAAGGTTTGCAATCAATCCGCCTACGCCACATTGTCGATCGAGATGATGCATCACGACCTTGTAATGGAATTGCCCGGCAATAAACAGGCCGTGCTAAGCAGTGAACTTCCGTCCGAATGGCATATCAATCCCGTCGTTGACGGCTATGACGTGGTTCTCTCAGCGAAGGGAGACCTGAAACACCTACCGACCAAAAGCGGAGAAATTCAACATTTTTCAGAGGACTCGAAGATGGAACAGGAAATCAAGATCCATTTTCGCAGGGATAGCGAAGGGAAACTTGAGGTCAAAGACGTCAGCGGTAGCATCCAGGTCAAGGCATGGAGCGAGGACGGAAAGCCCCTCACGCCCTCGGCGGCGCGCGAGGCCTCCCAGGACTGAAATAGCATGAAAGTCCGGCGGACTTTCCGGAAACGGGCCGCGGGAGTCAGGGGCCTGAACGGGCGTGTCGACATGGGCGGCGCGCCCGACCGTTTGCCGCGCAACGCCCCTGTGGCCGCATCGGTGAGGACGCCGAAGGTGCGCGATCTCGGGGAGAGGATCGGCCACTCCTCCTGAGCACCCGATGATCACCGCCTGCACTTCAATACGCCGATGAACGACTGCACACGCGGCCTCAGCCGACCGGTGCAGGAACCGAAAGATCGAACTCGGAGTCGCCCAAATTGCACCAAGATGTGTCAAACGTGACACTTCTCCGCGTTCGATCTGCTAGTTTTCATGGAAACTATTTTGCCGCAGAGACCACCGAGACCGAAAGAAACGACCAGATGCCCGTACAAGAAACTCTCATTTCTAATACATCTAATAAGATTATTGCGGCAAAAGAAGCCAGCGATCTGCTCTTTCAAACTCTTTCGCATTCGCCTGCACAGCGCCAGGTTATCAAGTGGGGTCTTCGAACTGCAGAACTGCTGAATGAGGCCAAGGAACGAGCCAGACATCCGCATCTCCCCACGGATGTTGGCGAGAAGCTGCGTTTGTTCTTCACCTCGAAGCTGCCCAAAATCTTGAAGAAAGACATTCTTCCGAACAAGGCAGCAAGTACAACTGCGCCGCCCGCGCGCGTCGCTCCGACCAGCGCCCAGGCTCCGGGCAACCTCCGCGAAATTGCCCGTGACACGGAAAGCCTTGAAGGCACGAAGGAAAACGAGAAGCTTGCGGCTTGCCTGCCCGGACAGAACGTCAGCGCCGATGACGTTGTCGAGATCGGCCAGGCTTGCAATCAGGTGCTCTACGGTGCACAGGCAGATCAGGAATTGAAGATAAAACTCCCGGGCGGCGAAGAAGCCGTGCTGAGCAATAGCCTTCCATCAAATTGGCAGATCAAGACCGTTGAGAACGGCTATGACGTGGTCCTGTCAGCCGAAAGAAATTTTGATGAACTCCCGACGACGAATGGAGGAGTCTTCGAATTTTCCAACCGCTCGATCATGAAACAGGAAATCACGGTCCAGCTGCGCAGGGATCCGGAGGGAAATCTGCAGGTCGAAAACGTCGACAGATGGTTCGACGTCAAGGCATGGAGCATGGCGGGAGACCCCCTCACGCCTTCGGCGGCGAGCGAACGCGCCCGCAACTGAAGAATTTTGAAAGTCCGGCGGACTTTCGGGAAACGGGCCGCGGGTGTTAGGGGCCTGAACGGGCGTACCGACCTCCGGGACGGTGCGCCCGAACGACCTTCGCGCACCGCGACAGAGCCCGCCGGATCGCAAGCCTGCCGCGCCAATCCTTGCCGGCCCGTCGCGATGCCCGGAACTCCGCTGCTGTGCGGTTCGCTCAGCCCCTCCGGATGATCCGGTCCAGTTCGGAACGCATTTCCAGGTAGCATTCGCACGACTTCTGCTCCAGGCCGCGTCGGTCAAGGATCGAGATGCGCCCGTAGCTGTAGTCTATCAGTCCGGCGCGCTTGAGGTTGCCGGCAACGATCGTCACCCCTCCGCGCTGCACACCGAGCATCGCAGCGAGATGTTCCTGCGTGAGTTCGAAGCTTTCGGCCATGGCATTGTCCTGCGAGACGAGCAGAAGGCGGCAGCAACGCGCTTCGAGCCCATGCAGGCAGTTGCATGCGGATGTCCGGGCCAGTTCGCCGATCGCAAAGCGCGAGTAGTCGCGCAGCAGCGCACGAAGTTCCGCCTCACGAGCCATTTCCTTCATCAGCAGGTTGCGATTGACCTGGAAGGCGCTGCCGGGAATCTGCACGACAGCATCGAGCCTCGCCCCGCCGACGCCGAACAGCGCCCACGGATCGGTAAGACCCTCGATGCCGATCGTTCGGATCTGAGCCGTATGGCCGTCATGCATGGTCTTCAGCACGGCGATCGAACCGAGATTCACGAAATAGACGTCGACGATCACGCCATCGCTCGCGTTCACCGGCGAGCCGCGTTGCAGCTCCACATGACGCAGATTCGGCCTGAGCCGCTCCAGGATGCGCTCCGGAAGAGCACGAAGGACGCCGTTGTTGATGGGCGCCGGATGTTCGTAGGCAGTTGCAGGCAACCGAGACTCCCGACCTCGCACGACCCTAGCATGTGCTTGCGGCGGGGTCACGCGGCGGCCGCCGATGGCATCGGGAGGGGCCGTTATCGGGACGCCAGGTCCTCGAGGATGGGACAATCGGGGCGCGCGTCGCCGCGGCAGTTGCAGGCCAGGTGGGTGAGAGTTCGGCGAAGATCCTCGAGTTCGGCGAGCTTCCGGTTGATCTCCTCGATCTTCGCCTCGGCGATGCGCTTGACGTCGGCGCTGGCCCGGCCCCTGTCTTCGTAGAGCGCCAGAAGCTGCCGGCATTCCTCTATGCCGAAACCGAGATTGCGGGCCCTGTGCAGGAAGCGCAGCTTGTGGACCTGCGCCTGCGAGTAGGTCCTGTACCCGTTTTGACCGCGCTCCGGGCGGACGAGGCCGACCTCCTCGTAATAGCGTATGGTCTTGGCGGGAAGTCCGGATTTCTCGGACGCGATGCCGATGTTCATGACTGCGCTCCGGTTTCGCCGGCGGCCCTGCTGCCACTGCCGCCGCGCTTGTGCGCTGGAGATGGGGACCGCCTGCCGGAAGGTCAATCGCCTCAGTGACGCGCGAAGATGGTGATTGTCTTCTGCCGGTCGCCGGACACCTCGGCCCCCACGATGTCGGAGGTCGAGATGGATTGCGCGTTCAGCGCGGCATAGGTCAGGGCGTTGCCCTCCAGCGCCAGTTGCAGCGCATTGACGTCGGCGCGATGTGCCGTCACCGCGCTCTCGACCTTCTTCTGCGAAGCGTCGTCCAGAGCCTTGCCGAGATGCACGATCCGCGCCTTGTCCAGTTTTGAAAGGATCTTGACGTCCTGGGCGGTCGTCTTGCTCTTTCGGATCGCCGTCAGCACGCCATCGAGACCGATGCCCTTGTCCTGCTTCTGCACCGTCATGTGCGATCCGAACGGAGCGATCGTCTCGTCCTTCGTGCCGGACTGCTGGGCCAGGGCCGGCGCAGCCAGCATCAGGCCGGCGGCGACCAGAAACGGCAATGCGCTTCGGCAACGCCCGAACCGGGTGTTGCGTCCTGCGATCGCGAAAGATGCCCGCATGGGCGCGACAGCGGATTCGGCCTGCATTTCAGCCATGGATGGACAACTCGCCTCCTGAACAAATTGATCGCTGGCGGCCGGAACCGGCCGTCCGCGGACGATTTGGTCGCACACTATGCGCGTCCCGGCCTTGCCGCAACCTCGCGGATGGTCCGACGCCCGACGCGCGCCCGCCCCTTGAACCTATAGCCACTGCAGCCATTATGTTCTTGCAACGAAGGCGCAGGACAAGCCGCCAAACGAACGCGACAACGCCGAAACCAGATCGACAAGGTCTCCAGAATGCACGAAGCCCACGACCATGGCCATGACGGCGCCGGACACGAACACGACCACTGCCACCATCATTCGCACGGGCATTCCCACGGCCCGGGCCATGTCCACGCTCCCGCCCACTTCGGCAAGGCGTTCGCAATCGGGATCACGCTGAACGTCGCTTTCGTCATCGTCGAGACAGCATACGGGCTTCTCGGCAACTCCATGGCCCTGCTGGCCGATGCCGGGCACAACCTTTCGGACGTGCTGGGTCTCCTCGTCGCCTGGGTCGCCATCCTGCTCGGATCCCGTCCGCCGTCCCGCAACTTCACCTACGGCCTGCGCAAATCTTCCATTCTCGCCGCACTCTTCAACGCCCTGATCCTCCTTGTCGCGGTCGGGGGCATCGCGGCGGAAGCGATCCGGCGCTTCTTCGAGCCGGAACCGGTTGCCGGTTCGACCGTAATGATCGTCGCCGCCGTAGGCATCGTCATCAACGCAGTGACGGCGGCCCTCTTCTCCTCTGGACGCAAGGGAGATCTCAATATCCGCGGCGCATATCTGCATATGATGGCGGACGCCGCCGTCTCGCTCGGCGTCGTGGTGGCGGGCCTGGTCATCCTCGAAACCGGCTGGGAATGGCTTGATCCTTTGGTCAGCCTGGCGATCGCCGGCGTCATACTCTGGGGCACATGGGGCCTTCTCAAGGAAAGCGTCTCGATGTCGATGGCGGGCGTTCCATCCGGTATCGACATCGACGAGGTGCGAAGCGCCCTCGCCCGACGTCCCGGCGTCGAGGACGTGCACGATCTCCATGTCTGGGCGATGAGCACCACGGAAACCGCGCTCACTTGCCATCTCCTCGTTCCGGACGGCAATCCGGGAACCGAATTCCTCCGCGAGACCAGCCACATGCTGGAGGATGAATTCGGCATCGGGCATGCGACGGTCCAGATCGAGACGGATCGGCGGACGACCTGCCGGCTGGCCGCGGAGAATGTCGTATAACAGCCCGCAAGCTTTTCATTCACCGGACATTTACCATATTTCCCGAAGACGTGTGCGACGATCCCCTCCAGCGGCCCGTCGACTGCGTTGGGGAAAGGGACTTCAAGAACACCGGGTATTGGAATGAAAATGCACTGGCTCCTCGCCGCCTTCTCCGTTTCCGCTCTCGCGCTTGCCCTGTCGGCGGCTCCGGTCGCAGCCCAGCAGGTCGTGCGCTACGGCCCGCAGGGACCCATGGTCCTGGTCGGACCGGACGGCCGGGTGCTCGACCAGGTCCCGGAGTACGGCAACGTCCAGGTCTACCGCAACCTGCGCGGACAGCGCGTGCTGGTCGATGACCGCGGCCACCTTGTAGCGACGGAAGTTCCCCTGGATGCCGTCCGCAACCGGGACCTCGGAAGTCCGGACGTCGTCCGGCTTCCGCGCTCCGGGCGGAACGGGTCGGTGGAACGGCTGGACCTTCCGCCTCCGCCCGGTCCGGGCGATGGCGACACGCGCTCCGGAAACGGCGTCGTACCGGCGCTCAATTCGCCGGAAATCCGTTCCTTTCCCTCGCAGCAGCGCTCGACCGGGCCGCAGCAAGAGCCTGCCGCGCCAGCCCGGCCGACGACTGCCGGGAAAGCCTCGAAGCAGCAGATGGCCGCGCTCGAAGTTCTCCTAGACCGCTCCGGTGCCTCTCCCGGTGTCATCGACGGGCGCATGGGAGACAATGTGCGGAAGGCGCTCGACGCCTACGCGACCATGACCGGTCAACGTCTCGATCCCTCCCGGCATGCCTTCATCGAACGCAAGCTCCAGGATACCGGCGGGCCGGCATTCCAGGACTACAGGATCACGGCCTCCGACGCCGCCGGACCCTACGTCGCGTCCATTCCGACGGACTATGCCGAAAAGGCGCAGCTGACGCGATTGTCCTACACGTCGACCGCCGAGATGCTGGCCGAGCGCTTTCACATGGACGAGGGCTACATGAAGGCGATCAACCCGGGGGCGGACTTCTCCGTGCCGGGCACCGTCATAAAGGTTGCCGCTCCCGGAAAGGACAAGAAGGCGGAGGTCGCCCTGATTATCGTCGACAAGACGGCCAGCCAGGTCCGCGCCTATACCGCCGACGGCACGCTGGTTGCGGCCTATCCGGCGACGATCGGTTCGACCGATCTTCCGTCTCCTTCGGGCACGGTCAAGGTGGACAGGATCGCACCCGACCCGAACTACACCTACAACCCCAAGATCAATTTCAAGCAGGGAAACAACGACCACGTCCTGACCGTGCCGCCCGGCCCGAACGGCCCGGTCGGCAACATGTGGATCGCCCTGTCGAAGCCGACCTACGGCATCCACGGAACGCCGGAACCCTCGCGCATCGGCAAGTCGAACAGCCATGGCTGCGTGCGCCTGACCAATTGGGACGCGCACGAACTGTCGAAGATGATCAAGCCCGGCGTGACCGTGAAGTTCACGGGCGGCAGCGAAGGGTAGAGACGCCGCCCGGCCGAAGACAGGCTAGGCTTCCCCGGCGGGGTCGTCGCCGCCTGGCCACGGCTTCCGGACGATCTCAACCGGCGTGCGCACCAGTATCTCGCGATGCGGGAACGGAATGTTGATCCCTGCCTCCTTGAAGGCGTCCCAGAGTGCCAGCAGGACCTGTCCGCGAATGTTCGTCAGCCCTTGCTGGGGATCCGATATCCAGAAGCGGAGCTTGAAGTCGAGCGAGGACGCGCCGAAGGCCGTCATCCAGCAGACGGGATCGCTGTGGCTCAGCACGCGCGGGACGCGGCGGGCCGCCTCGACCGCGATCCGTGCCACCTCGTGCGGGTTGCTGTCGTACGAGACGCCGAAATCGACGTCCAGGCGAACAAACTCGTTCGAGAAAGACCAGTTCACGACGCGCTGGGCGATCAGGTCCTCGTTCGGGATGAGATATTCGCGTCCGTCGCGCGTAATGACCGATACGAACCGGGCGCGGAGTTCCCTGATCCACCCGAACGTGTCGCCGAGTTCGATCGTGTCGCCCGGCTTGATGGACTTGTCCATCAGGATGATGATGCCGGAGATGAAGTTCGACACCACCTTCTGAAGCCCGAAACCGATGCCGACGCCGATGGCGCCGGAAAAAACCGTCAACGCCGTGAGGTCGATCCCCGTCGCTGTCAGGGCTATTGCGGCGGCCACGCCGATCAGCATGATCTTCGCGATCTTCGTCAGCAGGACCTTGAGCGAAGGCGAGAGGTCTTCCGCCCGCGAGATCCGGTTTTCGACGAAGTTTCCCGTGAACACCGCCAGGGAAAAGAGGACGGTCGTAACCACGACGATCTTCAGGGCCGACAGCGCCGACAGATGGAAGGATCCCAGATTGATCGCCATGGTGTCCATGGCTTCGGCGACCGGCTTCTGGATGTTGAGGACCTGGACCGCCACATAGCACCAGATCACGAGCGCCACCGTGCGCGCCAGAGTGCGGTTGCGGATGATGCGTGTCAGCACCGCGATCACGAGCCACGCGGTTGCCAGGGACAAAGCGATTGCGATGAGGTTGCTGCGGCTCGGCCAGGTGATCGAGACCATGACCAGCCGCGTGAACCAGAGAATGACGATGAAAATCAGCCACTCGGTTCGCCGCAGGAAGGCGATGATCAGTCGCAGGAGACCGGGATTGGCCTTGAAGTTGCGCGCATGCGCCTCGAGCTTGTCTTCGATCACCCGCCCGAGTGGATGCGCGGCGAGCAGCGCGACGACAATGATGCCGATCTGGTAGAAGGCCCAGGGCTGGGAAAAGTAGTCGCGAATTCCTCCAAGCAGCGCGGACAGCCAGGCGGCGAATTCCGTCACGCTCGCGTTCATGTGCATGATCTCCCCCGGACAGGCCACGGCGAATTCAGCATAAATGACCCGCACCGGCAAATGCTTTGCCCGGAACTCCTGCGGAGCCGGCTGCGCTCGCTGCGTTCAACTCGTTCGCTGGCATGAAACAAGCTGTCAGCGACGAAACGGGAACGTAACCCCGGAACCCGCGTTTCATGGCTGCCAAAACAGCGGAGAGCATGATGAAGAAGATTCGCATTGCCGCCCTGACGGGCATCGTGCTTGCGGCGGGCATATATGCCGCCGACGCCCAGACCGTCGTCATCGAGCCACAGCAGCAGACGGTCATTCACAAATATATCGTCGAGCACCACGTCGCGCCGACCGAACTTCCCCAAGGGACGACTGTGCAGGTCGGCTCGACCATACCCGATGGCGTCGATCTCCAGCAGATCGATTCGCCGGACGTCCAGACCGAATACGAATACGTCGTCGTCAACGGTCAGACGGTCATCGTCGACCCGCAGACCCGGCGTATCGTCCAGATATTGCGGGACTAGACGACAACAGGCAGATCGGAGGCGGGACGGCTTTGCCGACCGCCTCCCGCGTCTTTCAGGCGTTGCGCCTCTGCTTCATGAGGCGCGGCAACATCGCGGAGAAGTCCTTCCCCTTGCCATCGTCTGCGACGAACTCCCTGTAGAGTTCCATGGCGCGTGCGCCGAGAGGGGTCGGCAAATCGACAAGTTCCGCCGCCTGCTGGCTGAGGCCGAGATCCTTGAGCATCAGTTCCGCCGCGAAGCCCGGCCTGTAGTCGTTGTCCGCCGGACTTTTCGGGCCCACTCCCGGAGCGGGGCAGTAGGTGTTCATCGACCAGCAGGATCCGGAGGACGTCGAGACGACGTCGAAAAGGCGCTGCCGGTCAAGGCCAAGCCTGTCGGCGAGCGCGATGGCCTCGCAAACGCCGATCATCGAAATTCCGAGGATCATGTTGTTGCAGATCTTGGCCGACTGCCCTGCGCCGGCCCCGCCGCAATGCACTGCCTTCCCGCCCATCACGTCGAAGAGAGGTTTCGCCGCGGCGAAGGCCTCGTCCGTGCCGCCGGCCATGAAAGTGAGCGTTCCGGCCGTCGCACCGCCGACCCCGCCGGAAACCGGAGCGTCGATCGAAAGAAAGCCCGCCGCTGCCGCCTTGTCGTGCGCGGCACGCGCGCTCTCCACGTCAACGGTCGAGCAATCGATGAAGCAGGCGCCGGCCCGCCCCGCGGGAACGATCTCGTCGTAGACCTTCCGGACGATGTCGCCATTCGGCAGCATCGTGATCACGGCATCCCGGTCGCGCGCGGCCTCGGCCGCAGAGCCGGCCACCGCAACGCCTTCGACCGTGACGCCGGCGACGTCGTAGCCGGTCACCTCGTGTCCGGCACCGGCGAGATTGGCCGCCATGGGAGCTCCCATGTTGCCGAGCCCGATGAAACCGATCTTCATTGCGTTCCTCCCATCATGCTTGAAATTCGAGATCGCCACCTTCTGCCGGCGACAGCATGAGCGCGACCGTTTCCGGGGCGACCTCCTCGAGGACGGCAGGTTCCCAGCGGGGACAGCGGTCCTTGTCGATGATGGCCGCGCGCACGCCCTCGAGAAAATTGCCGTGTTCCATGCAGCGGCTGACGAATCGGTATTCCATCACCAGCGCCTCTTCGACGCGCCCCGCCTCGCGGGCTGCACGAATGATCTCGAACGCGGAGGCGAGCGATATGGGGCACGCCTCTCGCAGTGCCCGCGCCGTCGCTGCAGGCCATTCCCCGTCTTCGCCCTCAAGTTGCTCGATCGTCGCGGCCAGCGTCGGATGACCGAAGGCAGTGTCGATCCGCTGGCGCAGTCCCGCAAGCCGGCCTTCCTCCGGATCGTCCCAGAAATCGGCGAGCACGGCAGGATCCGCGCTGTCCACCAGCGCCTGCGTGAGTGCCCCGAGCTCGGACGAATGAACGAAGCCGTCGGCAAGGCCCGCATAGATCGCGTCCGCCGCTTCGAGGCGTACCCCCGTCAGGCCCACATAGTCGCCGACATGGCCCGGCGCATGCGCAAGGCACCAGGATCCGCCAACGTCCGGGATGAGCCCGATTCCGCACTCCGGCATCGCGAGCCGGGTGCGCTCCGTGACCACCCTGTGCGAGCCATGCGCGGAGACTCCGACGCCCCCGCCCATGACGAAGCCGTCCATGAGTGCGACGTAGGGCTTGGAGAAGTTCGCGAGCCGCGCGTTCATGTGATACTCGTCGGACCAGAAGCGCCGGCCGTAGTCGAAGTCGCCGCCGAGGCCGGTGCGATAGAGATCCTGGATGTCGCCGCCGGCACAAAACGCCTTGTCGCCCGAACCGTCGATCAGCACCATGTCGACGGCAGGATCCGAATTCCAGGCGCGCAGCGCGCCGTCGATCGCCAGCACCATGTCGTAGGTCAACGAGTTCAGTGCCTTCGGCCTGTTCAGCGTGATCCGCCCCACGCGCCCGTCGATGCGGATCAGGATGTCTCCCTCCTCCGTCATGCGGCAGCTTCGGCAAGCAGCGATCGTGCGGTGATCAGCCGCATGATCTCGTTGGTGCCCTCGAGGATCTGGTGCACCCGGAGGTCGCGCACCAGCTTCTCGATGCCGTAGTCGGCGAGATAGCCGTAGCCGCCGTGCAGTTGCAGCGCCTCGTTGACCGTCTTGAACGCCACGTCGGTGACGAATCGCTTCGCCATGGCGCAATGCCGGGTCGCATCCGGCGTCTTGTTGTCGAGCTTCCACGCAGCCTGCCGGAGCATGACGCGCGCGGCCTGCAGCTCTGTTTCCATGTCCGCAAGCCGGAACTGCAGCGCCTGGAACTGGTCGATCGGCCGGCCGAAGGCCTTTCGCTCCCGCATGTAGGCGAGCGTGCTGTCGAGTGCGCTCTGTGCGGCACCGAGCGAAGCGGCGGCGATGTTCAGCCGCCCGCCGTCGAGACCCATCATCGCATAGCTGAATCCGGCGCCCTCTTCGCCGAGGAGGTTGTCGCCGGACACCTCGCAACCGTCGAGGCGAACCTCCGCCGTCGGCTGCGAGCGCCAGCCCATCTTCTCCTCGGGTGCGCCGAAGCTCAGGCCCGAAGCACCATCTTCGACGACCACGGCGGAGATGCCCTTCGGACCCTCCGCGCCCGTGCGGCACATGACGATGTAGAGATCCGAATAGCCCCCGCCCGAAATGAACGACTTGGTCCCGGACAGGCTGTAGCCGGAATTGGTGCGCTCGGCCTTCGTCCGCAGCGCAGCCGCATCCGAACCCGAGCCGGGTTCGGTCAGGCAGTACGAGGCGATCGCCGACATTGAAACGAGCCTTTCGAGCCACTTCTCGCGAAAGGCGTCCGTGGCTAGGCCGGCGATCATCCATGCGCACATGTTGTGGATCGAGATGAACGAGGCGACCGACGGGCAGGCCATCGCCAGGGCCTCGAAGATCAGCGTTCCGTCGAGACGCGACAGTCCCGTGCCGCCCTTTGCTTCCGGCACGAATATGGCACCGAGCCCCAGTCGGCCCGCTTCCTCCAGCACCTCACGCGGGATGGTGCCCTGCTTCTCCCAGTCACGGGCGCTAGGCGCGATGCGGTCCCTGCCGAAATCGCGCGCCATGTCGAATATCGCGTGTTGCTCTTCGCTGAGCGAGAAATCCATGGGCTCCTCCCCTCCATCGGACCTCGGACAAACAAGGGCCGCCGGAAAGACCGGCGGCCGAGGGAATCACTGCATGGTGGGCATGACGAATTCCGCTCCGTCCTTGATACCCGAAGGCCAGCGGGACGTCACCGTCTTCGTCCTCGTGTAGAAGCGGAACGAATCCGGTCCGTGCTGGTTGAGATCGCCGAAGCCCGACCTCTTCCAGCCGCCGAACGTATGGTAGGCGAGCGGCACCGGGATCGGAACGTTCACGCCGACCATGCCGACATTGATCCGGTTGACGAAGTCGCGCGCCGCGTCCCCGTCACGGGTGAAGATCGCAGTTCCGTTGCCGTACTCGTTCTCCATGTTTATGCGCAACGCATCCTCATAGTTCTTCGCGCGCACCACCGAAAGGACGGGTCCGAATATCTCCTGCTTGTAGATATCCATCTCCGTCGTGACCCTGTCGAACAGGCAACCGCCGACAAAATTTCCATTCTCGTAGCCCTGAAGCTTGAACTCCCGCCCGTCGACGACGAGTTCCGCGCCCTGCTCCACGCCCGAATTGACCAGCCCAAGCACCCGCTCGCGGGCCTGGCTGGTGATCAGCGGGCCGAAATCGACGTCGTCACCACCCGTGTAGGGCCCGATCTTCAGCGCCTCGACCTTCGGCGCGAGCTTCTCGATCAGCCTGTCCGCCGTCGCCTCGCCGACCGGAACTGCCACGGAAACGGCCATGCAGCGCTCGCCGGCAGCGCCGTAGCCTGCGCCGACGAGAGCGTTGACCGCCTGGTCCATGTCGGCGTCCGGCATGATCAGCATGTGATTCTTGGCGCCGGCGAAGCACTGCACGCGCTTGCCGGCCGAACAGCCGCGACCGTAGATGTACTCGGCGATCGGCGTCGAACCGACGAAACCGATGGCCTGGATGACCGGATGATCGAGGATCGCGTCGACCGCTTCCCTGTCGCCGTTGACGACGTTCAGGATCCCGGCAGGCAGGCCCGCCTCGATCATCAACTCTGCCAGCATCAGCGGAACTGACGGATCACGCTCGGAAGGCTTCAGGATGAAGGCGTTGCCGGCGGCAATGGCCGGACAGAACTGCCACATCGGGATCATCGCCGGGAAATTGAAAGGCGTGATGCCGGCCGCCACGCCCAGCGGCTGGCGAAGGGAATAGAGATCGATGCCGGTACCGGCGCTGTCGCTGTATTCGCCCTTCATGAGGTGGGGAGCGCCGATGCAGAATTCAGCGACCTCGAGGCCGCGGATGACGTCGCCCTTCGCGTCGGGGATCGTCTTCCCGTGTTCGCGTGAAAGCGCCTCGGCAAGCTTGTCCATGTCGCGGTGGAGAAGGCTCACGAACTTCATGAAGACCCGCGCGCGCCTTTGCGGGTTCGTCGCCGCCCAGCCGGGCTGCGCGGCGGCGGCATCCTGCACGGCGGCGTCGAGTTCTGCCGCACTTGCCAGCGGGACCCTCTTTTCGGCCTCCCCCGTCGCCGGGTTGAACACGTCGCCGAAACGGCCGGACGTGCCCTTCACATGCTTTCCCCCGATGAAATGCGTAAGCTCGGTCATGGATTTTCCTCCTGCAGCGATGAATGCGCTTCAGTTGCACCTTCATTCGCAAACAATCAACGGGACAGTTTCATCATCCGTTGTGCACCAATTGAAGTTCGCTCGCGTCTTCGACGACTTCCATCGCCAGCGCGGCGAGCCCTGGAACCGCCTCGCCAAGCACCTGCGCCCGCTCCGGGTTCGAGGCGTTGCCGTCGATCGCACGCTTGGCCACGCCCTGCAGGATAGCCGCCAGCCGGAAGAAGGAGAAGGCAAGGTAGAAGGGCCAGCGATCGATGCCGCCGAGCGCGCGGCGCTCGGCATAGCGACGGACATAGTCCGCCTCCTCCGGCAGGCCAAGGCGCCTGCGATCGAGGCCGCCAAGCCCGCGGAACGTGCTGTCGTGAGGCAGCCGCCATTGCATGCACTGGTAGGCGAGATCGGCCAGCGGATGCCCGAGCGTTGATAGTTCCCAGTCCAGCAGCGCGACGACCTCCGGACGGTCCGGTGCGAAGATCATGTTGTCGAGCCGGAAATCGCCATGCACGAGCGTGAGCGAACCGTCGTCCGGCGGCAGGTTCTTCTCGAGCCACGCCATCAGCGAATTCATGTCCGGAAGAGATTCGGTCTCGCTGGCGCGGTACTGCTGCGACCACCGTCCGAGCTGGCGCACGAAGTAGTTGCCGGGCTTGCCGTAGTCCGAAAGGCCGACTGCCGCCGGATCGACCGAATGGAGCGCGGCCAGCGTCGCGTTCATGGAATCGTAGATTGCCGAGCGCTCCGCCGCCTCGACTTCCGGAAGTGCCGGGTCCCAGAAGATCCGGCCCTCCACATGCTCCATGACGAAGTATTTCCTCCCCAGAACGTTGTCACCCTCAGACATGGCCAGCGTCCGCGGCACCGGAACGTCGGTTTCCCGCAGTGCGCTCATGACGCGAAACTCCCGATCGACCTGATGCGCCGATTTCAGGAGCTTTCCCGGAGGCTGGGCCCGCAACACGTATCGTCCACTCGCGGCCGAAACCAGATAGGTCGGATTGGACTGCCCGGTGTCGAACTTGGAGACTTCCTGGAGGCCATAGAACCCGGGAACTATCCACTCCAGCTCGGCACCGAGTGCGGCCTTGTCGAAATCTGTGTCCGGTGAATCCCCGCTCATGGCTCGTCCCTGAAAAGCCGCGTCCCGTGCTGTGCGCTCATGCCGCCGTCGAGCGGCAGGATTGCGCCCGTGACGTAGGATCCGGCACGGCTGCAAAGGTAAAGAGCTGCTCCGGCTATGTCCTCGGGCGCTCCGATCCGTCCGAGCGGCACGCGCCGCCCGACCTCCTCCGCCTGCTCGTCGGTCGCCGTCGCGAAGGCCGTCATGCGGCTCTGGAACGGCCCGGGCGCGAAGGCGTTCACCGTGATGTTTCGGGCCGCCAGCTCGTTCGCGAGAATGCGGGTCAAGTGGTGCACCGCCGCCTTGGAAGCCGAATAGGAATAGGCGCCCTCCGCGACCGGCTGCGTCCCCATGACGGAACCGAGGTTGATGACGCGGGCCGGATCCGAATGCTCCGCCGAGGCTTCCAGCAGCGGGACGAGATCACGCGTCAGTGTAAAGAGCCCGGCGACGTTGACGTTGAAGACCTTTGCCCAGGCTGCATGCGGGAACTCCTCGAACGACGCCCCCCACGACACGCCGGCATTGTTCACGAGGATGTGGAGACGGTCGGTGCGTCGACGAACCGCCTCGGCAAGAGCCGCGACGCCCTCTTCCGTCGAGACGTCGCCGGCGAAGCCTTCCGCCGTACCAGGAGCATCCAGCGTATTCAGCGCCTCGGCTGCCGCCTCGCATTGTTCTCTCTTGCGCGAGGCGATCAGAACCCGGACTCCCGACAGAACGAGCGCGGTCGCCACCATTTTGCCTATACCGCTCGCTCCTCCGGTGACGAGGGCCGTCTTGCCGGAAACCGAGAACAGCTTGTGAATGTCGTCCATGCGTTTCCTCCGGGCCGGGCATCCCTTTTTGCATGATACGCCGGCGGCGGCAAACACGGAGCAACGGCCAGCTGCAGCCGCCGCCCCCTCGCCCGGCCTTGCCATATCGGGAGATATGGGAACAATCGACGCAACCTGCACCAGCAATCTGCCCCCGGGAGGAAACATGGCTGAACAGCCTTCAGGTCCGATGGATCTCGGCATGACCGAGCGGCTGAGGCCGATACACGAAGCGGTCCGCGGCATGGTCCGGGACGAGATCATGCCGCTCGACGCCGAATTCCTGTCTGAGGTCCCCAAGGGCGACCGGTGGAGCTTCACGCCGCGACAGACCGAGATCCTCGAAGGCCTCAAGGCAAAGGCGCGCGAGCGCGGCCTCTGGAATTTCTGGCTGACCGGTTCGGAGCGCGGCTACGGACTTTCGACCGTGGAGTACGCCTATCTCGCCGAGGAGATGGGCAAGGCGCATCTCGGCGCCGAAGTGTTCAACTGCTCCGCACCCGACACCGGCAACATGGAGGTGCTGGAACGCTATTGCACCGACACGCACAAGAAGCGTTGGCTCGAACCGCTGCTCGAGGGAAAAATCCGCTCCGCCTATCTCATGACGGAGCCGGACGTCGCCTCGTCGGATGCGACGAATATCTCGATGCGCTGCGAGCGCGATGGCGATGCCTGCGTGCTGAACGGTGAAAAATGGTGGGCGTCAGGCGCAGGCGACCCACGCTGCGCGATCTACATCGTCATGGTCAGGACGGGCGGCGACGATCTGCCGAAACACGCGCGCCATTCGATGATCCTCGTGCCGGCGGACACGCAAGGCATCGAGAAGCTGCGCCCGATGGAAATCTACGGCCACGACGACGCGCCCCATGGCCATATGCATCTGCGCTTCACCGACGTCCGCGTTCCGGCGGACAATCTCATCCTCGGCGAGGGCCGTGGTTTCGAGGTCGCCCAGGGGCGCCTCGGTCCCGGCCGGATCCATCACTGCATGCGTGCGATCGGCCAGGCCGAGATGGCGCTCGAACTGATGTGCCAGCGATCGCTGCGGCGCGAGGCGTTCGGACGGCGCCTTGCCGAGCTCGGCGCCAACTTCGACATCATTGCCGAGTGCCGCATGGAAATCGAGATGACGCGCCTTCTTTGCCTCAAGGCAGCGTGGATGATGGATCGCGGCGACGCCAGGGCGGCGGCTCCGTGGATCAGCCAGATCAAGGTTGCCGCCCCGCGGATGGCCCTCAAGGTCACCGACGAGGCGGCGCAGCTCTACGGCGCCCAGGGCATCTCGCAGGACGCGCCGCTCGCCCGCATGTGGACCCATCTGCGCACGCTGCGTTTCGCCGATGGACCCGATGCCGTCCACCGCCGCCAGGTCGCCCGCAACGAATTGCGCAAGCATACGCAACAGAAGATCTGAGCCATGAAAGCCATTCTTTGCAAGGAGTTCGGCCCGCTCGCCAATCTCGAATATCTCGATCGGCCGGTGCCCGCCGTCACCGGAGACACGGTTCTGGTCGAGGCGGAGGCGATAGGCGTGAATTTCGCCGACGGGCTCCTCGTCCAGGGGCTCTACCAGGTGAAGCCGCAGACGCCGTTCGTCCCCGGCATGGAGGCGGCCGGAAGGGTCGCAGCCGTCGGGCCGGATGTGACGTCCGTCGCGGTCGGAGACCGTGTTGCCTGCCTCACCGGCCAGGGAGCCTATGCCGAGATGGTCGCCGCCCCGGAGAAGAGCGTCTTTTCGATCCCGGACGATATGGACGTCGCGCACGCCTGCGCGCTTCTGTGCGGCTACGGGACGGCACATCACGCGCTTCGGCAGCGAGGTCGGCTCCAACCCGAGGAAACCCTTGCAGTGTTCGGGGCGGCGGGTGGCACGGGCCTGGCCGCCGTGCAGATCGGCAAGGCGATGGGCGCGCGCGTTCTGGCGGTCGCGTCGACCGAGGAGAAGCGCGAGCTGGCGCGCAAAGCCGGTGCCGACGAGGCCTTCGGATATGAAGATCTTAAGGACAATCTGAAAAGCGCCACCGGCGGCCGGGGAGTGGACGTCGTCTTCGATCCCGTCGGCGGCGAGGCCTTCGATGCCGCCAGCCGCTCCATGGCGCGCAATGGGCGCCTTCTCGTCGTCGGGTTCGCCTCCGGCACCATCCCCAAACTTCCGGTGAATCTTGCCCTGGTCAAGGAATACAGTGCCGTAGGCGTCTTCTGGGGCAACTTCACGCGCCACGAACCCGATGTCTTCGCCGAGAACATGCGGGAACTGCTCGCCTGGTACGGATCCGGTGCGGTCCGGCCGGTCATCGAGGGACGCTACCCGCTCGCCGACGCGGCCTCGGTGCTGGAACGCATGCAGAGGCGCGGCGTGGCCGGCAAGATCGTACTCGTGCCCGAGGAATGAACCAGGGGCGCGGCAATAGTGCGTCGCCGTCTTCGGCGCCGGCGAAACTTTTCCGGCTGGCGAACGTGTCTATGATGGCCGCAGGAGGAAAACCGCCATGCGCCGCTTCGCCACGATCGTCTTCGCCACGACCCTGCTTTCCCTGTTCCCCGCTTCCGCATTCGCCGGCGGGGCGGCAAGCCAGGCGCAGGGAACGATCTCGAACCAGATCGACGCATTCCTGAATGACGACATGCAGAAGGCCTATTCCTACGCCTCGCCCGGGATCAAGCGGATGTATCCGACGCCGGGCCTGTTCTTCGACATGGTCAGGAAGGGCTACGCGCCGGTCTACAGGCCCGGCAACTATGCCTTCGGACGTTCCAGGGTCTCGCCCGACGGCAACGAGGTCGTGCAGGAAGTCCTGATCCACGCGCCGGACGGCCACGACTGGACGGCAATCTACACGCTGGCGCGCCAGGCCGACGGTTCCCTGAAGATTACCAGCGTGCACATGGTGCGTTCGGCCCCGCCTTCCGCATGATGGCTAGAGGGCCGGAATGTCGCCCCGCTCCCAGCCGGCTTCCGTCTCCACCACGAAATCGGCATAGCGGCCAGCCTCTATCGCACTTCTGATATTTGCCATAAGCGATTGATAGTAGGCAAGGTTGTTCCAGGTCAGCAACATGCCGCCAAGAGCCTCGTTCGACCGGACGAGGTGATGCAGGTAGGCGCGCGAGTAGTCGCGCGATGCCGCACAGGTCGAACTCCTCGTCGAGGGGACGTCCGTCCTCCGCGTGCCGGGCGTTCTTGAGGTTGATCTTGCCCCGGCGTGTATATGCAAGGCCATGACGGCCGGCACGCGTCGGCATCACGCAATCGAACATGTCGATGCCGTGGCCGACCGAGCGCAGGATGTCCTGCGGCGTGCCGACGCCCATCAGGTACCGGGGACGGTCTGCCGGAAGCACTGGACAGGTCGCGTCCAGCATCTCCAGCATGACGGACTGCGGCTCGCCGACGGCAAGTCCTCCGACGGCATAGCCTTTCAGCCCCATGCCCGACAGTGCCTGCGCCGACCGTTCGCGAAGCCGCGGGACGTCGCCGCCCTGAACGATGCCGAACATCGCCTTTCCCGGCTGTTCCCCGAAGGCGCGCTTGCAGCGCTCCGCCCAGCGCAGCGACATTTCCATGGCGCGCTCGAGATCCTCCGGCTCCCCGGGCAACCGCACGCATTCATCAAGTTGCATCTGGATGTCGGAGTTGAGCAGGCCCTGGATCTCGATCGAACGTTCCGGCGTCATCTCGTGCCGCGTTCCGTCGACATGCGACTGGAAGACGACGCCGTTCTCGTCGAGCTTGCGCAGCCCCGCCAGCGACATCACCTGGAAGCCGCCGGAATCGGTCAGGATCGGGCCGCTCCAGCCGGTGAACTCGTGCAGCCCGCCGAGGCGCGCCACGCGCTCCGCACCCGGCCGCAGCATGAGGTGGTAGGTATTGCCGAGGATGATGTCCGCGCCAAGCTCGCGCACCTGGTCCATGTACATCGCCTTCACCGTCCCCCCGGTGCCGACGGGCATGAAGGCCGGCGTGCGCACCTCCCCGCGCGGCATCGAGACCAAGCCCCGCCGGGCCGCCCCGTCCGTTGCGAGCAGGCGGAACTCGAAGCTGTCGGTCATGGGTCGTTCCGGAACAGAAGGCTTGAATCGCCGTAGGAATAGAACCGGTAGCCGCCGGCGATCGCGTGCGCATAGGCCGCCTGCATGGTCTCCAGCCCGCAGAAGGCCGAGACGAGCATGAAGAGCGTCGACCGCGGCAGGTGGAAATTGGTCATCAGCACGTCCGCGAAGCGAAAGCGGTAGCCTGGCGTGATGAAGATGTCAGTCGGGCCCGACCAGCCGGAAAGCTTCCCGTCCTCTCCGGCAGCGCTCTCGATCAGCCTCAAAGAGGTGGTACCGACGCAGACAATTCTGCCGCCCGCAGCCTTGACCGCGTTCAGCCGGTCGACAGTCTCTTGCGACACGTGGCCGATCTCGGCATGCATGCGATGGTCCGCGGTGTCGTCGGCCTTGACCGGCAGGAATGTGCCGGCGCCGACATGCAGCGTCACGAAATGACGGGAGATACCTGCAGCATCGAGCCGCGCGAAGAGCTCGTCGGTGAAATGAAGCCCCGCCGTGGGAGCCGCCACCGCGCCGTCCTCGCGCGCATAGACAGTCTGGTAGTCCCGGCTGTCCTGCTCGTCCTCCTCTCGCTTCGCGGCGATATAGGGCGGCAGGGGAACGTGGCCGACGGCCGCGATCGCCTCGTCCAGCGCGGCGCCGGTAAAGTCGAATTGCAGCGTGATCTCGCCGCCCTCGCCCTTCTCCGTCACGGTCGCGTCCAGGCTTCCGCGCAGGCAGACGTTCTCCGAGTGGCCGAAGCTGATCCGGTCGCCGACCCTGATGCGCTTGCCGGGCCGCGCGAACGCCTTCCACGTCTCGGCGCCGGTGCGCATGTGAAGCGTCGCCTCGATCCGCGTAACCGCGTCCTCTCCGCGGCGGCGGACGCCGTCGAGCCGAGCCGGCACGACGCGCGTGTCGTTGAGGACGAGTGCATCGCCGGGCCGCAGGACCGAGCAAAGATCCCGCACCCGCCGGTCCTCGAGCGCCGGCGTCCCGCCGGGTCGCACCAGGAGCATCCGGGCGCTGTCACGCGGATTCGCCGGCCGCAACGCTATCCGCTCTTCGGGAAGGGCGAAATCAAAGAGTTCGACACGCATATCGGGAGAAGTCCGGGCAGCCGCCGCAAGTGCGGCAGGGGGTGCGCGGCGCGCCGCAGGGCGCACCGCACCCGTTTCGGTCAGTCAACGTCGGCCGCGACCCGCATCGACACGATGGAGTTGGGATCCTTGACGGGTTCGCCACGCTTGATCTTGTCGACATTGTCCATGCCTTCGACCACCTGGCCCCAGACCGAATACTGCTTGTTGAGCCAGGGTGCGTCCTCGAAGCAGATGAAAAACTGTGAATTCGCCGAATTCGGATTCTGGCTTCGGGCCATCGAGCAGGTGCCGCGAACATGCGAGACCTCGGAGAACTCGGCCTTCAGATCCGGCTTCTCGGAGCCACCCATGCCCGTTCCTGTCGGATCTCCGGTCTGGGCCATGAAGCCGTCGATCACGCGGTGAAAAACGATGCCGTCGTAGAAATTGTCGCGGGCGAGCTCCTTGATGCGCGCGACATGGGTCGGCGCGACATCCGGCAGAAGCTTGATCACCACCCTGCCCTTCGTCGTCTCCATGATGATCGTGTTTTCCGGATCGTTGATCTCGGTCATCGGATGTCTCCCTGATGGAATGCGAAAAGTGCCGGCGTCATCCGCCGACGGTCACCTTGATCATGCGGTCGGGATCGCTGACCGCCCCGTTGTTCGCCTCGTCCCCCTGCTTGATCTTGTCGACAAGGTCCATTCCCTTGATGACCTGCCCGACGACCGTGTACTTGCCGTTGAGGAAGGAACCGTCGGCGAACATGATGAAGAACTGGGAGTTGGCGGAGTTCGGATCCTGGGCACGAGCCATGCCGACGGTCCCCCGGGTGAAAGGAATGCTCGAAAACTCGGCTGGCAGGTCAGGCAGCTTCGAGCCGCCGGTGCCGACACGCTCCTTGCTGTATCCGTCCTTCATGTCGCCATACTGAACGTCGCCCGTCTGCGCCATGAAGCCGGCGATGACCCTGTGAAACGCGACGTTGTCGTACGCGCCTTCCTTGGCCAGCGTCTCCAGCCGCGCCACGGCCTTGGGGGCCACACTCGGGAAGAGCTGGATGACGACGTCCCCGCCCTTCAACTGGACCGTCAGCCGATCCTTCGGGGGCGCGTTCTTGACCGGCGACTGCGCAGAGGCAGGCATGACGGCAAAGGCAGCAAGCATGGCCGCTGCGGCGGCGATGGTGAAGAGCTTCATGGTCACTCCTTGGGTTCGCTCCGGCGGCGCGCGGTCTCGCGCACCGTTCAGCTCTGCGCGTTCTTGCGCGAGAGCGCGTCGAGCACGGACTTCGGAACAAAAGCGCTGACATCCCCGCCCATCGAGGCGATCTGACGCACCAATGTGGCGGTAATCGGCCGAAACGATGCACCGGCCGGCAGAAATACGGTCTGGATGTCTGGAGCCATCTGTCGGTTCATCCCGGCCATCTGCATTTCGTAGTCCAGATCGGTTCCGTCGCGCAGCCCCCGCAAGAGCAGCGCCGCACCCGCACGGCGGGCGGCGTCGACGACGAGATCTCCGAATGCCACCACTTCAATGTCACCTGCACGTTCCGGCAGGACCTCCTTTAGCGACTGCCGGATCAGATCCGCTCGCTCGTCGAAGCTGAACAGCGGCGTTTTCCCCGGCTGCACCCCGATGCCGACCACGACGCGATCCGCCACCTTGAGCGCCTGGATGAGAACGTCGAGATGGCCGTTCGTCAGAGGATCGAAAGAGCCCGGATAGAAGGCTGTTGTCATCGCCCACCTTTCTTTGCGGGTCTTTTGTCACGTGCAACACACGCGCGCAAGCGCCGGCCCTGTATCTTCCGGGAAAGAATTCGGCCTTTCGGGAAACCGGCGGAATGCAACCTTTCCGAAGTGTCTACGTTAGCAAAGCAAAGGAGATTTCAGATGCTGATAGCTGTTCTCGCTTCGTTGATGTTCTTCGCAATGCTCGCCGCCACGTTCAATGCGATGCGCCGCGAGATGTCCGAAGTCCGCGTCGCCGTCAAGGAACAGATGCCCGCCCGACGCCCGCACAACCAGGCCTTCGGCACACGTCCTTGGTAAAGCCACAAATGCCCGCCATCCAGATCCCAGACGCTAAAACGACAGGCAGACAGCCATGATTCCGGCACTCACCCTGACCGCTCTTCTGATTGCCGGATTGTCGACGGCGGCGCTATCGGCATCCATCCTCGATTCGAGGATGAGACATCGTCACGTCCGCGTTCGGCTCGCAGATCGCGGCGGCTTCTTCCGCTAGTCTTCCGGCTGCGTCATCCCGGCATCGGAGGCATCGTCCGGCGCCCCGGTCTCGTCGACCCCGGCCTCTGCGACCAGTTCCGCAACCTCCTCCTCGCTCTCCGGCTCGCTGATCCGCTCCACGGAGACGACGCGTTCGTCCTCGGATGTGGAGAAGATGGTTACGCCCTTCGTCGCGCGGCTGGCGATGCGAATGCCGTCGACCGGGACACGAATCAGCTGGCCTCCGTCGGAGACGAGCATGATCTGGTCCCCGTCCTCGATCGGAAACGCCGCTATGAGCGGCCCGATATCCGAGACCTTGCTGACGTCGGTCGCCTTGATGCCCTTGCCCCCCCGCCCGGAGATCCGGAAGTCGTAGGACGAAGAGCGCTTGCCGAAACCCTTCTCGCTGACGGTCAGGAGGAACTGCTCGCGCGCCTTCAGTTCGTCGTAGCGCTCTGGCAGCAGTTCGGTCTCCTCGGCCGCATCGGCCCCGCTGAGCGTGACTTCCTCCACGTCGACCCCGGCACTGCGGCGATCGAGAGAGGACATCTTTAGATAGGTAGCGCGCTCCTGCGGCGTGGCGTCGACATGCGAGAGGATCGCCATCGAGATGACCTTGTCCCCGTCGGCGAGGCTGATGCCCCGCACGCCGACCGAATTGCGGCCCGCGAAGACACGCACGTCGGTAACCTGGAAGCGGATCGCCTGCCCGAGCGCTGTCGTCAGCACCACATCGTCGAATTCGGTGCAGGTCTCGACGTCGAGGATCGAATCGGCGTCGTCGTCGTCGAGCTTCATCGCGATCTTGCCGTTGCGATTGACCTGTATGAAGTCCGACAGCTTGTTGCGCCGGACCGTACCGCGGGTCGTGGCGAACATGACGTCCAGGTTTTCCCAGGTCGCCTCGTCTTCCGGCAGCGGCATGATCGACGTGATTCGCTCGCCCTGCTGGAGGGGGAGCATGTTGATCAGCGCCTTCCCGCGCGATTGCGGCGTTCCGATGGGAAGCCGCCACACCTTCTCCTTGTAGACGATGCCGCGGGAGGAGAAGAACAGCACCGGCGTATGGGTGTTGGCGACGAAGAGGCGCGTGACGAAGTCCTCGTCGCGTGTCGCCATGCCGGAGCGACCCTTGCCGCCGCGCCGCTGGGCGCGATAGGTCGCGAGCGGCACGCGCTTGATGTAGCCGAGATGCGAAACCGTGACCACCATGTCCTCGCGGGCAATCAGGTCCTCGTCGTCCATGTCCGGACCGCCCTCGGCGATCTCGGTGCGGCGGGGCGTACCGAACTCCTCCTTCACCGCGGTCAGCTCGTCCTTGACGATCTGCTGCACGCGGGCGCGCGAGCCGAGTATGTCGAGATAGTCCCGGATTTCCTCGCCGATCTTGTTGAGCTCGTCCCCGATCTCGTCCCGACCAAGCGCGGTCAGTCGCTGCAGCCGAAGTTCGAGGATCGCGCGAGCCTGTTCTTCGGAGAGATTGTAGGTGCCGTCCTCGTTGATGCGATGGCGCGGGTCGTCGATCAGCCGGATCAGCGGCGCCACGTCGGCCGACGGCCAGCGGCGCTCCATCAGCTGCTCGCGGGCGGTCTGGGGATCCGGCGCGTGCCGGATCAGCTTGATCACCTCGTCGATGTTTGCGACGGCGATTGCCAGACCGACGAGGACATGCGCCCGCTCGCGCGCCTTGCGCAACAGATATTTCGTCCGGCGGCTGACGACTTCCTCGCGGAAGCTGACGAAAGCCCTGAGCATGTCGATCAGGGTCATCTGCTCGGGCTTGCCGCCGTTCAGCGCCACCATGTTGCAGCCGAAAGAGGTCTGCAGCGGCGTGTAGCGATAGAGCTGGTTCAGGATCACGTCGGCGACGGCGTCCCGCTTGAGCTCGATGACGACACGATAGCCCTGCCGGTCGGACTCGTCGCGCAGGTCGGAGATCCCCTCGATGCGCTTGTCGCGGACGAGTTCCGCCATCTTCTCGATCATCGTCGCCTTGTTCACCTGGTAGGGAACCTCGGTGATGATGATCGCCTCGCGGTCGCCGCGAATCTGCTCGATGTGCGTCCGCCCGCGCATGATGACCGAGCCCCGGCCGGTCTCGTAGGCGCTCTTGATGCCGGCGCGGCCGAGGATGAAGCCCGCCGTCGGAAAGTCGGGGCCGGGAATGATCCGCATCAGGTCCGGCAGGCTGGTGCCGGGCTCGTCGATGAGCGCGATGCAGCCGTCGACGACCTCCGAGAGGTTGTGCGGCGGGATGTTCGTCGCCATGCCGACGGCGATGCCGCCCGCCCCGTTGACGAGCAGGTTCGGAAACCGTGCCGGCAGCACCTTCGGCTCGCTCCCGGAAGCATCGTAAGTCTCCTGGAAATCGACGGTTTCCTTGTCGATGTCCTCGATCAGCTCATGCGCAACCTTGGCGAGCCGGGCCTCGGTATATCGCATCGCCGCCGGCGGATCACCGTCGATCGACCCGAAGTTGCCCTGGCCATCGATCAGCGGCACGCGCATCGACCAGTCCTGCGCCATGCGCACCATGGCGTCGTAGATCGCACTGTCGCCGTGCGGGTGATACTTGCCCATGACGTCGCCGACGATGCGCGACGACTTCACGTACTTGCGATTCCAGTGATAGCCGCTCTCGTGCATCGCGTAGAGGATGCGCCGGTGCACCGGCTTTAGCCCGTCGCGCACGTCGGGAAGCGCCCGGCTGACGATCACGCTCATCGCGTAATCGAGGTAGGAGCGCTGCATCTCCTCGATGATGGATATCGGCTCGATTCCGAACGGGCTGGCCGGCCCGCCGGGAGTTGTCTGGTCTGTCAAGTCAGCTCACGATCATCTGGTCAGAATCATCAAGCGCAGTCATAGCGGATACTGGCGCCGATCGCCAATTTTTGCGGGGTCTTGCGGCCGTCTTATGCACAGCCCCGCGAGTTGGCAACTATCGCCGGCCCGGGCTTCAGCAGACCGCGGACCTCGAAGGAGGCGCCGCCTTCCTTGACTGGCTTCGATGCTCTAGGGTGCCGTCTCCGAGAATTGGCGGGGGCAAAGGCGATGGCAAGCGGCGACCTGCTGGTCAATGCGTTCACGACGGTGCTGGTCACGATCGACCCGGTAGGGCTTGCTCCGGTCTTCCTCGGCCTGACGACCGGCATGTCCCGGCCGCAGCGATTTCAGGTCGCCACGCGCGGCTGCATCATCGGCGCCGGCGTACTGTTCGTCTTCGCCCTCGCCGGGGCGGGCTTCCTCAAGGTGCTCGGCATCACCCTGCCCGCCTTCCGGATCGCCGGCGGGCTGCTCCTGTTCTGGATAGCTTTCGAGATGATCTTCGAAAAGCGCCAGGAGCGGAAGGAAAAGAGCGCCGAACGGGCGATCACCGAAGACCAGATCCGGGACACCGCCGTGTTTCCGCTGGGCATTCCGCTGATAGCCGGCCCGGGGGCGATCTCGGCAGTCATCCTGCTCTCCGGAAGGTTCGACGGCGTCGCGATGAAGCTGGAGCTCATCTCCGTCGTTGCCGTGGTTCTCCTGCTCCTGTTTTTCGCTCTCGCCATCGCCGACCGCATCGACCGCCTCCTCGGCGAGACCGGCCGGATCATTCTGACCCGGCTGCTTGGCGTCATTCTGGCCGCCCTCGCCGTCCAGTTCGTTGTCGACGGCGTTCAGGCGGTCCTGCGCCAATAGCCCTTCCCTGTACCCGGCTCGTATCCGGAATGGAATCCGTCTCCGCCTGCAGGGCCGGGCCGCACCGTGATCCGGCCCGGCCCTGCATCAGGCCGACGGTGCCGTCACTGGCCGGTCTTCGCGGTCTTCTGGATTTCCTGGCTCAACTTCTTCGCCAGATCCGGGTTCTTCTGCGCCGACGCCAGGATCGAGCTGTATTCCTGCACGTTCATGTCGTGGACGCCATTGACCGCCGCCACCATCTTCTGGCTGGCCTCGGTCCGGATCTTCTGCCGCTCCGCCTTGTTGCCGGCACCCTGAAGCTTCGGCTGGTACTGCCGCTTGATCTTGTCGACCTGAAGGTAGGCGACGGCGAAGGACTTCAGCTTCTTCTGGTCGAGCTTGGCCGGCGCCTGCTGCGTCGACATCGAAGGTGCCTTCGGAGCGGACTGGGCCATGGCGGCCGGAGCGAAGCCGCAAGCAGCAGCAAGGACGGCGGCCGCGGTGATCGCGGTCGTTTTCAGCTGGATGGACATGGAATTCCCTTCTCTTCGTTGAGGTCTGGCGGCCGCAAGGCGACCGCCGCGTCCCAAACGCGCTGTGGCGAAAGGTCCCGCGACGCTCTGCGCCAACAGTGACAGGAGTTGGGCACAACGAAGAAGAATGCATGGAAGAATCCGCCGCAGCTTTCCCGGCACCCGCCGAACTCCGGCGGGGCGAAGCTGCCGCCAGCCGCGCCGGAATGCAGTCGTTCGGCGCGAAGCCCCCGGCGGGAAAAACTCAGAACGGAATGTCGTCGTCCATGTCGCGGGAGAACCCGCCGCCGCCACCACCCTGGCCGCCGCTCTGGCCGCCACCGCCCGAACCGCGGTCGTAGTCGCCGCCGGAATAGTCCGGAACGCGGTCGCCGCCGCCCGAGCCGCCTTCCCGGCCGTCGAGCATCGTAAGGGTCGAATTGAACCCCTGCAGCACGACTTCCGTGGAATAGCGGTCCTGGCCGCTCTGGTCCTGCCACTTGCGTGTCTGGAGCTGGCCCTCGATATAGACCTTCGAGCCCTTCTTCAGGTAGTTCTCCACCACCTTGCAAAGGCCTTCGTTGAAGATCACGACACGGTGCCATTCGGTGCGTTCGCGACGCTCGCCCGAATTTCGGTCGCGCCACGTTTCGGATGTCGCGACCCGCAGATTGGCGATCGGCCGTCCGTCCTGTGTCCGACGGATTTCAGGATCGGCCCCGAGGTTTCCGACCAGAATGACCTTGTTGACGCTTCCGGACATGTTCACCACCTTTCAAACCGCTGCCAGCGACAGCGCAAGTCTTTCGTTGCGCGCACTCTAACGGAACCTCCTCCCGCGCGCCCGCCGCACGCCATGCAATCCACAGGAGGATTTTTTGTTCTTTTTTTGTTCTATGATTGCGCTATGCTGCTGTCAACAGAGTCGAAGTCAATGGGCCTCGGGTGCTCGACAAGTGGCCGCAGCGGATTACATATGGCGAAGTCTCGGTCCCGGCCGGAATTCCATCTTCCACACGTTGTCCTGTGTCATGAGCGAACTCAAGACCATCTCAATTCGCGGTGCACGCGAACACAATCTCAAGGGCGTGGACCTCGATCTGCCGCGCAATGCCCTCATCGTCATGACGGGCCTTTCGGGCTCGGGCAAGTCGTCGCTTGCCTTCGACACGATCTATGCCGAGGGGCAGCGCCGCTATGTCGAGAGCCTCTCGGCCTACGCCCGCCAGTTTCTCGAGATGATGCAGAAGCCCGACGTCGACCGGATCGACGGGCTCTCGCCGGCGATCTCCATCGAACAGAAGACGACGTCGAAGAACCCGCGCTCGACAGTCGGGACCGTCACGGAGATCTACGACTACATGCGCCTTCTCTTCGCGCGCGTCGGGATACCGTATTCGCCCGCGACCGGCCTCCCGATCGAGAGCCAGACCGTGACGCAGATGGTCGACCGCGTCCTGGAAATCGAGGAAGGCACCCGGCTCTACCTGCTGGCTCCGCTCGTGCGCGGGCGCAAGGGCGAGTACCGGAAGGAACTCGCCGAACTCATGAAGAAGGGCTTCCAGCGCGTCAAGGTCGACGGCGCGTTCTACGAGATCGCAGACGTCCCGGCCCTCGACAAGAAGTACAAGCACGACATCGACGTCGTCATCGACAGGGTCGTCGTGCGGGCCGATCTTTCCGCCCGCCTCGCGGACAGCATCGAGACGGCGCTGAAGCTCGCCGACGGCCTCGCAATCGTGGAATTCGCTGACAGGCCGCTTCCGGAGGCCGACACCGCCGGCGGCGGAGCCGCGAACAAATCGAAGAACGAGACCCACGAACGCATCGTGTTCTCGGAGAAGTTCGCCTGCCCGGTATCGGGCTTCACCATCCCGGAGATCGAACCGCGGCTGTTCTCCTTCAACAATCCCTTCGGCGCATGCCCGACCTGCGACGGGCTCGGCTCGCAGCAGAAGATCGATCCGGCGCTGATCGTGCCCGAGCCGGGCCGGACGCTTCGCGACGGCGCCATCGCCCCGTGGTCTCGCTCGACGTCCCCATACTACACCCAGACGCTGGAGGCGCTCGGCAAGCATTACGGCTTCAAGCTGGGCCAGCGATGGAACGAGATCCCCGAGGCGGCCCGGAACACGATACTCTACGGCACGGACGAGAAGATCGGCTTCCACTACGACGACGGCCTGCGTTCCTACAATACGACCAAGACCTTCGAGGGCGTCGTGCCCAATCTCGAGCGGCGCTGGAAGGAGACGGACTCCGCCTGGGCACGCGAGGAAATCGAGCGCTACATGTCGGCCGCCCCCTGCCCGGCCTGCAACGGCTACCGGCTGAAGCCGGAGACGCTGGCCGTGAAGATCGCGGGCCACCACATCGGCGAGGTCTCGCAGATGTCCATCAGTGCCGCCGGGGACTGGTTCGGCGCGCTGCCGGAGAAACTGAACGCAAAGCAGAACGAGATCGCGGTGCGCATCCTCAAGGAAATCCGCGAGCGCCTGCGGTTCCTGAACGACGTCGGGCTCGACTATCTGACGCTTTCGCGAAATTCCGGCTCGCTGTCCGGCGGCGAAAGCCAGCGAATCCGGCTCGCCTCGCAGATCGGCTCTGGCCTGACGGGCGTGCTCTACGTTCTCGACGAGCCCTCGATCGGCCTGCACCAGCGCGACAATGCCCGGCTTCTCGATACGCTCAAGCATCTTCGCGACATCGGCAACACGGTGATCGTCGTAGAACATGACGAGGACGCGATCCTGACTGCCGATCACGTCGTGGACATCGGCCCGGCCGCCGGCATCCACGGCGGCAGGATCATCGCCGAGGGCACCCCCGGTGAAATCATGGCGAGCCCGGATTCGCTCACCGGCCGTTACCTGACCGGCGACCTCGCCGTGCCGGTTCCCTCGCAGCGACGAAAGCCGAAGAAGGGCAAGGAACTGAAGATCGTCGGAGCCCGCGCCAACAATCTGAAGAACGTCACCGCCTCGGTGCCTCTCGGCGTGTTCACCGCGGTGACCGGCGTTTCCGGCGGCGGCAAGTCGACCTTCCTGATCGAAACCCTGTACAAGGCGGCGGCGCGGCGCGTCATGGGCGCCCGCGACCATCCGGCCGAACATGACCGCATCGACGGGCTGGAGTTCGTCGACAAGGTGATCGACATCGACCAGTCGCCGATCGGCCGCACGCCCCGGTCGAACCCGGCCACCTACACCGGGGCATTCACGCCAATTCGGGACTGGTTCGCCGGACTGCCCGAAGCAAAGGCCCGCGGCTACCAGCCGGGCCGCTTCTCCTTCAATGTCAAGGGCGGGCGTTGCGAGGCATGCCAGGGCGACGGGGTGATCAAGATCGAGATGCACTTCCTTCCGGACGTCTACGTCACCTGCGACGTCTGCCATGGCAAGCGCTACAACCGCGAGACCCTGGAGGTGACATTCAAGGGGAAGTCGATTGCCGATGTGCTTGAAATGACAGTGGAAGAAGGCGCAGAGTTCTTCGCAGCGGTACCCTCCGTGCGCGACAAGCTGGAGACGCTGAAGCGCGTCGGGCTCGGCTACATCCATGTCGGCCAGCAGGCGACGACGCTGTCCGGCGGCGAGGCACAGCGCGTCAAGCTGGCAAAGGAACTGTCGAAGCGCTCGACCGGGCGAACGCTTTACATCCTCGACGAGCCGACGACGGGCCTGCACTTCCACGATGTCGCCAAGCTGCTGGAGGTCCTTCACGAACTGGTCGAGCAGGGCAATTCCGTGGTGGTCATCGAGCACAATCTCGAGGTCATCAAGACCGCCGACTGGATCATCGACCTCGGACCGGAAGGCGGTGACGGCGGCGGGGAGATCGTCGCTACGGGCACTCCCGAGGCGGTCGTTGCCGTCGAGCGCTCCTACACCGGCCATTTTCTCAAGGAACTGCTGGAACGCCGGCCCGGCCAGAAGGCCGAAGCCGCGGAATGAGCCGCCGGGGCAAGATCAGGGCGGGCATAGGAGGCTGGACCTTCGAGCCCTGGGAGAAATCCTTCTATCCAGCGAAGCTCGCCAGGACGCGACAGCTCGACTATGCCGCCGAAAGGCTGGCGACGATCGAGATCAACGGTACGTACTACCGTGGCCAGAAGCCGGAAACCTTCGCCAAATGGGCCGCCTCCACGCCTGAGGACTTCATCTTTGCGGTCAAGGGCAACCGCTTCGTCACGAATCGCAAGGTCCTCGGCGAAGCCGGTGAATCCATGGACAAGTTCTTCGCCACCGGCGTGAGCGAACTGGGCGATCGCCTCGGTCCCATACTGTGGCAGTTCGCACCGACGAAGAAGTTCGATCCGGACGATTTCGCTGCCTTCCTGCAGTTGCTCCCCAACTCCTCGGGTGGCGTCCGCCTGCGCCATGCCGTCGAAGTCCGCCACGACAGCTTCTGCGTCCCGGAATTCCCCGCACTTCTGCGCAAGCACGGGGTCGGCGTCGTCTTCGCCGACCACGCGACCTACCCCGCCATTGCCGACGTCACCGCCGATTTCGTCTACGCCCGGCTGCAGAGAGGCTTCGACGACGAACCCGCCTGCTATCCGTCGGCGGACCTCGACTGCTGGGTCGACAGGGCCAGGACCTGGGCCGGCGGAACGGCTCCATCCGACCTCCCGCGTTCTGCGCCGGATACTTCGCCCCGCCCTCATCCCTGCGACGTTTTCGTTTACTTCATCCACGAGGGCAAGGTGCGCGCGCCGCACGGCGCCATGGAGTTCGCACGCCGCCTCGGCTGAAGCCGCCGCTACGCCGGCGATGGTTCCGGCAAGCCGCGCGTGTTCGGAAGGAAGACCGTGAGCAGCCCGATCGCCGGAAGGAACGAACAGAGGCGATAGACATACTCGATGCCTCGCGCGTCGGCGATCTGCCCGAGCACGGCGGCGGCGATGCCGCCCATGCCGAAGGCGAAGCCGAAGAACAGGCCGGCGACCATGCCGACCCGATCCGGCACCATTTCCTGTGCGAACACGACGATTGCCGGAAAGGCCGAGGCGAGCAAGAGTCCGATGACCACGCTCAGCGCGGAAGTCCAGAACAGGTTCGCATAGGGCAGCACCAGCGTGAACGGCAGCACGCCCAGGATGGACAGCCAGATCACGCTCTTGCGGCCGATCCGGTCGCCGATCGGCCCGCCGGCAAGAGTTCCGACAGCCACCGCCCCGAGGAAAAGAAACAGGTGGAACTGCGCGTCCCGAACCGACATCCCGAATTTGTGCATAAGGTAGAAGATGTAGTAGCTCGTAAGGCTTGCCAGATAGATGTACTTGCTGAAGACCAGAAGCGCGAGCACCGTCAGCGTTCCGGTCACCCGCTTCCGCGAGAAGCATGCCGCCGGCCTCGGAACAGCGCGCTTCGCCGCCCCTGCCCGATAGCGCCCGTACCAGCCGCCGACCCTGGTGAGCACGACGACGCCGATCAGCGCGGCGAGCGAGAACCACGCAACGCTCGCCTGTCCGGCCGGCAATATGATGAATGCGGCCAGCAGCGGCCCCGCCGCGGTACCGAGGTTTCCGCCCACCTGGAAGATCGACTGCGCCGTCCCGTGGCGACCGCCGGAGGCGAGGCGGGCAACGCGCGAGGATTCCGGATGGAATACGGCCGAACCGAGGCCGATGCAGGACGCGCCGACCAGCAGCGCCCAGTAGTGTCCCGCAAAGGCGAGCAGTATCAACCCGGCGAAGGTGCAGCCCATTCCGACCGGCAGGGAATAGCTAAGCGGTCGCTTGTCGGCATACGCCCCGATCAGTGGCTGGAGCAGCGAGGCGGTCACCTGGAAGGTCAGCGTGAGGATGCCGATCTGGCCGAAGTCGAGCCCGTAGTTGCTCTTCAGCATCGGATAGATCGCGGCCAGCATCGACTGCATCATGTCGTTCAGGAAATGACAGGCACCGAGGGCGATCACGACGGAATAAACCGCCGCTTCGCCACTCGCCCGCCCCGCCGATGTCTCGCTCACGCTCATCTTGGTTCCACCGCTACGGAAGACGCTCCGGTTCGATGCATAGGACGCTTGCCGCTCACCCGCTTACGTGCTTTGGTCCAATTCTTTCGCAGACGGGCCAAACAGCATGCGCGCCGACGTCTCCGCCGATCGCATCGCCACCTTCCTTGCGGACAGGGAAATCGTGCTCGAGACAAGTCTCGACGCGGTGCTTGCGCTGCCGCGCTCCTACCGCGACGGGGAGCGCGTACCCGAGCACAGCCACGGCCGGTCCCAGCTCCTGCACGCCCTGACCGGCGTCGTCACGGTCAGCACAGCAATCGGGCGCTGGATGGTGCCGCCGGGGCACGCGCTCTGGATACCGGCCGGGACACTCCACTCGGTCGAAATCCTCGGCGACGTGCAGATGTACTCGATCTATGTGCGCCCCGATGCCCTCCCCGGCCTTCCGGGCCATCTGCACGTCGCCGTGCTGACACCGCTGATGCGGAGCCTGATCGCGGCCGCCGAGAGCCTGAAGCTCGAACAGGGCGCGGACGAACGCACGCGCTACATCATGGGCTGCCTCCTGCACGAGATCCCGCATCTGCCGCAACGTCCTCTGGGCCTGCCGCTCCCGGCCCATCCGAAGATTGCCGCCGAATGCCGGGCATTTCTCCATGCACCGACGCCGCACGCACCGATCGATCGATGGGCCGCCCGTGCCGGCATGAGCCGGCGCACCTTCACCCGCACCTTCCGGCGCGAAACGGGCGTATCGCTCTCGACCTGGCGGAGGCAGGCATGCCTCATGGCCGCCCTGCCCCGCCTGTCCTCGGGAGAGCCGGTGACGCGTGTCGCACTCGATCTCGGCTACGAGAGCGTTCCAGCCTTCACCACGATGTTCCGCCGCATGCTCGGGACGTCGCCAAAATCCTACCTGCGCTCGATTTCGCGCTGAGAGCCGCCGCGCCGCACGCGGCCGACTGCCGTCGGCAAGTCGTCGGCGGTCAGTCCCTGCCCGGCCAGGCACCCGGCCTCGCCGTGGATCCAGACCGCGGCAGCGGCCGCTTCGAAGGGAGCCATCCCCTGCGCCAGCAGCCCGCCGACGATGCCGGACAGAACGTCGCCCGAACCGGCGGTCGCCAGCCACGAAGGCGCATTTGCGTTGATGACCGCCCGGCCGTCCGGCGCGGCGACGACGGTATCGAAGCCCTTGAAGACGACCGCGGCATTCGCCATCGCGGCTGCCTGCTGCGCCGCCTCGACCTTCGACAGGCTGTCGTCGGCGGCGAGCTCGGGAAAGAGGCGGGCGAACTCGCCCGCATGCGGCGTCAGGACCAGCCGCACCGGCTCACCCGAGAAGGCAGAGAAGAGATCGTCGCGACGCTCGGCGAACGAAGTGATGCCGTCGGCGTCTAGGACCAGAGTCGAACCGGCCAGCGCGAGCGCGAATTCCCGCGCCTTCTCGCCGATCCCGAACCCCGGCCCGAGCACGAACGCCGTCATGCGCCGGTCACCCGCCCAGTCCCTGACGGCATCCGCATCATTGATCCTGCGCACCATGATCGCAGTCAAGTGAGCGGCATTGACATTGAGCGCGGCACCCGGAGAGCCGACGGTAACGAGGCCCGCTCCCGCCGACGCACCGGCCGCCGCAGCGAGGCGAGCCGCACCGGTGCCGCTCATGGGACCCGAGAACACGCCGAGATGGCCGCGCGTATATTTGTGGGCGCTGCCATCGACCGACGGAAGCTTCGAACGCCATGCCTGCGGTCCGTTCTCCCGAACGGCGCCCGAGGCGATGGCTGCGAACCGGGACGGAATCCCGATATCGACGACGGTCAGTTCGCCGCACATCTCCCGGCCCGGCATGAGAAGATGGCCGGGCTTCCGGGCGAAGAAGGTCACGGTCTCCTGCGCCCTGACGGCCGTCCCCAGGATCTTGCCCGAGGCCCCGCTGACCCCCGAAGGGAGATCGACGGCGACGACCGGCACGCCGGACCGGCTGACCCGGTCGAGACATGCCGCGGCAACGCCTTCGACCGGCCGGGCCAGGCCTGCACCGAACAGGGCATCCACGACGACGTCGCCCTGTTGCGGCAGGTAGTCGGCGACGGACGCGGTCGGCAGGCCGCAATCCGCATGCGCTCGCGCCGCGTCACCGTCCAGGCGTCCCGGATCTCCGACCACGTGGATCGCGACCGGAACGCCCGCCCGCACGAGCGCTCGAGCCGCAACGTACCCGTCCCCGCCATTGTTGCCGGGGCCACAGAGGACGACCACGCGAACGCTCGCCGGAAAGCTTCTCAGCACGCAAGCAGCCACGGCCTCCCCGGCCATGCGCATCAGCGAATAGCCGGAGATCCCCGACTCGATCGCCGCGCGATCGATTTGTCCCATCTCCTCCGGGCTCACCAGCAGCCCGCCCGATACGTTCATTGGATCACTCGTCTGTTGCGCTCCACAATCTGGCCGAACGCGATCTCTTCCTCAAGGTGCCCGCGGCGGTTCCCTGCCCGATCGCCATGGCCGCGATGGGCATATTTTTTGCAGACCGCCCAATTTTTGATCACCGGAAGGCCTCCCGCGAGCGTATTCTTCCTCCGCCGCCGGCAGGTGCCGGCCCGATACCAATCGGAATTTCACCATTTTTTGGCCCTCCATCCTGCCGGAGGGCCAGAATTGCGCGGAAATGCCAGCAAGGAATTGCATCGGGAGACGATTTCGGTGCAGTTTCCCGCCTTCTGGCACGCCGCGTGCTTTATTGCGGATCGAGTGGGCGCGGCGCCTGCTTCCGAGAACGAGCGGAGACAATCTTCTCATGAAAAAGATCGAGGCGATCATAAAGCCATTCAAGCTCGACGAAGTGAAGGAGGCCCTTCAGGAAGTCGGCTTGCAGGGCATTACGGTCACGGAGGCCAAGGGCTTCGGACGCCAGAAAGGGCATACCGAACTGTACCGGGGGGCAGAATACGTCGTGGATTTCCTGCCGAAGGTGAAGGTCGAGATCGTTCTTGCCGACGAGACCGCCGAGGCCGCCATCGAAGCAATTCGAAATGCGGCCCAGACCGGACGAATCGGGGATGGAAAGATATTCGTCTCGAATGTCGAGGAAGTCATCCGCATCCGCACCGGCGAGACCGGCGTCGACGCCATCTGACTGCTCGCGCCCTGCGCACGCGGCTCCCACCTCAAACCGTTATCTCAAACAGGGAAATCGTAAATGACGACTGCCAATGACATCCTGAAGCAGATCAAGGACAACGACGTGAAGTTCGTCGATCTGCGCTTCACCGATCCGAAGGGCAAGATGCAGCATGTGACCATGGACGTCAGCTGCGTCGACGAGGACATGTTCGCCGACGGCGTGATGTTCGACGGTTCTTCCATCGCCGGCTGGAAGGCGATCAACGAGTCGGACATGGTGCTTATGCCGGACACGGTCACCGCGACGATCGATCCGTTCTTTGCACAGTCCACCCTGGCGATCGTCTGCGACATTCTCGACCCGATCTCGGGCGAGGCCTACAATCGCGACCCGCGCACGACGGCGAAGAAGGCAGAGGCCTACCTCCAGGCATCCGGCGTCGGCGACACCGTCTATGTCGGTCCGGAAGCCGAATTCTTCGTGTTCGACGACGTAAAGTACAAGGCCGACCCCTACAACACCGGCTTCAAGCTCGATTCGACCGAACTGCCGTCCAACGACGACGCCGAATACGAGACCGGCAACCTCGGCCACCGTCCGCGCATCAAGGGCGGCTATTTCCCGGTCCCGCCGATCGACAGCGCACAGGACATGCGCTCGGAAATGCTTTCGGTCATGGCCGAGATGGGCGTCAAGGTCGAGAAGCACCACCACGAAGTGGCCGCAGCCCAGCATGAACTCGGCATCAAGTTCGATACGCTGACCCGCAACGCCGATCAGCTCCAGATCTACAAGTACGTGATCCATCAGGTCGCCAACGCCTATGGCAAGACGGCCACCTTCATGCCGAAGCCCGTCTATGGCGACAACGGATCCGGCATGCACGTGCACCAGTCGATCTGGAAGGACGGCAAGCCGACCTTCGCCGGCGACGAATACGCCGGACTCTCGGAGAATTGCCTCTTCTACATCGGCGGCATCATCAAGCACGCCAAGGCACTCAACGCCTTCACCAACCCCTCGACCAACTCCTACAAGCGTCTGGTGCCGGGTTTCGAGGCGCCGGTGCTCCTCGCCTATTCGGCGCGAAACCGCTCGGCCTCCTGTCGCATTCCCTTCGGCTCGTCGCCAAAGGCAAAGCGCGTCGAAGTCCGCTTCCCGGATCCGACGGCCAATCCCTACCTCGCCTTCGCGGCGATGCTGATGGCCGGCCTCGACGGCATCAAGAACAAGATCCACCCGGGCAAGGCCATGGACAAGGATCTCTACGACCTGCCGCCGAAGGAACTCCGCCGCATCCCGACCGTCTCGGCGAGCCTGCGCGAGGCGCTGGAGCAGCTCGACAAGGATCGCAAGTTCCTGACGGCCGGCGGCGTGTTCGACGACGACCAGATCGACGCCTATATCGAGCTCAAGATGGCAGAAGTCCTGCGCTTCGAGATGACGCCGCACCCGGTCGAGTTCGACATGTACTATTCGGTCTGAGGCAGGTCCTCTCACCTTCTGAAAGCGGCCCGGCGGCGCGTCCCGCCGGGCCTTTTCTGTCCGGTGTTCAGCGGGATGCGGCTTCCGCGAAGATCCAGTTCAGGGCCGTCCGCCAGTCGGTCATGCGGATCGGCGTGCCATGGACTCCCGTCGCGAACAGCACGAAGCGGACCGGATAGCGCGGCCTTGCCTTCCGGATGCGATCGAACACCAGCTTCTGCTTCTGCCAGGAATAGACGGGATCTTCCGAGCCCTGTGTCATCAGGAGGGGCAGCCTCGCCTTGAATGCCGCGCTCGCTGGATAGGCAGGGTCGTCGACGCCGCCCATGACGATCATCCCGGCGAGCCGGCCGACGGTGGCGTCCCGGTGTGCCAGCCGCCAGCAGATGAAACTGCCCATCGAGGCGCAGGAGAGCACGATCTCGGCCTTCGGCGACACGCTGGCGACATGATCAACGAGCGCGGCGATCCTGGCCGTGCCGTCCTTGCCGAAGGACTCCACAGTCGGAGCGATGTAGGCACCGCCGTTGCGCACGGCGAGGTTCTTGATCCGGTTGAAATTGCCGCCGAACATCCAGTCGTTGCTGCCCAGACGCCGGTCTCCGCCGCGGCCATGGATGAAAATGACGGCGAAGCGGGCGCCTTCCAGACTGCCGGTCTGGTCCACCTCGATCTTGAGCCCGTCTGCATCGATGGTCCGGCGCAACTCCTGCGAGCGGACCGAGAGATCCACGTACGAGCGCTTAACCCTCATCACCGGGACGCTGTCGCGCCCGTCGACGTCGCGCTGTTCGTCATAGTCGACCTCGATGAAGCTCCCGTCCGAATTCCGGTCCAGGATCCTGCCGTATGCGAACAGCTTGTCCTTGAAGGGCGCCAGTGCTACCCATTCCCGCGCCGAGGCTGTCGCCGCCGTAGCGGCCAGCACCAGCGCGCACGCGGCAGCACGCAGCAGGCGCAATTCCGCGCGAGAGTTCCGGTGTCCGAACATGACCGCTTTTCCCATGCCCTGCCCCGCGGCGCAAAGGGAACTGCGAACGAATGCTGGATATCCCGATGCAAATGCAGCCGCCGCTGACGGCAGATATCGATTGAATTCCCGCGCTTCTGGCAAGATCGCGGTGATTCGAAGAATGAAACGACAAGGCGCCGACGGCCGAATGGAAGACAAGAAAGACGATCTCTTCTCCATGGACCCTGTCCCCGCGGCAACGCATGCAAACCCGCAGCCCGCGCGATCCGAAGTCAGGGCGAAGGCGCCCGCGTCGAAGACGGACGGGGGCGATTCCTATTCGGCGGCCGACATCGAGGTGCTCGAAGGGCTGGAACCGGTACGGCGGCGTCCAGGCATGTATATCGGCGGCACCGACGCAAAGGCGCTGCATCATCTATTCGCCGAGGTCATCGACAACTCGATGGACGAGGCCGTGGCCGGCCACGCAAATTTCATCGAAGTGGAACTGGATGCGCGAAGGCTTCCTCAGCGTGACCGACAACGGACGCGGCATCCCGATCGATCCGCACCCCAAGTTCAAGGACAAGTCCGCGCTGGAAGTGATCATGACGACGCTGCACGCCGGCGGCAAATTCAACTCCAAGGTCTACGAGACTTCGGGCGGCCTGCACGGCGTCGGCATTTCCGTCGTCAACGCACTCTCCGACCGGCTCGAAGTGGAGGTTGCGCGCAATCGCAAGCTCTATCGCCAGGCTTTCTCCCGCGGCATACCGCTGACTGCCCTCGAAGAGGCCGGCGACATCCACAATCGCCGCGGCACGAAGATCCGGTTCCATCCGGACGAGACCATCTTCGGCAAGGGCACCCGTTTCGATCCGCAGCGCCTGTTCAACATGGCGCGCTCCAAGGCCTATCTGTTCGGCGGCGTCGAGATCCGCTGGCGCTGCGACCCGTCCCTGATCGCCGAGGGATCGGAAACGCCCGAGAGTGCCGTATTCCACTTTCCGGGCGGCCTGAAGGACTACCTCCAGGAGACCCTCGCCAAGGACTATCAGGTCACCCGCGAGGTCTTCGCGGGCCGCTCCGAGAAAGCGGGCGGCCACGGGACCCTCGAATGGGCCGTGACCTGGTATGGCGGAGACGCCTTCATCCGCTCCTATTGCAACACGATCCCGACAGCCGAGGGAGGCACGCACGAGGCTGGCCTGCGCATCGCTCTGACGCGCGGCCTCAAGTCATATGGCGAGCTCACCGGGAACAAGCGCGCCGCGCAGATCACCACGGACGACGTGATGATATCGGCCGCAGGCATGCTCTCCATCTTCGTCCGCGAGCCCGAATTCGTCGGTCAGACAAAGGACAAGCTGGCGACCGCAGAAGCCCAGCGCATCGTCGAAAACGCGATCCGCGACCCCTTCGACCACTTCCTCGCAGATTCGCCCGCGGAGGCCGACAAGCTGCTCGGCTGGGTGATCGAGCGCGCGGAGGAACGCGTCCGGCGCCGCAAGGAGCGCGACGTCTCCCGCAAGACCGCCGTGCGAAAGCTGCGGCTGCCCGGCAAAGCTCGCCGACTGTTCGCAGACGGCGGCCGGCGGCGCCGAACTCTTCATAGTCGAGGGCGATTCGGCCGGCGGCTCTGCCAAGCAGGCGCGAAACCGGTCGAACCAGGCGATCCTGCCGCTGCGCGGCAAGATACTGAACGTCGCCAGCGCCGGCCGCGACAAGCTGACGGCCAACCAGCAGATCGCCGACCTGGTCCAGGCGCTCGGTTGCGGCACCCGGTCGAAATACCGCGAGGACGACCTCCGTTACGACCGCATCATCATCATGACGGATGCCGACGTCGACGGCGCCCACATCGCGTCATTGCTTATTACCTTCTTCTACCAGGAGATGCCCGAACTGATCCGCGGCGGCCATCTCTACCTCGCCGTGCCGCCGCTCTACCGCATCACGCAGGGTGGAAAGACGCTCTATGCCCGTGACGACGCCCACCGCGCGCAGCTCATCGAGGCCGAGTTCAAGGGCAAGGGCAAGATAGAGATCGGCCGCTTCAAGGGGCTGGGAGAGATGCTGCCGGCTCAGTTGAAGGAAACGACAATGAACCCGGCGACCCGCACGCTGCTGCGCGTGGCGATCGACATGGTCGACGTGGAAGGCACGCGCGAGGCGGTCGACAACCTGATGGGCACCCGGCCCGAGGCACGCTTCCGCTTCATCCAGGAGCACGCGGCCTTCGCCGATAATCTCGATATCTGAGAAATCAGGCCGCGCGCTCGACGACCGACCTGACATAGTCACGCGCCGCTTCCCTGCGGGCGGCAAGATCCATCTTCTCGATCAGGTACAGCAGATCCGCGAGGACGGGGCTGAAGCGCGCCCGCTCGCCGTGCAGTTCGATCAGCCGCTGCGGGATCGACTGCCCGTGCGCACCGCCGGACGCCGTCATCACTCCACGCCACATGAGCGTCGCGTCGACGAAGACGTCGATGACATCCTTCGACAGCCCCGACGCGCGGTAGAGTGCGCGGATCGTGTGATGTCTGCCGTCCACCAGAATGCCGCGCACGCGGCCTTCGCCATGCCCGCTCAGGCTGACGATGGCTGCGGCGAAGAAATCGACATTGCCCGAGCAAAGAGCGTGCACCAGCAGAGCCGCCGTCAACTTGCCGGTGATCCGCAGATGTTCGACGAGCGCCGGCAGTTCCGATTGCGGCACGCTTTCGGCCAGTTGCAGCGTCGCCGTCTGGCAGGCCTCTCGGGTAACGCGGCGCACGCGGTCGGCGCCGATGGTCGCGGTCACGAAGGCGAAGCGCGAAAGAGCTTCGCTTACCTGGAAGATGAGGACGTGGCGCACGTCGCACGGCAGGCCGGGCCGATCCAGAAGACGTGCGCGAACCTCGGCGACACCACCGAAGCGCTCCGCGATCCGGCGCAGTGAGATCGCCGCGATCCGGGCGCCGGCATTGTCGAGCATGTCGCAGACGGTGCTCTCGTAGCCCACTTCCGCGATGGCGGCGCAAACTGCTGCCGATAGCGATGCGCGACCCGCGATCGTACGCTGCACGGGGCCTCTGCGGTCGGCGACGAGATCCACCATGTCGCCGTCGAGCAGCACCGTCGAGGTCGCGAGAATCCGGTTGGCGATCTCCGCCTGGTCGCGTGCCAGCGCGCAGACGATCTCCCTCGGAGCCGAAGGGCTGACGGCCAGAGCCTCCGCAAGCGCCAGACGAACCTTTGGCGAAGGATCGTCCAGGATGACCATCATCGCCGCCTCCGCCGATCGGCGCTCCGGCTCGGTCAGCCTGGAATGAAGATAGGCTCGCGCGAGGAGCCCTGCCGCCCTGGCCCTGTCCCGGGCCGAAGCTGTCTGCGACCACTCAAGGAATTTCCGGATGATCATCTCGTCCCCCGATGCGAAAGGCTGACCCTCGGAAGATGTTAGGGACAAATCGTTTACGATGCGTTTACCATGATCGACGCCCTGCCCCGAAACCACTGCGACTGGATTAAGGATGCCGCATTGCTATAGTCGGGCGACATCGGGAGGCAACTGGATGGCCGGACTGTATCTGGAAGAATTCGAAGTGGGACAGGTATTCCGGCATCCGCTGCGGCGGTCCCTGACGGAATCGGACAACATGCTGTTCTCCAACATGACTCTCAATCCCCAACCCCTTCACATCGATTTCGACTTTGCGGCGAAGACCGAGTGGGGAAAGCCTCTCGTCAATTCTCTCTTCACGCTCGGCCTGATGATCGGCATTTCCGTGCAGGACACGACCGTCGGCACCACGGTCGCCAACCTCGGCATGAGCGAGGTCGTTTTTCCCCACCCGCTCTTCCACGGCGACACCCTCCACGTGGAAACCGAAGTCCTTTCGGTGCGGGAATCGAAATCGAAGCCCGATCGCGGCATCGTCGAATTCCAGCACCGGGCGTTCAACCAGCACGACGTCCTCGTCGCCCGCTGCAATCGTCACGCAATGATGCGCAAGCGAGATGTCGCCTGATGCGCTCCTACCTCTTCGTTCCGGGCGATTCGCAGCGCAAGCAGCAGAAGGCGATGTCGTCGCACGCCGACGCACTTATCATCGACCTCGAAGACTCCGTGTCCCCCGCAAACAAGGGGGCCGCAAGAGAAATCGCCGCAGAATTCCTTGCCAAAACCTCACCTCTGGCGCAGCGGCCGGCGCTCGTCGTGCGCGTCAACGCACTATCGACCGGGTTGACCGACGCAGACCTTGCCGGCGTCATGCGCGCCGGCCCGGACGCGATCCTCCTCCCCAAGTGCTGCGGCGGCGCCGATGTGCAGCATCTGGCAACGCTTCTTTCCGTCCACGAGGCAGACTGTGCCCGCCCCCAGGGGGCGACGGCCATCCACGCGCTGGTGACTGAAACGGCGCTCGGGGTTCTCAATGCAGGCACCTACGCAGGGAAGACCGATCGCCTCAAGACGCTGTCATGGGGCGGCGAGGACCTTGCCGCCGACATCGGCGCAGCGACGAACAGGGACGATCTGGGCCGCTATACCGACACCTTCCGCCTGGCGCGCAGCCTGACGCTGCTCGGAGCGGCCGCCGCGGACGTTGAGGCCGTTGACACCGTCTTCACCGACATCGCGGCCCTTGCCGCACTGGAGGCGGAGTGCGCGATGGCAGCCCGGGACGGCTTCTCCGGGAAGATGGCGATCCACCCGGCCCAGGTCGAGATAATCAACCGCGCGTTCACGCCGTCCGCCGAAACCGTTGAACATGCGCGCCGCGTCGTCGCACTGTTCGACGAGGCAGGCCCGGAAGCCGGGGTTCTTTCGATGGACGGCCGCATGATCGACCGCCCGCACCTGCGCCAGGCCGAACGCATGCTTGCGCGCGCCCGGGCGGCCGTCAGGTAGGCGCGGCGCTCATCCCTTCCACTTCGGGCGCACCATCTCGAAGACCTGCGACCCGTCGGAATAGTCGAGATATCCGAGACGCGCCAGGGGTGCCGCCACCGCCATGTCGATGCGGCCGTCGACGATGATCGCCGGATCGATGTGAATGCCCATCACCTGGCCGAAGACGACGAAGTTTTCCGAAGGGGCACCGTCGATGCCGACCGGCTGGAGTATCTGCGTCACCTTGCACTCGAGGGCCGCGTAGGCCTCACGCACGAAGGGCGCGGCGACGAGCCGGCCCTCCTGCCGGCCAAGTCCGCTCAGGGCGAACTCGTCCGTGCCGTAGGGCGCGTCGATCGACGAGGCGTTGACCTGCTCGGCAAGGTCGCGACTGGCAAGACTCGCCGTGAACTCGCCGGTTTCCTCCGCGTTCCGGACGCTGTGCTTCCATCCCGACGAGGAAAACATCACCAGCTTCGGACGGTCGGAAACCGCATTGAAGAACGAATAGGGAGAAAGATTGAAGCTGCCGTCCAGGCCCCTGGTTCCGATCCAGCCGATGGGGCGTGGCGAGACCAGCGCCTTGAACGGATCGTGCGCAAGCCCATGGCTGTTGTCTGCTGTCTCGTAGAACATCAGTCGTCACCGCCGACCCACGTGACGAGGTCCTCGAGCTCGGGTCGATCGCGTTCGAACGGCGGCTGCACGGACGTACCGATGTGGACGAAACCCGAGATCCTCTCGTGCGGCTCCACGCCCAGCAGCGAAGCCGCCGCCTCGTCATAGGCCATCCATTCGGTCAGCCAGCAAGCCACGTAGCCGAGCGCATTGGCCGCAATCAGCAGGTTCATGCCCGCAGCTCCCGCGGAAAGCACCTGTTCCCATTCCGGGATCTTCGGATGCGGCGCCGCGCGGCTTACCATCATGACGACGACAGGCGCCCGGGTCAGACGCATCCGCTCGGCGCGCAGGCTCTCCTCGCTCAGCCCCGGCGTCTTCTCAAGGGAGATTGCCGCAAGAGCCTCGCCGAGGCGTTCTCGTTCACTTCCGCGGAAGACGACAAATCGCCAGGGCGCCAGCTTCCCGTGGTCGGGCACGCGCGAGGCGATTCTCAGCATCTCCTCGATTTCCGCCCGCGACGGTCCAGGTTCGCCGATCTGCAGCACCGGCCGCGAGCGACGGGTTTCCATGTATTCCTTCAGCGTCGAGTTGACGGACATTTGCCCCCGCTCTTGCTCCATTGCGTCAGTGACAGGAAAAGTTGGGCCTTGAAATGGCCACGGCTTTTGGGTTCAAGTGGCGCGGCAACCATCTATTGTCAACCGTCAGGCTCCCCATGACTCCCGCCCGAAATGCGCATCGCGTCCTTTCTGCAGCGGCGTATGTGCTGGCGGTGACGACGGTGACCTCTGCCGGGGCTCCCTTCAAGGAACTGAACGCGAAATCGACGAAGCTGAAACTCCCGGGTCTCAGCGAGTACGCCCCGGTGACCAGGGACAATGGAAAGTTCGGGACGTTCCGCACATTGCGCGTGGAGGCAAGGCTGACGCCCAAGGGACAGCCGATCGACCGCGGACTCGTCTGGCGCGTATTCGATCCCATTGTGGGAAGCGACGGCAAGCTTCCCTTGCTCGCAACCTCGAAAGGCGGAAGCGCCGCCTTCCAGTTCCAGCCAGGCACCTACATCGTCAACGTCGCCTTCGGACGCGCGAGCGTCACCCGCAAGATCGTCGTTTCGGCGTCCGGCGCCCCCGCGCGTCAGTCATTCGTCCTCAACGCGGGCGGACTGGTCCTCAACGCCGTCACCGGCTCCGACGTGCCGATCGCCGCGGACAAGCTGAAATTCTCGATCTACACGAAGGATGCCGCAGGCTCCGGCAAGGCCGGCGACCGCAAGCGGCAGCTGGTCGTGGCCAAGGTCAAGCCCAACACGATCGTGCGCCTCAAGGCCGGCACCTATCATGTCGTCTCGGACTACGGAAAGGTCAATGCGGTCATCGGCGCCGACATCCGCGTCGAGGCCGGCAAGATGACGGAAGCCACGATCCAGCACCGGGCCGCCCAGCTGACGCTCAAGCTGGTATCCAGCCCGGGCGGCGAAGCGATCGCCGATACCGCATGGTCGATCCTGTCTCCCTCGGGCGACATCGTCAGCGAGAGCGTCGGCGCATTTCCCTCGCTGGTTCTGACCGAGGGCAACTATACCGCCGTCGCACGCAACAAGGGCCACATCTACCAGCGGGATTTCGCCGTCAAGCCCGGCCGCAACCAGGACGTCGAAGTCCTGTTGAGCGAAAAAGTGGACACCGCCGGCGACGGATCGCAGGACTGATAGCCCCGGCGACCGCCGTTCGCTCGACATTCCGCCGTCTCAGCGCCGGAGATCCGGCGGGGTCGCCTCCTCCGCGAGCGCCCTGACCGCCTCGTCGAGCCCGAGCGAGACTTGCTCGCGGCTGCCAAGGCGACGCATGTTCACGCTGCCCTCCTCGGCCTCCCGCTTGCCGCAAACCAGGATGACAGGCACCTTCGTCACGGAGTGCTCTCTTACCTTGTAGTTGATCTTCTCGTTCCGAAGATCCGTCTCGACGTGCATTCCCGCAGCCTTGAGCTTGCGGGCGACCTCCATGGCGTAGTCGTCCGCGTCGGAAGTGATCGTCGCCACGACGACCTGCACCGGCGCGAACCAGAGCGGCAGGTGGCCCGCGAAGTCCTCGATGAGAATCCCGAGAAACCGCTCCATCGATCCGCAGATCGCCCGGTGGATCATGACCGGCTGACGCTTCTCGGAGTCCCTGTCGATGTAGAAGGCCCCGAAGCGCTCCGGCAGGTTGAAATCGACCTGGGTCGTGCCGCACTGCCATTCGCGGCCGATGGCATCCTTCAGCGTATACTCGAACTTCGGCCCGTAAAAGGCGCCCTCGCCGGGAAGAATTCCGGTCTTGATACGGCCGCTGGACTGGGCCTCGATCGTCTTCAGCACATCCGACATGACGGCCTCGGCCCGATCCCACAGCTCGTCGCGCCCGACGCGCTTCTCCGGACGCGTCGACAGCTTGACGATGATTTCGTCGAACCCGAAATCCGCATAGGTGGAGAGGATCAGTTCGTTGATCTTCAGGCACTCGTCGGCGAGCTGCTCGTCGGTGCAGAAGATGTGCGCATCGTCCTGGGTGAAGCCGCGCACCCGCATGAGGCCGTGCAGGGCGCCGGAAGGCTCATAGCGGTGCACTGTTCCAAATTCGGCAAGTCGTACAGGCAGTTCCCGATATGATTTCAGGCCATGCTTGAAGATCTGGACATGCCCGGGACAGTTCATGGGCTTCAGCGCGAAGACGCGCTTGTCCTCCGCTTCCTCGTCCGCGCACTGCACCGAAAACATGTTCTCCTTGTACCAGCCCCAGTGCCCCGAGGTCTGCCAGAGAGAGCTGTCGAGCACCTGCGGCGCATTGACCTCGTCGTAGTCGCCTTCCAGCCTGCGGCGCATGTAGCTCACGAGGTTCTGAAACATGCGCCAGCCCTTGGCGTGCCAGAAGACCACACCCGGGCCCTCTTCCTGGAAGTGGAAGAGGTCCATCTCCCGGCCGAGCCGCCGATGGTCGCGCTTCTCGGCTTCGGCCAGCATGTGGAGGTACGCGTCCAGCTCGGCCTGGTTGTGCCAGGCCGTGCCGTATATCCGCGTCAGCATCGGGTTGTTCGCGTCGCCGCGCCAGTATGCACCCGCGACCTTCATCAGCTTGAACGCGGTGCCGACATGCCCGGTCGAGGTCATGTGAGGTCCGCGGCAGAGATCGAACCAGTCGCCCTGGTGGTAGATCTTGACGTCCTGGTCCTCCGGGATCGCGTCAACGAGTTCGACCTTGTAGGCTTCGCCCATTTCGGCGAACGTCTTCTTCGCCTTCTCCCGAGACCAGACTTCCTTGTTGAAAGGCCTGTTGCGCGCGATGATCTCGCGCATCTTCTTCTCGATGTGCGGCAGGTCGTCCGGCGTGAAGGGCTCGTCGCGCGCGAAGTCGTAGTAGAAGCCGTTCTCGATGACTGGGCCGATCGTCACCTGCGTGCCCGGGTAGAGTTCCTGAACAGCCTCTGCCATGACGTGCGCCGCATCGTGGCGGATCAGCTCCAGTGCGCGCGGGTCGTCGCGGGTGACGATCTCGATGCGACCTTCCGTGACCGGATCGGTGAGATCGCGCAGCTCGCCGTCGAGGGCTATCGCGACGGCCTTCTTTGCAAGCGACTTCGAAATCGATTCGGCAACCTCGCGGCCGGTCGTACCCGGAGCGAAGCTGCGGACGGAGTCATCGGGAAAAATCAGGGAAATGGCGTCGGCCATGCTCATGTCTCCTATCCAGTCCCGCCAACGAATGCGGGTGGTGATTGTCTTGCGATCGGACGCGACCGCGCTTTAGCGGCATTCGATGCCGGCGTAAAGAGCGGCTCGTGCCCATCGCGGGAAAGCCGCTCTTCCGGGCATCACGGGCGGCAGTCGCGCCGGTGCTTTCCGAGCGCCCAGTAGCGCCAGGGCGTCCACCACCTGTAGCGGCCGCCGAGCGTCTGCGGAACGTTGTCGATCCCGTGCGTCCCGCCCGGCCCGCACCGCATGACGCGGAACAGCGCAAGCCATCCCCCGCTCCACAGCCCATGCCGGGCGATCGCCTCGAAGCCGTATTCGGAGCAGGTCGGCATATGCCGGCAGGAATTGCCCACAAATCCCGAAAACGTCAGCTGATACAGGCGAATGACGCTCAGACCGAAGAGCCGCCCCGGGGTGTTCCGCCAAGGGCCCCGCCAGTTGCGGGAACCCGCCCAGCCGCCGCTCGAGGCGTCCCTGCGAGGCGCGTCCATACCTGCTCCCTTCAAGCCGCCTGCGCGCGCTGGCGCTCGATCTGCTCGATCGCATCGACGACCGCGTCGAAGGTCAGCATGGTCGAGGCATGGCGAGCCTTGTAGTCGCGGACGGGCTCAAGGAACTTAAGGTCCGCGAATCGCCCCTCCGGCGGCGGCCCGTCTTCCTTCAGCATCCTGAGCATGGCCTCGCGCACGGCCTTCAGCTCTGCCGAAGTGGCTCCGACGATGTTGCGCGCCATGATCGAGGACGAAGCCTGCCCCAACGCACAGGCTTTGACGTCATGGGCGAAATCCGTCACCACGTCGCCGTCCATCTTCAGCCAGATGCGCACCTTGGAGCCGCACAGCTTCGAATAGGCCGAAGCTGTCGCGTCCGCATCCTCCAGAGCGCCGATCCGCGGAATGTTTCCCGCGAACTCCAGTATCCGCGCATTGTAGACATCGTCGATCATCTCGCACTCGCCTTTCGCCGTCGTCCGGCCTCGCGAAAACATTGTCCGTCAGAGGCAGCAATTCGGGTCAGAAATTCCCTACACGTGACATCCCGGTCACCTATATAGTATTTTGTGGCACGCGGAGGCGAAAGCAAGTGTTGGCTGTCTCCGCGTGTGTCAGGGAAACCGTGCCGGAGGATCGCCGATCCGAAAGCCCCGGAGCCCGCCGACGAGACCGTGTCCGGCATCCCCGGAAATGGGCAGAGGCGAGTGGTCCGATTTGGTGCAGTCGCCGTAATTGTCACGCATGACCCGAGGGATGAAAGCAATGGATGCGATACTCAGGAATTTGGCCGATTCGAGCGAGGCCGAGCGCCCGACCCAGGCGGAAGCCGAGGACGCTGTTCGCACGCTCCTCCGCTGGGCGGGCGACGATCCGCAACGCGAGGGACTGCTCGAGACGCCGGCGCGGGTCGCAAAGGCCTACCGCGAACTCTTCGCCGGATACGACGAGAACGTCGAGGAGATCCTCGGTCGCACTTTCGAGGAAGTCGCCGGATACGACGACATCGTTCTGGTGAAGGACATTCCTTTTCATTCTCACTGCGAACACCACATGGTGCCGATCATCGGCAAGGCTCACGTCGCCTACCTGCCGGACGAACGCGTTCTCGGCCTGTCGAAGATCGCCCGCGTCGTGGAGGTCTTTGCCCGCAGGCTGCAGACGCAGGAGGCGATGACGGCCCAGATCGCGCGAGCCATCGACGACACTCTGCGCCCGCGCGGCGTCGCCGTCATGATAGATGCCGAGCATCTCTGCATGTCCATGCGCGGCATCAAGAAGCAGGGCTCGACCACGCTCACCACGAGCTTTACAGGCCGGTTCAGGGACGATCCCGCCGAACAGGTCCGGTTCCTGACCTTGCTTCGCACCGGCCGCGACTAGAACCAGATACCGCGCGAATGCAGCCCACCTTTCCCTACCCATCCGACGAAAAGGCGATGCTGGAGCACGGCGAAGTGCTCATGCCCCGCTTCGACGCGAACGGCCTAGTCACGGCAGTGGTCACAGACGCTGCGGACGGTACGCTCCTGATGCTCGCGCACATGAACGCGGAGGCCCTGTCTCTGACGATCGAGACCGGCCTGGGGCACTTCTTCAGCCGCTCGCGTCAGAGCCTCTGGAAGAAGGGCGAGACCTCGGGCAACCTGCTCGAGGTCCTGGAGATGCGGATCGACTGCGATCAGGACGCACTCTGGCTGAAAGTCAGGGTGCTGGGCGACGGGGCGACCTGCCACACCGGAGCGAGAAGCTGCTTCTATCGGCGGGTCGAGAAGGACGCCGATGGCACCCCTGCCCTCAGGTCCGAGCGCGCCGGCTGAAGTCCCTTGCGGAGACGCGCGGTGGATAGGGCGCGTCAATTTGATGCAACATCTACCTCGATTCACGAATTTGAAAGCATGCCATCGCGATATTTATGAGTTCATGCATGGTTCCGGGCCGAAGGGATCGATGGAAATGCTGAACTGGACCCTGCTTGCGCACGGCGAGCGCGCACTGGTCGCCGAAAGCGGAGACGAGGGAGAGGCTACCGATCTCTCCGGCCAGCCTGCCGGAAAGATCGTGCCGCCGACAAGGATCGCGCTGGCTCTGGGCGGTGGAGCCGCGCGGGGATGGGCGCATATCGGCGTTCTTCGGGCCTTCGACGAGGCCGGCGTACAGATCGGCATGATCGCGGGAACATCGATCGGCGCGCTCGTTGGCGGCTGCTATCTTGCTGGCAAGCTGGATGAACTAGAGGATTTCGCGCGCAGCCTCACGATGCGGCGGATCGCCGGCCTGCTCGACTTCGCCATTGGCGGAAGTGGTCTTTTCGGTGGCATGCGGCTGAACAATCGCATGCGGGAGCATCTGGAAGGAATAAGGATAGAGGACCTCGACCGGACCTTCGTCGCGGTCGCGACGGAAATATCCACGGGGCACGAGGTCTGGATTCCAAGCGGCTCGCTGATCACCGCAATTCGTGCCTCCTATGCCCTGCCCGGCATCTTCGAGCCCGTCGAATGCAACGGTCGGACGCTGGTGGACGGTGCCCTCGTGAACCCGGTGCCGGTATCGGTCTGCCGCGCCCTGGAGGAGCGCCTCGTCGTGGGCGTCAACCTCCATCACGACCTGTACGGCCGCTCCGCGGTCATCAAGCACAGTGCGACCGACGTTCATCCAAAGACGACCCCGCCGCCGGAGACCGTTCGCAACAGCACCCGAACGGGTCATCGGCTCGGAATGACGGGCGTGATGGTCCAGGCCTTCAACATCATACAGGACCGCATCTCGCGCGCCCGCCTTGCCGGCGACCCGCCCGACATCTCGCTCCTGCCAAGGCTCTCCGATATCGGCCTATCCGAATTCTATCGCGCCGGAGAGGCGATCGAGCGCGGCTACGAGGCCGCGCGGGCCCAGATCACCGAGGTCAAGCGCCTGCAAGCTGTCGTCCGCGAATGAGCAGGACGCCGAAATGAAGCGGCGTCAACTGCCGATGTAGGCCTTCATTTCCTCGGCCTCGCGCTCGACGGCCTCGATCCTCTTTCGCACCACATCGCCGATAGAGACGATGCCCGCAAGCTGCCCGTCCCTTTCGACAGGCACGTGGCGGAACCTGCCGTTCGTCATCATCTCCATCACCTGGTCCACGGTATGGGTCTCGGTGCAGACCGTGACGGAGGCGGTCATGACGGAAGACACCGGCTCTCCGAGCGAAGCCGCGCCGCGTCTTGCGAGCGCTCTTACGATGTCGCGCTCCGACAGGATGCCCTTGATCCGGTTGCCCTCGTCGACGATCACGGCGGCGCCGATCTTGCGGTCGGCGAGCGTCTGGACGACATCGCCCAGGCTGGCGGCCGCCTCGACCGTGACGACGTCCCGGCCCTTCTCGTCGAGGATCAGCTTGACATTCATTCGAAACCTCCCTGCTGGGGCGCAAATCGAACGGACGCGCCCGAACCGACGGACAGCGTCAAACTGACGCAGGAATGTCATCGTGCGCCCTCGGTGGTCCGAACGCAATAGCCGGAAAACGGTGGGCCTGACCACGCAGGCCGCGCCCTCTCCCGCATTGAGGCCGTATCTTCCTCAGGCCCAGTCGCGCCGGTCGAATGCGCCGAAAAACAGGAAGCCGAAGAGGAATCCCCCGATGTGCGCCTGCCAGGCGACCATCACGCCGGGCCCGGCGCCGGGCGCAAAGCCGAAGGCGGTCAGGAAGTTGATGCCGAACCAGATCAACACGTAGGCGAGCACCGTCCGGTTTTGCAGAGACTCGAAAATGCCCACGCGCGGCAGGTAGTGCGCGTTTTCGCGCCGGAACGGTCCGGATCTCGGAAAAGCGAAGCGCGCCGCTCCCCCCATCAGCCCCGAAACCACTCCCGAGGCTCCGATGACCGGCACCGCAGCGCCCCAGTTCAAGGCGAGGAACGCCGCGGCAGCCGCCGCCGAGGTCGCGACCCAGAAGATGCAGAACCGCACCGGCCCGAGGCGCCGCGCCACCACCGCGCCGAATGCGACCATCCAGATCGAATTGACGAAGATGTGCAGGAAACCGCCATGCAGGAAGGAGTAGGTCAGCGGCGACCACAGCCAGGCGAGCGACTGCTGATCGAGCGGCGTGACGTAGCGCAGCGGGATGAAAGCCGTCTGCACCAGAAGCACATTGTCGGCGGCCGGACTGAGCAGATACACGCGCACCGCATGCACGACCCAAAGGAATAGCAGGGCCCAACCGAGCACTGGCGGAATGTTGAACACGGGTTCACGCGCCGGTCGTCCGCGACGCTGTTCGGTACCGCCAGCGTCCGTCTCTGCCCAATCGTCCATTGCGTCCCTTCCGAAGCGTTCGCCCCCTCTTAATGCGGCGCACGCGAAATATCCATCCGTCCGGGGACTTCGAAGGAAGCATTAACCCTAACGACCCGCTTCTGGCATGCCGCTCGCAACGCAAGCGCCAATGGCAGCCAACACATCGTGCCGTGTCCCACAGTGGCACAAAGTGCAACAGCGATAGCAAGCGAATGTCATGAAACACAAATCTAGCCTTGCCCTCTTCGGCTACTGGAACCGGCGCCGCGAGGAGCGTGCCGCTCCCCTCCGCCGCGAGATCGAGCCCGCCGACATCCAGACCACCCTGCCCAACGTGTTCATTCTCGAATGGGCTGCCGAGCGCAGCTTCACCTTCCGGCTCGCAGGAACCGCCATCTGCGCCATGTTCGGGCGCGAGCTGCGGGACAGGCCGCTGGAATCGCTATGGCTGCCCGGTCAGGCCAATTCCGCTTTGAAACAGGTCGGTTACGCGAAGGACCGGGGCCTGCCGATCGTCATGCATCTCTCCGGCGAGAGCCAGGCGGGCCGCTCCGTGGAACTGGAGCTTCTCCTCCTGCCGCTGGTGAGCGGCGGCTCCCGCATCGACCGGTTTCTCGGGACCGCGAATCCCTTCGAGAAGCCGTATTGGCTGAACCTCGACCCTGTCGTCGGCGTCAACACCATCTCGCTTCGCCTCATCGACCCCGACAAGGAGAGCGTCTTCCTCGGCAACCGCCCGGAGATCGCCGTTCCTCCGGCAACCTCCGTCTACCGCAGCAAGGGATTCGGGCGCGGCGTGGAGCGACTTCGCCGCCTGACGGTCATCGAGGGCGGACGAGACAAGTAGCGTCGCTCCGGACCAGCCTGCCCCATACCGGAACAACCCTGCGGACCTGCAAACCTGTCCCGCCCCGTGAATTGACGGCTCCGTCGCTTCGCGACCCCTGCTCGACCGCCGAACGTGAGCTTTAACGATTAACCTTACCTCTTGTTAAGAAAGACTGGGCTAGATTGGCCGGGTCACGGATTATTCAGGCGAACCGCCAGATGCGACCTGCTACGAATCATCAGTCCCCCTTCCCCGGTCCGGTGGACACGAAAGCGGCCTTCAGCCGGGTCACCGTAAACTTGCCAGGCCGCTTGATGCGCGCCAATTTCGAGGAATACGATTGCATGGTGACGCAGATGTCGCCCGGCGACGTGTTGTTCGAATCGGCTGCGAAGCCCGCCGAAGGCGAACGGATCGTCGCCTATCTCGACCACCTGGGACGGATCGAGGGCCGGGTCTCCAGCGCCCGAGCGGATGGCTTCATGGTCAACGTCAAGGCGACGGACCGCAAGCGCGACAAGCTGGCCGCACAGTTGACCTGGATAGCCAACAAGCACGAACTCAGCTTGCCGGAAGATCGCAGGCACGACAGGTTCGCGCCGCGCAACGCACGGGCCGAAGTCCTGCTGCAGGACGGACGACGCTACCCCTGCCGGATCATCGATCTTTCCCTTTCCGGCGCGGCGATCGACATCGACGTTCGTCCCGCGCTCGGCACCCAGGTCACGCTCGGCACCATGCGCGGCCGCGTGGTCCGCCACTTCCAGGAAGGGGTCGCGATCGAATTCGCGACGATCCAGCCGCAGGAGGCATTGCGGCAGTTCCTTTAGCAACGAACCGCAGTTCCTGAAAGCAGCCGCCGGGCAGAAACATGCCGGGCGGCTTTTTCGTTGCGAACGCTTGTATGCTTCGCTCGTCGCCCGAACTCCTCACCAACCCCCTTCAAAGCAACTTTCTGTAAAATTTTATTCAAATTTGTACTTGGTTTTACGCTAAGTCGCCTTAAACACTATTATAGTTTTGCAGTCGATTTTCGCGTGAAATAAAATTACGTCTGTCATTCTACTCCCAACAACAGGGAGTAGACAATGAAGACGGCTCTCAAATACATGTCGATGGCGCTGATCGCTGCTTCATGCATGATGACCGCCACGGAAGCGAAGCCGCTTCCGGCCTTCATGACGATTTCCGGTCCGGCGTCCCCGCCCATCGGTCATTATGATTTCTGCAGGCGAAATCCTCGCGACTGCAGCCAGCGGGCGGCAAACTCCGACCCGATGATCCTGACACCCTCACGCTGGCAGACACTGCTCGACGTCAACTACCAGGTCAATGCGACCATCAGGCCGGAGACCGACATGCAGGCCTACGGCGTCGCCGAATACTGGACCTACCCGACGACGGTCGGCGACTGCGAAGACTACGCTCTGCTCAAACGGAAGATCCTCATCCAGAACGGGTTTCCCGAATCCGATCTGCTGATGACCGTCGTTCTGCAGCCCAACGGCGATGGGCACGCGGTGCTGACCGTGCACACCGATCGTGGCGACTTCGTCCTCGACAACATGCGCCAGAAAGTTCTGCTCTGGTCGGATACGAACTACACGTTCCTCAAGCGCCAGTCTTCCCTTGACGACGCGCACTGGGACAAGATCAGCGACGGACGCCCCGCTCTCGTCGGCAGCGTTCGCTGAACGGGCCTGCCCGCCAGCCGGTCGGCTCCTGCCGACGGGCCTCCCGCGGGCAACGTCCCGATCGGGCTCCCGTCGTCAGTCGACGTCCTCGACTACGGTGTCCCGCCCCTCGATACGATGGGCCAGCGCGGCTTCCATGTAGGGATCCAGCGCTCCGTCCAGAACTTCCTGCGGATTGCTGCTCTCGACGCCGGTCCGCAAGTCCTTGACGAGCTGGTACGGCTGCAGGACGTACGAACGGATCTGGTGACCCCAGCCGATGTCCGACTTCGAGGCGGCTTCGGCGTTCGCGGCATCTTCCCGCCTCTTCAGTTCCTCTTCGTAGAGGCGCGCGCGCAACATGTCCCAGGCCTTCGCCCGGTTCTTGTGCTGGGAGCGCTCCTGCTGGCACTGCACCACGATGCCTGTCGGAATGTGCGTGATGCGCACGGCGGAGTCCGTGGTGTTGACGTGCTGGCCACCGGCTCCTGACGACCGATAGGTATCGATCCGGCAATCGGACTCGTTGACGTCGATCTCGATCGAATCGTCGACAACCGGATAGACCCAGACGCTCGAGAACGACGTGTGGCGGCGGGCCTGGCTGTCGAAGGGAGAAATGCGGACGAGGCGATGAACGCCGGATTCGGTCTTGAGCCAGCCGTAGGCGTTGTGTCCCTTGACCAGGATCGTCGCCGACTTGATGCCGGCCTCCTCGCCGTCGTGGACCTCCATGACCTCGACCTTCAGCTTGTGCCGCTCCGCCCAGCGCGTGTACATCCTCAGCAGCATCTGTGCCCAGTCCTGGCTCTCGGTGCCGCCGGCGCCGGAATGGACCTCCAGATAGGTGTCGTTGGAGTCGGCCTCGCCGGACAGCAGCGCTTCGATCTGGCGGCGGTCGACGTCCGAGCGCAGCTTCCGCAGCGCTTCTTCCGCCTCTCCGACGACCTCGTCGTCGCCCTCTTCCTCACCGAGCTCGATCAATTCGAGATTGTCGCTGAGCGCCGCCTCGATCTGCCGGACGCCGCCGATGCCGTCCTCGAGCTGCTGTCGCTCGCGCATCAGCTTCTGTGCCTCCACCGGATCGTTCCAGATGTCGGCGTCCTCGGCCTTGTTGTTCAGGTAGTCGAGTCGCTTGACGGCCTGATCCCAGTCAAAGATGCCTCCTCAGCAGGCCGATGCCCTGCTTGATTTCGTCGACTGTGGTCTGGGTTTCGCTACGCATGGCTTCCGTCGTCTGCTTTCGATGTCAGAGCCGCTAGATAGAGATGCGCGCAACCCAAGTAAAGCCCGGAGATCGCCCGATCAGTAAAGCCCGCCGGCACCCGTCGTCACCGCACGCGTCGCCTGCGGAGAGATGTCCGTTATCTCTGCGCCGCTCGCCATGCCGTCGCCGAGACCGATGACCGAGTAGGTGGTCGAGGGACCCATGCCCGGCTTGAATGCTTCCTGAATGACGTTCTTGTCGCCGGGAGGCGGGGCCATCCCCGTCTTCTGGTCGATCGCCACCATCCGCAACCCGTCCGGCTTGCGGAAGTCGGCGGGCGGGCTGTCCTTCAGGGCGGCCTTCATGAAGTCGTTGAAGACGGGCGCCGCCAGCACGCCCCCGGTCTCGCCGTGCCCCATCGGCGTCGGATTGTCGAAACCGATATAGACGCCGGCGACGAGGTTCGGCGTGTAGCCCACGAACCATGCGTCCTTTTCGTCGTTCGTCGTGCCAGTCTTGCCAGCCACCGGACGGTCGAGGGTCACCCGGCCGGCCGCCGTGCCGTGCTGGACGACCCCCTCCAGCATCGAGGTGATCTGGTAGGCGGTCATCGGGTCGAGAACCTGTTCGCGCTTGTCGACGATCGTCGGTTCTTCCTGCCCAGTCCAGGCCTTCGCATCGCATCCCTCGCACTTGCGGGTGTCGTGCTTGTATATCGTGTGGCCATACCGGTCCTGGATCCGGTCGACGAGCGAGGGATGGATCTGCTTGCCGCCATTGGCGAAGACGGAATAGGCGGAGACCATCCGAAGCACGGTCGTTTCACCGGACCCGAGCGCCATCGGAAGATATGGCGGCAGGCTGTCGTAGACGCCGAATCGCTCGGCGTACTGGGCGACGAGCTTCATGCCGATCACCTTCGCGAGGCGCACGGTCATCAGGTTGCGCGAATGGACGAGGCCGAAACGCAGCGTCGCAGGACCGGCCTGCTCGTTGCCGTAGTTCTTCGGCTCCCACAGCTTCCCGCCAGACATCACCTGGATCGGCGCGTCGAGCACCAGCGTCGCCGGCGTGTAGCCGTTGTCGAGCGCGGCCGAATAGACGATCGGCTTGAACGAAGAGCCGGGCTGGCGCATGGCCTGCGTCGCCCGGTTGAACTCCGACTGGGCGTAGGAGAAGCCGCCGACCATCGCGAGCACGCGGCCCGTGTGCGGATCCATCGCCACCAGCCCGCCCTGCACCTTCGGCGGCTGGCGCAACAGGTAGCGCATCGAGCCGTCCTCGGCCTTTACGGGCTCGACATAGATCACGTCGCCCGCCGACAGCACCTCCGCCGGCGACTTCACCGTACGGTACTTGTCGCCCTTGAGCACACGATAGGCCCACTTCATGTCGTCCGGCGCAATCGTACCCGTTACCCGGGCCGTATCGACCTTCCCGGACTCCGAACTCTCCGGCCGGATACCGATGTCGACGCCGCTGTCGCTCGCTCCGAGCACAACGGCCAGCTTCCACTCCGGAACGTCGGAGAGCGGCTTGACGGCGTTCAGTGCTTCGCCCCAGTCGTTGCCGATCTCGATCGATTTCACCGGGCCCCGATAGCCGCGCCGCTGGTCATAGGCGACGAGGCCTTTCTGCAACGCCTTCCGCGCCATGCGCTGGATCGCCGGATCGAGCGTCGTCCGGACGGAAAGGCCGCCTTCGTAAAGGGCGTTCTTGCCGTATTTGTCGATGATCTGGCGCCGCACTTCCTCGGTGAAGTAGTCCGCGGCGAACAGGTAGGAGCCGGAGCGGTGCAAATGAACGCCGAGCGGCTGCGCCTTGGCGCTCTCGCCTTCCTTCTTGCTGACATAGCCGTTCTCCATCATCCGGTCGATGACGTAGTTGCGCCGGTCGATGGCGGCCTTCGTGTCGCTGAACGGATCGTAGTTCGCCGGCCCCTTCACGAGCCCGGCGAGATAGGCCATCTCGGCCACCGTCAGCTCGTTGACGGACTTGTTGAAATAGGTCAGCGCGGCGCCTGCGATGCCATAGGCGTTGTAGCCGAAATAGATTTCGTTGAGATAGAGTTCGAGAATGCGATCCTTCGAATAGGCGTGCTCGATCCTGAGCGACAGTATCGCTTCCTTTATCTTGCGGGCATAGGTCTGGTCCGAACTCAGCAGGAAGTTCTTCGCGACCTGCTGGGTGATCGTGGACGCGCCGACCAGACGGCGTCCGCTCCCGAGATTCTCGACATTGATGACGACCGCCCGCAGAATGCCGGCGATGTCGATGCCGGGATGCGAGTAGAAGTTCTTGTCCTCGGCCGAAACGAAAGCCGCCTTGACGCGGTCGGGAATTGCCTGGATCGGCAGGTAGAGCCGCCTCTCGCGGGCATACTCCGCCATCAGCGCGCCGTCCGCGGCATGCAGGCGCGTCGTCACAGGCGGCTCGTACTTGGCCAGCACCTCGTAGTCCGGCAGGTCCTTGGCGATGTGGCCGACATAGAGCGCCACCCCGCCCGCGATGACGAGGAAGAACACCGCGCCGATGCCGAAAAGATATCCGATGAACCTGATCATGCGCAAAGAACCATCTGTTCCGCCGCTTCCGTCGGCTCCCGCGCCGATCCGCCGAAAAGACCCCGGATCCCGAAAGCAAGGCCCGAAGGTCCGCGTCCATGGCGTCGCTGTCTAGAGCAAAGTCCCATGAATGCAAACCAATTAGGACCGGGCGGCTGCGGAAGCTGTCGAAAGGCGCGAATCGCCAGAAGCTGTGTTTCCCGGGCCACACCCGCCGCCACGCCTTCCCCCGACACTAGCACATGTCAATTGCGGCTCGCCAACACGGTCGATCTGTAGCGAAGGATCGACTTCGTCAGCAGCTTGGCCACGTCCGCCCGCCACCCGGCGTCCTTCAACAGCTTTTCGTCGGCGGGGTTCGAAAGGTAGCCGAGTTCGATGAGCACAGACGGAACGTCCGGAGCCTCGAGCACCCGGAAGCCGGCGTATCGGTGCGGATTGTTGATCAGACGGATGTTGCCTTCGAAGGACGAAACGATCTTGTTGGCCAGACCGATCGAGAAGACCTGCGTCTCCCGACGCGTCAGGTCCATCAGTATGTCGGCGACACCCTTCGGCTCCTGCGCATCGGTGACGCCGGCGACAGCATCCGCCCTGTTCTCGTCGTCGGCTACGGCCTGGGACAGTCGGTCCGACGCCTTGTCCGACAGCGTGTAGACGGTGGCACCCCGTATTCCCTTGACGGAAATCGTGTTCGCATGGACGGAAATGAAAAGGTCCGCGCGGTTCTCGCGACCGATCTTGACCCGGTCCGCGAGGCTGACGAATTCGTCGTCCGTCCTCGTCATGACGACATGTACGTCCTCCGCCCTGAGGTCGGCCGCGAGCTGCTTTCCGAACGCCAGCGTCACGTCCTTCTCGAGCGTGCCCGTAATTCCGACGGCACCGCTGTCGATGCCGCCATGGCCGGGATCGACGACGACGGTGAACGCATGCGCGCGTCCCGCCTTTGGTGACGCGACCGGCCGGTCGGGGGCCTGATCGGCCTCAGCAGCCCAGTTTTCTGACTTCAGCAACCGTGAGAATTCATCCTGAGAAACCGTTGTAATATCGAGCACAAGCCGTGCATCGTTCGCTCCGTCCCCCTGGACGACCTGCTTCAGGTCAACCCGTGCCGGCGACTTGGTCTGGAGGACGATCCGCGATCGGCCGGGCCCCATCGCGCCGTAGCGGACGCTGCTGAAAAGACCGCGAGGACCAAGAGCACCCTTCTGCAGCGCGAACGCCGTCTCGGGCAGGTCGACGAGGATGCGCGGCGGGGAATCGACGTAGTGCACCGACACGTCCGGACGGCGGTCGAAATCCATCACGAGCCGGCCCCGGTGGTCGTCACCGGCGACCCGGGCCGAGAAGGCCACCACCGGATCCGCCCGCGCACACGCCATCCCGGCGACCGCGACCGCGACGAACATCAGCAGGAAGATCGCGAGCGGCCGCACCAAGCCAGGCTTCACTGCGGCGCTGCGCAAGCTTTCCTCCACATGCATCTCCGGCAAAACAGAAAGTCTCATCACCCCACGACCATGGCCCCGATCGCTCCCGCTGTTGTTCTCCCGGCGAATCACCGCCGCGAAGCACGCCCGCCCGCACAAATTGCGATACAATGCGGCAAACACATGTTCGGGTCTCACCCTTTCGTCATAGCCGCTACCCCCTGCCGCATCGATACCGCATTTCTTTTCTCTTGCCAGAAACCGGGCCAGAACATAAAAGCAAGTCGAGGATAAGGCGTATTGACGGGATAGAAATATCTGTTGATGGGCGGCCGCCCCTTTCCAATGGGGAATTCGGCGCCGGACCAGATTTCATCCGTCGTCCAACCGCGTCGGATCCTTGCCGGTGATTGTAAGAAGTCAGGCATGCCTGATCGGACAGCGGCGGCAACAAGCGCCCCGGATACCGTAAGGCCGCTTTTATTATCATCGGGTCGTTTTGGCCCTGTTTTGTTTTGGCAAGTCGTTTGAAATGTCGATCGGAATGACTGAACATCTCGGAAAGGCGGACGGACTTCGGTCCCGGCATTGCGATGCTGCCTTCTTCCGTGCCCGTTCCGGCCGGCATGCGACTGCCCCCTTATCCGGCACAGCAATAACTCCGACTGCGCAATCGCGGCCTGGCGGCCAGCGGCGGAGCGGCATTGCTTGCCGAGGAGCACATCTTCCATGGCAGAAAAAATGCTCATCGACGCGTCTCACGAAGAAGAGACACGCGTCGTCGTCGTTCGCGGAAACCGCATAGAGGAATTCGACTTCGAATCGCAGCACAAGAAGCAGCTGCGCGGAAATATCTACCTCGCGAAGGTCACGAGGGTCGAACCCTCGCTGCAGGCCGCGTTCGTCGACTACGGCGGAAACCGCCACGGGTTCCTCGCCTTCTCCGAAATTCACCCCGACTACTACCAGATCCCGCTCGCAGACAGGCAGGCACTGCTCCAGGCGGAAGCCGAGGCGGAACGTGCCGAGGCCGACGAGGAAAACGACGACTCCCCCGCAGCCGAGGAAGAATTGGACGAGGCTGAGGCGACCGCCAAGGAAGCCAAGCCCAAGGCGAAGAGCCGCCGCAGCCGAAGCCGGAAGAAGCCCCGGGATACGGACGCGGGCAATGCCGACGACAAGGCGGGAGGCGTATTTGCCGAGGACGCCGGGTCTGCCTCATCGGACGTCCCGGCGGGTGATGGTCCCGCCGCGCCGGAAGAGACTGGGGAAGCCACTGCCGCCGAAGGCGACGAGAACGGCGAAGAAGGATCGAAGTCCAGGCCGGACGAGATGCTCGCGGCAGTCGAGGCCGACTCCGTCTCCGAGGAGGTTGACCCCGACCGGATGGCCGCGGAGGAAATCGAGGCCGGTTCGGCGCGTGCCGACGAGGCACGGAATCCGCGCGACGACGAGGACTCCTCCGAGGACGAGAACGGCGAAAACACGAAGGTCGAGTTAGTCGGGGCCGAGGACGCCCTGGAGGAACTGCCGGACCGCTCGCAGCGCAAGCCGCGCAAGCAGTACCGGATACAGGAAGTCATCAAGCGCCGGCAGATCCTGCTCGTCCAGGTCGTCAAGGAAGAACGCGGCAACAAGGGCGCGGCCCTCACGACCTACCTTTCGCTTGCCGGCCGATACTCCGTGCTGATGCCGAACACCGCCCGCGGCGGCGGCATCTCCCGCAAGATTACCAACGTGCCGGACCGCAAGCGCCTGAAGGAGATCGCCCGCGAGCTCAACGTGCCGCAGGGCATGGGCGTCATCCTGCGCACGGCCGGAGCGAACCGCACCAAGGCGGAAATCAAGCGCGACTTCGAATATCTCATGCGCCTGTGGGAGAACGTCCGCAACCTGACCCTCTCCTCGACGGCCCCGACACTGGTCTACGAGGAAGGCAGCCTGATCAAGCGCTCGATCCGCGACCTCTACAACAAGGACATCAGCGAAATCGTCGTGTCGGGCGAGGAAGGCTATCGCGAAGCGAAGACCTTCATGAAGATGCTGATGCCGAGCCACGCCAAGGTGGTTCAGCCCTATCGCGACATCCACCCGATCTTCGCCCGCTCCGGCATAGAGGCACAGCTGGACCGGATGCTGCAGCCGCAGGTGACGCTGAAGTCGGGCGGCTACATCATCATCAACCAGACCGAGGCGCTGGTCGCGATCGACGTCAACTCGGGCCGCTCGACCAAGGAACACTCCATCGAGGACACCGCGCTCCAGACCAACCTGGAAGCCGCCGAGGAAGTCGCCCGCCAGCTCCGCCTGCGGGACCTTGCCGGGCTGATCGTCATCGACTTCATCGACATGGAGGAAAAGCGCAACAACCGCTCTGTCGAGAAGAAGCTGAAGGACTGCCTGAAGCACGATCGCGCAAGGATCCAGGTCGGCCGCATCTCCCATTTCGGACTTCTCGAAATGTCGCGGCAGCGGATTCGTGCCAGCGTCCTCGAAAGCACCACACAGGTCTGCGAGGCCTGCGGCGGCACTGGTCACGTCCGCTCGAAGTCGTCAGTGGCACTGCACTGCATCCGCGGCATAGAGGAATATCTCCTCAAGAACACGACGCACAACATCACCGTCCGCGCACTGCCGGAGATCGCGCTCTACCTTCTGAACCAGAAGCGGGAGACGATCGTCGATCTCGAGAAGCGATTCGGCCTTTCGATCGTCATCGAGGCCGACGACCACGTCGGCACCCAGCATTTCCTCGTCGAGCGGGGAGAAGCAGTCGAGCAGCCGGTGCAGATCGACCAGATCGTCCACTACGACTCCAGCCTGGAGGACCTGGACGACATCGACGAGGCGCCCGAAGAGGCCGAGGACGAGGCTCCCGGGCAGGAAAGCTCGGCGGACGATTCCGGCGGCAGACACAAGCGCAAGCGCCGGCGGCGGCGCCGCGGCGGTCGCTCCGGCGAAAGCGACAGCGGCTTCGACGACAGCGACGATCACGAGCAGGAGAGCGAGACCGCCCAAGAGGCGCACTCCGAAGACGGCGACGAAGACGACGAGCAGCGCCAGCACAAGCGTCGACGCCGCGGCAAGCGCGGTGGACGCCGCAAGCGTGCCGGCGGCGATGGCCAGCCATCCACGGCCGATCAGCCGACGGACGCGGATCAGTCGGCCGCGACGTTCGAGCCCGTGGCAGCAGAGGCCACCGCCAGCGGCGACGCCGCACAGGTCGACGCGGCAACCGAGCCCACGGAAGCGGCGGCTCCCGAGAGCGACGCGAAGCCGAAGGAAAGACGGCGACGGCGCTCCAGCCGCCAGGAAGAGGCGGCAGTATCCGAAGAGAACGTCGCGACGAGCGAGGTCGCGGAAGCTGCTCCGGAGGCCTTGCCCGAGATCGCGGGAAGCCCGGCCGAGGCGGCCGACGACACCCCCGAAGCAGCCGAGACTGAAAAGCAGCCCGAGAAGGCTGAGGCTGCCGAGGCGAAGCCCACGCGCAGCCGTTCGTCGGAAGGCAAGATCGCCAGCGAACCCGTCTTGACCTCGACGAAGAACGCTACGGACGAGAAAGCGGCGGAACAGTCCGGCGAAAAGGCGAAGCCCAAGAAGGCCGGCTGGTGGCAACGCCGAGGCTTCTTCTGAGGAATTTCGCAGCCGGCGACGTATGGATGGAAGCGGGCCGCCAGGTGCGGCCCGCTTCGCGTCAGCCGGTCAACCAGCGCTGCATCCTGTCGAGAGCCTCTTCCATGTCGCCATGGCTGCCGGCATACGACAGTCGCATGGCGCGGTGTCCCTCCACGGGATCGAAGTCGGCGCCCGGAGTGGCCGCCACGTCTGTCGCCTCGAGCATGTCGTAGGCAAACGACATGCTGTCATTGCTGTGGCGGGAAATGTCGACATAGGCGTAGAACGCACCATCCATCGGAGAGGCGATGTCCAGTCCGAGTTCGGGCAGGCGCCGAGCCATCAACTGTCTGTTGCGATCATATCCCTCGCGGACCGCATCCAGTTCCTCCCGGCCGTCGAGCGCCGCCTCGGCGGCGATCTGCGATATTTCCGGAGCGCTGATGTAAAGGCTCTGGGCCATGCGCTCGACGGGTCGAACGAGAGACGGCGGCAGGACCATCCAGCCAATCCGCCACCCCGTCATGCAGTAGTATTTCGAGAATGAGTTGACGACCACCGCCTCCTCGGTCAGTTCCAGTGCACTGGTCTCCTCCCCGACGAATGTCAGGCCGTGGTAGATCTCGTCCGAAATGAATGCGATGGACTTCTTCGAACAGTAGGCGGCCAGTTCTGCAAGCCGCTCCCTGCCGGTGACGGTACCGGTCGGATTGGCCGGACTGGCAAGAAGAACGCCGTCGATCTTTCTGCCGCTCCTGGCCTGCTCGGCCTCCAGTGCAGCCGGGGTCAGCGTGAACGCGTGATCGATGCCGACCGGGATTTCCACCGCCTCGAGACCGAGCATGGCGAGGATATTTCGATATGCTGGATACCCCGGCCGCGTGATCGCAACCCTCGCTCCCGCATCGAACAGCGCAAGGAAGGCGAGGTTGAACGCCGCCGAGGAGCCAGTGGTCACCGCAATCCGCTCGACGGCCACGTCGACGCCGTGTCGCAAGGCATAGTGGCGGGCGATCGCCGCCTTGAGGCTTCGGCGCCCGAGGGCGTCCGTATAGCCGATGCGGCCGGCCTCGAGTGCATCCCGCGCCGCCTCCAACGCAGTGCGGGGTGCCGGATGGGCGGGCTGGCCGACGGCGAGTGAAATGACCGGGCGGCCGCTTTCGCGACGTCTGGTCGCCTCCGCCAGGACATCCATGGCATGGAACGGTTCGACTTCGCTGCGCTTGGAAACGGGAATCACGCCACTCACTCTCCTTTGTCCGCCGGCGCCGGAAAATTGCCGCATTGGCATTGCGATCACAATCCTGCGAGCCCGACTTTTGCCGCACCGGACATGTTTTGACCAGACTGCCACCAACGATATGGTGCCAAGAGGAGATAACGAATGAGAACAGCCATCCGCGGCCGCCGCCGGCACGGAAACCTCTTCGCGGCGCTTCTTGCGGTGGCGGTCGCGCTGACGGCGTCGCTGCATGCTCGCCAGAGTCGCGCCGCCACCGTCAGCGTCGTCCGAGACGCCGAAATCGAGGGTCTGCTCAAGGACTATGCGCGGCCGATCTTCAAGGCCGCCGGGCTCTCGCGCCGCGGCATCGAGGTCGTCCTTGTCAACGATCCGCACTTCAACGCCTTTGTCGACGGGCACAGGATCTTCATCGACACCGGGACGATCATGGAAGCCGACACGCCGAACGAAGTCATTGGCGTGATCGCACACGAATGCGGCCATATCGCAGACGGACACGAGCAGAGGCTGCGCCAGCAGCTCGCGAGCGCCCGGACACTGAGCGTCGTCGGCAGCCTTCTCGGGGTCGGAGCCGTGGCCGGCGGTGCGGCGATGCACAGCGGCGGGGCCGCGTCGGCCGGCATGGGCATGGCCATCGGCACGGGCTCGATCGCCAGCCGCTACCTCCTCAGCTATCGTCGCTCGGAGGAGATGAACGCCGACCAGGCGGCCGTCCGGTTTCTCGATGCCACGCACCAGTCGGCCTCGGGCATGCTCAGGACATTCGAGCGCTTCTCCCGCCAGAACGCGCTGGCCGGCGTCAACCAGAATCCCTACGAGCTGAGCCACCCCCTGCCGCAGGAGCGAATCGATCTCCTGAAACGGCTGGCGCACAAGAGTCCCTATTTTGGTCGCAAGGATCCTCCGGCCCTGCAGGAACGGCACGATCTGGCGCGGGCCAAGATCGCGGCCTACACGGGCGGCTCCGCCAAGGTGGCACAGATATTCCGCAATGACAGGCGCAGCCTGGCGGCGCGCTACGGCCTTGCGATCGGCGCCCACCTCGCAGGCGACACGCGCAAGGGCCTGGCGCAGATGGAAGAACTGATCCGGCAGCAGCCTTCGAACCCCTATTTCCGCGAAATGCGCGGCGAGATGCTGCTGACTCTCGGTCGCGCCGGCGAGGCCGCCGATGCGTTCTCCCGCGCTCTGCATCTCCATCCCGATGAACAGGGCCTGATCCGCGCCCGCCTCGGCTTCGCGCTGCTGCAGACCGGCAGCAAGGCGAACATTGAGCGCGCCATCACCTATCTGAATTCCGGTGTGCGCGAAGAGCCCGACAATTTCACGGCCTATCGGGAATTGTCGCAGGCATATGGCCAGGCCGGAAAGATCGGCGAAGCGCAGCTCACCTTGGCGCAGGGCTATTTTCGTGCCGGCGACAAGCGCCAGGCACAGATCTTCGCGGTGCGCGCGAGACAGCGCTTGCAAAAGGGAACGCCGGCATGGATACGGGCTGACGACATATTGCAGGCCGCAAAGTGACGACGGAGGCCGCAGACCAGATCGCCGGGATCCGGCGCAGGCAAACCGCTCTCCGCAGCAAAAGGACCCAACCCCAGATGAAAAGACAGCTTTTCGCCGCCCTCCTCGGGCTGGCCGCCGCACTGGCCACGCTTCAGCCGGCCAGTGCCTTCGACCCCAGCGACAAGGCGCAACTCCAGAAGTTCGTGCACGACTACATCGTCGGACACCCCGAGGTCCTGCTGGAGGCCCAGGACGCTCTCCAGGCCAAGCAGCAGGCGGCGCAACGCAACCACGACCGCAAGATCATCGCAGCCAACAAGAAGGAGATATTCCACGCCCCCGGAGACCTGGTCCTGGGCAATCCCAAGGGGGACGTCACTGTCGTCGAGCTCTACGACTACAACTGCCCCTACTGCAAGCACGCCGTCCAGGACATGAAGGCGCTGATCGACGGCGACAACGGCATCCGCTTCGTCCTCAAGGAATTCCCGATCCTCGGCCAGGATTCCATCGCCGCCAGCCGTGTGAGCATCGCTTTCCAGATGATCGCCCCCGACAAGTTCCGGCAGTTCCACAACGAGCTGATGGGAAGCCAGGCACGGGCCAGCGGCGATCTGGCTTTCCGGATCGCCGAGAAGCTGGGCGTCGGCAAGCAGGAGCTGAAGCAGAAGCTGGAAGACCCTGCAGTGGATGCGAAGATCAAGCAGGCCTACACCATCGCCAACAAGCTCGATCTGACCGGTACCCCCGCCTATATCATCGGCGACGAGGCGATGGCAGGAGCCGTGGGAGCCGCCGCCATCGAGCAGAAGGTCGCCAACGTACGGAAGTGCAACAGCACCAGCTGCTGATCCCGGTTCGCCCGGAGCCGGAGGTTCCATCCCCGGAAAAGAGCGCTTTAATCCCTCTTTCCACTTGCTTATATGTCGCCCGGATTTGAGTTCGGGCGTCATGCAGGCTAAGGATGCGTAAGCGGCGGGCAGCATCCGGCAGCTTTGGCCGGAGCCGCCCGGCGAACGCGGAAACAAGGCGCGCGGTCTCAACGTTCTGCGAACGCTGTTCGAAAACAAATAAGGGAAAAGGGGCTAAACCCGATGGTGATCAAGAAAGGCGGCGTTGATCAGGCACTGATCCGCGACCTCGCGAACATCCTGACCGAGACCGATCTCACGGAAATCGAGATCGAACAGGAAGACCTGCGCATTCGTGTCTCCCGCGCCGCCTCGCCGCATTTCGTCCAGGCGACCGCACAGCAGCCGGTCCAGGCAGCGGCACCGGCCCAGCAGCTCCAGCCGTCCGCGGCCGCGCCTGAGGAAGCGCCCTCTCCCGCGCGCAACACCATGAACGCACCGATGGTCGGAACCGCATACCTTTCCCCCTCCCCGGGAGCCCGCCCCTTCGTCGAGGTCGGACAGACCATCAAGGAGGGCCAGACCATCCTCATCATCGAAGCGATGAAGACGATGAACCAGATCCCGGCGCCCCGGTCGGGCAAGGTCACGGACATTCTCGTCGAGGACGGCCAGCCGGTCGAATATGGCGAACCGCTCATCGTTGTCGAATAAGGCACCCCGATGTTCCAGAAGATCCTCATTGCCAACCGCGGCGAAATCGCGCTGCGCGTCCTGAGAGCCTGCAAGGAACTCGGCATCGCGACCGTCGCGGTTCACTCCACTGCCGACCAGAACGCCATGCATGTGCGCCTCGCCGACGAGAGCGTCTGCATCGGGCCGCCGCCTTCGCGCGACAGCTACCTCAACATCCACCAGATCGTCTCGGCCTGTGAAATCACCGGAGCCGACGCAGTTCATCCCGGCTACGGTTTCCTGTCCGAGAACGCGAAGTTCGCCGAAATTCTCGAGGCGCACGGCCTGACCTTCATCGGGCCGACAGCCGAGCACATCCGCATGATGGGCGACAAGATCACCGCCAAGAAGACGGCCGAGGAACTCGGCATCCCCGTCGTACCGGGCTCGCCGGGCGGCGTCGCCGACGAGCGGGCTGCGGCCCACATCGCCGCCGACATCGGGTACCCGGTGCTCATCAAGGCGACCGCCGGCGGCGGCGGGCGCGGCATGAAGGTTGCGCGCAACGAAGAGGAACTCTCGATCGCCCTGTCGACCGCTCGCTCCGAGGCATTGTCGGCCTTCGGCAACGACGAGGTCTACATGGAGAAATACCTCGGACGGCCGCGCCACATCGAAATTCAGGTCATGGGCGATGGCGCCGGCAATGCCATCCACCTCGGCGAGCGGGACTGTTCGCTGCAGCGTCGCCACCAGAAGGTCTGGGAGGAAGCCAATTCGCCGGCGCTCAACCGCGAGCAGCGCATGGAAATCGGGGAGATCTGTGCCAGCGCCATGCGGAAGCTCGGCTATCGTGGCGCGGGAACCGTCGAATTTCTCTTCGAGAACGGCAAATTCTACTTCATCGAGATGAACACGCGCCTGCAGGTGGAGCATCCGGTAACTGAGGCCGTCACCGGCATCGACCTCGTGCACGAGCAGATACGCGTTGCGTCCGGCGGCGGCCTGTCGCTCAGTCAGGACGAGGTCCGCTTCAACGGCCACGCGATCGAATGCCGCATCAACGCCGAGGACCCCAGGACCTTCGTCCCGTCGCCGGGGCTGATCACGCACTACCACACGCCCGGCGGCCTTGGCGTCCGCGTCAACTCCGGCGTCTACCAGGGCTATTCGATCCCGCCTTATTATGACAGCCTGATCGGCAAGCTCATCGTCCACGGTCGCACGCGCGTCGAATGCATGATGCGCCTGCGCCGCGCACTCGACGAGTTCGTGATCGACGGCATCAAGACGACCATTCCGCTGTTCAGCGAGCTTCTCGCCAATCCCGATATTGCCAATGGCGACTATGACATTCACTGGCTCGAAAGTTTCCTGGCCGAAACGCCGCCGGCCCGCGACTGACCCCCTGCCGCGCAGACAACGGTCGCCGCGGGACTGGCATGATCGCCTCCGACGATCTACATCGTTTCCTGGAGGCGTCTCAGGCAGGTGACGGCATGACCGACCGCGGCAACCGAAAGCAGGAAATCACGCCCCAGCTCTTGCTGAAGGCCTACAGCTGCGGTCTTTTTCCCATGGCCGAATCGGCCGACGATCCGGAACTCTTCTGGGTCGAGCCTGAAATGCGCGGCGTAATCCCCCTCGACTCCTTCCATGTGCCGCGCAGTCTCGCAAAGGTCATGCGGAGCGGCCGGTTCGAAATGCGGATCGATACAGCCTTCGAGGATGTCATGAGAGGCTGCGCGGCGGCCACTCCCGACCGGCCGTCCACATGGATCAATTCAACGATCTTCCGGCTCTACACCGATCTCTTTCATCTCGGACATGCCCATTCGGTCGAGGCCTGGCGCAACGGGCAGCTGGTGGGAGGCCTCTACGGCGTGTCTCTGGGGGCTGCCTTTTTCGGAGAGAGCATGTTCTCCCGCGAGACCAATGCCTCGAAGGTCTGCCTTGTACATCTGGTCGGGCACCTCAAGGAGCGCGGCTTCCGGCTGCTGGACACGCAGTTCACGACCGATCACCTCAAGCGGTTCGGCGCCGTGGACGTCCCGCGGCGCGTCTATGACAAACTGCTTTCCGCCGCGCTCGACGGGCCGACGCCACGATTCTGACCGTGCGGGCGCCCCCTGCCGGCAGTTCGGGCATCCGCTTACCAATTGACACGCAAAGTGAGCGCAGCAGGGGAACACCGCCCCGCCGTCGCCGTTGCTAGCACCATGGGACGACCAAGCAACGGAAGATTTCACATGCAAATAAAGAAAACGCTTCTTCTCTCGGCCGCCATACCTCTGCTGACCCTGTCGATGACGCCAGAGGGGCTGGCGGCACAAGTGCACGTCGCCACGGCTGCCACGCTCCTCGCTCAGGCGGATTCCGCCGGCGACCAGGGCGACAACCCCCGGAAGAAGCGCCATGACGCGCGTCAGGGCAAGAAGGATCATGGCGACAAGGGCCACACCGCCAGCGACAACGGCGGGGCGAAAAGCCCTCCCGCCTCCGGTAGCCGGACCTCGAACGGCGCGCAGCAGCAGAAGCCAGAAGCATCGGGCGACGCTGCCAAAAAGGTGGCGCCGAAATCCTCTGAACTGCAGAAGCAGCCTCAGGCCGCGCCGGCGCACGCCGAATCCGGGAAAGCGCCCGCCACGCCAGCGTCGAAGCCCGAGCGCCGGAAATCCGAACCCGCCCGGCACGACAAGCACCACGATCAGAAGGCCGATCACGCCAAGCCGACTGCCGATCAGGCCAAGCAGTCCCAATCGGCGCAGCCCGCAAACGGTAGCCAGCAGCAGGCGAAACCCGCCTCATCCGCGACCGCACCCTCTTCGCAACGCCATGACCAGGCACGCCAGAGCCGGCAGGGCGAAGCACAAAAGCCTCGTCAGGGCTCGGGACCAGCCAATGCTGCGAAGCCACGGGAATTGAAGGCTGGAGACAGCACCGGCCAACCGGCCACGACTTCCGGCGGCCAGGCTGCGAAGGACAAGGCGCCTTCTGCGAAACCCGGGGCGGAACCAGCGCCCAAGGGCCATGCCGATCGTGGTAAAGGCAACTCCGCCAGCGGCACCGACCAGACGTCCTTGCCCGGACAACCGACACGACAGACCGCCGCTCCTGCCTCCGATGCCGCCAAGCCCGAGAGCCTGGACGCAACGCACGGAACTCCGGTGCTGGACAGCGCGAAGGAACAGGGTGCAGGCCGCGGAAGGACCGACAACCGCGCGACCGGACAGGATCTCTCGAAGGGCCAGACCGGTTCGGCCGAGCGCAAGGACAGGAATTCGGCGTCGAGGCAGGAAAACCGGCACCCGGTCCATATCGACTCGGCCGAGAAGGTCCAGGGCAAGCCGGTGAAGCAGCCGCCCGCCTTCCGGCTGCCGCAGAATGCAAGGGTCGAGAAGCGCACGCATGACCGCGTCATCCTCAATATCGACAACCGCACCGTTATAGAGAACAACGATTACCGTCGAGTCGCACACGATGCGCGGGACGTTCGGTACGAGGACCTTTCCGATGGGCGCACCCGGCAGGTTGTCGTCCGGCCGAACGGAGTCCGCGTCGTCACGATCCGGAACCGGTACGGCGATATCGTCCATCGCTCCCGCATCGGACAGGACGGGCAAGAGACGGTGCTCATCTATGCGCCCCGCGACGATCGACATGATCGCTCGTTCTACCGCGATCCCGCTGTGGATCTGCCGCCGATCCGCCTGCGCGAGCCGGCCGATCACTATGTCCTCGAGGGCCGCGGCGCGAACGAGCGGCAGTATGTGACGTTCCTCGAAAAGCCGCCGATAGAGCGCATCCCGCACGTCTATACACTTGACCAGGTGCGCTACTCGGCGCGCCTGCGCGACGTCATGCCGAGGATCGATCTCGACACCATCACCTTCCCCACCGGAAGCAGCGACATCGGCCCGCAGGAGGCGCAATCCCTCAGTGACCTGGCTGACGCGATCCGCGCCGTGCTCCAGAAGGACCCCGGACAGATATTTCTGATCGAGGGCCACACCGACGCGGTCGGATCCGCCCAGTCCAACCTGGTTCTCTCAGACGAAAGGGCCGAATCGGTTGCAAGTGTGCTGACGCAGAACTTCGGCGTTCCGCCAGAGAACCTCGTTACGCAGGGATACGGAGAACAATACCTGAAGATCGACAGCCAGGGGCCGGAAAGGGCGAACCGCCGAGTAACGGTCCGTCGCATAACACCTCTGGTCCGCCCGACCGCGAGCCGCTAGCGCCAGTCTGCCGAAACGCCGGGCCGCGCCGCGAACGCGGCTCGGCGCAGTTGCGGCAACCCGCTACTTCGCGGCCGCCGGTGCGTTCGAATCGGGCGGCGTCACGCTCGAGGTCATTTTGCAGTTCTTGAGCCAGACGTCGTAAATCGGGTGTTCCACCGCGTTCAGACCGGGCGAATCGGCGAACATCCAGCCCGTGAAGATCCGCTTTATCTTCCGGTCGAGGGTAATCTCGTCAACTTCGACGAACGCGTCGGTCTTCGGCGCCTCGGTGTCGTCGCGGCTGTAGCAGACCTTGGGCGTCACCTGCAGAGCGCCGAACTGCACCGTCTCGTCGATATAGACGTCGAAGGACGTGGTCCGCCCGGTGATCTTGTCCAGTCCCTGGAATACGGCAACCTTGTTCGCGATGCGCGCGGCCTCCGCCGCATGAGGAAAAAGGGCGGTGGGTGCGACAAGCACGAAAGCGAGGGCCGCCGCGAGCCAGCCCTTGCAAAGGCCCTCGCGGCCTGAAACCGATCCTGCCATTGAGGCTCGCATTGTCCGAGAACCCTGCCCTGACCGACCGGCCCTCTGCCGGGAAGCCGATACGATAGAATTTCCGAGAGCTAGGACTTGGGTGTCCAGGCGTCGTAATCGCCGGTAACCCTCGGCCGGTGGCCGAGATTGAGCATGGAACCCTTCGGCCGATACGCGGCCGGGGTCCCCGTGCCGTTCGCCTTGTGCGGCTTTTCCCACTGGCGCGGCTTGTAGGACTGGTCCGGAGGCGCGACGTCGGTGCGATGATGCATCCACCCGTGCCATCCGGCAGGAATGGCCGAAGCCTCGGCCTCGCCGTTGTAGATCACCCAGCGGCGCGTGCGCCCCTCGGAATCGGTTCCGCCCTGGTAGTAGACGTTCCCCAGTTCGTCCTCGCCCACGCGGGTGCCGTGCCTCCACGTGTGGAAGCGCGTCCCGAGCGTCTGGCCGTTCCACCATGTGAAGAACTGGACGAAAAAGTCTTTCATCGATCGCTCTCTCGCGGCTGCAACATGGCGCCGTTATGACGCCCGGCGCACGGCTTGTCCATACCGCCAAGGCAACAACCGCCTATTTCAGGGGGAGCTTGTAGCCAAGATGCGTCTGCCTGAAGCCGAGGCGCTCGTAGAAGCGATGCGCATCCACGCGCACCCGGTTGGTTGTCAGTTGTATGGAGGCCGCGCCCTCTTTTCTTCCCTGCCGGATGCAGAAGCGCATCATCTCGTGACCGATGCCGTTGCCGCGCAGGTCAGGACGAACATGCACAGTCTGGACAAGCAGCAAAGTTGCGCCCTGCCCGCTCAAGACGCTCAGCAGCGTCGTCTTGAAAGTGCCGGCCACGACGCCGTCCCATTCGGCGACGTAGAGCGTCTCGTTCGGGCTCGCGGCAATGCGGTCATAGGCCGCATCGTAGACGGCCAGTTGCTCGCTGCCGGCGATGTCTCCATGTGCCCCGAGGTCGTCGGCAACGAGCAGTTCCACGATCAGCGGAACGTCCTCGCGCTCGGCCACGCGAATCGAGATGCGCCGGTCGGCGTCGCGTCCAGCCATGGCTGGCTCCTCTTCATGCAAGACGGCCTCGGAGCGATTGCTGACGGTCGGTCGCAATATCGCCAAGGTCGAATCGGAACATCCCCGGTCAAGCTGCATTCTGAAGAGAAAAAGGCAGCAAAGGGAAGTGTCATGATCCAGAAAGTGGACAGGGTCGACCTGGACGATCGGGTCGTCGACTACAGCGATCCGGCCCAGTTACCTCATCCCCCGAGGCCACGCGTCCGTCGCAAGGACACCGGCGAGTTCGTTGCCGCCGGGGTGGCGGTCGGCATGCTGATCGTCGGCGGAATGGTGTATGCCGGCTACCGGACCGACAGCCCGGGCTTCGCGAAGCATGCGGTGCAGGTCCAGCCCGCTTCGCCGGCAACGGGAAAATAGGCCGCCGCCTGGCGCGACGCGCGGCGGCGCCAGCCGCGATCACGCAATCTTACCGAGCGATGGCAAAGTTGGGACACGCACAGGAACACCCGCGCAGGGGCGTCGTTGTTTCTTCATAACTCGCCAGAGAGAGGAAGAAACGATGAACGACCGACCGAACGATCCCTATGAACCCGTCGACCCGACCCGGCCCGAACTCGATCCCGAGGGTCGCCCGGTACCGCCGCGCAACAGCGTGGTAACTCCTCCGCCCACACCGGGCCGCGGCGGTGGCCTCTTCGTCGCCGGCATCGTGGTGGTGCTGTTGATCATTGCCGGGATATTTTATGCAAGCGGTCCGTCGACGACCGGCAAGCATGCTCCGCAGCAAGCCCAGTCTCAGCAGTCCACCCCGCCGTCTGATAAAATGACGACTGGCAGCACGACCAAGGCCCCGGCCCAGCCGGCGCCGAAGGTTCAGCCCGCACAGCCGGCAAATCCGACGACGAACAGCGCTCCCACGACTGGACCCAACCCCAAGTAACGTCACGTCTAGCGTGGCGGAAGGGCCGCTCCTTGCGGCCCTTCGCGAGCCCTACTCCACGCCGAGCTTGCGGCGTACCAGTTCGTTGACGGCCTGCGGATTTGCCTTCCCCAGGGTAGCCTTCATGACCTGGCCCACAAACCATCCGGCCAGGTTCGGTTTGGCCCTGGCTTGCTCAGCCTTCTCCGGATTGGCCGCGATCACCTCGTCGACAGCCGCCTCGATCTCACCCGTGTCGGTGACCTGCCTCATCCCGCGCTCTTCGACGATCCCGGCAGGATCTCCTCCCTCGTTCCAGACTATCTCGAACAGATCCTTCGCAATCTTTCCCGAAATGGTGCCTTCTTTTATGAGGTCGATGATGCCGCCGAGCTGGTCGGCGGAAACAGGCGTAGATTCAATATCGAGTCCGGCCTTGTTCAACGCACCCAGCAGGTCGTTGATCACCCAGTTGGCCGCCATTTTGCCATCCCGGCCGGCTGCGACCCGCTCGAAATAGTCGGCGATCGCCTTCTCGGAAACGAGGATCGAGGCGTCGTAGACCGAAAGGCCGAGGGTGTCGACGAACCGTTTCCGCTTCTCGTCGGGCAGTTCGGTGATGTGGCCGGCCAGTTCCTCGATGAATGCGTCGTCGAACTCCAGAGGCAACAGATCGGGATCGGGGAAGTAGCGGTAGTCGTGCGCTTCTTCCTTGCTGCGCATGGATCGGGTCTCGCCCTTGCCCGGATCGAAGAGCCGGGTCTCCTGGTCGATGGAGCCCCCTTCCTCGAGAATGGCGATCTGGCGGCGCGCCTCGTATTCGATCGACTGCCCCACAAAGCGGATCGAGTTGACGTTCTTGATCTCGCAGCGCGTGCCGAAATCGCCGCCGGGCTTGCGCACCGAAACATTCACGTCGGCGCGCATCGAACCCTCGTCCATGTTGCCGTCGCAGGTGCCGAGGTAGCGCAGGATCGTCCGGAGCTTGGTGAGATAGGCCTTGGCCTCGTCCGCGGACCGCATGTCCGGCTTCGACACGATTTCCATCAGCGCCACGCCGGAGCGGTTGAGATCGACGTAGGAGAGCGTCGCATGGCGGTCGTGGACCGACTTTCCGGCGTCCTGCTCCAGATGCAGCCGCTCGATGCCGACCTCGATGTCCTCGAAATTCCCTTGCCGGTCGGGCCCGACCGAGATGATGATCTTGCCCTCCCCGACGATGGGATCCTTGTATTGCGAGATCTGGTAGCCTTGCGGCAGGTCCGGGTAGAAATAATTCTTGCGGTCGAATATCGAGCGCTTGTTGATCTTCGCCTTGAGGCCCAGCCCGGTGCGCACCGCTTGCCTGACGCACTCCTCGTTGATCACCGGCAGCATGCCGGGCATGGCGGCATCGACCAGGGAAACGTTTGCATTGGGCGCCTTTCCGAATTGCGTCGACGCCCCGGAGAACAGCTTCGCGCTGCTGGTTACCTGCGCATGCACCTCCATGCCGATGATCACTTCCCAGTCGCCGGTGGCACCGGGAATGAAGCGTTTCGGATCGGGGGTGCGCGTGTCGATGATCGTCATGGGTCCAACGGTTCTCGGGTTTGCCAGAGTGACTGGCTAGACCAAGTGGCCCGGCCTGACAAGCCGTATGGCGCCTTGCGATACATCAAGGAAATTCCTGAAGGAAGGCTGATATCTGCACCCACACTCATGGAGACTGCGATGGGCATCCGGTCCCTGCTTGCGAAATGGTGGGCTCGCGGCGATCTCGCCGAGAGGATGATGCGGAAAACCAGCGTGGCGGAAGCCGTCGCGGCGGCCGAAGACGGGCCATCGATGATGCGCGAGGCGGCAGCGCGTTGCCTGGAATGTGGACAGGGCGAATCCTGCGCCTTGTGGCTCGACCGCGCTCCGTCCGGCCGGAACGCGCCCGTGTACTGCTGCAACAGGGAATTCATCAGGCGGATGAGGGCCGGTGACGCCGGGCGAGACGGTCACCCCGGGACGGAGCGGTGACGCCCGTCAGCGGCTCGCGCCGTGTCGAATGAGGTCCGCCTCCTCAGCGAAGCTGCCATCGAAAGGCTCGACCCCCGCGCGCCGATACCAGTAGGCGGCGTTGCCGGAATCGCCCTCGATGCGGTGACACAGAGCATGCAGCCGGTCGAAGATCGCTTCGCCTTCACGGGATTGCGCCATGCGATGGGCCCGCTCCCATGCGGCACCCATCCGGAAATCGTCGGACCGGAGGCCGTCGAGGGCCTCGGACAAGCCCGCAGGGTCGTTCTGCATCATTCTGCAAACACCTTTCTCAGACTTACGGTTTCGATATCGCGATCTAGCGAGGGAGAATACCGCACGGACAGCGCCGTGACGCTGTATCCACGTCTCTTGCAGAGGTCGATTGCACGGGTGTTCCGCGCGTGTGTCGACATCTCGGCACAGTCGTACCCGAAACCTCGGATGTCGCCTTCGAGGGCCGCCAGCAATGCCGTTCCCGCCCCGCGGTTCTGACAGGCCGGATCAATCCAGAGATCGCTTATCGTGTTGCGCCCGTCCTCGCATGCGCCCCATCCGGCTAGCACCGTGTCGAGTTCGGCCGCAAGGATGATCCCCCAGGATTCGCGCACGAACGCATCGTAGGCCCGCCGGGCCCCCGCGCTCAGCGCCGCAACGTCCTCCCCCCAGGAGGCCACGGCATCTGCCCAGGCGGCGTAGCCGATGTCGGCCAGCCGCTGCTGCTCGAAGGCACGGGCGCTGCGGACTACCACCATCTCTCGGGCGAAAACCTCCCTGCCGCCTGCTCGATCACATGAGCCGTCCTGAAAAGGGTCTCTTCGTCGAACGCCTTTCCGATCAGTTGCAGGCCCAGCGGCAGGCCCTTCCGATCGAGGCCGGCCGGCACGGAGATGCCCGGCAGGCCTGCCATGTTGACGGTGACGGTGAAGATATCGTTCAGGTACATCTTCACCGGGTCGGCGGCCATGTCCTGGTCGGCGATGCCGAATGCGGAGGAAGGCGTCGCCGGCGTCAGGATCGTGTCGATCCCGTCGGAAAAGACGTTCTCGAAATCCCTTTTGATCAGCGTGCGCACCTTCTGCGCACGCAGGTAGTAAGCGTCGTAGTAGCCAGCCGAAAGCACGTATGTGCCGATCAGCACGCGGCGCTTGACCTCGGCGCCGAAACCCGCCGCACGAGTCCTTTCGTACATGTCGATGACGTCCTTGCCGTCGACGCGCAACCCGTAGCGCACGCCGTCGTAGCGCGCGAGGTTCGACGACGCTTCGGCGGGAGCGACGATATAGTAGGCCGGAAGTGCGTACTTCGTGTGCGGCAGGGAGATGTCGACGATCTCGGCCCCGGCGTCCCTGAGCCAGGCGATGCCTTTCTGCCAGAGTTCCTCGATCTCCTCCGGCATCCCCTCGACGCGGTATTCCTTCGGAATGCCGACCCGCATGCCCTTCACCGAGCCGCCGAGCGCGGCTTCGTAGTCCGGCACCGGGCGGTCGACGGAGGTGGTGTCCTTGTCGTCGACGCTCGCCATGGTTTTCAGCATGATCGCCGCATCGCGCACGTCCCGCGTGATCGGCCCGGCCTGGTCGAGCGACGACGCGAATGCGACGATGCCCCAGCGCGAGCAGCGGCCATAGGTGGGCTTGATGCCGACGGTTCCGGTAAATGCCGCCGGCTGCCGAATCGAGCCGCCCGTGTCGGTCGCTGTCGCCCCGGCGCAGAGAAACGCCGAAACCGCGGCGGCCGAGCCGCCGGACGAACCGCCTGGAACGAGATCGAGGTTGGAGTCCTTCGCCCGCCACGGATTCTTCACGGGACCGTAGTAGGATGACTCGTTGGAGGAGCCCATGGCGAACTCGTCCATGTTGAGCTTGCCGAGCAGCACCGCGCCCTCGTTCCAGAGGTTCTGCGTCACGGTCGATTCGTAGCGCGGCCTGAACCCGTCGAGGATGTGGCTGCAGGCCTGCGTATGGACGCCTTCGGTGCCGAAGAGGTCCTTGATGCCCAGCGGGATGCCTTCGAGAGCGCCACCGCGGCCCGCGGCAAGCCTTTCGTCCGAGGCCTTCGCCATGGTGCGCGCCTTGTCCGCCGTCACCGTCACGTAGGCGTTGAGCGAGCCGTTGGCCGCCTCGATAGCGCCCAGATAGGCATCGGTCAGTTCGACGCTGGTGAATTCCTTGCCCTCGAGCTTGTCGCGGGCCTCGGCAATCGTGAGGCGGGTCAGTTCGGTCATCGGATGATCTTCTTTTCGTGGGACCGGGCATGCCCGGGAAATGAACAATCGGGCACTGCGCCGCAGGATCCGGAACCGCTGCGATCGCAGCCGTGCCATGAGGCCGCCCTCAGCGAGCCGGCGAGCGGGGGAAGCATCCGGCGGTCGTCGCTTCGCAACGGAAGCCCGGCGACAATCGAGAGGCCCATCGCCTACTCCACGACCTTGGGCACCAGGAAGAAGTTCTCGTCGTGGACCGGAGCGTTGGCGACGATGTCGCCGGCCTTGTCTCCATCGGTAACCGCGTCCCGGCGCTTTTTCATCGCCATCGGAATGACGGACGTCATCGGCTCGACGCCGTCCACATCGACCTCGCCGAGCTGTTCGACGAAGCCGAGTATGGCGTTCAATTCGCCCTCCATCTTTCTTGCCTCGTCGTCAGTGACGGCGATCCTGGCGAGATGCGCGACGCGCTTGACGGTGTCGGTATCGACGGACATCGGGATTCTCCGGGCAACTGTGCTCTTTCAGCACCGGCTATAGCGGCGCGAACATCCCATCGCAACTGCCCGCGAAAAATCGGGCCGGAGACGCCGGACCGGCGACAGGTCTCGGTCGCCGGTCCGGGGCGCCGCGTCGTCAGAGTTCGAAAGGCTTGCCGATTTCCGGGACGAGCACGTTCGTGCCCGAACCCTCCATGCCCGAGACGAACTTTTCCGCCGTCTTGTCAATGATCGGGAACGACGCATAGTGGCAGGGAATCGCCGTCCCGAACTTGAAGTAGCGCCGGCAGGCGAGCGCCGCGACCGCCCCGCCCATCGTGAAGCGGTCGCCGATCGGCACAAGGCCGATCTCCGGTTCGTGCAGTTCCTGTATCAGCGCCATGTCGCCGAAAATGTCCGTGTCGCCCATGTGGTAGAGCGTCTTGTCGTCCTTGAAATGCAGGACGAGACCGTTCGGGTTGCCGAGATAGGTGTTGGAGCCGCCGTCGCCGCCGAACGAGGAAGAGTGGTGGGCCTGCGTGAACGTCACGCTGAAGCTGCCGCAATCGACCGTTCCGCCGGTGTTGCCGGGGTTGATCCTGTCCTGTTCAACCCCCTTGCCCACCAGGTACATGCACACCTCGAAATTCGAAACCAGCATGGCGCCGGTCTTCTTGAGAATGTCGAGCGAGTTGCCCACGTGGTCGTTGTGGCCATGCGTCAGGAGAAGGTGGGTGATCCCTTCGCCCGGTCCTTCCCATCCGCCGTCCCAGGCCGGGTTTCCCTCCAGGAACGGATCGATCATGATTTTGGCGCCGCCTGTCTCGATGCGGAAAGTGGAATGCCCGTACCAGGTGATTTTCATTGTGGACTGCTCCTCATCGTGTCATTGCTCCACGCCGACATATGGAGCGAACACCCTACGTCGAAAAGACCGGACTCCGAGACATGCCAGTCATCGACCTTGCCGAACTTGCAGGCCGGATCGACCGGGCCAGAACAATAGCGGGTCTGGACCTCGGCACCAAGACGATCGGCCTCGCGATCTCCGATCTCGGGTACCGGTTCGCCACCCCCCGCCCGGTCATCCGCAGGACGAAGTTCGGCAAGGACGCCGATGCCCTGCTTTCCGCCTTCGAACGAGACCGGGTGGGAGCCGTGATCGTCGGACTGCCGGTGAACATGGACGGGTCCTCGGGCCCGCGGGCTCAGGCCACGCGTGCGTTCGTGCGCAACATGGGCGAGAAGACCGACCTGCCGTTCGCCTTCTGGGACGAGCGGCTGTCCACGGTGGCCGCAGAACGTGCGCTGATCGAAATGGACGTTTCGCGCGCCAGCCGCTCCGCACGCATCGATTCGGCGGCCGCCGCCTTCATCCTTCAGGGAGCGTTGGACAGGCTGTCGGTCATCTCCAGGTCATCGGGCTGACCCTCCTGACCGCGACGCCGCCGCCACCAGGCACGCAATTCCCGATGCCTGCGAAGGGCGAGCAAACCCAGCACGATGGCCGAGTCCAGCAATATCGCATCCAGGACAAGGCGCGGAACCTCCGCCGCCGGAACGCCGAGCACCTGGCCGTAGATCTCGAAGACGAGGTCGTGCATCTGCCGGGAAAAGAAGAACGTGCCGAAGCTGATGTCGTAGTACGACAGCCCGTACCAGGACCCGATGAAGGCGATGGGACCGCACCAGAAGACGAGAAACCACTTCATGGGGCGGCTTCCGATCCCGGGCGCCCGGCATGCGCGCAAGAACCGCGCGACGCCAACCCCGCCATGCGGCCGGCGACCCGCCACGACGCGTTGTCCCGCCCCGCCCGTCGGGACGGCACTCCCTGACAGCAGAAGAGCGGGCTGGCCTGCGGCACTTCTTTCACGCGACGGCACCTTCCCCGGGTGACGATCTTTCCGTTTCCGTACATTAACGCACAGTGGTGCGAGGGGTTCGCCGGCGCAATGTAAACCATTTGTTAAGGTTAATATTCACCGCACCGCCTTCCCGGCCAGGGGCGCGGGCTTGCACCGGCCGGCGAATTCGCCGTAAGAGGGCCTTCCTCCAACCCGCCGCCGTCCTTCATGCCAGCCATTTTCGAGAGCATCCTGCCGATCTTCCTGCTCGTCGTCTTCGGAGCCGGACTGAAGCGGTCGTCGTTCATCGACGCCGGCCTGTGGTCGGGCCTCGAGCAGCTCGGCTATTTCGTGCTGTTTCCGGCCCTGCTCTTCCAGAACTCTCTACAAGGCAAACTTTACAGGTCTGGCGATCGAGACTGTGGCCCTTGCTGCGCTCCTGTCGATCGCGCTCATGTCGGTTCTTCTCCTTGCCCTCTGGCCGGCGCTCTGCCGCTCGGGCGTCTCGCGGGCTGCATTCACGACCGTCTTCCAGACGTCAAGCCGCTGGAACGCCTTCATCGCGCTTGCCATCGGGCAGAAGATTGCCGGATCCGACGGGCTGGCGCTGGTCGCGCTGGTGATGGCCGTCATCGTCGTTCCTATCAATTTCATCAACGTGGGCATGCTCGTGTGGTTCAGCCACTCGGAGCGGAACTGGGCGACGCTGACACGAAGGATCGTCACGAACCCCTTGATCCTCGGCTGCCTCGCCGGTCTTGCGATGCGGCTCGCACCGGTGCAGCTCTATGGCCCGGCGGATGCTGCGGTCGAGCTGCTGGCGCGCTCGGCGCTGGGGCTGGGCCTCATCATGGTCGGCGCCGGCCTGCGCCTGCAGGATGCCCTGAAGCCGAGCGGCACCGTCGTGCTGCCGATCGCGCTCAAGCTCCTGGTTCTGCCGGCAGTCATGGTCGGCATCTGCGTCGTCCTCGGCATCGGCGGGCAGACACTTTATCTGATGACACTCTGCGCCAGCGTTCCGACCGCCATGAACGGTTACGTTCTCGCGCGGCAGATGGGAGGCGACGCGCAACTCTATGCGGCGGTCGTGACGCTGCAGACCGCCGCTTCGATCGTCACGATACCGCTGGTTCTTTCCGCCACGGGTCTGATCGTCGGCTGACGCCGCGTCCAGTCCTCACCCCTCGGGACAGAGCAGGCCAAGGATGTTCGCCGCGTCGAAGCGCGAGTTGAGCATTCCGTAGGTACTGCGCCACGATCCGGCGAGCCGGGTTTCGATGAAGGCGTCGGAAATGCGCGAGGCGCCCAGCCGGTTCAGCTCGGCTGCCGCAGCCGCAAGCGCCAGCTGCTCGGTCAGCATGCGCGCCGCACCCTCGTCGCTTTCGCAGACGGCTACGGCGGCCCTGAGCACATCGACCGTCCTGCGCCCCGCCGGTCCCAGGTCGGTGCCGATCTGCTGCAGCACGCTCTCGAGCAGGTCGCGTCCCCGGTTCAGCACACGCAGCACGTCGAGCGCCATGACGTTGCCCGAGCCCTCCCAGATCGCGTTGACCGGCGCCTCGCGATAGTGCCGGGCCACCGGCCGTTCCTCGATGTAGCCGCTGCCGCCCATGCATTCCATCGCCTCGTACACGAGAGAAGGCGCGATCTTGCAGATCCAGTACTTGACGACAGGCGTCATGAGCCGGGCGAAAGCAGCCTCCTCCGCGTGGTCCCGGGCCCGATCGAATGCCCGCGCAAGGCGCATCGCGAGCGCCGTCGCGGCAGCAGCGTCGAGCGCCATGTCCGCGAGCACCCGGGTCATGATCGGCTGGTCGGCGAGTACCTTGCCGAAGACATTGCGCCGCCTGGCATGGAAGACGGCCTCGGAAAGGGCCGCGCGCATGATGCCTGCCGAAGCCAGCGCGCAGTCGAGGCGGGTCAGTGTGACCATGTCGAGGATGGTGCGTATCCCCTCGCCCGGGCCGCCGAGCAGGAAGCCGTAGCTGTCCACGAACTCCACCTCGCTCGACGCATTCGAGCGATTCCCCAGCTTGTCCTTGAGACGCTTGAGTTCGAGGCCGTTCGCGGTGCCGTCCTCCAGCACGCGCGGAACGAGGAAACAGCCCATGCCTTCGTCGGTATGTGCGAGCATGACGAAGGCGTCGCTCATCGGCGCCGACATGAACCACTTGTGACCGGTCAGCCGGTAGATGCCCTCGCCGACCCGCTCGGCGCGGCTGGTATTTGCCCGCACGTCGGTCCCGCCCTGCTTCTCGGTCATGCCCATGCCGATCGTGACGCCGGACTTGCGCATGGCCGGCCGGTGCGAGGAATCGTACTTCCTGCTGAGAATCCTCGGAGCCCAGTCCTTGGCAACGCGTGGCGCCACCGCGATAGCCGCGACCGCGGCGCTGGTCATCGTGATCGGGCAGAGATGGCCGCACTCCAGCCCGGCGGTCAGGAAAAAGCGGATCGCCCGGGCCTGGTGCGAGATCCCCTTCTCTTCCGGCCGATCCTCCCAGACCGAGCAGTGCAGCCCGGTGCCGATCGAGCGCCGCATCAGCGCATGATAGGCCGGATGGTACTCCACCTCGTCGACACGCCGTCCCCGCGCGTCATACGCCTTCAGTTCCGGCCCGTGGCGGTTGGCAAGCCGGGCCAGGTCCTGCGCTTCCGGAGAGGTCGCGAAGCGCCCCAGCGCGTCGAATTCCTCGCGCAGGCTCTTCGGCATGCCGGCGCTCAGGTCCGCCAGGAGCGGATCGAGCCGGTAGGCGTTCACGCCGGAATAAAGCGGCGGCTGGTTGAAGACCTCATGGGTCGCATGCGGTCGCGTTCTTTCGGGCATGTCGCTCATGTCTTCTCTCTAGACGGATTCGCGGGTCAATGCATTCGCCGTTTCGTCCGGATGGGGAGTGCGGCACTTTCGACGGCCGGCATTCTTGCCCGACGGCGCGTTCGCCCCTATAGAACCGCCAAGGATGACAGCCGCGAGCCCCACCATGTCGTTTTCCCACCAGCATCTGCTCGGCATCGCAGGGCTGTCGGAACAGGACATCGGCTATCTTCTGGACCGGGCGGACACCGCAGTGCAGATCAGTCGCCAGCGCGAGAAGAAGACCAGCACGCTTCGCGGCCTGACCCAGATCAACCTCTTCTTCGAGGCGTCCACGCGAACCCAGGCCTCCTTCGAACTCGCCGGCAAGCGCCTCGGCGCGGACGTGATGAACATGTCGGTGGGCAACTCCTCGGTCAAGAAAGGCGAGACGCTGGTCGACACGGCAATGACCCTGAATGCGATGCGGCCGGACATCCTCATCGTCAGGCACGCGTCCGCGGGGGCCGCGGCCCTCCTCGCCCAGAAGGTCGGGTGCTCGGTGGTCAATGCCGGCGACGGTGCCCACGAACATCCGACCCAGGCGCTCCTTGACGCCCTGACGATCCGTCGCGCGAGGGGCCGGCTCAGCCGGCTCGTCGTGACGATCTGCGGCGACATCCTCCATTCCCGTGTCGCGCGGTCCAACATCATCCTGCTGAACGCCATGGGAGCCCGCGTACGGGCCGTCGCGCCGCCGACGCTGCTGCCCGCCGGCATCGAACGCATGGGCGTCGAGGTCTTCCATCGCATGGAGGACGGTCTGCGCGATGCGGACGTCGTGATGATGCTGCGCCTGCAGCGCGAGAGGATGGCGGGCTCGTTCGTTCCCTCGGTGCGCGAATATTTCCGGTACTTCGGCCTCGACGCCGGCAAGCTGGCACTGGCGAAGAGCGATGCGCTGGTCATGCATCCCGGTCCCATGAACCGCGGGGTCGAGATCGCTTCGGAAATTGCCGACGGACCGCAAAGCGTCATCGAGGAACAGGTCGAGATGGGCGTGGCCGTCCGGATGGCGGTCATGGAGACGCTGCTTGCCGGCGGGGATGGAGGCGTCCCGTCATGACCGCCGCCGCGCGCCCCCGCCTTCTCGAGAACGTCCGCATCGTCGATCCCTCCCGTGACATGGACGAGATCGGGACCATCGTCGTCGCCGAAGGAACCATCCGCGCCGCGGGTCGGGACGCCCTGAACCAGGGTGCGCCGGAAGATGCCGTGCGCACCGACTGCACGGGTCTCCTCGCCGTTCCCGGACTGGTCGACGCACGCGTCTTCATCGGCGAGCCCGGCGGCGAGCACCGGGAGACCATCGCTTCGGCGAGCGCCGCGGCGGCGGCCGGCGGAGTCACGACGCTGGTCATGATGCCGGACACGGATCCGGTGATCGACGATGTGGCGCTGGTCGAATTCGTCCTGAAGACGGCTCGCGACGAAGCGCTCGTCAACGTCCATCCTGCCGCCGCCCTCACGAAGGGGCTTCGAGGCGAGGAGATGAGCGAGATCGGCCTGCTGCACGACGCCGGCGCCGTCGCATTCACGAACGGCCGGGCCACCGTGCGAAGCGCCCAGGTAATGCGACGCGCGATGACATATGCCCGACAGTTCGACGCCGTCGTCGCCTGCGAGACGCAGGACAGGGACCTCGCCTCGGGCGGAGTGATGAACGAGGGCCTGTTCGCAAGCTGGCTCGGGCTTTCAGGGATACCGCGCGAGGCGGAGATCATTCCTCTCGAGCGCGACCTGCGGCTCGCCACATTGACGGGCTGCCGCTATCACGCCGCCAAGATCTCCGTCGCTGAATCGGCAGACGTGATCCGAACCGCGAAGAAGCGCCGCCAGAATGTGACCTGCGGTGTCTCGATCAACCATCTGACGCTGAACGAGAACGACATAGGGGAATACCGCACCTTCTTCCGCCTTTCGCCGCCGCTGCGCGGCGAGGACGACCGCAACGCGATGGTCGCTGCCCTCGCGGACGGGACCATCGACATCATTGTCTCCTCGCACGACCCGCAGGACGTGGACACCAAGCGGCTTCCCTTCGCCGACGCGGCCGACGGAGCCGTCGGGCTGGAAACCATGCTTGCTGCGGCACTTCGCCTGCATCATTCCGGCGACGTGCCGCTGATGCGGCTCTTCGACGCCATGTCCACCCGCCCCGCCGCCATCTTCGGCCTGCAGGGTGGCTCCCTTGCTCCCGGAAAGGCGGCAGACATCGCGCTCGTCGATCCCGACGAGCCCTGGATCGTGGCCAAGGACGAACTCGTCTCTCGTTCCAAGAACACGCCCTTCGAGGACGCCAGGCTGCAGGGCCGCGTGCGGGAGACGCTCGTCGCCGGCCGGACCGTGTTCAGTCTTGTCGACCGGGACTGATATCGCATCCCGAACTCGTGGAAGAGTTGTGGCACATTGTTTCTAATCTCGCCGACTTGCGCTAACAGGTAGTCAGATTGCGCAAATCGCAGACGGGGGAGTGAGACAGGTGCCGGACCAGACGATATGGCAGGCCAGCCTGCCACTCCTGCTAGCCGCACTGCTGTGCGGATACCTCGTCGGCTCCATCCCGTTCGGACTGATACTCACGCGCATGGCCGGGCTCGGCGACGTGCGCAAGATCGGGTCGGGCAACATCGGCGCGACCAACGTCCTCCGCACGGGCAACAAGAAGGTTGCGGCGGCGACGCTTCTCTGCGACGCACTGAAAGGAACCGTGCCCGTAGTGGTGGCGCTCTACGCCTTCGGCCTGGACATGGGCATCGTGGCCGGGTTCGGCGCCTTTCTCGGACACCTGTTTCCGGTCTGGATCGGGTTCCGTGGTGGCAAGGGCGTCGCCACCTACATCGGCGTGCTGCTCGGCCTCGTTCCCGTGATGGTGCTCGTCTTCGCCGTCGTCTGGATCGGCGTTGCCTATATCACCCGCTACTCGTCGCTGGCCGCGCTCATCGCCACCGTGGCGACGACACTCGTCCTCTATTTCGCGGGTCACGCGAACGTTGCCGGACTCTTCGCCCTGATGACGATCCTCAGTTTCGTCAAGCACCGGACCAATATCGAGCGCCTCCTTTCCGGCGCGGAAAGCAAGATAGGCGCCAGTTGAATGAATGATGCGACGAAGCCCGAGCCGGCCGGCATTCCCCTCACCGACCGGCAAAGGCTCGCGTGGCTGCGGCTGATCCGCAGCGACAATGTCGGACCCGCGACCTTCCGCGACCTGATCAACCATTTCGGTTCGGCGGAGACCGCCATCGAGATGCTCCCTGACCTGTCGGTGCGCGGCGGCGCGACCCGCCGGATCCGTGTGGCGAGCCGCGAGGACGCGGAGCGCGAGCTCGGCGCCGCCCACCGCTTCGGCGCGCATTTCATCGGCATCGGCGAACCATACTACCCCCCCGCCCTCAGGATGATCGACGGGGCACCGCCGCTGCTGGCAGTCAAGGGAAATCCAGAGGTGTTTCTTCCGCCGTCCGTCGGGATGGTCGGCGCGCGCAACGCCTCCATCGCCGGATGCAAGTTCGCCGCCGCTATGGCGCGCGGCATTGCCGCAGCCGGCTACACCATCGCTTCCGGTCTCGCGCGCGGCATCGACGCAGCCGCGCACGGCGCGACCCTATCCACCGGGACGATCGCAGCCATGGCCGGAGGCCTCGATCGGCCGTACCCGCCGGAAAACGCCGCGCTCTATGAACGCATCACCGGCGGCGAGGGCCTGGCAATCAGCGAGATGCCATTCGGCTGGGAACCGAGAGCCCGGGACTTCCCCCGCCGGAACCGGCTGATCGCCGGCGTCTCGCTCGGGCTCGTCGTGGTCGAGGCCGCGCGTCGGTCGGGTTCCCTCATCACGGCGCGCCGGGCCGCGGACTTCGGCCGGCTGGTTTTCGCCGTGCCGGGATCGCCGCTCGATCCCCGGGCGGCGGGTTGCAACGCCCTTCTCAAGGAGGGCGCGATCCTGACGACCGGTGTCGAAGACGTCCTGGAGGCGCTCGCGCCCGTCAGTCGTATCATGCCGACGGATGTGCCGATCATCCGGGAGCCGGGCGACCAGGGACAGCCCATGAGCCCGCCTCCGGACGACAGCGAACGCGCGCGGATCGTAGAAGCGCTCGGTCCGACACCGGTCGAGATCGACGACATAATCCGGCATACGGGCCTGTCGCCTTCGGCGGTCTATCTCGTTCTTCTGGAGCTCGACCTCGCCGGCCGCCTCCATCGTCATCCGGGCGGCCTTGTCTCCCTCGCCTACGAATAGGCCCCGATCAGGACTCCCCGATCGAGCGCGGTCGCCGACCAAGTTCGATCTCGCTCGCCTCGAGATAGGCCATCTCGAGAAGGTAGCAGAGCATGTCGCAGCCTTCCGCCTCCGCGACAGTCCGCATCTGGCCAAGCATTTCCCGGACGTAGCTGATATTCTCCAATGTCGGGCCGGTTGTCCGGATTTCCGTGTTTTTCGATTGAACCATATGAAGAGGCCTTCTGCAGATCACGTCACCAGGCGGTTGTAGCGCCGAGGAAGAATTATCAGAGATTGCATTATGATGCTATAGCGATTTCAGGTTGTATTTGTCGACGGGGTGGATGCTAATTGGCAACTGGCCCTTGACCGCGCCGCGATCGCTGTCCATGTCGGAGCGCAGACTGTCCGGGCGGTCGACGGGGAATCCAGGCCGCTCCTTCGCGAGAATTCGAGATTGAGAATGAACGTCGTCGTCGTCGAATCGCCTGCCAAGGCAAAGACCATCAACAAATACCTGGGATCCGGCTACAAGGTGCTGGCATCCTTCGGCCATGTTCGCGACCTGCCGGCCAAGGACGGTTCGGTAAGGCCGGACGACGATTTCGAGATGACGTGGGAAGTCAACTCGGCGTCGAACAAGCGGCTGAAGGAAATCGCCGACGCGCTGAAGGGCTCAGACGGGCTCGTACTGGCGACCGACCCGGATCGTGAGGGCGAGGCGATATCCTGGCACGTGCTCGAGGTGCTGCGCCGCAAGCGAGCCATTGGCGACAAGCCCGTCAAGCGTGTGGTCTTCAACGCCATCACCAAGAAGGCCGTGCTCGATGCGATGGCCAATCCCCGCGACATCGACACCCCGCTCGTCGACGCATATCTCGCCCGCCGGGCACTCGACTATCTCGTCGGCTTCAACCTTTCGCCGGTGCTCTGGCGCAAGCTGCCGGGCGCCCGGTCTGCAGGCCGCGTCCAGTCTGTCGCGCTGCGTCTCGTGTGCGATCGCGAAGCGGAGATAGAAAGGTTTGTATCTGAGGAATACTGGCAGATCGCAGCGGAACTGAAGACGCCGCGAAGCGACGTCTTTACGGCGCGCCTCGTGTCGAACGAAGGCAAGCGCCTTCAGAAGATGTCGATCTCCAACGCCGAACAGGCAGGCTCCATCAAGGAAATGCTGGAGGGAGCGACGTTCCGCACCGACAGCGTCGAGGCGAAGCCGACCAGGCGCAACCCCGCACCTCCCTTCACCACTTCGACGCTGCAGCAGGCCGCATCGTCGAAACTCGGCTTCAATGCGTCGCGCACGATGCAGGTCGCCCAGCGTCTCTACGAAGGCATCGAGCTCGGCGGAGAAACCGTCGGCCTCATCACCTACATGAGGACCGACGGCGTGCAGATGGCGCCGGAGGCCATCGACGCCGCCCGCGATGCGATAGGAGAGCAGTTCGGCCCCCGCTACCTGCCGGAGAAGGCGCGCTTCTACTCGACGAAGGCGAAGAATGCCCAGGAAGCGCACGAGGCGATCCGCCCGACCGATTTCAACCGCACGCCCGACCAGGTGAAGCGCTATCTCGACGGCGACCAGTTGAGGCTCTACGAGCTCGTCTGGAAGCGTGGCATTGCCAGCCAGATGGCGTCGGCCGAGATCGAGCGCACGACCGTCGAGATCACCGCGACGAACGGCGGCAGGACCGCCGGGCTGCGCGCGACCGGTTCGGTCATCCGCTTCGACGGCTTCATCGCCGCCTACACCGACCAGAAGGAGGACGGCGAACAGGGCGACGACGGAGACGACGACGGCCGCCTCCCCGAGATCAATCCCAACGAGGACCTCGCGCGTCAGAAGATCCTCTCTACCCAGCACTTCACCGAGCCGCCGCCACGCTATTCAGAGGCCACCCTCATCAAGAAGATGGAAGAACTCGGCATCGGCCGCCCTTCCACCTATGCCGCGACTCTCGCCACGCTTCGCGACCGCGAGTACGTGACGATCGACAAGCGCAAGCTGGTGCCGGAAGCCAAGGGCCGTCTCGTCACGGCATTTCTGGAAAGCTTCTTCGAACGGTACGTCGAATACGACTTCACCGCCGACCTCGAAGAGAAGCTCGACAGCATCTCCGACGGCAAGCTGGCATGGAAGGACGTTCTGCGCGACTTCTGGAAGGACTTCCTGGTCCATGTCGAAGAGACCAAGGAACTCAGGGTTTCAGAGGTTCTCGATGCCTTGAACGAGGAACTTGCACCGCTCGTCTTCCCGAAGAAGGAGGACGGTGGCGATCCCCGCGCCTGTCCGAATTGCGGCTCCGGACAGCTCTCCCTCAAGCTCGGCAAGTACGGAGCCTTCGTCGGTTGCTCCAACTATCCGGAATGCAACTACACCCGCCAGCTTTCCTCCGAGAGCGGCAGCGAGGCGGAAGCCGCCCTGTCGAACGAGCCGAAAGGCCTCGGCAAGGATCCCCACACCGACGAGGAGATAACACTGAGAAGCGGACGCTTCGGACCTTACGTCCAGCGGGGTGACGGCAAGGAAGCCAAGCGCTCCAGCCTGCCGAAGGGCTGGAAGCCGGAGGACATGGACCACGAGAAGGCGCTCGCGCTGCTCTCCCTTCCCCGCGATATCGGCAAGCACCCCGAAACGGGCAGGATGATTTCCGCCGGCATCGGCCGCTATGGCCCCTTCGTGCTCCACGACGGAAGCTACGCCAACCTCGAGAGCGTCGAGGACGTCTTCTCGATCGGGCTGAACCGCGCCGTGACCGTGATCGCAGAGAAGAAGGCAAAGGGACCAGGACGCGGCCGCGGCACTCCGGCGGCGATCAAGGAACTTGGCCAGCATCCGGACGGCGGCGTCATCACCGTGCGCGACGGCCGCTATGGCCCCTATGTCAATTGGGCGAAGGTCAACGCCACCCTGCCGAAGGGCAAGGACCCGCAAAGCGTCACCATGGAGGAAGCGCTTGGCCTGATCGCCGAAAAGGCGGGCAAGGGCGGCAAGAAGAAAACCTCCTCGGCGACCGCGAAGAGCAAGAAGGCGCCAGCCCGGAAGAAGTCCGCTGCGGCGACAAAGGAATAGAGTTGGCTCGTGAAAGCGATCGTCGCGGAAAGGGTGACGCCAGGCCGTCGTCCGGCGCGCCGGATGTCGCATCCGCGGGGAAGCGCCGCGACGGCATTCCCGACCGCGAGACCCTGCTGCGGTTCATCACCGAGCACCCCGATCGGGCGACCAAGCGTGATATAGCCAAGGCGTTTTCGCTGAAGGGCGAGGCCCGGGTTGCGCTCAAGGCGCTTCTCAAGGACCTCGAGAACGAGGGCCTGATAGAGCGGCGCCGCAAGCAGCTGGCCCGGCCAGGGAACCTGCCGCCCGTCGCCTTGCTCGACATTACCACGCGCGATTCGGAGGGCGGGCTCGTTGCTCGCCCCGCCGAATGGCTGGAGGAATCCGGTGTGGCACCGGCTGTTGCAATCCGCCAGCCATCGCCCGCCGGACGCACCCGCCAGAAGCGGTCCGGACCCGTGCCCGGTATTGGCGACCGTGTCCTTGCACGCATCTTTCCCAGCACTTCGAAGTCGGGTCCCGCCTATACGGCCCGGGTCATGAAGGTGATCGACCGCCGCCGAAACGCCGGACTGGGCGTCTTTCGCGAGACGCAGGGCGGAGGTGGTCGCATAATGCCTGTCGAGCGCCGCGGCGACGAACTCGTCGTCGACCCGGACCATACAGGCGGCGCCACCGACGGCGATCTCGTCGAGGTCGAGGCGACGCGCGCCGGGCGCTATGGACTGCCGCATGGCAAGGTGCTGAACGTCATCGGATCGGTTGCCAGCGAGAAAGCGATCTCGATGATCGCAATCCACGCTCATGGCATACCGCACGTCTTCCCCGATGCCGTTCTCAGGGAAGCAGCCGACGCCAGTCCGGCGACCATGAAGAACCGCGAGGACTGGCGTGCCCTTCCGCTGGTGACGATCGACCCTCCGGACGCCAAGGACCACGACGACGCCGTTTACGCGGAGGCGGACCCCTCGCCCGACAATCCGGGCGGCGTCGTCGTCACCGTGGCGATCGCCGACGTCTCCTGGTACGTGCGCCACGACACCGCGCTCGACCGCGAAGCCCTGAAGCGCGGCAACTCCGTCTATTTTCCGGACCGCGTGGTACCTATGCTGCCAGAGCGCATCTCCAACGACCTCTGTTCCCTGCGCGAAGGACAGGACAGGCCGGCGCTGGCCGTGCGAATGGTTTTCTCGAGGGAGGGCCGGAAGGCGCGACACACCTTCCACCGCATCATGATGAAGAGCCACGCCCGGCTTTCCTACCAGCAGGCGCAGGCCGCAATGGACGGAGCGCCCGACGACACGACGGGTCCGCTCCTCGACCTCGTGCTCAAGCCGCTCTGGCACGCCTACGAGGTGCTCGAGCGCGGGCGCAGCAGGCGCCAGCCGCTGGAACTCGACCTGCCGGAGCGCAAGATCCTCCTGAAAGAGGACGGCACGATCGACCGCGTCGTCGTGCCGCAGCGCCTGGATGCGCATCGCCTGATCGAGGAATTCATGATCCAGGCGAATGTCGCGGCGGCCGAGACTCTCGAGCACAAGCGACAGCCGCTCGTCTACCGCGTCCACGACAGCCCGTCGCTTGCAAAGCAGGAATCGCTGCGTGAATTCCTTGCCACTCTCGACATCCCCCTGGCGCGCGGCAACCTCCGGGCGAATCATTTCAACAGCATCCTGGCGCGAGCCATCGACAAGCCCTACGAGACGATGGTGGGCGAGATGGTGCTGAGATCGCAGAGCCAGGCCATCTACACGCAGGAAAACATCGGCCATTTCGGCCTCAACCTGCTGCGCTACGCACACTTCACCTCCCCGATCCGGCGATATGCCGATCTCGTCGTCCACAGGGCGCTCGTGTCGTCCCTAAAGCTCGGCGAAGGCGGCCTGGCACCCGAACAGGAAGCGGCGCTCGACGACATCGCCGCCGAAATCTCGACATTCGAGCGCCGCGCGATGGCAGCCGAGCGCGAGACGGTCGACCGTCTGGTCGCCCACCATCTTGCCGGGCGCATCGGCGCCGTCTTCGAGGGCCGCGTATCCGGCGTCACAAAGTCCGGGCTGTTCATCGTCCTGCCACAATATGGCGCAGACGGCTTCGTCCCCGTTTCAACGCTCGGCCTCGACTACTATATCTATGACGAGGTGCATCAGGCTCTGACCGGCGAGAGCACGGGCCTCGGCTATCGGCTGGGCGACACGGTCGAGGTCAAGCTCGTCGAAGCCGTGCCGCTCGCGGGCGCGCTGAGATTTGAGATTCTCGGCGAAGGACGCAAGATGCCGACGGCGGTTCGGTCCTTCCACAAGGCCGGACGACGGCAGGGACGCGGCAAGGGCTCGGACCTGCGTCGCAAGGCGGGCAGCCGGGCGCCGCGCGGACGGCGTTGAACCACGGACGAAGGGAAGGCAGACGATGGCGCGATACGGCACCATGAAGATACTAGAGGGCGCGCAGACAGCGGAGAACCGCCAGCCGCGCCCGGTCGTCGCCGCCATGAAGCGCGGCTTCCGCAACCGCTGCCCGCACTGCGGCGAGCCCGGCCTGTTCCGGGCTTTCCTCAAGCCCGTCGACGCCTGCGCGGCCTGCGGCGAGGAAATGCACCACCACCGTGCCGACGACCTGCCTGCCTATCTCGTCGCGCTCATAGTCGGCCACATCATGGTCGGCGGCTGGCTCATGACCGAAACTCTCTGGAACCTCACCAGTTGGGAGCACCTTGCCATCTGGTCTCCGATAACGGTGGCGGCGGCGGTGCTCCTGCTGCAGCCGATCAAGGGCGCCGTCATCGGCCTGCAATGGGCAAACCGCATGCACGGCTTCGACGATCCGGAGAACGATCCTGCGCTCATGCCACTGCAGGATCATGCGCGGTGAGGCTAGAGCAGAGCGATCCGGCCGCGGATGCAAGGGCCGGGCCGGACGCGACGGCCCGTGTCGCCGTCGTTTCCCGCCCCAGAGACGCCGCCTCGCTGATCCTCATTGACCGAACCGCAGGGACCTTCAGGGTCCTCGTCGGCCGGCGAAACCATCGCCATGCGTTCATGCCGAACACCTACGTCTTCCCCGGAGGACGGCGAGATCGCTCCGACAGCCGGACCGCCGTCGCGGCGGATCTCGACGCCGCCGTCGCCGCAAGGCTCTTGGCCCGCGTCCCTGCATCGACCCCGCCGTCCCGCCCCCGGGCGCTCGCAGTGGCAGCGGTGCGCGAAACACGGGAAGAGACGGGCCTCGACATCGGCCTCACGGACCCGGCGACATCCATGCCGAGCCTCGCGGCCCTGAGGTTTTTTGCACGCGCCATCACGCCGACTCACAGCAGCCGCAGATACGACACCCGGTTCTTCGCCTGCTTCACGGACGAAGCGGACGTAGACCCCGATGCAGCCGCCGATTCCGACGAACTGCAGGATCTGCGCTGGATTCCGATCGCTCCCCCGCCAGAAATCGCCCTCCCCGCCATCACTCGGATCATTCTCTCGGACCTCGCTGCAGCGCTTGCCGAAGACGAACGCCTCGGCCACGAGCGGCCGGCCCCCTTCTACCGCTTCCGATCCGGCAAACGGATCCGCGAACTCCTCTGAGACGTTCGGCGCCCGGCCGGCTACAACGCGCTTGACTTTTCCACCGCGATTTGTAGTTTCCGGCACCAGATAAGCCGTGGGCCGGGACCGGTGTCCGCGGCTTCATTTTTCGAGAGGCAGACTATCATGGCCAAGGCGACCACAATCAAGATCAAGCTGCAGTCGACGGCGGACACCGGCTTCTTCTATGTCACCAAGAAGAACAGCCGCACGATGACCGAGAAGATGGTCAAGACCAAGTACGATCCGATCGCGAAGAAGCACGTCGAGTTCAAGGAAGCCAAGATCAAATAGGATCCGCTTCCCTGCATGAATGAAAAACGCCGCTTTCGAGAGAAAGCGGCGTTTTTTCGATTGGGGGCCGGCCAGGAGTTTGACTGCGGTACGAGGAGGCCACATTGTCCCAAACCTGGCCGGCCAACCCCACGATTCAGGAGATGCGGCGGACCTGAGCATCATGGGGTATGCAATACGAATGGGCCACATAGGCGGCTACATGTTCCATTTTGCGCAGAACAATCCGAAAATCAATGGGTCGTTAAGGAGAATCTTCAAAGAAATGCTTTATCGTTAACATATGTCGTTGACGACTGCATTTTTCCATGTTCGGAGTTTGAAATAAGCCATCTTTAGGCCGGAAAATCAGGCAGCGGCGCTGACGACTCGGTTGCGGCCTTCCTTCTTGGCCTCATAAAGTGCCTCGTCGGCGCGTTTGACCAGGTTCTCGGTGGTATCGCCAAGGCCAATCAGCGTCGAAATGCCGAACGACGCCGTAACGGCGATCCTCCTGCCATCCGAATGCACCCTGAACGGATCGGACCCAACCGCCTCGCGCAGTCGCTCTGCGACACGCACCGCCACTTCGGTGGGTGTGTCCGGCATGACGACGACGAATTCCTCCCCGCCGTAGCGGCACGCGAGGTCGGCTCCGCGCACTGCCGCGCGGATCCGCTTCGCAAAGCCCCGAAGGATATCGTCGCCTGCGTCGTGACCATACGTGTCGTTGATCGCCTTGAACCGGTCTATGTCCATCATGCACAGCGACAGCGGGCGACCTCGGGCGTTGGCGCGGTCGACGAGCACGCCGAGATGGCTGTCCAGGTAGTGCCGGTTGTGCAGACCGGTCAGCCCGTCGGTCACCGCCATTTCCATCGTCTGGCGCACGCCCGCCCGCAGCCGATCATTGTAGCGTTTGCGCCGGATCTGCGTCGTGGCCCGCGCAAGCAGCTCGTTGGGATCCACTGGCCGCAGGATGTAGTCGTTGACGCCCAGCTCCAGCGCGCGTCGAATCGTTTCGTCCTCGCTGGGCTCGCAGGAAAGCAGGATCGGAATGAACCGGGTTCTGTCCAGAGAACGCAACTGTGCGCAAAGGCGCAGCGGGTCGTGCCCGGCAAGGTTCGTGCTGATGATGACGAGATCGTAATCGTTGTCGGCGGCTTCGAAGAGAGCCGTCTGCGGATCGCCGGTCGAAACCGTGTGCGCCATCGGCTCGAGCGTGCGGGCGATACGATCCCGCGAGTTCGGCCGTGCATCGACGACCAGGACCTCGCCATCGGCGATCGCCGCGCGCGGGTCCCCCGGGGGTACGATCTCGTCCGCCGCGACAGCCTGCGCCGTGCGGGCGCGCATGCGCAACTCGTCGTCCAGCGACTTCAGCCGCAGGAGGCTCCTCACGCGCGCCATCAACTGCAGGTCGTTGACCGGCTTGGTCAGGAAGTCGTCCGCTCCGGCTTCCAGTCCACGGATCCGGTCTTCCCGCCCGTCGAGAGCGGTGACCATGACCACCGGTATGTGAGTCGTTGCAGGATTCGCCTTCAGCCTCTCGCAGACCTCGAAACCGTCCATTCCCGGCATCATGATGTCGAGGAGCACCAGGTCGACGGGAAAATGATTGCAGACCGACAGCGCCGACTCGCCGTCACCGGCGGTCAGAACCTCGAAATACTCCGCCAGCAGCCTCGTCTCGAGCAGCTTCACGTTGGCGGGAATGTCGTCGACGACCAGGATGCGGGCAGTCATGGCCTCATGCCTCGCCGAGATAGGTCTTGATGGTCTCGATGAACTTCGGAACCGAGATCGGCTTCGAAATGTAGGCTTCGCATCCCCCCTGCCGTATGCGCTCCTCGTCGCCCTTCATGGCGAAGGCCGTAACGGCGATGACAGGTATCGGATGCAGCTCGTCGTCCTCCTTCAGCCATTTGGTTACCTCGAGGCCCGACACTTCGGGCAGCTGGATGTCCATCAGGATGAGATCCGGGCGGTGCTTGCGGGCAAGGTCCAGCGCCTCCATGCCGTTCCGGGTGCGAATCGTCTCGTAGCCGGAGGCCTCGATGAGATCGCGAAAGAGCTTCATGTTGAGCTCGTTGTCTTCGACTATCATTACGCGTTTCGGCATGGATGCACTCGCGGCTGCGCGGATTTGCACTGGATCGCGTCAATCCCACCTCGTGGGCGCAATCTCGGATATTTCATCACCTTGCTCATTGATCCTAGCGTAATATTGTTGAAGAAACCGTAATATCCGGCGGCGGAGATTCCAGGGAACCGGAGCGGGGAAGCGTCATGTCCGAAGCCGAGGAAACAGCAGTTGCGGTCCTGCAATGGCTCGCCGGCCAGCCCGACCTGATGTCGCGCTTCCTTTCGCTTTCCGGCCTGACGGTCGAAGGGCTCCGAAAGGCGAGCACCGAGCCCGGCTTCTTCGGCGGCCTGCTGGCATTCTTCATGAACCACGAGCCGACGTTGATGGCCTTCTGCGCCGATACTGGTACCCGGCCCGAACAGGTGGCCGCCGCCTATCGCTCCCTTGCCGGCGACGCCTACGACCCAAGCATCTGATGCAATCTGCACAATCTTCCTTTCTGCGCTTCTTGTGGGGCGAAAGCTTAGAGACTATCGTCGCGATGTTCAATTTTTGTTCCAGAGATGCCCACCGACGCCCTTCCCCGCCCCGGCTTTTGCCGCGACTGCCTCGAGCCACAGCCGCGCAATGGCCGCAGGTGCGGCAACTGCGGCAGTCCCCGCCTCCTGCACCATGCCGAACTGCATGACCTCGCGATAGCGCATATCGACTGCGACGCCTTCTACGCTTCCGTGGAGAAACGCGACCGCCCGGAACTGCGCGACAGGCCGGTCATCATCGGCGGCGGCCGGCGCGGCGTCGTATCGACCGCGTGCTATGTCGCGCGAATCAGTGGCGTCAGATCCGCAATGCCGATGTTCAAGGCCCTCGAGGCCTGTCCCGACGCTGTCGTGATTCGGCCCGACATGGAGAAATATGCGCGCGTCGGCAGGCAGATACGCGCGCTCATGCAGGAACTCACCCCGCTTGTCCAGCCGATGTCGATCGACGAGGCGCTTCTCGACCTGACGGGCACCGAACGGCTGCACCGCGACAGCCCTGCCCGCACCCTGGCAAGGTTCGCCCGCCGCGTCGAGAGCGAAGTCGGCATCACGCTTTCCGTCGGACTTTCCTATTGCGCGTTCCTCGCCAAGGTCGCCTCGGATCTCGACAAGCCGCGCGGCTTTTCCGTCATCGGCGAGGCGGAGGCGATCTCCTTCCTTTCCGGCAAGCCCGTCACGCTCATCTGGGGCGTCGGCAAGGCCTTCGCCGCCACCCTCGAACGGGACGGGATCCGCACGATCGGCCAGCTCCAGGCGATGGAGGAAGGCGATCTGATGCGCCGCTACGGGAGCATGGGCCAGCGCCTCTACCGCCTGTCGCGCGGCATGGACGCCAGACGAATCACCCCGGACACGGAAGCAAAGAGCATTTCGGCCGAAACCACCTTCAATTCCGACCTGTCGTCGGCGGAGGATCTGGTGCCGGTGCTACGGCGGCTTTCCGAAAAGGTCGCCGCCAGACTGAAGGCCAAGGGAATGGCCGGGCATACGGTCGTGCTGAAACTCAAGACGGGAGACTTCCGGCTCCGCACCCGCAACCGGCACCTCGAAGACCCGACGCACCTCGCGGACCGCATCTTCCGCACGGGGCTCGCGCTACTCGAGCGCGAACTCGACGGCACCAGGTTCCGTCTCCTCGGCATAGGCGTCTCGGAGCTCTGCGACGACCATCGCGCAGATCCGCCGGACTTTCTCGACCCGCAGGCGATGCGACGTGCCCACGCAGAGAGTGCGGTGGACCTGATCCGCGCAAGGTTCGGCGGCAGCAGCGTCGAGACCGGCTACACGTTCAGTCCCGCCGCGGGCCGCAAGCCGGAAAAAACACCTCCGGATCGGTAGGCGATATTCCTCCCGCGCCCGCGACTGCCGGCAATCCGCCGGCTCACACCAGCTCAACGTCGATAACGCCCGGAGCCGCCTTCAGGGCCGACGCGATCTGCGGCGAAATGCGGTACCGGTTCGGCAGTTCCACCTCGATCTCGCGCTTGCCGTCTTCCTTGATCACGATGAACGACACCTGGCCGTCGCCGGCCGCGTTGAGATGCGATGCCACGGCCTTCAACGGGCCGCTGTCCCGCACGTAGACCCGCAACGCCGACTGCATGCGCACCGCCTGCTCCTCCAGCGACTGGGCCGTCTGTATCCTGAGCCCGATGCCCTCGGGGCGCTCGTCGGCGTTGACCGTGATCACCAGCGACTTGCCGGGTTCGAGCAAATCCCGGTACTGCAGCAGCGCTTCGGAAAAGAGCACTGCCTCGTACTGGCCGGAGGAGTCCGAGAAGGCGACGATCCCCATCTTGTTGCCCGTCCGCGTCTTGCGTTCCTGCTTGGAAGTGACCGTGCCGGCAAGCCGCCCCGCAGTCGCGCCCTGCTTCACCGCAGCGGCGAAGTCCGCGTATGTCTGCACCCGCATCTTGTCGAGGATCTCGCCGTAGGAATCGAGTGGATGCGCCGAGAGATAGAACCCGAGCGCCTGGAATTCGCGGTGCAGCTTCTCCGACGGCAGGAACGGCGTGAATGCCGGAAACTGGATGCGCTCCGGACCGGTCGCCGAACCGCTCCCGAACATGTCCGACTGGCCCGAGGCACGGTTTTCGTGCGCGCGCTGCGCAAATCCGAGCAGCCTGTCGATGCCCCCAAGCAGCTCCGCCCTGTCGCGCCCGAAGCAGTCGAAGGCGCCGGCGCAGATCAGGCTCTCGACGACGCGCCGGTTCAGCAGCTTGGGGTCGATCCTCAGGCAGAAATCTTCCAGGCTTTCGAATCGCCGGTCACCGCGCACCGCGACGATATGCTCGACCGCCGCATCCCCTACCCCCTTGATTGCAGCCAGCGCATAGTAGATGCGATTCTCGCCGGTCTCGAAATGCCGGAACGACGTCTGCACCGACGGCGGCACGACCTCGATGCCGAGCCGCGCGGCGTCCTGGCGAAAATCGTTGATCTTGTCCGTGTTCGCCATGTCGAGCGTCATCGAGGCCGCCAGGAACTCGACCGGGAAATGCGCCTTGAGATAGCCGGTCTGATAGGAGACGAGACCGTATGCGGCGGCATGCGACTTGTTGAAGCCGTAGTTCGCGAACTTGGCGAGCAGATCGAAGATCATGTCGGCCTGGGGCTTGGCGACGCCGCGCTCGACGGCACCCTCCACGAACCGCACCCTCTGCTTGTCCATCTCCGACTGGATCTTCTTGCCCATTGCGCGCCGGAGCAGGTCGGCCTCGCCGAGCGAGTAGCCCGAAAGAACCTGGGCGATCTGCATCACCTGCTCCTGGTAGACGATGACGCCCTGCGTCTCCTCCAGGAGATGGTCGATCTTCGGATGGATCGAGGCCGTCTCCTCCTCGCCGTGCTTGCGCGCATTGTAGACCGGTATGTTCTCCATCGGCCCCGGTCGATAGAGCGCCACCAGCGCTATGATGTCCTCGATCCGATCCGGCCGCATGCCGATCAGCGCCTTGCGCATGCCGGCGCTTTCCACCTGGAACACGCCGACCGTCTCACCCCGCGAAAGCATCTCGTAAGTCGGCCTGTCGTCGAGCGGCAACGCCGACAGGTCGATCTCGATGCCACGCTTGGCTATGAAGTCGACCGCAGTCTTAAGGACCGTCAACGTCTTCAGCCCGAGGAAGTCGAACTTCACAAGACCCGCCTGTTCGACCCACTTCATGTTGAACTGCGTCACCGGCATGTCCGAACGCGGATCCCGGTACATCGGCACGAGCCGCGCCAGCGGCCTGTCACCGATCACGATGCCGGCAGCGTGGGTCGAGGCATGGCGATAGAGCCCTTCCAGCTTCTGCGCTATGTCGAGCAGCTTGCCGACGACCGGCTCCTTCTCGGCCTCCTCGTTGAACTTGGGGTCATCCTCGATCGCCTTGTGCAGCGGCGTAGGGTTGGCCGGGTTGTTCGGAACCAGCTTGCAGATCTTGTCGACCTGCCCGTAGGGCATCTCCAGCACGCGGCCGACATCGCGCAGCGCGGCCCGCGCCTGCAGCGAACCGAACGTGATTATCTGGCCGACCTGCTCACGCCCGTACTTGCCCTGGACATAGCGGATCACTTCCTCGCGCCTGTCCTGGCAGAAGTCGATGTCGAAGTCCGGCATCGACACGCGTTCGGGATTGAGAAACCGCTCGAACAGCAGCGAGAACCGCAGGGGATCGATGTCGGTTACGGTGAGAGCGTAGGCAACGAGCGACCCCGCGCCGGAACCGCGTCCGGGGCCGACGGGGATCCCCTGCGCCTTCGCCCATTTGATGAAGTCCGAGACGATCAGGAAGTATCCGGGAAACTTCATGCGCTCGATGATGCCGAGTTCCGTTTCGAGACGATCCGCGTAGTCCTGGTTCGTGAAGCCCGGCGCTCCTCCAAGCTTCTCGAGCCTGCGCGCAAGCCCTTCCTCCGCCTGCTGCCGCAGTTCGAGCGCCTCGGCCCTGACGGTCTCCTCCGGATCGTCCGAAGTGCCTGCGAACTTCGGCAGGATCGGCTTGCGCGTTTCGAGGACGAATGAGCATCGCCGCGCGACCTCGATCGTGTTTTCGAGCGCTTCCGGCAGGTCGGAGAACACCTCCGCCATTTCCGCCTGCGACTTGAGGTAATGGTCTTCGGTCAGCCGGAAACGGCGATCGTCGGAAACCATGGCGTTATGTGCCACGGCCATCAGAGCGTCATGGGCCTCGAAGTCGCCGGGAGCCGGGAAGAATGCTTCGTTCGTCGCCACGATGGGGAGTTCGTTGTCATAGGCGAGCGCCAGCATCCTGCCTTCATGCTGCCGGTCGTACGCTCCATGGCGCTGCAGTTCGACATAGAGGCGGTCCGGGAAGGCTCGCTTCAGCCTGCGCAGACGCGCTTCCGCCTTCGCGCGGTTCCCCTGCCTGAGCGCACGGTCGACCGGGCCCGAACCCGCCCCCGTCAATGCGATGAGGCCGTCCGCCCCCTCCTCCAGCCATTCGAGCCGGACATGCGCGGGGTCCGACCCGCTGCCCTCCAGATACGCACGCGACACGAGATCGACAAGCCGCCTGTAGCCCGTCTGGTTGGCGGCGATCAGAACCAGGGCCGGAAGGCGCTCGAATTGCTCGCGATGCGACCGGCGCTCGTCTTCCTCGGCATCCTGCATGTCGACGGAGACCTGGCAGCCGATAATCGGCTGGAGACCCTTCTCGACCGCCTTCACCGAGAATTCGAGAGCCCCGAAGAGGTTGTTCGTGTCGGTGACCGCGATTGCCGGCTGACCGTCGGCGACCGCGGCCGACAGGATCGTCTTCAGCGGCAGCGCGCCTTCCAGCAGGGAATATGCGGAATGCACCCTCAGATGGATGAACCGCAGTTCTTCCGCACCCTTGCCGGCTTCGCTCATTCCAGGTCGCCCCGTCTCTCGATGAAGTGGAATCGACGCCGAGTTTCCCGCGGCCGGACGGCGGAGTCTACAATGCTCTACGAATTCGCAGTGGAAATGAAAATTTGCGATCCGGCCGCTTCGAGGCGGCGGTGCGGCCGGATCGCTCGGGCATGCGCGATCGGGGGAAGATCGGACAGCCGGACAGTATCAGGCAGGCCTGCTCACAGCGACATCGCGAGGACACCAAGACTGCCGAGAAAGATCGACATCGTTGCCAGGGCGGCGAAGTCGCGTACCAGGTTCATCATGGTGGTTCCTCCGGTTGATCATCGTATGAACCCTTTATGTTCGTTTTTTGTTCTCATGTCAATTTCCGAAATGCGACATACCTAATGAAATCTTGACGAGCGCGGCCGCGTGCCCGGGACTCAGAAATCGATGATGCGATTGTCCTGGAGTGTGACCCGGCGGTCCATCCGGGCTGCGATCTCGTGGTTGTGAGTCGCGATCAGGGCGGCCAGCCCGGACTGTCGCACGAGAGCTTCCAGTGCCTCGAACACATAGCCGGCGGTCTCCGGGTCGAGATTGCCCGTCGGCTCGTCTGCAAGGAGGACGATCGGAGCGTTGGCGACGGCGCGTGCGATCGCAACGCGCTGCTGTTCGCCGCCGGAAAGTTCCGCCGGGCGGTGTTCGCCGCGATGGCCGATGCGCATGTAGTCGAGCAGTTGCGCGGCGCGGACCCTGGCCTCTTCCGGCGACAGGCCGCCGATCATCTGCGGCATCATGATGTTCTCGATTGCGGTGAACTCGGGCAGCAGGTGATGAAACTGGTAGACGAAGCCGATCTCGGAGCGCCGTATCGCGGTCCGACGCGCGTCCGGCAGCGTGCCGCAGGCTTCCCCCGCGACGTAGACCTCGCCGGTATCGGGCCGTTCCAGCAGCCCGGCCAGATGCAGCAGGGTCGACTTGCCCGCCCCCGACGGGGCGACCAGCGCCACCGTCTCGCCGCTCCTGAGAGAGAAGTTCGCGCCCTTGAGAATGACGAGTTCCTCGGCGCCCTGGCTGTAGTGGCGACCGACATTGTCGAGTTGCAGGACCGTCCGGGACGTCGAAGTTTCCAAGGCCGCCCCCTATTCGTAGCGCAGCGCCTGCACCGGATCGAGCCGCGAGGCTCGCCAGGCAGGAAAGAGCGTGGCGATGAACGAAAGCGCAAGAGCCATCACGATCACGGAGGCCGTCTCGCCGAGGTCCATCTTCGCGGGCAGCTTGCTCAGGAAGTAGAGTTCCGGATTGAACAGCGTGACGCCGAGCACCCAGGACAGGAACTCCCGGATCCTCTCCACGTTCAGGCAGACGAGCACGCCAAGCGCGAAGCCTGCAAGCGTACCGGCGGTGCCGATCGAGGCCCCGGTCATGAAGAAGATGCGCATGACGGCGCCCGACGTCGCCCCCATGGTGCGCAGGATGGCGATGTCGCTCCCCTTGTCCTTCACCAGCATGATCAGCCCCGAGACGATGTTGAGTGCCGCGACGAGCACGATCAGCATCAGGATCATGAACATGACGTTGCGCTCCACCTGCAACGCCGAGAAGAAGGTCTCGTTCCGCTGCCGCCAGTCGGTGATGTAGACCTGCCTGCCGGCAGCCTTCTCGAGCTTCGGCCGAAGTTCGTCCACGTTGTCCGGATTGTCGACGTAAAGCTCGATCGACTGCACGAGCCCGTCCGAGTTGAAATAGAGCTGCGCCTGGCTGAGCGGCATGAAGATGATCGAAGAGTCGTACTCCGACATTCCGACCGAGAATATGCCCGAAACCTTGTAGGACTTTACCCGCGGAGTAACGCCGAGCGGCGTCACGTCGCCCTCGGGGGAAATGAGCTTGATCTCGTCGCCAACGCCGACACCGAGATTTTGCGCCATGCGTGAGCCGATCAGCACGCCATCGCCCGCGGCGAACGAAACGAGGTTGCCGCCCTTGATGTTGTCCGAGACGAGCTTCAGCTTCGAGAGGTCATCGGGCGAAACACCCCGCACCAGGGCACCGGTGCCCGCCCCCGCCGCGCCCGAGGCCAGCGTCTGGCCCTCCACAAGCGGGATCGCCAGCCTTACGCCATGGACGTCCTGAAGCCGCTTGGCAAGTTTCTTGTAGTCGTGGAAGGGGCCATCCATGGGCTGTACGATCATGTGCCCGTTGATGCCGAGGATCCGCGTTACGAGTTCGACGCGAAAGCCGTTCATCACTGCCATCACGATGATCAGCGTCGCCACGCCGAGCATGATCCCGACGAAGGAGAAGCCGGCGATGACGGATATGTAGGCTTCCTTGCGACGTGCCCTGAGATAGCGCCACGCAACCATCCGCTCGAACGCGGAGAACGGTCCCGCCGGCCTCGGCAGCCGGGCAGCGCGCGCCGTCTCGGCCGCTTCGGTCTCCACGCTCATTGCGTCTTCCTCGTCAGGCACCCTCAGCGGCCGTTCGTCAGCCGGTTGATGGCCGCGTCGATCGACACGGTCGTCCGCTCGCCGCTCCGGCGGTCCTTGATCTCGACCTCGCCGCCGGCGACCGAACGCGGGCCGACGATAACCTGAGTCGGGATGCCGACGAGGTCCGCAGTTGCAAATTTCGCACCCGCGCGGTCGTCCCTGTCGTCGTAGAGCACCTCGACGCCCGCATTCTCCAATGCGCCGTAGATCTTCTCGCAGGCGGCGTCGCAGGCAGCATCACCCGCCTTCATGGTGATGAGCATCACATGGAAGGGCGCGATGCTTTCCGGCCAGATGATCCCGCCCTCGTCATGCGAGGCCTCGATGATCGCCGGCACGAGCCGGGTGGGACCGATGCCATACGAGCCCATGTGCACCGCGTGGTCCCTGCCGTCCGGTCCCGTGACGGTCGCCTTCATGGGATCGGAATACTTGGTTCCGAAATAGAAGATGTGGCCGACCTCGATGCCGCGCGCCGATACGCGATCCGGTTCCGCCACTTCCGTCTTGTACCGGTCGGCTTCGTGCATGTCCGAGGTCGCCGCATAGAGCGACGTCCACTTCGCGACGATCGATTTCAGCCCGGATGCATCGTCGAAGTCGACGTCCGCGCCGGGGATGCCGAAATCGAGATAGTCGCGATGACAGAAGACCTCCGACTCCCCCGTCTCGGCAAGGATGATGAACTCGTGGCTGAGATTGCCTCCGATCGGTCCGGTCTCGGCGCGCATCGGGATGGACTTGAGGCCCATGCGCGAGAAGGTCCGCAGATAGGCCACGAACATCTTGTGATAGGAGTGCTCCGCTCCCGCGTGGTCGAGATCGAAGGAATAGGCGTCCTTCATGATGAACTCTCGCGAGCGCATCGTGCCGAAACGCGGCCGGATCTCGTCGCGGAACTTGTGCTGGATGTGATAGAGGTTCAGCGGCAGGTCCCGGTATGACCGAACATAGGCCCGGAAGATGTCCGTGATCATCTCTTCGTTCGTCGGCCCGTAAAGCATCGGACGCTCCTGCCGGTCGTCGATGCGCAGCATCTCCTTGCCGTATGCGTCGTAGCGCCCGCTCTCCATCCAGAGCTCCGCCGGCTGGATCGTCGGCATCAGGACCTCGATCGCGCCCGTCCGGTCCTGCTCCTCGCGGATGATGCGATTGACCTTGTCCAGCACCCTCTTGCCAAGCGGAAGCCACGAATAGATGCCGGCGGCCTGCTGGCGGATCATGCCGGCCCTAAGCATGAGCCGGTGGGAGACGATTTCCGCCTCCTTGGGATTCTCTTTCAGAATAGGCAGGAAGTATCGGGAAAGGCGCATGAATCGATCCGGAATTGGTGACGTCCGAAGAAACGGAATCACAGGACGCGCGAAGTCGCTGAGCGCAGTTCATAGACGCTTCAAGCGCCAAAGAAAACCCGGCGTCCGCTCAACTATTGAGCATTTGCCCCCAAGCACGATCCACATCGCATTTTGTCGCAAAAAGCGGTCGATCTGTGACATTTCTTGATGACAAGCCGTCATCGTTCCGTTAGGTTCTGGCCATTAAAGAGGCAGGGACCAAGCATCCTTGCTTATTTCGCGGTCAAGTCTTGGGAGGATTTGATCTCAGGCGCACTGAAAAGTTGCCGCCCCCGTCAAGGGATGAGGTCACGCGATAATTAAAGAACAAGGCCTTCTGGCCTTGTTTTTTTTTGGCTTCTGCATCGACGGAGACGGCACCCGGATCTGTTTGCCCGGGCCTATTTGTAGGTCGGGATGAACGAAGGTATGTCGTCGAAAGAGTATCCGAGCACGGCGGTCAGCACGTAGTACACGGCAAAGATCAGCACGGTCACGCCCGTGGTCACCAGGACCTTGTGCCCGAAGCGGAACCTTGCCGGTGCTCCGCGTTCCGTGCCGAGCAGCACCTCGTCCTCCGCCTGGCTTCTGACCCCGAAGGGCAGCACGGCGAAGAGCACGATCCACCAGAGCACGAAAAAGATCGCTGCATAGGAATACCAGGGCATGGTTATTGCCTCGTTCTGTCCTGCCGACCGTCGGCCGCTCAGATCTGTTCAAGTTCGATCAGTGTTCCGAAGAAGTCCTTGGGGTGCAGGAACAGCACCGGCTTGCCGTGCGCGCCGGTCCGGGGAACGCCGTCCCCCAGGACGCGGGCGCCCCGCGCGACCAGACGGTCGCGCATTGCGACGATGTCTTCCACCTCGTAGCACATGTGATGGATACCACCTCCCGGATTCCTTTCGAGAAACGCGGCGATGGGAGATCCTTCCCCCAGCGGTTCCAGCAATTCAACCTTGGTGTTCGGCAAGTCGACGAAAACGACGGTGACACCGTGCTCGGGCAATGCTTGCTCCTGTCCGACACTCGCACCGAGCGTCGTGCGGTAGCGCTCGCTGGCGGCAGCAAGATCGGGCACGGCGATGGCGACATGGTTCAGGCGTCCGAGCATTGCCGACTATACCTTCGTCACGAAGACTGTAACCACCGGCTTCTTTCCCCAGACGTCGTTGGCTGCCGCGCGCACGGCCCGGCGAACCGCCTCGCGCACCGTGTCGAGCTCCTTGCGCCTCGGGCGCGGAATGCTTTCCACCGCTCCGACGACGACGTCGTAGAGGACGTCGATCATGTCGTCGCCCTCCTCGTCGAACACCGGCAGCCCGTGCGGCACGACGTCCGGGTCCCGCAGCAGTTCGTACCGGTTGTCCAGAAGCACGCTGACAGAGACGTGACCGACGAACGAGAGCTTGCGACGCTCCGAGATCCCCATTTCCTCGTAGTCGCCGATCAGCTTGCCGTCCTTGTAGATCCGGCCGAACGGCACCTCGTCGATCTTTTCGGCCCGCCCCGGCGCAAGGCGCACCATGTCGCCGTTGCGCGCCCGCGGCACCTGTTCGATGCCGCTGCTGCGGGCGAGTTCGGCCTGGGCGGCGAGATGGGCTGCCTCGCCGTGGACCGGCACGAGGATCCGGGGACGAACCCATTCGTACATCTGTTGCAACTCGCTTCGCCGCGGATGGCCCGATACGTGCACCAGCGCTTCGGCATCCGTCACCACCTCGATGCCCTGCTCGATGAGCCCGTTCTTGATGTCGATGATTGCCTTCTCGTTGCCGGGAATGGTGCGCGAGGAAAACACCACCATGTCGCCGGACGTCAGCGCGACGTGGCGCATCTCGTCACGCGACAGCTTGGCGAGTGCTGCCCGCGGTTCGCCCTGGCTGCCCGTCAGTATGACGACGATCTTGTCGCGCGGAATGAAACCGTACTCGTCTTCCGCAATGAACGGCCCGACACCCTCCATCAGCCCCACGTCGGTCGCCACGTCGACGACCCGGCGGATGGAACTGCCGAGGAGCAGCACTTCGCGTCCTGCTTCCTTGGCCGCGCGGGCAACCGAACGGATACGCCCGACATTGGACGAGAACGTCGTGATCGCCACCCTCCCGGAGGCATTCTCGATGATATGCCTGAGGCTCTCGCCCACTTCTTCCTCCGAGGGAGACACGCCATCGCGCATCGCATTCGTCGAATCGCACATCAGCGCGAGGACTCCCTCGTCGCCGATTTCGCGGAACCGTCTTTCGTTCGTCAGCGGGCCAAGCGCCGGCGAGGCATCGATCTTCCAGTCGCCCGAGTGGACCACCGCCCCGAGCGGCGTCCGGATCACGAGTGAAACCGGTTCCGGGATCGAATGGTTGACGGCCACCGCTTCGATCTCGAACGGCCCGACCCGGAACCGGTCGCCGGCGCGATAGATCGTCACCGGCACCTCGTTCCGGTTTCTTTCATAGGAGCGCTTGGCCTCGAGCATTCCCGCCGTGAAGGGAGAGACGTGGACCGGCACGTTGAGGCCGGGCCACAGGTCGCTCAGGGCGCCGTAATGATCTTCGTGCGCGTGGGTGATCACGATGCCCTTCAAATTTCCCCTCAGTTCCGCCAGGTAGCCTATGTCGGGCAGGACGAGGTCGACGCCAGGCAACTCGGGCCCCGGAAACGTGACGCCGCAATCGACCATCACCCATTCACGCCGCGCTGGCGGCCCGTACCCGTAGAGCGCGAGGTTCATGCCGATCTCGCCGACCCCGCCGAGCGGAACGAAGACCAGTTCATCCGCCTTTGCTGATGCCATTGTTCCTGTCCCGTCCTAGCTGGCGCCCGCGGATGCGACCGCGCCGAAATGTACGTCACCCGCCGTGATGCGTATCACCGATCCGTCGGGCCTGCGAATGACGAAGCGGCAATCCGCGTCGATCGTCTCGAACGTGCCGCGCACGACCTCACCCTCGACGTTCACCGCAACCGGACCGCCAAGACCGGCCGCGCGCGCCAGCCAGCGCTCCCTCAGGCGCGCCAGTCCCCTGCCCTCGTCCCACAGCGCCGAATTCTCGATCCAGGCGTCGGACAACGCCACGAAGAGATCCTCCGCCCGCGTCGGCCCGGCAACCGCCGTGACGTCCGTCGCAGGATACGGCAAGTCCTGCGGATGGCTGACGACGTTGACACCGATGCCGACGGCAGCGGCAAAGCGGCCATCCGCGAGGAGCGTCGACTCGAGCAGGATGCCGGCGAGCTTGGCACCGTCGGCGAGCACGTCGTTCGGCCATTTCAGCTCCAGCCTGGTTCTCGACCGTCCGGCGCCGTCCGCGCCGTCAAGACCGATCGACACCCGCTGCGTTTCGGGCAGGAACGCCTCCAAGGCATCGCCGAGCGCCAGTCCGGCGACGAAGCCGAGGGTCGCGGCCCGCGACAGCTCGTAGTTGCCCGTCACGAGCAGAGTGGCGGCGAGATTGCCCTCTTCCGTCGACCACGCGCGCCCGCGCCGCCCGCGCCCGCTCTCCTGCCGGAGCGAAACGAGCCAGAGCGGCCCGCTTTCGCCCTGCCGCGCACGCGCGAGCGCCTCGGCGTTCGTCGAACCGATCGTGTCGAAGGAGACCAGCCGGTAGCCGGCCCGGTCGGCGAGCGGCGAGAGGCTGAACCCCATTCGTCAGAAGAAGGTTTTCGCGGCCGCGGCAGCCGCGGTGCCGATCGGCCCGCCGATCAGCACGTAGCCGAGCGTGAACAACCCGGACAGACCGAACACGAATTGCAACTCGCCGGCCACGGGAACGAATTCCCCCGCCGGTTCGTCGAACCACATGACCTTGACGACGCGCAGATAGTAGTAGCAGCCGACAACCGAGGCCAGCACGCCGATCACGGCGAGCGTGTAGAGGTGGGCCTGGATCGCCGCCATGAACACGAAGTACTTGGCGAAGAACCCCGCCAGGGGCGGAACGCCGGCGAGCGAGAACATCAGGATCGTCAGGATCGTGGCCATCATCGGCTTCGTTGTCGCGAGACCCGCGAGGTCCTCGATCAGTTCGACGTTGCCCTCCTCCTTGCGCCGCATGGCGAGGATGCAGGCGAAGGTGCCGAGCGTCATCACCATGTAGATCAGCATGTATAGCGCCACGCCCCGCACGCCCGCCTCCGTGCCGGCAGAAAGGCCCACCAGCGCATAGCCCATGTGTCCGATGGAGGAATAGGCCATCAGGCGCTTGATGTTCGTCTGCCCGATTGCCGCGAAGGCACCGAGCAGCATCGACGCGATCGAGATGAAGACGACGATCTGCTGCCAATCGATCGTGATCGGCTGGAAGGCCTCGGACACGATCCGAACCAGCATGGCCATGGCCGCCACCTTCGGCGCCGCAGCGAAGAAGGCGGTCACCGGAGTCGGCGCGCCCTCGTAGACGTCCGGCGTCCACATATGGAACGGCACGGCGGAAATCTTGAACGCGATGCCGGCGATCACGAAGACGAGGCCGAAGATGAGTCCCAGAGAAGCCCCGTGCGCATGAAGCGCACCGGCGACCTGCGGGAACCCGACATGGCCGGTGAAACCGTAGACCAGCGACATGCCGTAGAGAAGCATGCCGGACGATAGCGCACCGAGCACGAAGTATTTCAGGCCGGCTTCCGTCGAGCGCACGCTGTCGCGGTTGATCGCCGCCACGACGTAGAGCGCCAGCGACTGCAACTCGAGGCCGAGATAGAGCGAGATCAGGCTGTTTGCCGAAACCATCAGCAGCATCCCGAGCGTGGCGAGAACAAGCAGTACGGGAAACTCGAACTTGTCCACCTGCTCGTTCCGCGCATGCCCGACTGTCATCACCATGGCGGTGATCGAGCCGATCAGGACCAGGATCTTCATGTAGCGCGCGAAGGAATCCGAGAGGAAGGCCCCGCCATAGGCCGAACCGGAGCCGCCGATGAGGATTATCCAAAGCCCGGACATGATGAGCACGGCCACGGCAAGACCAGTGACCAGCGTCGTGGAGCCCTCGCTGGAGAACACGCCGATCATCAGGAGCGCCATCGCCCCGACGGCCAGGATGATTTCCGGCATGGAAAGCTGCAGGCTGGCGGAGAGGATGTCAGCAGTCATTTCGGTAACGTCCTGTTCGTCACTTCGCCGCGAGCGCAGCAAGGTGCTGCGCCGACTGAAGCGAAGCGTGATAGTGGTTCACCAGCGTGTCGACGGAAGCCGCGGTGACGTTGAAGATCGGCGCAGGATAGATCCCGAAGAAGATCGTCAGCGCGATCAGCGGGTAGAGAATGACCTTCTCGCGACCGGACAGGTCGAGCATCGCCTTCAGGCTCTCCTTTTCCAGCGCCCCGAAGATGACACGCCGATAGAGCCAGAGCGCATAGGCCGCCGAGAGGATCACGCCGGACGTCGCGAAGAGCGCCACCCAGGTGTTGACCTGAAATACCCCCAGCAGCGTGAGGAACTCTCCGATGAAGCCGGAGGTGCCCGGCAGCCCGACGTTCGCCATCGTGAAGACCATGAAGGCCAGCGCGTATTTCGGCATGTTGTTGACCAGCCCGCCATAGGCGGCGATCTCGCGCGTATGCAGCCGGTCGTAGACGACGCCGACACAGAGGAACAGCGCGCCCGACACCAGCCCGTGCGACAACATCTGGAAGATCGACCCCTGGACCCCCTGCACGTTCGCCGCAAAGATGCCCATGGTGACGTAGCCCATGTGCGCAACCGACGAATAGGCGATGAGCTTCTTCATGTCCTGCTGCATGAGCGCGACGAGAGAGGTGTAGATGATCGCCATGACGGACAGGGTGAAGATGAACGGCGCGAGATGGTCCGAGGCCACCGGGAACATCGGCAGCGAGAAGCGCAGGAACCCGTAGCCACCGAGCTTCAGCAGGATGCCCGCCAGGATGACCGACCCCGCCGTCGGCGCTTCGACGTGGGCGTCCGGCAGCCAGGTGTGGACCGGCCACATCGGCATCTTGACCGCGAATGAAGCAAAGAACGCCAGCCAGAGCCATGTCTGCATCGAGGCGGGGAACTGGTGCTGCAGCAGCTGCGTGATGTCGGTGGTCCCGGACTGCCAGTACATCGCCATGATGGCGAGCAGCATCAGGACCGAGCCGAGGAAAGTGTAGAGGAAGAACTTGAAGCTCGCATAGACGCGCCGCGGGCCACCCCACACGCCGATGATGATGAACATCGGAATGAGGCCCGCCTCGAAATAGATGTAGAAGAGAACGATGTCGAGCGCGCAGAAAACGCCGATCATCATCGTCTCCAGCAGCAGGAAGGCGATCATGTAGGCCTTGACACGCTTCTGCACCAACTCCCAGCTCGCCAGGATGCAAAGCGGCATGAGGAAGGTCGTCAGGATGACGAACAGCATCGAAATGCCGTCGACGCCCATGTGATACGAAATTCCGGTGTCGAGCCAGCTCGCCTTCTCCACCATCTGGAACCCGGACTGTGTGGAGTCGAACCCTGCCCAGATGAGCAACGAAAGCACGAAGGTGAAGCCGGTCGTCAGCAGCGCCACGTTGCGGATGTTGCGCCGGCCGATCTCGTTGTCGTCCCTGATCAGGAGGATCAGGGCCGCGCCGACGAGCGGCAGGAAGGTGACCGTGGAAAGAATCGGCCAATCGGTCATCAGAAGGAACTCCCGAGCATCATCCAGGTGACGAGCGCGGCGACGCCGATCAGCATCGCGAACGCATAGTGATACAGATAGCCGGACTGCAGTCGGACGACGCGGCCGGTGATGTCCTGCACACGGGCAGCGATCCCGTCAGGCCCGAGCCTGTCGATGACCGCGCCGTCGCCTTCCTTCCACAGGAAGTAGCCGAGGCGCTTCGCGCTCCGCACGAACAGAAAGTCGTAGAGTTCGTCGAAATACCACTTGTTGAGCAGGAACAGGTACAGGGCCTTGTGCTGCTCGGCCAGCCGGCGCGGCGTCTCCGGCGAGCGGATGTAGAAATACCAGGCCACGACGAAGCCGAGCGCCATAGCCAGGAAGGGGCTGAGGCTGGCCCATGCGGCGATGTGCTCGTAGTCGGCAAGTACCGTGTTCGACGGTAGCGTGAAGAGCGCGTGCTTCCAGAACTCGTGATAGCCCTCGCCAAAGAAATCCGACTTGAAGAGCATCCCGGCGAAGAGTGCGCCCGCCGACAGAACGTAGAGGGGCACGAGCATCACCTGGGGCGACTCGTGGACGTGATGCATGACGTCCGCCGAGGCGCGCGGCTTGCCATGGAACGTCATGAAGATGAGGCGCCAGGAATAGAAGCTCGTGAACGCCGCGGCGATCACCAGCATCCAGAAGGCGAAGACGTTGAGCGGCGAGTGCGAGGAAAGCGACGCCTCGATGATCGCGTCCTTGGAGATGAAGCCGGCCGTGCCGATCGGAGTGAACGGGATGCCGAAGCCCGTCAGCGCCAGGGTGCCGGCTATCATCGTCCAGTACGTCAGGGGAATGTGCTTCCGCAGGCCACCCATCCGGCGCATGTCCTGCTCGTCCGACATCGCGTGGATGACGGAGCCGGCGCACAGGAACAGCAGCGCCTTGAAGAAGGCGTGCGTGAAAAGGTGGAAGATGCCCGCGCCGTAGGCGCCGATGCCCATTGCGGCGAACATGTATCCGAGCTGGGAGCAGGTCGAATAGGCGATGACGCGCTTGATGTCGTTCTGCACCAGCCCGACTGTCGCGGCAAAGAAGGCCGTGACCGAACCGATGATGGTGACGAACTCCAGGGCCGTCGGCGACAGCTCGAAGAGCGGAGACATGCGTGCCACCAGGAAGACGCCGGCCGTCACCATCGTCGCGGCATGGATGAGCGCGGAGACGGGCGTCGGGCCCTCCATGGCGTCCGGGAGCCAGGTGTGCAGGAAGAACTGCGCCGACTTGCCCATGGCTCCCATGAAGAGAAGCAGGCACACAGCGGTGATCGCACCCTGCCTGTCGAGATGCATTCCGAAGAGATTTATCACAATCTTCGCGGCATCTGCCGATCCCGCCTTCGGCAGGAAATCATGGGCGTTGGCGAAGACGGTTTCGAGATTGATCGAGCCGAAAAGCACGAAGACGCCGAAGATGCCGAGCGCGAAGCCGAAGTCGCCGATGCGGTTCACGACGAATGCCTTGATGGCTGCGGCGCATGCTGCGGGCCGCCGGTACCAGAAGCCGATAAGCAGATAGGAAGCGAGACCCACGCCCTCCCAGCCGAAGAACAGCTGGAGCAGGTTGTTCGACGTCACCAGCATGAGCATGGCGAAGGTGAAGAGCGAAAGATATGCGAAGAACCGCGGCCGGTGCGGATCGTGATGCATGTAGCCGATCGAGTAGATGTGGACCAGCGTCGAGACCGTCGTCACGACCACCAGCATGACCACCGTCAGCGTGTCGATCCTAAGCTGCCAGTCGACGGCGAGGTTGCCCGACGTGATCCAGCGGAAGACCTCGACGTGGAACAGCTGCGTTTCCCCGAGACCGACGGAGAAGAATGCGATCCAGGCAAGCACCAGCGAGACGAGCATCAGCGCACAGGTGACATATTCCGAGGCCTTGGCGCCGATCGAGCGACCGAACAGGCCCGCGATGATTGCGCCGAGAAGCGGCAGGAAGACGATGGCGACATACATGGCGGGTCAGCCCTTCATCGTGTTGACGTCGGCGACGGCGATGGAGCCGCGATTTCGATAGAAGACAACGAGGATCGCCAGGCCGATGGCGGCTTCGGCGGCGGCGACGGTCAGGATGAACAGGGCGAAGACCTGGCCGACGATGTCGTTGAGGTAGGCCGAGAACGCCACCATGTTCAGGTTGACCGCCAGCAGGATCAGCTCGACGGACATCAGGATGACGATGATGTTCTTGCGGTTCAGGAAGATGCCGAAGACGCCGAGCGTAAAGAGTATGGCGCTGACGGTGAGGTAGTGGGCTAGTCCGATTTCCATGGTTCTGCTCCTCGCTCGGCGGCCTATATGCCCTGCCCCGGCTTCACCTTGACCACTTCGACTGCGGTCTCGGGTGTGCGGGCCACCTGCTGGGCGATGTTCTGGCGTTTGACGTCCCGCCGGTGCTGCAAGGTCAGCACGATGGCGCCGACCATGGCGACGAGCAGGACCATTCCGGCGATCTGGAAGAAGTAGATGTAGTCGGTATAGAGCACGTCGCCGAGCGCGGCAGTGTTGCTGCGCACGTCGAGCGGCGGGATCGGGTGTCCCACATGGGCGACGATGTCCGGCGACAGGATGCTGCCGCCAAGCACGACGATGAGCTCGGCGAGCAGGATGATCCCTATCAATGCACCGACAGGCGCATATTCGAGCACCCCAGAGCGCAGCTCTGCAAAGTCGATGTCCAGCATCATGACGACGAACAGGAAGAGCACCGCGACGGCGCCGACATAGACGACGAGGAGGATCATCGCCAGGAATTCCGCACCCGTGAGCAGGAAGAGCCCCGCCGCGTTGAAGAAGGTGAGGATCAGAAACAACACCGAATGCACCGGGTTGCGCGCCGCGATCACCATGAAGGCGGACGCCACGGCGATAAAGGCGAAGATATAGAAAAACAGAGCCTGGAGACCCATGAGAAGTGCCTTTTTCGTCTATTCCCCCGGAGGCGACGGCCATGCGCCGCCGCTCCGAACGGACGCGCCGGGTCCCGCCCGGTCACGCCTCCAATTGCTCCGGTCCGGCTCGCCCGGACCGCTTGTCGCGATCGACTTACCTGTACGGCGCGTCCATCGCAATGTTGTGCGCGACCTCCCGCTCCCACCGGTCGCCGTTTTCGAGGAGCTTGTCCTTGTCGTAGTAGAGCTCTTCGCGCGTCTCGGTGGAAAACTCGAAGTTCGGGCCTTCCACGATGGCATCGACCGGACAGGCTTCCTGGCAGAAGCCGCAGTAGATGCATTTCACCATGTCGATGTCGTAGCGCACCGTGCGCCGGGTGCCGTCGTTCCGCCGCGGACCGGCCTCGATCGTGATCGCCTGGGCGGGACAGATGGCCTCGCAGAGCTTGCAGGCGATGCAGCGCTCCTGCCCGTTGGGATAGCGGCGCAACGCGTGCTCCCCCCTGAAGCGCGGACTGACCGGTCCCTTCTCGAACGGATAGTTGATCGTTGCCTTCGGCCTGAAGAAGTAGCGCATCGACAAGCCGACGGCCTGAACGAACTCCTTCAGAAACAAGGCATTGGCGGCTTGTGAAAGACCAGCCATCATTGACCTCCAATCGCGTCGGCCACGAACCAGCCGACCAGCGGGAAGAGCACGAACTGGCTCGCTCCCACGATATTGAGAACTTTCTTCGTCTCAGGCAGGTCGACGCGCCTGGAAAGGGCGCGGAGGAAGATCATCTCGACCCCCGCGAGCACCAGTCCGAACAGCGCCCCGATCACGCCAAGAGACATGATCACGCCCATCCCGTCAGCTTGAGGACGAAGGCGACGATGACCACCATTGCGAGCGACAGCGGCAGGAAGACCTTCCAGCCGAGGCGCATCAGCTGGTCGTACCGGTAGCGCGGCACGAAAGCCTTCACCAGCGCGAACATGAAGAAGACGAAGCAGACCTTCAGGACAAACCAGACAATGCCTGGCACCCAGTTGAGCACAGCGACGTCGATCGGCGGCAGCCATCCGCCAAGGAAGAGAATCGTCGTCAGCGCACAGAGCAGAACGATCGCCGCGTACTCGCCCAGCATGAACATCATGAAGGGCATCGAGGAATACTCGACCATGTAGCCGGCGACCAGCTCCGATTCGGCCTCGGGCAGATCGAAGGGCGGGCGGTTCGTCTCGGCCAGCGACGAGATGAAGAACACGATGAACATCGGGAACAGCGACAGCCAGTGCCAGTCGAGGAACGAATTCGGCAGTCCGAGCTTGGTGCCGAGCCCGACCTTCTGCGAAAGGACGATGTCCGTCAGGTTGAGCGAGCCGACGGTCAGCAGCACCGTGATGATCACGAACCCGATCGAAACCTCGTAGGAAACCATTTGCGCGGCGGAGCGGAGAGCGCCCAGGAAAGGATATTTCGAGTTCGACGCCCAGCCCGCCATGATGACGCCGTAAACCTCCAGCGAGGATATGGCGAATATGTAGAGGATGCCGACATTGATGTTCGCGACGGCCCAGTTCTGGTTGAGCGGGATCACGGCCCAGGTGGCAAGCGCCAGCGTCACGGAGACGAGCGGCGCAAGGAGGAAAACGCCCTTGTTGGCGCTCGCCGGCACGATCGGCTCCTTCAGCGCCAGCTTGAGCAGGTCGGCGAAGGACTGCAGCAGGCCCCACGGACCGACGACGTTCGGCCCCCGGCGCATCTGCACCGCCGCCCAGATCTTGCGATCCGCAAGCAGGATATAGGCGATGAAGAGCAGCAGGCAGACGAGAAGCAGCAGCGACTCGCCCAGCATGATCAGTCCCGGCAGGACATATGTGGCGAAAAATCCGTCCATGGTCTTGCGCTTTCTACCCCCTACTCGGCCGCTGCCCTTGTTTCGCCCCGCGCCAGCGCCGAACATTCGGCCATGACAGCCGAGGCGCGGGCTATCGGGTTGGTCAAATAGAAGTCTTTGACCGGCGACGCAAATACGGAGTTGTCGAGGTCGCCCGCTTTCTTGGCAATTGCGGCAAATCCGCCCGACACCGTCTCGAAATCACCGGCCCGGATCTCGTCGACCGCCGCGAAATGCGGATGTGCGAGATAAAGCCGGGCCCGGAGGGCATTGAGCGAATCGAACGGCAACTTGTGGCCGAGCACGTCCGAAAGGGCGCGGATGATCGCCCAGTCTTCGCGCGCGTCGCCGGGCGCGAAGCCGGCGCGATTCGCCAGCTGCACACGACCTTCGGTGTTCACGTACGTCCCGGACTTTTCCGTATAGGCGGCCGCCGGCAATATGACGTCCGCATGGTGCGCCCCGACATCGCCGTGCGTACCGATGTAGACCGTGAACCCTGCGGTCTTGCGCGTCATGTCGAGCTCGTCGGCTCCGAGCAGGAAGAGGACGTCCGTATCGGTGAGCATCTGCTGCGCGTTCATGCCGCCCTCGCCCGGAACGAAGCCGAGGTCGAGGCCGCCGACCCGCGCAGCTGCAGTATGGATGACGCCGAAGCCGTTCCACCCTTCCTTGATAGCGCCGGCCATGTCGGCGAGCCGGGCGATGTGGCCGAGCAGCGACAGGCTGTCGCCGCGCGCCAGGGCGCCCTGCCCGACGACGATCATCGGCCGCTCGGCCTTCTTCATCGTCTCGAGGAAGGAGTGCTTGCCGTCGATCAGTTCCGCAAGCGTCTCCGCGCCGGCGCCGAGGTAGTCGTAGTCGTAGCGCAAGTCCGCGTTCTCGCCGATCACTGCGATCGGGAACGGCGCGTTCATGCGCCAGCGCTTGCGGATGCGTGCGTTGAGAACCGAGGCCTCGAAACGCGGATTGGAACCGACGATCAGAAGCGCGTCCGCGTCCTCGATCCCTTCGATCGTGGGATTGAACAGGTAGGAGGCCCGGCCGAAGGCGGGATCGAGAACCGACCCGTCCTGCCGGCAGTCGAGGTTGGTCGAGCCGAGCTCTGCCATCAGCTCCTTCAGGGCGTACATTTCCTCGACCGTCGCGAGGTCGCCCGCTATGGCCCCGATCTTGTTCGCCGTCGTCGAATTGACCGCAGCGGCGATCGCGCCGAAGGCCTGATTCCATGTCGCCGGCTGGAAACGGCCGTCGACCTTCACATAAGGCTTGTCGAGACGCTGGGTTCTCAGGCCGTCCCAGATGAAGCGGGTCTTGTCCGAGATCCACTCCTCGTTCACCGCCTCGTTGACGCGCGGCATGATGCGCATGACCTCCCGTCCACGCGTATCCACCCGGATCGCCGATCCGCAGGCGTCCATCACGTCGATCGACTCGGTCTTGCCGAGTTCCCACGGTCGCGCCTGGAACGCATAGGGCTTCGACGTCAGCGCCCCCACCGGGCACAGGTCAATGACGTTGCCCTGGAGCTCCGACGTCATCGCATGCTCGAGATAGGTGGTGATCTCGGCATCTTCGCCGCGGCCGATCAGCCCGAGCTCGGAGATGCCGGCGACCTCGGTGGTGAACCGGACGCACCGCGTGCAGTGAATGCAGCGGTTCATGATCGTCTTGACGAGCGGGCCGATATACTTGTCCTCGACGGCGCGCTTGTTCTCCTGGTAGCGCGAGGCATCCATGCCGAACGCCATCGCCTGGTCCTGCAGGTCGCATTCCCCGCCCTGGTCGCAGATCGGGCAGTCGAGCGGATGGTTGATGAGCAGGAACTCCATCACGCCTTCGCGCGCCTTCTTGACCATCGGCGTGTTGGTGAAGACTTCGGGCGGCTCGCCGTTCGGTCCCGGGCGGAGGTCGCGCACGCCCATCGCGCAAGAGGCGGCCGGCTTGGGCGGACCGCCCTTCACCTCGACAAGGCACATGCGGCAGTTGCCGGCGATCGACAGCCGCTCGTGGAAGCAGAACCGCGGAATCTCGGCTCCGGCATCCTCGCATGCCTGCAGCAGCGTGTAGTGATCCGGAACCTCGATCTCGTTTCCGTCGACCTTGATCTTAGCCATGCTTCACTTTCCCTCAAGCCCGGACCGGGCGCTCCCCGTCCGGGCTTCACGAACGCCGGAATCGCTCCGGCAGTTGCTAGTTTCTGCTCCCGGCAAGCGTCTTCGCCTGCGCCTGCCAGGTGTCGCGTTCAATACGGCCCTTGAATTGCAGATAGTCGTCGAGCCAGGCGACCTCCTCCGGCGTCCATTCCACGATCTGGCCGAACGTCCAGATCCCGAGGCCGTTGAGCACTTGCTCCAGCTTCGGTCCGATGCCGGAAATCTGCTTCAGATCGTCCGGCGTCTCGGGCCTTGCGATCTCAGCCGGTTGCCGGAAGTCTTCCGGCGCAAGTTCGCCCTTGGCTTGCGGCTTCGGCGCCGCTGCCGGCAGTTCGCCGGTTTCCAGGACGGCGTGCGCGGCCGTGTCGGCAACTGCCTTGAGGTCGGAGACCGTCCCGGTCGACCTGGTCGAGGCTTCCGGTTCGGGCTTCGCGGCCTTCGGCGCCGGCTCCCTGGCCGGGGCATCCGGCGCCGGAGCAGGCCTGGACGGGCGCACAGCCTTCAGTCGCGGCGCCGGCTTGGCCGGTTTCGCGGCCCAACCCTCGGCAGACCAAGCGGCTGCGCCATCGAACAGCTGTTCTGCCGAAGGCAGGCCCATTCTGCGCGAAGCGTCGATCGCACCCTGCATGGATCCCATCATCATGCCGAGCATCTGCCCGGCGGCGGCCACGCCGAGCGCCGTGGCAGCAGCTGAAGCGGCCATCGGATGAATCATCAGAGGAGGGACGGGCATCGCTCGCATTTCCTTCATCCAGCCATCCATCACGGCATCCGGTCTCATTACATCAGGAAAAGAAAATTTCGACATCAGTTGGCTCCTTTGCCGTAGATCGTCTTTCCCCCGAAACGTTTCCTCGGAACGGCCATTCGCTGCGGCCGCTCTCTTGCTCTCTTATTCCGCTGCCTCGAGAACCGCCGGGCGGCTCTTGTCGGCATTGCGGGTGAACTCGTCGATCCTCCGCTCGATCTCCGGCCGGAAATGGCGGATCAGGCCCTGGATCGGCCACGCCGCCGCATCTCCAAGCGCACAGATCGTGTGCCCCTCGATCTGCTTGGTGACGTCGAACAGCATGTCGATCTCGCGCTTCTGGGCACGACCGACGACCATGCGCTCCATGACGCGCCACATCCAGCCCGTGCCCTCGCGGCAGGGCGTGCACTGTCCGCAGCTCTCGTGACGGTAGAAATAGGCGATGCGCGAAATCGCCTTCACGATGTCCGTCGACTTGTCCATGACGATCACCGCAGCCGTGCCGAGCCCGGACTTCAGGTCTCGCAGGCCATCGAAATCCATGGGGGCGTCCATGATCTGGTCGGCCGGCACGAGAGGCACGGACGAGCCGCCCGGAATGACTGCGAGGAGGTTGTCCCAACCGCCGCGAATGCCGCCGCAATGGCGGTCGATAAGCTCCCGGAACGGGATCGACATCGCCTCTTCGAATGTGCACGGACGTTCGACGTGCCCTGAAACGCAGAACAGCTTGGTCCCGGTGTTGTTCTCGCGACCGAACCCCGCGAACCACCCCGCTCCCCGTCGCAGGATCGTCGGTGCCACCGCGATCGATTCGACGTTGTTGACCGTCGTCGGGCATCCGTAGAGGCCGACATTGGCCGGGAACGGCGGCTTGAGGCGCGGCTGCCCCTTCTTGCCCTCCAGGCTCTCCAGAAGCGCGGTCTCCTCGCCGCAGATGTAGGCGCCCGCGCCATGGTGGACGATAACGTCGAAGTCCCAGCCGCACTTGTTGTTGGCGCCCAGCAGCCCGGCCTCGTAGCACTCGTCGATCGCCGCCTGCAGTGCCTCGCGCTCGCGGATGTATTCGCCGCGGATGTAGATGTAGGCGTGGTGCGCCCCCATCGCGAAGCCGGCCACCACGCATCCCTCGATCAGCGTATGCGGATCATGGCGCATGATGTCCCGGTCCTTGCAGGTTCCGGGCTCGGATTCGTCCGCGTTGACGACCAGATAATGCGGACGGCCGTCGGACTCCTTCGGCATGAAGGACCATTTGAGGCCCGTGGGAAAGCCGGCACCGCCGCGACCGCGCAGCCCCGACGCCTTCATCTCCGAAATGATCCAGTCGCGGCCCTTCTCGATCAGGCCCTTCGTGCCGTCCCAATGGCCGCGTTTCATCACGCCCTTCAGAGACTTGTCGTGGATGCCGTAGATGTTGGTGAAAATCCGATCCTTGTCTGCGAGCATGGCTTCACCCGTTCCTTTTCAATTCCACCATCAGCGCGGCAGCTTTCCGAAGACCTTGACGTATTCCGCCTCGCCGCCCTTGGCGAGCGCCTTTGCCTGCTTCACCCACTGCTCGCGCTCGATGCGGCCATGGAAGCTCAAGTGGGCGTCGACCCATTCGCATTCCGCCTTCTTCCAGTTGGCGACCTGTTGCCATGTCCAGACGCCGATCTCGTGGAGCTTCTGCTCGATCTTCGGCCCGATACCGGCGATCATCTTGAGATCGTCAGGCTCCTCGGGCCGCTCGATGGCCTCCGGCTGCCCGGGCTGCGACTGCCCTGCGCCACCTGCCCCCTTGGCGCTGCGGGCGATCTTCATGGTTGCGTTGGCATCGCCGTCGCCGGACGCGGAGCCCTCTTTCTTCTGCGGTGCATGCGACTTCGCGGTTCCCGCCACCTTCATCGTGGCATTGGCGCGCGCGCGCCCGACATCGCTGCCCGAAGCGGTGCTGCTCGTCGCGCTGCCCGAGACGGAGTCGCCCATCCGGCCCGCCTCTTCAGCCCGTTTCGCTTCTTTGCCGTCAGTATTGACTTCTTCCTCGGCGCCGGTGCTCTTTTCCGGCGACGGAGAGGCGATCGACGCATCCGTTTCCGGCGCCGACGTCACCGGCCTGCCGGCCTTGGAAGGCGGCACCGTGCCACCATCGCCGGTTTCCTTCCGCCCCCGCGACGACCGGGTTCCTTCCTCCTCGCCAAGCAGGGTCGTTCGACCGCCGACGGGCGCGGAATAGATCCGGTCCACCTGCGGGCCGACCGGCACCTCCGCGCCCTTGCCGGCCTCGAACTGGTCGATGATCTCTTCCAGCCGCTCCGGGGTGAGATCCTCGTAGGTATCCTTGAAGATCATCACCATCGGCGCGTTGACGCAGGCGCCCTGGCACTCGACCTCCTCCCAGGAGAGCGTACCCTCCTCGTTCGTCTCGAACTGCTCGTGATGGATCTTGCGCCGGCACACGTCCATCAGCGCCTCCGAGCCCCTGAGCATGCAAGGGGTCGTGCCGCATACCTGCACATGCGCTTTCGAGCCGACCGGCTTCAGCATGAACTGGGTGTAAAAGGTCGCGACCTCCAGGACGCGGATATAGGGCATTCCGAGCATGTCGGCGATGCTTTCGATCGCCGCCTTGGTGACCCAGCCGTCCTGCTCCTGGGCGCGCATCAGCAGCGGTATGACGGCGGACTGCTGGCGCCCTGCCGGATACTTCCTGATGGTCGCCTCGGCCCACTTCGCGTTTTCGCTGGTGAACTCGAAACCGCCCGGCTGGACGTCCTCTTCAGCTAGTCGACGGACTGACATTCGTTGCTTGTCCCTTAGTTGATCCGTTCGCAGCGCGAACTGCTGACCGTCGCGAATTCGCACGCATAGGCCGTGTCCCCCTTCTGCAGGAAGACGACGAACTTGCCCGCGTTGGGCACGGCGGCCTTGATCTCGTAGCCCTGCCCGACCAGACCGCCGATCGTCTCGCCGCCGGCCGTGTTCGCCGCGCTGCCGGAGGAGACGGACTGCTGCGCGAGCGCCGGCACCGCCGATGCCAGCAGCACTGCCACCGCCCACCTCACCGGTCGACCTCCCCGAACACGATGTCGAGCGAACCGAGGATCGCCGACACGTCCGCCAGCAGATGGCCGCGGCAAATGTAGTCCATGGCCTGGAGGTGCGCGTAGCCAGGTGCCTTGATCTTGCAGCGGTACGGCTTGTTGCTGCCGTCAGAGACGAGATAGACGCCGAATTCGCCCTTGGGCGCCTCAACGGCGGCGTAGACTTCGCCTTCCGGCACCCTGTAGCCTTCCGTGTAGAGCTTGAAGTGATGGATCAGCGCTTCCATCGAGCGCTTCATCGTCTCGCGCCTGGGCGGCACCATCTTGCCGTCGGTCGCCGAGACGGGACCGGTCCGCTCCTTGCCGAGCAGTCGCTCCACGCACTGCTTGATGATCCGCGCCGACTGACGCATTTCGATCATTCTGATGACGTAGCGGTCGTAGCAGTCGCCGTTCTTGCCGACCGGGATGTCGAAATCGAGTTCCGAGTAGCATTCGTACGGCTGGGCGCGCCTCAGGTCCCACGCCGCTCCGGAGCCGCGAACCATGACGCCGGAGAAACCCCAGGCCCAGCAGTCCTCGAGGCTGACCACGCCGATGTCGACGTTGCGCTGCTTGAAGATGCGGTTGCCTGTTAGAAGGTCTTCGATGTCGTCGCAGACCTTGAGGAAGGGATCGACCCAGTTGCCGATGTCCTCGACAAGCTGTTCCGGCAAGTCCTGGTGCACGCCACCCGCACGGAAATAGGCCGCGTGCATGCGCGAACCCGAGGCGCGTTCATAGAACACCATCAGCTTCTCGCGCTCCTCGAAGCCCCAGAGCGGTGGCGTCAGCGCGCCGACGTCCATGGCCTGCGTGGTGACGTTGAGCAGGTGCGACAGGATGCGGCCGATCTCGCAGTACATCACGCGGATCAGCTGCCCGCGGATCGGCACCTCGGTCCCGGTGAGCTTCTCGATCGCCAGCGCGAAGGCGTGCTCCTGGTTCATTGGAGCGACGTAGTCGAGGCGATCGAAATAGGGAACCGCCTGGAGATAGGTCTTGGCCTCGATGAGCTTCTCGGTGCCGCGATGCAGCAGTCCGATATGCGGATCAACGCGATCGACGATCTCACCGTCCAGCTCCAGGACGAGCCGCAGGACTCCGTGCGCCGCGGGATGCTGCGGCCCGAAATTGATGTTGAAATTGCGGACGTTGTGCTCGGTCATCTGATGTCGCCTTGGGCGTTGGTCCTGTCGCGCGGCGGCGCCCCCGGGAGGCCGCCGCCATGCCTTCCTATGATCAGTTCGCCTTCTCGTCTCCCGGAAGGACGTACTCGGTTCCCTCCCAGGGGCTCAGGAAGTCGAAGGAACGAAACTCCTGCTTCAGTTGCACCGGCTCGTAGACGACGCGCTTGACCTCGTCGTCGTAGCGCACCTCGACGAAGCCCGTCAGCGGGAAGTCCTTGCGCAGGGGGTGCCCCTCGAAGCCGTAGTCGGTGAGGATGCGCCGCAGGTCCGGATGTCCGACGAACAGGATGCCGTAGAGGTCGTATGCCTCGCGCTCGAACCAGTCGGCACCGGGATAGACAGCCGTCGCCGAGGGCACTGCCTCGTCCTCTCCGACGGCGACCTTGACCCGCACACGCAGGTTCTGCCGCGGCGAGAGCAGGTGATAGACGACATCGAAGCGCCTCGCCCGCGCGGGCCAGTCGACGCCGCAGATGTCCGTCAGGTTGACGAACTGGCACTGCACGTCGTCCCGGAGGAACGTCAGAAGCGGCACGACCAACTCGATCGACGCCGTCAGCGTCAGCTCGCCGAAGGCGACGGCCGCCGTTTCGAAGAGGTCTTCCCGGCTTTCCTTGAGATAGCCGGCGAGGTCTTCCAGTGCTGCACTCATGCTTGCCCCCTTCCCGGATCCGTCAGCGCTCGATCGTGCCGGTCCGCCGAATCTTCTTCTGCAGAAGCAGGATGCCATACAGCAATGCTTCGGCGGTCGGCGGACAGCCCGGCACGTAGATGTCGACCGGCACCACCCGGTCGCAACCGCGCACGACGGCGTAGGAATAATGGTAGTAGCCGCCGCCATTGGCGCACGACCCCATGGAAATGACGTAGCGCGGCTCCGGCATCTGGTCGTAGACCTTGCGGAGTGCCGGCGCCATCTTGTTGGTGAGCGTGCCGGCGACGATCATCACGTCCGACTGGCGGGGCGAGGCGCGAGGAGCGAAGCCGAAACGCTCGACGTCGTAGCGCGGCATCGAAACCTGCATCATCTCTACCGCGCAACAGGCCAGGCCGAAGGTCATCCACATCAGCGAGCCCGTACGCGCCCAGGTGATGAGATCCTCGGCGGAAGTGACGAGGAACCCCTTGTCGGCAAGTTCGTTGTTCACGTCTGCAAAGAACGCGTCGTCGCCGCCGGCCGGACGGCCGGTCCGCGGATCGATCACGCCCTTCGGACGCGGGGCGACGAGCGTCGGGTCCTGATCGTTCAATCCCATTCGAGGGCTCCCTTTCTCCACTCGTAGATAAAGCCGATGGTCAACACGGCAAGGAATACCATCATGGACCAGAAGCCGATCCAGCCGATCGCGCTGAAGGAGACCGCCCAGGGAAAGAGAAAGGCCACTTCGAGATCGAAGATGATGAAGAGAATCGACACCAGATAGAACCGGATGTCGAACTTCATCCGCGCATCGTCGAATGCGTTGAACCCGCATTCGTACGCCGAAAGCTTCTCGGAATCCGGCGCCTTGTAGGCGACGACGAACGGCGCGATGAGAAGGGCCAGCCCGATGACGAGGCATAGTGCGAGAAAGATGGCGATCGGGACATAGGAACCAAGCAGTGCAGTCATCGTGTCCTTTCCCTTCGATGCCGCTTGCGGCAGCGTCGGCCATGACCGAGCCGCGCGACATCGGCGATGATGGTGCGTTGCGGCGTGGTTAGCGCAGCAGGACTTTACGCGCAAGCCTGCTCACGGCAAAAGTGCCCGAAGCTTCCGGTCCAGGCGTATTGCCGCAGGCGTGCGGCGGCACCCCTGCCCTGGCCCGCCAGCGCCGCATCGGCCAAGCGGCTTCTCAGAGGCTGCACACCTGCATCTGCGAGGCATACAGGCGGGCCATGTCCGCGGCGGCGTGCGCGGCTCTCTGGACGGAGGGATTGTTCCTCCAGTTGCCGCGGGCGTAGCCGGCATGGCCGAAATAGTAGGCCAGATAGAGATTGTAGGTGTCGTTCAGCGCGATGCCGTTCTTGACGTGACTCTGGTAGCTGTACCATCCGACGAAATCGATCGCATCGGCGAAGCTGTTGCGATCCGCACCCCAGTGCCCCGTTTCGCGCCTGTAACGGTCCCATGTGCCGTCGAGAGCCTGCGAGAAACCGTAGGCACTCGACGGCCGCTTCCAGGGAATGAAGCCGAGGATCCACTTGCGCGGCGGCCGGGCATAGGGCCGGAAGCCCGATTCCTTGCGGATGATCGCCATGAGGACGGGCACCGGGACGCCATACTCGCGCTCGGCACGCCTGGCGGCCGAATGCCAGTTGTTGAACCAGCCGTCGCGCTGGTTGAAGACTGAGCAGACATCGTTGATGTGGTGCGGCGCCGTAGCGCAGCTCGCCAACGGCAGCATCAACAGGAGGACCAGAACGGCGGTACGCATCGACAAACCTCGTGTTTCCCAATTCGGTAGTTTCCAAATCCTAACAATTGCCTTACGCGACCCCCCGCCTGTCCCGATTCCGGACAAAACAGGCCGCGATCCGCTCGGAAACATGGGCTCGCATGCATGGCACGCGCAACGACAGCTCGCGAACCCCGCGAAAACCGTTCATTCCTGAGAGAGGGAAGCGCCACGTCCTTTCTTCGGCACATTGCCGAAATATCGAAGGAAGTGGCGCGAGTGACGGGGCTCGAACCCGCGACCTCCGGCGTGACAGGCCGGCACTCTAACCAACTGAGCTACACCCGCTTGGGCGACACGGCTTGGCGCCGCGTCGATGGCGGCTGATTAAGGGGTTCGCCCGAACCTGTCAAGCGCGCGGACATCCCTTTTGCAACAAACATTCGCGCCCCCGGAACACGGCTCGCATCAAGGCCTCCACCGCGCAGAAACCGCAGATTTTCGCCTTGCGCCGATGGAGCGAAACGCCTAAACGAGGCGACGCAACCGGGCGGTTAGCTCAGCTGGTAGAGCGCCTCGTTTACACCGAGGATGTCGGGAGTTCGAGTCTCTCACCGCCCACCATCGCCGGAATGTCCATTGCAACGAACCGGCTCGCTGTCCCGCCAGCGGAACCAATCCTCTTGTCGCCTCCGCCGAATTCGTTCGAGGTCGAAGTCGGCGATGACGATCCCGGGCGAGGCATCGCCGATCGCTGTGATCCGGCCAATCGAATCAACCGCGAACGAATGTCCGTCGCAGCGCGGAGCCGGATAATTGGCGACAGCAATACCCACAATGCTTTCAAACGCTCGACCGCGCATTTGAGCAATTCGGACGTCGCCGACCTCCACGTCCGCGGAAAGGTTGCAACAGTTCGGGACCAGAATTATCTCCGCGCCCGCCCGCGACATTGCTCGTGCCGCGTCGGGATATTCTCGATCCATGCAGATCATGAGTCCCACACAGACATCACCTTCCGATGTTGCGATCTTCGCAACTGAGAAGGTGTCACCGCGACCGCATGCTCTCTCGGGGACATCGAAGAAACAGGTATGCACTTTCCGATGACTGAAGACCGTATCTCCCTTCCGGTCGATCAGCAGCGCAGCGTTGAAAGGATCGGGCTTCGCGGCTTCGAGCAAGGTGGCTACGACATGAACATCATGGACGCGGGCGGCCTGTCGAAATTGGTCGACGAACGGTCCGTTCGCGTCAACCGCGCCGGCGCGCCATTCTCTTTCGGATAAGGCATCGGCGAACGAGGCGTATCCATTCGAGTACATCTCCGGGAACACGACGATCTCCGCGTTGCGCGCGGCCGCCTGACCGATCAGCAGGCCCGGATCAATTCCATGAAGCTGTTGAAGAAGAGCGATTCTTACAAGTCGAGACATGAGGCGGACGATACCACGAGAACGCCACGGCTCTCATTGGTTGGGCGCCACGACAATGAGCCCCTGCCGGGCGATCTCAGGCATGATCAGGAACCGCCTGAACCGTGGCGGCTGTTGCTGGGCGCCAGGCCCCTTCAATTCCAACGCTGATCGCGAACGCGAGACAAGTGTCTGGCGGGCGTTGCAATTGCGTCATCAACCAACTGTGGATTGAATTCGGTCCCCCGCAAATTCCCACTCGACCTCACCGGATTGCCCCTCTAGGTTGCGCACGCTTTAAGGGATAAAGGGGCAACAATGAAAGGTATAATTGTATTAGTGGTGTCTTGCGCAATGTTGGCCGGCTGCGCCAGCAGAGCATCGGACATCAAGGCGTCATACGTTTCGGAAACCAGCTACGATCATATGTCGTGTTCGGAACTGGCAAATGAGGCACAAGCTGTCTCGGCGCACGTCGCTGAATCGACCGGCGAGCAGAACAAGCGCGCCACGGGTGATGCTGTGGCAATGACGGTTGGCGTGGTCGTCTTCTGGCCTGCGCTCTTCCTGATGCACGGCGACGGCGCGACAGCCGGCGAACTTGCACGCCTGAAGGGCGAAATGGAAGCCATAGAGGACGCAAGCCGTCATAAGGGTTGCAGCATCCATTTCGAAACGCAGCCAGTACATACGGCCGCGACCCGGTCCCATCATGAGGGCATTGCCGCAAGGCAGTGAGGGCTTTCGGCCGAAAGCGACCCCGGTCGGACATTCATGATGACGAAGAACGCCCGCGTCAGGCCTCGAGGCGCTGACGCGGGCCGTGCGGGTTGGCGAACTCCGGGATCATTGAACTTCCGATCGGGCCTGTGCCAGTATGCGCGCTCTGAAGCCGTGCGCTTCGCACCTGTCGGTCAGCGGGATGAACGTGATGGACATGATCAGTGATGCCCAGGCGGATTGCCGGACGGCACCGAATGCTGCGCAGATGCTTGACAACGCCAAGCAGACCGCCGCCTTCCTGCGCTCGCTTTCGCATCCCTCGCGTCTCGTCATCCTCTGCCGCCTGGCGGAAGGTCCGGCACGGGTGAACGAACTCGAGACAGCCCTGGAGATCCCGCAGACCGCCGTCTCGAAACAGCTCGCGCGCCTGCGGGAAGAAGGCCTGGTCACAGCCACGCGGGACGGCCGCTCGATCGTCTATTCGCTGCATGACGAGCGCGCGCTGCGGGTCCTGCAGGTTCTCTACGAGGAATTCTGCAAGTAGCCCGGAGGTGGCGGCCGCCGGGCAGCTTCAGGACGAATGGCGGATGACGAAGGTATAGACCTTGCCGTCGCTGTGGTGCTCGACCATCTCGTTGCCGGTGGTGCGGCAGAAGGCCTCGAAGTCCTTGACCGAGCCCGGGTCCGTGGCCTGTATCTCCAGCGTGCCGCCGGTCGGCACCTCCTTCAGCGCCTTCTTGGCTTTCAATATCGGCAGCGGGCAGTTGAGCCCTCTCGCGTCGAGAACATGGTCGGCCATCTTTCCTCCTTTTCGGGCTTCCCGCCCGTGTCCGGTCTTGCCTGTCAGTATCTGCGGGTCCAGCTCAACGAGAACTGGTATTGGTGCATGTGAACGGTGATATTGCTGCCGGGCGTCGCGCCGGCTGGCGTGACCTCCTGACCCGAGAGTTTCGAATTGGGCACGTAGATGCCGGCGAATTCGATCGTGTCGCGATCCGAGACCTTGTAGCTGGCCCCCGCGGTGATGTGGTGGCGTACGATCCCGGGAGCCAGGATGTTGAACGTCACGTCGGAGGAGCCGATCGGATTGTCGGTATACGCATAGCCGGCCCGCAGCGCCCACCTGTCCGTCGCCCGCCATTCTGCACCGATCTTGAAGACGTCGACGTCATGCCAGCCGAAGCCCGGCCCGCCCTTGCTGCCGAGAGGCAGCGGCACCGATGAAGGATCGGCGATCGAATCTGATATCGCCGTAGAAGATGCGCTGGTAGTCGGCCATGAGGGTGAGCTTCGGCGCCACGTCCACGGCAACGCCGGCCGTCACGGCAGCCGGAATGTCGAAGCTGCCCCGGTCGGCAAACAACCCCGCATACTTGTCGAACCGCGTCATGTACATCTTCGTCTGGCCGGAAAGGCCGAACCGGAGCCCCGGCATCGCGTCCCATTCCAGCCCTGCGCGAAGGCCGCCACCATAGGAAAAGTCATAGCCGTTGTCCGTCAGGTGGGCGGGATCGGAGGAGATGCCCGAGAACGCTGCCAGGCCGTAGCTCTTGAAACGCTGGATGGCGAAGGTCGGCGCGACACCGATCTTGACCGGCCCGAACTGCCGCGCGTAGTCGACCGAAAGAAACGCCTGCATCAGGTCGACGCCCGCCTTGCCGGCGCAGAAGACGCCCGGCCCGCACATAGGGTTCGGGCTTGGATTGGCGACGGCAGGATAGTTCGTGTTCATGCCCCCATTGCCGTAGAGAGAGACGCCCCAGGCCGAATCCCCGTCGATCTGGTGGCTTACCGCGAAATTCGGGATCAGGAAGAAGTCCGAGTTGCTGTCGACCGAGCCCGGCGCAACGAAGAAGGTTCCCGATGCATCGTAGCCGCGATACGGCAGGAATCCGGACACGCCGATCTGCCACTGGTTCGCTATGCCTATGAGCCCCGCCGGATTGAGCGTCTGCGACATGGCGTCCCGCGAATCGGCGACCCCCGCGCCACCCAGGCCGGCCTGGCGGGCCCCGAAGCCCATCTGGAAATACCCGTCCGTTGCCTTGGCCGGCTGGCCGCTTGCCGAAAGCAATGCAAGAGCACTCAGGACCACCCCGGCAGCACCGGCACCAGAACGATGAAACATCGATCCATTTCCCCCGCTTGGCTCTCGATCCCGGAGCCCGACACAGGCCGGTTCCCTCCGCTTCCGCAGTCCGGCCGACGCTGCGGACGTGTGCCTTCCGGCACGATGCTAGATGTAGAGATTGATGTCGCTTTTCGAGGCGACCTCCATGTAGGTGGCGGCACCGCCGAGCTCGGGGCCGTCGATCATGTCCTCGCGCTTGAACTCGAAGAGATCCATCGTCATCTGGCAGGCAATCATCTTGACCTCCGCCTCGAGCGCCAGCTCGCGCAGGTCCTCGATGGAGGCGACCCCCTTCTTCTTGATCAGGTTCTTCATCATGCCGGTGGCAAGCGCGTCGGCGCCGGGAAGCGCCGAGACGATGTTCGGCATCCCGACATGCATCCCCATCATCGGCATCTCCATGGCGGGATTGCCGAGCGTACTGATCTTCAGGTTGAGTTCCTTCTTGAGCAGGACCAGCCCGTAGAAGGTGAAGAACATGCTGACCTCGAGGCCCATGGCAGCGGCGGTGGTCGCCAGGATGAACGGCGGGTAGGCCCAGTCCAGGGTCCCCTTGGTGACGATCAGGGACATCGACTTGGCGTTGGTTTCCGAACTCATCTTTCCTCCTATCCCGGTCGGGCCGGGCCATTGGGCTCAGGCTGCACAGCCCGCGAACTGGTCGGCATCCATCTTTGCTTCATAGGGTCCGGCGACCTGCGGTCCGGGTGTCAGCAACGCCTTCGCAGCAGCGAAATCAGCCGGCTTGACCTTGACCATCCAGCCGGCGCCGTACGTATCGCTGTTGGCAAGCTTCGGGTCGTTGGAAAGCGCGTCGTTGACCTCCACCACGTCCGCATCGAAAGCGATCTTGGCCGGTCCCACCCACTTGCCGGATTCGACCGTCGCGCAGGACTTCCCTGCCTTGATCGTCTTGCCGACCTTCTTGGCGGTGAAGGCAACGAGCTGGCCGGCCATGGCGGTGGCCACCATGGTCATGCCGACGGTAAACGTGTCGTCGCCGTTGTCGCGAAGCCACAGGTTGTTGTCGACATCGTAGAGAAGTTCATCGGGCAGGTTGCATCCGCGGACAACTGGCATCGGCTACTCCTTCGGTCACGGGATATCGGTGTTCTGGTCTTGCAATTCGGCGTGGCGTATCGGCCGGGACGAACAGCAGAAGCTTCCGAGTCCCGCGACCTCCATCTTGCCGCCGACGAAAAGCGCCAGATGGCGCACGACTGCGATGGCGAGCTTCAGGGTATGCGCGACGTTCCCGGCATGCGGGTCGGCGGCAACGACGTTGCGGTGGTAGACGATCTCGCGGCAGGTCTCGCGGCAGGCATTGAAGGTCGGATCGCCCCGCGCACCCTGGCGATGCAATGCGAGCAACCGGAAACCCTCGGCCTTGCCGCGACCGGAAACCTTGCCGCGACCAGCCAGCCAGGCTTCCAGTATCGTTTCCCCGAGCCCCAGCAACTCGTCGGCGATCTTCATCGCCTCGCCGCGCAACCCGGCCTCCGCCTTTGCTCCGAGCTCGTCGAGCCGCGCGGTGACGGCAGCGATGGCGCCCAGCGGATCGCTCATCATGCAAGGCCCTTTTCGGTGAGCAGGCTGCGGGCGTCCGAGAAATTTTCCTGCACGCCCACCTTCTTTGCCGAAAGCCCGAGCGCGATGCCGAGCAACTGCGTGAAATAGAGGATCTTCACCCTGGTCTTGCGACCGAGAACCTTTTCCGCTCGCACCTGGTGCATCTCCAGGCCGGTGTGGCAGGTCGGGCATTCGGTGGCGATGACGTCCGCGCCGCACGCTTCGGCGGTCTCCAGCAGGTTCAGCACCAGCCGCGTGGAGGTGTCGCTGTCCGACAACGTATGCGCACCCCCGCAACAGGCCGTCCTGAGCGGATAGTCTACGTTCTCCGCACCCGCCGCAGCGAGAATCTCGTCCATGAAGTGCGGCTTCGAAGTCGATTCGGAGCCCGGCCCCCGATCCTTCTCCGGAAAGATGTGGCGGGGCCGCGTATACATGCAGCCGTAATAATTTGCGACCTTCAGGCCCTTGAGCGACTTCTTCACCCGCTGGCGGACGCCGTCGTCACCGATCTCGCGCTTGATCCAGTCGAGCGCGTGGATCGTCTCGACGCGGCCGGCGTCGTAGGTTTCGTGCCCGGCCTTCGAGCTCAGGCGACGGTTGACGGCGCGCGACTCCTCGTCATGCGACAGGTCGTATTCCGCCTTCTTGAGATTGTGGTAGCAGCCGTTGCACGGAGCCATCACCGTATCGAAGCCCATTTTCTCGGCGATCGACAGGTTGCGCGCGGAAAGATAGGTCTGGATCCTGGGATCGATATTCTTGACTTCCATCGCCCCGCAGCAGTTCCAGTTCTTCAGTTCCACGAGATCGAGGCCGAGAGCCTTCCCCACGGCCTTGGTCGACCGATTGTAGGCATGGCCGGAACCTTCGAGCGCGCAACCCGGATAATAGGCGACTGTTTTCGATTTCCCGGCCATCATTCGGCTCCTCCGGAATCGAGACCGAGCGCCTTGCGGTTTGCCGCCTCGCGCTCCTCTGCATATTCTTCGATTGCAGCCCGCGCCTTGTTCCAGCCGCTTGCGCGCGGACGAAAAATAGTGTTGCGGCCGAGCCGCGCGAGGTAGGAGACAGGCAGTCGCTCGACGAGCCCCCGAACGAGAGCGACCAGCCAGGGCTGGAGGAGCGGCTGTCCCGTCCGCTTGAAGAATTCGCGCAGGACAAGGCCGTCCTCGATCTTGCCGGTCTTGAAGACCTGCTCGGAAAACGTCTCGTCGAACACCGTCGACGGCGACTTGCCGGTATGCCCCTTGAGCTCCAGCCAGTGCGCGGTCGCCTTCATGACGCCTTCGGGATTGACGTCGCGCGGACACGCATAGGTACACTTGTTGCAGCTCACGCACTGCCAGATGATGTCCTTGTCGCGGACCAGTTCGTCCTCGAGGCCCAGGCGGATGAGATAGATCCAGTAGCGCGGATTGAAGTCCGGATTGATCGCATTGACGGTGCAGGAATTGGTGCAGGAGCCGCATTGCCAGCAGCGCGAGATGTGCTCGCCCCCGGCCAGGGCCTCGATCTCGTCCTGCATGTTCTCGTTGTAGTCGGAGATCGCGCGGGTCTCGATGAAGGTTGACCAGTGGCCCGACACATCCACGCCGTCGATGACGAGACTTTCGTGCTCGACCAGGTTCTCCGGGCGGATCAGTGATTTCTCGTGGATGGGCATCAGTGCACCCCTCGGGCCAGCATGGCATTGCCGCCGAAGACGTGTGCCTCGCCGTCGATCAGCTTGAGACGCGTGCGGCCGGTTTCCGTGTCCACGGCATCGAGCCCGAGCATCCGGCGGGTATGGGCCATCGGATCCCCCGCGTGCGAGAACTCGGAGCGCAGATACTGCCCTCCCCGGTCGTTGATGTAGCCGGCGTAGACATGGGCGGCGAGCAGGTCGGCGTAGAAATGGACATCGCGGAAGACGCCGTTGCCGACGAGGAATTCCCGCAGTTCCTCGTCAAGCACGGCGAACGTCGCGAAGTCGTCGCCGACCTCGATCCGCGCCTGGTCCACGTCATCGGCGTACCAGATCTCGCGCAGCACGCCTGTTCCGACCTTGCGGTCCCAGATCCAGCGCGTCATCAGCGGATACCGTTCGGGAGCGGTGAAATGCAGCACTTCGGCGGCCAGATCGCGCACCCAGCGATGCGCCTTGTCCCCGGGAAAGGCCGACGCAAACGCTCTCAACCGGGCGTCCGCAGTCGACGAGTCCGACAAGCCGTCGAGCAGCCCCTGAAGCTGCCGTCGCAGGAAGACGAAGTCGCCGTTGGCGAGCCACGCTCCGATCCGCCGGCGGGCCGGAGTGATGAATGCGGCAAGATCGAGGAATTCCCGTTCGGTCATTTCGCCGACACGGCCCTCGCCGAGCAGTTCCGCGAAAAGGGAAGCCTTGAGCGCGAGCGCGCCGACGTAGCGCTCGATCCCGCCGGTGGGTTCGGAGGCCGAGACGAGGTCCTCGAAGGCACGCCGGAGCCGCGGTCCGCTCAGGTCGAGGACCGGCCGAATCGGCTCGTTCTCCTCTTTCCTGCGGACCATCCCGAACATCACTCGGCCGCCTCGCGCACCAGCGCCTGGCCGAAATTCAGTGCCGCCATCGCCGCTGCATGCCCCTGTGCGATCGAATCGTCGATGGTCTCCGGTCCGGTGGCAGCCCCCGCGACGAACACGCCCGGCCGGCTCGTTTCGGCGAGATGGGCGTAGGACGAGGGCTTCTCCATGTAGCCGTACTTGTTGAGTCCGACCCCGAAGACGGCGCTCAGCGTCATGTTGTCGATGTTCGGGTCCATGCCGATCGCATGCACGACCATGTCGAACGGGATCGAGATCGGCCGCTTTACGAGCGTGTCCTCGCCCTTGACGAGAAGTCGCTTGCCGTCCGACGTCACTTCTGCGATTCGGGCCTTGATGTACTTGACCTTGTGGGTCTCCTGACTCTCCCAGTAGTACTCGCCTTCGTAGAGGCCGAAAGTGCGAATATCCATGTAGTAGATGTAGACGTTGCAGTTCGGCAGCAGCTCGCGGATTTCCATCGCCATGTTCGCGGAGACGGTACAGCAGATCTTCGAGCACCATTCGCGGCCGATCTGCCGATCTCGGGAACCGACGCACAGCAGGATCGCAACCCGGTCCGGCGCGCGGCCGTCCGACGGGCACCTGATGCCGGCACCGCTCGATATCATCTGCTCGACCTGGACGGTCGTCACCACGTCCGGATAGGTCCCGAAGCCCCATTCCGGCTTGTTGATGGAGTCGAAATGGGTGAAGCCGGTGGCGAGTATCGCCGTCTCCGCCTCAAGCGTTTCGCCGTTCTTCAGCCGGGCCGTGAAACGGCCGGGCTCGCCGTCGAACGACCCGACGGTCGTGCCGCGATGGACTTCGACGAGATCGTGGTCCTCGACCCGCTTCACCATTCCGCCGATGGCCTCGCTCGCCCACTCATGGCTCGGCACGAGCCTCGCGTAGCCGCTGAGAATCGGCGCGCCCCCGAGGCGGTCCTCCTTCTCCACCAAGGCGACCCTGCGGCCGGCGCTCGCCAGCGCATGAGCGGCGGAGAGCCCTGCTGGCCCACCACCCACGATCAGTACCGAGCCGTTCATGCGTCGTCTCCTGAAAGCACCTTGGGCCTGACGTATCCCGGCCCCGAGGTGATTGCGCGCGCCGGATCGTACAGGGTCTCGATGCGACCCTCCTTCACCTCGTCGAGATAGGCGATGAACTCGGCCTTCGCCTTCTCCCAGTCGATACCCATTTTCTCGAGGAACTGCTCGAATGGCGAAGCATGCCAGTGGAGCTGCGCGATCTTGTAGGGATGGGCCCCGAGCGCGAGTGCGGCCAGCTGGCAATCGGCCATGATCGGCAGCGCGTAGACCTTGTCGACGGCCTTGCCGATCCACTGGTTCTTGTCGAGCGTCGTGATGCAGCCGGTGTCGTGGCCGACCATGACGTCGGCCCGCGCCTCTTCCACGGCGACCCTGATCTTGCGATCGATGGCGAAGGATCGGGTAAACTCGCGTTCCCCGATGATGTGGCGGAAGCCGAAGCCGCAGCAGTCGTACCAGGTCGAGTAATCGATGACGTCCGCTCCGAGCGTCTGGAGAAGACCCGTCGTCACCGCCACGCGGTTGCCGTCGAGCACGGTGTCGTCATAGATCACGTCTTCCGGAACCATCTTGTAGACGTGGCAGGCGGGATGGACCGTCGCGCGGATGTCGGAGAGATTGACGACCTGGTGCTCCTTCAGCCGATCGCGCATCACGTGCAGCCATTCCGAATAGTGGACGATCTCCTCCGGGATCAGCAGCTTGCCGTCGATCAGCCGGCCGAGCTTCCCCAGTATCGTCTTCACCTCGGCGCGCAGCTCGGCGGAATGCATCAGGAAGATGCGCATTTCCTTGTAGTTCCCGAAGGACGTGCCGCAATGGACCAGCGGATAGTAGGTGCCTTCCGGCAATCCCTGCGCCTTCGCCGAGACATAGGCCTGGTGAAAGTTCCTGAGGAATACGGCGGCGAGCGAAACGACGTTGCCGATGCCAGATCCGTGATAGTTCCAGGCCGTGCACGAGGTCTGGTCCGTTTCGTCGAGATATCCGACCCCGAGCCTGTTCATCAGCCACAGGACCGAGGACGGGTAGCCGGGAATGTTGCCGCACTGGCCGCAGGACTTGTGGTGCCACAGATTGTTGGTCGGGATCTTCTTGTCCCAGCCGTAGAGCGTCTTGGCCATCACCGGAGCGTGCCGCTCGTCGACACGGTGGACGACGATCTCGCCCTCCTTCTCGAGCTGCCACATGATGTCGCGAACGTCTTCCTTGCGTTCCTTGGAGGTCAGCATCGCACGCTTGTCGATCCTGGCTTCGACCCAGTCGGTCGCCCGCTGCGCCTCTGCCGCGGTGAGCTTGCTCGGGCGCCACTCGGCGCCGAAACCCTCATAGGCGCCCTTCGGTCCTTCGGGAGTGCTTGCCATCGACCTTCTCCTTCAAAACAATCAGCGGCGGTTACGGCGTCAGTCGTCGTCCTCGTCGTCCTCTTCTTGCTGCTCCTCGAGCCAGTCTTCCCATTCCTCGCGCTTCTCATCCATGACGTCGGAAACGACGTCGAAGAGGTTCTCGTCGACGGCTTCGAGCTGGTCGAGCACGCCGGTCGCCTCCCAGATCGCGTAAAGTTCGACGGAGGTCTTGAGATTGACGATCCAGGCCGTATCCATCGTGTGCATGGTCGGCATCGGAATGGCCTTGCGGAGGACGTTGAGCGGCGCATCTATCTTGGAGACGTTCGGCCCCCAATCCGGAAAGGCCTCCTTCGTGATCATGTTCGGGGCGAGCTGGTTGCCGGTCGAGACCACCTTGAGAAGCACGCGTGAAAACGGCCGCAGCACCTCCCGGGCGCTTTCCATCCCGTGCTTGATCGCAACCTCGCGCATGATCATGACGAGCCCGCCCGGCGAATTCTCGAAGGGACATCGCGCCGCGCAGGTGTAGCACTGGGCGCAGGACCATATCTTTTCCTGCATCGCGTCGTAGATGCCCTCGAGATTTTCGGTCCACAGAAGCTGGACGATTTCGCGCGGGGAATAGTCGTAATAGTGAGCCGACGGGCAGGTCGCGGTGCAGATACCGCAGTTCAGGCATCCGTGTATCTCGTGATCATAGACCGGATGATTGCGGATATCGTCGAAAATGGCTTCGAGCTCTTCACGCGGAACCGGCGTCGTCTCGGATACGGGATCACTGATCTGCGGATGCGCACCCATCTGTTCCTCCCGCAGGGTGCTCAGTAGGTGAGCACCTTCGCATCGTCGTTTTCCATGATTTCCTCGATCACCTTGGCACCGCCCACGATTCCCTCGCATTCGGGGATCAGATCGTCCTCGGTCATGTCGAACAGATCCAGATTGGGCGAGCAGCAGTAGAATTTCGCACCGGCCTCGTGGGCGTCCTTGATGAAATCGTAGACGGTTTTCGGCGAGCCCGGCTTGACGACGAGCTTCTCGGCAACGCCCTTCTTCATGAGCTGACCCGCCGTGGCGGTGCACACGACTTCCACCTCGTAGTCCATGGCGGCGGCCACCGTAGCCTGGAAGAACGGCGCACCGAGTTCCTCGCCGTTGCGCGGATCGGTATTCACCATGACGATGATAAGTTTGGTGGCCACGACAGCAATCTCCTCCCTGGCCGTTCAGAATGTCTCCGGTCCTCATTCCGGAAACAACATATGTCAAAAATGGTACATATTATGACGATGCCGCGCAACAACTTAAATTCACGGCGTGACCGGTCCGGCCGCAGCTGGAATTTCAGGACGTCCGCGCCTTCGCCAGTCCGGTCAGACGGCACAGGCCGACCATCAGCGACGTCAACGACTTGGCTATGTCCGCCTGAACCTCGCCGAGAGCCCGGAGGCTTTCCGCCGTATCCGGTGGCGTGTCCTCGAATTCCATGATGAGGTCTTCCATCATCCCGCGCTTGGCCCCCGGGTGGAAGAGAAAGCCTGCGGATCCGGCTCCAACCGTGAAAGCGACCGGCGCGCCGTCGGCATCGGTTGCGACGATTTCCGATCCGCCCGGGAGGACCGGCCTTTCGCGCAGATAGGCCGAGTAGAAAAACCGCTCCGGCAGCCCGAGAGCGCCCTGCCCTTTCGCTGTTGCGTGCGCATGACCTACGGTGAAGCGAAGGGGCGCCTCGGCGACTCCACCGCCTGCCGCAACGGCAAGGATCACCGCACCCAGTTCGCAGCCGATGACCGGCAGGTCGGCGGAGAGAAATGCCTTCGCCAGGTTGATTTCCTGCAGCGAACTCGGCAGCAGATGGCCGCTGACGAGCCCGTAGGGTCCGCCGCCGAGCAACAGGAGGCCGTCATGGTCCTCTGTCCCGGCAGGCAGGCGACCACCCGGCGCAAAGGGTCGGCTGTAGGTAAAGCGAACGTTTCTGCCTTCGAAATGGTCCTCCATGAGACCGAGATACTCCGCCTCCGTGTGCTGGACGACGCAAAGCTTCTTCATCGGCTAGTCGCCCTGCTCCACTGCGGCCATGATCGCGGCCGCCAGATCGGCGGGGGCAAGTCCGGGCATCTCGACCCTGAAGCGCCCGATCGCCTCCTCGGCTGCGGTCCGGAGAGCTTCCTCATCGAGCGCGACGCCCTTCAGCGCCCCGGCGACGCTGTCGATACCCTCCGAAGGAAGACAGGTGAAGTCGCCGGATATCATCAGGTCCGCGACCCTGCCATGGCGCCCGAGAAGGTGCACCCGGACGAGGCCACCGGCCGCCTTGTGGACGCTCTCTGTCAGGTGCGTGCCGGCAGCGATCTTGACGCCCATTTCGACGAGTTTCCGGCCCTGGGCATGGGTCCATTCGGGATCCGACAGCGTAGTCTCGGCCCTGGATATTGCGGCGCGCTCTGCCGCGCTGGCCTCACCGATCGTCGGCTCGACCCCGAGGGCTTCGGCGCAGTGCCCGAGGAAATGCGCCACCAGCACGTCGCGCGGTGGCGGCTCGTCAAGCTCCCGCGCCATCGTCGTCATATAATCGTCGAGACCCTTTCTCAGCTTGTCGCGAAACTTTTCCGACGGCACGCGCAGGCACCGCGCCATGGTCGCGGTGTCGAAGTCGTACATGAAGCTGCCCACCATCACGGTTGCCTCCGCGATGCTGGCCGCACCCGTTCCGCCGATCTTTCTGCCCTTGACCTGTATGTCGTTGATCGGGCGGTAGGCCGCATCGATGCCGAAGTCCCGGTAGGTGCGCACGACCGGTTCGATGAAAAGGGGATAAAGGTTCCGCGCAAACCGGGGCGCCTTGCCGTGCGGATAGACGAAATGCGTGAAAAGCTGGTTCCGGTCGAGGTAGACGGCGCCACCGCCCACGTGCCGGCGGTAGATCGGCAGGCCCGCGGCGCGGCAGAAGTCCTCGTCGACCTCCCGGCCGATCTCCTGGTGCATGCCGACGCAGACATACGGCGTTTGCGGGCTCGATAAGAGCAGGAGCGGATCGCTTTCCGCAGTCACGGTCTCGGCCATGCCGTGATAGAGCGCCTGGCTGGTCAGCGCGGAAACTGTCCCGAAATCGATCACCCGCAACCTCATGCCGGATCCTCCCTCACGATTTCCGCCAATGCACTCGTATATATGCCATCTTCGGCATGTTTTTCCAACGCCTATGCGCCCGGCGAAGCTTCGCTATCGAGGCCCGGCAGGAGCGACACCTCCCGGACGACCCGATCCGCCACGTCATCGACTGCTGCTGCGACTGCAGGACTGAGGCCGGCACCATAGCCGAAGCTGTTTCCCTCGACCGCATAGACGATCACACGCCCCGGCAGGGTGCCCAGCGCGCGGGCGAGCGCGAATGCTTCGGGCAATCCGAAGGCGTGGCTGGAGACGAAGACCAAATCGCCGGGGAGCGTCTCGTCCGTAAGGTCGATCCGGTGGATCGCCCCCGCCCGCGCGCCTCTCGCCGCGTCGACGCAGATTGCAACGTCGCAACCTTCGAAGGCGTCGATCAGCGCAAGCATGTCTCCGCTTCTCGCCTGCAGGCCGACCGGCGACGGCAGTCGCCCGGCAAGCGCATTCACGACCGCGGCGCCTACCCCGTCGTCTCCGCGGTCGGGGTTGCCGATCCCGAAGACGGCAACCGATGTTCCCGGACAATCGCCTGCCGGCGGCCGTGGGATCCCCATCTCAGCAGATCCTCGGCAGCGGATCGTCTTCCAGTTCCTCGATCACCCGGCTGCCCCCGATCTCTGTCTGCAGGACGAGCGAACCGTTGCCTTCGGCCACCGTGCCCGCGATGCTCGCGTCCACGCCTTGCGGCAACGCCCTCCACGCATCGAGTGCCGCTTGCGCTGCATCGGCCGCGACGACCGCCACGACTCGTCCTTCGCAGGCGAGAAAGTACGGATCGTATCCAAGCATCGAGCAGACCGACCGCACCGGGTCGCGAACGGGAACGTCCGTCTCGGACAGCCGGATGTCGAGCCCGGTCGCCGACGCGATCTCGTGGCATACTGTCGCCAGCCCGCCGCGTGTCGGATCTCTCATGAAGCGAACTCCGGCAAGGCCAACGATGGCCGCGGTCAGGGGCGTGACGGCGGCGCAGTCGGATTTCACGTCACCGCTCAGGTCGAAGTCCTCCCGGGCCAGCATCACGGCGATGCCGTGGTCACCGACGGGTCCGGAAACGACGACCCGGTCTCCCGCTCGGATACGGTCAAGCCCGAGCGAGGTTCCGGCATTCCGGTATCCGATGCCGGTCGTTGCGAGGTAGAGCCCGCCGCCCTGCCCACGCGGCACGACCTTCGTATCGCCCGCGATTACCTTCACTCCCGCCACCGAGGCCGTCGCCGCAAGGCTTGAGACGATGCGGTCGAGCTGCGCGATGGGCAGCCCCTCCTCGATGATGGCGTTCAGCGTGAGATAGAGCGGCACCGCACCGGCGACTGCCAGGTCGTTGACAGTGCCGTTGACGGCCAGCGAGCCGATGTCTCCACCGGGGAACTCGAGCGGCTGGACCGTGAAGCCGTCGGTGGTGATCATCGGAACGCGACCTGCCGGGAGGTCGAACGCCGCTGCATCGGCGCGCGGATCGAGCTCGTCATTGCCGAGACGGCGAACGAAGATGTCCTCGATGAGGGCGCGCATGAAGCGGCCGCCGTTGCCGTGCGCGAGGGATACGTGACGGGCGTCATTCATCGGATACTCCTGGTTGCCGGACCGGCGATGCTTCCCGCGGCCTGCGCCTCGACAAGCTGCCCCAGCGAAAGTCCGCCGTCGTTGGCCGGCGCCAGACGAGGTACGAGGACCGGCATGCCGACCGGCGCGAGCCGTGCCATGATGCTTTCGACAAGGCGCCGGTTCTGGAACACCCCCCCGGTGAGCCCGACCGCATCGACCGGTGCTGCGGCCATGACGGCTGCGACCTGCGCCGCAAGCGCCGCGGCGAGGCTTTCGTGAAAAATCGCCGCACGCTCCGGTATCGGGCGTCGTTCGTCGGCAAGCGGATCGAGGAGAGGCGCCCAGTCGAAGCGGACGACGTCGTCGGCACCCTTCTCGAGCGGCAGTTCGATCCAGGCTGCTTCATCGCCTGCGGCCGCTTCGAGCGCCATCGCTCCCTGCCCTTCGAAGCTGGTCCGTTCGCATCCGAGGACCAGCGCGGCTGCGGCATCGAACAGTCGTCCGGCGGAGGATGTCTCGGCGCTCGCGAGGCCCCGGTCCCAGGCCCGGGCAACGAGCCCTTCCCTGTCGGCACGCGGACAATGCCGCCGGCCGGCTTGCCACATCAGTCCCGCCGCGGAACGCCACGGCTCGCGCGCCACCATGTCCCCGCCTGTCACCCTGAACGGCCGCACGCCGGCAACGCGGCGCCAGCAGCCGGGCCTTCCGGCAAACCCCTCGCCACCCCAAAGACTGCCGTCGCTGCCGTAGCCGACGCCGTCCCAGGCGAAGACGAGCCAGTTCTCGATCCCGGGATGCTCCACGGCAAGCCCGGAGGAGTGGGCACGGTGGTGCTGAACCCTCGCCACAGGCAATCCGCTGCGCTCCGCCCAGCGGGTCGACGCATAATTGGGATGCGCATCGCAGGCGATCCGCGCCGCGGCGACGCCATAGAGGGCCTGCAGGTCGTCGATCACCCGTTCGAAGATCGCGCGGCTTATCGGGCTGTCGAGGTCCCCGACGTGGGGCGAAACAACCGCGCGACGGCCCCATCCGAGCGCGACGGTCGTCTTCTGGTGACCCCCGACGGCAAGCGTGGGTTCCTCGAACGCGAACGGAAGATCGATCTCGAGCGGCGCATTGCCCCGGCCGAGGCGCAGGGGGCTCGCCGCACCGCCGATGATGCGCACGACAGGATCGTCGGCCGGCCGCAGAACAGGCCGGTCGTGGTCCAGGAAAGCGTCGGCTACGGCCCGAAGCCTTTCGAATGCCTCCTGGTTGTCGAAGACCACCGGCTCACCGCTTGCATTGCCGGAAGTCGCGACCAGTGGCCCTCCGAAACCCTCGAGCAACAGGAAATGGAGTGGCGCGTAGGGCAGGAAAACGCCGAGCTCGTTGAGACCGGGGGCCAGCGCCGAGCTCAGGGGGAACGGCTCCTGTTTCGCGGCGAGGACAATGGGTCGTTCCGGCGAGCGCAGGGCCGCTTCCTCGCCCGTTCCGAGACGCACCGCATGGCGCACGGCTGCCAGCCCGTCCGGGCCGTCGAGCGGAAACATGACCGCAAGCGGCTTGTCCGGTCGCTTCTTCCGGGCACGCAGCCGGCCAACCGCCGCGTCGTCCGTCGGATCGCACATGAGGTGGTATCCGCCCACGCCCTTCACCGCGACGATCGCGCCCGCCTTCAACCTGGCGATCGCCAGCGACAGCGCGTCGCCTCGCCGGTTCGACCCGCTCGCCTCGCGGAGAGAGAGAACCGGCCCGCATTGCGGACACGCAAGAGGCTCGGCGTGGAAGCGGCGGTCGCCGGGGTCCTCGTACTCGCGCCGGCATTCCGTGCAGAGCCCGAAGCCGGCCATGCTCGTCAGCGGCCGGTCGTAGGGAAGCGCCGAAATGATGGTGTAGCGCGGCCCGCACTGCGTGCAGTTGGTGAAGGCGTATCGGTAGCGTCGCGCGGCCGGATCGCCCAACTCGGCGAGACAGTCGTCGCAGCAGAACAGGTCCGGAGGCAAATGATTGTCAGGAATGCCGCCAGCCTCGCTCTCGATGATCGCGAAAGCGCCGAAGCCCTCCTCCGGCACGGTGCGCGACTGCGCCAGACACGGCCGGGAAAGCGGCGGCGCCTCCGCGATCAACGCGGCTTCGAAGCCCGCGAGCGCTGCCTCCAAGCCCTCGGCATGGATTTCGACCCGGCCGGCCCCGTTCCGCACCCACCCGCGGAGCCCGTGCGAAGCCGCCTGGCGAAGGACGAAAGGCCTGAAGCCTACGCCCTGGACACGCCCCGCCAGGACCAACCGCCGGGCCTGTCTCGGTTCTGCCATGTCAGCGGGAACCGCCGGTCACATGCCCGGCAGGCGCTTCGGCGCGTACGCCGGAAGACCACCAGATACGGCAGGCGCCCTCGTCCGAGACCATGCAGGGCCCGATGGGGTTGCGCGGCGTGCATGCCTTGCCGAAGAGAGCGCACTGGCTTGGGTAGATCTTGCCGAGGACGACGCGTGCGCAGTCGCAGCCGGGCGGCATCTCGCCCATGCGCTTGCGGGCCTCTCCCGGATCGATCCCGAAGCGCGCCACCGCATCGTGCGCCGCCAGCTCCGGCTTGATGGCGAAGCCGGAGAGCGGGATCGTGCCGATGCCGCGCCACGTCGCATCCACGACGTCGAGCGTCTGCCCGAGCAGGCGTCGCGCCGTCGGGTTGCCGCCCGCCCGGGCGACGTTCGCATAGCAATTGTCGAGGAAGGGCCGGCCCTCCAGGTTCTGCCGCAGGACGGAATAGAGCGCAGCGAGAAGGCTCGGCGTCTCGAAGCCGGACACCGCGGCCGGAATGCCGTGTTCCTCCGGTACGAAACTCCATTCCTCGGGCCCCATGATCGCCGAGACGTGGCCGGGCGCAACGAGTGCGTCGAAGCCGGGCGTCTCGCTGTCGAGCAGCATGGCCACGGCGGGCCACGTCAGTCGACCCGAAAGCAGCAGCGTCAGATTATGCGGGACACCTTCCGCCAGAAGACCTGCAACCGGAGCCGTCGTCGTCTCGAAGCCGGCGGCAAAGAAGACCACCTGCCGGTTCGGATTGTCCGTTGCGATCCGCCGCGCTTCCATCGGGGAGGCCACCGGGCGAACATCAGCACCGGCCGCGCGCGCCTGTTCCAGCGTGCGCGGCTCGCTTTTCGGCGCATTGCACGGCACGCGCAGCATGTCGCCGAAGGCCACCAGGATGACGTCGGGCCGATTTGCCAGTCGAACCGCAGAGTAGATATCTTCCTCCGGGCACACGCAGACCGGACACCCCGGCCCGGGGATGAGCTCGATTTCCGGTGGCAGCGCGCCGCGCAGCCCGGCCATCGAGATTGAGCGTTCGTGGCCGCCACAGACGTTCATGACCCGCACCCTGCCCTCCAGCGGCAACGCGCGGATCCGTTCGAGCCAGGTCCTTGCTTCCGTCATCGCATGCGTCACGCCGTGTGGTGATGGTGATGATGCACGTCCCGGCCGACCGGACGACCCATGCGTCGTTCCCGGCCCCCGGCGACCTGGAGCTCGATCCATTCGAGCCACGGTGAAAGCGTCTCGGGCCTGCGCACCGATACCAGAGGGCTCGCAGCGCCGTTCGCCAGATTGCGTATGTGGAAGCGCGCAGCCTCAGGGTCGAAGTCGTCGAGCAGCGGCACCAGGTCGGCCTTGGTGATGAGCACGAGGTCGGCGCAGCGGAACATCACCGGGTACTTGGCCGGCTTGTCGTCTCCCTCCGTCGAAGACAGCAGGACGACGTTGGCGGACTGGCCGAGGTCGAAGCTCGCCGGGCAGACGAGGTTGCCGACATTCTCGATGAACAGCAGATCGATATGATCGAGATCCAGGGCATGAAGTGCGTCGTGCACCATGGCGGCGTCGAGATGGCAGGTCTGTCCGGTCGTGATCTGGATCGCAGGGACGCCCCGCGCACGGATCCTCGCAGCGTCGTTCTCGGTCTCGAGATCGCCCTCGACAACCGCGATCCGGTACTTCCCGGCAAGTGCATCGATTGTCGCCTCCAGAAGAGCGGTCTTGCCGGCCCCCGGCGAGGACATCAGGTTGATCGCCGTCACGCCGCGGTCGGCGAGATGCTCGCGCACATGCTCGGCGAGCCGGTCGTTCTCCGACAGCATGCCTGCCAGCACCTCGATCGACCCCGGATCGGACGCTCGCCTCCCGACAGTCCCGGACCCGTCGCTGATCACGATCTCCCCGGGGGTCGTGCTACAGCCGCAATTTTCGCACATGGTATCCTCCATCGGTCCGCCGGACCTTCTCAACCCGCTCCGGCCGCCGTCTCTTCGTCGTCCGTCTCGAGTTCGAGGCTCTTCAGCAACAGTTCGTCGCCAGAGACGAGCGTCACCTGCCAGCCTCCGCAAACGCCGCAGACCAGCCGGTTGATCGTCGCGCGAGACTGGCTGCCGCACGACCCGCACCGCACGACGATGTCGGTGGCCTCGACGTCGAGCCGCGCACCCTCCGCCAGAGTGCCTGCCCTCGCGATGGAAAAGGCCCGCTCCAGCAGCGGCGCCTCGACCCCGGAGAGCGGACCGACGGCCACGCGAACCGCCGCCACGCGCCGGGACCCGTGGGCGCGGGCAACTCGCGCCACCTCGCGCAGCAGCCCCTGGCAGACGGCAAGCTCATGCATCGCCCTGCAGCTCTTCCAGGGACAGCATCTCGTCGAGCAGTTCCCAGCTCGTCCGGGCGTCTTCCTCGGTCATCTTCTGGATCGCGTAGCCCACATGCACCATCACGTGGTCCCCCGGCGCCAGGTTCTCGTGCTGCATCAGGAACAGGCTCACGGTGCGCTCGATGCCCTTGGCTTCGCATCGCGCGCTGAGACCGTCCAGCTGGACGATCCGCATCGGTACTCCCAGGCACATGGAACCGCCTTGCCGTGAAATTGTCGCCGGTTACTCTCGCCGAGATCAAACCACACGAACTTGATCGAGATCAATGTCCCGCACAATCGGGACGGCGAGGCTTCACGCCAGTCGGGTCGCCAACGGGATGAAGCGGGAGATGGTGCTGGAGGTGGATATTGCGCCTGTGCTCCTGCTGGGCATCGGCAACGTTCTGCTGAGCGACGACGGTGCCGGTATCCACGTCGTGCGTGCCATCGAGAAAATGCAACGGAACGGCGACATTCCCGGCACGCTGGTTGCGCGCGACGGCGGCACGATCGGCCTCGGCCTTCTCGCCGACCTGCAGGATCATGCCGCGTTCATCGCTGTCGACGCAATGGAAATGGCGGCGGCGCCGGGCACGGTGAATACCTTCCGCGGAACCGATATGGATCGGCAGCTTGGGGGCACCAGGAAGAGCGCGCACGAAGTGGCCCTCGCCGACCTTGTCGGCGCGGCGCTCCTTTCCGGCTGCATGCCCGCGAAGCGCGCACTGATCGGCATCCAGCCCGCCTCGACAGGCTGGAACCTCGCTCCGAGCGAGCCGGTCCGCGCCGCGATTCCGAATGCCTGCGCGGCAGTCCTCTCGATCTTCAGGGAGTGGGCGCATGAATGCTGAAGTCGAAGGTTTGCCGCTTCTGCGCACCGGGATGGCGGAAAGTCTCCTGCAGGAGGTCGCCCGGCTTCTCGAACGACTGGCCGGTTCCGGCGAGACCTCCGCAATCGACCTGCGCAGCCTGCCGATGACCGAGGGCGACCGCAACGAACTCGCCGAACGCCTCGGCAGCGGCGAGGTCCGCATCCTCTTCGACGTCGCAGGCACGAGCGAAGCCTGGGAGACAGCCTACGCCGGCGTCTGGTGGGTTCGCCATCTCGACGCGGCAGGCAGGGTCGCCGCCGAACGCATCGAGATCGCCCCGCTGCCGGAAATGCTGGAGGCGGACGCAGCCGACATAGCAGTCTCGGCCAGGCAGATCCGGGACGAAACCGCCGTCGAGGCGCAGGAAAGGAACCCGGCACATGTCTGATGGCGAGACGATTGGCGCCGCGCTGAGCCGGCGCGGCATTTCGCGACGATCCCTGCTCAAGTACACGGCGTATCTCGCCAGCGTCATGGCACTGCCTCCCGCCGCATCGCGAGCGATGGCTGCAGCGCTCGCCGCAACCAGAAGGCAATCGGTGATCTGGCTCTCGTTCCAGGAATGCACGGGCTGCACCGAGTCCCTGACCCGCTCGTTCAGCCCGACAATCGAGGAGCTCATCTTCAACCTGATCTCGCTCGACTACCACGAAACCCTGATGGCGGTCTCCGGAGCTGCGGCCGAAAAGGCGCGGCTGTCGGCGATGCAGGCCAACAAGGGCAAGTACGTCGTCGTCGTGGACGGCTCGGTCTCCACGCGCGACGGCGGCATCTATTCGACCAGCGCCGGCAGGACCAACCTGGAAGTGCTCCGGGAAACGGCCGCGGACGCACTGGCGGTCATCTCGGTCGGCACCTGCGCGGCCTTCGGCGGCATCCCCCATGCGAGGCCCAATCCGACCGGCGCGCAGCCGGTCTCGGAGATCCTCGGAAACCAGGTCGTCAACATCTCCGGCTGCCCGCCGATACCCGAGGCGATCGCCGGCACCATCGGCTACCTCGTGACCTTCGGAAAGGTGCCCGAACTCGATCACCAGAACCGTCCGAAGGCGTTCTTCGGCGACACCATCCACGACCGCTGCTACCGCCGCCCGTTCTACGACCGCGGCCTCTTCGCAAAGAGCTTCGACGACGAGGGCGCGCGCAAGGGCTGGTGCCTCTACGAGGTCGGGTGCAAAGGCCCGGTGACGCACAACGCCTGCGCCACCCTCAAGTGGAACCGCGGCGCGTCCTTCCCGATCCAGTCCGGCCACGGCTGCCTCGGCTGTTCGGAACCGGGTTTCTGGGACAAAGGCGGCTTCTACGAGCCGTTGCCCGCGGCGACTTCGGTCGACGGCGCGGTCGTGGGAGGAGCTGCGATCGCCGGCATTGCCGCGGGAGCCGCCAGCGCATGGGCAGCGCGCCGCAGGCGGCAAAGGGCACAGAAGGACGCACAGTCATGACACTGCTGGATTTCGCACGCGGCCCCGCGATGGAATTCGCCATCGCCTTCTTCGCACTGGGCGTCATGTGGCGGCTTTCCTCCCTGCTGCTCCTGCCCCGGTCCGGCGACAGGTCGGTGGCGCGCAGGGGCGCGCCCTCGGCGATCGTCGGCGCCCTACGCGGCTTCGTGCGTCATCTGTGGCCAGCGCCTCCCTATCTGCGCAGGTCCCTCTTCGTCACCCTCAACGGCTACGTCTTCCATCTCGGCCTCGCCGTCGTCGTGTTCGGCCTCGGGCAGCACATCCTGTTCATCAAGGGCCTGCTGGGAGTGAGCTGGCCGAACCTTCCGACTCCGCTGATCACCGTTGCGGCCGTCGCGACGCTCACCTCCCTCGTCGCTGCGATCGTCCGCCGTGCTACCAACCCGGTGACCCGGCTGCTTTCGTCGTTCGACGATTACCTGACATGGCTTCTGACGACGCTTCCGGTCATCACCGGCCTGGTCGCGGCCGGCCATCTCTGGGAGCCCTACGAGACGCTGCTCGCCCTCCATATCCTGAGCGTCGCCGTGCTGCTCGTCTGGTTTCCCTTCGGCAAGCTCATGCACGCCTTCCTCGTATTCATCACGCGCAGCCAAACCGGCATTGCCTACAGCCGGCGCGGCGTCGAGATCTGAACGGTTCCAGCAAGCGAAAGGGACGCCATGAACCGCGTCGTGGTCGATCCAGTCACACGCATCGAAGGCCATCTGCGGATCGAGGCCGAAACAGCAAGCGACGGCACCATCACCAGCGCCTACAGTTCCGGCACGATGGTTCGCGGCATCGAGCTCATCCTCAATGGCCGCGATCCCCGGGATGCCTGGGCGTTCGCGCAGCGCATCTGCGGCGTCTGCACGCTGGTCCACGGCATCGCTTCGGTGCGCGCGGTGGAGAACGCGCTCGACTACACGATACCGCCGAACGCCCAGTTGATCCGCAACCTGATGATCGCGGCGCAGTACGTGCACGACCACGTCATGCACTTCTACCATCTGCATGCGCTCGACTGGGTCGACGTCGTCTCCGCACTGAAGGCCGATCCCGCCGCCACGTCGCAACTCGCACAGTCGATTTCGTCCTGGCCCAATTCGAGCCCCGGCTATTTCACCGAGGTCCGCAAGAAGGTTCAGGCCTTCGTCGAGAGCGGACAACTCGGCATCTTCGCCAACGGCTTCTGGGGCCATCCGGGGTTCAGGTTGCCGCCCGAGGTCAACCTTCTGGCGCTCGCGCACTATCTGGAGGCACTGTCGTGGCAGCGCGAGGTCGTGCAGATCCACACGATCTTCGGCGGCAAGAACCCGCATCCGAACTTCCTCGTCGGCGGTGCACCGTCTCCGATCAGCATCGATGCCGGCAGTTCGGCCGCAACCGCCTTCAATCTCGAAGGGCTCGACACGGTGCGCCAGGTCATCGGCCGGATGAAGGACTTCGTCGAGCAGGTCTACCTGCCCGATACGCTGGCGATCGCTTCCTTCTACAAGGACTGGTTCGCGCGCGGCGAAGGCATCGGCAACTTCCTGACCTACGGAGATTTTCCCGAAAAGGGCAGCGACGACCCGTCGAGCTGGCTGATCCCGTCAGGAGTCATCCTCGATCGCGACCTTTCCGCCATACATCCGGTCGACCTGAACGACCCGGCGCAGATCCAGGAGTTCGTTTCGCACTCCTGGTACGACTACGGCGCCGGCAAGGCTGCCGGGCTGCATCCCTATTCCGGCGAGACGAATCTCGACTACACAGGCCCGAAGCCGCCCTACGAACAACTCGACGTGGAGAAAAGCTATTCCTGGCTCAAGTCGCCGCGCTGGAAGGGAAAGGCGATGGAGGTGGGGCCGCTGGCACGGGTGCTGATGCTCCACGCCAAGGGCCACGAGCCGACGCGCGAACTTGCCCGCTTCGCGCTCGGCAAGCTGGACCTCCCGCTCGCCGCGATGTTCTCGACCATGGGGCGCACGGCGGCGCGCACCCTCGAAAGCAAGATCGTGGTCGACCAGATGCTGGTCTGGCACGACAACCTCGTCGCCAACATCAAGAGCGGCGACCTTGCCGTGCACAACCCGGTCAAGTGGGATCCGTCCTCCTGGCCGCGGCATGCCCGCGGCGTCGGCTTCATGGAAGCGCCGCGGGGCGCGCTCGCGCACTGGATCGTCATCAAGGACAGGAAGATCGACAATTACCAGGCCGTCGTCCCCTCGACATGGAACGCCGGTCCGCGCGACGCCAAGGGGCAGCCCGGCCCCTACGAGGCCGCGCTCATGGACCGGCATTCTCTCCACGATCCCAGGCAGCCGCTGGAAATCCAGCGCACCATCCACAGCTTCGATCCCTGCATCGCCTGCGCCGTCCATGTCGTCGACCCGCATGGCGAGGAACTGACGCGGATCAAGGTTCGCTAGAGAGGTTGAGTCCATGACCGGAACCATCGACGCAAGTGCTGCGACCGACGCGTTTCTCGCACGCACGGATGGGCACCTGATCAGCTATCTCGAAGCATGCGTGCACTGCGGACAGTGCGCCGACGCCTGCCATTTCCACGAAGCCTCGGGCGATCCGCGGCACACGCCCGCCTACAAGCTCTTCCCGATCGCCAGGGCATACCGGCGGCAAAAGTTTCCGTATTCCCTTTTCGCGCCGAAAATCACCGAACGAGACCTGAGGGAGTGGGAAGAACTCCTCTTCGACACCTGCACGATGTGCGGGCGTTGCACGACCATCTGCCCGATGGGCATCGACATCGCCTCGATCGTCGGCGTCGCGCGCCAGGCATTCGTCGCTGCCGGCCTCGGTCCCGAGGACCTGCTGGCTGCCGCCGAGAATTCGCGCGAGCACGGCAGCCCGCTCGGCGTCACGGCCGAAAAGCTCGAGGAGCGCCTCGAATGGCTCGAGGACGAAAACGAGGTGCCCATCGCCCTCGACAAGGAAAAGGCCGACGTGCTGCTCACCGTCTCTTCGATCGAGACGATGAAATATCCGGGATCGGTGGTCGCCATGGCCCGGCTCCTGAACCATGCCGGCGTCGACTGGACCCTCAGCTCGAAAGGCTACGAAGCGACGAATTTCGGTTATCTCTCGGGAAAGGCGGACGTTGCCAGGCTCATGGTAACCCGCATCGTGGAAGCCGCCGAAGCCGTGGGAGCGAAGATGGTCGTCATTCCGGAGTGCGGTCACGCCTACGGAGTCCTGCGCTGGGGCGGTGCCAACATTCTCGGCCACCCGCTGCCTTTCGACGTCATGCACATCTCCGAATACCTGGCGGAGCTGAAGCGCGAGGGACGGCTGAAGCTGCGACCTCTCGAGGCGTCGATCACCTACCACGACCCCTGCCAGGTCTCTCGGCGCGGCGGCGCGGCAGACGACGCCCGGTTCCTTCTCGATGGTTTCGCCCGGGACTTTCGCGAGATGGAACCCACCGGGAATTACAACTGGTGCTGTGGCGGTGGCGGCGGCGTCCAGGCCATCGGCCGAGCCGCCGAATTGCGCCACAAGGTCTTCAAGCTGAAGATCGACCAGGTCGAGAAGACCGGTGCCGGAACCCTCGTGTCCTCCTGCTCGAACTGCCGCCTGACCATGGACGAGAGCAAGAACCAACTGAAATGGGAGGGCGAGCTCGCGAGCCTGGTCGAACTGATCGCCGATCACCTCGTCGACGGAGATACGCCGGACGCCTGAACGGCGGGGCACCCCCTTGCAAACCGCCCCGTACAGCTGCTGACGGTCGTCGGCCCGCGTTGCGTTTGCGGCAGACAACAAAACTTGTCGTTGCGCATCTATTCCGAATCGCGAAAATACAACCGGAATTTGGCAGCCCTGCGCGCCGCCTCTGCCCCGACGAAACGCGCCCATGAACAATGTCTTCGAGACGAATGCCCAGATACTGATCGACAGGTGGATCCACTCGGAACCCGGCCTGGACGACCCTTCACCGATCTATTCCGGAATCGTCGAAAAGCTGCAGGCCAACATGATACTCGGCGTGGTGGACACCCGGCCGGCGACTCCGAAGGAGTTCACGATCCACTACGTCCACAAGTACCGGGTACCCACGAGGCTCTGGAACAACAGGCAGATACAGACCGACCAGAAGCTCAGCGAGTTCAGGGACCAGGAATATATCGACCGCGCGGTCATCCCCCACTACCTGCAGACACTCGAGAAGCGGAGACCCGTCATCGACTTCGTCACGACGAAGATTTTCGGCGTCAACGTTCACTACGACCGTCTTCTGTTGCCGCAGAAGCGCGCTGCTGGCCGGCCCTCCTGGTTCGTGACCCTGACGAGAACGCGATTGCTGCTCGCCGGCAACCGCAGGGACGCCGACATCCTGGAACGGAACGAGGACGAGGCGGTCCTGCAGCTTCTGATCGAGGGATACGCCGCCAAGGAGATCGCCGCCACGCTCAGCCTCTCTCCCAAGACCATCGAGCACCGTCTCAGCAGGCTTAAGGCCTGCTATGGAGCAAGAAACGTCACCCATCTCGCAACGCTTGCGATATCGGCGAGGCTTCATCGCGACAAGCCCGACGTCTCGCTTCCCCGCGAGCTCTCGGCGGAAACCTGACGGCGATCACCTGTTTTTCCCGAGCAACTCCATCAAGAGCCGGACAATTGCAAGGATCGGGTTGGCCAGACGACCCGGTCCGCTTGCGTCGTCCTGACAAAGCCTTTCGACCAGATCGCCCGTGTAGACGTAGGTCTTGAACCTGGGGCGGACTACGAGATCGTCTTTCATGGACCGGGCCTGTGTTCCTGATTGCGTTATGGAGCGAGACTCAGCGAAAATTGCTAACCCGGCTTATCAGGTGCGAGGGGAAATCTACCCTCCCCGAGAGTTCCCCTCTCAGGACACGGGCATGACATGCACCTCGCGCACCTCGGCACGAGGATCCTGGCCGAGGGCGTACATGACGGCCCCGGCGACATCCTCCGCCTGGAGCTTGCCGGGCTTGGGCTCGCTGAAGAAAGGCGTGTCGACCATGCCGGGGGAGATCACCGTGCAGCGGCCGCCCCATTCCCGCATTTCCTCCGACATGTTGCCGCCATAGCCGTGCACGAACCATTTCGTGGCGGAATAGACCGATCCCTTGATGTGCCGCCGTCCCGCCGCAGAACCCGTAAGCACGAGGTGACCCTTCGTCTTCCGCAGTTCCGGCAACGTTGCCCGCGCGGTGTAGAGCAGCCCCATGATGTTGAGATCGACGACCCGGCGCCACTCCTCGGGATCGCCGCCTTCGGTGCCCGGCTTGTCGACACCCCGGCCGGCGTTCGCGAAGGCCGCCTGAAGGCCGCCGAACCTCTCGACCGTTCGCGACACCGCCGCCTCCAGTTCCGGAAGTCGCGTGACGTCGCAGGCGAGCGCGAGCGCCGAACCGCCGAGTTCGGTCGCCAGAGCATCGAGCTTGCCCGCCGACCGGGCCAGGAGCGCGACGTTCCAGCCGTCGGCGACCGCCGCCCGCGCCGTCGCGGCCCCGATGCCGGAAGATGCGCCGGTAATGAGAAGTGTCTTTGCCATTCAAGCCTCCTGTTGGCCGCTTCTCCAGCCAAAGTGAACCTCTCGAGGCTCAAATCAAGGGAAACGGCAGGCGCGGGCGCGAAGTGCGCCGCAAAAGCGGCTGCACAACGCATGGCAGCCGCCTGAACGCCCCCCCCGAAAGCACCCGGACGACGGGTTGCCCTTGCCGTCAGGCGACGGCCCTTGCGAGCGCGCACTGCGACCACAGGTCGTGCAGCGCGGAGACGAGATGCTCGATGTCCTCGTCGGAATGCAGCGGCGACGGCGTGATCCTCAGCCGCTCGGTCTTCTTGGGCACCGTCGGGTAGTTGATCGGCTGGACGTAGATCCCGTAATTGTCGAGCAGCAGGTCCGAGAGCCACTTGCACTTTGCCGCGTTGCCGACCAGCACCGGCACGATGTGGCTCGGATTGTCCATGTGCGGGATGCCGCGCGCGTCGAGCATCGCCCGCACCCTGCGCACCCGGTCCTGGTGGCGCAGCCGCTCGAAGCCGCTCTCCTTCAGGTGGCGGATCGAGGCCGTCGCCCCCGCCGCGAGCGCCGGCGGCAGGGCGGTCGTGAAGATGAAGCCCGAGGCGAAGGAGCGCACGAAATCGCACAGCGCGTTCGACGCCGCGATGTAGCCGCCCATCACCCCGAACGCCTTGCCGAGCGTGCCCTCGATCACCGTCAGCCGGTCCATCAGGCCCTCGCGCTCGGCGATGCCGCCGCCGCGCGGGCCGTAAAGGCCGACCGCATGCACCTCGTCGAGATAGGTCATCGCCCCGTATTTCTCGGCGACATCGCAGATCTCGCGCACCGGCGCGATGTCGCCGTCCATCGAATAGACGCTCTCGAAGGCCACCAGCTTCGGCGCGCCCGGGTCGGCCGCCCTCAGCTTCGCCTCGAGATCGGCGACGTCGTTGTGCCGCCAGATCACCTTCTCGGCGCGCGAATGGCGGATGCCCTCGATCATCGAGGCGTGGTTGAGCGCGTCCGAAAAGACGATCATGCCCGGAATCCGCGACGCAAGCGTCCCGAGCGCCGCCCAGTTCGACACGTAGCCGGACGTGAAGATCAGCGCGTTCTCCTTGCCGTGCAGGTCGGCGAGCTCGCGCTCCAGAAGCACGTGGTAATGGTTCGTCCCGGAAATGTTGCGCGTGCCGCCCGCCCCCGCGCCGCACCGCTCGATCGCCTCCTTCATCGCCCCCGTCACCGCCGGGTGCTGGCCCATGCCGAGATAGTCGTTGGAGCACCAGACCGTGACTTCGCTCGTGCCCTCCGGCGTATGCCGCGTCGCACGCGGAAACTTCCCGTTGTGCCGCTCGAGATCCGCAAAGACCCGGTAACGGCCTTCATCGTGAAGCCCGTCCAGCTCCCTGCGAAAATACGACTCGAAATCCATCGTCGCCTCCGCCCCGGAACGGACGTCAGGGCCGGACAATGGTCCAGCCCTCCTCGTTCAGTTCGATGAGTTTCACGACGCCCGCGGGAACGACCTTCACGTCGTCGAACAGCGGAACCTCCTTGCCTTCCTTCTTCGCCATGGAATCCATGGTGTTCTTGCAGGCGTCGAAGTGCACGTTGGGCATGCTCTGGGAAAACGACTTCATGCGGTCCGCAACGGGCGACTTGTCGGGCCGCAGCATGTTCAGGCCCGCATTGAAAGCCACGATCTGGATCTCGATCTGGTCGCCTATGCCGGTATAATACCGGGAGACGTTCGCGGCGACGTTGAGAACAGTGTTCATCTTCTGGGGGCTGGCGTCGCTGATCTGAAGCGCGAGCTTGTGAACGCTGCCTTCGGCCAGCGCCGGCCCCGCCAGACCAGCCACCATTGCGATGGCGAGAAATGCCCTTGTCGGATACCGCATGTCTTTCCTCCCGGATGCCCTGAGCCGAAGCGGCGGCCAGGCTGGATACCGCCTGCGAACCTACTCGATGCCGTGGCTGACGTCCTGTCCCTTCTTGGCCTCAGGCGTCACGTTCAGCACCTGTGCTTCCATGGTTATCTTTGCAGGTCCGCCCTTGCAGTCCTTCATGCACGGGGGCGGCGCCTTCTTCGCGTATTCGGCCTCGTCCTTGCGGTTGTCCATGATGAACCCGTGCTCGTTCGGCAGGTGGATAGAGGTGAAGTTGTTGTTGGACAAGTCGAAGTTCTCGTCCTTGACGACGTAGTTGAGATAAAGGATGTAGGCCGTCAGCGCGTAGACGTCGTTGTCCGACAGGGAATGGGCGTTGCCGAAGGGCATGGCGCGCCTGACATAGTCGAAGACCGTCGAGGCATAAGGCCAGTACGAGCCGACGGTCTTGACCGGCCTCTCCTTGGTCAGCGTGCCCTGCCCGCCCGCCAGCACCGGCCAGCGACCGACACCCTCGCCGAAATCGCCATGGCAACTCGCGCAGTTCTTCGTAAAGATCTGCTCCCCCTCGGACACCGTGCCATGCCCGGCCGGAAGCCCGGTGCCATCGGGCCGGACGTCGACGTTCCATGCCTGGATCTCTGCCGGAAGCGCTTTTCGTCCGAGGTGATAGACCCCGTGCCCGGGCACCGTGTGCGAGACCGGCTGCATCTTCGCAGGCTTCGTTCCCGCCGGCGCCGCCGCGGCATCGGCGGACTTCTTGTCCGGCTGCGGCTTTGCCTGGGACGCATCGTTCTTCGCCTTGGGGGAAAAAGTCTCCAGGTAGGCGATGACGTTCTGGCGAGCCTGCTCGTCATGCAGACCGGGAAAGCCCATCTTCGTGCCCGGCACGTACTTCATCGGGTTGGTCAGGAAAGCCTCCAGCTTGTCGGGTGTCCAGACGAGGCCGTCCTCTCCCTTCTTCTTCATGGCGCTGGAATAGTTGTAGTGGTCATAGGACCCGGCCTTGCGGCCGACGACGCCGGTGAGCACCGGACCGATCGCGTTCTTGGCATCGGGCCCGATGCGGTGGCAGACGGCGCATTGCTGGAACACGGCCTTGCCCGCAGCCAAGTCCCCGTCGGCCCGCGCGCCTGTCGCCGCTGCCGCGAGTGCAATGGCAACGACCGCTGCAAGCTCAAGAAACTTCGACATTCTCAGCGCTCCCGTCCTCACGGATGTACCAGGTCTGGATTCCGTTGTTGTGATAGATCGAATTGACGCCGCGGGCCTCGCGCAGCTGGTTCTTGGTCGGCTGGATCTGTCCGCTCTCGTCTACCGCCCGCGACTGGATCAGCATCTCCCGTCCGTCCCAGTCGAAATCGTGGTAGAAGCGGTGGATCGACTTCGAGAAGCCAGGACCGTCGAGACGTGCGGGCTGCCAGTTGTTTCCGCCGTCGAGCGAAACGTCGACCCGGGCGATCTTGCCGCGCCCCGACCACGCGATTCCGGAAATCACCGTCTGCCCGATGCCGTGGCGGATCGGTGCCTGGGGACTGGGCGACGTGATCACCGACTTGACGTCCATCTGCCACGTGAACATGCGCGCCTTGCCGTCAGGCAGCAGGTCCGTGTATTTCGACGTCTCCTCGCGCTGGAACCACGGCTTGTCACCGACCTCCAGCCTCCGCAGCCACTTTACCCACATGTTGCCTTCCCAGCCCGGGACGACGAGACGCAGAGGATAGCCCTGTTCCGTCCTCAGCGCTTCTCCGTTCATGCGATAGGCGACGAGGCAGTCGTCGAGGGCCTTGTCGAGCGGGATCGAACGGGTCATCTCGCAGGCGTCCGCCCCCTCGGCAAGCACCCACTTCGCACTGGTCTTGATGCCGGCTTCCCTGAGCAGCGCCTTGAGCGGAACGCCGGTATAGAGCACGTTGTGGATCATGCCGTGCGTGTACTGGCAGCCGTTGAGCTGCGCGCCCCGCCACTCCATGCCGGAGTTCGCCGCGCATTCCAGGAAGTAGATCCGGTTCTCGCGCGGAAAGCGTTCGATGTCCTCCATCGTGAAGACCAGCGGCGTATCGACGAGCCCGTTGATCATCAGCCGATGCTCGGCCGGATCGATGACGGCCGCGCCGGCATGGTGCCGCTCGAAGCAGAGGCCGTTCGGCGTGATGATGCCGTCCAGCGCATAGAGCGGCGTGAAGTTTACCGAGGAGTGCGCATCCGCCGTGAGCCACGCGACGTTGCGCCGGACGACGCCTGCCTCGTAGCTGGATGGCGTGCCATAGGGGTGCTGGTCCACCCCGTCTCCCAGCATCCTGTTCCAGTTCTGCACCTTGGTGATTGCAGGATCGGGCTTCTCGCCCGCAAGGGCAGCTCGCGTTCCGGCAACCCCTGCTGCGGCCGCCAATCCAGCCTTCAGCAGGCTCCTGCGCCCCAGCGGGGCGCTTCTGTCCGGGTTGTCGCCCATGACCTCCTCCATTCACATAGACATATATTATTTTTTCTATGTATTGACCAAAGTCAAGCACACTTGCTCAAGCGCTTCCGTCCCGATGTCAGATGTCGACGGTCACGTGGCTGGTCTTGCCGACCTTGACCGTCTGGTTCTTGCCGAGCCAGTCGAACATGACCTGCCAGATCGGCGGTCCCTCGGTGCTCTGGTTCACCGACGCCCAGCCGGCAACGACGTAGTCCCTCGTGGGTTCGATGGCTTCGCCTGTCCGGACGAGCGTCATGTCGGAGATCCGGTTGCCGATCTTTTCTTGCGGCTTGATGCGGTAGGCCATGCCCCCGACGCGCACCATGTCGCCGCCCTGCTGGTAATAGGGATCCTTGTTGAACAGGTTGTCGGCAACGTCCTCCAGCACGGCGTGGATCGTCTTTCCGTCCATCTTCTGGCGATAGGCGGCCGGGTACGTCATGGCGCAGGCGTTGTAGACGTCCTCTGCCGTGATCTTCTGCCCCGGAAGCACCGAGGTCCCCCAGCGGAACCCCGGCGAAAAGGCGATTTCCGCATCGCGCTCCTCAAGCAGCGCCCGGCAGAAGAGATCGTCGAACGTGCCGTTGAAGTTTCCGCGGCGGTAGAGAAGCGTCTCGGTCGTCGCAAGCTCCTTGCCGAGATGATCCTCGTAGGGCGCGCGCAACCCGTCGATCTTCTTCGCCATCTCGGCATCCGGCGTGATGACGTCGGAAAAGATCGGGATCAGCCTGTGGCGAAAACCCTTGAGCGCCCCCTTGCCGACATCGAGGTCGATGCGGGACAGGAACTTGCCGTGCGACCCGGTAGCGACCAGCACCGTCTTCCCGACGATGACCGGCTCGGGCAAGGCGTCATGGGTATGCCCCGTCAGGATGACGTCGATGCCTTCGACCCGTCCGGCGAGCTTGCGATCGACGTCGAAACCGTTGTGCGACAGGAGGACGACCGCGTCAGCACCCTCGGCCCTCGCCTTCGCGACATTGGCCGCCACGTCCTCCTCGCGGATGCCGAACGACCAGTCGGGCATCAGCCAGCGAGGATTCGCGATCGGACAGTAGGGGAACGCTTGTCCTATGACGGCGATCTTTCTCCCGCCCTTCTCGAAGATCTTGTAGGCGTCGAAGACCCTCTCGTCCCAGGTCGTGTCGTATACGTTTGCGCCGAGGAAGGGGAACGGAAGCTTGCTGATGGCATCCTTCATCCTGTCCTCGCCATAGGTGAATTCCCAGTGCCCCGTCATGGCGTCGGGACGGATGAGGTTCATCGCCTCGATCATGTCCTGCCCCTTGGTGACGTTGGCCGTATAGCTGCCCTGCCAGGTATCGCCGCCGTCGAGGAACAGCGTGGCGCCCTCGCCGCGCTCGGCGCGGATCCGCCTGACGACCGTTGCGATCCGGTCGAGACCGCCCATGCGGCCGTAGGACTTCGCCAGCGCCGCAAAGTCGAGATAGGTCAGCGCATATGCCTCCGGGGACTTCGGCTCGAGCTTGTAGAGCTTCAGGAAATCCTCGCCCGTGACGTGCGGCGGCAGCCCGGCCATTGGTCCGGCCCCGATGTTGACCGAAGGCTCCCGGAAGTAGATCGGCTTCAGCTGCGCGTGGATGTCGGTCTGGTGGACGATGGTGACATTGCCGAAATCGCTCTGACCGACGAGATCGTCCTCGGTCAGCTTCTGCCGCGCCGCCGCCCGGGCGAAGTCGGCCCGGAGCGCGGGAACGCCCAGGGCCGAGGTGGCCACGGCCGCCATCAGAAATTCACGTCTGGAAAACATCGGCTCCTCCGGTCACGATCGTCCCGCCAAAAGGCATGCGTCAACTTTCGGACAGCGGCTTGCGCCGCCGTCCAGCCACCCCGGGCAAAGAATGGGCGGTGTCCTGCCCGGCCTCAGTTCCGGACTGCGGGCGTCTCCACGGAAAGACCGGTGCCACGCCAGGTCACATAGGTCTCAAGCGCCATCAGTTCGTCCGAGAACGCCTTCGGGATCTCTGCGCGCGTGTCGCGGATGCAGCCGCGGAAACGGGCCTGGACAGACGCCATGCCGTTCTTCAGGCGATAGAGCGGGAAGCCGTTCACCTGTCCCTGGCTGAGGTGGTCCGCCCGGATATGGTTGCCGGCGTTCTTCTCATGGCAGGAGGCGCAGGCGAGATCGAGCTGGCCGGTGCGGGTATAATAGAGCTTCTTGCCACGGTCCCACCATGACTTCATGTCGCCCTTCGAAAGGTCGAGCTTGACGGGCACGCCGAGAGACTGGTGCTTGACATAGGCGGTCAGGTTGATCTGCTGCTCCGAATTGAACTTGTAGGGCTTGGCGCCCATCCTGTTCTCGAGACACTGGTTGATCTGGAGTTCGATATCGACCGGCCGATTGGTGTGCGGATCCCATTTCGGGAAATGCGCCGCGACCCCCTTCATGCTCTCGGCAGCGTCGCCGTGGCACGACGCGCAGGACTTGCCCGCCGTTCCCTGCACCTTGTTCCACAGATCCTCGCCGCCCTGGACGGCGAGCATCCCGGGATTCTCGAAGGAATCGGCCTCCATGGCGCGCGTGTCCTTCTCGCGATACCGCCAGCCGGAATAGACGTGGTCGAAGGGCAGGCCGCCCGGCGCCTTGGCTTCCGTGGTGATCTTCGTCCCGTCGATTTCGAGCGTCGCGTTGGCGGGGTCCGCCCTCACCGCGGTGGAGCCTCCGGCCATCATGACCAGCACGGCTGCGCCTGCTGCTGCAGATAGTCTTTTCACGATATTCCCTCCCAGTTCCCCGATCCGAAGGTCCGGTCCCTGCCGGACCCCGTCTCGTTGCCTCAGGCGACCTCGATCTTCGCCTCGGTCGAATAGACCGGTCCCTTCTGATCGTGCCAGGTGAACTTGAACGTTCCGCTCTCGGTGACCCGCGCCGTGAATTCGAAATACGGGTTGGCCGAGACGGCCGCGTTGAGGTCCGCGGAGATCACGGGCTTGCCGTTGAACTCGACCTGGAACTTGTCGATGATGTGCTCGGGAATGATCTTGCCGTTCTTGTCCTTGCGCTGGCCGGACTCCATGTCGTGGTTGATCAGCGTCTTGATCGTGATCACCTCGCCGGACTTCGCCTTGTGCGGCACGCGTACACGCGGTCTGGGTTCCATTGAATGCCTTCCTTGTGCTCGATCAGCCGCCGCAGCCGCCGATGGTGACCTTGACGGCCTTCTTGTCCATGTAGAAGGTTCCGTCCTTCATTTTCGCGACCGCCACGACGTTCTGGGTCTTGGCGAGCCGCATGCGCGTCGTTGCGCTGGCCTTGCCGCTCAATGGCGTGAAATGGAACGTGATGACATCCGGCTTCGGATTTCCGTCGGCGAGGACCGTCACCGATTCGACCAGGTCGTCGCCGGACATCGCACTGTCCACGTCGACTGAAATCGGAACCGTGTTGCCGTTCTCGGCGATCTCGGGAGCCGTCAGCGTAATCTTGCCCGACTGCGGCTTCTTTCCGCCGGTGAACTGGTCCAGCGTCTTCTGGAGTTCTTCCGGCGTGGCCTCGGCCTCCATGGCCGGCAGGCCGGCAAGTGCAAGCGTCGCCGCACCGAGCGACAGCGACAATACCTGGCGTCTGTTGATTCTCGTCACTCCTGTTTCCTCTCCTATTTCTTGAGCGTCTGGAGATAGGCGACAACGTCCTCGACCTGCTCCGGCGAGAGGATCGTCTTGCCGACCAGATCGTGGCGCACATGCAGTCCGACATCGAGCGTATAGAAGCCCGGCATCACGGTCTGCTTTCCGAAGACCTTCTTGGCGTTGACCACGATAGCGCGCAGCTGGCCCGCCGAATAACGCGAGGCGACGCCGTCGAGAGACGGTCCGACATTGCCCTGGAACTGCTGCTTCGGCATCGCGCCGTTCACATGGCAGGCCAGGCAGTTGCCGAGCTTCTTGTTCTTGAAGACATCGGCCCCCTTCGCCGCATCGCCCTGATGGCCGGTCAGCGACGTCGAGACTGCCATGTCGGCGAACTTCACCTGCTTGGGTCCCGTGGCATCGGCAAGCGCCGCCACGGGAAAGAGTGTGGCGATGCAGACAAACGCACCAAGCGTCCGTGCTTTCATTCGTGAGCCCTCCCTACTCAAGCGCCCTCCAGACGCCGAATTGCCGTGCATGCTAGAACGAAGCCAGGAAGCATTCAATGCAAAAATATGAATTATTGCATACGTTGCCCGGCACCGTTTTCGCCTAGTCCGAAGGAGCCTTCGGATCGTGCCCGCGCTCCGCAAGCATCCGGGCATGAAACTTCTGGAAGGGCTCGTCGGTGTCGTAGCCCTTCTGCTTCACCCAGCGGAACATGTCGAGAAACGTTGCCTTCCCGAAAGCGCCCGGCATGACCGCCACCGCAGCCTGAGCAGCCGTTTCCGGCTTGTCCGGCACATGGTCGGGCATGAATAGCAGCGTCGGGGTGAACAGCAATCCCCATTTCCTTGCCGCCGTCTTTTCCGAGAGCTGTTTCCCGTCGAGGTCGGTGACTTCCTCGTCGCCGAACATGTTGTACTGGACGACCATGAAGTTCGCCTTGATGTAGTCGGAGACCCGCGGATCGCTGAGTATCTGCTCGTGCATCTTCTTGCAGTAGATGCAGCCGCGCTGCTCGAAATCGAGCACCAGTCGCTTTCCGCTCTCCCGCGCCTGCCGGATGTCGTCGGAGACGTCCCGGAACGTCAGCGAGAACCAGGCTTCCTTGTGAAGGCCGTCGTCCCCCATCGTCCAGGCCCGTGCAGGGACGGCCGCGGCAAAGAGAAGAAGCAGAAGCAGCACGGTCGATCGCATGTCATCCATCTCCTATCCAAGCGTGGTATAGCCGGGAAACGTGTCCAGCAGCCACTGTGAAATTGCAGACATCTGTCCGGTCATGAAGAGCACGCCCGTCGCGATAAGGAAACCGCCCATGGCGATCTCGACCTTGCGCAGGTGTCGCCGGAACCGCGCTACGAACTTCAGGAACCTGGCAGCAAACAGGGCGGCGAGCAGGAACGGGATGCCGATCCCCAACGAATAGGTGGCGAGCAGAAGCGCCCCGTGCCCGATCGTCTGCTGCGCGCCGGCCATGAACAGGATTGCGGCCAGCACCGGGCCGACGCAGGGCGTCCAGCCGAACGCGAATGCAAGCCCCATGACGAAGGCCCCCGCATAGCCCGCTCCCGCCGACCCGGCGCTCACCCGCGCCTCGCGATAGAGAAGCGGTATGCGCACCAGGCCCGTGAAGTGGATGCCCATCGCGATGATGAGGACGCCGGCGATGACGGAAAGCACGTCGAAATGCTGGGCAAGCGTCTTTCCCAGCACGCTCGCGGTCGCTCCGAACATGACGAACACGCATGTGAAGCCGAGGACGAAGAAGACCGATGAAAGTACGATTCGCCGTCTCGTCGCCCGGTCGACATGCGAATCGTCGATCTGCGAAAAGCTCACACCCGCCAGGAAGGCGAGATAGGGCGGCACGATCGGCAGGACGCAAGGGGATACGAACGAGAGCAGACCCGCGAGCAGCGCGGCGCCGTAGGTGACATCGAGCATCTGGTCCGCCTCCCACGGACTTGGACGAACGGACGATAGCGCCGGCCTTGAAAACATGCAAATATTTATATCTAACAGTGGGGGAGCCTGTTCCAGTTTGCACCGGAATACAAGAATGTCGAGATTTGCAATCTTTCTGGCCGCGTTCGCGTTCTTCGCCGGCAACGTGGCTGACGCTGCCACGCTCGTCGTACTCGAGCGGAAGGGTTGCGTGTGGTGCGCGCATTTCGAGAAGGAGATTGCTCCCGCGTATCCGAAGACGAGCGAGGGTGCGATTGCGCCGCTCCGGCGGGTCGACATCGATGCGCAATGGCCGGAAGGCCTGCCCGCCATCGCCCACGATCGCTTCACACCGACCTTTGTCCTCGTAAGCGACAGGAAGGTCGTCGGGACGCTCAGGGGCTATCCGGGTGACGACTTCTTCTGGCCGCTGATCGACGAATTGATCGCAAAGCTACCCGCAAGCTGAACGATCATGTAGAAGTGTAGCGGACGTGGGAAACGCTTCATGGTCCACACAAGCGTCAAAGACTCCAGTACGAACGGTGGTGTGATGACTTTGCCAAAGCTCAGCCCCGATGCGTCGCAGCGGGAGATCGATCAGCTCGTCGCGCAGGCGCGCAAGGCAAGCGACCTGCTGAAGGCGCTGTCGCACGAGACCCGGCTGCTGATCCTCTGCCTTCTCTCCGAGGGAGAGAAATCGGTCTCGGAACTGGAGGATCTGGTTGCGCTTCCGCAGGCGGCGGTGTCCCAGCAACTGGCCCGGCTGCGCTACGACCGGCTGGTGGCGACACGTCGCGACGGGCGAATGATCTTTTACCGCATGGCCGACTCCGAGGTGACCGGAATCATCGAGTCGCTCTACGAATTGTTCTGCAAGCCGGTCCGCCAGGGCCGCGACGGCGAAAGCCTGCCGCGACCCGGCGAAAGGTCAACGTCGGGCTGAGGGGGAAAGCCGGCGCAACGAAGACGGGAGGAGGAGGAAGGATGTTCGGCCTGGAGGAGGAATGGGGCCTGCCCCTCGCGGGTCTCGCCGCCGGCTATGCCATGGGCTTTTTCGGCCGGCGCCACCATTTCTGCATGATGTCCGCCCTCGAAAGGCGCTGGTACGCCAATGACGGCAATGGATTGCGCGGCTGGATCCTCGCCGCGACCGTGGCGATGATCGCAAGCCAGGCGCTTTCCACCCTCGGCCTGATCGACGTCCGGCAAAGCTTCTATCTGTCGCCTTCCTTTCCGCTGATCGGCGCGGTCTTCGGCGGCCTCATCTTCGGCATCGGCATGGCGCTGGTCGGAACCTGCGCGTTCGGCGCCGTGGTCAGGCTCGGGGGCGGCAACATGCGGGCCGCGGTGGTCCTCACCGGCATCGCCCTAGCCGCTCTGGCAACCCAGCATGGGCTCATAGCCACGCTGCGCGTGCCGCTCATCGACAACACCGCCCTAGACCTCGGCTTCGCCGGCGACCAGTCCATCGGCTCCATCGTCTCGGCACTTGCCGGCTTCGACCTCCGGCTGCCGGTCGCCGTTCTCGCGGCGGCAGCGCTGCTCTACTGGATCTTCGCCAGCAGCGATTTCCGCCGCGAGCACGGCCGCATATTGGCCGGCGTGGTGATCGGCCTCGCCATCGCCTTCGGCTGGTACGCGACCTGCGCGCTGCAGAAGACGTTCATGGGCCCGGTCCAGGTGGAAGCGGGCTCGTTCGTCGCTCCGCTCGGAGACACCCTGCTGCAGATCATCACCTTTACCGGCGTGCTCCCCGACTACGGCGTCGGAGTTGTCGTCGGGGTCTTCCTCGGCGCGGCGACGGCAGCCGTCGTCGCGGACGACATCCGCTGGGAGGCCTGTGACGACGCACGTGAGCTCGGGCGCCACCTGCTCGGCGCATTCCTGATGGGCGTTGGCGGCGTCTGCGCCATGGGCTGCACGGTCGGCCAGGGAATATCGGCCGCTTCCCTTCTAGCGGTATCGGCCCCGATCGTCATGCTGTCGATCGCGTTCGGCGCCCGGATCGGACTGAGCATACTGCTCGAAGGTTCGCTCGCCGGCATGGCGATCGGCCTGCCGCGAGGGCTTGCCGGCTCCGCTGCGACAAAGCCGCCGGACGGAAACGGGGCCTGAAACTCGAGCCGGCGATCTCGAGTTCGACCTTCCACCCTTGCGGGGCTCGCCCCCCCGGAAGGAAAGGCGGCCAGACGCCGCGCGAGGAGGCTCGGCAGCGCTCAGGACCGCAGCAGCCGCAGAGTATGCCGGGCAATCATCATTTCCTCGTCGGTCGGGACGACGCGCACCTCGACCTTGCTTCCCGCTCCGCTGACGATGGCCGAATTCTTGGCATTCGCCCCTGCGTCCAGGCTGACGCCGAGCCACCGCAGCCGCTCGCAGACCGCCGCACGTATCTGCGGGGCGTGCTCGCCGATGCCCGCCGTAAATACGAGGCCGTCGATCCCGCCCAGGGAACTTGCCAGCGCACCGACTTCCCTCGCGATACGGAAGACGAAGAGCTCGACAGCCTCGCCAGCTCTTTCGTCCGGGCTCGAGAGCAAGGCCCGCATGTCGCTGTCGATCCCGCCGGAAACGCCAAGAAGCCCGGACCGGTGATACAGCATGTCCTCGACCGCTTCGACGCCGAGGCCCAGTTCCCGCTGCAGATAAATGACGACGCCGGGATCGAGGCTGCCGCAGCGCGTGCCCATCACCAGCCCGTCGAGCGCCGTGAAGCCCATCGTGGTATCGACGCTCCGGCCGCCCTTCATGGCGCAGAGAACTCGCGCCGTTGCCGAGGTGCGCCGCGATTACCCTGCCCCTCGACAGGGCCGGTGCAGCCGCATGCAGAACCTCGGCGATGTATTCGTAGGAAAGGCCATGGAAGCCGTAACGCCGGATTCCGGCCTCCTCCAGGTCTCGCGGCAGGGCAAAGCGCGTGGCAACCGTCGGCATTGTGTGGTGGAAAGCCGTATCGAAACATGCGACTTGCGGCATTTCCTTTCTCAACGCCGCAATTGCGGTCATCGGTGCAAGATTATGCGGCTCGTGCAGCGGCGCGATCGGCGTGAGCTTGCGGAGAACGTCGAGCAGTTCCGGCGTCACGCGCTCCGGACGGACGTGCTCCCTGCCCCCGTGTACGACACGATGTCCCACGGCGGCCAGTCGGTGCCCGCCGAGATGGTCTTCCGCCCAGCCGATCACCGCACCGAGCAGATCGTCGAAAGCCGGAGGCGACTGCCATCGCCTCTCTTCAATGGGCTTGCCCTCGCCGTCGCGGGCAATGAAATGCGGCGAACCGCCGATCAATTCCACCGAGCCGCGCGAGACGACACGCAGCCTGTCCCTTTCCGCGACCTCGAAGAGCGCGAACTTGATGCTAGACGAACCTCCGTTCAGCGTCAGTATGGCGTCGGCCATGGGTCAGCCTTTCCCGGCGAAACCACAGGACCTGCCGTCACTGTTCATGGACGTAGCTTCCCGGCGCGTCCTCGAGCCCGGGGAAGCGTTCCGAGCCCGTCGCCGGCGGCTCCGTCCGCGCGTCCGAATGGCTGTCGAGCCATTCCACCCAGGCGGGCCACCATGATCCATCCCGCAATTCCGCCTTCTCACGCCAGGCGTCCGGCCCTTCGTAGAGGGCGCCGGTGGGACGGCGGCCGATACGGTAATGGCGATGCGGATGGCCCGGCTCGCTGACGACGCCCGCATTGTGGCCGCCCGTGGTCAGAACGAAGGTCATGTCGGAATCGTTCAGCAGATGCAGCTTGTAGACGGACCGCCAGGGCGCGATGTGATCGGTTTCCGTGCCGACGACGAAAAAGGGAAGCCTGATGTCGTTGAGCGCCACCGGCCGGCCTTCGACGGTGAAATGCCCCTCGGCGAGCGCATCGTCCAGGAACAGTTGCTGCAAATACTCCGCGTGCATGCGTGCAGGCATGCGCGTTCCGTCGGCGTTCCAGGCCATAAGGTCGCTCGGATGCTCTCTCTTGCCGATCAGGTAGGTCTTGACGATGCGCGACCAGATCAGGTCGTTCGAGCGCAGGAGCTGGAACGCGCCAGCCATCTGGCGACTGTCGAGATAGCCCTGGACCCGCATGACGTCGCCCAGGAACGCGAGTTGGTCCTCGGTGATGAAGAGCTGCAGCTCGCCGGCCTCCGTGAAGTCGGTCTGGGCACAGAACAGCGTGACGCTCGCCAGCCGGTCGTCGCCGTCGCGGGCCATCGCCGAGGCGCCGATCGACAGCAGGGTCCCGCCGAGGCAATAGCCGCAGGCGTGAACCTTCGAGCCGCCGCAAATATCGCTCACCGCATCCAGCGCCGCCATCAGCCCCTTCTCGCGATAGTCGTCGAGGCTCGTGTTCCGCATCGAGGCGTCCGGGTTGCGCCAGGAGATTGCGAAGACAGTGTACCCCCTGCCGACAAGGTAGCGGATCAACGAGTTGTGGGGCGAAAGATCGAGGATGTAGTATTTCATGATCCACGCAGGCACGATGAGAACCGGCTCCGGCGCAACCGTATCGGTCGCGGGTGCATACTGGATCAATTCGATGAGTTCGTTGCGGAATATCACCCTGCCGGGGGTCGCCGCGAGATCCCGTCCGACGCGAAACGCATTCTCGCCTGCGGGACGGCCGCTCACGGTTTCCTCGATGTCGGTCAGCATGTTGAACCAGCCCGACAGGAAGTTTTCCCCGCGCTTCTCGACCGTGGCGGCGATCACTTCCGGGTTGAGCCATGGCACGTTGGAGGGCGAGAAGGCATCTACTGCCTGGCGGACCGCGAAGGATACCAGCCGCTCGTCCGCAGCGCTGACGCCGGGCAGCCCCGTCGTCGTCTTTTCCCACCACTGCTCCGAGAGCAGAAACGCCTGGGCGAAAGCCTGGAAGGGAGGCTCTTGCCAGGCCGGGTCCCGGAAACGGTAGTCGGTACGCTTCGGCTCGATGGCGGCCTTGCCACTCGCGAGGACGCCGGCGAGCCGCCCCCACTGGCGCAGGGCCTCGACGCCCAGTTCGGCACGGTGGAAGGGCGCGTTCGCCATATGGGTGCCCCAGTCGAGCAACGCGCCGAATTGCCCAACGCCCGAAAGCCCGCCGGAAAGGCGGCCCTGCAGCGCATGAAGCACGGAGTCGAGCAGCCGAAGGTTCCCGGCGAGTTCGTCCGCCTCACGCCTGTCGTTCTCCTGCGGCAGCGGAGGACGCGGAAAGATCTCGGTGTTCATGCTCTTGCCTTTTCTTTCCTCTGACCCCGATACCCATGGCTGACGGCGGGGACTGACGCAATGCGGGAAAGCAGCACCGGGCCGGCAAGGGCGCCTCCGCACGCTCGCTTCCCTGCCGGACAGCACCTCATCAAGCCGCCCGGGCCCCGAAGTGCCGCATCCTGTCGAGCCAGGCCTGGCGGTGCCGCCGGCCCTCGGCTTCCGCCGCACCGATGACACTCGTTCGTACCGGCCCGAAGCCTGTGAATTTGAGGATGTTCCGTCGTGTGGCGCTCAGGCCGTGGGACAAGTAGTAAAGCCGATACACGAAGGCGGGCATCCCCATCGTCACCACGATGCGCGCCGATTTGCCCTTCATCCTCCCCGCCCGCAACGGGTTGCTGGCGGACTGGTCGAAGGCGAAGTCCGGCCGCAGGACCTGCTCCAGGAACGCCTTGAGAGCAGCCGGCATGGTCCCGAGCCACAGGGGATGGACGAGGACGAGATGATCTGCCCGCAGAAGCGCGTCCTGCGCAGGCTCCACGAATGCCGGTCGCTGGTCGCTCTCCCAGTCCGCGCGCGAGGCAATGAACGGTATCTCATGCTCCGCGATGGAGAGCAGCTCGACCGAATGGCCGGCTTCCCGCGCGCCCTTGGCGTAGGCCTCCGCCAGCCCATGGCAGAGACGCTCCGGGGACGGATCGGGATGTCCCAGCAGAATCAATATTTTCCGTGACGTCATCGCACCACTCTCTCAACTCCAGGCATCAACGGCGCGGCGCATTTTCGCCGGATTGCCGACGCCGCCCTTGATTTCGGTCAAGACGCCGCGAAAGCCCTGCCGTTCGCGAAAGCCCGACGACCGCTGCGATTGACACGGATCAACGACCGGCGGAGCCACTTGCGCAAAGCCGAACCGAGCAAGGAGAACGCAAGATGAGCCAGACCACCGCCGCCCGCTTCGACGAGGCTGTCCCGCGGTACACCAGCTATCCGACGGCGCCTCACTTCACCCCCGCCGTCGGTGCCGCCGAAGTCACCGACTGGCTGAAGAAGCTGCCGGCGGACGAAGCGGTGTCCATCTACGTTCACGTGCCCTTCTGCGATCGGCTCTGCTGGTTCTGCGCCTGCCACACGAAGCAGACGCTGCGATACGATCCGGTGGCGCGGTTCCTGCCGGGACTGCATGACGAGATCGCACTTGTCCGGGAGCACCTGCCGGGCCGGCTCGCGGTGCGCTCCCTGCATTTCGGCGGCGGTTCCCCGACCATGCTGCGCCCTGCCGACATGATCGCTCTGAAACGGAGCCTGGAAGAGGCCTTCGACTTCGGTCCGGAAACCGAGATCAGCGTCGAGGCAGACCCCAACGACATGGATGCGGAACGGTTCGACGCGCTCTGCGCCGTCGGCGTCACCCGGGCCAGCCTCGGCGTGCAGGACTTCGCTCCCGGGGTCCAGAAGGCGATCAACCGCGACCAGACCTTCGAGCAGACCCGGGCGACCGTCGAAGGCTTTCGCGCCCGGGGCGTCAAGTCGATCAATCTCGACCTGCTCTACGGCCTCCCGCACCAGACACTCGAAAGCCTTGCCGAGACCGTCCGGCTCGCCCTTTCCCTCGAGCCGGACCGGCTGGCTCTTTTCGGCTACGCCCACGTTCCCTGGTTCAAGACCCACCAGCGCATGATCGACGAGAACGCCCTGCCGACGGGGCCGGAGCGCTTCGCCCAGTCGCAGCTCGCTGCGCGCGCATTCGTGGACGCCGGCTATGTCCCGATCGGCATAGACCACTTCGCGCGGCCCGGGGACTCGCTCGCCGCCGCGGCGAAAGGCGGCCGGCTTCACAGAAATTTCCAGGGCTATACCGACGACGCGTGCGAAACGCTCATCGGCTTCGGCCCGTCCGCGATAAGCCGGTTCCGCGAGGGCTATGCGCAAACGGTGCCGGCGACGGGAACATATCTCGCAATGGTGGGCAGGAAGGAACTGCCGGCGGTTCGCGGTCTCGCTCTGGGTACCGAAGATCATATCCGCGCGTGGCTCATCGAACGCCTCATGTGCGATTTCGCGATTTCGGAAGCCGATCTGGTCGAGCGGTTCGGGCCGTCGGGAAGCAGGATCCTTCACGGGGCGCTGCCCGGGATCGCCTCGCGCGGCTACAGGTTTGAGAAACAGGACGACGTTTGGCGTCTTGCCGAAGCCGACCGGCCGTTCGTGCGCCTCGTCGCGAGCGCATTCGACGAATACCTTCCACTGGACGCCGCCCGCCACTCCGCGGCGGTCTGAAGCGCCTGCGGGCAGCGGAGGTGCAAAGCACTCTGAGTTGCGATGCGTCAATGCGGCTGCCTGACGAACGGGAGAACCTCGCGCGTCTCGAATACCGCAAGAAGGAGTGCCTGCCATGTTCAAGAAGGTCCTGGTCGCAACCGACGGATCGCCGCACGCCGAAAAGGCCGTCGCGGTTGGAGCCGACATCGCCTCGAAATACGGGGCAGCCCTCTGCATCGTCCATGTGCTTCTCGGCGGCGAGCCTTCGGAAAGTCTGAAGCGCATGGCCGAGGTGGAACATCTTCTCGGCGAGGCGAAACAGCCGTCCCCTCCTCCGTCGCAAGGCCCCGAACTGGGGGCGGTCGGCTACCGGACGCGGACGGCCGAAGAGGAGGCGCGATCCTATCGCATCCTCAACGCGATCGGCGAGAAGGTCCTCGAATCATCGTGCGCGATCGCACGCGAGCACGGCATTCGCGATGCCTCGACGCGCATCGTCGACGGCGATCCGACAAAGGAAATTCTGAAGGCGGCCGAAGAGGAAAGCTCCGACCTTCTGGTCTGCGGCGCGCGCGGGCTTTCGGACCTTCGCGCACTGCTGCTTGGAAGCGTCTCGCACAAGCTTTCGCATCTCTCGCCGATGACCTGCATCACCGTGCGCTAGACCTGCACCCTTGCTGCTGCGGCGGGCGGCCGGGTTTCGGCGCCCGTCCTCCGCCTTATTGCCCCCAACCCGAGCCGGCCCGGCAAGGCCGGCGACGCAAAGACAGAGAGAAAGCGAAATGCTCGTCCAGGAAGTCATGACCATGCCGGTCATCACCATTCAGCCAACGGCATCCATCGGAGAGGCTGCCACGATCATGCTCGATCACGGCGTCAGCGGTCTTCCGGTCACGCAAACCGACGGCCGGCTGGTGGGAATCATCAGCGAGGGCGATTTTCTCCGTCGCGCGGAACTGAAGACGGACAGGGACAAGCCTTCCTGGTGGATGGAGTTCTTCATGGTCGCCGGCAAGGCGGCCGAAGACTATGTCCGCACGCACAGCCGCTCCGTGCAGGACGTCATGTCTCCCGATGTCGTGACCGTTAGCCCCTCCACGCCGCTGGTGGACGCGGTCGGCCTCATGCAGAAGAAACACATAAAGCGCTTGCCGGTCGTCGAGGGCGACAAGCTCGTGGGACTGCTGTCCCGGGCAGATCTCATGCGGCTCATCGCGAAGACCTTCGCGAGCAAGCCCCTCGAGACCATCGTCGACGACGAGACAATCCGCCGGGCTGTGGCTGACGAACTCGCACGGCAGACGTGGAGCGGGAGGGGCCTGATACACGTCGCGGTGCGTGACGGAATCGTCGACCTGACGGGCACCGTCTATGATGAAAGCACCCGCGCGGCCGCAAAGGTCGCCGCAGAAAACATCGCCGGCGTGAAGTCGGTCAACGACCGACTCGACTGGATCGAGCCGACATCGGGCATGATGATCCTCCCCTAGCCGCGCGATTTGTCGCAGCAGGCGGACGAGACCCTCGCGTTGAGGTGGATCAAGGTCGTCGCCGGCTCCTGGCTTCATTTCGGGATTCGGGACGATCTTGCCCGCCCCCGCCCTTCTCCGCTGCTCTTTCCCTCGGAAGACGGCGGTTCGGGTTCCGGCACGGCAATTCCGACCGCAGACAACGCAAGGGATGCAGATCATGCTGCAGGAAAAGACGGACGCTTTGCGCACAGGCGATGACGGCGAGCGCGGCCTCGATGGCCTCACGAGCAGTCAGGCGGAAAAGCTGCTCGCTGAATTCGGCGAGAATACCCTGGCTGAGCACAAGGTCGGAATCGTGGAGCGTTTTGCCCACTTCTTCTGGGGCCCGATCCCGTGGATGATCGAGGTCGCCGCCGTGCTTTCCGCCGTGCTCGAGCACTGGGACGACCTCTCCATCATCGTGGCGATGCTGCTGATCAACGCGGGCGTCGGCTTCTGGCAGGAATTCAAGGCCGACAACGCCATCGCGCTCCTGAAGCAGCGGCTGGCATTGAGGGCCCGCGTACGGCGCGACGGCACCTGGCAGGACATCGAGGCACGCCTGCTAGTTCCCGGCGACGTCGTTCACGTCAAGCTCGGCAATGTCATCCCGGCCGACATCCGGCTGGCCGAAGGTGACTATCTCAGCGTCGACCAGTCTGCGCTGACCGGGGAATCGCTGCCTGTCGACAGGAAGGTGGGCGACGACGTCTATTCCGGCTCGATCGCCAAGCAGGGCGAGATGACCGGCCTCGTCACTGCCACTGGCATGAAGACCTATTTCGGCAAGACCGCCGGCCTGGTCCAGAAGGCGCAGCCGGCCTCTCATTTCCAGCGGGCCGTCCTGCGCATCGGCAACTTCCTCATTCTCGTCACGGTCGGTCTCGTCCTCGTCATCGGGCTCGCCGCCCTCTTCCGCCACGATCCGCTGATCGAGACGGTTCAGTTCGCCCTCATACTGACGGTCGCGTCGATACCGGTCGCCCTGCCTGCGGTGCTGTCGGTCACGATGGCCGTCGGGGCCGAGCGCCTGGCACGCATGAAGGCGATCGTGTCGCGGCTCGTCGCCATCGAGGAAATGGCGGGCATGGACCTGCTCTGCAGCGACAAGACCGGCACGCTGACGCAGAACGAGCTCACGCTCGGCGAGCCCGTGGCCGGTCCGGACAACTCCGTCGACGACCTGATGCTGGCCGCCGCCCTCGCCTCGCGCCGCGACGCGCCGGACGCCATCGACGCCGCAATACTTTCGCGCGCCCCCGGTGACGATGTGCTTTCGACCTGCAAGGTTGTCGCCTTCAGGCCCTTCGACCCCGTCGCCAAGCGCGCGGAGGCGGAGGTCGAGCAGGCCGGCGCCCGCTTCCGCGTTTCCAAGGGGGCGCCGCAGGTGATCGTCGACCTCTGCGCCCCGCCTGATGCGGTGCGCAGCGGGATCGCCGCCGCCGTGGACGCGCAGGCGGCCAGGGGCTACCGCACCCTCGCGGTCGCGCGCGCCAACGCCGGCGCGCCCTGGCAGTATCTCGGCCTCCTGCCGCTGTTCGATCCTCCGCGCGAAGACTCCGCCGCGACCATCGCAGCCACTCGGGCAATGGGCGTGGACATCAAGATGGTGACGGGCGATCACGAAGCCATCGCCCGCGAGACCTGCGAAAAGCTCGAACTCGGGACCAATGTCATCGTCGCCAGCGACGTGTTCGACGAAGACGGCAAGACGCCATCCATCACGCGGCTGGCGTCGGCCAACGGATTTGCCCGGGTTTTCCCCGAGCACAAGTTCAAGATCGTCGAGGCCTTCCAGAAGGCCGGCCACATCGTCGGCATGACCGGTGACGGCGTCAATGATGCGCCCGCGCTCAAGCAGGCCGACGTCGGGATAGCGGTCGCCGGGGCGACGGATGCCGCGCGCGCTGCAGCGGACCTCGTCCTGACGGCGCCCGGCCTGTCGGTGATCACCGCGGCAATCGAGGAGGCGCGGCGGATCTTCGAGCGCATGAACAGCTACGCCATCTACCGCATCACCGAAACGATGCGGCTTCTCCTCTTCATGACCGCGAGCATCCTGATCTTCAACTTCTATCCGGTCACCGCCGTGATGGTCGTTCTTCTGGCGCTTCTGAACGACCTGCCGATCATGATGATCGCGTATGACAACGCGCAGCACGCGCCGGCGCCGGTGCGCTGGGACATGGGGCGCGTCCTCACGATCGCCAGCATCCTTGGCATCTACGGCGTGATAGAGAGCTTCGTACTGTTCTGGATCGTTCGCGACTACATGGCACTCCCCATCGAACTGGTCCAGGCGCTCATCTTCCTGAAGCTGCTCGTCTCCGGACACATGACAATTTATCTGACGCGCAACAAGGGGCTGGTATGGCAGCGACCGCTGCCGAGCTGGAAGCTCGTCGTGCCCTGCGAAACGACACAGATAATCGGCACACTGGTCGTGGTCTACGGCTGGTTCATGGCGCCGACGGGCTGGACGCTGGCCTTGATCGTCTGGGGCTACACGCTCGTCTCCTTCATCCTGGCAAACGGCGTGAAGCTTTGGGCAGAGCGGCTCTGGGACCACAAGGCACGCCGGCAGGCCCGGCACCTGGAACGCGTGGAGCACCATCTGGGCTCCTGAAACGGAGGCAACCGGAGGCGGCGCGACCTCGCCGCTCCTGTCTGGCGCTGCGCGGGTCTTCGTGATATCGGGCCTCCGCCAGGGACGGCGGCCATCCGCCCATCGCATCGGGCAGGACGGGATGGTCTCCGATCCCGCAACAGGCGACGAATGCCGATGCGAGGAGCCGAGCGACGTGGAACCGACTGGAACAGACCCCGCACGCAGCCAACTCGCGGAACGCCTCCGGAACCGGAAGGCGCTGGTCGGCGTGATCGGGCTCGGCTATGTGGGACTTCCGCTTGCCGCCGCAGCCGCACGCGGGGGCTTCGCCGTCAAGGGGTTCGACATCGATCCCGTAAAGGTGAGCGAGCTGAACTCCGGACGCTCCTACATCGACGCGGTGCCGACGGAGGATATGGCCCGTCTCGCGAGCTCCGGCACCTTTGCCGCCACGCATGAATTCGACAGCCTCGGTGACTGCGACGTCATCGTCATCTGCGTCCCGACGCCGCTGACGCCCCACCGCGAGCCGGATCTGTGCTTCGTAGAGGAGACGGCCCGCACCATCGCCGCCCGTCTGCGCCCGGGTCAGCTCGTGGTTCTGGAATCGACGACCTATCCCGGAACGACGGACGAGGTCCTGAAACCCATCCTCGAATCGAGCGGCCTGCGCTCCGGCCAAGACTTCTTCCTCGGCTTTTCGCCCGAACGGGAAGACCCCGGCAACCGGAACTTCCGGACCGTCACCATCCCGAAAATCGTCGCCGGCGACGGAAAGGACGCCGCCGAACTCGTCGAGGCGTTCTACGGCGCCTTTGTCGAGCGGGTCGTGCCGGTATCCTCCCCGAAGGTGTCGGAGGCGGTCAAGATCACCGAGAACATCTTTCGCGCCGTGAACATCGCGCTCGTCAACGAGCTGAAGGCGGTCTACGAGGCGATGGGGATCGACATCTGGGAAGTGATAGATGCCGCTGCGACCAAGCCGTTCGGCTTCATGCCCTTTTATCCCGGACCGGGCCTCGGCGGCCACTGCATCCCCATCGACCCGTTCTATCTTGCCTGGAAATCGCGCGAGTACGGGCTTCCGACCCGCTTCATCGAGCTTGCCGGAGAGATCAACGTGGCGATGCCGCGCTACGTGACCTCGCGCCTCGAGGAAGCGCTCGACCGCACCCAGTCCGTATCGCTCGGCGCGGCGCGCCTGCTGGTGATCGGCCTCGCCTACAAGAAGAACGTCTCCGACATCCGCGAGAGTCCCTCCTTTGCCATCATGGACATCCTCGAACGGCGCGGCGCGGCGGTCGACTACCACGATCCGCACGTCGCGGTAATACCGCCGACCCGCGAGCATTCCTCATTCGCCGGCCGGCGCTCGGTCACGCTTTCGGCCAGGACCCTGCAAGGCTACCACGCCGTCCTGATCGTCACGGACCACGACAGCGTCGACTATGCGCTCGTCTCGCAAAACGCCCGCCTCGTCGTCGACAGCCGCAACGCCATGGCGCGCCGCAACCTGCCGCCCGACAACGTCACGAAGGCCTGACGGGCTGCAGGCGACGGAACCGCCCTGCCGTCCGCAACCCCAGGAGAAGGTTCTCCTCCGTCTCGGCCAAGACACGGTAGCCCGCGTCAATGAGGTCGGCTGCGAGGTCGCGCTCCCAAAGCTTCGCATGGACGGTCTCAAGCAGCAGGTGACGCGGCCAGAGCGAGGCATCGGCGACGGCGAAGAACGGCGCAAGTGCCCGTTCCTCGAAGCCCTCCACGTCGATCTTCAGCAGGTCGATGCGCTCGATCCCCTCCTCCCGCATGATCTCGGCGAGCGGACGCACCGCCACCTGCACCTGCTCCTTGCCGCGACCGACGGCCGCGAGCAGCGACGCGTTGCCGATATTGCCGCCGCCATCGGAGTGCAGCGTCATCACGCCGGCCTCTGCCGCCACGCCCGCGTTCAGCCGGCGCACGCCATCGAAGCCGTTGCACCGGCAGTTGAAGTCAAGCTTCGCGAATGTGCGCGGATGGGGCTCGAGAGCGACGACCCTCGCCGTCCCCTCCGTCTGACGTGAAACGAACAGGCTGTAGACCCCGACATTCGCGCCGATGTCGACGAACGTCATCCCCTGTTCGAGGAGCGGTGCGACCAGCGCGCGCTCGGGCCGCTCGGGCAGCCGGTTCCGCCCGACGATCGTCCGGTCGCAGTGGTTCTCGGTCGGGTACGCACGGACCGAGACGCCTTCGGCAAGGATATCGAACGGCCCCGGAAAGCGCCGCGCCAGGCGCTTGCGCCAGAACCGGCGCCAGCCGGACGAAAGGCCGCGCGCCGTCGCCAGACGCCAGGCGAGGCGCGCCGCGGCACCCGCAGGCCGTCCGCCGAACGGCGTCTCCACGTCCACCGCGGACTTCCGCCGGCCCGTTGCCACGCCGCCGCCTTCGCCGCCCCTGCCTGCTCCGTCCATATCCTCGGTCCGAACCGTGCGCCGGGTACTCAACGGTCCATCGCCGCAACGGACCCGGCATGGCGCATCGCCTCTTCCTCCTCGTCCACGACGGTGCGCACCGATCCTGCGATGGCCTGGCGTTGCCCTTCCGTCAGGTCCGGAGCGCCGTCCGCCACGCGGACCGTCACCTCCCGGTGCGCGAACTGGATCCCTTCCCTGGCAAAGAGCTCGCGGATCGAAGCGTAGACCACCTTGCGAGTGACGAACTGGTCCCCGGGCCGGGTCATGAACTTGACCCGGATGATCATGGCGGAGTCCTCCATCGAATAGACCCCCTGCGACTTCAGGGGTTGCAGGAAGAGATGACCGACCTCCGGGTGAGAAAGGAGGTCCTGCCCGAGCTGCTTGATAAGCTTGCGAACCTTCTCGACATCCGTTCCGTAGGTGACGCGCAGCGGCAGCTTCATCATGACCCAGTCCCGCGAGAAATTGGTCAGGTGCTGGATTTCGCCGAACGGCACCGTGTGCAGCGCGCCCCTGTGGTGGCGAAGCTGGAACGAGCGTATCGAGATCTTCTCGATCACGCCCTGCACGTTGCCGACGGCGATGTACTCGCCCTTGCGGAAGGCGTCGTCGATCAGGAAGAAAAGGCCCGAAAAGACGTCGCGTATGAGTGTCTGCGCGCCGAAGCCGATCGCCAGTCCGACAACGCCCGCACCGGCGAAGAGCGGCGCAATGTCCACGCCGAGGTTGGAAAGCACGATTGCGACGCCGACGATGCCCATCGTGCCTATCAGCATGGCGCGGAAGATCGGCAGGAGCGTCGCGAGCCGCGTCTCTCCGACACCCCCCTCGCCGTCGCCGTGGCCCGGCCCCGCTGCGCCGGCCTCGCGTCCGCCGCCCTCCTCCGCCAGCTTCACGTTGATGTAGTCGTTCAGTGCCTGGAGCGCGAGCAGCCCCACGATGATGACGAGCGCGCTGTCCAGAAGGCGGGCCAGCGGGTGCCCGTCCTGCCCGATGTTCACGCCCCACAGCCGGGCCAGTTCGCCAATCGCGACCATGAGCACGCTCGCTCCTATCGCGCCCTCGAAGAAGGGCTTGAAGATCGGCCGGTACTCGGCCTCGGGCACCGTTTCGCTCGGCTGATGTACGATCATCTCCTCCTCGTCGCGAACGCCGTATTCTCCTTCGCCGTCGTCGAGGACGCGCACCATGGAATCGCTGTCCGGAAAGGATGCGGCCGCTGCCGCCGCACGTCGCGCCTCGCGCCGCCTCCGCAGCCGCTCCAGCACCTGCCGGCGGCGGAAGTTCTTCTCGCGCCGCACATAGGTGAGTTCGAGTGCATAGATGGCGATGCCGTAGACGAAGATCGCGACGATGAAGACGAGGATCGGCGCGGCGACCAGTATGTAGCCGCTCTTCAATCCGAGCGACAATCGGAAGGTGCTGACCAGCCAGGCCGCCGCCAGGTAGAACAGGATGATCGGAAGCAGCGCAACGGCGATCGCTTCGCGAAAGCGCCGCCGCCCGCCGCGCCGCGCGTTTCCGCGAACGATCTCGACGAGATCACGCCGGTGCGCCACGGCGAGCGCGCCGATCAGGAGCGCGCAAAGCCCGGAACCGCCGATGAACATCAGGCTGTGCAGTTCCTTCGGAATCCCCAGATCGTAGAGCCATTGGCAAAGCCCCATGACGACCACGGAGATGGCGGTGACCCGGTACCAGTCGTTGTAGAGCTTGCGGGCCCGCCCGCCGTCCAGCCGGATCATCCGGTAGGCATCGACGTCCGGAGCAAAGAAATTGAAGAAAATGACGTATCTGAGCACCCGGTAGGCGGCGTAGCCGGCCACGATGTTGAGTATCGTGATGCGGGTGGCCTCGTTGCCCGTGTCGAAGACGACCGCGACGAAGACCGTCAGGGCAAACATGACGACGCTCGACATCAGCAGCAGGAAGGCCCGCATGAGAAGGTATCGCAGCTTCTGCGCCCTCGTCGGGTTCGCTTCCTGCCGCCTCGACGCAAAGGATCTCCGGATATAGCCCGTGATCAGCTTGTAGACGCCGAGGCCGAAGAGAATGCCGCCAAGCGCCGTTGCGACGGCATCGAAAAGCCAGCGAAAGGTGCCGTCGGGGCTCGCCTTCGCAATCACCCCGGTGACGATTGCCGGGAACTGGCCCGAATCACGGATCATCCTGACGAGGTTGTAGCGCGCCTCGAGCAGCATGGCGTTGGTGTGCATCATCGACATGGCCGGCGCGTCGTCCGCAGCGGACTTCGTTCCGTCCGGATTGATGACGACGACGGTCGAGCCGTCCTTCCTGGCCTTGCTGATCAGCGTATCGAGTTCGCTCTTCGGCGCGGACGATCCGCCGGCAAGTACGGACGTGAAGCCCGCCGCGTGCGCGACCGGCCCGAACGCCACGCCGGCGGAGAATACGACGAGCGCCGCCAGGAAAACGACGAGCCCCGCGCACGAGGCTGCGGAGAGGCGGAGAATGCCGCAGAGCCCCGAGGCTCCCGGAACCTGTCCTGACGCGCGTCGTCGCATGGTCTTTCTCGTGCTCCCCTCGCGCGGATGACGCGCATGACCCTATTTAGGTCGCAGGAAACACGTCTTGCAACAAAAGCTGCGGGCATCAAGAAGATATGAAGTCGGGTGATTCGCCGAATGATGCGCTCCCGGGCAGACAAGGCGCCTTTTCGGGCCGGATACGGATGGCACAACGCCCGCGCGCCCACTACATCTGTCAGAACCGAGGGTGACGCGATGACCAAGACATATCTGCAGAGCGTCGGGATGTCCTGCCAGACGCGGCATCAGATCGAGCGATTTGCCGGAACGGAAGCCGCAAGGGCCGCGGGGATCGAGTTGCGTTCCGGACCGTTCGACTGGCTTGGCGCCCCGCCGCTGCGCGTTGCCGGCTACATCGACGCGGGCCTTCCCGCGCACGGGCCGGGGGACGTGATCGAACGAGACGACAGGGCGTTTCTTCCTGAGCCGGGGTTCCACGCCGTTCACGCCTATCGGGTCAAGGAGCCCGACGGCCGGAGGCGCCTGGACATTGAGGCGACCTTCGAGCGGGAGCGCGACAAGTTCTTCCATCTCCGGGAGAAGTTTCTTTCCACCGAGCCGGAGCGGACCTGCTTCGTCCTTGCCAACTGCCAGAACAATCTGGTCGGCGACCTGTATCACGTCGACGAGGGACACGAATACCGCATCGACAGCAGCAAGCTCGACCGGTTGCAGGCGAGCCTCGAGCGCCTGTTCGGGACAAGCTGCGAGCTGCTCGCGATCTCGCGGACGGACCGCTTCGACGGCGACCCCGGCCGCGATCCGCGCGTCCGGCTGCTGTCCGCCGATGCGACGGAATGGAAGGGAGACGACGCGCAGTGGACCGACGTGCTCGCGGACCATCTCGGCGTGCAGGCGAAACAGCCTGCCGGGGCTGCGGCTCCGGCGTGAGCGACTTGCTTTTGTCCTCAACATCCTTCAGCTTCGCAGTGTCTGCGCCCTTGCGCACGATCGGCCGGAGAACCCGTGGAATGCTGGAAAATGCAGGCAAGAACAGCATTGGTTGAAGCTTCTCGAATCCTCCTCTACAGCCACGACACGTTCGGGCTTGGCCATCTTCGCCGCAACTGCAAGATCGCCAACGCCTTGGCGGCCGCCTTGCCGGACGCGCGCATCATGATCGCGACGGGTTCGCCCAAGGCGGGTTCATTCGCCCTCGACAGCAGGGTCGAGCTGGTTCGCCTGCCGGGCATATACAAGGTGACGGACGGCAGCTACCGGTCGGGAGAAACCGGCCGCTCTTCCCAGGTCGTGCTGGAGGAGCGCTCGCGGATCATCGCCCAGACCGCACGCATGCTGCAGCCGCACGTCTTCATCGCCGACAAGGAACCGCTCGGACTGCTCGGGGAACTGGAGGAAACACTGCACACGCTGCGCGTGCTCGGCAGCTATCTGGTGCTCGGCCTGCGCGACGTGCTCGACGAGCCGCACGTACTGCGGCAGGAATGGCAGAAAAAGAACATCACGCCCCAGATCGACGATCTCTACGACGCCTTCTGGGTTTATGGCCCGCGCGGCTTCCACGATCCGCTGGCGGGCCTCGACCTTTCGCCCTCGGTCATCAGCCGGACGAGTTTTCTCGGCTTCATCGACGCGCCCGCGCGACCGGGACCCGGTGAGCGGCTCGAGGGCCTGCCCCCCGAATACCTGCTCGTCACGGCAGGTGGCGGCGGAGACGGGCATGAACTGATGATGGCAGTGCTTTCAGCCTACGAGGAAGGCTCCGAAGCCCTGCTGCCGCCGGTATTCCTGCTCGGGCCTTTCATGAACAGCCAGGAATCCGAGACCGTTCGCCAGCGCGCCGCCACGCTCCCCGGTGCGACCGTCATCGACTTCGCAAACCGCCCCGAGCCGCTTCTCGCCGGCGCCTCCGGCGTCGTCGCGATGTGCGGCTACAACACGTTCTGCGAAATCTTGGGGCAGGACAAGCCGGCGCTGTTCGTTCCGCGCGAGCGGCCGCGCCTGGAGCAGTTCATTCGCGCCGAACACGGCAGCCGCCTCGGGCTATGCACGATGATGCGCCTGCACGACGCGCTGGAGAAGCCCGGGGAACTTGCCCGCGCGCTGCACAGGCTTCCACAGGGCCCGCGCCCGTCCAAGGCGACCGCGGAGGTCGCGATGAACGGTCTCGACATGCTATGCCACTTCGTTCGCGAGGAGATCGGTGCCGGCGAGGATCTGGGACGCGCCCTCAATGCTTGACCATCGCGAGGCTTCCGGCCTGGAGCGGCGCGCCATCGCCGTCGTGCTGAAGGGATACCCCCGGCTCTCCGAGACCTTCATCGCGCAGGAACTGCGCGAACTCGAACGGGCGGGCTTCCGGCTGCGCTTCTTTTCCATGCGCCATCCCACCGAGACGGCCGTCCACCCCATCCACCGCGAAATCGCCGCGCCGGTGCGCTACCTGCCCGAATACCTGCACAACGAGCCGTTGCGCGTCTTCCGGGCATGGCTTTCGGCACGGAGGCTCCCGGGCTACCGCCGTGCGCTGCGGCAATTTCTGAGGGACCTGCCGCGGGACCTGTCGCGAAACAGGGTCAGGAGATTCGGACAGGCCCTTGTCCTGGCAGCGGAAATGCCGGACGACGTCGACTGGATCTACAGCCACTTCATTCACACGCCGGGCTCGGTCTCGCGCTATGCCCATATCCTTACGGCGCTGCCATGGAGCTGTTCGGCGCACGCCAAGGACATCTGGACATCGCCCGAATGGGAGCTAGCGGACAAGCTGTCGTCGGCCGAATGGACGGTGACGTGCACCGGCTTCGGCCAGGCGCATCTCAACCAAATCGCGCCGGATCCGGCAAAGGTGCATCTCATCTATCACGGGCTGGACCTCTCGCGCTTCCCGCATTTCGAGCGGCGCGCCTCGATCCGCGACGGCAGCGACCCGGACGATCCGGTCCGCATGGTGACGGTCGGGCGCGCGGTGGCCAAGAAGGGTCTCGACACGATGGTCGACGCCCTCGCCCGCCTGCCGGCCGGCCTCAACTGGCGCTGGATCCACATTGGCGGCGGAGAACTTTCCGGCACGTTGGCCGAGCACGTCCGGCGGAGCGGACTGGCCGGTCGCGTCGAACTCCTGGGCGCCCAGCCACAGGACGTGGTGCTGGAAACCTACCGGTCGTCCGATCTCTTCGTCCTGCCCTCCCGCGTTGCGCCGGACGGCGACCGCGACGGCTTGCCGAACGTCCTCGTCGAGGCAGCCAGCCAGGGCCTCCCGTGCATCTCGACTCCGGTTTCCGGCATCGTCGAGCTTATCAGCCACGGCGAGAACGGCCTGCTCGTAGAGCCTGACGATGCCGACGCGCTTGCAGACGCCATCGTCGCTCTCGCGACCGACCCGGAAGCCCGCGACCGCCTTGGATCGAGCGGCGCTCGGCGCGTGAGCGCGGAGTTCGATCACCGAAGGACGATCGGCAACCTGATCCGGCTTTTCGAGGACGGCCGGCAGGCGCGCGGCAAGAAGGTGCCCGAGAAGACGATCGAAGCGGCATGACACCTCGCATCATGTTCTATGTCCAGCACCTGATGGGTGTCGGCCATGTCTTCCGCGCCGTGCGGATTGCCCGCGCCCTCGCGGCGGCCGGCTGCGACGTCCATCTCGTGCAGGGCGGCCCGCCCGTTCCGAACGCGGATGCCGCCAGCGCGACGACCCATTTCCTTCCGCCACTTACCGCCGGTGTCGGCAATCTGAGCCGCCTCTTCAAGCCCGACGGCGAGGAAGCCGGAGAGGCCTATCTCGACCGGCGGCGCGATGCCTTGCTCGAGCTCTTCCGGAAGATCGAGCCGGACGTATTGATCACGGAAGCTTTCCCCTTTGGCCGCCGCCAGATGCGGTTCGAACTTCTGCCGCTGCTCGATGCCGCACGGCAATCCCGCCACGCGCCGCGCGTCGTCGCATCCGTGCGCGACATTCTGCAGGAAAATCGCAAGCCGGGGCGAGACCTTGAATCCGCGGAATACGTCGAGCGGTACTATGACCACGTCCTCGTCCACGCCGATCCCGCCCTCATCCGTCTCGGGGACACCTTCTCCCGCGCCGACCGCATCGCCGGCAAGCTCCTCTATACCGGGATCGTGGCGCCCGAGGGCACTGGCACACAGGCTGCGGACGACGAGAGGTTCGACGTCGTCGTCTCGGTTGGCGGAGGCGTGCTCGGGCGCGAGTTGCTTTTCGCCGCCCCGAGGGCACGGCAGCTTTCCCGACTGCGGGACGCGCGCTGGTGCATAGTCGCCGGCATCAATACCTCGGAGGCCGACGTGGCGGACCTGCGCTCGCTCGTAACCGACGGCATCACGATCGTCCGGTTCCTGCCGGATCTGCGATCGGCCATGTCTCGCTGCCGGCTCTCGGTCTCGCGCGCCGGCTACAATACAGTCGCCGACATCTTCAGCGCCGGCTGCAGGGCGGTGCTCGTTCCCCTGGCGGACGGCACCGAGACTGAGCAGATCCGGCGCGCGGACGTCCTCTCAAGGGCCGGGCTCGTTGAAACGCCGCCGCGAGGCGATCCGAGCCCTGAAGCCCTGGCAGCGGCGATCGACCGGGCGATGCAGGGGCCGGCGCCCGACAGCAGCCGGATCGACATCGCGGGCGCGCGCCGCAGCGCCGAGATCGTCCATGCGATACTGTCTGGCCGTCCGCTGGACGGCTACCGGTGAGGACAAGCCGATGGAACACCGCCGGATCGCATTCTATGCACCGCTGAAGCCGCCCGACGATCCGGCACCGTCCGGCGACCGGAGGATCGCACGCCTGCTCATGGACGCCCTGCAGCACGCGGGCTTCGTGGTCGACCTCGCGTCCCGGTTCATCAGCTACCAGAAGCGCCCCTCCTCGTCCGTCCACCGCGAAAGAAGGTCAGCGGGCGAGGCGGAGGCGGAACGGGTGCTCGGGCAGCTTCGGGGCCTGCCGCCCGGCGCACGGCCCGATGCCTGGCTGACCTACCATCCCTACTGCAAGGCGCCGGACTGGCTCGGTCCGGAGATCGCGCGGCAGCTCGCCATTCCCTACATCACCGTGGAAGCCTGCCGCACGCGACAGGACACGGACGACGACTGGGCCGCCGGTCGCGCCGCCGTCCAGGCGGCGATCCGGCAGGCGGCGATCAATTTCTGCCTAAAGCCGTCGGACCGGAGCTATCTGGAAGAAGTCCTGCCGGGACACGCGAGCATCAGGCCGCTGGCGCCGTTTCTGGATCTCGGCGCCCTGCCCCCGCTACCCGAGCCATCGCCGGAAATTGCGGAAGTGCCCCTCATCGCCGCTGCCGGCATGATGCGGCCGGGCAAGAAGGAAAAATGCTTCCTCCTGCTCGCCGAGGCACTCGGCCGGCTGACCGACCTGCCCTGGCGGCTCGTCCTCATCGGCGACGGACCGGCAAGGCAAGCCATCGAGGAGGCGTTCTTCTGCGTGGACCCGAGCCGGATACACTGGACGGGCGCCATCGACCCGGACAGCGTGATCGCCTGGTTCGATCGCGCCGATCTCCTGGCCTGGCCCGGCTATCGCGAGCCGATCGGCATGGTCTATCTCGAGGCTTCCGCACGGCGATTGCCGGTGGTCGCCTTCGACTCGCTCGGCGTGCCGCTTGTGGTACGCGACCGCGAGACCGGCCTGCTCGTCCCGGAAGGAGACACCGACGCCTACGCCGGGGCGCTCCGGCGACTGCTGGGCGATCCGGCCCTGCGGCGTCGCCTCGGGGACGCAGGGCTCGCCAAGGTTGCCGCTGAACACGATCTCGCCGCTGCCAGCATGACGATGAGAGCGGCCCTCGATGACCTGTTCACGGGCGGCGCGCTGGAGCGCAAGCCGTGAGCGGCCTTCCCTTCGCCAATGTGGACGCCGAGCTGGAACGCTGGAGAGAAGCAGGGCTCTCCCCCAGGATCTGGCTTCGCGACGACGACGCGTTCGAGCCCACGCCCGCCCTCGACCGCCTGATCGCGCTTTCGAACGCAAGCCGGGCGCCGTTGCTGCTCGCCGTCGTCCCCCGGCCGGCCGCTCCAGCCATCGCCGAACGTCTCGCAGACGAGTGGCTCGTCACACCTGCGGTGCACGGCTATGCGCACCGCAACCATGCTCCGGTCGACCAAAGGAAGACGGAACTGATCGAAAACGCGTCCCGAGGCCGGAGCGTCGGCGACGTCATCTCGGACCTGGCGGCAGGTCGCCTGAAGCTCGGCCGGATGTTTGGCCCGCGTCTTTCCGGCGTGCTGGTGCCCCCCTGGAACCGGATCTCGCCTGCAGTCGCAATGCAGGTCGCCACGGCCGGCTTCACGGCTGTCTCCCTTTTCGGCTGGAAGGAAGCGGCAGGCGACCTGCCTCATCTCAACACCCATGTCGACCTGATCGACTGGCGCAACGGGCGCATCGGCCGTGACCTCCGGGACATCGCCGCGACGCTCGCCGCCAGGCTCGGCGAGGCACGGCTGCGCCGCGGCGCGGCCGTCGGTCTGTTGACGCATCATCTGGTCCATGACGAGACCGCCTGGCGCACCCTCGAGGCACTCCTCGACGGGCTGGCCATGCGAGGGATCGTCCTGGCAACAGCCGCCGAATGCCTGCCGTCAAGACCTCACGAGTGATAGGGATCTGCGGCGTCGCGCAGGCCGTCGCCGAGGAAGTTGAAGGCAAGGATGACGATGACCACCGGCACGACGGGGAAGAGAAGCCAGGGGTAGAGCACCACGACGTTGATGTTCTGGGCCTCGTTTAGAAGCACGCCCCAGCTCGTGACCGGCGGGCGCAGGCCGATGCCGAGGAAGCTCAACGACGTCTCTCCGAGGATCATCGTCGGGATGGTGATGGTCGCCGAAGCGATCAGATGGCTCATGAAGCCCGGCACCAGATGGCGCAGTATGATGCGCCTCGGCTTCGCCCCCATCACCTGGGCGGCCGTGACGTAGTCCTCCTCCCGCAGTGAAAGGAGCTTCGAGCGGACTGCACGGGCGAGGCTCGTCCAGTCGAGCAGCCCGAGGATCAGCGTGATGCCGAAATAGATGAGCACAGGGCTCCAAGTCACCGGCAGGATGGCCGCCAGCGCCATCCACAGCGGAATGCTGGGGATCGACTGCAGCACCTCGATCAGCCGCTGGACGGCGACGTCCACCCAGCCGCCGTAATAGCCGGCCGCGCCGCCGATCGTGATGCCGAGCGCGAAACTGATGGAAATGCCGAGCAGGCCGATCGTCAGCGAGATGCGCGCGCCGTAGACGATGCGCGAGAACATGTCCCGGCCAAGCCTGTCGGTGCCGAGCAGAAAGACGTCGCCGCCCTTCGCGCAGAAAAGGTGGCGGTCCCAGCGCACCAGCCCCCAGAAGCGGTAGCTGTCGCCCTTGCAGAAGAAGCCGATCGGCTGCGGCTTTGCCGGGTCGTCGGTATAGACCCGCTTGAGGAGCTTCATGTCCAGTGTCTTCGTGCGTGCGTAGACGAACGGCCAGTGAAGGCTGCCGTCGCGGATGACGTGGACCGCCATCGGCGGCGCGTAGATCGAGTCCACGTGCCGTGTCTGCAACGCATAGGGCGCCACGAACTCCGACACCGCGATCAGCAGGTAGAAGACCAGCAGAACGATCCCTGACGCACGGGCGAGCTTGTGGCGCTTGAACTTCCACCACATGAGCTTGGTCTGCGAGGCCATGTAATAGGCCTGCAGCTTCGGAGTGACCTTTTCGACCGAATATGGATCGAAGGGTGCCGTCGACACATAGTGCTCGAGCTGTTCGCCCTTGCGGTCGTCCGGGCCATCGTTCCCGGGCGCCGCGGAGATCTCTTCGCCCGTCGTTCCGCCCTCTTCGCGACCCGTCATTTGACCGCCTTTCCCTCGAGCCGGATGCGCGGGTCGAGCAGGGCGAGAAGCACGTCGGAAACGAGCATGCCGATGACCGTCAGGACGGAAAGCATCATCAGGAAGGAGCCCGCCAGATACATGTCCTGGCTCTGAAGCGCCGAAATCAGCAGCGGTCCCGTCGTCGGCAGCGACAGGACGATGGCGACGACCTCGGCACCGGAAATGACCATCGGCAGGATATGCCCGATATCCGCGATGAAGAAGTTCAGCGACATGCGGAACGGATACTTCAGCAGCGCCCTCATCGGCGGCACACCCTTCGCCCGGGCTGTCGTCACGTACTGCTTCTGCAACTCGTCGAGCAGGTTCGCGCGCACCCGCCGTATCATTCCCGCGGTCCCCGACGTGCCTATGACGACGACCGGGATGATCATGTGCCAGAGGATCGAGCCGAACTTGTCGAACGATATCGGCTTGCCGACATAGGCGGGATCCATGAGACCGCCGATCGACGTGCCGAACCAGACGTTGGCGAGATACATCAGGACCAGCGCCAGAAGGAAGTTCGGCACGGCCAGCCCCAGGAGCCCGAGAAAGGTGAAGCCGTAGTCGCCCCAGGAATAGCGATGCGTCGCCGAATAAATTCCGATCGGGAAAGCGATCAGCCAGGTGAATATGATCGTGGTGAACGACAGCAGCATCGTCATGAAGACGCGCGCCCCGATCAGCTGGGACACGGGCCGCTCGTATTCGAAGGAATAGCCGAAGTCGCCATGGAGCATGCCGCCGGCCCAGTGGAGATACTGCTCCCAAATCGGCTTGTCGAAGCCGTACTGTTCGCGCAGGAATTGCATCCGCGCCGGATCGACGGTCTCGCCCTGCGACTGCAGCTCGACCATGTAGGACTCGAAATAGTCGCCCGGCGGAAGCTGTATGATCGTGAAGATCAGCATGCTCGCGATCACCAGGGTCGGGATCATGGCGAGAGCGCGCCAGAGTATGTATCTCAGCAACTCAGTGCCTCCGGCTGGCCGGGCGGATCGGATGCATCGCCTAGCCCTCCTCGAAAAAGAAGGTGTCCGGCCGGTAGACACCGAAGAACGCCGTCGGCTGCCATGAATAGAGCCCCTTCTTCGGCACGTTCTTCAACTTGCGATTGACGACGACCGGCTGGAACATCTCGCCTGCGATGCCGATCGAAAAAACCTGCTCTGCATAGAGCATAAGCATCTGGTCCCAGATGTCCCTGCGTTCCGCGGTGGTCTCCGTACCGCGCCATTTGCGATAGAGTTCCAGCAGCGTTTCGGCCGGCCCCGGCGGCGGCTTTCGCCCTGCCTTGCCCCTCGTCTCGAAATACTGTCCCCACACGGGCCAGTTCGGCTGCGCCGTCGAAACCGGCGCCAGTTCCTCGGGGTTGGAGTCTGCTGTCGCCAGCCCGATGTCCAGTCCGGTCGAGATGGTCATTTTCGTTTGTCCGTTGAGGTAGCGCCGGCGAACGAGGTCGCGCTGAAGCGTCCGGACGAAAACCTTGATGCCGAGATCGGCCCAATGGTAGCGGATCAGTTCCATCGCGTCCGTCTCGACCAGGCGCTCGCCGGCGCTTTCCACCACGAGTTCCATCCTCCGCCCGTCCGGCATGAGCCGTACGCCGTCCTCGTCGCGCCTCGCCAGGCCGATGCCGTCGAGGAGCCTGTTTGCCCCCGCAGGATCGTGCGCGGTCCAGAGCCTGTCGTAGACAGGTTTGTAGAGCGGCGACTCCGAGAGCACCGTGTTGCTGCCGGGCTTGGCAAGTCCGAAATAGAGCTGCTCGTTCAGCTCGTGGCGGTCGAGACCGATCGAGAGAGCGCGGCGGAACCGCACGTCGTTCATCAGCGCGTGCCAGCCCGGATCCTCGACATTGAGGTTCGGGTAGAGCGCGACGCCGGAACTCGTGCCCTGGGTCCACAGCCGGACCTCATAGTCGTGGGTGGCCTCGGACTGGCGCAGGACCGTGTAGTTGTCGAACTGGATATAGCGGGCCTGGAGGTCGGATTGTCCAGCGGCCGTTTCCGCCGGGATGATCTCGGTCGAGCCGAAAGTAGCGACGACCTCGTCGATATAGGGCAGCTGGCGGCCCTCCGGATCGACCCGGTGAAAGTAGGGATTGCGCCGGAAGACGGCGCGCTGCGTCGGGTTCGCCGTCGTGTTCTTCCACGGCTCGAGCACCGGAAGGTCCGGGTTCTGGTCTCGGTACATCCGACCCATGCGCGTGTGCAGAGCGCTCCAGTCGGAAACGCCGGCATGCCGCACCTTGGCCTCGAGTTCCTGCCGGTCCGCATACTTGATGTGGAACTGCTTCATGTAGTGGGCCGGCATGTAGATGTACAGCGGGCTGGCGCCTGCGAGCGCCAGCGGGAATTCGGGATTGGGCGTCGGCCAGCTGTAGCGGACCGTCAGCGCGTCGACGATCGTGACGTCCGGCATCTTGCCGGCAGGGAGCATCGCGGGATCGACTGCGCCCTCGTTCAGCTTCGGGTTGGTCGCGACTTCTTCCCACCAGTACCGAAAGTCCTCCGTGGTCAGCGGATGGCCGTCCGACCAGCGATGACCTTCCCTGATCTTCAGCGTGAACTCCCTGTTGTTCACGCTGTCGAAGCGTTCGAGAACGTCGGTTTCGATTTCCAGCCTGGTGTTGAAGCCGATCAGGCGGGAATACTCGTTGACGACGACGATCCGGCTGTCCTTGGCCTTGCCGAGCAAGGTCCTGAGCTTGCCGCCGTACCGCCCGAGTTCCTTGCCCTCGGCGGAGAAGTCGATGCGCTTCGGTACTTTTGGCAGGCGTTCGCGCATCGGCGGCAGCTTGCCGCTTTCGACGAGCTCCCGCAGCGAGTGCGGTTCCTCTTGTTCCCCCGCGCGCGACGGCCGCGCCGGCAGCATCAGTGCGAGCGTTGCCCCGGCGGCCGACGAGAGAAGAGCGCGGCGCGACAACACGGGCAGTCCTTCCTTCATGCCACCAGCCTTTCGCGTCGGCTGCCTGCCCGCGCAAGCACGAAATGGTCCTCCCCGACCTCGACGAAGCCAAGCGGCGCCGCCTCGTCCGGCAGAAACTCGGGATCCCACGACGCCTCGTCCGGACCCGCATCGCGGAGCATGGCTTCCAGGTCGAGCTTTCGATCGAGATCGATGGTGGGGATCGCCTGCAAGAGGCGCCGTGTATAGGGATGGACCGGACTGTCGAACAGCACCCCGCGCGGAGCGATCTCGACGATGCGGCCAGACCGCATGACGGCGATCCGGTTGGCGATATAGTTCACCACGGCCAGGTTGTGCGAGATGAAGATGGTCGTCAGGCCGAGCTCCTTTTGCAGACGGGCCAGCAGGTTCAGGATCTGCGCCTGCACCGAGACGTCCAGGGCCGAGACGGGTTCGTCGCAGATCATGAGGTCCGGCTCCAGCGCCAGCGCCCGGGCGATGCCGATGCGCTGGCGCTGGCCGCCCGAGAAGCTGTGCGGATACCGGTTCAGCGAATTCGCCGGCAGGCCGACGAGCTTCAGCAGTTCCGCGGCCCGCTGCTTGCGCTGCGAACGCGTGCCCCGCCCGTGGATTTCGAGCGGTTCCATCAGCGTGTTGAGGACGGTAAGGCGCGGACTGAGCGACGAGAACGGATCCTGGAACACCATCTGGATGCGCGGCCGGAACTCCGCCAGGTCGTTGCCCCGGAGCGACAGCACGTCGACAGTCGTGCCGCCGTCGCTGAAGGCAACCGAGCCCCCGTCCGCCGTGATGGCGCGGCTGACAAGCTTGCTGATCGTCGACTTGCCGCAGCCGCTCTCCCCGACGAGACCGAAACATTCTCCCCGGCGGACGGTGAATGAGACATCATTGACGGCGCGCAGGATCTGCCTCTCGCCGCGGGCTAGAAAGCGGCCCTGCTTGCGTGTAACGAATGTCTTCGTCAGGCCCTGCACGGTCAGCAGCGGCCCACCCGTACCGGCAGATTGCCTATCGGCCTTGCCGCGCATGGACGACGGCAGTTCGATCTTTACCTCGCGCAGTGAGCGAAGCTTCTCGCCCGGCGCCATGTGAACCCTCGGGACGGCTGCGAGAAGCGCTTTCAGATATGGATGCCGCGGATCGGTCAGGACTTCTCTGGTCGGGCCGCTCTCCATGACCTGCCCGTGATAGATCACGACGATTTCGTCGGCCATGTTGGCCACCACCCCGAGATCGTGCGTGATCAGGAGCAGCGACATGTCCAGCTTGCGCTGCAGGTCCTGCAGCACTGCGAGCACCTGCGCCTGGATCGTCACGTCCAGTGCAGTGGTGGGCTCGTCGGCGATGAGAAGCGCCGGGTGACAGATCAGCGCCATGGCGATCATCGCGCGCTGGCGCAAGCCGCCGGACAATTCCGAAGGATAGGTGTCGTAGGCACGATGGCCGTCGGGAAAGCCGACGAGCGTCAGCATCTCCTCGGTCGTGCGGCGGGCTTCGGACTTCTCGACGCGCCTGTGCAGCACGAGAGCTTCCTCGACCTGGTTGCCGACCGTGTGAACCGGTGACAGCGACGTCATGGGCTCCTGGAAGATGATCGAAATCCGCCCGCCCTGGAGACTGCGCATCTCCGCTCCGCGCGCGTCCAGCGCAGCTATGTCGATCGGCGGATCGTCCGTCGCGGGATCGTCGAACAGGATCGCCCCCCTGCCGATGCTGGCGACTGCGGGAAGGATCCCCAGGATCGCCTGCGCGATGATCGACTTCCCCGATCCGCTCTCGCCGACCAGGGCGACAGTCCGGCCGCGCGGAATCCGGAACGACACACCCTTGACCACTTCGAACCCGGACTCGAACGTCCGGATGCGAATCCACAGGTCCTTGACACGCAGAAGATCCGAGCCCTTTTCCCTGTCACCGATTTCGGCCGACACTTCTCTCTCCCCGACTGGCAGTCCCGACGTCCTGCCGCACTGCGAAGATTGCACGGTTCAGCGCGGAAATGAATAGCGCCATGCGGCACATTGGCGCCGGCCGGCCTCTTTGCAGTCCCTTGCAAACGCCGACATATGCGCCACATTGCATGTGACGGCCGCCGGAGGCGTTCGCGCACCGGATCCGGGGCCTTCCGGACCGCCGGAGTTCCGGACCGAAGAGAGCCGAAGCACAATCTGCCCATCCTCCCTCACGAACGAAATGGAGACCAGCAAGTGACTACCGCAGCGCCACATGTGAAGGGGTTCTTCGACCCGCGAACCCACTCGGTACAGTACGTCGTCGCCTGCCCGGCGACGAGGCGATGCGCGATCGTCGATCCGGTACTGGATTTCGATCCGAAATCCGGCGCGACCGGGACCGTTTCGGCAGATGCGATCCTCGAATATGTGCGACGGCAGGAACTAAAGGTGGACTGGATACTCGATACGCATCCGCATGCCGACCACTTCTCGGCGGCACGCTACCTCAAGGATGCGACTGGCGCCCCGACAGCCATCGGCGAGAAGGTCGTCGAGGTACAAAGGCTCTGGAAGGATATCTACGACTGGCCCGACTTCCCGGCCGACGGCTCGCAATGGGACAGGCTCTTCGCCGACGGCGAGACCTTCGCGGTGGGCGAGACGGAGGCCCGCGTCATGTCTTCGCCGGGCCATACCCTGGCCTCTGTCACCTACGTGATCGGCGACGCCGCCTTCGTGCACGACACTCTCTTCATGCCCGACGGCGGCACCGCGCGCGCGGACTTCCCCGGCGGCAGCGCCGCGCAGCTGTGGCGCTCGATCCAGGGAATACTGGCGTTGCCGAAGCAGACGCGCGTTTTTACCGGTCACGACTATCAGCCTGGCGGACGCGAGCCGAAGTGGGAGTCGACCGTCGCCGAGCAGGCCGAAGGCAATATCCACCTGACGCGTGCAAGGGACGAGGCCGGCTATATCGAACTGCGCGAGAAGCGTGATCGGGAGTTGCCGATGCCGAAGCTCATTCTCCACGCCCTCCAGGTCAACATGAACGGCGGGCGGCTCCCCGAGCCCGAGGCGAACGGCAGACGCTACCTGAAGTTTCCTCTGGACGCGCTTGCCGGCGCGGCGTGGGAATAACCCGAACCGCGCGAGCCACGCCATGCATGAGAAATGGCGGCGGCACGCGGCCGCCGGCCCCGAGAGGACCCCTTGAGCAATGACACTTGACACATTTCAGTATGTCCTCGGCATCCTGTCCGGAGGACTGGTAGGATTCAGCCTCGGCATGTTCGGCGGCGGCGGCTCCATCCTCGCGGTCCCGCTGATGGTCTACGTGGTCGGCGTCCCGAATGCGCACATGGCCATCGGCACGAGCGCCTTCGCCGTGGCCGCCAACGCCTTCACCAACATGATCAGTCACGCCCGCCTCGGCAACGTGAAGTGGCGCTGTGCGGCGATCTACAGCGTCGCCGGCATCGTCGGTGCGTTTCTGGGCTCCAGCCTTGGCAAGATCGTCGACGGAAAGCAGCTGCTGCTGCTCTTCGCACTGCTGATGCTCGTGGTCGGTGCGCTCATGTTCCGCAATCGCGGGCGCGGCGGAGACCCTGCGGCGCAGTGCAACAGGGAAAACGCGCCGAAGGTCCTCGGCTTCGGTGGAGCGACCGGGGCGTTCTCGGGGTTCTTCGGGATCGGTGGTGGCTTTCTCATCGTCCCTGGACTGATCGCCTCGACCGGAATGCCGATCATCAATGCGATCGGCTCCTCGCTCGTCGCCATCACCGCCTTCGGTCTGACAACCGCGCTGAATTACGCCGCCTCCGGCCTCGTCGACTGGACGCTGGCGATCGTCTTCGTCGTCGGCGGCGCGGCGGGCGGGGTGCTGGGCTCCCTTGTCGCCAGACATCTGTCGAGCCGGAAGGGTACCCTGAACGTGCTCTTCGCCGGCCTGATCTTCGTCGTCGCGATCTACATGATCTATCGCAGCGTGACCGGCATGGCATGATCGGAGCCGTGCCGGCCGGCCGGCGGAAGGGCCGGGGTGCGAAGGATCGCACCGCCTCGGCGCTGCCTGGCCATCACGACCCGCTGCTATCTCCCGCCGTCTTGCGCCTCTCGACCAGCTTGCCGTCAGAGACGGAATCACCCGGATAGAGCACGAGAATATCGCCCGCCTTCACTCCGCCGGTGACTTCCGCGAGGTCACCGTTCATGTGCCCCACTTCGACGCGAACGCGGCGAGCACGACCGTCCTCGACGCGGAAGACCGTCCAGTCGTCACCGGTGCGAAACAGAGCCCCGAGCGGAACCCTCAGGACGTCGTCCGCGTGCCACGCGACGATCCGGGCGAATACGCGGAAGGCGTCGCCGAGCCGCGGCTCGGGCCGGTCCAGATCGAGGATCGCATTGACTCGCTGCTCCTCGATCCCGAGCGCCGAGACCTTCGTGAAGCCCGCCGGCTCGACGCGGCGAACCGTCGCCGGAAGGTCGCGGTCGCCGCCCCATTCCGTGACCAGCGCCTTGCTGCCCGGATGGACCCGCACGGCGTCGCTCGAAAGCAGGTCGACCACGATCTCGAGATCGGCAGGATCGCCGACATCCGCCACGACCGTGCCCGCGCCCAGCGCCTGGGCGCTCTTCAGCCGCATCTTCAGAACCTTCCCGTCGACGGGCGACAAAAGGCGGATGCAGCAGGACCGGCCCTGCGGATTGCCCGCAGTCTGCCCCGGCTGGGCGAGCTTCGCCACCCCGCTTGCCAGTTCCGCCTTGCGCACCTGGATGGAAGCCTCCGCGCTGCGCAACTGCGCCTCGAGGAGGGCGACGTCGTTCGCCGCCTTCTGAAGCGTGCGGACGGAGACGGTGTTGGTGGCCGCAAGGCGCTCGGCCCGCGAAAAGTCGGCGCGGGCGAGATCCAGCGCCGTCTGCACCCGCTGGCGCTCGACCTCGGCCACCGCCACCGCCGAGCGCGCCGCTTCGATCGTCGCCTGCAGTTCGGCGCGGGTGCGCTCGTCGAGGAACGGAGGCGCCAGCGGCCGCACCGTCGCGATCACCGTCTGCCCCTTCCGGACCCTGTCGCCCTCCTGCAGTGTCGGCCGGTCGAGATGACCGGCGATCGGCGACGAGACCGAATAGACGTTGCGGATGCGCGTCACGCCCTCCTGGTCGATCGTCACGCTCATCGGGCCGCGCGTCGCGGCGACCGCCTCGATTTCGACCGGCCTTTCCTTCAGTGCCCAGTAGAATCCCCCGCCCACAAGGACGACGACTGCCACGCCAAGAACCGGCCTTGCCCATCTGCCCCGCATCTTCACTCCCTCGATTTCAAGACGCGCACCAGATCGAGCCGATCGATCCGGCGCCTTACCAATAGTCCGGAGACGACAGCCGCGAAGAGGACCACGAGGCTCGCCGTGGCGAAGGTGGTGCTGCTCACCACGAGAGGCACCCGGAAGAGGTCGCTTTCGAAGCCTTGCGTCACCGACCAGGAGAACAGATAGCCGAGCCCCCAGCCGATCGGCTGAGCCGCCAGCACGATGACGGCGAGCTCGATCGTCAGGACCGAGGCGACCTCGCCACGGGTGAAGCCGAGTACCCGGAGGCTCGCGAGTTCCCTCGCCCGCTCCGACAGCTGGATGCGGGCGAAGTTGTAGACGACGCCGAAGGTGATGATCACCGCAAGCGCGATATAGACGGTGGTCATTATGGAGATGTTCTGGTCGATCGTTTCGCGAAAGCGCTTGCGCGACAGTTTGAGCAAGGCGACGGAGGCGGCTTCCGGCGTGCTCTTGACGGCTTCGTAGAATGCCTGCAGCCGATCCCCGTCAAGCCGCACCCGCGCGCCGGACAAACGGGGTCCGTCGGCGATCAGCCGGTCGAGCGCATCCTGGCGCATGGCTACCGTCAGGCCGATGAAGCTCTGGATGATCTCGGTCACGGGCACTTCCACCATGCGACCGTCGCGCTCGACCAGTTCCATCCTCACTCTCTCGCCCGCCCGCAGGTGAAGCAGGTCGGCGACGCGCTGCGAGACCACAAGCCCCTCCCGCGGAGGCCTCACCGCGTCGAGACGCACGTCGAGGAGCCGCGCCAGGTCCGATTTCGGCGGATAGCCCGACACCGTCAGCCGACGCGAGCGATGGCCATGGTGCAGGACGACCGGCACCGACCGGAGAGGCTCGACCGCGAGCACGCCCGGCATCGCCGCCACGGCCTGCGCGGCCCCCGGCCCGAGTTCGCGCGAGAAATAGATCGTCGCATCCTGCCGCTCGGTACGGAAGAAGATGGTGTCTATCATGAAGCCGACGGAGTCCGACGAGAACATGGCCGTCACGAGCAGGGCGACCGAGAGCGACGTGCCGAAGATCGTCAGCAGGGTGCGCAGCGGCCACCGGATGAGGTGACGCAGCGCCATCGTCGTGAGCTCCGAGAAGACGCGATGGAACAGCGAACCCGCCGAGAGGATGCTGTGATAGCGCGTCGGCGCCGGCGGACGCATAGCGACGGCGGGCGACAGCGCGAGAACCCCCGAGAGCGCCCGCAGGGCACCCGCCATCGCGGCGGCGACCACCGCGGTGCCGGCGATCGCATAGAGATCCGTGCTCTGCCGGAAAACCAGGAAGGGGAAGGAGTAGAAGCGCCCGTACAGCACCGTCAGGCCATGGCCGAGCCGCTCGCCCGCGAAGCTGCCGATGAGCAGGCCGGCCAGTGCGATGACGACGACGAGCTTGGCGTAGTGCCATCCGATGGCACTGCCCGAGTAGCCCACCGCCTTGAGCAGGCCGATCTGCTCGCGCTCCAGCGCGATGAGCCGCGACATCACCATGTTGACGAGAAAGGCCGATACGAAAAGGAAAATCGGCGGAACGATGAACGCCATGGCGCGCAGTTGCGTCAGCTCGCTGTCCAGGAAAGCGTTCGAAATCTGGTCTTTGCGCCCGAACGCCCCGGTTCCCCCGTACGGCCTGAGTATCCTGTCGATTTCGGAGATGGCCTGCCGTTCGTCTGTTCCCCTCGCAAGGATCGCGACCAGATCGTTGAACGCCCCCTGCATGTCCAGCGTGCCTTCCAGCGCGCTCCGCCGCATGAAGAACGCGCCGAAGCGGCGCGGGTCAGGCACCATGTCGCCGGGACCGATCGCGTAGACATATTCCGGCGACAGGACGATTCCGGAGACGCGCAGCAATCGCCTCTTGCCGTTCATGATCGCGTGAAAAGTGTCGCCCGGATGCAGGTGATGGGCGCTCGCGAACGGCGCGGATACCGCCACGGCGTCCGGATGGCCGAGATCCGGAAGCCGCCCGGCGCGCAGGTAGAGCCGGTTGACGCTCGCATCCCCGAGGTCCGGGATCGAGACCGCTATGCCCGTGCCGGGCTCGGCCATGCCGGGCATGTCGAGGAGTACGCGCTCGACAAGCCTGAGCTCGACCGCCGCCATTCCGGGAACGGACAGAAGTCGCTCCCTGAGACGGAGCGGCGCCCGGTTGACACTCGCGAAAAGCGTCGCGAAGCGATAGCGGTCGTAGAAGGCCGCACGGGTCTGGTCCAGCGAGCGATAGGCGCCGAGGGCAAGGATCATCGTGGCGACGCCGCAGGCCATCACAAGCGCAATGGCGAGCCCCTGCGCCCATAGGCGCGCAAGGTCTCGCAGGAGCTTGCGGTCGAGGACCGACAGCATCACCAGGCCACCTGCTCGGGAGCGATGCGGGTTTCGTTGACCACGCACTCGACGATTTTCCCGTCAACGAAGGAAAACACGCGGTGGGCGATCTGCCGGATGCCCGCATTGTGTGTGATGATTGCGATCGTCGTTCCGAGTTCGGCGTTGATGTGGGTCAGGGCTTCAAGGACGACGACACCCGTGTGAGAGTCGAGCGCGCCGGTGGGCTCGTCGCACAACAGCACCTCCGGCCGCTTGACGATCGCGCGTGCGATCGCCACCCGCTGCTGCTCTCCGCCGGAGAGCTGCGCCGGGAAATGGTCCATGCGTTCCTGCAGCTGCACCATGGCGAGAGCATCCCGCGGCGACATCGGCCGCGGCGCGATCTCGGCGACAAGCGCGACGTTCTCGAGTGCCGTCAGGCTCGGAATGAGATTGTAGAACTGGAAGACGAAGCCGACGTGGTCGCGCCGGAACCGCGTCAGCTGGCGCTCCGACATCGCCGTGAGGTCCGCACCGCGAAACAGCACGCTGCCCGACGATGCACGGTCGAGCCCGCCGAGAATGTTGAGAAGCGTGGACTTTCCGCTTCCAGACGGTCCGAGCAGCACCGTCAGTTCGCCTTCGAAGAGATCGAGGTCGACGCCGCGCAGCGCCTGCACCTCCACTAAACCCGTCCGGTAGCTCTTCGTCAGCCCGCGAGCGCGGAAGACTGCCTGCGGCGAGACGCTGTCCACGATGTTTCACTCCGCGCCGCAGGCATCTGCTCTACTTGTGGTGCTCGGCCACCGCCCTGAGCACCTCCCCCGCCAGTTCGCGGGCCGCCTTGTGCGAGATGTCTCCGAGGCTCAGCATCCCGACCATGCGCTTGTCGTCGTCGAGCACCGGCAAGCGACGGATCTTGTGCTCTTCCATCAGCCGGACGGCGTCTTCGAGCGTCTCCTCGGTTCGGCAGTAGATGATCCCCCGCGTCATCACTTCCTCGGCGCTGATTGCGGAGGGATCCTTGCCTTCGGCAAGCACCCGGGTTGCCAGGTCCCGGTCGGTGATCATCCCGATCAGGCGGTCCCGCCTGCCGACGGGCACCGCGCCGATGTCCTTGTCGCGCATGCGCCTTGCGACGTCGATCGCCTTTGCATCGGCCTCCACCCACTCCACCCCCTGGTGCATTGCATCGGTAATCCTCATGGTTCGCTCCCTGAAGCTGAAGTACGAGATCGCCCCCGAAACCGCCGGGACCAGTCCTTGACCGGCGTCGGCGGCGGCGCTGCAATGCTGGATCAGGCCGCTCCGCGGCGCGCCGCCCCGGCTTGGCCCATCGTCTCCTGCGCGATCTCGGCTGCGGTCGCCTGGGCCGCCCTGGTGTTCAGCGAGGCAAGCTTCCCCGCCTCGTCGGAATATTCGTCGAGCGCCTTCTGCCAGAAGTCGGAATAGACGCCCAGCATCTCCCCGAAATCCCTGCTCGCGGCCATGCGTGCGACGAGGTCCGCATCGCGGTTCAATCTGTGCTTCACGAAGTCGACGGCTTCGATGTTGCAGTCGATCACGGCCTTCGCCGCGTGCGCCTGGAGCCGTGCCATGGATGCAGCGAATTGCTGTGCCGTCTCGAAGGACGGATTGCCGAAACCGGTGTTCTTCCATGTCATGGAGCTTGCCTTGCTCATATCGGGTTCCCTTCGAACGATCTGATACCCCGAAGCCCGCAGCCACAGTGCTCGGCGCGCAGGCGAGCGGCATTGACATCGATCAACGGAAAGCCGCCCCGGATGCGGCATTGTGCGCCGAACTGCCGCCACAGCGAAGAACCGCCATGACAGTCCATGCCAAGTATGTCCCCTCCCCGGAGGTCGCGGCCACCCTCGGTGGCGGCGGTTCGTCGGGCCGCCGCCGCGCACGCCGGGTTCTGGCCGCGCTCGTGGTCCTGATCGCAGCTGCCGGCGGCGCCTGGTTCTATCTCGCGGGAAGCCCAGAGGGAAATTCTGTTCGCTACGTCACGCAGCAGATACGACGCGGCGACCTGACGGAAACCGTAACCGCGACCGGGACCGTCCAGCCCACCAACAAGGTGGAAATTTCGAGCGAGCTTTCCGGCACGGTTCGCAAGGTGCTCGCCGACTACAACGACCACGTCAAGGCCGGCGAGGTACTGGCCGTGCTCGACACGGATCGCCTGACGGCCGCCGTCCGGCGCTCCCGTGCTGCCCTCGCCGTCAAGCAGGCGGCCGTCCAGCAGGCCGAAGCCACTCTTCTCCAGGCCAGTCAGGCCTACGACCGCTCGAAGGCCCTGATAGAGAAGGACATCGTTTCCCGCTCCTCCAGCGACGCCGCCATCGCCGACTACAGGCGGGCCGAGGCCGGAGTGGCCGTCGCAAGGGCCGACGTCAAGGCGGCCGAGGCGGACCTCGCGGCGGACGAGACCAACCTTCGGAAGGCGACCATCGTCTCCCCGATCGACGGCATCGTCATGAGCCGCTCGGTGGAGGCGGGCCAGACAGTCGCGTCTTCCCTGCAGGCCCCGGTCCTTTTCACCATAGCCGAGAACCTCGCCTCCATGCAGCTGGAGGTCGACGTCGACGAGGCGGATGTCGGCGACGTCAAGGCGGGTCAGTCGGCAAGCTTCACCGTCGAGGCCTATCGCGAGCGCCGCTTTCCGGCGAAGGTCACGATGGTGCGCGTCGCCCCGGCGACAATCAACGGCGTCGTGACCTACACTGCCGTGCTGACGCTGGACAATTCCGAACTCCTTCTGCGCCCCGGCATGACGGCAACCGCCGACATCGTGGTCAAGCAGGTGAAGGACGCCCTGCTCGTTCCAAACGCCGCGCTCAGGTATTCGCCGCCTGCAGAGGAACGTTCGGCCAGCCGCAGCGGCGGAATGATGAGCCTGCTTCTGCCGCGACCGCGCGGGACGCATGTCGCCCGCCCGGCCGAGACGGCGGACGGCGAGCGCACGATCTATGCTCTGGTGGACGGCAAGCCGAAACCAGTCGGGCTGCGCACAGGCGCCACCGACGGCACATGGACGGAAGTTCTCGGCGGCTCTCTCGCCGCGGGGACTGCAGTCATCACCGGCTCGTCCGCGGGGAACTAGGTGCGGGCATGACGGAAAGCGCAGCCAACCCTGCTCCCCTCATCGCCTTCGACGGCGTCGAGCGGACCTATGGCACGGGCGAGGCCCGCGTTCGTGCCCTCGCCGGTGTCGACCTCGAGATCGACGAAGGCGAGTTCGTCGCCATCATGGGACCGAGCGGCTCGGGCAAGTCCACGGCGATGAACGTCATCGGCTGCCTCGATACCCCGACGGACGGCCACTACTATTTCCGCGGTATCGACGTAGGTGGTCTCGACCGGCGCCAGCGCGCCGTACTGAGGCGCCACTATCTCGGCTTCGTGTTCCAGGGGTTCAACCTGCTCGCGCGCACGACGGCGATCGAGAACGTCGAACTGCCCCTGATCTACCGCGGCATGCCCTCCGGCGAAAGGCGAACGCTCGCCCTAGACGCACTGGCCAAGGTCGGGCTGACCGGCTGGGAGCACCACGTGCCGTCGCAGCTCTCCGGCGGGCAGCAGCAGCGCGTCGCCATCGCCCGGGCGATCGTCAGCCGTCCGGCCGTGCTTCTTGCCGACGAGCCCACCGGCAATCTCGACACCGCGCGCAGCCGCGAGATCATGGATCTGCTGACGACGCTGAACCGCTCGAACGGAATCACCGTCATCATGGTGACCCACGAACCCGACATGGCGGAATACGCCGCGCGGACGATCCGGTTCATCGACGGCCGGGTAGCCTCGGATGGCCTTCGCAAGGAGGCCGCAGAATGATCCGCGAGACACTTCGCCTCGCGCTCCAGGCGATCGTCAGGAACGCCCTCAGGTCCTTCCTGACGGTGCTCGGGATCGTCATCGGGGTCGCCGCGGTCATAGCGATGGTGACGATCGGCAACGGCACGACGGCCCAGGTCCAGAAGGAACTGTCCTCGCTCGGCACGAACCTGCTCTTCATGCGTCCGGGACAGGGCTTCGGCCCCAGCCAGACCGAGGCGCGCAAGTTCACGCTGGCGGACGTGGACGCGATCGCCCGGCAGGTCGGCGGCCTCCAGGCGGTGGCGCCGACCACGACGACATCCGTTCGTGCCGTTTACGGCAACCAGAACTGGAGCACGTCGCTCGTCGGCACGACGGACGACTTCTTCGTCGCCCGCGACTGGGCGCTGACGGCCGGCCGCCGGTTCCTCGAAAGCGAGATGCGCTCGGGCAAGCCAGTCTGCGTCATCGGCAAGACCGTGCAGGCGGAACTCTTCGGCGCGACCGACCCGATCGGGCAGAGGATGCGCATCGGGACCACGTCGTGCTCCGTCGTCGGCCTGCTTGCGGAGAAGGGGCAATCCAGCTTCGGCCACGATCAGGACGACACTGTCCTGATGCCCATCCGCATCGTCCAGCGGCGCTTTCTCGGAAACACCGATGTCCAGTCGATCTATCTCTCCGCCGCAGACGGCGTCGACACGGCCACCGTGCTGCGCGACGTCACCTACCTCATGCGCGAACGGCGCCGGATCGGCGCGAGCGCCAGCGACGACTTCCGCGTCAACGACATGGCGGAGATGGTCGCGACCATGACCAGCACCACCAAGGTCCTGACCGGTCTCCTCGCAGCCGTTGCCGCGGTCAGCCTGCTCGTCGGCGGCATAGGGATCATGAACATCATGCTGGTCTCCGTCACCGAGCGAACGCGCGAGATCGGCATCCGCCTCGCCATCGGTGCGGAAGAGAACCAGGTGCTGATGCAGTTCCTGGTCGAGGCTGCGGTTCTGTCGCTCTTCGGCGGCTTCGTCGGCATCGCGGTGGGCCTGGGCCTCTCAGGGGCGGCTTCTGCGGCGATGGGAATACCCTTCGTCCTCAGCCCCGGCATCGTGGCCCTGGCATTTTCCTTCTCCGCGGCCATCGGCCTCGCCTTCGGCTTCTTTCCCGCCCGGCGCGCCGCGCATCTCGACCCGATCGAGGCGTTGCGCCACGAGTGAAGAAGCTTCGCCAGCCGCCGGCCGGCACCGCGCGGCTCCCCGGAGGCGCTAGCGCTCTTCGCGGGAATAGCCGAGCAGCGAAAGCCCTTCTGTCAGATGATCGGCAAGCATAGGATTGCCGCAGAGGTATTCTGCCGTGTGCTCGTTGTGCGCGTCGGCGGCGTCGGCGCGAACTGCCGGCCATTCGTCCGTGCCATGGTCGTCGCGACCCATCCACATGAGCGCCACGAGGTCGACCTGCTCGTCGAACGTCAGGGCGGAAATGAACCCCTGGAGATCGGCGAGGAGCGTGTCGGCCGGCGCCTGCGCGAACTCTTCGGCTTCTTGCCAGTCCACGTCGGCATCAGTCGCGTCCGGCTCCTCCATGACGTCTTCCTCGGCCGCTTCCATCGCCTGGTCTATGACGTGGCAGACTTTTTCCACCGGGATCGACAGGTCGACGGCGGGTTCGTCGGGCATGGTTTTTCGCTTCAAGATCATTCTCCCTTGTCATTCTCGAGGTAACGGCGAGTACCGCGGAAGCCATCGGCGGGAAGGCCTCCGGCCTACAACGACACTTCCGCACCCTTCGTTTCGCCCGCCAGACACTGCCCTTGCTGCAGCGCCCCGCATTGACCCCGGTCAAGGTACCGGTTGACGCCGATCAAAGCCGCCGCTCCGCCCGCGGGCTAGGGAGGAGAATGCGACTGTTCGCCCTCCATGGAACGGAAGATTTCGGTATCGCCGTGGCGCAGGCCCTGTGGACGGTGCCCGACCCTCACGAGGAGCGCGGGTTCGAGGACGGCGAGCACAAGGCGCGACCACTCGTCGGTGTCCGTGGCGAGGACGTGTACATCCTCCACGCACTCGACGGCGGCGCCGGCGCCTCGGCGAACGACAAGCTTTGCCGGTTGCTCTTCTTCATCGCCACCTGCCGCGACAACGGAGCGCGAAGCGTGACCGCGGTGGTCCCCTACATGGCCTATGCGCGCAAGGACCGGCAGACGAAGGCACGTGATCCGGTGTCCACCCGTACCGTCGCCCAGCTGTTCGAGGCGGTGGGAACGGACCGCCTGCTGACGCTCGACGTCCACAACGTCGCTGCCTTCCAGAATGCCTTCCGCATTCCCACGGTTCACCTCGACACAAGGCGGCTCTTCGTGCCGGTGCTCGGGGAAAAGGTCGGCGAACTGCCGGTGGTGGTGGTCTCGCCCGACGGCGGCGGCATCAAGCGCGCCCAGCTCCTTCGCGAGATCTACGAGCGCGAAACAGGCAACTCTGTCGGCTTCGCCTTCATGGAGAAACGCCGCAGCGGCGGAACCGTCAGCGGGGAGCTGTTCGCCGGCGACGTGGCGGGAAAGGCTGCGGTCGTCGTCGACGACATGATCGCGAGCGGGGGAACAATGATCAGGGCCGCCGAGGCCTGCCGGTCGCATGGCGCGGCGAAGGTCTGGGCCGTCGCGACGCACGGTCTCTTCGCCGGAGCCGAGGAGCTCCTGTCAGGCCCGTCCTTCGACGGGATCCTCGTCACCGACAGCGTCGCCGCCGCCACGCGCACGAAGGCCGCCGGGTCCGTTCCTCCACTGACGGTCGTTTCGGCCGCGCCGCTCGTCGCGGAGGCGATCAGGCTCCTCGACGGGAACGGGTCGATTTCGGATCTTCTCGGCATGGAAGGCTGAAGCTTTCGCCGCGGGCGATCGTAAGCCACGCGAGTGCCAGCGGCTGCCATTTATCCGGCAGGCGGACTTTCGGCTCCAGCAGGTGCGACATGCAAAGCCGGGCGCGCAGGAGGCAGCGGAACAGCGTATAGAAGCCGAACAGCTCGGGCGAAGGCGGATGCCCGATCCGTTCGCGCAGCGCGCCCAGGAGCAGCCCCCTCACCCAGCCTGCTCCGAGCGCCTGGCACTCCAGCCCGAGGTAGTTCACCTCGTCATAAGGGTCGAGAATACGCATGGGCCGGCTGAACTCGAGGCAGTCGATGACAAGGGGTTCCCCGTCGAGACAAACGTGCTCCGGCCGCATGTCGCCGTGGCCCTCGACGATGATGCCGCGGTCGATCCGTTCTTCCACCATTGCCCGGCAGCCATCGAAGATGTGGTCGAAGCTCTCGACCAGCGGCAACGCGGCAGCGCGCACCTCGTGTCCGCATCCGAGCAGGATGTCGCGGTTGACGGCATGTTCCTCCTGCAGATGCCGTATGTACGCCCGCCCCCCGGCGATTTCGGGAGTGGCCTGTGCGTAGAAGTTCGCAAGGTGCCGGCCAAGCTTCCTGACTTGCGCCGGAACGAGCGTCCCGGCCGCTATGCGGGCATCCATCATCTCGTCGGCCTGCAGCCGCGTCATCTCGACGAGCCAGTCGATCGCCCGTCCTTGCCCCCCGATCTCCAGCCGGCCGTCGTCGCCCCGGCACAGCGGCACCACCGCGCGATAGACTTCGTCAGCGAGCCTGCGGTTGAGCGACAGCTCGTCCAGGCACGCCCGCCGGCGCTTCTCGACGCTGCTGAAGTCGAGATAGGAATAGCGAACCGGCTTCTTCAGCTTGTAGACGAGACTGTCTGTCAGGAAGACCCAGGACATGTGGGTCTCGACGCAATCGACGGCCTGCGTCGCACCGCCATAGGCGGCGGGATCGCCGAGGAAGCGCAGCTTTTCCGCCAGCGTCACCATGACCGCCCCCTTACCGGCGACGCCTGCTGACGCCGCATCGACGGCATGATCCGGGCAGCTCAGTTCGACAGGAAGCGGTTGAAGCGGCCGTCGCGCAGCAGCGATCGCGTCACTCCTCCGAAGGCCCATTCGCGCAGGCGGCTGTGACCGTACGCACCGGCGACGATAAGGTCGGCGCCAATGTTCTCGGCGAGGAGCGCCAGCGTATCGATGTCGTTCGCGCGTTCATGGCCCACGACTTCCAGCCGCGCCTTGACGCCGTGGCGCATCAGGTACCTGACCACGTCGGCGAGACCGGAACGGGCGGCCGAGCGCTCGTGATCCTCCATCGTCGCGACCAGGACTTCCTCCGCGCGCACCAGGAACGGCATGGCGTCCGCGACCGCCCGCCGGGCCTCGCGCGTGTCCTTCCAGGCAACCAGAATGCGCTTCGCTTCGAGCGCCTCGCCCTTTTCGGACATGACCAGGACCGGGCGCCCCGCCGCCAGGATCAACTCGCCCAGATCGACTGACTGATAGCTGTCTCCCGCGAAGCCGGGGTCGGGCTGAGCGGCCACGATCAGGTCAGCCGCCCGGGCATTGCTGACGAGGCAGGCGGTCGGCCGCGCGAAGAAGGAGCGCCATGTCGCCTGCTCGCTCCCGGCCATTCTTGCCTCGAAGGCCTCCTGGAGCCGGTCGAAACTGCGCTGCAGGTCATCGCTCATTTGCTGCAGCATCTCTCCGTCGACGACGGCAGCCTCTGCGGCGGGAATGATCGGCTGGACGTCGGCCGCCGAGAAGCCGATCAGGTCGGCATCGAAGCGACGTGCCAGGTCGGCAGCAAATCCGAGACGCGGTTCCGGAGCGCCCCTGGCTTCGAATTGCACCATTATCGTGTTGTAGATCACCGGCGTCCCTCCTCGAGGCAATTCGAGACATTCGGCAAGAATGGAGCGTTTCGCCGACCGGCACGTTGACCGGGATCAATCCGGAACGGCTCGCAGCGCCGGTCGCTTGCGGGAGGCGCCTTCAAGTCTCGCGAGCCTCAGGCTTTCCACGAATCCGGCGACCTTTCCGCCGAGGGCATTCGATCGGGCCTCGCGCTGCAGGACGACGAGCGTCGCCAGCGGCGACTTGCCCGTCAGCGCCCCGAGCCTGGCGAAGACCTTGTCGCTGCCGCTGCCGCCCTGCGTGCAGAAAAAGGCCACGTCCCTGAAGCGCCCCTGGTTGCGGGCGACGTAGCTGCGCACGGGCGACGACATGTTGCCGGCCCACACCGGAGTCCCGACAATCACCAGATCGTACCGGAACGGATCGCGGGAAGTCTGTCCGATCTCCACGACCTCCTCGCGCAGCGCCTCCTTCCCCGAACGGAAATAGCCGAAGAGGCCGCGGCGGCTGCGAAGCTCGTGGATCTCCTCGGTGTCGCAACCGGTCTGGCGCGCGATCTCCTCGGCCACCTTCCTCGTATGGCCGGTCCGCGAGAAGTAGACGATCAGCGTATCGCTCATTCCGCCATCCTTTCACCGCAGTCGCTCCGCCGGTCTTCCGATCGCCGTTTCGTTCGCCATGCGCCGGCGCGGGGGCTTCCGGCCGCAACCTATCCGGCCATGCCCTGGCCGTTGCCGGGATGCACTTGGGAAGGCTTCACCCGGGGCCCGTCCGCGGCACTTGCCAGCTCGGTGCCGACGACTTCCCGCCAGACTGCGAGAATGCTGCGCTGGGTCGCTGCGGCGATCAGGCAGTAACCACGCTCGTCGAGGGCATAGAGCGTGGCTTTCGGGTCGTGGCGCACCAGCCGGAGGGCCCCGTTTATTGCATCGAGACAGGCTTCGAGCTGTTCCGGGCTCTGCAACCGCGCGTGCCGGGCAATGTCGGGCAGTCGATAGGCCTCTATATCCGCACGTCCGATGCTCTCGCCTTCCCGCCCGAGTTCGAAGAACACGTTGACGACGGGAAGCATGCCGCGGATGGAGGCGAAGATGGCCGCTGCCTGGTCCGTCGTCACGGCGACCAGATGGTCCGGATCGGACCCGAAATCGGCGGGCGCGCCCATCAGGCCGAGCGACCGGGCGATCTCGTGCTCGAGCCACTTGCGCACTTCCGGCGGCGCGGACCGGACCTGTTCGGGGCTCAACGTGATGCCGACCATGATTCTGCTCCTGGCTGGGAAAACTGCAATATGACGGGACCGGAAACAGGGCGACGCCATTCGGCGTCAGGAGACCGATGCGGCTGCCGGCGACCCGTCAGGCCTTGCCGCGTCGGCAATAGAAGAACTGCGGAGCCGCCCGGACCCGAGGGGCAAAAGGGCCGGAACGAACTCCGCAGTTGATCCCAATCGGGACAGCGAACACTCTTCCAGCTTCTCCCCCGCAGGACATTGACGCAGGTCAAGAAGCAGCGGCATTGCGGGCTGCCCGGCTAACCCCAGAGTTCGCGGATCGAATGCCGCATGGCCTGCTTGACCTGTTCGACCTCGCCCTTCGATACGTGCGCCTCGATCAGCTCGAAGACGGTCTTCAGCGCCGCTTCGGTGTCGATGAGGTAGTCGTCGCGGAAGGCGGCCACGATCCGGTCGAGCATTTCCTCCTTGCCGCGCGGATAGGCAGGCATTTTCGAAGGCGCGAAGCCGTCATAGTAGATCCCGCGGATCAGGACGGGCAGTTGGGCCCCGAGGTCGGCTGCCTGCTCCACGGTCATCCAGTCGCGCACCGCATGCAGCCCGACACGCAACAGATGATAGCTGCGGCGATGGTCGTGCCCCCAGTTCATGCGCCTGTCGATCTCGTTCAACCACTCCGCGACGACCTGAGGTGCGTGGTCTATGCTGGAAATTCCGGTCGTGGACATGCGATCCCTCCATGACGATTGTACCCGCCAGCCTGAGCCCGCCGGCCGGCGCGGTCGTTGATCCGCGTCAAGATCCCGTTGCGCTTCGCCCGACCAGGCATCATGCCTTCTCCCCGAGATAGGCGAGCAGGCTGGCGTAGGTCGACATTCGCGGGTAGTCCGCTTCCGGCATCTCGAGGTCCAGGCGCTGCCCGAGAGCCGTCACGAGATTCAGGAAGTCCATCGAGTCGATGTCGAATTCCTCGCGCAGGTCGGCTTTGGGGTCCACCAGAGCGATGTCCACCTCAGGGGCGATCTGCCGCAGTTCCTCGCGCAGCACCGCTTCGACGTCTTCGTCCGTCATAGTTCCTCCGGCCGTTGAAGAAGATCGGAAATGGTCTCGAGAAAACGGGCGCCGCGATGTCCGTCGCTGACGCGATGATCGGCGGCAAGCGTGAGCGCGACCGTGCGCCGGGCCACCACCGTGCCCGCATCGACCCAGGGACGCTCCTGCGGCGCGCCGAACCCGACGATGGCAACTTGCGGGGGATAGATCACCCCGAACAGCGCCTCCACGCCGCGTTCGCCCAGGCTGGAGACGGTGATCGTCGGATCGGCGAGTTCGGAGGCCCGGAAGCGCCCGGCCCGAACCCGCGCGACGAGCGAGCGCATCCTCTCCATCAGAATGTCGAGCGGCAGGTTGCCGGCATCGTGGATGGCTGGCGCGACGAGGCCGCCGCCGCGAATGTTGATCGCCACGCCGGCATGGACGGTCCGGCTCGGGCGAAAAGTGCCGTCGGCGAAGTGCCCGTTGAATTCAGGCGACTTGGCAAGCGCCAGCGCCACGGCCCTGACGAAGAGCGCGCCGAGAAGCAGTCGCTCGGAAGGCGGACGCCCGGCATTCCACCTTCCGACGAAGTTCTCCGCCGCGGTCAGTTCGACCGTATGGGAAAGGTAGTAATGCGGAATCTCGCGCTTCGACCGGGCCATGGCGGAGGCGATCGCCGCGCGCATGGCAGAGAAATCGAACGGCGCTGCGCGCGCTTCGATATCCGCGTGCGAACCTGGCCCGCCTTCCTCGACATGGCGGGCGGAGCCGGGCTTTCGACCGTCTCCGGCGGATGGAACCGAAGCGACGACGTCCTCCAGGACAATGGCACCGCCCGGCCCGGTACCGCGCAGCGAGGCGAGGTCGATGCCTGCCGCCGCTGCGGCGCGCCTTGCAGCCGGCGTGCTCCGCGTGCGCACCGCGGCCGCGACGGCCGGCGCGTCCGATGCCCGGAATTCGGCCGACGCTTCCGTTTCGGCCTGCGGCAGGTCCTCTGCCGCCCTGCCCGCGGGAGAAGGTTCTTCAGGAATGCCGCCCGGCGGTTCGTTCTCGCCGCGGATGACCGCAAGCGGCGTCCCGACCGGCACCTTTCTGCCGATCTCGACGAGATAACTGTCCAGGACGCCGTCCTCGAAGGCCTCGATCTCGATCGCGCCCTTCTGGGTCTCGACGACGGCGACGATGTCGCCGTGACGAACGGGATCGCCGGGTTTCTTCTCCCACTCGACGAGCGTTCCCGCTTCCATGTCGGCCCCGAGGGACGGCATGAGGAACTTGCCCACCGTCAGATCCTCCGCATTGTGGCACGGGCGGCTTCGACGATGCGCCCCGTCTGCGGCATGGCCGCTTCCTCGAGGTGCCGCGCATAGGGGATCGGCACCTCAGCGCTGCAGACCCGCGCCAGCGGGGCGTCGAGATCGAAGAACGCGTCCTCGGCAACCCGCATGCCGATCTCGGCCGAAAGGCTGCCGCTCTTCCAGCCCTCGTCGACGACGACCACGCGGTGCGTCTTCGCCACGGAAGCGAGGATCGTCGGCATGTCGAGGGGCCTCAGGCTCCGCAGATCGATCACTTCGGCGTCGATGCCGTCGCGCTCCAGCACGTCGGCGGCCTCGAGCGTCTTGAAGAGCGAACCGCCATAGGTCACGAGCGAGATGTCGCTGCCCTCGCGCCGTACCGCCGCGCGTTCTATGTCGACCGCCCCCGCATTCGCCGCAAGCCGCCCGCTCCTGTTGTAGAGCATGACGTTTTCGAAAATGAGCACCGGATCAGGATCCTCGAGCGCCGTCCAGAGCATCCCGCGGGCATCCTCGAGCGTCGCCGGAGCGAGGACGCGAAGGCCGGGAATGTGGGCATACCAGCCCTCCAGGCTGTGCGAGTGCTGTGCCGCGAGCTGGCGGCCCGCGCCCGTCGCCATGCGTATGACCAGCGGCACGCCGAACTGGCCGTTCGACATGTGCCTCAGGGTCGCCGCAGAATTCAGGATCTGGTCGAGCGCAAGAAGCGAGAAGTTGACCGTCATCAACTCGACGATCGGCCGCATGCCGGCGACGGCGGCACCGATGCCGGCGCCGGTGAAGCCCGACTCCGAGAGCGGCGTGTCGCGGATGCGCCCGGGGCCGAACTCGTCCAGCAAGCCCTTGCTGACGGCGTAGCAGCCGCCATAGCGGCCGACATCCTCGCCCATCAGGAAGACCCGGGGGTCTCTCTTCATCGCATCTACGATCCCCGCCTTGACGGCCTCGCGATAGGTCGTCTCGACCGTCTCCCCCGCCGGTGCCGCTACCGCCGCCGGCGAGGGCCGGTCTTCGGCCACGACGTGGCGCGTCAGGTCCCCGACAGGTTCCGGCGTACCCGCATCGGCGAACGCAACCGCCGCCTCGACCTCCGCCCTGGCATCCGCCTCGAGCGCGTCGACGTCGCCATGATGGATGATCCCGTTCTCTTCTGCCCAGTTCCTGAAGCGGACGATCGGGCCCCGGGAACGCCACTTCTCGACCTCTTCCTTCGGCCTGTACAGCTGCGCGTCGAACATGGAATGCGCGCGAAAGCGATATGTGCGGCATTCCAGGAAGCATGGACCCGCCCCTTCCCGCACGCGCTTGAGAACGCGGCGTGCGGCCGCCTCGACGGCGACGACGTCCATGCCGTCGACGACCTCGCTCTCTATCGCGTAGCTCCTGGCCTTGGCGTGGATGTCGGTCTCGGCCTCGGAAAGGTCCAGTCGCGTCCCCATGGCGTAGCCGTTGTTCTCGCACACGAAAAGCACGGGGAGCTTCCAAAGGGCAGCGAGGTTCAGGCTCTCGTGGAACTCGCCCTCGGCGACCGCTCCCTCGCCGAAGAAGCACGTCGTCACCCGGTTCTCGCCACGCATGCTGTCTGCGAGCGCAAGGCCGACGGCGAGCGGCAGGCCGCCGCCGACAATCGCGTTGCCGCCATAGAAGTTCGCCTCCCGGCTGAAGAGGTGCATCGATCCTCCTCGTCCGCCGGCGCAACCCTCCTGCTTGCCGAACATCTCGGCCATGATCGCGTTCATCGGGACGCCCCGCACCAGCGCGTGACCGTGCTCGCGATAGGTGGCGACCAGCCGATCCTCCGGCTCCATCAAGGGGATGATGCCCACGGCGACGGCTTCCTCGCCGTCGTAGAGATGCAGGAACCCGCGGATCTTCTCCTGCGTGTAGCACTCGGCGCACTTGTCCTCGAACCGGCGGATGCGCATCATCCGGCCGAGCAGGTCGAGAGCATGGGCGCGGTCGAGGTGCGGCTTCAGGGCGAGGTCGGTCATCGCGCGTCGCTTTCCAGGGTTGAGATGTCTCCCTCCGGCAGCCCGAGCTCGCGCGCCTTGAGCAGGCGACGCATGATCTTGCCGCTGCGTGTCTTCGGAAGGTCGTCGCGGAAGGCGATCTCCTTCGGCGCCACCGCCGGCCCGAGGCGCTTGCGGGCATGCCCGACAAGCTCGAGACGAAGGTCGTCGCTGGCTTCGAAGCCGCTCTTCAAGGCGACGAAGGCCTTCACGATTTCACCCGCGGTCTCGTCCGGAACGCCGATCACTCCCACCTCGGCCACGGCCGGGTGCTCCATCAGCGCGCTCTCCACCTCGAAGGGTCCGATCAGGTGGCCGGAACTCTTGATCACGTCGTCGCCACGACCGACGAACCAGTAGTAGCCGTCGGCGTCGCGGCGAGCGAGATCGCCGCTCAGGTACCAGCCGTCGGAAAAGCACTTTTGATAGCGTTCGTCCTCATGGAGATAGCCGCGCATCATCGACGGCCAGCCGGCGCGCAGGGCAAGTTCGCCGGTCTCCATCGCCCCGGTGACTTCGCGCACCCCGCCCGCATCGCGCCGGACGATGCCGGCCGTGATGCCGGGGAGCGGCCGGCCCATGGAGCCCGGCTTCACGTCCGACGAGGCATAGTTGGCGATCATGATGCCGCCCGTCTCCGTCTGCCACCAGTTGTCGTGGAAGGGCATGCCGAGCACGGCATTGCTCCACACGACGGCCTCGGGATTGAGCGGCTCCCCGACGCTCGCCATGAACCGCAGCCGCGACAGGTCCCTGCCCTTCGGCAATGCGTCGCCGGCCTTCATCAGCATGCGGATCGCCGTCGGCGCCGTGTACCATACGGTCACCGCCTCGCCCTCGAGGGTCCGGTACCAGCGCTCGGCATCGAATTCGGCCTCGTCGACGATCATCGTCACGCCGTTCGTCAGCGGAGCGATGATGCCGTAGGAGGTTCCGGTCACCCAGCCGGGATCGGCGGTGCACCAGAAGATGTCGTCGGGGTGAAGGTCGAGCGCGATCCGCCCGGTCCAGTTGTGCGCCACGACGGCCTCGTGGACGTGTACGGCCCCCTTGGGACGGCCCGTCGTGCCGCTCGTGAAGTGAAGCAGCGCCATGTCGTCGGGCCGGGCGGCAACTGCGTCGAAGTCCTCCGAAGCCGAGCCCATGAGGCTCTTCAACTCCGCGGTTCCGCTTTCATCCTTGCCCTCGTCGACAACCAGGACGGCCTTCAGCGTCGGCAGCTGGTCGCGGACCGGCGCGACCTTGCGCCGGTAGAGCGCGCTCGACGTCACCAGCACGCTGGCCTCGCCGATCTCCATCCGGGCGCGCACCGGTTCGGGCCCGAACGCCGAGAAGAGCGGACAGAAGACGCAGCCGGCCTTCAGCGTGCCGAGGGCGGCGACATAGAGCTCTGGCACCCGGCCGAGAAGCGAAAAGACGCGCTCTCCCTCGCCGACGCCGAGTTCGCGAAGGACATTGGCGAAGCGGCTCGTCGCGCGAGCCAGGTCGTCGTAGGTGAAATCGCGCCGGCTTCCGTCCTTCCCGAGCCAGCGCAAGGCGACCTTGGACCCGCGCCCGGCTGCCACGTGGCGGTCTACCGCCTCGTGGGCGATGTTCATCCGCCCGTCCGGCAGGCCGTCCAGCAGCGCCCGCGCGACGGCCCAGTCGAAATCCGCAACGGCGGCTTCGTAGTCGGGCATGTTCGCGGCGCGAGCCGTCGGGGTTTCCTTTCGGATCACGACGGAAGACATTGGTTCAATCCACCTCCGGCATCTCACGGAACCTTGCGCCTGACAGTGAACCACCGCCGGACCGAGCGGGAATTGATCCCGGTCAAGACGGCAACCGCCGGCGTTTTGCGTTGACTTGCAGGCAAAGACGGTCTTCCGTTGCCCCGGCCGCAGAAGCGGCCAGCCCACCGATCGGGCTTGACCTTTCTCAATGCGGTTCGTGCGCCGCGTTCCTAGAACCCGGCCGCGCCGGTCGGCTCCGGTAATCGTCCTCCCACCACGAAAGCCGCCCATGACCCCCCTCGATCCCTTCATTTCCCGCGTCCACATCGCCTATTTCTCGATGGAAATCGCCATCCGGCCCGAAATGCGCACCTACGCCGGCGGGCTGGGCGTGCTGGCGGGCGATACGGCCCGCTCCTGCGCGGACCTCGAAGTGCCGGTCGTGTTCGTTACCCTGGCGAGCCACGCGGGCTATTTCCGCCAGACCATCGACGCGAGCGGCAGCCAGTGCGAGGAACCCGACCTCTGGCAGATCGAGAAATGGTGCCAGCCCCTCCAGTCCATGATTGCGGTCGAGATAGGAGGGCGGCCGGTCTGGATCCGGCCCTGGCTCTACGTGCAGTCCGCTCCACATGGAAGCGGCGTCCCGATCCTCCTTCTCGACACCGATCTGGACCAGAACGCGCCGGCGGACCGGCAGCTGACCGACCGTCTCTACGGCGGCGATACCGAGTACCGCATGAAGCAGGAGATCGTACTCGGGCTCGGGGGCATCCGGACCCTGCATGCCCTCGGCTTCGAGATCCATACCCACCACATGAACGAGGGCCACGCGGCGCTTCTCACCCTCGACCTGATCAACCGCCATACCGTTCCGCTCGATGAGCGGATCGCCGGAGAGCCGGCGTTCGACATTGCCGAGGTGCGCGAGCGCTGCGTCTTCACCACCCACACACCCGTCGAGGCGGGTCACGACCGCTTCTCCTACGAGCTCTTCGGAAGAATGCTGCCGGGCTTCGTCGAGCCGGAGGCGCTGCGCGGCCTTGCCGGACCCGACCAGCTGAACATGACGCGCCTCGCATTGAACCTTTCCGGCTACGTCAACGGCGTTGCCCGGCGACATGCGGAGACGACGGAGCACATGTTCCCCGGCTATCGCATCCATGCCGTGACCAACGGCGTCCACCCCGGCACATGGACGCACGCCTCCTTCGCCCGTCTCTTCGATGCGCATGTCGCCGGCTGGAAGCACGAGCCGGAACTGCTCGTCCGGATCCAGCAGATCGGCGAGGCCGACATCTGGCGGTGCCACCTCCAGGCGAAATCGGACCTCGTCGACCGCGTCCGCGCCACGACCGGCGTCGCGCTCGACCCGGCCAGACCAGTAATCGGCTTCGCCCGTCGCATGACGAGCTACAAGCGGCCCATGCTGCTGTTCAGCGATCTGGAGCGGCTTCGGGCAATAGCGCGCGAATATCCTTTCCAGATCGTTCTGGCGGGCAAGGCCCATCCCGCCGACGCGGGCGGCAAGCGGGCGATCCGCGAGATCCATGACATCATCGCCGAACTCGACGGCGACGTCCGCGCGGTATTCCTCCCCGACTACGACATGGAGTCGGCCAGGACCCTAACCTCCGGTTGCGATGTCTGGTTGAATACGCCGCTGCCCCCGATGGAAGCGTCCGGAACGAGCGGCATGAAAGCAGCCCTGAACGGCGTGCTCAACCTCAGCGTCCTCGACGGCTGGTGGGTCGAAGCCTGCCTGGAAGGCACCAACGGATGGGCGATCGGAGTGGACGGAGGGATTCCCGCGCCCGGTGGGCACGCGGAGGCGCTCTACCAGAAACTGCACGACACGGTCCTGCCGCTTTACCACGAGACCCCCCAGCGCTGGCAGACGATGTCGAAGCAGGCAATCGCGACGATAGCTTACTATTTCAACAGCCACCGGATGCTGCGCCGCTACGCCACGGAAGCCTATCTGCGCTAGCGCCGCGAAGGTCGTGCGCCGTTTCCGGCCCTCTCCGATGCGGCGCCGATCCTTCGCAGCCGGAGAACTATGGCCGGCCGGGCAATTCGATCGCACGTTCGCAGGCTTTTCCCGGGACAAAGATGAAAGGACCGGTTCACTTTGGCGCACCGGCCAAACATCTTTCTCCTAATTCGAACGACATATCTCGGCTAAGTAAATTAGCGATTATGATTTCCCCTGCGTCGGCGCTATGGTTGGCTGGAGTGGGAAGGCAGATGAGAAACACATTCATCGAAAACGCGCGCTCCTTTGCGGAATTCGTGGAGCCGCGACACGTCGAAGCCGTCGAGATGGGTGTCACCGGCGGGTGGCAGGAGAGAGAAATAGCCGTCGGCCTGCTCTGGCGTGCGGTCTTTCATTGCCGGGTGCTGATGGGGACCGCACAGGAACTCGGAGATGTCGAGGCCGACATCCGCGGCTTCCTCCACCGCGCCGAGCCGGAGTGCTCCTGCTCCTAGTTCCAGCCCAGGATCGCAAATCCCTCCAGGACATTCATCGCCGGCCGGCGGCGGTGACCATTCCGGCGCGCCCCCCGGCAATGCTGCGAGACCGCCCGACAGCAAGTTCGCTGCGCCACCTCCGCTGCGACAGACGGCAACGCACTTCTCCACCGCCCTCCCCACGAAGTTGTCTTTTCCTCTGAACTTTTGAAGGCCTCGCAAGTTAGGCCAGCAACCTCAGACGAAATCCTGGAAGGGACGACATTGCCCAAACTCACGATCAACGGCGAACGGCGCGAATTCGAGGCCGACATCCGCACGACGCTTCTCGACGCCCTTCGCGAACATCTCGACCTGCCCGGCACGAAAAAAGGTTGCGACCATGGCCAGTGCGGCGCCTGCACGGTTCTGGTCAACGGCCGCAGGATCAATTCCTGCCTGTCGCTCGCCGCGATGCACGAGGATGACGACATCGTCACCGTCGAAGGCCTCGGCACTCCCGACGACCTCCACGAGATGCAGGCGAGCTTCCTGCACGAGGACGGTTTCCAGTGCGGCTATTGCACGCCGGGCCAGATCATATCCGCCGTGGGCATGCTCGGCGAGTTCGAAGACGGCTGGCCCAGCCACGTCAGCCCCAGCCTGCAGGACGCCTGCACCTTGAGCGATGCCGAAATCTCGGAACGTATGAGCGGCAACATCTGCCGCTGCTCGGCCTACCCGAACATCGTCCGGGCCATCCGCAAGGCGAGCAGGAAGGACGCAGCATGAGACCCTTCGACTATGCCAGACCCCGCGAGACTGCCGAAGCCGGATCTCTCGCGACCGCCGGTGGCGCGCGCTTCGTGGCGGGCGGCACCAACCTTCTCGACCTCATGAAACTGGAGGTCGAGCGGCCCGAGAAGCTGGTGGACATAAATGCGCTTCCGTTGCGCGGCATAGACCGCGCGGACGACGGCGGCCTTCGCATCGGCGCGCTGGTGACGAATTCCGACCTCGCCGCCGACGACCGCGTGCGGCGCCACTATCCGGTGCTGGCGCGCGCCCTGCTCGCCGGTGCCTCGGGACAACTCCGCAACAAGGCCACGACCGGGGGCAACCTCCTCCAGCGCACGCGATGCTACTACTTCTACGAGCCCACTGCGCCGTGCAACAAGCGAGACCCCGGATCGGGTTGCGGCGCGATCGGAGGCTACAATCGCATCCATTCAATCCTTGGCGGCAGCGACCGCTGCATCGCCACGCATCCTTCCGACATGGCCGTGGCGATGCGGGCGCTGGAGGCCGTCGTGGAAACCCGCAAGCCCGATGGCCGAAACGCCGAGGTGCCGCTCGGCGAACTCTATCGCCTGCCCGGAGACACGCCCGAGGTCGAGACCGCGCTGGAGCCGGGCGAACTGATCACCGCTGTCCGCCTCCCCGCCCCGCCGCGCGGAAAGCAGGTCTACCGCAAGGTCCGCGACCGTGCCTCCTACGCCTTTGCGCTCGTTTCCGTCGCCGCCGTCGTGGCGACGGAGGGCGGCCGGATCACCTCGGCACGACTCGCCTTCGGCGGGCTGGCGCCGATGCCCTGGCGCGACGAGGCGGTCGAGACCGTCCTCCTCGGCCGCGCTCCGTCGCACGAACTATTCACGGAAGCAGCCAACACCCTTCTTGCCAGGGCGGCCGGTCAGGGCAGCAACGACTTCAAGATACCCCTGGCTCGCCGCACGCTCACAGCAGTACTGGCCGAAGCAACCCGGGAGCAGGCCTGATGACGACGCATGTGATGGACAAGGCCGTCGGCCAGACGCGGCTGGACCGAGCTACCCGGCCGGTACTCGGCAAGCCGATCGACCGATACGAGGGCGCCCTCAAGGTCGCCGGCTGCGCGCCTTACGCCTATGAAAACCTCGGCGGCGAACCCGTCGCCTACGGCTTCCTCGCCACGGCCGGCATCGGTCGAGGCCGCATCAGATCGATCGATACCTCGCCGGCAGAAGAAGCGCCGGATGTCCTGGCCGTGGTCGCGGGAGACCGGATTCCGCGCTCGGCCGCCCAGCCGATGAGCCCTGGACCGCAGACGGGCGGCGACGAGATCTTCCACTACGGCCAGCCGCTGGCGCTTGTCGTCGCGGCGAGCTACGAGGCCGCCCGCCACGCCGCCCGCCTCATCCGCGTCGAATGCGGGCCGGTCGAGGGACGCTACGACCTGGCCTCGCAGCGTTCGATCGCCCGGAAGTCCGATGGCGGCGTGATGCCGGCCGACACCACCCGCGGCGACTTCGAAAAGGCCTTCGCCGGGGCGGCCGTCCGGTTCGACCAGACCTATGCGACCCCGAGCCAGCATTCCTCCGCCATGGAGCCGCATGCGAGCGTAGCGAGATGGGACGGAGACATGCTCACCGTCTGGTCCTCGTGCCAGCTTCTGGAATCCAACGTCGGCCAGATCGCAAGCGGCGTCGGCGTCCCCCGGGAGAACGTCCGGCTGCTCAGCCCCTATGTCGGCGGTGGGTTCGGCTCGAAGCTCGGGATCGGGCCGGACGCGGTCCTCGCGGCTCTCGGCGCGAGGGAAGCGGGCCGTCCGGTCAAGGTCGCGCTGTCACGCCAGCAGGTCTACCAGGCTACGTCGCGTCGCTCCGAAACCATTCAGCGCGTACGCATAGGCGCCGACGAGGACGGCCGTATCACCGCCCTCTCGCATGAGACCTGGAGCGCGAACTCGCCGGGCAACGACTTCTTCGAGCCGGCCGGCGTCTCGACCGTCTTCCTCTATGCCGGCGGTCACAGGCAGGTTACGCATCGCCTTGCGGAAACGAACGTCCTGATGACGTCGGCAGTGCGCGCACCCGGCGAAGCGGTCGGCATGCTCGCGCTGGAGAATGCCATGGACGAGATGGCGGAAAGGCTCGGGCTCGATCCGGTCGAATTCCGCCGGCGCAACGAGCCGGAGATAGACCCACAGGAAGACAAGCCCTTCTCGTCTCGCCGCCTTCTCGACTGCTATGACGAGGGCGCCCGCATCTTTGGCTGGAAGGACCGTCCTGCGACGCCCGGCAGCCGGCGCGAAGGGGAATGGCTGGTCGGCTACGGCATGTCTGCCGCCTCGCGGTCGAACTCGCTGATGAAGTCCTCTGCCGAAGTCGCCCTCGATGGCGACGGTCGACTGACCGTCAGGACTTCGATGACCGACATCGGCACGGGCAGCTACACGATCCTCCAGCAGGTGGCAGCCGACATGCTGGACCTGCCGGCGGACCGCATCTCCGTGGTGCTCGGCGACACGAACCTGCCGCCCTCGTCCGGTTCCGGCGGATCCTGGGGCGCCAACAGCGCCGGCTCCTCGGTCTATGTGGCCTGCGAGGCGCTGATCGGGAAGCTGGCAGGCAAGCTCGGCGTGTCGCCGGACGAACTGACCCTCGCAGAGGGCACCGCCGTCGCCGGGAACCGCCGAATACCGCTCGGCGAGATCGCCGGCAGGGAGGGGTTGGCAGCGACCGGCACGATCGAGCCAGGCAAGACGGCAGAAGAATTCTCCCAGGCCAGCTACGGAGCACATTTCTGCGAGGTGGCGGTCAATGCCGTGACGGGCGAACCCCGCGTCAGGCGCCTCCTCACCGTCGCCGCGGCGGGACGCATATTCAACGAGAAGACGGCCATGTCGCAGTGCTTCGGCGGCCAGATCTGGGGCATCGGATCGGCCCTGATGGAGGACCTCGTGACCGACGGGCGCAGCGGCCTGCTCGTGAACCACGATCTTGCCGAATACCACGTGCCCGTCAATGCGGACGTCCGGAACCTCGAGGTCGTGTTCCTGGAGGAACGGGACCCGAACGCCAGTCCGCTTGCCGGAAAGGGCATCGGGGAACTGGCTCTCGCCGGCGTCGGAGCCGCGATCACGAACGCCATCTACAACGCCTGCGGCGTCCGCGTGCGGGAATATCCGATGACCCTCGACAAGATCCTGGCCGGCCTTCCGGCCTGAAGGTGCCCGCAAAGCCGCCGGCGGCCTGAGACGCCGGTCGGCTCGCGGACCGTCGATCGAAGCATTGCCGCACGCGATGAACCCTTGCCGGGCGGCCCGTATTCGAGTCGATGCCCAGGACAGGACCGGTGGAGATAGCAATGGCGGCGCGCCTTCTGGAAAATCGACGGGTGCTCATAGTCGAAGACGACGACATCTCGGCACAGAGCCTGAAGTGGGAGTTGGAAAAGCATGGCGCGATCGTCCCCGAGCCGCTGGGTACGGTCGGTGCGACAATCGCCTTCCTGTCGGGTGGACCGGCCATTGACGTCGCCGTACTCGACGTCAACCTCGGCGACGAGATGGTCTTTCCGGCCGCCACCGAACTCGAGCGGCGGGGAATACCGTTCGCGTTCCTGACCGGCCAGGACCGGACGCCGGTAGCGCTGCGCTACAGCAGCGTGCCGATCTTCGAGAAGCCCGTGGAGACCAGGCGGCTCGCCCGAGCGCTCAGCGAGCAGATCGAGCATCGCCGCGACCGGGAGCAATGAAGCACGGGCCCCCGCAGGGCTTTCGCAATCCTTGCCGGCCGGACATCCCGTTTCTCGGCCATGATTGCGCGGTCGCGCTTGCCGACCGGTGCGACGCCTATATCTGGTTGAACGGGACACGAGCGGTGCGGGCGCTTGCGGTGGTCGACCTGACGGCCCGAAATCCGTGGCGTCGCGCGTGGCCCGGCGCAGGTGGAGCGCCACCTCGCCCGACCAAAGGAGCTGGCCATTTCCATCTTTCAGCTGACGTCCCTCCTGCTCGCCCTGACCGCCGTATTCGGCTGGATCAACCGACGCTTCTTCGGATTTCCGCAGGCGATCGCCATGCTCGTCATGGGGCTTCTCGTATCCCTGGCGCTCATTGCCGCCGAAATGGTGTTCCCGAGCCAGCAGTTCGCGCAACACCTCGCGCGGTCGCTCGAAAGCATCGACTTCCCGGATATCGTCCTCAACGGCATGCTCGGCTTCCTGCTCTTCGCCGGTGCCTACAGCGTCAACCTCAGGGCGCTCAGGGAGAGGGCCTGGCACATTGCCTTCCTCGCGCTGGCCGGAACTTCCATCTCGACCGCGCTGGTCTCGATCGGCTTCTACTACGTCAGCCGATGGGTGGGTCCCGGCGTGCCCTTCGCCTGGGCTCTCGTGCTCGGCGCGCTTATCAGCCCGACCGATCCCGTCGCGGTCCTGGCATCGCTGAAATCGGTCCGCATCCCTCGCTCCCTCGAGGCGGAAATGCAGGGCGAGGCCCTCTTCAATGACGGCGTCGGAATCGTCTTCTTTCTTGTCTTCGTCGGCATCGCCTCACAATCGGGCGGCGATCCGGGTCCGGCCGGGATTGCCCTCACCTTCCTGCGGGAGGCCGGCGGCGGGCTGTCGCTCGGGCTCTGCCTCGGCTTCGTCGCCTATCTCGCCCTCCAGCAGATCGACGACTTCTCCACCGAGGTGATGATCACGCTGGCGCTCGTGACCGCCACCTACGCGCTCGCCGACAAGCTCGGTGCGAGCGGACCGCTCGCCGTCGTCGCGGCAGGGCTTCTGGTCGGCAGCCGGGGAAGGCGCTATGCGATGAGCGAGGTCTCCGAAAAATACGTGACGGCAATCTGGACACTCATCGACGAGTCGCTGAACGCAATCCTCTTCGTACTCATCGGCCTGCAGGTCCTCGTGCTGCGCGATGGCGCGTTCCCCTTCATCATCGCCGCGGCGACGATCCCGATCGTCCTCGGCGCGCGGTTCGTCGCGCTGAGCCTTCCGCTCACCTTCATCCGGTCGGAAGGCCTGCTCTCGATGCGAAACGTGCCGTTCCTGACATGGGCCGGGGTGCGTGGCGGCATTTCGGTCGCTCTGGCACTGTCCCTGCCGAGCAACGAGGCGAGTTCCGTCATCCTGGCCTCCACCTATGCGGTCGTGCTGTTCTCGATAATCGTGCAGGGCTCGACCCTTTCCTGGGCCGCCCGGGCAACGGTGCACCAGCAAGACCGGCAGCCACCGAAGGAGCACTCGCCGGCGGAAGGCTAGCGCTGCCGTTTCAGATCGGCCACTTCCTGAAAAAACGCCGGTCCGGCTCCGTCCCCTGCGCCCGGCAAGCGACCAAGAAGGCGCGCCGCCTGCGATCCTGCCGCACCATCGATGCGGCAGGATCTTTTCCGTCGCGAAGGCACTAGCCTGCGAGCATTTCCTCGCGCTCCCAGAAGCGAAGCTTCGCGCATCCCTTCAGGAACTTCTTCGCATCCTCCGTCGAAGCAAGCCGGCTGCAGCCGCCATCGAGATCGGAAGCAAGGCCGGCCTTCTCGAACACCGGCAGCGCATGCTCGCTGTAGGCGATGAACTTGCAGTGGGCGAACGCATCGGCGACGAAGTCCCGCGCCGGGGGCATCTTCGCGAGCTTCTCGGCACCGTCGGGGGACGTCACGATGGCCACCGCGTCGTAGAGGACGGACGGCCCGCCATCGATCTTCTGCCCGGCCTCCACCCAGGTGCCGTCGCTCGCCTCGATGCCGCCGACCCTCGGCGCCACGAACTCGACCATCGCGCCCTCGCTTTCGGCGGCTGATTTCAGGGCCTCGACCAGACCGATGTCGGCACCGTCGGTTACGAGGACGCCGAGCTTCCTGCCCTTGAACGCCTCGGGACCGTTCAGGAGGATGGAGAGCTTGGGGGAGTCCGGCAGGTCGATCGTCGGCTTCGCGGCATCTGCCGCTTTCGGCATTTGCTTCAGCCGCAGGCCTTCTGCCACGCCCTTGGCGAGTTCGTCGTCGACGTTCAGCAGATGCGCCACGATGCGCGAGCGGATCGCCGGCGTCTCGCACTTCGAGAGCTCGAAGGAAAAAGCCGCGATCATGTGCTTGCGCTCGGTCGGGGTCTGCGAACGGTAGAACTGCCGGGCCTGACTGTAGTGATCGGCGAAAGTCTCCGAACGGCTGCGCTGCTTTTCGCCGGAGACGTCCTCCGGCACGGACCGGAAACCCCGCTGCGGCGCTTCGCGCGGACCGCCCTCGTCGCCCCACGAATTAGGCTCGTAGTTCGCGCGGCCGACCGGATTGTGGAAGGCCATGTGGCCGTCCTGCTGGAAGTGGTGGAAGGGACAGCGAGGGGCGTTGACCGGCAGATGCGTGAAGTTGGTCGAGCCGAGACGCTTCAGCTGGGTGTCGAGATAGGAGAAATTCCGCCCCTGCAGCAGCGGATCGTTGGTGAATGAGATGCCCGGCACGACATTGCCGGTCTGAAACGCAACCTGTTCCGTCTCCGCGAAGAAGTTGTCGACCACGCGATCGAGCACCAGGCGCCCGACGATCCGCACCGGCACCTCTTCTTCCGGGATGATCTTCGTGGCGTCGAGGATGTCGAAGTCGAACCGGTCGGCGAAGTCCTCGTCGAACAGCTGCAGACCGAGTTCCCACTCCGGATAGTCGCCCATTCGGATGGCGTCCCAAAGGTCACGCCGATGGAAATCGGGATCGGCGCCGTTGAGCTTCAGCGCCTCGTTCCAGACCACCGACTGCAGTCCCTGTTTCGGCTTCCAGTGAAACTTGACGAATGTCGACCGGCCCTCGGCGTTGACCAAGCGGAACGTGTGAACGCCAAACCCTTCCATGAACCGGAACGACCTCGGGATCGTCCGGTCGGACATGATCCACATCACCATGTTCATCGCCTCGGGTGTCAGCGACATGAAGTCCCAGAAATTGTCGTGCGCCGTCTGCGCCTGCGGAAAACCCCGGTCGGGCTCCTGCTTCGCTGCATGGATGAGGTCCGGGAACTTGATCGCATCCTGGATGAAGAAGACGGGGATGTTGTTGCCGACGACGTCCCAGTTCCCTTCCTTGGTGTAGAACTTGACGGCAAAGCCCCGCACGTCGCGGGCGAGGTCGGCCGAACCCTTGTTGCCTGCGACGGTCGAGAACCGCACGAAGGTCTCGGTCTTCTCTCCGGCCCGCTGGAAGAGATCGGCGCTGGTCAAGTCGGAAAGCAACTCGTAGTTCTCGAAATATCCGTGCGCGCCGAACCCCCGCGCATGAACGACACGCTCGGGTATGCGCTCGTGGTCGAAGTGGAAGATCTTCTCGCGGAAATGCTGGTCTTCCAGGAGCGTCGGCCCGCGTACGCCGGCCTTGAGCGAGTTCTGGTCGTCCGAAACAGGGACGCCCTGCGCGGTCGTGATCGGTTTCGTCGCGCCCTGGGCGGTCTGATGGATTTCGCCGCCGGTACCGCGGAGAACCTTCTGGTCTCCGAGGTCGGCATCGCGCAGACGGGTATCTGGGTTTCTCGTCGGCATCTGATCCTCGTTCGTCTGTTGGAAAGCACCTGGGCCTTGTCGCCGGCCCGCAGCAGGGCGGGCACTCAGTCCAGCAGGAACACTTGCCCGGCAGCCTTGTTCCGCGGGGAATCCGTTTCCCGCCTGCGCACTTCCCGGAGCTGCGCACGCCCGAGGTCGCGATGAATGCGATTGGGTTCAGCCAGCGTAGCTGGACACGCGCGGCCGCCGGACCGATACCGACCGCTCCACCGTCGCGAGAGTGTCCATCCGCCGCGACTCCCGCACTCCCGGCGGCTTCCCGTCGTGGACCCGTCTGGGACAGATCGCGGCAGCACGGCGGCAAGCGGCCGTATTGACACCCGGAACAAAATCACTTTAAGCTTGAAATAATAGTTCCGCGTTGGGGATATGGTCGATCTTCTTGCAGGCCCGGTTCGGCAGCCTCCCCCGGAATATTCACCGGGCGGAAGCCACGCGGCGGGATCGGCGAAAAGCTGGAGATCGCAGAAGCGAGAATTGAAAACATCCAGAACAGACTGAAAGTCACGGGAACGAATTGAACCGGTTGCATAAGCAAAATGCACAACTTAATGTGGAGGAAATCGTGAAGAAACTCGCACTCACTCTTGCCGCCCTGACCGGCATCACAATGACCGCGACGTCGGCTCAGGCGCAGATCACCGTCGGCTTCGTGACCTCTCTCAGCGGACCGGGCGCCTCGATCGGCGTCCTGTACGACAAAGGCATGAAGGCAGCTTACGCCTACAAGGACAAGGTCGGCGGCCAGGATATCAAGCTGATCAAGCTCGACGACGGCTCTGACCCCGCCTCGGCCACGCAGGATGCGCGCAAGCTGATCCAGCAGAACCACGTCGACGTCCTGATCGGAACGGCGACCGCGCCGTCGACCAATGCGATGATGGCAGTCGCGAACGAACTGCACGTGCCGTTCATCGCGGTGTCGCCGGTCAACATCAAGCCGCCGAAGGACGGGCATCTGTGGGGCGTCGCGGTGCCGCAGACACCATCCCTCATGGTCAAGGTGATCGCCGACCGCATGAAGCGCGAGGGCATCAAGTCGGCGGGCTATATCGGCTTCTCAGACGCATGGGGCGACCTCGTCTACAACGGCGCCAAGCAGGCCGAGAAGGAAGGCGATCCCAAGATAACGACCAACGAACGCTACGCGCGCACCGATACGAGCGTCACCGCCCAGGCCCTGAAGGTACTCGCGACCAAGCCGGACGGCGTGCTGATCGGCGGGTCGGCGACCCAGGCGGCCCTGCCGATCCTTGAACTGCGCAAGCTCGGCTACAAGGGCCCCTTCTACGGCACGCCGGCCATGCTCAATGCCGACTTCGTCCGCGTCGGCGGAAAGGCGGTCGAAGGCGTCCAGGTCTCGGCCGGCCCCGTTATCGTGACCAGCCAGTTGCCGAAGGACCACTTCTCCAAGCAGATCGGCACGAAGTTTCACGAGATCTTCAAGAAGGTGAACGGCGGCGATGCCGACGACGGCTTCTCCGGCTATTCCTTCGACGGATGGCTGATCTTCCTCGACGCCGCCGAATCGGCACTTAAGAAGGCCAAGCCCGGCACGCCCGAGTTCCACCAGGCGCTGATGGACGGAATCTACGGCATCAAGGATCTCGCCGGGGTTCACTCCGTCTACAATTTCACTCCGAAGTCGGCCTATGGCGTCGATGACCGCAGCCTCGTGGTCGTCAAGCTCGAGGGCGGCAAGTGGGTCTATCAGCCCTGAGGCAGGCATCGGCTCACCCGGGACGGCTCGAAGCACCATGAACTCTCAGATTGCCGCATTCCTGACGATCGACGGAGTTGCAACGGGCGCGGTCTACGTACTGATCGCGCTCGGCTTCGTGCTGATCTTTGCCGTCACCAGGGTCATTTTCGTACCGTTCGGCGACATCGCCGCCTTCACGGCGCTGACGCTGGCCGCGCTGGAGACCGGGCAGCTTCCGGGCACGGTCGGCCTGGTCGCGGCGCTTGCCGTGATCGCAACGCTCATGGAGATCGTCACGCTGGCGCGAGCGGGGAGTCCGGGAGGGATTCCCCGCGCCCTGCTCTTCCATTTCGTCCTGCCCCTGGTGCCCGCGGCGGCCGTATGGCTGACGGCCGGGACAGTGCTGCCCCTGCCGCTGCGCATCGTGCTGGCGCTCGCACTGATCATGCCGATCGCACCGCTTCTGGACAGGGTGGTCTTTCGCCCGATCGCAGACGGCACCGTCCTGCTCCTGCTGACTGTGGCGGTCGCGCTGCATTTCGCCCTCGTCGGTCTCGGCCTGCTCTTTTTCGGGCCGGAGGGAGTGAGGACGCAGAGCCTGACCGATTATCAGCTCATGCTCGGAGGCATACCGATCTCGGGCCAGTCGATCCTGATCGTCATCGCGGCGATCGTCTTCAGCGGCCTGCTGTTCCTCTTCTTCGAATTCACGATTGCCGGCAAGTCTCTCCACGCGACCGCAGTCAACCGCACCGGCGCCAGGCTGATGGGCATCCGTCCCGAACGCGCCGGCACGATCGCCTATCTCCTCGGTTCCCTGCTAGCCGGCGTTTCCGGCGTGCTGATCTCGCCGGTCAACACCATCTTCTACGATTCCGGCTTCCTGATCGGCCTCAAGGCCTTCGTCGGCGCGATCATCGGCGGACTGGTCAGCTTTCCCGTCACGGCGCTCGGCTCGCTCTTCGTCGGCGTGCTTGAGAGCTTTGCCGCATTCCAGAGCAGTTCCTTCAAGGAGGTGATCGTCTTCTCGATCCTGATCCCGGTGCTCCTGTGGCGCTCCTACACATTCGTGCACTCCGAGGAGGACATCGACGAATGAACGCGCGGACAACGCGTCTGGTGACTGCGGTCGTCGTTCTCCTGATCGCCGCGGCGCCGGCCTACATCGCCCCTTTCACCGTGTCGCTGATGAACTACATCGGCGTCTACGCGCTGGTCGCTCTCGGCCTCGTGCTCCTCACCGGCATCAGCGGCATGGTCTCCTTCGGCCAGGCCGCATTCATGGGCATCGCAGCCTACTCGACCGCCTGGGTTTCCGCAGTGCAGGGGCTTTCGCCCTGGCTCGGCCTGTTGCTCGCGCTGCTGCTTACCGCTCTCGTCGCCGCCGTTCTCGGCGCAGTGACGTTGCGCCTGAAGGGGCATTTCCTGTCCCTGAGCACCATTGCCTGGGGACTGGCGATCTACTTCACCTTCGGCAACATGCCGGGCCTCGGAAGCCACAACGGCATCACGTCGATCCCGCCGGTCTCGATCGGCACGATGAAGCTCGAGACAAGCGCCGAAATCTACTATCTCATCTGGGCGATCCTCCTGATAGCCATGCTGCTGGCACACAACCTGCTCAATTCGCGCATCGGCCGGGCCATGCGGGCACTGCGCGGAGGCAACGCCATGGTCGAATCCCTCGGGATCGACGCCTTTCGCATCAGGCTGGTAACGTTCGTCGTTTCCGCCCTGCTCGCCGCCTTTGCCGGATGGCTCTATGCCCACATGAACCGCTTCGTCAGCCCGACGCCCTTCGACGTGACCATGGGCATCGAATTCCTGATGATGGCCATGGTCGGAGGTTCGGGCTACCTGCTCGGCGCCGTGGTCGGTGCCGGCCTTATCACGCTGCTCAAGAACAGTGTGCAGGACTACCTGCCGCTGATCGCACCAAGCGCTTCGGGACAGTTGGAGATTGTCGTCTTCTCCGGCCTTTTCATCCTCTTCCTGCAATATGCACGCGAGGGGATCGTGCCTTTCGTCGCTCATCTCCTGCCGGAGCCGAAACGGGAGCTCCCGGAAAGCGCGGATCCCCTGCCCCAGCGCATGCAGCCTGAGCCGGGGCATACTCTGCTCAAGGCGGAAGCCTGCACACGCCGCTTCGGCGGACTCCTTGCCGTCAACGACGTCAGCTTCGAACTGAAGTCCGGGGAGATCCTCGGCCTGATCGGCCCGAACGGCGCCGGCAAGAGCACCATGTTCAACCTGCTGACCGGCGCACTGCCCGTCAGCGACGGCAGGATCGGCTTCGCGGGAACCGACATCACGCGCACGGCGCAGCGAAAAATCGCCCGCGCCGGCATAGCGCGCACCTTCCAGCACGTGAAGCTGAGGCCACGAATGTCATTGATCGACAACGTCCTCCTCGGCACCCACACGCGCACGAAAGCGGGCTTTCTCGCCGGCGCGCTTCACCTGGAGCGGCGCGAGGAGAAGCAGGCGCGCTTCGAGGCCCTGCGCCAGCTCCGGCGCGTCGGCCTGGGCGACAAGCCCTACGAACTCGCCGGCAACCTGCCGCTCGGCAACCAGCGTATTCTGGAAATCGCGCGCGCCCTTGCCGCGGATCCCGTTCTCCTCGTGCTCGACGAGCCGGCCGCCGGCCTCCGGCGCCAGGAAAAGCTGGCGCTGGCCGACCTCCTGCGTTCGCTCAGGAAGGAGGGCCTGACCATCCTGATCGTCGAGCACGACATGGAGTTCGTCATGAACCTCGTCGACCGCATCTTCGTCATGGAGTTCGGCGTCAAGCTCTGCGAGGGCGAGCCGGCCACCGTGCGCGCCGATACCCGCGTTCAGGAAGCCTATCTCGGAGGCGTGGCCTGATGGCGCTGCTCTCCATCGAGGACGTGAGCGTCTCCTACGGCAAGGCGGAAGCCGTACGGGGCGTGTCGCTCGCCGTCGAGGCCGGGCAGATCGTCACCGTCATAGGTCCGAACGGCGCCGGCAAGACCAGCCTGCTCACTGCCGCGATCGGTCTGCTCAGGGCAGGCGGGACGGTTCGCTTCGACGACATGGACATCAGTCGCTTCGAGACGGAAAAGCGCGTAGAAATGGGACTTTGCCTCGTGCCTGAAAAGCGCGAGCTCTTCGCGGATTTGTCCGTCCGCGACAACCTGCTGCTCGGCGCCTACACCCGCCGCCGCGACAAGGCGGCTGTGCGCAAGGATATGGACGACATCTTCCAGCGCTTTCCGCGGCTGGCCGAACGGCGCTCCCAGAACGCCGGCACGCTCTCGGGCGGCGAGCGGCAAATGCTGGCGCTCGGGCGCGCCCTGATGGCACGGCCACGCCTCCTGATGCTCGACGAACCGAGCCTCGGACTGGCACCGCTCATCATTCGCGAGATATTTCGCATCATCGCCTCGCTGCGCGAGCTCGGAGTATCGATACTGCTCGTCGAGCAGAACGCGAAGGCGGCGCTCGAGACGGCGGACTACGGCTATGTGATGGAGACCGGCGAGATCAACCACTCCGGAACCGCCCAATCCCTTATCCACGATCCGAGGCTGGTCTCGACCTACCTCGGAGGAGCCGGCACGCGCTAGGCTCGAACGCGACTGGAACGCAGCCATGAGGATATTCTGGCAGAGCTTCATCGACGAGACGGCAAGCCGCCCCTACATGGATCGGCTCGCCGCCTATCTCAATTCGATCGCCGCTCCGGGGAACACCGTCGAGGTCGCAGGCATTTCGCCGCCCGACCGCGATTTCGGCCGCCTGAGCGAGCTTCGCTGCTCGATCCTGGCGATCGACAACGCGATTGCCGCGGAGGAAGCAGGCTTCGACGTTTGCGTCATCGGCCATTTCCAGGACCCCGGGCTCTACGACCTGCGTTCGACACTGCGCATTCCCGTCGTCGGCGTCGGCGAAGCAACATTGTACGCCGCCTTGCAGCTCGGCCGGCAACTGGGGCTGGTGACGCTCGATCCGGTCTTCGAGGTCTGGCATCGCGAGCAGGCCGATCGCTACGGCATCGGCGACAGGGTACGGCATGTCGCGGGCCTTGCCTGCCGGCCCGAGGATTTCAGCGCGGCTTTCGCCGGCGATGACGAGGCGCGCCGAAGAATGCTCGCCGACTTCACGGAATGCGCGCGCCCGCTGGTCGACGCCGGCGCCGAGGTCATCGTGCCGGCCGGCGTCCTGCCGGGGCTCCTGATCGGCGGCGAGCACGGCTTCCGGGTCGGTCTGGCACCGGTCGTAAACTGCGCCTCGGTGGGCCTGAAGAGCGCCGAGATGTGGGGGGCGCTGCGCAAGCTCGACGGCATCGAGCCGAGCCGGGGCCCGAGTTTCGCGCTCGCGCCCGACCGGGCCCGCGAAGACTTCAGAAGCCTGATCCGCAACGGCCGCAAGCGCTGACGTCGCGACCTGCCCCCAAACCGGAGGACCACACCCTTGATGACGCCCGAGAAAATCCTTTACGAAGCCGAAGCCACGGCAACCGGCGGTCGCGACGGCCGCGCCGAAAGCAGCGACGGAAACCTCGCGGTCGCTCTCACCGTGCCGAAGGGCCTCGGCGGCCCCGGTGGCGCGGGAACCAATCCCGAGCAGCTCTTCGCCGCCGGCTACGCCGCCTGCTTCCTCGGGGCCCTCAAGCTGGTGGCGCGCCAGGGCAAGATCGCCCTGCCGGCCGAAACGACGATCACCGCACGGGTCGGCATCGGCCCGGTCGCCGTCGGCTATGCCCTTGCGGTGGAATTGAGGGCGCACGTACCGGGCATGAACCGCGAAAGCGTCGACGAGCTTCTCGCCGCAGCGCACGAACGCTGCCCCTATTCGAACGCCACGCGCGGGAATGTCGACGTCAGGCTGACGGCGGCCTGAACCCGGCCGTCGCCCGCGCGATTTCGCTTTGGCGTGAAGCGCGTCAGGCCTGAACGGAATCTCGCAGCTATCGGACCGGGATGCCGTGCGCTTCCCGGTCCCAGGCGGCATCCGTGACGCCGCGTTCGGTCAGTGCATGCTTGCGAACCTTGCCGTTCTCCGTCGTCGGAAGGCTGTCGACGACCTCGATGAAGCGCGGAATGGCGAAATAGGCGAGCTTCGGCCGACAGAAAGAGATCAGCTCGGCCTCGTCGATTTCGGCGCCCGTTTCCGGAATGATCGCCGCCATGACCTCGTCCTCCGCCATTTCCGAGCGCACGGGGAACACCGCGACCGAGCCGACCGACGGATGCGACAGCAGCACCTGCTCCACCTCGAAGGAGGAGATGTTCTCGCCCCGCCGGCGGATCGCGTCCTTCATCCGGTCGACGAACCGGAAACTGCCGTCGGCCTCGCGCACGACGCGGTCGCCCGTATGGAACCAGAGGTTCCGCCACGCCTCCACCGTCTTGTCGGGCATGCCGAAATATCCGTCGGAGAACGCGAAGGGCTCGTCGGCCCGCAAGATCAGTTCACCCGCCTCGCCCGGCCTGACCTCCTCGTCCCGGTCATCGACGACGCGCGCCTGGAAGCCGGGACGGATCCGGCCCATGCCCGACGATGCGCCCTCGCCCGGGCTTGCGGCAATGACGAAATTCGTCTCGGTCGAGCCGTAGCCTTCCACCAGGGCAAACCCGAAGCGCCGGCGGAAAGGCTCATGGAACCGCGCCGGCACGCCGGGACCGAGGGCGATGCGCACCGAATGCGCACGGTCGAGATCGCTCTGGGGCCTCGACAGGAGGATCGGAACCATCGCACCGAGCAGGTAGGTCACGGTCGCCCCGTGACGTATGAGCTCCGGCCACAGCCCCGAGGCCGAGAAGCGCTTGCCGACGACGACCGTCGCACCGGTGATCAGGGCCTGGTAGACGGTATTGAGCGCATTGACGTGGAAAAGCGGAAGGCTGGTATGGAGCCGGTCGCCCTCGCCGATGTCGAGGATGTCGGCAGTGTTGCGGCCCCACCAGTAGAGCTGCGCGTGGGGACAGCAGACGCCCTTCGACGGCCCCGTTGTCCCAGAGGTATAGATGATCGCGGCGAGATCCCCGGCGGCAAGCGAGGCAGCGTCGATTTCTCCGCCGCGCGGAGGCAGCGCGGCAAGGAGCGGATGCCCGGCGCCCCCGCGATCGCCGACGACCCAGATCGATTCCAGTGCCAGCTCGGTCGTTTCGATCGTGTCGATGCAATCGGCGAGCCCGTCCTCCACGACGAGGAGCCGGGCTCCGCTGTTTCCGAGGATGTGCTGGAGCTGGACGCCACGGGATGCGACGTTGATCGGCACCGCCAGGGCACCAAGCCATGCGCAGCCGAAAATGAGCTCCAGCATCTCGGCCCGGTTCGTGATCATCAGCGCGACGCGGTCGCCGCGGCCGATGCCGGCTTGGCGCAGCGTCTCCGCCCGCGCTGCCGCGATCCCCGCGGCCTCGGCATAGCTCCACTTCGTGTCGCCGAACACTACCAGGTCGCGCGGGCCGTAGCGCTCTCCCTGCCTGCGGAGGAGATCAGGAAGAACCCGGCTGTCCATGCGCTTCGCCGCTCCGATATGTCTCGATCCTGTCTCTGAGTTCGCCCTCGATCGCCACGGGCCTCGGCCGGTCGCCTGAAACGTCGGCGAACACGACCTTGTGGCGAGCCCGCAGGACCGGCGCCCCGCCGTCGACCTTCGCCCGCACGTCCAGCGTCATCGAGCTGCGGCCGATCTCTGCAACAGACAGGGAATAGACGAGTACGTCGCCGAGACACGCCGGACCGACGAACTCCACCGACAGCGCCACCGCCGGAACCCCGCGGCCCAGGGTCTGGTGCAGTGCCCGGAATCCGACGCCGAGCCCTTCCTCGAACCAGTCCTCGACGAGCGCGTTGATCATCTCGACGAGACGCGGGAAGAAGGCAATTCCGGCGACGTCGCAATGGGCGAAGCGCAGCTTGTAGCGCGCGGAGAATACCTGTCCCCGCTCGGCCATCACTCCGCAGCCTTCACCTGGACGGCGCCCTCGGATTCGCCGACATGCGGCTTCGGCCGCGCCTTGCGGCGCAGTTCAAGGTCCTGCTCGCGCCGCTTGGCCATCTCGCGGTGTGCCTGGTCACGGCCGGAAAGATACTGCTTCGGCCATTGCTGGTTGCGCGCGTCGTACCACGCAGCCGCCTGCCGCGCGAAATACGGGTTCCACATATGGGGACGTCCAAGCGCTACGAGGTCGGCGCGGCGCGTATGCAGGATCGTGTTCACCTGTCCCGGCTCGGTGATCGCGCCGACGGCCATCACCGCCATCCTCGGCACGTTACGGATCGCCTCGGCGAACTGGACCTGGAACATCCGCCCGTAGACCGGCTTCTGGTCGGCCACCGTCTGGCCTGCGGAAACGTCGATCAGATCGCAGCCGGCTTCGGCGAAAGCCACCGCGATGGCGAAGGTATCTTCCTCGGAAATGCCTCCATCCTTCCAGTCGCTCGCCGAGATCCGCACCGACATCGGCTTTTCCTTCGGCCAAACCTCGCGCATGGCCCGGAAGACCTCGAGCGGATACCGCAACCGGTTCTCGATCGAGCCGCCATAAGAGTCAGTACGCCGGTTGGTCAGCGGAGAAAGGAAGCTCGCGAGAAGATAACCGTGGGCGCAGTGCAGTTCGCACATGTCGAAACCCGCGCGCTCGGCCCGCTCGACCGCCTGGACGAAATCCCGCTTGATGCGGTCCATCTCCGCCCGGTCGATCTCTCGCGGCTTGTCGCTCACTCCCTCCATGTAGGCGATCGGCGATGCCGAAAGCAGTGGCCAGTTCCGGGCCTTCTCCTCGATCGGCCACTCCGCCTTCTCCCAGCCCAGCTGCGTCGAGCCCTTGCGCCCGGAATGCCCGAGCTGCATGCAGACCTTCGTCGCCGAATGCTCGTGGACGAAGTCGACGATCCGCTTCCACTGCGCCTCGTGCTCGTCCGTCCAGAGCCCCGTGCAGCCCCAGGTTATGCGGGCATCCGGCGACGGGCACGTCATCTCGGTGAAGAGCAGTCCCGGCCCGCCGAGCGCGTGCGACGAATAATGGACATGGTGCCAGTCGTTGAGGTTTCCGCCGTCGTCTGCCGAGTACTGCGCCATCGCCGACATGACGACGCGGTTCTCGACTTCCATGTCGCGCAACCTGAACTTCGTGAACATCGGTGTCGGCCGGCTCTTGCGGTAGTCGTAGCCCGTCTCGCGGTAGAGCCGTTCGTAGTATGCCTTGTCGACCTTCGCGACATAGCCCGGGTCGCGCACGATGAGATTGTCGTAGGTGATCGACTTCGCCCGGCACATGACGACCATCGAGAACTGTTCGGGTTCCATATCCCAGGAACGGTTCATGTGCTCGAACCAGGCGAGCGAAACGTCGGCGTTGTGCTGGATCACCTGGCAGGGTGTGCGGCGCTCCTCGTCGTAGGCCCGGAAGGCGGCCTGCACGTCGGTCTCGCCGTGCTCCACCACGCTGTCGGACAGCGAGATGGCGCACTCCATCGCGAGTTTGGTGCCCGATCCGATCGAGAAATGCGCCGAAGCCTTGGCATCCCCGAGCAGCACGATGTTCTCGTGCGACCAGTTCTGGCAGAAGATGCGCGGAAAGCGCCGCCAGTGCGACCGGTTGAGCAGCAGGCCGTGCCCCTGCAATTCCTCGGCGTAGAGCTTTTCGAGCCGGGCCCGCGAATCCTCCTCGTCGGTCTCCCTGAAACCGTGGCCCTGCCAGCAGGCCTCGTCCATCTCGAAGACCCAGGTCGAGCGGCCGGCCTCGTACTGGTAGCAGTGGGCGCAGATGATGCCGTGCTCGGTCTGCTTGAAGAAGTAGTTGAACTCGTCCATCGGCCGGGTCGAACCCATCCAGCAGAAGCGGTTCGCCTTTACGGAGACTTCCGGCCGGAAGGCATCCTTGAAGTGTTCACGGACCTGCGAGTTGACGCCGTCGGCGGCGAGGATCACGTCCGAGTCCGGAAAGCGCTCCCGGAGCCTGGCGGGATCGACGGCTTCCCCGAAATGCAGTCCGACGCCCTCCTCCCGGCAACGCTGCTGCAGGATGTTGAGTAGCTTCATGCGCGAGATGCCGGCGAAGCCGTTGCCGGCGCAGCGCATCTCGACCCCCTCCTTGTGAACGGCGACGTCGTCCCAGTAGGCGAATTCCGAACGGATGCGATCGAACGACTTGCGGTCGCGCGACAGGAACTCGTGGAGCGTCTCGTCGGAGAAGACGACGCCGAAGCCGAACGTGTCGTCGGCCTTGTTCTGCTCGTGGACGTCGATCGTCCAGTCGGGTCGCTGCTTCTTCGTCAGAAGCGCGAAATAGAGCCCGCCCGGGCCGCCGCCGATCACCGTGATGCGCATCGATGCCTCCTCTCGGATCTCGCGAAACTATTTTATGTTTAAACTATTTGTCCGGTCGATTGCAAGCCCTCCGGGGCAGCCCCGGAGCACCGGTCGCCTGCGCTAGAGCGAGATGCCGTTCAGGCTGCTGCCGCCGCACACGAAGAGCACCTGCCCGGTGACGTAGCCGGCGTCCGGCTCGGCGAAGAACATTACCGCGCGGGAAACGTCCTCGACGGTTCCGAGGCGGCGCACCGGCAACTGCCCGGCGAGGCGTTCCTGACGCTCGGATCCTTTCGGGATGATGCCCCAGAAATTGTCGGTGAGGATCGGCCCCGGCGCGACGACGTTGACGGTCACGCCGGCGGGCCCCAGTTCCTGCGCCCAGGTGCGCGCCATTCCGTGGACCGCGGCTTTCGTCGCCGAATAGGCGGTGCGCGAAGGCACTCCCATCGAGGCACGCGAACTGACGAAGACGACACGGCCGAAGCCGTTCCCGCGCATCGACGGCACGAAGGCCTGGGTCAGGATCATCGGCGAGGTGACGTGGAGCCGCGTCAGCCCGTCGATCTCCTCGGGCTTCACCTCTTCGAGGACGTTCGGCCAGATGAGACCGGCATTGTGGACCACGTGCGTGACGTCGCGGCGCGCGGCGATGCGATCTGCCGCGGCCTTCGTCGCTGCCTCGTCGAGCAGGTCGACCTTGACCGGTTCGAACCGCTCGTGCTCGAAATCATGCTCTTCCCGGGACAGGCCGACAACCAGCCAGCCGCGATCGAGCATGCGCCTCGCGATGTCGCGCCCGATGCCCGAACTGCTGCCTGTGACGACGGCCGTGAACTTGCGCTCGTCCATCTCAACTCCCTCCTGTACCGGCGGGCACCATGGCGACGACACGCAGCGGGCTGCCGGAGCCGTGACGTATCTTGAGCGGTGCGGCGAAGATCACGGCTCCACGGACCGGCAGGCGATCCAGCGCATTGAGGCACTGCAAGCCATAGCGGCCGTTGCCGTGAAGAATGTAGTGGGCGGGATAGGGCGGGGTCAGGTGCGTCCCCTGCCCCGCATCCGTCCCGATCGTCTCGACGCCGAAGCCGACGATGTCGCGCTCCTTGACGAGGAACTCCATCGCATCCGGCGCCGGCCCCGGCGAATGGGCGCCGTCCTCCCGCAAGTTGAGATATTTTGCCGTCCCGACATGCTTCGACCAGTCGGTGCGGAAGAGCAGCCACGAACCCGGTTCGATTGCGCCGTTCGCCTCTTCCCATTCCTCGAGATGGGCGCGCGTCAGCAGGAAATCCTCGTCTGCCGCACTCTCGGCCGAGAAGTCGAGGACGACCGCCGGGCCTACCAGCTTCTCGACAGGCACTTCGTCGACCGTGCCGCACGGCACGTTGCGACCGGAGATCCAGTGCGCCGGAGCGTCGAAATGGGTGCCGGCGTGCTCGCTCATCGAAATGTTGTTCCAGTACCAGCCGGGACCTCGCCCGTCATAGCGCGAAACCTCCTCCATCCGGAACGGCTGGCACTGGCCGAATTCCGGCGGCAGGACCATGACCGGAAAATCCGGAGCCAGCGTATGGGTCAGGTCGACAATCTCGACACCGCCCGAGCGGATACCCCCGACGAGCGCCTCGAGAAGTCCGCTTCCCTCCGGATGCGATGCGTTGCTCACTGGCTAAGCTCCCGTTCCAGAACCTTGGGATCGTCGAGAAAGCGCGCCGCGACATCCTTGGCCACGTCTCCGACGAAGCTCTCCTCGATGCCTTCCTCGAGCGCCACCACGACCGCCCGGGCGATCTGCGCCGGCGCGACCTTGGGCGGCGGCACATGCTGGCGCCAGTCATCGTCCACGGGCCCGGTGAAGACGCTCATCACCCTCACGCCGCCCGGCCGCAATTCGGCACGCAGGCACTGCAGCAGCGAATGGCGCGCCGCCGCACTCGCCGAGTAGAAGCCGAACCCGGGGCTGTTGGCGAGCGCGTACACCGGCAGCACGTCGACGAAAGCGGCCGCCGAGTTCGTACCGTCGGCGCCTCGCCCGCGCATTGCCGGCCCGAACGCCTCCGCCAGCCGCTGCAGGCCGAAAACGTTGACTTCGAAGGCATCGCGAGAAGTCACCAGGCCGCCGTCTCCGATCATCCCGCCCCGACGGACGTAGTCGGCCGTATTGACCACGATGTCCGTCTTGCCGCCGATCTCGCCGGCGAGTTCACTGACCGAAGAGGTATCCGTCAGGTCGAGCGGCATGACCTGCACGTTCGGAATCGCCTCCAGTGCGGCCTGTCCCGGGAAGGGCTTCCAGGGTTCCGCTATTCCCGCGAACACGGTTGACGCGCCGGCCCGCGACAGCGCGGCGGCGACTTCCTGGCCGACGGCCTCGCGGCAGCTCGTCACCAGCACCCGACGATGTTTCGGGCTTGCCGTCAGTTCGCGGTATTCCGGATCGTCGGCCATGTTCTCGCTCTCCCCTGCTGGAAGCGCCATAAGGACTGCATTGCCGCTCTTGTCGAGCTTCGAGACCATGCGCACCCGCCCCGGCACCTGAACGTCGCCGTGCAGGTGCGCGACGATCGAGGGGCCGCAGTCGAGCCGCACCGTACCCACCCGCCAGGGGGTGCGCTGGCGGAAATAGAGGTCGGTGCTGGTTCGCACCACCGTCATGGCGATCGCCTCGCCGCGATCGTCGACCGGGCTGAACCTGAGCTCGGTCGAAAGACATCCGGCGCAGGCGTCGCGCGGCGGATAGGAGACTGTGCCGCAGGCTTCGCAGACCTGCAGTGCGAAGACCCCTCGGGCCGCCCGGGCCGAGAGCTTGAGCGAGGCGCGGCTTCGCTGCAGCGGCGGCAGTTCCGGCGGCCGGGTAACCTTTTGCGGGTCTTTTTTCCGCGGCGGGGCGATCGGCTCGCTCATGCGCCGCCTCCCTGAAGGATGGCCGCGCCCGAGCACAGTCCGCGGTCGTAGTTGATCATGCCGAAGCCGGAAACGAGTGCGATGTTCGCATCCGCCACCTGTTTCGACAGGGACTGGCCGGTTATCTGCCGCAGCGCCTCCACCATGCCGAGATAGCCGCCGGCCGCACCTGCCTGCCCCGCCGAGAGCTGTCCGCCGGAGGTGTTTTGCGGAAAGTCTCCACCATTGGTCATGTCGTGGGCGCGGACGAATTCAGGTCCCTCGCCCTTGCCGCAGAATCCGAGGTCCTCGAACTGCATCATCACGATGACCGGATAATCGTCGTAGGTCTCCAGCACGTCGACGTCGTCCGGTGTCGCGCCGGCCATGGCATAGAGGTCGTCGACGTCCATCGCCCAGCCGCCGCGCATCTGGATCGGATCGTCGGGAAAGCCGTTGTGCCGCTCGATGGTCGACAGCAACGTCGCATGCGGCAGGCCGAGATCCATCGCCACGTCCACGGTCGTCACCAGGAACGCTTCAGCGCCGGCGCACGGCATGACGCAGTCGAAGAGGTGGATCGGGTCGGCGATCGGACGCGCGGACAGGTAGTCGTCGAGCGCCAGAGGCTTCTTCATGATGGCCTGCGGATATGACAGGGCATTCTCCCGCTGCGACACGCAGATCCTGCCGAAGTCCTCCCGCGTCGCGCCGTGGGTGCGCATGTAGTGATCGGTCATGAGGGCGAAGGAGCCGTTCGGCCCGCCATATCCGTAGGGATAGCTCGCATCCTGCGCGAAACGCGAGAAGGACGACAGCAGATTGCGGAACGAATCGACCTGGTTGGCGTCCCCGCCGACGCAGGCGACGATCGTCGCATCGCCGGCCTCCACCGCGCGGGCGGCCCGGCGCAAGGCGACGACGGCGCTTGCCCCGCCCATGGGAATGTTGTCGAGCCAGCGCGGCGACAGCCCAAGATGCTGGGTCAGGCCGACGGCCGTGTCGGGTGCGAGCGTGAAGCTCGACACCGACAGCCCGTCGATGTCGGCGGGCCGGATGCGGGCGCGTTCGCTCAGTTCCTTCAACGCACGGGCGATCCACCAGTGGGCCGTCTGGATGGAATAGCGCACATAGGGAATGCTGACGGGCACGGCGACGGCGACGTCCCGGTACGGTCGGCGTGGATTGGCGGGAACGATCACCTCAGGCTGTCCGCTTCTTCAGGCCGCATGTGTCGATGGCACGCCCCTCGGCAAGTGCCGCCTCGACGGCTGCCCTGAGCGCGCCCCGCTGGATCTTCTCGGTCGAGGTCAGCGGAATCGTCTCCACGAAGGCGACGTAGCCCGGCGCCTTGTAGTAGGCGAGCCGCGTCAGGCAATAGCGAACGATCTCTTCGGCGACGAGCGCGCCGGCGCCCTCCTCCGCCGGTACGATCAGCGCCACGACCTCCTCGCCGCGCACCGGGTCGGGCGTCGGCGCGACTGCGACCTGCGCTACCGCCGGATGCCGGGCTAGCACGTTTTCCACCTCCACGGCCGAGATGTTCTCGCCGGACCGGCGGATGACGTTCTTCTTCCGATCCACGAAATGGAGCTGGCCGTCGCGGTCGCGGCTGACGACGTCGCCGGTGTGGAACCACCCGCCCCGCCAGGCCGCCGCCGTCGCCTCCGGGTCCTTCAGGTATTCGCGGAAGAAGCCCTCGCGCGCATTGTCGCCGGCGTGGCGCACCAGAAGTTCGCCAGGCTCGTCCGGTTCCGCTTCCTCGCCGGTATCGGTCACGACGCGAACCTCGACCTCGGGTTTCGGCCGCCCGAAGCAATTGGTGCCGATCCGGCGCGGCTCCTCGCTCGCGATGACGACGGCGCCCGCCCCCGTCTCCGTCATCGCCCAGGCCTCAAGCAGCGGAAAGCCGAAACGCTCCTCGAACGGTCCGTGCAGCCCCCGGTCCACGCCTGCGCCGAAGCCGAACCGGACATTGTGCGCCCGGTCGGATCCGTCTTCCGGAGCCGACATCAGCATCGCCGGCATGACGCCGAGATAGTGCACGACGGTCGCGCCGAACTCCCTGACGCTTGCCCACCAGCTTCGCGGATGAAACCGGTCGAGTACGGCGATGCACCCGCCGACGGTCATGGTGGCAACCAGCGAAAAGGCCAGGGCGTTCATGTGAAAGAGCGGAAGTGGCGTCAGCATGCGCTCCGGCGGATCGACATCGAGCCCGCAGAGCCCTCCGACCGTGGCATACCATTCCCCGGCGAGGAGGCAGTAGGCGTTTTCCAGGACGCAGCCCTTCGGCTTGCCGGTCGTCCCGGACGTGTAGAGCAGCGCGCATTCGCTTTCTCGCGTCAGCGGGCCGGGTGCCCCGGCTGTTCGCAGCGCCTTCGGTGGCGCCGCATCGGCGGTCACCACCTGCAGCGCCGCACCGGCCGCAGCGGCCGCCGCTTCCAGGTCGCCGATGCGTCCGGCGTTCGAGACTGCCAGAAGCATCTCCGAATGAGAAACCAGATATTCGAGCTCGGCAGCCCGGAGGTCCGGATTGATCGGCACGATCGACGCTCCGACGGCGTTCAGCGCCAGCCAGTGGACGACGAATTCCGGCCGGTTCTGCAGAAGCAGCCCGACGCGGTGGCCCGCCCCGTACCCGGCGGAGCGATAACCGTCGGCGAGTTCCCTCACGCGGCGGAGGGCCTCGCCGTAGCCGATTTCGCCGGCCTCGATGCCGTAGGCGGCCGCCGTTTCCGGCAGCACCGCAAGGAACGGACGCGCGGCAAAGCGCTCCGCAGTACGCTCGAACCGGCCGAAGACGGTCTGATCTTGCAGAACACCGGGGAGAAGGTTCATCTGTCGCTCACATGAAAAGCTGGATGTTGCCGAACGGCGCATCGAAGTTGACGAGATCGACACGCTTCAGGACAATTCTGAGACTGCCCTCCTCGACGCGCAGTTCGTGCCGGGCCCAGCCGGCGTGGATGCCGAACTCGTCGCCGCGGGTTTCAGCGTAGTGGAAGGGCGTGTAGGTCCGGTACCGGTTTTCTGCTGCGTTGATCTCGTCCACCTGCGGCGTCTGCAGCAGGTGCTGGGCGCGACTCTTCGGCTTCTGGCTGAAAGTGCGCGCGCCGGCGAGCCGCTCGACGCGGATCCTCAGGAGCAGCATGTCCTCGTACATCAGCGAGGCCTGGAGCTTCGGATCGGTCTGCTGCCATTCCGCCGGCATCCAGTAGTGCGCGTCCTCGGCATAGAGTCCGAGCCACTCTTCGTAGCGCAACTCGTCGAGGAGCCGCGCCTCGCGGTAGATGAAATCGATCAGGTCCTTCTCCGTGACCTCGCTCATTGCGCCGCCTCCTGGAGGGCTGTTCCCTCCGGCCTCATGGACATCGTCATGTACTTGGCCCAGGCATGGAACTGGTTTCGCATCTGGCGCTCGCTGGTGCCGCCGGCGAGATCGGTCACGTCCTCGGCCTCGCCCGGAGCGTAGAGCCGCTGGATGTTGACCCATTCGAGCCCGTCGGCATGCAGGCCGAGCTGCGCGCGCTCGTACATCTCCAGGTCGTCATGGCCGACGATCGACGTCGGGGCATTGATCAGCCGGTTGTACATCAACGTGCGTTCGAACAGCATGTCCGGCGCGCCGACGAGCCGGAACGTATAGCTTTCGACCAGCGTCCTGTCGGCCGCGATCGGCTTGAACACCCGCAGCGTCTGGATCGGCCCCTTCACCATGATGTTGGGGAAGTAGCAGGTGTTGTGCCGGTTCTCGCCGAGGATCGCCCTCGCGCGCTCCTCGCCATACGCCGCGACCATCTGCTCGAAATAGCCGGGCACCGCGGAATAATCGGCATGGATGGACGTGGTGACGCCGGTGTGCCCGTGCCCGTTCGGCCACACCCTCAAGCCCATCTTCTCGAAGAAGTCGTAGGGCGACATGAACGGCGCGTACACTTCCACTGCCATCGGCTTCCTGCCGCCCTTGGCCTGTTCGCGCTCCCAGACCGAGACTGCGGTGCCGGCGGAGGACTCGTGCGCGACCATCGGGTGGCAGGTGTCCGTCTGGTTCTCGACGAGCATCTTCCAGTTGCAGGGATGCATGTAGCGCAGCGGTGCCCCCTCGAGCACCAGCTTCCCCTCCGGCGAGCGGTCGATCATGTTGTCGATCGAAGAGAGGCTCTCGCCGAAGAACGTATCGAAATCGACGCCCGTCGGGGCCAGCCGCGCGAAGATGAAGTCCCGGTAGACATGCGTCGCACCGACCGGCGCCAGACCCTTGACGGCCTCGGTCTCTTCGAGGCCCGTGCCGTCATAGCCCTTCTTGAACGGGATCGCGAGCAGCGCGCCATTGGTCTTGAACGACCAGGCATGGTAGGGGCAGCGAAAGAATTTCCCCGTATTGCCGCAGGCTTCCGAGGCGATCTTCGTTCCCTTGTGGGGACAGCGGTTGTAGAGGACGTGGATCGTCCCGTCAGTGTGGCGCGAAGCCATGACGGGCTGGTCGCCGATGTCGGTCGTCAGGTAATCGCCCGGATTCGGGATCTGGCTCGCATGGCCGACATAGACCCAGGTATTGGCGAAGAGGTGCTTCATCTCCAGGCGGAAGACCTCCGGGTCCGTATAGACGTCCCGGTGCACCTGTTCGGGACGGATCAGCGCCTTGACGGCGGCGGGATCGGCAAAACGCGTCATCGCGGAAACCTCCTTCGCTTCGGATCGCTAAAGGTCGAGCACGAGCCGCGGCGTCTTCGCCCGCGACACGCAGATCTGCATTACGGTATTCGATGCCTTCTCCTCGTCGGTGAGCACGACGTCGCGGTGCTCCGGGATGCCTTCCAGCACCTCGGTCTGGCAGATGCCGCAGTCGCCACGCTGGCAGTCGTAGACGACCTCGACGCCGGCCTCTTCCAGGGCCTCGATAATCGACTGATCCGGGCCGACTGTCACCACCTGCCCCGTCGACTTGATCTCGACCTCGAAGGTTGCATCGCCGGCGGCGGGCGCGGGCGTCGCGGTGAAAAGTTCGTAGTGCAGCCTGCCCGGCGCCCGTCCGGCCAGCGCCCAGGCCGTTTTCATGGCCTCGATCATGCCGGAGGGCCCGCAGACGAAGGCGTCTCCATTAGGCCCGAGAGCGCCGGTCAGTTCCGAAAAATCCGGACGTCCGGGCGGGGTGTCGTCGTAATGAACGGTCAACCGGTCGCCGCAGATCTCCGCGAGTTCCGGCAGGAATGCCAGTTCGCCGCTGGCGCGCCCCAGGTAGTGCAGATGAAATTCACGACCCGTCCGGGCGAGCGCCGCCGCCATCGAGAATATCGGTGTTATGCCGATGCCGCCGGCGACGAGCAGCACCGGCCCCTCTCCGTCCGCCAGTTCGAAGTGGTTGACGGGCCCGGTCGCGCGCACACTGTCGCCTTCCGCCAGCGAATGGATGTAGCGCGACCCTCCGGTGCTCTCCTCTTCCAGAAGCGTCCCCAGAACATAGTGGCGACCGGTGCGAAAATCCGGCAGATCGACCAGCGAATACGGCCGGTCGCCACCCTGCGGAAGCCTGACGCGGACATGAGCGCCGGCCGCCCATTGCGGAAGCGAGGCATCGCCCGTCGCTTCGAGCACCACCGAGCGGACGCGCCGCGTCTCCTCCTTGACCCTCTTCACCGTGAAGGAAAGTTCGCTCACGGGGCCGATCCCTCCGCTGCGCCGGCAGGCTGGCGGTGCAGGCCGCTGCGCCTGAGCATATCGAGGAATTCCTTCAGCCGCATCTGGCGGTAGGCCGGAACGTCCATGCCCTCGTACTCGTAGAAACCCCGGCCGTCGCGAAGACCGTTGCGCCCTTCCGCCATGTTGCGCCGGACAACCTCGGGCGCGGCGAACCGATCGTCCTTCATCGCTTCCGTCATGTAGCGGCTCGCATGATAGAGGATGTCGCCACCGCCCCAGTCGATGAACTCCAGGAGGCCGAGAACGGCGAAGCGGAAGCCGAAGCCGTACCGCACAGCCTTGTCGACCTCCTCGGCCGAAGCCACGCCCTCCTCGACCAGCCGGGCCGCCTCGTTCATCGCGAGTGCCTGGATGCGCGGCACGATATATCCGGGCGACGCCCGGCAGACGACCGGCACCTTTCCGATCCCCTCGAGCAGCGCCTTCAGGCGGGAAACGACCGCCGGCTCCGTCTCGTCCGTCGGACTGACTTCCACGAGCGGCACCAGGAAGGCCGGATTGAGCCAGTGGGCATTGAGGAAAGTTGCCGGCCTTCCGCTCCAGCCGGCGAGCTGCGTCGAAAGGTAGGTGGAGGTCGTCGACGCCACGATGGCGGCCGGATCGGCGAAGCCATCGATCAGCGCGAGCCCTTCGCGCTTGGCCTCATCCGTCTCCGGCACCGCCTCGAAGACGAACCCGGCTTCGCGCAGTCCCTCTCCGGCCTGTTCAAGCGGAAAGAGCGATATGCGCGCGAGAATGCCCTCGATGGCGGCGGGGTCGAAGCCTCCAAGGGCCGCAACACTTTCGAGCGAGCCGCGGATTTCCGCGATGACTCCCTGGAAATACTGCTCCCGGACCTGCCCCTCGCGCGGCTTGGCATCGATCAGGTGCACATCGTGGCCCGAATATGCGAAGCAGTGGGCCATGCCCCGGCCCATTCGGCCGGCGCCGACGCAGGCGACGATCGGGCGCGCGCGGTCCGCCATGGTCAAAGCCCCTGGTTCAGCATTGTCCGCATGTCGGCGCGTGTCGCCGCTGAAAGACCGAGGCTCTCCAGCGTCCGCCCGCTGCTGCGGAAGTCGTTGCCCGTCGCCGCGCCCGCGATTGCCAGCAATCCGGCCGCGACGGGCACCGGCGTCTCCGCCCATTCTCCGACCGAAACGAGGAAGGCCAGCCCCAGCCCGACGTCCTCGAGCATGTACCGGTGCGTCGCGAGGTCCAGATGCTCGTGCCAGTCCCCCGAATCGACCAGCTTGTCGTGCGCCAGGTTGCCGTACATCCAGTTCGACGTGCTGTAGTGATCGGCGAGCGGAAAGTGCGGTGCGGCGTAGCCGAGCGCCTGCCTGACGGCGATCCGTTCCGCATCGAGCGCATCATGGACCCGCCGGATCGACGGCTGCGTTCCCTCGTTGTGGATATCCCAGCGGTCGAAGTGCTCGATCGGTCCGGCGTTCATCAGGATCAGCGGAGGATGGATGATCGGGCCGGCATTCATCAACGCCGCCGAGAGACCGTCCTCGACCGGCTCGATCGCATTCGGAAATGCCAGACCGATGACCTCGAGCGCACGCTTCCCGTGACGCGCTGGGAAAACCCCCGTCGGAAGCCGCGTGGCCCGCGTGGTTATCGCCACCTCGTCTTCGCCGTGCCTGCGCGTCAGCCACGGCAGCGTGCCGGTCTCTGCAATGGCGATGTCCGCGGTGCAGCCGCTGTCGCGCAAGACCTTCGTCATCAGGCAGGACCCGAAGGTCCCGGGCGGCAGGAAGATCACCTGTCCGTCGGCGAGATACGGCGCCAGCCGGCGGGCGAGGTCCTCCTGCGCGAAGGCCGGCACCGGCGCGACGATGAGGTCGGCGCCGCCGACAGCCGCTTCAAGGTCGTCCGTGACCATGGAGATCGGAACGTCGCGCTCCCCTTTCGAGTCGCGCAGCCTGAGGGTCCGGGTCTGGAGCACCCTGCCGAAGGCCTGCCCGTCGCGCCGCCAGAAGCGCACGGCATGCCCCGCCTCGCTCAGGTCGACCGCCGCCGCATGCGATCCGTTGCCTCCGCCAAGTACTGCGATTTCCATCCGAACCCTCGTGATCTCTGATAGCGCCAGTAAATGCTTTAACCTTAAAGTTTTCAACCCCGTTCCTTCCGGTTTCTGCGGCTGCCCCCGGTTCTTTCCCGTCCCGCGCGGCCGGTTCGGTCATCTCCGGGGTTGTCTCTTGAACGAGAAGGTGCAATTGTTTAAGCCTAAAATATATACCGCCTCCAGTAATTTCGGACCATCGTCTTGCCGCAACCCGTCGAACCTCGTCATGTTCTCGTCACCGGAGCCACCCGCGGGATCGGCTTCGAGATCGCCAGTGCCTTCGTTGCTGCGGGCGCGCGGGTTACCGTGCTCGGGCGCACGGACGACAGCGCCCGCGCGGCGGCCGGGAAACTGGGCGCTGCAGGCCACGTCCACGCCGATGTCACGGACGCCGAGGCCATGAGCTCGGCGCTGGCGGGAGCCGAGGCGGCAAGGGGCGGCATCGACATTCTCGTCAACAATGCCGGCGGTGCCGAGACCGCGCCCGTCGCAAGGACCGACGTGGCGACGTTGCGTGCCATGATGGCGCTCAACGTCGAGCCCGTGCTGACGGCGACGCGGGCTGTCCTGCCGGGCATGATCGATCGGAAGTTCGGACGCATCGTCACCATTGCCTCGACGGCGGGCCTCAAGGGATACGCATACGTTTCGGCCTATTGCGCGGCCAAGCATGCCGCGGTCGGGCTGACGAAGGCGATCGCGCTTGAGACGGCGGGAACCGGCGTGACGGTCAATGCGGTCTGCCCCGGCTACAGCGATACCGATCTTGTCGGCCGGTCCCTGGACAAGCTCCAGCAGAAGACCGGACGGGCACGCGAGGACCTCCTCAAGTCCTTTACGCGGCAGAATCCGCTCGGCCGGCTGATCGAGCCGCGCGAGGTGGCCAATGCCGTCTTGTGGTTGGCGGACGAGGACGCCTCGGCTATCACCGGGCAGACGATCGCGGTTGCCGGAGGTGAAATATGACGGATTCGCCGGGCGTATCGACGCACGAGCACATCGACGCGGAATACGCACTCAGGGAAAATCCTCACGACCACAAGACGGAGCTGCGCTTGTGGCTCAGGCTTCTCACCTGCGCCAACCTCATCGAGGCCGAGATCCGCAAGCGGCTGCGGGAGCGCTTCGACACCACCCTGCCCCGTTTCGATCTCATGGCGCAGCTCTATCGCTCGGAGGAAGGGATGCTGCTCGGCGAGCTGTCGCAGCGCATGATGGTCTCGAACGGCAACGTCACCGGCCTCGTCGACCGCCTGACCCAGGAGGGCCTCATCGAACGAAGGGTGACCGAGGCCGACAGGCGCGCCGTGCGCGTTTGCATGACGGATCGTGGCCGGAGCGTCTTTTCGGAGATGGCCGAAGCGCATGGCGACTGGATCTCCGAAATGCTCCGGGAACTGAGCGAAACCGACCAGGAGCGCCTGTGGAACAGGTTGGGCGGATTGAAGAAATCCGTCCGCGGCGCGCTGACGGAAGGCAAGAACGGACGGAGGAAGCCGAAGTGAAACGCCAGAACGCGATTGCCGCCCCGCTGTCGTCATTCGAGCCCGCGCATTTCATGCTGTCGATCGAGGATGGCACGGCGACCGTGACGCTAAACCGACCGGAGCGCAAGAATCCGCTGACCTTCGAGAGCTATGCCGAACTGCGCGACACGTTCCACGCGCTGCGCTTCGACGATACGATCAAGACCGTCATCATCACCGGCGCCGGCGGCAACTTCTCCAGCGGCGGCGACGTCTTCGAGATCATCGAGCCGCTGACGAAGCTCGAGGCCGCCGAGCTTCACGCCTTCACGACGATGACGGGAGACCTCGTCAAGGAAATGCGCGCCTGCACCCAGCCGGTGATCAGCGCCGTCGAGGGCATTTGCGCAGGCGCCGGCGCGATCATCGCCATGGCCTCCGACATGCGCATGGCCGGCGAAGGCGCCAGGGTCGCCTTTCTCTTCAATCGGGTCGGCCTTGCCGGGTGCGACATGGGCGCCTGCGCGATCCTGCCGAGGATCATCGGCCAGGGGCGCGCCTCCGAACTGCTCTACACCGGCCGCTTCATGAGCGCCGAGGAAGGCGAGCGCTGGGGGTTCTTCAACCGGCTGACGCCCGCCGGCGGGGCGCTGGAAGCGGCCAGGGAACTGGCGGCGACCCTCAACGACGGCCCGACCTATGCGAACTCCGTCACCAAGAAAATGCTGCAGATGGAATGGGCGATGGGCGTCGACGAGGCGATAGACGCGGAAGCGATCGCCCAGGCGCTGTGCATGAAGACCGGAGACTTCCGCCGCGCCTTCGAGGCTTTCGCCGCCAAGCGCAAGCCCGCCTTCGAAGGCGACTGACATGGCCGACCGGACCTATCTCGACTGGCCGTTCTTCGAGCCGCGGCACAAGGCGCTCGCCGACGAGGCGGAAAGCTGGGCCGCCGCCAACGTCGCCGCGCTCGTCGACCACCGCGATGTCGACGAAAGCTGCCGCCGGCTGGTGGCGGCGATGGGCGAGGCCGGGTTCCTGGGATATGCGGTACCCAAGGACGGCCGCTTCGATGTCCGCTCGCTCTGCATCCTGCGCGAGACCTTCGCCCGCTTCGACGGGCTCGCCGACTTCGCCTTCGCGATGCAGGGGCTTGGCAGCGGCGCGATCACCCTTGCTGCGGACGCCTCGATCGGGGATCGCGTGCTGCCGGGCGTCCGGGCCGGAGAGACGATTGCCGCTTTCGCGCTGACCGAGCCCGAGGCAGGGTCCGATGTCGCGCAGATCGCGCTCTCCGCGAAGCCGGAAGGCAACGACACGATTGTCCTCGACGGCGAGAAGACCTGGATCTCCAACGGCGGCATCGCCGGCCACTACGTCGTATTCGCCCGCACCGGCGAAGCCGACGGCGCACGCGGCCTGTCGGCCTTTTCCGTGCCTGCCGACACCCCGGGCCTCTCGATCGCCGAACGGCTGGAAACGATAGCGCCGCACCCCCTCGCCCGCCTGCGCTTCGACAACTGCCGTATTCCGGCGACAAACCGCATCGGCAAGGGGGGCGACGGCTTCAAGATCGCCATGGCGACACTCGACGTCTTCCGGTCGACCGTCGGCGCCGCCGCGCTGGGATTCGCCCGCCGCGCCCTCGACGCCACGCTCGACCGCGCCCGGAACCGCAAGCTCTTCGGCGCACCGCTCGGCGACATGCAGCTGACCCAAACGGCGCTGGCCGAAATGGCAACCGGCATCGACACCGCCGCCCTGCTCGTCTATCGCGCCGCGTGGACCCGCGACAACGGGGCAGCCAGGATCACCCGCGAGGCGGCGATGGCCAAGATGGTCGCCACGGAGAACGCGCAGGACATCATCGACCGCGCCGTCCAGCTCCACGGCGGCGAAGGCGTCCGCTCGGGCTCCGTCCCGGAAACGCTCTACAGGGAAATCCGCGCGCTTCGCATCTACGAAGGCGCCACGGAAGTCCAGAAACTGGTTATCGCCCGCCAGATATTGGCGGCAGCGGACGCGAGGGGATAATGGCGTCGAGACAGATGGGAGATCAATCCGTGGGCACATCCGGTGCTTCTGCAGGAGGGGAAAGCCTGCGCATACTTCAACCCAAGGGCTGGAGGCAGCCCAAGGGCTACGCCAACGGGGTCATGGGCCGCGGGACGATCGTGATGACCGGCGGCCTGATCGGCTGGGATGGCGAGCAGGTCCTGGCCGAGGGGTTTCTCGGCCAGGTAGAGCAGACGTTGCGCAACGTCGTGGCCGTGCTTGCCGAGGCCGATGCCGGACCCGAGCACATCGCACGGCTGACCTGGTACGTCCGCAGCATCGACACCTATCGCAATTCGCTCAAGGATCTGGCGCCGATCTACCGCTCCGTCCTTGGTCGCCATTATCCGGCGATGGCCCTCGTGCAGGTCGCCGACCTTGTCGAGCGGGATGCCCTGGTCGAAATCGAGGCGACCGCCATCGTTCCCGACTGAGACCGCCGGCCCCCGCCCGACGTCGCAGCCGCGGTCTTCGCTCACGAGCTCCGCCGGCTGCCAGCGTGGCGAGCAGCTCCCGCCCTGCGGCAGGTCGACTGCGCGGCAATGCAGCATTTTAGCCTCCGGCTTTCGCTGCTCTGCACAATATTTTTGCAGAGGCAAAAATTGCTCACGAACCCCTTGGCAAACCGGCAACTTCGTCATTTAATGGCCAAGTTATTTTAACCTTAAACCAACGGGAACGGCGCAGGCGGTGAAAAGAGGTCAGGTCCCGGCGTAACGCGGGGACGAGCAAGAACGGCCCGAGCCCCCAATGCCACAGACCGCGAAGGGCGAAACGCCCGGCGGACACGAACTGGAGGGACTGGACATGACCGAAACGACAAGGCGCGACTTCCTGCAACTCGCCGGCGCCGGCGTGGTGCTGGCGACTTTCCTCAGGGGCGGGATCGCGCATGCCGCCGACAGCGACACCGTGACGATCGCCTACAACGTCAACCTGCCCGCCTGGGACCCGACGGTCGGCCCGTCGGCCGTCAACCCGACGATTCAGGCGATCTACCGCAGCGTTTTCGACCAGTATATCGGCCAGAAGCCGGACCTCTCCTTCGAGCCGGGCCTCCTGACCGAATGGGGCTGGAACGACGACAAGACGAAAGTGTGGATGAACGTCCGAGAGGGCGTGAAGTGGCACGACGGCTCCGACCTCACGCCCGAGGACGTGGTCTGGTCGCTCCAGCGCGCGGGCGACCAGAAGACCGGCAATCCGATACAGTTCGTCTGGTCGACCATCGGCAACTTCAAGGTCGACGGGAACAAGATCACAGCCGACGTCAAGTCCTACGACCCGACGCTGTTCAAGTGGATGGCCTTCCTGACCGGCTATGTCATGCCCAAGGCCTACTACGGGAAAGTCGGCTCCGAGGGCTTCGAGAAGAAGCCGGTCGGCAGCGGACCCTACATGGTCGACGAATTCCAGTCGAACGGCTTCCTGAGGCTGAAGCGCAATCCGCATTACTGGGGGAAGAAGCCGGCTTTCGAGACGGTCATCTTCAAGTTCGTCCCCGATCCCACCAGCCGCGTGGCCGAGGTGGAGAGCGGCGGCTCCGACGTCACCCTGCAGATACCCTACGAGGAATACGACCGGCTGACGAAGAGCGGCAAGTTCGACGGAACCTGCGAGCCCGTTTCCGACATCGGCATGATCTTCATCAACAACGTGCCTCCGCTGCTCGACAAGAACGTCCGCCTTGCCGCCACGCACGCGATCGACAAGAAGGCAATCATCAAGCGCCTCCTGCGCGGCTACGGCGTGCCGATCGATACGCTGGAGGCCCCCGGCTACCTTGCCTACGATCCGTCGATCAAGGTGCCCTACGATCCGGCGATGGCGAAGAAGCTCCTCGCCAAGAGCGGTTTCTCGCCGAAGAAGCCGGTCAAGGTGACGATCCAGACGACGCGCGGCTACATGCCGAAGGACTATGAAATGATCCAGGCGATCGTGGGCATGTGGCGCAAGGTTGGCATCGACGCGAATATCGAGGTCTACGAGATCGCCAAGCACTTCGAATTGCGCGCGGCCGACAAGCTGGCTCCGTTCGCCTTCTACAACTGGGGCAACGCCATCGGCGACCCGGCGACATCGACCGGCTTCGCCATGTTCGGCCCGAGCCCGCATTCGGTCTGGAACACGGACGATCTCGATTCGAAGATCGGTCCCCTGTGGGGCGAAAAGGACGAGAAGAAGCGGATCGCCGGCTGGAAGGCGGTCGACAAGTACATCGCCGAACAGGGCTACGTGCTGCCGCTCCTGCAATACGCCCAGCCGATCGTGTTCCGCAAAGGCCTGAACGTGACGCCGAACAAGTCCGAGGCGCTTCAGCCGACGCTCGTCAGCAAGGCCTGATGCGAACCGCAAAGGAGCGGACGGCTTCGGCCGTCCGCATTTGCCGATGCACGCCCTGACCGCTCTCAGAAAGACGCTCGCCGCCGCCGTCACCCTGTTCGGCGTCGCCGTCGTGACCTTCGTGCTCCTGCGCGTCGTGCCTGGCGATCCGATCGCCATGATGATCGCGCCGGGCGCCAGCGATGCCGACATTGCGCGGCTGAGGGCGAGCTACGGTCTGGACAAGACGATCCCGGAGCAGTTCGTGATCTGGCTGCAGCATGCCTTGCGCGGCGACTTCGGCACCTCGATCTCGATGCGGCAGGACGTCATGGGACTCATCGGCAATCGATTGCCGGCGACGATCGAGCTGACGCTGCTGGCCCTCGCCGTCGCGCTGGTGCTGGGCATCGGCACCGCCGTTCTCGCCACTCTCTCCCGCCGCTCCTGGCCCGGCGCGCTGATCGACAACGGAAACGGCATCCTGCTCGCCGTGCCGGACTTCGTCTGGGCGCTCGCCTTCGTCATTCTCTTCGGCGTCGCCCTGCCGATCCTGCCGATCTCCGGACGCGTCGACCCGCGCCTGTCCTATGACTTCCTCACCGGCTTCACGCTGATCGAGAGCGTCCTGCGCCTGCGTCTCGACATAGCCGGCAACGTGTTCAGCCACATGATCATGCCGGCGATGGCGCTCGCGCTGCCGCTCGCTGCGGTCATCCTGCGCGTGCTCAAGGCCGCCCTGGAAACCGAACAGCACCAGGACTACGCGCTGCTTGCGCGGATCCGCGGCATGTCCCGCCTGCGCGTGATCGTCCAGGAAACCTTGCGCAACGCCCTGATCCCGACGCTGGCCCTCACGGGCGTGCAGTTCACCTTCATGTTCGGCGGCACCGTCATCGTCGAGCGGATCTTCGGCTATCCCGGCATAGGCAACCTGGCGATCGACGCGATAGTCAACCGGGACCTGCCGCTGATCCAGGGGCTGATTCTCACCTTCGGCCTGATCTTCATCCTCATCAATCTCGCCGTCGAAGCTTCCTTCGCACTTCTCAATCCACGGCTCCGCCATGGCTGAGGCGACGGTTTCCACCATGGACCAGACGGAACTTCAGGACCTGGCCGAAGGCGTCCGCGCTTCTCACGACCGGCACCGGCACCACGGCCCTCTCGGTCCGCTGGGCGAGGAGCCGCGCGTGCTCTTTGCCGGCGGCTTCATCCTGCTGCTCGTCTTCGCGGCGATCTTCGCGCCATGGGTCGCCCCGCACGACCCGCAGACCCAGGACCTCATGCTCAACACGCTGCCGCCGGCCTGGAGCCCGGATGCCGAGCCCGGCTACTGGCTTGGCACCGACAGCCTCGGCCGCGACGTGCTCTCTCGGATGATCTACGGATCGCGCGTCGCGCTGACGGTCGCCTTCGTCGCCGCGGTCGGCGCAGGCATCATCGGCACGGTCCTCGGCCTCCTCTCGGGTTTCTTCGGCCGCTGGATCGACGCGACCGTCTCGCGCCTCGTGGATATCTGGATGGCGTTTCCCCCGGTCCTCCTGTCGATCCTGCTCGTCGCCGTGCTGGGCAGCGGGCTGTCGTCCGTGATCATCGCCATCGTCGTGATCGACTGGACGCGCTTCTGCCGGGTGGTGCGGGCCGAAGCGCTGCAGCAGGAGCGGATGGACTACGTCGACGCGGCCGTTACGCTCGGCATGTCGCGATGGCGGATCCTCTTGCGCGAAGTCCTGCCGAACGTTCTGCCGGTGGTGCTGGTGCTGCTCAGCCTCGAGATGGGCATCGCGGTCATCGTAGAAGCCGTGCTGTCATTCGTCGGCCTTTCCGTATCGTCGGGCACGCCGACCTGGGGCGGAATGATCGCCGACGGCCGGCAGATCATCTACCAGGCATGGTGGGTGCTCGCCTTCCCGCTCTGCCTGCTGTTCCTCACGGTGCTCGCCTTCAACCAGCTCGGCAACGGATTGCGCCGGCTTCTGGATCCGCTGGCCCGCCGATGACCCGACCGCTGCTCGAAATCAGTCATCTGGGCGCCGCCCTCTCCCGCCCTCCCCGCGCGCCGCTCCTGCGCTCCATCGATCTCGCCGTGGAGCCCGGCGAGGTCCACGGCCTCGTCGGCGAAAGCGGTGCCGGGAAGTCCACCGTCGGCAAGGCGATCCTGGGCATCCTGCCGCCCGCCATCGCCCTGACCGGCGGCAGCATCGTCTTCCGGGGCGCCGACCTGCTGGGGATGCCGCAGCGACAGCTTACGCAGCTGCTCGGAAGCGAGATCGCGCTGATCCCCCAGGATCCGATGACCTCGCTCAATCCTGCGCGCCGGATCGGAGACCAGTTGACGGACGGGCTGAGGCTCAGGCGCGGCATGCGCGGCGCGGCGTTGAAGAAGAAGGCCGTCGCGCTCCTCGAGGACGTGCAGATCGGCTATCCGGAGCGCGTCCTCGCCCGTTACCCGCACGAGCTTTCCGGCGGGATGCGCCAGCGCGTGCTGATCGCCGCCGCCTTCTCGCTGGATCCGAAGCTGATCATCGCGGACGAACCGACGACAGCACTCGACGTGACGGTGCAGAAGGAGGTGCTGCGCCTCATACGCCAGATGCAGAGGAGCCACGGAACCGGCGTCGTCTTCGTCACCCACGATCTTGGCGTCGTCGCCCAGATCTGCGACCGGGTCACCGTGCTCTATGCCGGCATGGTCGTCGAGCAGGGCCGGACGGCGGAAATCCTCGCCAGTCCTTCGCATGCCTATACGCGCGCGCTCCTGGAGGCCAGCCCGCGTCACGACAAGCCCGACAGCGGCATGCGGCCGGTACCGGCCGCCGTCATAGCAGCGCTGAAGGCAGAGGTGGCCCGCTTCGGCACCGGGGAACGGACCCATGGCTGAACCGGCAAGCGACATCCTCGTCGAGGCAAGGGATCTCGAACTCGAGCTGCCCGACATGAACGCCCGGCCCGCCTTCGGCCCGCGGCCGCGCGTACGCATCCTGCATCCGGTCTCGCTGACGGTAAGGCGCGGGGAGATCGTCGGCATCGTCGGCGAATCCGGCAGCGGAAAGACATCGCTGGGTCGCGCGCTCCTGCGCCTGCACGAACCGACCGGCGGCAGCCTGCGTTTCGATGGCACCGACATCACCCATCTCGATCAGGCGGCGATGCGGGTCCACCGCGCCCGCATGCAGATGATATTCCAGGACCCGCAATCCTCGCTCAACCCGCGCCGCCGCATAGCAGCGAGCCTTGCCGCCGCCCTGGAACTGCGCGATGCGAGGGTCTCCGGAGCCGCGCGCCGCGAAGAGCTCGAAAAGGCGCTGGCGGAGGTCGGGCTTGCGCCAGAGTTTCTCGATCGCTTCCCGCACGAGCTTTCCGGTGGCCAGCGCCAGCGTGTCGGCATAGCCCGGGCTTTCATCACGCGGCCGGAATTCGTGCTCGCCGACGAGATCGTCTCCGGCCTCGACGTTTCCACCCAGGCCCAGGTGCTGGCACTGCTCAAGAGCCTCGCCGAGAGCCTCGGCCTCGCGCTTGCTTTCATCAGCCACGACCTCTCCGTCATCCGCAACCTTTGCGACAGGGTCTGCGTCATGCGCTCGGGGCGGATCGTCGAGGAAGGTCGCTCGGCCGACCTCTTCGAAAGGCCCCGCACCGCCTATACGCGCCAGCTCCTCGACGCGATTCCCCTGCCCGTTCCGGATCCCGGCTGGCTCGATCGGGAACCAGCACCTCAAACCGTTCAGTAAACCCGAAGAAAGACGCCGGAGAAGCCGACCATGAGCAACAGTTCCTACGTGCAGATCAAGGCGGCGGAAGGAGAGTTCCGCGCCTATGTCTCCAGGCCGGAGAAAGGCTCCGGCCCCGGTCTCGTGCTCCTTCAGGAGATCTTCGGCATCAACGACTACATGCGCGCCATGGCGGACCGCTTCGCCGAGGAAGGCTATGTCGCGGTCGTGCCTGACCTCTTCTGGCGCATCGAACCGGACGTCGACCTCTCCCACTCCCCGGCAGACGTCGCGAAAGGCCGCGCGCTGCTCGACAAATTCGACGTCGACCAGGCGGTGGCGGACATCCAGACGACGATCGACGCCACGCGCCGAATGCCGGACGTCAAGGGCAAGGTCGGCACCGTCGGATACTGCCTCGGCGGCCTGCTCGCCTATCTCAGCGCCACGCGCACCGACACGGATGTCGCCGTCGGCTACTACGGCGTCGGCATCGACAGCCGTCTCGACGAGGCTTCGCAGATCAGCTGCCCGCTGGTGCTGCACATTGCCGGCGACGACGCCCACTGCCCCCCGGAGGCGCAGAAGCGCATAGCAGACGCGCTGAAAGGCCGGCCAGGCATCCAGGTCTTCACCTACGAGGGCCAGGGCCACGCCTTCGCCACTCCGGGACGGGAAAGCTACGACAGGCCCGCGACGATGATGGCCTATTCTCGCACGCTCTCGGCGCTGCGCGGCACTCTTGGACCCGTCTACGACCTCGAGCACCTGTGGGAGATGCACACCTATCACGAATTCGCCACGCGCGACGTCGACGCGACGATGGCGACCATGGTCGCCGAGCCCTACGTCAATCACGTGCCCACGATGACCGGCGGCGTCGGCCACGACCATCTGAAGCGCTTTTACAAGTACCATTTCGTCGATTCCAACCCGGCAGACACGAAGCTGATCCCGCTGTCGCGCACGATCGGCGCGGACCGGGTCGTCGACGAGATGCTGTTCTGCTTCACCCACACCTGCGAGATCGACTGGATGCTGCCGGGCGTGCCGCCCACCGGCAAATACGTCGAGGTGCCGCTGGTCGGCATCATCTCGTTTCGCGGAAACAAGCTCTACAACGAGCACATCTACTGGGACCAGGCCTCGGTGCTCGTCCAGATCGGTCTGCTCGATCCGGCCGGCCTGCCGGTCGCCGGCGCCGAGCAGGCCCGCAAGTTCATGGACATCAACCTGCCTTCCAACACCCTCATGAAGAACTGGAAAACAAGCGAAGACAAGCCGCTGTAACCGAATCCAAACAACCGTAACGAACCTGTCGGGGGATCGACATGAATCCAATGAAGAAATTTGTACTGGCAGCTAGCCTTCTCGCTGTCGCGGCTTCGCCGGCTCTGGCAGCCGAGACGGTCATCAACGCCGTCCACTTCACCCCGGCGCAGAACGCCTATGCGAAGAGCTTCCTGAAGTTCGTCGCCAAGGTGAACGAGGCCGGAAAGGGCGTCGTCCGGATCAAGGTGCGCGGCGGCCCGGAGGTCATCCCCCCGGCCCAGCAGGGCGAGGCGCAGAAGAGCGGCCTGATCGACATGCTCGATACGCCAGCGGGTCTCTACCTGAACATGGTGCCGGAAGGCGAGGTCTTCTCCGCCTCGACGAAGTCGCCGGAAGAAGTCCGCAAGAACGGCGGCTGGGATCTGATGGAGAAGATCTACGCCGCCAAGGCGAATGCCCACCTGCTCGCCCACATCGACGCCGGCTCCGGCTTCCACATCTTCACTGTGAAGGAGCCGCAAATGACGAGTGACGGCGGCATCGACTGGTCGAAACTGAAGATCCGCTCCTCGCCGCTCTATCGCCAGTTCCTGGAAAACCTCGGCGCCACGGTCATCGTGCAGTCGCCGGGGGAAATATACACCTCGCTCGAGCGGGGCGTCGTAGACGCCAACGCCTACACGATCTTCGGCTACAAGGCATTCGGCTGGGACAAGTTCACCAAGTTCCGCATCGACCCCTCCTTCTTCCAGACGGACGTTCTCATTTCGATGAACAAGAAGAAGTGGGACAGCCTGTCGCCCGCGGCACGGAAGATCCTCACCGACGTCGCGATCAGCTACGAGAAGGAAAGCGCCGAGGCAAACAAGGCCGAGACGAAGAAGCAGGGAGACGAGATGATAGCCGAGGGCCAGAAAGTCGTCACGCTGACCGGCAAGGGCAAGGCCGAATTCCTGGACAAGGCGGCCAAGGCAAGCTGGGAGCGGATGACGGCGAAGGATCCGACGCACATTCCCCAGCTCAGGAAATATTTCCAGTAGGGTAACCCGGGACCGGCGGCTTCGGCCGCCGGTCTTCTTCCCGTTCGATTGAGAAGACCCAGCAGACAATGGAAGCGTTCTTTGCGGCGGTCGGCCGCCTGAGCTGGCTGATGGCGGCGGCCGTCAAGCTCATCCTCGCCGCGATCGTGATCGAAGTGGTCACCGACGTCGCGCTCCGAAACCTCGACATGCGCCCGATCAGCTGGGGTATCTCGGCCACCGAATACGGCCTGCTCTACTCGGCCTTCCTTCCGATGCCCTGGCTGGTGCGTATCAAGGGCCACGTCTTCGTCGAGTTCCTGCGGAAGGCCTTGCCGGAGGGCGGTCGCCTCGTGCTCGAGAAGATCGTCTACGCCGGCTGCATCGTCCTGTGCCTCTACATGACCGTCTTTGCGGCGGAAGCGCTTGTCGCTGCCTGGCAGACGCACCAGTATGAGACCCGGACCTTCGACATGCCGAAGTGGGCGATCCTGGCCCCCGTCTGCCTCGGCTTTTTCGTCTCGGCGCTTGAATGGGCGCGCTACCTGCTCGGCCACGACAGCCTCTATGCCTACGATCCGCTGGAGCAGGAGGGACTGTGACGGACTGGCTCTTCCCCTTCGCCCTGATGGTCGGGCTCATCCTCTTCTTCATGGGCATCGGCCTGCCGGTCGCTTTCGCCTTCTTCGTCACCAACATCGCCGGGCTCTACCTCTTCTTCGGCGGCTCCGTCGGCGTCGACCAGATGATCTCGAACTTCAGCGAGGCCGTCGGCACCTATGCCCTCGCGCCGTTGCCGCTCTTCCTGATCATGGGCAGCCTGTTCTTCCGCTCGGGCCTCGGCGACGGCGTCATGCATGCTCTCGATCTGTGCATCGGCAGCCTCAAGGCACGGCTCTCCTATGTCGTTCTGGCTGCCGGCGCCGTTTTTGCGGCGCTCTCGGGATCGAGCCTTGCCAACACGGGCATGATGGGCTCGCTGATGGTGCCGGAAATGCTGAAGCGCGGCTACAAGCCGAAGATGGCCTTCGGCCCGGTACTGGGAGCGGGCAGCCTCGCGGTCGTCATCCCGCCCTCCTCGCTGGCGGTGCTGCTCGGCTCGCTCGCCCATATCGATGTAGGGGCGCTGCTCATCGCGGGCGCCCTGCCCGGCCTCCTGCTTGCCTGCATGTTCGCCTCGCTCATCTTCCTGCAGACGGTCCTCGACCCCGAAGCCGCCCCTCAGTATTCCGTGGAGCACGTGCCCCTGGCGGTGAAGGCGCGCGCCGTCGCGGTCAACATCGTGCCGATGGGGATCATCATCTTCCTCGTCGTGGGGACGATCATCCTCGGCATCGCCACGCCGACCGAGTTGGCGGCCCTCGGCTGCGTGGGCGTCGTCGCGCTTCTGCTTGCCTATCGGCGGTTCTCGTGGACATCGCTGTGGGCTTCGCTCGACGATGCCATGAGGGTCACCGGCATGACGTTCCTGATCATCTCCGCCTCGACCACCTTTTCGCAGGTCTTCGCCTTCTCAGGAGCTTCGAGCGGCTTCATCGGCTTCGTCACCGGCTTCGACCCCGGGCCCTATCTCTTCCTCTTCCTGATGGTGCTGGTGATCCTGATACTGGGCATGTTCATGGACCAGGTGTCCATGATGCTGATCACGCTGCCGATCTTCCTGCCGATCGCCGCCCATTTCCAGTTCGACCTGGTGTGGTTCGGCCTGATCCTGCTTCTTGCCTACGAGGTGGGCTTCACCACGCCGCCGTTCGGGCTCCTGCTCTTCGTCATGATCGGCGTAGCGCCCCCCGGGACGAGCCTGAAGACCGTGGCGCTGTCGGCAGCGCCCTTCATCGCCTGCACACTCCTTCTGATACTCCTGATCATCATCTTCCCCGACATCACGCTCATCCTGCCGAAGCTGTTGTGAGCGACATTCCGGAGCCCGCCATGCGCCTTTGCTATCTTGCCTTCTTCGAAAGCCCCGGCGCCCCGTCCGCCCGTATCTCGCCGGAAGAAGCCGGGCGGCTCCGGGAGTGCCTCGCGCTGCTCCGCGGATTGACCAGGGCCCATCTTTATACGCCGGCCAGCGCCAGCGACATCTACAATGACGACGGCCCTTCGCCCCTCTTCGGCATGCAGCTCTATTTCGACGCGATCGAGGACCTTGAAGCCGCCGTCGGTCCGTCCAGCGCGCTGAAGGCGCTCGTCGAAGCTGGCGGGTTGCCCAGCCTTGCTGCCGCACAGGCGACCCAGCAGGCCATGCTGAACCGGCAGTTCCCGGTGCCCGAACCAGGGCCCGTGACCGCCACCGCCTGCAGCTACGTGGTGCACTATCCGGGTCCGGCCGAAGATCTCAACGAGTGGCTTGCCTTCTACGTCGCGAACCATCCGCGGCTGATGGCGAAGTTCCCTGGCGTCCGCGAGATAGAGATCCTGTCGCGGATCGACTGGATCGACGCGATGCCATGGCCGCGCACAGGCCACATACAGCGCAATCGCATACTCTTCGACAGCCCGGAGGCCCTGACGGAAGCCCTGCACTCGCCGGTGCGCCACGAGATGCGTGCCGACTTCGCGAAGTTCCCGCCCTATCGCGGCGGAAATTTCCACTATCCCATGCTGACCGAGGTCCTCCGCCCCGAATAGCGGAGCGGCCGGCGCCGCGGACTACATTTCCAGTTCGAGCCGGCCGCGCGTCACAGCCCCCGCCTCCATCCTGCGGTGCGCTTCGGCCGCCTCTTCGAGCGGCAGTCGTGCGGCGACCTGAGGACGCATGGCGCCGCGCGCAACGAGGTCGAGGATCGACCCGACCGCCTCGGGACGGTCGCTGATCATCGCACGGGTCACGCGCACCCCGAACTCGTCCCCCCGCTCGACAATGGGCTCGGCGACCAGATAGACGAGATGTCCGCCCTTCTTCAGCACCGCATAGGAACGGGCGTGCGTCTCGCCGCCGATCAGGTCGAAGACGACGTCCTGGTCGCGAAGCGTACCGAAATCCTCCTTGTCGTAGGCGATGGCGCGGTCGGCACCGAGCGCGATCACGTGATCGCGATTGGCGGCCCGGCAAGTCGCGGTCACCGTAGCTCCCAGGTGGCTTGCGAGCTGTACGATCAGCCCGCCGACGGCTCCCGAGCCTCCATGGACGAGCACGCGCATCCCCGGTTCGACTGCGGCGACGTCCACGGTGCAGATCCAGGCGCTGAGGCCGGAATTGACGAGACTTGCCGCCTCGGCAAAATCGAGGCGGGCCGGCAACGCAACCATCTCCCGGGACAGGCAGAGCCGCTTCGACGCGTAGCTTCCCGTCCGGCCATGTCCTGCCATCACGCCGACGCGGTCGCCGACCCTGAAGCCGGATACGCCGCCGCCGACGGCCGAGACGATGCCCGCGCCGTCACGGCCCGGGATCTTCGGGAACTCCACGCGGAAGAACTTCTGCAGGTGACCGGCCCGCAGCTTGCAGTCGAAGGGCGAGACAGAAGCGGCATGGAGGTCGACTGCGTATTCGCCCTCGCCCGGGGCTGGATCGTCCCTTTCGACAAGTTCCAGAACGTCGGGAGCGCCGTGGCGCGCGTACTCGATCGCCCTCATTTTCGACCCTTCCCGGCAATCGAACCGGCACTCTTGGCGACGTCCGAAGCTGCGGCACCGAGAAGCATCGTGTCGGAGGCGATCACGAAGAAGCTGACGCCCCTCCCGAGCCAGCGTTCGACGTCGCTCGCATCCGGCCGGAAGATGCCGACAGCCTTCCCGGCCTTCCTGCAGGCATCGATCACCCGCATGATCGCAGCTTCGAGCTTGTCCTTGCCGTCCGGCCCGAACGCGCCGAGCGAAACGGAGAGGTCGCCGGGCCCGATGAACACGAGGTCGACCTCCTCGACGGCAGCGATGGCATCGATGTCCTCGACCCCGGCAACGGTTTCCACCTGAACTGCAAGCAGCAGCGATGCATTCGCCCCGGCGATATATCCGGCGATGTCGTAGCCGTAGCGCGACGCCCGGCCCGGCCCGGCGCCGCGGGAGCCGACAGGCGGATAGCGCACGGCCGCGACCGCCGCCTTCGCCTCCCCCGCGGACGAGACGCGCGGCACCAGCACGCCGCTCGCGCCGGAATCGAGTGCGGCGGCGATCGGCTCCGGCGCATGGCCCGGAACCCGGACGATCACCGGCGAGCCGGCAACGTCGGCGGCCCGCACAAGATCCTCGAGCCGCTCCCTGCCGATCTGCGAATGCTCCCAGTCGATGCAGACGAAATCGAAACCCGCGCGGGCCGTCACCTCGACCGCCACCGGGTGCGGAATGGCGAGGAAGGTCCCCGCCGCCGGCTTGCCCCCGCGGATATTGCTTCGGAATTCAGTCATCTGTGCCCCTATCTCGTTCCGTATACGATAATATGGATGGATAGCGAAAATCCAGCCAAAATACTTTTCATTTCGCCTCAACTCAGGTAAATCCGTATACAGTTTGGGGCATATTTTCGATGACTGCACGCGTCCTCAGCCATGCGGAACGAATTCACGCGAACCTGCTCGACGGGCTGCGCGCCGGCGTCTTCGACAGTGGCCACCGTTTCGTCGATACCGAAGTCGCCGCCGAGCACGGAAGCTCCCGCATGCCGGCGCGCGAGGCGCTGCTTCGGCTGACAGCCGAAGGTTACCTTGTCGGCACGACGCGCGGCTTCGCGATTCCCTCCCTCTCGCCGGACGAGATCTCGGACCTCTGCGAAGTCCGCCGCCTGCTCGAGCCGCGCGCCGCCGCGAGCGCGGCCGGCAACATGAGCGGACCGGTTCGCTCGGCCCTCACCGGCGCGATTTCCGGCGTGCGGACAGCGCTTGCCGAGGAAGACCTGCCCGGCCTGATGCGCGCCAACGTCGCCTTCCGCAACGCATGGCTCGGCGCCGTGATCAACCGCCGGCTCGCCGACACGATCGCCCGTTTCATGGACCGGTTCATGCCGCTCCGCCGCGGCTCCTTCGAGCATCCCGTCCATCGGACGACCTATGCCGGCGGGATGGAGGCGATCTACGCGGCCTTGATGCGCGGCGATGCGCTGCAGGCCGGCGACGCCATGACGAAATTCATGTTCGACGCGGAGGTGGCGTTCCTCGAAGTGCGCACGGCACAGCTGACGGAAGAGCCCGGGACGACGCGACACCGGCGGACAGCCGAAACCAGGAGGCAGAACGCATGATCAAGAGGCACCCGCTCAAGGGCCCGAACAGGCTGAAGCTCGGCGTCTTTTCGACCAATGCCGATGGCGGCCTCGCCATTACGGCAGTCGAGGAACGCTGGAAGGCGCGCTGGGACGACAACGTCACCGCCGCCCAGATCGCCGACAGGGCCGGCCTCGAATTCATGCTGCCGATCGCCCGATGGAAAGGTTTCGGCGGCCAGACCAAGGCGCGCGAATGGTCCTTCGAGACCTTCACCTGGGCTGCCGCGCTGGCTGCGCTCACCGAGCGCATCGCGCTTTTCATGACGGTTCACGTGCCGGTCATGCACCCGCTCTATGCCGCAAAGGCGCTGGCGACAGTCGATCACATCAGCAAGGGGCGCGCCGGCCTCAACATCGTCTGCGGCTGGAACCCGAGCGAGTTTGCCATGTTCGGCGTTTCCCTCGGCGAACGTGGCTACGATCAGGCGGCCGAGTGGCTAGAGATCATGGAGAAGTGCTACGCTTCCAACGAGGCCTTCGACTACGACGGCACCTATTATCAGTTGAAGAATGTCGTCAGCCGGCCGGCGAGCCTGCAGGTTCCCCGCCCCGTGACGATGAATGCGGCCTTCGGCGGTCCCGGCCGGGAGTTCGCCGCGGAGCATTGCGAATATCTCTTCACCACCTTCAGCGAGATAGAGGATGGCGCCGGCCACGTGGCGGAGATGCATGAGCGCGCCCGCCGCCACCAGCGCGAGATCGGCCTGTATACCGTCTGCCATGTCGTCTGCCGCGACAGCCAGGCCGAAGCGGAAGACTACTACGACCGCTATGCCCGGCTGGAAGCCGATCATGCCGCGGTCGACACCCACATGGCAGGCAAGCGGGAATTCTCGTCCTCGCACGACAAGGACGCCTACGAACGCTACCGCCAGCGCTTTGCCGGCGGCGCGGGCAGCTACCCTCTCGTCGGGACGCCGGAGAAGATCGTCGCGGACATGGTCCGGATAAGCGAGCAGGGCTATTCCGGCATTGCCCTTTCCTTCGTGAACTATACCTACGAGCTTCCGTTCTTCTGCGACCGGGTGCTTCCACTCCTGCGTGATGCGGGGCTGCGCTCGTGACGTTGACGGTGACATCGACGGAAAAGGCTGCACGAACCACCGGTCCCGTCCGCTTCAGGCAGGGCATGCGATGCCTTGCGGGCTCGGTGAATGTCGTGGCCCTGCAGGGACTCGACGGCCTGCTTCTCGGCGTCACGGCGACGGCCGTCTGCTCGCTCAGCGCCGAGCCGCCGTCCCTCGTCGTCTGCATAAACCAGAGCTCGCTTTTGGCGAGCGGCCTCGAAATCGGCAAGCACTTCTCCGTCAGCGTGCTCTCGGAACACCAGAAGGACATCGCCGAGGCCTTCGGCGGGAGGAAGGGCATCGTCGGACGCAACCGCTTCGTCTACGGCGAATGGCACCGCAGCGAGAACGACGTGCCGCTGCTTGCCGGGGCACGGGCGTGCCTCGAATGCCGCGTCGAGAGCCACATGGACTACGGCACCCACCGCGCCGCCATAGGCGCTGTTACCGACGTTCACCTCGGCGACGAGGAAGAGCGGAGTCTCGTGTTTGCCAACGGCCAGTATTTCGCGATCGGCTGAGACGGCGCTTCAGGATTCCGGCTGGAAGAGCTTGCCCGGATTGAGAATCCCTTTCGGGTCCAGCACCTTCTTGAGCCTGCGCATGATGTCGAGCTCCGCAGGCGTGCGGCTGTAGCGCAGATACGGCCGCTTGATCAGTCCGATGCCGTGCTCGGCCGAAACCGTTCCGCCGGCCTCGCGGATCACGCCATAGACATGTTTCGCGATCTCGCCATTCGGTTGCTCGTTGCCGAGCGAGGGCACGTTGACGACGAGGTGGAGGTTGCTGTCGCCGATGTGGCCGTAGGAGAGCGCGATCGCGTCCGGCCAGCGCTGCTTCAGGCCCGCCTCGAGCGTCGCGACCGTTTGCCCGGTCGCATGAGCCGGAACGCCGACGTCGAAAGCCGTCATCGGCCCCATGACCTTCGAATATTCGGAGACGCTCTCGCGCACCGCCCAGAACTCGCCCGCTTCCCGCTCCGAACCTGCGATGACCGCGTCGTCCAGCGCGCCCTCCTCCATCGAACCCGCAAGCACGCCTTCCAGCTGTTCGCGCCCGCGCCCTTCGTCGAAACCGCTTGCCTCGACCAGCACATAGACGCCATGCGCGCCGGCAAGCGGCCGCGGCAGGCCGAGACGGCCGGACATGAAGTCGTAAAAGCTCGGCCACATCACCTCGAACGAGGAAAGCGCCGGGCCAAGCCCCTTGCGCACCGCCTGCAGCAGAGAGAGCACGGCGTCGAAGTCCCGGCAGCCGCAAAGCGCGGAGGTCGAGAAGGACGGCCGCGGCTGGAGGCGCAGCACGGCGCGCGTGATGACGCCGAGAGTACCTTCCGAGCCGATGAAAAGCTGCTTGAGGTCGTAGCCGGCATTGTTCTTCAGCATCTTGTTGAGGCTCGACATCACCGTCCCGTCTGCGAGCACCGCCTCGATGCCGAGGACGTGCTCGCGCGCCATCCCGTAGCGGATCACCCGGTTGCCGCCGGCGTTGGTGGAGAGATTGCCGCCGATGGTGCAGGAGCCCCGCGCACCGAGATCGAGCGCCAGGAAAAGGCCGGCATCCTCCGCCGCCTGCTGGGCGACCGCCAGGGGAACGCCGGCCTCGACGGTCATCGTTCCCATCGCCGGATCGATCTCCTCGATCGCGGTCATGCGCTCCGTCGACAGAGCGATCGCTCCTTCGACCGGCTGCGCTCCACCCGCGAGCCCGGTAAGCCCGCCCTGCGCGACCACGCCGATCCCCCGCTCGTTGCAGAGTTTCAAGACCCGCGCGACGTCCTCCGTGTTGCGCGGACGCACAAGGGCCAGCGGGCGCACCGGCGCCAGGCCGCTCCAGTCGTGCAGCGAACGCGCAGGGATGTCGTCGAGGGTCACGAGATCCGCGCCGAGTTCCTGTTCGAGCAATTCGGGAAAGGTATCCATGACCAGGCTGCTCCCTTGGCGCGAGCGGGCAAGAACGTCCGCCATTTCATATTCAGTTGCATATACTTTCCGAAGGCAGCGCAAGGCAGGGACGGAGCCAAGGCGCAGACAGGATCAGAAGGCCGCACGGATATGGCCAATCGCATCTTTATCCATCGAAATCGCCGGGACAAGGAAGAAACTTCTTGCTTAAAATATTTTGTCCACCGCCGTTCACATACTTGCGAATGCATATTGCCGCGGTTAGCATCATCTCATGACAACGTGCTGATGCACGCGGGAACAGATCGAACACGGAGGTGAACCATGAGCAGCGCGAACACGCTTTCGGACCTGGCGGGCATGCTTCTGAGCGGAAAGGTGGAGGTCGTGGACCTCGCCGCAGTTCTGGGACCGGGCACGCCGCTCCTCAAGCTGCCTCCGGAACTCGCCGTCGATACGCCGCCGATCGAGATCCACAAGATTTCCGAATACGACAACAACGGCCCTTGGTGGGCCTGGAACTGGCTGAAGATCGGCGAGCACTCGGGCACCCATTTCGACGCGCCGCACCACTGGATCACCGGCAAGGAGTACGCCGACGGCTACACCGACAGCATCCCGGCCCAGAGCTTCGTCGCTCCGGTGAACGTCATCGACTGCTCGAAGGAATCGGCCGAGAACCACGACTTCCTCCTGACCGCGGACCACGTGAAGAAGTGGGAGAGCGAGCACGGTGAAATCAAGGAAGGCGAATGGGTCGTGATGCGCACGGACTGGTACAAGCGCAACGGCTCGGAGGAGACCTTCCTGAACGCCGACGAGAACGGCCCCCATTCCCCCGGGCCGACGGCCGATTGCATCGAGTATATCATATCTAAGGGCGCGATCGGCTGGGGCACGGAATGTATCGGCACGGACGCCGGCCTCGCCGCGACCATGGAGATCCCCTTCCCGGCGCATAACCTGATGCACAAGAACAACCGCTATGGCCTCGCCAGCCTCTGCAACCTCGACAAGCTTCCGCCGAAGGGCGCGATCCTGATCGCGGCGCCGCTGAAGATCGAGCGGGGCACGGGAAGCCCGACCCGCGTTCTTGCGCTCGTCGCCCGGAACTGACGAACGGCGGGCTTCCGGTGACGCCGGCCAGCGACATCGCAGACCGCCCGGGCGCGATGGCCGACCCCTCTCCGGGAACATCGGCCGGCGACGCCGGGCCGTCGGCGCTGGCGCCGGCGGTCGCCGCCGGCGGCGTCCATTCGATCGGGGAGATCGGCCTCCAGCAGTTCGCGCCCTACCTGATGAACCGCATCATGGGGCGCTACAACGCCACGGTCCGGGAAGCATTGAAGGCGCGCAGCCTTACGACGCCGCAGATGCGGGCACTGGCGGTATTGGCGGTCGCCGACGGGCTGACGATCAACGAACTCGCGGTCTACTCGGTCATCGAGCAGTCGACCATGAGCCGCACGCTCGACACGATGAGCGCCAACGGCTGGGTTCTTCGCGAGGCGCGTGACGCCGACAGCCGGGTGCGCCGCGTGCGCATAACGCCCGAGGGTCGCCAGTTGTTCGACGAAATGTGGCCGGCCATGTGGGAGGCGTTTTCAGCCATGTTCAAAGGCGTGAGCGACGCTGAATACGCGACGTTCCTGTCGGTCCTGCACCGGATGCTGGGGAACATCCGCCATCACGAATTCTGAGCGCCGGCCTGTGCCGGCACTCTGTCCGATCACCTGAATCGCAAGGAGGCGAACCATGGCCGAGCGCTCATTCGCCAAGGAAGTCGAAAAGCTCCGTCTCGGCGACGGCGAGGAATTCCGCGGGGAAGGCATTCTCGCGATCACCAAGGCGCTTCTGGAGTGCGGCGTCGGCTATGTCGGCGGCTACCAGGGCGCGCCGATCAGCCACCTCATGGATGTCCTCGCCGACGCGCAGGACATCCTCGGAGAGCTCGGAGTGCATTTCGAGGCGAGCGCCTCGGAAGCGACCGCGACGGCTATGCTTGCCGCTTCCGTCCACTATCCGATCCGCGGCGCGGCGACCTTCAAGTCGACGGTCGGGACAAACGTCGCCTCGGATGCGCTCGCCAACCTCGCCTCCGGCGGCGTCACCGGCGGCGCATTGATCATCGTCGGCGAGGACTACGGCGAAGGCTCCTCGATCATGCAGGAGCGCAGCCACGCCTTCGCGATGAAGAGCCAGGTGTGGCTGCTCGATCCGCGACCAGACCTGCCGACCATCGTCGAGACCGTGCGCCACGGCTTCGAACTGTCGGAAGCCTCGAACACGCCCGTGATGATGGAAGTCCGCATCCGCTGCTGCCATGTCCATGGCTCGTTCCAGACGAAGACCAACCGGCGTCCGCCGATGACGGTCGCCGACGCTCTGGAAAAGCCGCTGCGGGATACCGGCCGCATCGTTCTGCCGCCCGCGTCCTTCCTGCACGAGAAGGAGAAGATCGAGAAGCGCTGGCCGGCCGCCGTCGACTACATCCGCTCGCACAAGGTCAACGAGTTCTTCGGGCCGGAGACTGGCAGGATCGGCATCGTCATGCAGGGCGGCATGTACAACGGCGTCGTCCGTGCACTTCAGCGCCTCGGACTTGCAGACATCTACGGCGACACGAACGTGCCGCTCTATGTGCTGAACGCCGTCTATCCGCTGGTCGACGACGAGTTCCTTGAATTCTGCCGTGGCATGGACGCCGTCCTCGTCGTCGAGGAAGGCCAGCCGAACTACATCGAGCAGGCCTTCGCGACGATGCTCTACAAGTCGGGTGCATCGATCCGGCTCGCCGGCAAGGACTATCTGCCAATGGCCGGCGAATACACCGGCCAGGCAATGCTCGACGGCATCGGCACCTTCCTTCGCGATTTCGCGCCGGACATGCTGTCCGACAAGCATCGCGCCCCGAACGAACCGGCACAGGCGCCCGAGGCCCCGAACCTCCCCTCGGCGGTGCCCGGGCGCCCGCCCGGCTTCTGCATCGGCTGCCCGGAGCGGCCGATCTTCGCGGCGACCAAGCTCGTCGAGGAGGAACTCGGCCAGCACCACATCGCCTCCGACATCGGCTGCCACCTTTTCTCGATCATGCCGCCGTTCGAACTCGGAGCGACCACGATGGGCTATGGCCTGGGCCCGGCGTCGGCATCCGCCTTCAACGCGCCCGACGCAAAGCGCCGCTCGATCTCCTTCGTCGGAGACGGCGGCTTCTGGCACAACGGCCTGACGTCGTCCATCGGCAACGCCGTTTTCAACAGGAACGACGGCGTCATCGTCATCGTCGACAACTACTACTCCGCCGCGACCGGCGGGCAGGACATCCTGTCCTCGCGAGCCAGCAACAAGACGAAGTCGACGAAGCACCCGATCACCGAAGCCGTGAAGGGCATGGGCGCGACCTGGGTGCGCCAGCTTGACCGGACCTACGACGTCACCGCGATGCGTGCCACCCTGAAGGAGGCGCTGACGACGACGGAAAAGGGGCCGAAGGTCATCGTCGCCTCGTCGGAATGCATGCTGAACCGGCAGAGACGCGAACGGCCGCTCCTGCAAAAGGCGATCAAGGGCGGCGAGCGCGTGGTGAAGCCGCGGTTCGGCGTCGACGAGGACGTGTGCACCGGCGATCACGCCTGCATGCGGCTGTCCGGGTGCCCTTCCCTGTCGATCAAGTCGCTCGAAGATCCCCTGCGCGACGACCCCGTCGCCCATATCGACCACAATTGCGTCGGCTGCGGCAATTGCGGGGAAGTGGCGGACGCCGCCGTGCTTTGCCCTTCCTTCTACAGGGCAGACACCGTCCACAACCCCACCGGCCTGGAACGCTTCGCCGACCGCATGCGCAAGCGACTGATATCCCGGCTGCAGGCGCGGCGCGATCGCCGCCGCATCCGTTTCGCGGAGGCTTGAGATGAACGCCCCCCTCATTCCGGACCAGGCAGCCGCCGGGACCGATCGGATCATCCGCATCGCGACGCTGGCGGTCGGCGGCCAGGGCGGCGGCGTGCTCACCGACTGGATCGTCAACGTCGCGGAGCGTAACGGCTTTCGCGCCCAGTCGACCTCCGTCGCCGGCGTCGCCCAGCGCACCGGCGCCACGATCTACTACATCGAAATGTGCCCGGACCGCGGCCGGCAGCCGGTCTTCTCGCTGTCGCCGGCGCCCGGCGACGTCGACGTGCTGATCGCGGCGGAATTGATGGAAGCCGGCCGCGCCATCATGCGCGGCTTCGTCACGCCCGATCGCACGACGCTGATCGCCTCGGCCCACCGCATCGCCGCGGTATCGGAGAAGATCGTTCCCGGCGACGGTCGCGGGTCGAACGAAGAGGTGAACGCCGCCGCCCTCAATGCGTCCAGAGCGTACTACTCCTTCGACATGGAGAAGATGGCCGTGGAAGCCGGCAGCGTGATCTCTGCGAGCCTGTTCGGCGCGCTCGCCGGATCCGGCGTCCTGCCCTTCCCGCGCGACAGCTTCGAGGAAACGATCCGCGCGTCAGGGCGCGGCGTCGATGCCAGCCTGAAAGCGTTCGGCAAGGCTTGCGACAAGGCCGCGCAAGGACCGCTCGTCGAAGGTCCGGTGGCGCCTGCGGAAGCGAGGGAAAGCGCGCCCCCCCTGCCGCACGGCGGCCAGCCTCGGAGCGAGGAAAAGGCTGCAGACGAAAAGCAGTCGGAGGACGCGCAAGGCGCGCCGCACCTCGTCTACGCGTGGCATCAGGTCCTCGACCGGATTGCCCGCCTGCCCGCGCCGGTCCGCGAGATGGCAAGGCTCGGCGCGCGCAAGGTCGTCGACTACCAGGACCCGCGCTACGGCACTGAATATCTCGACCGGCTCGACAGGGCTCTTGCCTGCGACGACGAGGGCAAGGGCTACGAACTCTCGATAGCGGCTGCGAAATACCTCGCCAACGCCATGTGCTACGACGACATCATCCGCGTCGCAGACCTGAAGACACGGTCGACGCGATCGGCGCGCGTGCGCCGCGAAATGGGCCTCGACGACGAGGCGGTCCTGCACGTCACCGAGTATTTCCATCCGCGCATCGAGGAATTCTGCGGAACGATGCCCGCCGGCCTCGGAGCCTGGATCGAAGCGAGGCCCCGCCTCGCGCAATGGCTCGACAGGCGCATCAACAAGGGGCGCCACATCCGGACGGACGGCATGGTCGGCTTCTCGACCCTGTGGACGATCGCCGGCTTCAAGCGCTGGCGCCGTTCGATGCTGCGCCATCGCGTCGAGACCGTCCATATCGCAGAATGGTACGACATGGCCCTCGCCCGGGCCCGGACCGACTATGATCTGGCGATCGAGATACTCAGATGCCGCCGGCTGATAAAGGGCTACAGCGACACCCATGCCCGCGGGCTGTCGAAATTCGACCGGGTGCTCTCCGCGCTGACGATGCTTGAAGGCCGCGACGACGCCGCAGAGTGGCTGCGTCGCCTGCGCGAAGCGGCGCTGAAGGACGAGAAGGGCAAGATGCTCGACGGCGCGCTGGCCACCGTCGCCTCCTTTGCAAGCGAGGCAAAAGGCCCCCCGCAACCCCACGGAAACCCTCGATGAAAAGACGACTTCTCGACCCTTCCACGGCGCTTTCCAGGGTTCGGGGCGCCATCGCCGACCTCGAAACGGAGAACATCGCGCTGCTCGCCGAGCGCGCCCGCTCGATCGAGGACGTGATCACGCTCTGGTACGGCGAAAGCGACCTCGTGACCCCGGAATTCATTCGCCAGGCGGCCAAGGACAGCCTCGACAGGGGCGAGACGTTCTATGTGCCCCAGATGGCCGGCCGGCCGGATCTGGCGCGGGAACTCGCCTCCTACCAGTCGAGGCTCCATGGCCGCGAGATCGGCATCGACCGTTCGACGGTGACGCCGGGCGGCATGCAGGCGGTCCTGCTCGCGCTCGAACTGATCGTCGAACCGGGTGACAACGTCGTCTACCTGGAGCCGCAATGGCCGAACATCCGGCACGCCATCCAGATTGCCGGCGGCGAAGCCCGCCCGGTCGCCATCGACCATGTCGACGGAGACTGGAAGCTCGACCTCGAAAAGCTCTTCGACGCCTGCGACGCGCGCACGAAGGCGATCATGTTCTCCACGCCCTCGAATCCCTGCGGCTGGACGGCAAGCATGGAGGAAATGCATGCCCTCCTCGACTTCTCGCGCCGGACCGGCATCTGGATCGTCAGCGACGAGGTTTACAACCGGCTCTATTTCGAAGGCCCCGCGGCTCCGTCGATGCTCCGGATCGCGGAGGACGAAGATCTCGTTCTCTGCGTGAACGGATTTTCCAAGGCCTGGGCGATGACCGGCTGGCGGATCGGCTGGCTCAATCATCCAGTCTCCGTCGCCCCGGCCATACGCGCGATGACGCAATACATGAACAGCGGCACGGCGGCGTTCGTGCAGGCCGGCGCCCTGGCCGCCCTCCGCGACGGCGAGCAGTTCGTCGAGACGGTGAAGGGACGCTGCGCCGAAGGGCTTTCCACCGTCTACGACCGGCTCGGCGGTTCGAACAGGGTGCGCCTTTCCAGACGGCCGCGCGGCGGCATGTACGCCTTCTTTTCGGTGGAGGGTTCGCAGAGCGCCACGGAGACCTGTGCGATGCTGCTGCAGAACGCCCGAGTAGGCCTTTCCCCGGGCCACCTCTTCGGCGCCGCCTCGGCCAATTTCATTCGCATGTGCGTATGCAACGACCCGCAGAGAATAAGCACGGCCTGCGAACGGATCGCGCAGGCCGTGTAAACACGCGGAGACCGGGGCGGCGGAACCGCCCGAAAACCGATCCGAAAGACGATCTCCAGAGGAGGGAAGCATGAAAAGACTTCTGATCGCAGCGCTGGGTCTCGGGCTCGCCCTGATAGTGCCCGCAATCGCCGGCGCCGAAACTCTCAACGTCGGCGTCTACCCGAACAATCCGCCGTGGGAAGTGAAGCAGGTCGACGGTTCCTTTACCGGTTTCGAGGTGGATCTCGTCAACGACATCGCCAAGAAGATCGGCGTCGACGTCAAGATGCAGGACCTCGGCTTCCAGGCGCTCTTTGCAGCGACCAGTTCGCACCGCATCGACATGGCGATCTCCAGCATCTCGATCACCAACGAGCGGCTGAAGGGCCAGTCCTTCACGCAAGGGTACTACGACACGGACATGGCGCTGATCGCCAACAACGACTCCAAGCTGAAGGGCCTTGCCGACATGAAGGGCCAGACGATCGGGGCGATATCCGCCTCCACCGGCGAGGCCTGGATCAAGGAACACATGAAGAAGTACGGCATCGCGGACTACAAGGGCTACGACAGCCAGCAGAACCTGCTGCTCGACGTCCAGTCCGGCCGCATCGCCGGCGGCATCGGCGACGTCGCCGGCTTCCTCTGGGCCTTCAAGAAGATGCCGACGATGCACGTCGTCGCACGTATCACGATGGGTCAGCAGTACGGCATCATGATGCCGAAGGACTCCCAGTGGCTGCAGAAGGTCAACGACGCGATCACGGAACTGAAGAAGGACGGCACCGTCGCCAGCCTCTACAAGAAGTGGCTCGGCGTCGCTCCGCCGAAGGATTCCTCGACGGTCGAGGTCCGCCCGCTTCCCAAAGCCAAGTAACTTCAAGCGCCGCGCCCGGTCGACGGGCGCGGCATTCTCCAGGCGGCCCCGATGAGCTTTACCGATACCTTCCTCAACACCCAGGTGATGGTGCAGATCTTCCCGATGCTCATCGTCGGGCTGAAGAACACGATCATGCTCGCGATCTCCATCATCATCTGCGGCTCGATCTTCGGAATCACGCTTTGCCTTCTGCGCCTGTTCGCGCCGAAGCCGCTGTCGCTGCTTGCGGTCGCGATCATCGACATCTTCCGCTCGTTGCCGATCCTCGTCGTCCTCGTGCTGATTTACTACGCGCTCCCCTTCATCGGAATCAGGCTGTCCTCGTTCGTCTCCACGGTGATCGCGCTCTCCCTCGTGCTCTCCGCCTTCACGGCCGAGGTCTTCCGTGCCGGCGTGCAGGGGGTTCCGAGCGGCCAGACCGAGGCGGCTCGAACGCTCGGAATGCACTTTCCGCTGATCCTCTGGAAGATAATCCTGCCGCAGGCCCTGCGCATCGCCACCCCGCCGCATACGAGCAATTGCGTGGCGATCGCCAAGGACACCTCGCTCGCTTCCGTCGTCGCCATGCCCGACCTCCTGAAGCAGGCGACGGACGCCCAGGCACTCACGGCCAATCCCTCGCCGCTTATCGCCGCGGCAATCATCTACCTCGTCATTCTCTGGCCCATGGTTCGCCTCGTCGCCGTCTTCGAGCGACGCATGGCTCGCGCTCCCAACTGACGCGGCCGGCTTCCGTCGAAGCCCGCCGGGGCCCGGATCCGGCCGGGAAAGGCCACCCTAAGAACGCGCGCGCGCTATGATCTCGCCGAGCGCACGGCCGAAGCGGTCGACTTCCTCGAGCGTGTTGTAGTGCACGAGGGAGACCCGCATCGCCCCGCTCTCCATCGGAAGGTCGAGACGCTTCATCAGCCGCGGCGCATACATGTGGCCGTCACGCGTTCCGATGCCCGCCTTGCCGAGTTCCGTCGCAATCACCTGCGGCGAGACACCCGGAATGTTGAAGCAGAACGTCGGCACCCGCTTGTCGATCTCGTCTTCCTCGTCGATCCCGTAGATGATCGCGCCATGGCCCTTCAGGACGGCCAGCATTCGAGTCGCCAGCGACTGCTCGTAGGTGCGGATCGCCTTCATCGCCGAGACGATCGCGTCACGGCGGCTTCCCTCCCCGCCCGGAAGGAAACGCCGCCCGAGCGACTCGAGATAGCGCACCGCCGCGTCGATGCCGGCGACGTTCTCGTAGGTGAATGTCCCTGCCTCGATCTTGTATGGTGGCAGGTCGGGAATGAAATCCTCGCGGAAGGTCGGCAGCCGGCAGAGCGCGTCATAGCGCCCCCACAGGAAGCCCATGTGCGGCGAGAAGTTCTTGTATCCCGAGCAGACGAGATAGTCGCAATCCCAGGCCTGCACGTCGATCAGTCCGTGCGGGCCGAAATGCACGCAGTCGATGAAGACCTCCGCGCCGGCCGCGTGCGCCAGCTTGCCGACCTCCGCCACGTCGACGACCGTGCCGATGGAATGCGCCGTCGCCGTACATGCAACGAGCCGTGTGTGTTCGTTCAGGAGCGGTGCGAGATCTGCCGGGTGGAGCCGCCCGTCGTCCCGCATGCGCCACCAGACGATCCTTGCGCCGTCCGCCTCGAGCGCCAGCCAGGTGGCGATGTTGGCGTCATGGTCCATGTCGGTGACGACGATCTCGTTGCGCGCGGTCAGCATCTTCGAGATGCCGAGGCTGACGAGCCGGATGAAGGAGGTCGCGTTGAGCCCGAAGGAGATTTCCTCCGGCCGGAACGCATTGACGAGCAGGCCGACGCTGACGCGCCCGTCGGCGATCGTCTGGTCGACGCCGCGGCTGTGGCTGTAGCTCGCGCCGCGCTGGACGTTGCGCTCGACAAGATGACGGGCAACCGCGTCGACGACACTCCGGGGGACCTGTGCCCCGCCGGCGTTGTCGAGGAAGATGAAATCCCCGGACGCCTGCAGCGCCGGAAACATGGTTCGGATCTCGTCGACCGGGAAAATGGTTCCGGCGCTTTCCGTGATGGTCGTCATGAAGTCTCTCCGGGCGGTTGCTCCGGTTGTGCGGCGCGAACGCGGGAAACCGGCAGACAGGAAACGGCGGCCGCAGCTGCCGGCGGGGAAGCAATTATTTTACAATTAAACTATCTTGTGAGATAGACTTCAAGACCACGCGGCACGGATCGTTTCCTGCCGTGAAACGGGGTGACCGCGGCGCTGCGCGCGCCGCCGGCACCGACGGGCCCGTTGCGAAAGCCCTCGACCCGGACGGCGGCCGGATTTACGCTGGCCAGGACGCCGGGGGCATCGAGAAGGTGAAGGGCGGGATGTCGACTGTCGATCCCGGTTCGCAATACGCCAACAGCGAGGGAAAGCATGCTCGGACCCACGGCCCACGTCGACACCTTCACACGGGACAACCTGCCTCCGGCCGACCAGTGGCCGCAGTTCAGGCTCGAGGGTTTCGACTATCCGGAGCGCCTCAACGCCGGAGTCGAGCTGACCGACGCGATGGTTGCCCGAGGTTTCGGCGACCGCACGGCGCTCATCGGCAACGGTCGCAGGCGCACCTACAAGGAACTGTCCGACTGGTCGAACCGCATCGCCCATGCGCTCGTCGAGGACTACGGCGTCCTGCCCGGCAACCGCGTGCTGATACGCTCGGCCAACAACCCCGCGATGGTCGCCTGCTGGCTCGCCGCCACCAAGGTCGGCGCCGTCGTCGTCAACACGATGCCGCTGCTCAGGGCCGGGGAACTGACCAAGATCATCGACAAGGCCGAGGTGAAGTTCGCCCTCTGCGATACGCGGCTGATGGAGGAAATGGTCGCCTGCGCCAAGACGAACCGCTTCCTCAAGGCCGTCATCGGCTTCGACGGAACGGCGAACCACGACGCCGAGCTCGACCGCATCGCACTCGGCAAGCCGGTCACATTCGACGCCGTCGAGACGGGGCGCGACGACGTCGCCCTGCTCGGATTCACGTCCGGCACGACCGGCGAGCCGAAGGCGACGATGCACTTCCACCGCGACCTCCTGATCATCGCGGATGGCTACGCGAAAGAGGTGCTGGGGGTCACGCCGGACGACGTGTTCGTCGGCTCGCCTCCCCTCGCCTTTACCTTCGGGCTCGGCGGACTCGCGATCTTTCCGTTGCGGTTCGGTGCCACCGCAACGCTGCTGGAAAGCGCCACGCCGCCGAACATGGTCGACATCATCGAGACATACCGCGCGACCATCTGCTTCACCGCGCCGACCGCCTACAGGGCCATGCTCGCCGCGATGGACGAAGGTGCCGACCTCTCCTCCCTCAGGGCTGCTGTCTCGGCGGGCGAGACCCTGCCCGGCCCGGTCTATGAGGAATGGATGAGAAAGACGGGCAAGCCGATGCTTGACGGGATCGGCTCGACCGAGATGCTGCACATCTTCATCTCCAACCGGTTCGGCGATTCGAAGCCCGCCTGCACCGGCCGGCCCGTGACCGGATACGAGGCGAGGATCGTCGACGACGAGATGAACGAGGTACCGCGCGGCGACGTCGGGCGCCTCGCCGTGCGCGGGCCGACCGGTTGCCGCTACATGGCGGACCCCCGTCAGGCGGACTATGTCCGCGAGGGCTGGAACCTCACCGGCAACTCCTTCATCCAGGACACCGACGGCTATTTCCACTTTGCCGCCCGCAGCGACGACATGATCATTTCCTCGGGCTACAATATCGCCGGCCCGGAGGTGGAGGCCTGCCTGCTCGCACATCCGGACGTCTCCGAATGCGCCGTCGTGGGAATTCCCGACGATTCCCGCGGCCAGATCGTCTGCGCCTTCGTCGTCGTGGCCGAAAATGTCAAACGCAACGACCTGGAGGTGAAGATCCTGCAGGACTACGTCAAGCAGACGCTCGCCCCCTACAAGTACCCGCGCGCCGTCCGCTTCGTCGACGCCCTGCCCAAGACTGAAACCGGCAAGATCCAGCGATTCCGGCTGCGCGGGCTCTGACGCCGCCTTCACAGGCAGCCGCGACCGCCGAAACGCGCCCCCGTCAGACCCCGATGTAGCGATGCGCGAGATCCGCGCTGGCGGCGAGCTCGGCGCTCGTCCCCGACCAGACAGTGCGTCCCTTCTCGATGATGTAGTGCCGGTCGGCGATGCGTCGCAGGGCCTTCAGGTTCTTGTCGATCAGCAGGATCGCAAGCTTGCGGCTGCGCAGGTCCTGCAGCCGCGCCCAGATCTCGTCGCGCACCACCGGCGCGAGCCCCTCGGTCGCCTCGTCCAGGATGAGCAGGCGCGGATTGGTCATCAATGCCCGGCCGATGGCAAGCATCTGCTGCTCGCCGCCGGAAAGCGTCCCGGCGACCTGCCGGTCGCGCTCCCTGAGCCGGGGAAAGAGATCGCAGACGCGATCCAGCGTCCACGGGTCCGTGGCGTTCAGGCGGTTTGCGGCCGTCGCCACAAGGTTCTCGCGCACCGTCAGCGTCGGAAAGATCTGGCGACCTTCCGGCACGAGGCCGATGCCTCGCCGGGCAATGCTTTCAGGCGTGGCGCCGGTCACCTCCTCGCCGCGGAACCGGATGTTGCCGCCGCGCGGCTTCAGCAGGCCCATGACGGAGCGGACCGTCGTGGTCTTGCCCATGCCGTTGCGGCCGAGCAGCGTCACCACCTCGCCCTCGCCCACGGCCAGATCGACGTCGAACAGCACCTGGCTGCGGCCGTAGGCGGCCTGGAGTCCGCTGATGTTCAGCAAGCGTCGTCTCCTTCGCCGAGATAGGCCGCCCTTACCTCCTCGTTCTTGCGAATCTCCTCTGCCGTGCCTGTCGCGATGATCCGCCCGTAGACAAGCACGGAGACCCGGTCGGCCAGCTGGAAGACCGCATCCATGTCATGTTCGACGAGAAGCATCGCTACCTGCCCCTTGAGCTTCGACAGATAGGCGATCATGGCCTCGCTCTCGACGGGCCCGAGACCCGCCATCGGTTCGTCGAGCAGGAGAAGCCGCGGTTCGCTCGCCAGAGCCACCGCAAGTTCCAGCTGCTTCTGCTCGCCGTGCGAGAGTTCCGACACCACGACGTCCGCCCTGTCTCCCAGTCCGGCGCCTCGGAGGATCCCGTAGGCGGCCTCGGAGAGCGACCGGTCCCGCCGCGCGTTGCGCCAGAAGTGGAAGCTGTGGCCGCGACGCACCTGCACGGCCATGGCGACGTTCTCGAGCACCGTGAATTCCCGGAGAAGATGGGTGATCTGGAACGTGCGCGAGAGTCCGCGTTGCACGCGGTCCGCCGTCGACAGGCTCCCGATCGCCTGGCCGCCGAAGCGGATCGTTCCTGCATCCGGCGTCAATTCGCCGAAGAGCTGCGAGATCAGCGTCGTCTTGCCGGCGCCGTTCGGGCCGATCAGCGCATGGACCTCGCCGGGTTCCACCGTGAGAGCGACGTTCTGCGTGGCAAGTACGCCGCCAAACCGCTTGACCAGATCGTCGACCTGCAAAATCGGCGTCATTCGCGCCTCCGCGCGAGGCCGGCGACCAGGGCGCGAAGGCCCCCGTTCGTGAAAAGCACCACGAGGAGAAGCACGAGCCCCAGGCCGAGTTGCCAGTTCTCCGTCCAGGAAGAGAGCAGCGACTCCAGGAAGACATAGAGGGCCGCGCCGATGAACGGGCCGCTCAGACTGCCGACGCCACCGAGAATAACCATGATCATCAGTTCGCCGGACCGAGTCCATGCGAGCATGTCGGGGCTGACATAGCGCATGAAATTCGCCATCAGGGCTCCAGCCAGCCCCGCCCCCATGCCCGAGATGACGAAGGCCACGAGCTTGTAGCGATATGGCGGCAACCCCAGCGCGGCCATCCGGCGTTCGTTCTGCCTGAGCCCGACCAGCACCAGGCCGAACTGCGAGTTCACGATGCGCCGGTAGACGAAGGCGACCAGGGCGGCCGCCGCGAGGACCACGTAGTACATCGTCTCGCGGTCGCGCAGATTGAGGCCGAACAACGCGTTCGTGTGCCGGATCGAAAGCCCGTCGCTCCCGCCGTAGGCCTTCAGCGACACGAAAAGAAAGAAGATCATCTGCGCGAAGGCCAGTGTGATCATGATGAACTGGACGCCGCTCGTCCTTAGCGACAACGCTCCGATCAGCGCGGCGGCCAGTCCGCTCACGGCGATCGCCAGCAGCAGGACAAGCAGGAACTGGTCGGTCGTCGGGAAGATGCCGAAAACCGGTTCGTCGTAGTGATGGGCCTGCGCCATGATCCCTACGACATAACCGCCGATGCCGAAGAAGGCCGCATGTCCGAAGCTTATCAGCCCGCCGTAGCCGAGCGCCAGGTTCAGGCTCGCCGCCGCAATGCCGAAGATGAGCATGCGCGTTGCCAGCGAGGTGAAGGCGGTATTGCCGGAGGCTGACGCGAGGAAAGGCAAAGCGATCAGCGCCGCCGCGACAAGCACGGCCCCGCCCAGGCGCCAGCCGGGCACTCCGGCGGCGAGCTGCGGCCTTTCGATTTCAGTTGTTTGCAACGAACAGTCCCTTTGGTCGGATCAGCAGAACGACGGCCATCAGAAGATAGATTCCCATGGAGGACAGGCCGGCACCCAGCGCATCCGCCTGCGAACCCGCGATGATCTGGCGGAAGAGACCGGGGAGATAGGCCTGGAGGAGCGTATCGACCACGCCGAGCAAAAGGCTCGCATAGAAGGCGCCGCGGATGGAGCCGACGCCGCCGACCACCACCACCACGAAGGTCGTGATCAGGATCTGTTCGCCCATGCCGACCTGCACGGCCAGCACCGGCCCGGTCATGAAACCGGCAAGGCCGGCAAGCAGGGCTCCGATTCCGAACACGACCGTGTATAGCATCCGGATGTCGACACCGAGCGCGCGGACCATTTCGCGGTTCGTCGAACCGGCGCGCACCAGCATGCCGAGCCGCGTCCTGTTGATGAGCAGATAGAGCCCGGCCGCAACGAGAAGCCCGACGACGATGATCAACAGGCGATAGAGCGGGTAGAAGAGCCCTGGCAGGAGCTCCACCGAGCCATTGAGGTTCGAGGGCATGACAGCATAGAGCGGCTGCCTGCCGAAGATCATCGTCACCAGCTGGTTGAAGATCAGTATCAGCGCGAAGGTCGCCAGCACCTGGTCGAGATGGTCGCGTTCATAGAGCCGCCGCACGACGAGAAACTCGATCGCGACGCCGGCCAGAGCCGCTGCCGCAAGGGCTGCCGGAAGACCGATATAGAATGATCCGGTGAGGCTTCCGACATAGGTGCCGGCATATGCGCCGATCATGTAGATCGAGCCGTGCGCGAGATTGATGATCCCCATTATGCCGAAGATCAGCGTCAGCCCGGCAGCCAGCAGGAAAAGCATGACGCCGTACTGCAGGCCATTCAGGAATTGCTCGAGGAATAGCGCCATCGCAACAATGCTCTCCGCTGCCCGCAATGCAGGCCGGGCGCGCCATGAGGCGCGCCCGGTCGCCGGAACGCTACATCTTGCAATCCTTCGAATAGGCGTCGCCGCGATCCTCGTAGATCTTGCCGACTGTCTTGAGCTTCGCGCCGTTGTCGCCCTTCACCACATCCAGCTCGTACCATGTCTGGATCGGGTTCTGGTTCGGTCCGAAGGCGAACTTTCCGCGCACGGACTTGAAGTCCGCCTTGCGGAGGGCCTCGCGGAACGCGTCGGCATTCGAGACGTCGCCGCCGGTCGCCTTGAGCGCCGAGGCGATGGCCAGCGCCGTGTCGTAGCCCTGGCTTGCATAGGTGGTGATCGGCCGGTCATACGTCTTCTTCCAGTCCGCGACGAACTTCTTGTTCGCCTCGTTGTCGAAGTCGCTGTTCCAGTGCGAGGCGACACGCACGCCGATGGCCGCGTCGCCGAGAGCCTTCAGGATGACACCGTCCATCGACGGCTCGGCGACGACCATCGGGATCTTCCCGAGAAGGCCCGCCTGCTGGTACTGCCGCATGAACGCGATGCCCATGCCGCCGGGCTCGAACTGGAATACCGCATCCGGCTTGGCGGCGCGGATCTTCGCCATGGCCGAGGCAAAATCGGTCTGGCCGAGACTGGTGTAGATCTCGTCGACGATCTTGCCCTTGAAGGTCCGCTTGAAGCCGGCGAGCGCGTCCTTCCCGGCCTGGTAGTTCGGGGCGAGGATGACGGCGCTCTTGTAGCCCAGATTGTTCGCGTACTGGCCTGCCGCCTCGTGCAGCGCGTCGTTCTGCCAGGAGACCACGAAGTAGTTCTTGTTGCAGTCCCTGCCGGCGAAGTTCGAGGGGGCTGCGTTCGGGCTGATGTAGAAGGCGCCGGCATCGATGATCTCAGGCACGGCCGCCTCGGCCACGTTGGAAAACACGATGCCCGTGAACAGCTTGATGCCGTCGTCCGAGAGCATCTTGTCGGCGATCTGCTTGCCGTTGCCCGGCTTCAGGCCGTCGTCCTCGACCTTGATGTCCACAGGCACTCCGCCCAGCTTGCCGTCCTCGACCGCCAGCTTGAAGCCGTCGCGGATATCCTGTCCCAGATAGCCGGCCGGCCCCGAGAGCGTCGTGATCATGCCGATCTTCACGGCGTCGGCAGCGGAGGCGCTCGACGCGGCGAGGCCCGCCGCCAGTGCGGCGGCCAGAAAAAGTTTGGTCATCATCTTCCCCATGTTCTCCCTCTTGAGCGCGTCCATTCCGGACGCGGTGCGTGGTTCTTGTCCCGTTGCCCCGTTTCTGCCGTCAGATCCTCACCCAGCCGTCCGGTGGCGACTTGCCGGGATGGACGGTTCCGCAATTCGGACAGGTCCGAGCCTTCTCGTCGTCGTAAAAAGCCTGATAGATCGGCGGCAGGTCCTTGACGATGCTCTTCAATTTCACCTCCACCCGCTTGACCAGAGCCTGGCATTCGAAGCAATACCACTCGAACGCGTCGAGTTCGTCGGCCTGGCGCTTCGGCTCTATGACGAGCCCGACCGAGCCTTCCTGCGGTCGCTGCGGGGAATGGCGCACATGCGGGGGCAGCAGGAATATGTCGCCCTCGCGGATGGGGACATCGTAAAAGTCCCCGTTGTCGACGAGCTTCAGCACCATGTCGCCGCGCAGCTGGTAGAAGAACTCCTCGACCGGGTCGTCGTGATAGTCGGTTCGCTTGTTGGGTCCGCCGACTACCGTCACCATCATGTCGGCATCCTCCCAGATCTGCTGGTTGCCGACCGGCGGCTTCAGCAAGTGCGCATGTTCGTCGATCCACTTCATGAAGTTGAACGCCGAAAGCCGTCTTTCGCCTGCCATGCCTAGTCTCCTCCTGTTCCGGAACGTTGCAGTATCAGAGCACCTTAGCAAGACCTCATCTTGTGTTATCCAGACAGGCCGCAAGCTTCGAAAGCGGCACGCGTGGCGCGTTTCTCGTCTTCCGTCAGCTGAAGCAGCGGCGCCCGCACCGGACCGCCGACCTGATGAAGGAGTTCCTGCCAGTACTTCTGATGCGCCTGCGGCTTTTCTGCCGGCCGCGTCTCGCGCAGCGCCCGGCGCACCGGCTCCAGACTGTCCCGGACAGCCTTTGCTCTCTCCGCCTCACCCTTCCGGGCGAGCTCGGTGTACTCCCGCATGCGAAGGTCCTTCGGCGTCTGGAGCAGGAAGGGCGGCGTCGAGCAGAGATAGAGCTGCCAGCCCAGTTCGAGGACATTGTCGAGCCACTCTTCCTCCGATGCCGTGCTCACCTGGATGCGGTCGCTCGCAAGCCTCGTCAGCTCGCAATACATGGCGCGCGGAACGGAATACTTGATCGCCACCACGTTTTCGATGTCAGCCAGACGGTTGCACAGCTCCGGGCTCATCAGATAGCCGCTGTCCGGATGGCTCCAGAGCGCGATGCCGATATCGACGGCCTCGGCGATCGTCCGGTAGTAGTTGACCAGCGTCTCGTCCTGCCGCTTGAGGAAATGCAGCAGCGGCGCATGCACCACGATGTAGTCGGCGCCCACCTTCTCGGCATGGCGTGCAAGATCGATCACCACGTCCATGTTCTGGTCCGAGCACGACATGATCGTCTGTCCGCGCCCGGCGGCGGCCTCCGCCGCAAGTTCGAAGTTGCGCTTGCGTTCCTCCACCGACATCGAGAAGAACTCGCCCTGCTTGCCGCAGACGAACAGACCGTCGATCTTCAGCTCGTCGAGCCAATGCCGGATGTTCTCGCGAAAGCCGTCCTCGTCGACGGCTCCCGTCGGAGTGAACGGCGTCAGCGTCGCCGCCCAGATCCCTTTCATGTGGTCGCGGGCGTGAGCCTTGGCGTCTTTTTTCGCGTATTTCATACCGATTTCGTTCCTTGCGCCTGCTTTGCGTCGTTTATCGCCTGCCATATCCGACTGCTGGTGAAGGGCATCTGGACATCTTGCACGCCGAGCGGCCTGAGCGCATCGCGGACGGCATTGGCGATCGCCGCAGGAATGCCGATGCAACCCGCCTCGCCCACTCCCTTCGCCCCCAGCTCGTTCATCGGCGATGGCGTCTCCAGCCTTTCGGTCCGCAGGTTCGGGACGTCGCCCGCACGCGGCACGGCATAGTCCATCAGCGAGCCGGTCAGGAGCTGGCCCTCTGCGTCATAGACGATGCGCTCCATCATCGCCTCGCCGAAGCCCTGTGCCATGCCGCCAGTCAATTGCCCCTCGACAAGCATCGGATTGACAACCAACCCGGCATCGTCGACCCAGAAGAGGCGTTCGATCGCCGTCTCGCCCGTGTCCGCGTCGATGGAAAGAAACGCGAGACAGGCTCCGCTGCTCCAGGCCTCGCCCGCCGCTTCATATGTGACGGAGGCCTTCAGCAGCAGGCCCCGCTCGTCCGGCGCGCGAGACTTGGCCAGCCGCTCCGCCAATCCGCGCCAGTCTGTCCAAGCGCCGCCCGCGCCATCCGACCACGCCCCCCCATCGCCGAAATGAACGCGCGGCAAAGGAGCCTGCAGGCACTCTGCCGCAACCGGACGAAGTTTCTCGATAAACGCGGCGCAGGCCTTGCGCACCGCGCTTCCGCCGATCGCGGTGCTTCTGCTGGCAAGCGCTCCTACGCCGAAGGCGGACTGGCCGGTATCGCCCTGCCTGACGCGAACCTGCGCCGGGGGCACGCCGAGCGCGTCGGCCACGATTTGCGCGAAGGTGGTCTCCCTGCCCTGCCCCTGTGCCGTCGAGCCGGTGACGAGCTCGATCCCGCCGTCGTCCGCAAGCGAGATCTCCGCGCTCTCCGAGCCTCTTCCGCACGGCTCGACGTAGAGTGCCACGCCCATGCCCACGATCCCGCCCTCGCGCCGGCGCGCATCCTGCTCGCGTCGCAGCGCTGCGTATTCGCCTGCTTGCTCGAGCCGGTCGAGAAGCTCGTGGAAACAGCCGGAATCGAGGATTTCCCCCGTCGGCGTCTCGAAGGGCAGTGCATTCCGCGTCAGAAGGTTGCGCCGGCGAAGTTCGAGTGGATCGAGCGACAGGGCATGTGCTGCCTCGTCCATCAGCCGCTCCATCAGCATGGCCGCCTCCGGCCTCCCCGCCCCGCGATAGATGCCGACCGGCGCGTGCGGAGTCGGCACCGCGCTGACCGAAATGTCGACCGCGCCGACGCGGTAGGGACCGGGCAGGATCCGCCCTGCGTTGCGCGCAGGAACTGCCGCGCTGTAGGGCATCCAGTGGCCCAGCGTGAAACGCAGGTCCGCTTCCAGGGCCTGCAGCACGCCTTCCTGCGTGAGAACCGCCCTGGCCCTCCCCGACGCGCCACGACCATGACTGCCCGCCATGAATTCCTCGCTGCGGCTGGCGCGCCAGCGCACGGTCGCGTCGAGTCGCAGCGCTGCCCACGCGACCAGTGCCTCGTCAGGATAGAGAGACGACTTTCCACCGAAGGCACCGCCGACATCCGGTGCCACGACGCGAATGGCTTCCTGCGGCAGCCCCAGGATCCGCGAAAGGTCGGTGCGCACCCTGAACGGCACTTGCGTCGACAGCCAGACAGTGAGGCGGCCATCATCCGCCGCCGCCACGACCGAACGCGGCTCCAGGGCCATCGGCGCGACGAGCGCGTGGTCGACGGCCGCAGCGACCGTTTGCGCAGTCTCGCCGAAGGCCCCGGCCGCGTCGCCCGCGGCCCATCGATGAGCGACGGCCGTCGCCGCCCCCCTCGATCCATCGTCTTCCCCCACGTCGAGTATTGCCAGTTCGGCTGCGTCGGCAGCGATGTCCGCCGATCGTGCCACCACCACCGCAACGGGCTGCCCGACTGCCTGGACATGCTCCGCGGCGAGGAAGGGCATCGGCCGCGGGTCCAGCATGTCGACGAGACCGTTCACCATCGACTCGCCCAGATTGCCTATGTCCTCGGCCGAAAAGGCGGCAACGACGCCGGGTGTCCCGCGGACCGGCCCGAGATCGAGCCGAAGGATCCGGCCTCGCGCGAAGGCGCTGCGCACGAAAACCGCGTGGAGAGCGCCGGCGGCCCGAATGTCGTCGACATAGGTTCCCTGCCCCGTCACGAAGCGGTCGTCCTCGCGCCGCGGTGCGGAGCGGCCGATCCAGGTCGTCTGCCCGGCACCGACGCGGACCCGAGAATCCATCAGCGAACACCTCGTCCGCAAGCGGCCCGCCGAAATCCCTCGAAGGGACGACCGGCGGGATCAGTCCGCCCCTCGGCGGCACCGGTCCTCGCTGCACTGCCGGCAGTCGCAGCCCTGAACGGCGCAAGCACGGGTTCAGCGGCACCGGCATGGCTCTCCAATGTCATCCGACCCTTTCCCGTCCGGCCCGCCGGTATTTCCCGGCGGCTGCAGGAAAGGGTGACGGATCGCGGCGACGGGTAAAGGGAAAACTGCTCCTTCCGCTATTCCGTAAGGGAATACCCAGTCGATCTTCGTTTCCAGGCGCACATTCCTGTCAGATCTCCGCGGCGGACCGGCCGAGGTCCTCGGCCGTTTCGTGAAGGATGCGGGCAAGTTCCCTCGCCGCAGGCGAGAGGCGCGCGCCGGCGCGCGTCGTGATGCCGATCGGACGCGACGTCGCGTGCAGGCGCACCGGCAAGATGATCGAATGCCCGTGCATTGCTTCACGGCGCGCCACCTGGATCGGCAGCAGACCGAGATAGTCCGCCTCGACCAGGAGGACGCGGTTTGTCAGGATGGATACGGACTCCACCGTGTGAAGCGGCGCTTCGAGGCCTTCGTGGCGGAAGGCGACGTCTATCTGGCGGCGCAGGCTCGTTTCCGGAGGCGGCAGGATCCAGTCCCACCCGACGAGGTCCGCAAGAGCGAGATCGCCCCGCCCGGCGAGTGGATGGCCGCGCCGCGCGACGACGCAGGCGAAGTCGTCCATCAGAACGTCCTGCGTGACGTGCAGCCGCTGCCGGTGCTCGGCAAGCCGGCCTACGACCAGGTCGATTTCGCCGGCGCGCAGGGCCGGGATGAGAACGTCGTTTGTAGCCTCGACGATCTTGACCACGACCTTGGGCCGCTCGCGGCGCAGGCGCGCGATCGACCGCGGCAGCAATTCGGCCGATGCCGACAGCAGCGTGCCGATGGAGACGCGGCCTCCGTTTCCCTCCCTGAGGTCGGCGATATGATCTTCGGCATGGCCGATCTGTGCGATAATGAATCGTGCATGCTCGGCCAGGGCCTCGCCGTACATGGTCGGCATGACTCCGCGATTGGTGCGGTCGAAGAGGCGGACCTGCGCTATGACCTCGATCTCCTGAAGACACTTCGTGACCGCCGACTGGGTCATGTTCAGGCGTTTCGCGGCACGCACGAGATTGCCCTCCTCGATGATCGCGACGACCATCCGCAGGTGCCGGATCGTCAGGCGACTTGTCAGCATCTTCATGGCGGGCACCTCGCTATTCCTGCCTGGAATAGCAAATTCCATTTTATTCACTTGTCATCATGACTGATAGATGAAAACCCGGATCAGGAAAAGCGGGCCGCGCGACGGCGCCGGTGCGAAATGACGGCGGCACCCGCGCCGAAGGAGGAACAAGCGCGATGATCGATCTGGCAGCCGAGGGAACCTGGCCGCAGGACAGGCTGGACCGCGACTACACGGCACGGGCCTCCGTCTCGGCGGAGGTCTTCGACGCGACCATGGCCACCTATCGGTCGCTCTCCGACGTTGCGCGGGAGTCGGCGGCAAGCTTCCTCGACGTTTGCTACGACGCCGAAAGCGGACAGGCGCTTGACATCTTCGGGGCCGGCGACGGACCTCGCCCCCTTTTCGTCTTCCTGCACGGCGGCTACTGGCGCGCCCTTTCCAGGCGCGATTCCGCCTTCATGGCCCCGGCCCTGTCCGAGCACGGCATCATGACCGCGGCGGTCGACTACCGCCTGGCCCCGGAGGCGACACTGGCGGAAATCGTGCGGGAGGTTCGCGCTGCGGTCGCCTTTCTCTGGCGAAACGCTGCCGACTATCGGATCGACCGTTCGCGCATCTTCGTCGGCGGCAGCTCCGCTGGCGCGCACCTGACGGGGATGGTGCTCGCGGACGGCTGGCACAAGAACTTCGGCGCGCCCCCCGACATTGTGCGCGGTGCCCTGCCGGTGAGCGGTCTCTTCCATCTGGCTCCGATCGCCGCCTCCCACGTGCAGGCATGGATGCGGCTGACGCCGGAGGACGTGAGTGCACTCAGCCCCGCGGAACACATTCCCGCCAGGGGCTGTCCGATCGTCTTGGCCTGGGCGGGAGGGGAACCTGCAGGCTTCGCGCGCCAGTCGATCGCCTATGCCGATCGCTGGCGCACCGCCGGCCATCCCGTCGAGCTCCTGACGATCGAGGATCGCCACCACTTCGACGTGATCCTCGACCTCGCCTCCCCCCGGACCCGGTTGACGCGCGCACTGACAGGGCTGATCGGCGCGTCCGGCTGATCCCGGAGTCCACTGTACCCTCACCGCCGGGCTCCTCCGGCCCGTGCTGCGGGACAGTCCCGTTCCACCGCTGCGCGAAACGTGGCCGGTCTTCACGCCGCCGGGACCAGCGTCTCGACGCCGTGCCGCTGCATCGCCGCGCCGATCCCGGCAAGACACGGTTCGCACCGTGGATCGACAGTACCGGTTGCGCGAAAGAACGCGACGATCGATGGCTCGGGCAACACCAGCATGCGCACCGCACTGCTGCATTCGTTCGAACAGTTCTGCATGGCACGGGGAGCCGACCTTCAAGCCCCACTTGAACAGTGGTTTTGGAAATGTTGTGGAATGGCAATGGGTTGCTGGTGTCCCTGGAAGTGGTACAGGAGGCGGCCACCGCGCTCTTTCGTTAGTCTGAGGTTTGTCAAAGGGCCGCGCTCGCTGCCCCGAGACTGGTACCGGCGACAGTGAACTGCAAACCGGTGCGATCGGATCCACCGATTCCTTCAGATTGGCATGAAATGCATATATGTGCACATATGCTTGTCAGGACCCCGCCCAGCCACTGCCTTGAATGGCCGAGTTCGATCTGTGCGACCGAGAGGATCCGGCTCGACACGTCGATCCGGTTCCCGAGGATGAAATTGTCGTTGGACTTCCAGGTGAACCTGCCTGTGACCCAGGATTTGGAGGAACGGTCCCTGTTCAGGATCAACGTGACGTAGGGCGAGATCGACAGCGACCGACCGGATGTCCCTAGAGGCGCGACCCAGCCCGGCACCGAGGATCGATACCGGCTCCAGCTCGCATCCAGCCCGGCTGTCAGATAGCCGTAGGGAATGGAAAAATAGGCCGCTGCCGTATCGCTTTCCGGACCTTCGCGGCGAAACGAGACGGGACTGCCGTCCATGGTCCGCTGATAGTTCACAAGCCACTGGTCGTTCAGTCCCAGAGGACTGTCGAGACCAAGACTGACGCTGGACTGGAAGATGCCGGTGTATGGGCTCCCCAGATTGTCGGTCGCGACGCTCGCGTACCATGGCGCGCCCTTCTTGACGGTCACGCTAAGGACCGTCCCGCCAAGCGACTTGCCGGCCGCGAGGGCGGCGGTCGCCCTGTTCGTGCCGAGCCTGTTGATCTGGTCGATACCCTGCTCGACGTCGCGCAGGTTGACCGGCTTGCCTTTCAACCCCGGAAAGGCCGTCGCGAGCTGGCCGGGTGTCCCCTGCCCGCCCGCCGGAACGATGTCTTCGAGCTTCCCCTCGACGATGCGGATATCGAGCGAACCGTCGGAAAGGTCCTGCTGTGGCAGGTATGCGCGCGAGGCGACGTAGCCGCGCTCTACGTACAGGTAGGTCAGCGCCTTCAGCACGGCATTGAATCCTGCGAGCCCCAGACACTTGCCTTCAAAGGGGGCGACCGCCCGTCGGATCCTGTCCCGGCCGACGCGCTCGGCGCCGCTGACGTTGATCGAAGTGACGTGCAGGCACGGCCCGTTCGTCCCGGACACTTCTGCCTTCGCTGCGGCGGGCGCCCGCTCGCTTCGAATCCGGCCGAGATTTCCGAGGCGTTCGCGCTGGCGGGCACGGGTCGTCTCGGACACGAAACCCGAAATTCGGTCGGCCTGCTGCCGCGCCCTCTCCCCCGGGCCAAGCGCGTGGGCCGGAACGGCCAACGGAAAGCAAATGGCGAAACCGGCCAGGATCCGAAGTGCCGACGAGACGGGAAGCGGAAAGCGGCGCGCGATCGTCATTTGCGCCGCTTCTTCCGGCCGACCGGATCTGCAGCGCCATCGTCGCCCGATGGAAGCCCTTTTCCCGATGCAAGCGCACTGAAAGCCTTGCTGAACCCGTCAAGCGAAAAGATCACCTTCACCGCCCGCCCGTTCAGGAGCCGGAAATAGGCCGCGCCCCTGATTTCCTTTCTCAGTCCGGCAAGCATCTCTTCCGTCAGGGGCGCGACGGCGAAGCAGCCGAGATGGTTGCAATTGCGATACCGGAGGACGACCGGCCTGCGGTGCCCCTCCTCCAGCCCCAGGCCCGGCGCAAGAAGGACATCGAGAGGCGCAAGCACGACGAGCGCCGAGGCCCTCTTTCCGGTCTTGTCGCCCGCGCGCGACACGGCGATTTCAAGCAGTTGCACGGACTTCCCGCCGTCGACGGCCGTAACGCCCTGCGCGATTTCGCACCGCTCGACGACCGCCGGATCCCGCGCGACCCGATCGCCTCCGTCAGCCCGCGCCGCACAACGCAGCGTCCAGTGACCATAGCTGCGCGCATGCGCGTTGGCCGAGGTGGTCGGTCCGCCGACAAGCTGCGCACCCTCGGCCAACATTGAGAATGAAAGCAGGAACAGGGCTGCGGAAAACATGCTTGCGACGGCGTGAAAACGCCCAGTCTGACTGAATTCGGTCATTTTGGTGTCTAATTCAGAAAAATATCAATCTTTATCAAAACATATAAGGGAGATATAAAAATACATACGAGATATATTGATAATTATTCATTGTGATAAATCCTTATTCAATGAATCTACTTGCTTGCCACGCAATAGACGACAGAAAAATTTTCGACAAGTCGATACTCGACAAAATTGCATCTCACGACTGCAGCGTCCCCGCTTTCGGGCAATAGCGCGCGTCAAGGAGATGACCCGGGCGCGCCGCCCCCTTGCCCGACAGTCCACGCGACCTTGGATGACCGGCACGCTCCGGCCAAATTTCGACCGATTTCGACCTCTGTCCGGCCGGTTCGGCGGGCGACCGTCTGCGGAGGCCGTGTGTCGTGCCCTGGGGAAGCGCCGGCAGGTCCCGGCAAATAGCGGCTGCCACCGGCGTCGGCGCTCGTTCGGACAAACGCTCCGGCGGCGCGCGTCCGCGCAAGATCCCTGACGACAGCATGAAATTGCCGCCGGCTCGCGAAGCCGCCACGGCGATGGCCCGCGCGGCAGCCATGACGTTCTTCGTTATTTCAAGGGATCGTCAAAAGGAAAAGTGGTGGGTGAGCACGGGCTCGAACCGTGGACCCGCTGATTAAGAGTCAGCATGTCTGGCATTGACAGGCATTCCTGTCCGGGCGACCATTGATGTGTAAGCCCTTGATATTCCACATTTTACGCAAGGAAATCAGCACCTTATGTCAACAATTGTCCCGACCACCTCGCTTGTGTTGCCTGATGCGGCTTCGCTATATCTGGCCTTGTCAACGGCTTGTGAGTGGTACAGAAGTGGTACGGATTTTGGAGGTGCCGCCTGATGCCGTCAACGAGAACCATCATCAATGCCAAGGACGTCGAAGCCGCGACCAAGCTCGCAGAGGCGGGCGGGCCGCCGGACGGCAAGGTGCACGAGTGGCTCGACCAGTCGAACAAGGGGCTCACGTTGCGGCTGCGCGGAAAGAAAGTGGTCTGGATTTGCAAGACCAATTCCGTGGCCAAGCTCATCGGCGTCGCGTTCCCGAGGGACGACCCCTGGAAGATGACTGCACCCACCAAAGCGCGGGAGGTGCACGCGCACGTGAAGGCAATCCTCAAGGACGACCCGACCAAGATCGACTCATTCCTCGCGGCGTTCCATGCCACGAAAGACGTGAGGCAGGCGATCGAGGCGATGAAGCCAAAGCCGACGACGTGGAGCCTGATGCAGTGCGTGGAGCAATACATCGAAGACAAGACTGCGGAGAACGCCGAGAAGCCGATCAAGCCGAAGACGGTCAAGGACGTCCGGCTGACCTTCAACCGCCCGGAGTTCGCCGCGGCGGCCGGCACCGCGGCGAGCATGCTAAAGCGCGGCGAAATCGAAGCCGTGCGAAACGCCGTGCTGAAATCCGCCGGGCCGTCAAGCGCGAAGAAGGTCGTCGCGTACACCCGCGCGGTGTTGGAACACTGCAACGCCCACCACTCCGGCCTGTCCGGACTGGAGACGGTGCCGGAACCATGGTGGCGGATGCTTTCTGTTCCGTTCACATTGCAGGCAAGGACCCGCCGTCCGACGCTCGAAGCCCTGGCCAAGTCCCTAGTACTTGCCGAGCACTATCTCGAAAAACCCTTGCCGGGCCGACAGAAGGGGTCGGCATACGGCGTCTACCCAGGAACGCTGGCGGGGTTGTGGTGGATCGTGCTGTGCTGTCAGCGCGCCGAAGCGGCGATGTCATTGCTTCCGGAACACGTTGTTCCCGATCCGGAAAACCCAGGCTGGATGTTGGCGGCCTGGGACGAGACGTTGATGAAGGGCGGCAAGGTCCATGTCCTTCCCGTTCCCGCTGCGGCTTGGGATTCGGTCGACCGGATCAGGCAGTCGAACAAGAAATTCGACGGCTCCGGGTTCGCGTTCCCGTCGTCAAGGAAGCCGGGCGTGCATGTCACACAGTCGGGAGCTTACAGCATCCTTTACAAGCTGGCCGGCCGCGACGGTGTCTCGAAGAAGTCCGGAGAATCCCGCGACCTGCTTGCTGAATGCGGCATCGACTGGTGGTCGATGCATGACGTCCGGCGTTCACTGACGAAAGCCATGGACGACGCAGGCATCCCTGGCGGATCGAGCGTCGTACTCGCACACGAAGTCAAGGACGAGCGCAACCTCGACGACGGAAGCGAGAACATTGCGCAGCGCCAGGCCCGCATCACGCGCATTGCCTACGGCGCGGCCCAGAACCTCGCCTTGAAGCGCCGTGCGATGGAAATCTGGACCTCCGCAGTGATCGGCGAGTACGAGCAGCAGAAAGCGGCGTTCGACGCGGAGTTACTCACCTTCCGTCGCGGCATGATTTGCACATCCGGTTGTGCCTGCCCCTCGGACCAGAAACTTCCGCCGCAGCACATGCATGCCCGCAGCCGGGCGTCGGCCCTGATCTCGCCGACCACGCGTCCGTCATGCTTGCCTGCCGGACCCGCAAGTTTCGGCGGCAACCCCATGCCTTGAGGCGTGCGTCTGCACCGCCGACGTCGTCCTCCCCATGGCCGCTGCAATCTCTCGCGACGTCAGGCCGCCGAGCCACTGCCGAGCGAGTTCGGCGTCGAGTTCCGGCGACCATTCCGTGTATGTACCCGTGCGCATCTTCCCATCTCCCAGGTTTGTTCTCCAAGGAAATGGTTGGCTCTGCTGGCGGCCGGCGCAAATCCGCCGGCGGCATCAATGTCAGGGACAGCGGAATGCCTACAAGTCGCGGCGCGGCTTTCCGGCATCGGACAGAATATCGATCGCGATTTGTTGGATCTCCGCCGCTGTCCGCGGATCATTGAGCGGTGCCGGCCCGAAATAGGTCTCCTTGCCGCAGCCGACGCAGCGGTCCGGCGGTCCATCTGCGCGGGTTTCGGCAGCGCAGTTGAGGCAGATCCAGCGGCGGATCACAGCTACCGTTCCCAGGTCGCCGGCGGGCTGCACGATGCCATGCTTCGAAGGTACCACTCGTCCAGCCTGACGAGAAAAAGATCGATCATACCCGACGGCAGGATCGCTTCTCGCGAGACGATATGTTCTGCGAGATCGACCACCTCGACTGGACAGCCCAGCAACTCGCGGACGATGCGCCGGAAAGTGTCGATGTCGGAGTATGACGTGAGTTTCCGGGATGCCGCCAGGCGCAAGGGCATCCCGGACACGTCGAGAAACCTCGCTGTCAGACCAGTCACGTACACGAGTCCGGCCACTCTACAGCGTCTCATGAGGGTTTCGAGAGCGTCTTTGTGAGCAAGCAGTTCGCATGTCGGCCTTGGGGTCTCAGTCATTGTCATAGCCTTCCGGCGGATCGCACGGCACCATGCGGTCCGTCTCCAGGTCGTACATGTACCAGCTGCCGTCGCCGGCCTTGCGGCGGTAGACGCCCTCAATCCTTGCCCGCGGCTTTGTTTGCGGGGCTCCGATGGCGTGCTCGTCACAGAGCGTCTGCATCCAGCTGCCCCGGCGCAGCAAGCCGGGCTCGCCGCACACTTCACACGTATGCATTGCGCGAGCTTCAGCCAGCTCTTCCGCTGCCGAAATGGCTTCGAGCGCTTCGTCGACGACAGCGCCGCCGACATTGTAGTAGATTCCAGACCGCCGAATTTTTCTTTGATCTGCCGCAGGCACCAGTAATGTCCGAGCGGCCGGGTGCCCGCGACGTCATGCTCGTTGAGCTGCGCCCACGTAAGCATCCGCGTGTAGGTCGGCAGCCACTGATGCACCGTCTTGAAAAACCCGCGGATCGGCTGGATCCAGCCCGTGCTGCATTCGAACTGGAAGTCTGCGGGAATCAGGTCTGGGAACTCACGCTTGAGATCGTCGAAATCCATGGCTACACCTCCACCACTTTGAACCAGTCGAAGCCGTTCAGCCGCTCGTCCTCGCGCGGCAAATATCCCAGCGGGTTACAGACTACGCGCGTGCCGCCGACGGCGTAGTCGAAAGCTTGATGCACGTGTCCGTGGACCCACAAGTCCGGCGCAAAATCGCCTTCGAACATGTAGTCAAGGTTGTTGACGAACGCCCCATTGAGGGCGCTGCCTTCGTACCGCGTAGCGATGCTGCGCGACGACGGGGCGGTATGGGTGACGACGACCGTCGGACCGTTAAATGGCAGCGCCAGTTGCTTTTCGAGCCAGAGCACCGATGACATGCAACGTCGCTCGCGTGTCGTCGGGCGTCAGCAGGCGGCCGGCGTCGGCCCAGATAAGACGGTAGTCGAGCATGAGATCTGCCGCAGCATCGTAGAGCAGATGCTGCATGCCCTGGCCTTCGAGCATGAAGTCCGTCCACAGCGTCGCGCCCAGGAATCGCACTCCGCCGAGAACGACATCGTCATTTTCCAGCATGTGCACACCGAACTTGCTTGTTCGGAGCGACGCTTCCGAAGCCGCCCGGCCCTCGGCGAGACGCGTGTCTAGGTGGCCGCCGTAGAATTCGTGGTTTCCGCGCACATAGACGACGGGCATTTTCCACGCGATCTCTTTCCGTGCCCACTCGACGGTGGCCGCCGGGCCGCCGTCGATGTCGCCGGCCAGGACGCAGACATCGGCGTCGAGGATGCGATCCGGCTGCCCCGCGACCGGCCGTTAGCTTCGAAGTGCAGGTCGGAAAGAACCCAGAGCTTCATGATTGACACCCTTCGGTGAGCTTCAGAATGTCGTTGACGAGCGGTCGCCAGCGCCGATCCCCGGCAGCGAGAATTGCGAGCAGGGCCCGAGTTTCTTTGACTGCTTCTTCGTAGACCCGGACACGGCTTGCCAAGAGAGCGACGTCGCTCGGGTCGTACTCCCGCGAGTGCGTGCGATGCAGGATGACGATATCCCGGCGACCGTCCTCGAGTTCGACGAGCGCGGCTTGGTTGTCCATCTCGAAGCCAGACCACAGGACAGAGATCGCGTGCATGATCTGAAACTCGACATTACCGTAGCGCTCGGTGATGATCTGCCGGACCTTCCGCTTGTCGAGCACGGTCAGGAGGTCGAAGGGCTGCTGCTCAGTCATCCTTGAGTTCTCCCTGTACCTTGCCCCGGATCACAGCATGGGCGATCGCCAGCAGATCCCTGCCATCCTGGTCGACAGGCTCAAGCTTGAAGCTGATGCCGTGCTGCCCGCGATGGTCGTTAAGCGCCGCGATGTTGATGCTGTAGCCAAGCATGGTGAGTCCCATCAGTGCCTGGCTTGGCTCCATGATCTTGTCCTTAAAGTTGCCCTCTCCGCCCGGGTAGAACGCCTGGTACAGCTGCTCATCCGTGAGGTTGCTGGCCAGGCGATTATGGTTCACGGCCCGCCTGGCGGCCTCGTCCAAAACCTGGGCGACATGCCGCCTCCAGAGCCAGCGGACACCCTGGGGATGTTGGAAGCGCCTGTCTTCAGTCATGCTCGCTGCTCCCTGGTTCGAGCAGCACCCGCGTCAGACCGGTTCCTGCGTCTTCACCCGCCACGAAGGCCACGATGACGGTGTAGCCGAGGGGTTGCAAAGACAGCAGAACGTCCTCTGCGTCCGCGCACAGACCTGCCGCGACGGTCACCTCGGGCACGCCATGGCCGTTCATGACCGCGGCGTCTCGCATCATGCGGCGCAACTGCCGCAAAAGCTCAGACCGTCGCTGCAGCTGCGTCGCCGTCTCATACATGTCGCGGTCTTCCCGTTCCTGATCACTGTCGCTAGTCATGCTTCAATTCTCCGACCAGCTGCCGGAAAGTCCTGGGCGCGATAACCGACATCCGGCATGTCGACCCCGACGTCCCGGCTGCGACTAAAGGATTCGAGGTCGCCATGCGAATGCCCGAAGAAGTGGTAGGCTCCCTTGCCGATGCCCTGCCACGTGCGCAACGCGTAATGGCAGAGGACGAGCCGCTGCCCTTCGTCATTCGTTTCGACGAGCTTTTCCGGCGGGCGATCCCACGGCAATGAGGCGATGGTCGGATGGAGGCGACCCTTCTTATCGACGTCATGGTTCCCGATGATCAGGCGCTTCCGGCCATTCAATCTGGCGAAGAGCCAACGCCAGCGCGCGGATCTCTCGTCGTTTGGAAGCAGAAGTCACCAAGATGATAGACGACATCGTCCGGATTGACGGCATCGTTCCAAGCCCTGACCAGGAACTCATCCATTTCATCGGTGTCGCCGAACGGTCGAGGCCGTTTGATGCGGTCGGAGATCATCAGCCGATGACCAAAATGCGTGTCAGAGGTATAAAACTTCGTCATCGAAGCCTCCTTCGTTCGTTCGAATACAGATGCACAGGCGCGCCCTGGCGGACGCGGGGTCTAGTTCAGGCTGTGCGTATTCGAAGTCCGGAGGTCATGACGAAGGTTGGCTCCTGCGAGCTGCGGTTGCGATGACGAAGCGTTATAGCCGGTCCGATTGCGGCTGTGAGCCCCGAAAATATTTCCGGCGACCGGCAGGGTTAAGAATCCGCGATCGCAGAAGTACATGTCTCCAATCTTGATGTCGGCGTGAAGGATTCGCCGCCCGCCGGCTGCTTGCGCCAGTCGCCGCCGGCTCCAACCATGATACTGCGGACAAGAGCCAAACAGGCGGGCCGCCAAGGGATCAAGGGGACGGGGCGGCCACGATGGCGACATCACCAATCGACTTCATGACACGGTACGAAGAGGAAGCTGGCAGCGCTTCCCGCGAACGTCGCGAGCGTGCGAGCACCGCTCCGGAACGGGCGGAGAAGCGTGCTGCCAAGGTAGCCCGGGACCGCGCTACTGCGAATGCTGTGATTGATCCCAAGGCACGCGCTGCGGCAATAGCGAAAATCGAAGACCGCGAGCCCTTTCGACTTAGGCTGCAGGAGCAGATCCAGGCCGACAACATCCGTGCAGCCGCCAGGCTTGAGACAGGGTTTCTCGCACAAGACCAGTGGATCGGCGACAGCTTCCGCCGCGGCGTGACGTTCGAGCGCGGACTGCGGTCCGACGCCCTCGGCGAAGTCGGCAAGCGCTTCGTCGCGGGATGTCCGAAGAGGCTCCGGAGCGCAAACGAAAAGGGCATGATGCGGGTCGAGACGTCGCGCAAGGTCCTGAACCTCGACAACGCATGGGTCGAAGCGAACCGGGCCATGGTCAGTCTCGTTCGCGTTGACCTCGACGGCATCTTCAAGGACTTCGAGCAGCTGGAATTCCTGCTGCAGGAAATCATGGACGACGGGTATCTGGTTTGCATGCCGCATCTCGTCGTTGGCGAAATCAGGCAGTCGTCGACGTTGCAGCAGCAAGAGCATTACGGAGACACATTCCTGAGCAGGCCGCACCTCTGGTTTGTCCTGCCCGCCGCAGTCAACTGCACGGAGACCGGCCGCGATGGTCCGAAGAAGCTGTTGGCGTCCGTCTACCGCGGCTTGCTCAACATCCTCGCGCCGCTTGGGGCCGATCCGCAGGCGGCGTTGATGCTGGCGCGCGGCAAGAATCCTCTGAGTCCGTGGTGGGCGGTCGAAGTCTTCAACGGCGAATCCTTTCCGTTGCTGTCGGAGTATGCCGAGAAGCTCGAGGACAGGATGAACATCGGCCGCCAAGAGCTGTCGCGCCAGGCGGCGGCGATCCAGTCCGGCGGCGACAAGGAAGCATCGAACGCGGCATTCACAGGATGGCAGCGCGAGGCGTACGACATCCTCCGCGCGGCCCATGCCGATCGTCATCCGGACTACTTGGCCGCTGTCGGCAACCCGGATGCGATTGCGGAGTTCCTGCGGCCCCGCATGTCCACCATGGACATCGCATCGTCCGCCAGGGATGCAGCGAAAGGCATGTCGCCGGAACGAGCGGCTTACGTCTTCGAAAAGGTCGTCAGCTATGCGGCGAGCAGCTGGGATCCCGACGTCGCCGACAAGCCCAGGGTTAACCGCGGCCGACTGTCCCATGTGGTCGACGGCATCCAAGGAGGTCGCAAGCGCCAGGCCGCTGCCGGAAAGGCCGTTGCCAACGAACGTGCCGACGCTTCCATGAACGCCATCGCCGACGAGATTGAACGTTTCCGGAAGGCCGGGACGGAGCCGACGCAGGCGGACGTCGCCCGGTCTACCGGCCTTCACCGGAACACCGTCGGCAGGCGTTGGCATTCTGCTTTGTCGGAATGCACACGACGCTCCATAGATATAAAGGTTACCCACCATCCGGTTCGTCCGAAGGAACAGAACCAGGCACAGGCAGAGGAGGACAAAGCTATGGGCAAGCCGATATTCGGAGGACCACGGTTCAAGCCATGGGTGGTGAAGGCGAAGACAGTGAAGTCGGATGTTCCGGAGGTGGGGACGGTCTGCGATGACATCGGGGATTTGTTCTTCCCGAGCAGCAGCGTGTCCGAAAGCAAACCCGTGAGACCCGTGGCTTCGGTCGGTCGCCCGGCCTTCGGTCCGGTTATCGTTGGCCCGTCGGAAACAAAGGTAGCCGTAAAGCCGTCAAAAGAGCCAGTACAGCGCCCTTCCGTCGAAAAGCGTGCCTCGGGTCGCCCGAAGTCGGAAAGGCCCTCTGGCGGCTCGGATAACCGGGTTGCCGACGGCGTGCATATGACGGCCGAACCGATCCGGGAACAGGAGAAAGACCGACGGCAATGTGCCGAGACGAAGCCGGGACCGCGGCAACGGCCTTTGGTAATGCCGCCGCGGTGGCTGTCGCCGTCGGCGTACGATCGCATTCTCGCCGAAACCGAATCCGCAGCTTGATGTGACAGAATTCCCTCACACCCGAGTGGATTGTGAAGGATTTTTCTCAGTGCTGTTTGGACATGTCCAACGCCGGTTTGCAGAATTCCGCCGGCGGGCTCACCATGCTGGTGCGGCAGAAACAAGGGA
>CAVXEW010000010.1:2500-20984 GCA_963760965.1 uncultured Alphaproteobacteria bacterium
CGCGGGCCTGCCCGCTGCGCAAAAGAGAGATATCTGGAGGGAACTGGCCGGAGAGCTGCGGTTGCTTTTCGGCCGTCCTCCGCGCATGCAGTTCGCCGCCCTGTGCTATCGCCGGAGGCGTGACAAGACAGGCGATCGGTTCGAGGTGCTGCTGATAACGAGCCGCGACACCGGGCGGTGGGTCATTCCGAAGGGGTGGCCGATGGAGGGCCGTACCGGGCCGCAGGTGGCTGCCCGCGAGGCCTACGAGGAAGCCGGCATGCACGGCGCGATCCGGGAGGAAGCGCTCGGTCACTTCGCCTACGGGAAGGTCATGAAGGGCGGATTGCGGGTTCGCTGCATCGTCCAGGTGCACGCCATGGAGGTGCGCAGCTGCGCGAAAAAGTTTCCGGAGCGGAACCAGCGCACCCTCGGCTGGTTCGCCCCGGAAGAGGCTGCCGGGCTGGTCGCCGAGCCGGGCCTGCGCAAGCTCCTTGCTTCCTTCGACCCCACCCAGGAGGGGGCTCGGAAACGCCGTTCCGGAACCTGACGCGCTCCGGCCGCCTTGCCCCTGCAGATCTCGATCGCTATCCGTCGCCGGGCGGCAACCGCAACGCCCCCGCAGCTGGCGTTCCGGCCCGTAGTGCGGCCGCGGCGTAGGCAGGTCGCGGAAGCCAGACGACATCAATCCAAAGGACATGGCCGACTTGGGCAAGACATCGACCTCCAGCTTCAAGCACACGCTCGACAAGGACCTCGACAAGCTCAGCTACTTCGAAGAAGGGGCGAATTTCGTGTCGAGGTCGCTCGCTGCCCCCGGCATAGCGCTCGTCTTCATGACGCTTGTCCTGATCTTCGCGGCCGCCTTCGTATCGGACGCGGAGGGTGCCGTGCTGATCGGCGCGGCCGGGGCGATCGGCGCCTACATGGCCCTCAACATCGGAGCGAACGACGTCGCCAACAACGTCGGCCCCGCCGTCGGGGCGGACGCGCTGTCGATGACCGGCGCCCTGATCATCGCTGCGGTCTTCGAAAGCGCCGGCGCCCTGATCGCCGGCGGCGACGTCGTCGGTACGATCTCCAGCGGCATCGTCGATCCCTCCGCCGTTTCGGATCCCGCCGTCTTCGTATGGGCGATGATGGCGGCCCTCGTCTCCTCGGCGCTCTGGGTCAACCTCGCGACATGGCTCGGCGCGCCGGTATCGACGACGCATTCGGTCGTCGGCGGTGTGATGGGCGCCGGCTGCGCGGCCGTCGGGCTCTCCGCCGTGAACTGGTGGGTCATCCTCGACATCACGATCAGCTGGATCGTCTCGCCCGTCATCGGCGGGCTCATCGCTGCCGCCTTCCTCGCCTTCATCAAGATCTTCATCATCTACCAGGACGACAAGATCGCAGCCGCGCGACGCTGGGTGCCGCTGCTGATCGCGATCATGGCCGGGTCCTTCGCCGCCTATCTCGCCCTGAAGGGCCTCGGGCATATCCTGCCGATCGGAATCGGACAGGCTTCGCTGATCGGCCTCGGCTTCGGGCTGTCGGCCTGGCTCGTCTGCCGGCCGCTGATCCGGCGGCAGTCGGAGGGTATGGAGAACCGGAACCAGTCGCTGCGCAAGCTGTTCACCGTTCCGCTCGTCTTTTCCGCCGCGCTTCTGTCCTTCGCGCACGGGGCGAACGACGTTGCGAACGCGGTCGGCCCGCTCGCCGCCATCGTCGGGGTCGCCGGATCGGGGACGGTCGGCGAGACAGTGCCCATCCCGCTCTGGGTCATGGTCGTCGGCGCTCTCGGCATATCGCTGGGCCTGCTGCTCTTCGGGCCGAAACTGATCCGCATGGTCGGCCGGCAGATCACCCGGCTCAATCCCATGCGCGCCTACTGCGTCGCCCTCTCGGCAGCGGTCACGGTACTCGCCGCCTCGTGGCTCGGACTCCCGGTGAGTTCGACCCACATCGCGGTAGGCGCGGTCTTCGGCGTCGGCTTCTTCCGCGAATGGTACACGAAGCGCTCGCAGAGGCGCGCCGCATACGTCCAGCGCAACGCGAACAGCTCCCCGGCGCCGGACACGGCCAGCGGCGCCAGGGAGGAAATCCGCCGCCGCAAGCTCGTTCGCCGCTCGCACTTCATGACGGTGATTGCCGCCTGGGTCGTCACGGTGCCGGCCGCCGCCGCGCTCGCGGCTGCGGTCTTCTGGTCGCTCCAGGCGCTGTTCCTGTGACGCCTCGGCACGGCGCATTGACAAGGGCATGGCCGTGCGGCTTGCTTGAACCTTTCAAGGTCCGAGGCCCGCGATGCCAGTCAGCTCCGCCACCCTCGCCGCCTTCTGCGCGGCCAGCTTCGTGCTTCTCGTCATTCCCGGTCCGACCATCATCATGGTCGTCGGACAGGCGCTGACCCACGGCCGCCGCGTCGCGCTCGCGAGCGTCGCAGGGGTGGCGCTCGGAGATCTCGTCGCCGCGACCCTGTCGATCCTCGGAGTAGGCACTCTGCTCGCCGCCTCGGCAACCGTCTTCGCAGTGGTGAAGTGGGCCGGGGCGCTTTATCTCGTGTACCTGGGCATGAAGATGTGGCGCAGCCCGGGCCGCGTCCCTTCGGCGGAACTGGATGCGCTCGCCGGGTCCGGACCGCACGCGGCGATCTTCCGGCAGGCTTTCGTGGTGACGATGCTCAACCCGAAAAGCATCGTCTTCTTCATCGCCTTCCTGCCGCAGTTCATTCGCCACGACGCGGCGTTCGCGCCGCAGGCCGCGATACTCGTCGCCTGCTTCGTGCTCCTCGGCGCGCTGAACGCCGCCGGATACGCCTTCGCCGCGGGATCGGCGCGCCGGTTTTTCGGGCGCGCCGAGGTGCTCCGGCGCGCCAGCCGCACCGGCGGCACGCTGCTGATCGGTGCCGGGATCGCCGCCGCACTGGCGCAGCGAGGTTCCTGACCGTGCCCCTTTGCAACCGGGTCGACCCGTTCGGCGCGATCCATGCCGTCGCCGAGCGCGGATCGCTTATGGGCAACCGTGGCATGATCCACGACCCCGTGAGGCGGACCCTCCTGGGGCGCAGATGGACAACGCGCGCCTGGATCATATGCCTGTGCGACTTCAAGGATCGCAAGCGCACCCCGATGGGGCCCGGCTACACGGAACTCTTCTTCCTCGACGAGGCGACGGCCCTCGCCGCGGGGCACCGGCCCTGCTTCGAATGCCAGCGCGGGCGGGCGCAGGCATTCGCCGCCGCCTTCGCGGCGGGATCCGGCCGAACCACCATTCGCACAGCGGAGATGGACGCGATCCTGCACCGCGAGCGCCTTGCGGCCGGCGCCGCGCCGCCCGCGCTGCCATTCGGCGAGATCTCCTCGCTGCCGGACGGAAGCATCATCGCGCTGGACGGCCGGGCGCTGCTCGTCTCGGGCGGGCAGGTGCGGGCGTGGTCGTTCGGCGGATACGGTGGCCCGGCGCCGATCGACGGACTCGAGGGGAACTCCGCCTTCCTTCTCACGCCGAAGTCGACGGTCCGCGCGCTCGAAGCCGGCTTCACGGCGCGCGTCGCAGGCGAAGCTGCGGCTTGAATTTTGGCGGCACAAGCGACAGAAGGCTCCCATGCGCGCCAACTTCAGAATGCAACGTCTGTTCGTCGATGCTGCCCTCCCGGGAGAAACGGCGGTCGAGGCCTCGCGCGACCAGGCGCACTACCTCGCCACGGTCCTCCGGCTCGGCGATGGGGCGGAGATCCTCGTCTTCAATGGTCGCGACGGCGAGTGGAAGGCACGACTTGAATTCCTCTCGAGGAAGAGGATCCTGCTTCGGCCGGTCGAACGCACGCGGCGGCAGCCCCCCCCGACCGATCTTCATTATCTCTTCGCGCCGCTGAAGGCGGGGCGGCTCGACTACATGGTGCAGAAGGCGGTGGAGATGGGTGCGGGCGTCATCCAGCCGGTATTGACGCAGCACACGCAGGTGCACCGGCTGAAGACCGAACGGCTGAAGGCCAATGCGATCGAGGCGGCGGAACAATGCGGCGTGCTCGCCGTGCCGGAGGTGCGCGACCCTGCCAGGCTCGAGGCGCTGGTGGAGGGCTGGCCGGAGGACCGGCGCCTCTTCTTCTGCGACGAGGGAGAGGAAACGCAAAATCCGGTCGACGCCTTGAAAACGGCGGCGGAAACGAGATTTGCCCTGCTAGTCGGGCCGGAGGGAGGATTTTCCGATGAGGAGCGCCGCCTGTTGCATGAGCATTCCCGGGTCACACCCATTCCTCTCGGCCCCCGCATCCTGCGCGCCGACACGGCCGCGGTCGCCGGCCTCGCCGTCCTCCAGGCCACGATCGGCGACTGGCGGTAGGCGCAAGGCCGTTCAGCGCCGCTTGAACGCAGCTTCAATGTTTTTCGCTTGCGCCGCCCGCCGTTTCGCGCAAAGCACCGCCAGCAGATCCAACCGTGGGCGCGGCCGGGCCGCAGCCGAGACAAGCGCGAAGTGAGGCTACATGGCCCGTGACACGACAGACCAGACGCCGATCGCGTCCATGGCCGACCTGACGAGCTACATCGCCGCCGGCTGCAAGCCGCCGAGCGACTTCAGGATAGGTACCGAACACGAGAAGTTCGTCTTCTTCTTCGCCGACAACTCGCCGGTCCCCTACGAGGGCGAACGCAGCATCGCGGCGCTGCTGAGGGGCATGGAGGCGATGCTCGGCTGGCAACCGATCATGGACGCTGGGCGGATCATCGGCCTCGTCGAACCCACCGGCCAGGGCGCTATCTCGCTGGAGCCGGGAGGCCAGTTCGAGCTTTCCGGCGCGCCGCTCGAAACGATCCACCAGACGTGCCGGGAATCGAACGCGCACCTCGCTCAATTGCGCGAGATCGCGGAACCGCTGGGAATCCGCTTCCTGGGCCTCGGCGGCAGTCCGACCTGGTCGCGTTCCGAGACGCCGCGGATGCCGAAATCGCGCTACGACATCATGACCGGCTACATGCCGAAGGTCGGCTCGAAAGGCATCGACATGATGTACCGTACCTGCACGATCCAGGTGAACCTCGACTTCTCCTCGGAAGAAGACATGCGCCGGAAAATGCAGGTGGGCATGAAGCTGCAGCCGCTGGCGACGGCGCTCTTCGCCAACTCGCCCTTCACCGAAGGCAGGCCGAACGGCTTCCTGTCCTGGCGCGCCGAGATCTGGCGCGACGTGGACAACCAGCGTGCCGGGCTCCTGCCCTTCGCCTTCGAAGGGGACTTCGGCTTCGAGACCTATGCGGCTTGGGCGCTCGACGTGCCGATGTATTTCGTCGTGCGCGACGGCCGGTACCACGACTGCACCCATGTCACGTTCAGGCAGTTCATGGACGGCGCGCTGAAGGGCGAACTTTCCGACTGGCGGCCGAACATGGGCGATTGGGCCAATCATCTGTCGACGCTCTTCCCGGACGTCCGGCTGAAGCGGTTCCTTGAGATGCGCGGCGCCGACGGCGGTCCCTGGCGTAACATCTGCGCACTGCCGGCGTTCTGGGTCGGGCTGCTCTACGACGATGGCGCGCTCGACGAAGCGGAGGAACTGACGCGCGAATGGGGCTTCGCAGAGACGGAGGCATTGCGCAACGCGGTGCCTGTGAAGGGTCTCGATGCGACGATCGGCAACCGATCGCTTCACGAGATCGCGCGCGAGGTGCTGCCGATCGCCCGGCGCGGCCTCGTCGCGCGCGGCCGGCTGAACAGCGACGGCCACGACGAGGCGCATTTCCTGGCGCCGCTGGAGGAGATAACGGCTCGGGGAAAGACTTCGGCCGCGACCATGCTGGAACTCTACGAGAGCCGATGGAACCGGTCGGTCGAACCGGTCTTCGAGGAATACGCCTACTGAGCGGGTTGCCTTTCGCGCGGAGTTCCTAGGCGACGCGGCAGGCCCTGAGAAGCTTCAGGAGGCGCGGCAGCGAGGGTCGCGTGTTCTGGGCACAGTAGGTCTGGCGCGTGGTGCCGTCATAGCTTTCCTTGTGGCGCGCGAGGGTCTGCGAGGGATAGATCAGCCAGTTGGCCAGGCGGTTGGTGTAGACCAGACGAAAGACCCGGCGCGTCAGCCAGTCCCGTTCGAACTCGTCGTCCTCGATGCGATGGAACGGCATCAGGCCGAGATAGAGCCTCTCCACGCGCTCCTCGCGAAAGCGCTCGACCGCCTCGTGCACCAGGAAATAGGCCGAAAGGGGATCTGCGTCCGGCAGCCAGCGGCGCGTGGCCGAGAGATAGCCTGCCAGACGGCCGTCCTCGTGGACCGGATCGAAGAAGGCGAAGGCTACCGGCTGGTCTTGGGCGTCGACGATGAAGAACTTCCTTACGCCCGGTTCGTCGGAGAGCACGGCCGGACGGACCAGGAACCGCATCTCGTGGCGGCGCGTCGTCCGGGTGCGGCGCCAGCCCTCGGATATCCCCCTGAGGGCGGCCGGATCGAACTCGCCGAGCGGCCGTTCGACGACACGATGACCGGTCCGCCGGAAGCGGTTCGCCGCTGTCCGGAAGCTCCGCCGGCGCGGTCCCGAGAAATTGAACAGGCCAAGGTCCACGACGCTCTCGATGCCGAGAGCGTTGATGGCGAAGCCCCGGCCGGCGAGAACCGCGGCGGTCTCGCGGGAGACCTGCCAGAAGGTTACGTCGCCCTTCTCGGCGACGAAGGCGTCGATCAGGGAACCGTGCCGGGCGGGCGGCGCAAGCGGGTCGGCCAGGACGAAGGCCGTGCTGCCGACCATGCAGTAGGACAGGAAGCCGTCCGCGTCTCCGAAATGCCTCAGGTCAGGCTGGTGCGCGACCGAGTAGGCAAGGGCGAACCGGCCGTGCCGCTCGAGAAGCGCCTGCCTTTGGCGGCCGGAAATGTGCGAGTTGGTCGGTGCGGCTGGCGGCATGAAACGACTGCGTGCGTGCGAGGCGACTTCGGGCGCCGTTCTTCTGGCACCCGTGCGTTCACTTAGCGCAGGCCGGCGTCATTTCACCGGCACAAAGAACTCGCGAATGTGAAATTCATGCGGCTCGTCGCGGACGAGGACGCAAAATGCCCGGCGGGTCCGTGGGGAGACCGCCGGGCAGGTAACGGGACGCCGGGCAAGCGCCCCGTCGGGAACCTCGTGGGAACCGGAAGCCTCAGATGCTCCGCCGCAGCGGACGGCGGCCGCGCGCCGCGGTCGTCAGATAGCCGGACGGATCGCCGAACGGATTTTCGATCAGCGACAGCCGGACGTCGCTTCGCGTGAGGCCGATGTCGGCGAGTTGCGCATCGGTGAGATCCTTGAGATTGCCGATCTCGCGGCGGTTGCGCAACACACGCAACAGCGCCGCGGGAAAGCCGGCGGCATCCATGAAGCGCATCGCAATCGTGCGGCGCACCGGGGCGAGATCAAGATCGATTGCCTTGTCGATCGTCGTCATCTTCCTGCTCCTTGCACAATTCGCACAAAGCGCGCCATCGGCATCCGCCGCACTCCGCGTGCGCGCGGCCGCCTCGACCGGTTGCCGGTCAGGTCATCGCTCGGCTGTGGCTTGTCTTCGACACGGGCAGGAATCGCAAATTCCGATTGATCAGTCCAACGAATGTTTCTAATCTCAGACATCAACAACTCTGATACATGGACGCGCCATGGCCAGCCCTCTCGACCTAGACCAGTTGCAGACCTTCCTGGCCATCGTGGACAATGGCAGCTTCACCCGAGCTGCCGAATACGTTCACAAGACGCAGTCGGCAGTCTCGATGCAGATGAGGCGGCTCGAGGAACGGCTGAACAAGCAGCTCTTCGTCAAGGACGGGCGGGCCAATCGACTGACGGAGGATGGCGAGCGGCTGCTCATCCACGCCCGCAAGCTGATCCGGCTGAACAACGAGGCTGTCGCGGCCTTCGACGATAATTCGCTGGAAGGTTCGATCCGCATCGGCACGCCAGACGACTACGCCGACCGCTACATGCCGGACATCATCGCACGGTTCGCCAAGACGAACCCGAACGTCGAGCTCTACATCGCCTGCGAGTCGTCCCGAGACCTTGCCGAGAAGCTGGATCGTGGCGAACTCGACATCGCGCTCGTCACGCACAATCCGCATCGCCGGCCCGCCTCGGAGGTGGTGCGCTCCGAACCGCTCTACTGGGTCGGTTCCCTCAATCACAGCGCGCACGAGAACCGGCCGGTGCCGCTTGCCGTCGGCAGGCGCAGCTGCACCTGGAGGCAACTTGCCTGCACGGCGCTCGATTCGGTCGGCCGGGACTACCAGATCCTGTTCACGAGCTGGTCGTCGACGGTCGTCGCCTCGGCCGTGCTCGCCGGGCTGGCGGTTTCGCTGCTGCCGGAATCGGCGCTTCGCCCGGGCATGCGGATCCTGTCGCCCTCCGACGGCTTCCCGGCGCTGGCGCCGATCCAGATCGGCATACTGAAGCGGCCCGGCGTGCCGGCCACTCTAATGAACGCTGTGACGGAGCACATCGTCGCAAGCCTCGACAACATCACCCCGCCGACGGCGGCCAACGATGGCGAGGAGGTGGACGTCGCCCGCGCCCTCCCCCGTCTCCCCCGGCTCAGGCCCGGACACATCATGCCGGGCTGGTAGCGACAGAAGGGCCGGCGCCTCCGAGGCGCCGGCCCTTTCGTTTCATCCTCCGGCGTGCTCTTGACCGCGACGCAGGTTCATGCCGGGCGGAGGCCCGCAGACGCCATCGTCAGGCGAGATCGAAGCGGTCGGCGTTCATCACCTTGCTCCAGGCCGCAACGAAATCGCGCACGAACTTCTCCCGGGCATCGTCCTGGGCATAGACCTCCGCGAGGGCACGAAGCTGCGAGTTCGAGCCGAAGACCAGGTCAACGCGGGTGCCGGTCCACTTCAGCTCCCCCGTCTCGCGGTCGCGACCCTCGAACTCCACTTCGGCGTCCGAGGTGGCCTTCCACGCCGTGCCCATGTCGAGCAGGTTGACGAAGAAATCGTTCGTCAGCGTGCCGGGCCGGCTGGTGAAGACGCCATGGGCCGCGCCGCCGTGGTTGGCTCCGAGGACGCGCATGCCGCCGACCAGCACCGTCATTTCCGGCGCAGTCAGCGTCAGCAACTGCGCCCGGTCCACCATCAGCGCCTCGGTCGGCACGGTCTCGTCTACGCCTGGCTCCACGTAATTGCGGAACGCTTCGGCCTTCGGCTCCATCACCTCGAAGGACTCGACGTCGGTCTGTTCCTGCGTGGCGTCGGTGCGGCCGGGAGCAAAAGGTACCTCGACCGCATGGCCGGCGTCCCTTGCAGCCTTCTCGACCGCGGCAGCGCCAGCGAGGACGATCATGTCGGCGAGCGAGATCTTCTTGCCGCCCAACTGGTCTGCATTGAAGTCGGCCCGGATACCTTCGAGCGTGTCGAGTACCTTCGCCAGCCGCGGGGGCTCGTTGACGTCCCAGTCCTTCTGCGGCGCAAGCCGGATGCGGGCACCGTTGGCGCCGCCACGCTTGTCGGAGCCGCGGAAGGTGGCGGCGGATGCCCAGGCCGTGGAGACGAGTTCCGAGACGGGGATGCCGGATGCCAGCACACGCCCCTTCAGGCCGGCGATATCCGAGGCGTCGACCAGCGGATGATCGACCGCCGGCACCGGATCCTGCCAAAGCAACTCCTCTTCCGGCACCTCGGGGCCGAGATAGCGGACGCGCGGTCCCATGTCGCGATGGGTGAGCTTGTACCAGGCCCGGGCGAACGCGTCCGCGAACCGGTCGGGATTCTCGTAGAAATGGCGCGAGATCTTCTCGTAGGCCGGGTCGAAGCGCAGCGAGAGGTCGGTGGTCAGCATCGCGGGCGCGTGATGCCTGGACGGATCATGGGCGTCCGGCACCCTGTCGGCGCCGGCGCCGTTCTTCGGTGTCCACTGCCAGGCGCCGGCCGGGCTTTTCGTGAGTTCCCAGTCGTAGCTGAACAGGTTCTCGAAGAAGTTGTTGCTCCATTGGGTGGGCGTCTCGGTCCACGTTACCTCGAGGCCGCTGCCGATGGCATCCGCGCCGAGGCCGGTTCCGTGCGTGCTCTTCCAGCCGAGACCCTGATCGGCAAGCCCTGCGGCCTCGGGCTCGCGCCCCACGAGCGAAGCGTCGCCGGCGCCATGGGTCTTGCCGAAGGTATGCCCGCCGGCGATCAGGGCGACGGTCTCCTCGTCGTTCATCGCCATGCGGGCGAACGTCTCGCGAATGTCGATCGCTGCGGCGACGGGATCGGGCTTGCCGTTCGGGCCCTCGGGATTCACGTAGATCAGGCCCATCTGTACCGCGGCGAGCGGGTTCTCGAGCGCCCGGCCTTCGCTGTAGCGCTTGTCGCCGAGCCACTCCTGCTCGGTGCCCCAGTAGATGTCCTGCTCCGGCTCCCATATGTCCTCGCGGCCGCCGCCGAAGCCGAAGGTCTGGAAGCCCATCGATTCCAGGGCGACGTTGCCGGTAAGGATCATCAGGTCGGCCCAGGAGATCCTGTTGCCGTATTTCCGCTTGATCGGCCACAGAAGTCGGCGCGCCTTGTCTAGGTTCACGTTGTCCGGCCAGCTGTTGAGCGGTGCAAAGCGCTGCGAGCCCGAAGAGGCGCCGCCACGACCGTCGCCGACGCGATAGGTGCCGGCGCTGTGCCAGGCCATCCGAATGAACAGCGGGCCGTAGTGGCCGAAGTCCGCCGGCCACCAGGGCTGCGAGTCCGTCATCAGGGCGTGAAGGTCCTGCTTGAGCGCCTTCAGGTCGAGCTTGCCGAACTCCTCCGCATAGTTGAAGTCGCCGCCCATCGGATTGCCGAGAACCGAATTCTGGTGGAGCATGGCCAGATTGAGCTGGTTCGGCCACCAGTCCCTGTTCGACCAGGCGCCCGCGGAAGCGGCTCCGTGGAACACCGGGCATCCGCCCGCGCTATCGACTTTCGTATCCATGACTTTCTCCCGTGTTTTCTGGGGTCTTCTCGTAACCATTGCCGGGTGGGGTGCCGACATTCTGCGGGGTTCGCTGCGGGAGAGGCGAGGGTCGACGGCCGCCATCAACGGCAGTTGCGCCATCTCCCACGTTCCCGCGAATGTCCTGCTCCTCCGGCTCCCGGATCTCTGCCGGACTCGACCACGCCGACCGGCTTGTTCTAGGCGCAGAATGTGACATCCGCGTGCGATAATTTCCAATTGTATTTGCCGGGAAAACCCATAGGTTTTTCCTATCATGCTTACCCTAAAGCAGATGCGGTACTTCGATGCGCTGGCCACCACGCTTCACTTCGGCAGGGCGGCGGAGGCCGTTCATGTCAGCCAGCCGGCTCTTTCCGCGCAGATCAGCGAGCTGGAGCGGCAACTCGGCGTCAAGCTGATCGAGCGGGGGCGCGGCACGACCATGCTGACCAGCCACGGAGAGCGGCTCCTGCCGCGCGTCCGGGCGATACTCGCGCAAGTGAACGCGCTGGAATCGGAACCGCGCGAGCGCGGCGTCCTCGAAGGCCTCGTCCGCATCGGCATCATCCCGACCGTCGCACCCTACATCGTTCCGGTTCTGATCCCGCGGCTTCGCGCCGGATATCCCGGCATAGAGATCGAATTGAAGGAGACGATAACCGGCAACCTCGTCGACGACCTCAAGGTCGGGCGGCTCGACGCGATCCTCGTGGCGCTGCCGATCGAGGAAGACAGCCTTTTCGTGCGGCCGCTCTTCGAGGACCGGTTCCTCGTCGCCGGTGCGCAAGGAGGCGGACCGGTGCTCGTCTCGCCAATAGCCCAGGAAGAGATCGACGTCTCCCGCCTTCTGCTGCTGGAGGAGGGGCACTGCCTGCGCGACCAGGCGCTCGAGGTCTGTTCCGTGGCGGACGGGAGGCGACTCATGAACTTCGGCGCGACGTCGATGGCGACGCTCCTGCAGATGGTCAGCCACGGCATGGGACTGACGCTCGTCCCGGAAATCGCTCTGGCGGCAGAGTCGTCTCGCCACGATATGCGGATCGTACCCTTCGCCGAACCGCAGCCGGCACGCAGCATCGGCCTCGCCTGGCGGCGCGGCAGCGCCCGCAACGCGGATTTCGAATCCCTCGGACGGGCGATTGCCGAGAGCGCGGAAGCCGTCCTGGCCGAGGGCCGGGAGAAGCTCAGCGCCCGAGCAGATGCAGCGCCAGCCAGATCCACATCGCGCCGGCCACGAAAAAGCCGCCGATGAAGGCGGGACGCCGAAGCCTGAGGTCGTTCGTCGTCACATGCACATAGGCGTGGAAGATGCGGGAGGCGACAAACAGCCATGCGAGCACCACTGCCACCGTCCCGGCGCCACCGGTGATGTAGAGCGCCAGGCAGACCACGTAGAACAGGACCGGCAGCTCGAACTGGTTGGCGAGGCTGCGCACCGCGGCGGCACTCGCGGCAGGCTCGACATTCGGGATGAGGAAATCCTTCTCGGCTGCCTCGCCGCTTCGGACGGCTGCGAGACGCCGGTTCGAACTGAGCAGGTAGATCACGAAGATCAGCGCGGTCTGCGCGATCATCGGCCAGAAGATCGCCGTCGATCCGGTCATCTCGAGCCCTTCCCCTGTCCTTGCCCGCCGGACGAATCGCGGCCGGCAGGGGAAGCTTACCGGTCGTGGCCGCTGCTGCAAGCCACGTCCGCGCGAGGGTCCGTCAGGCCCCGTAGTTAGGGCTCTCGCGGGTGATCGCGACGTCGTGCGCGTGGCTTTCGCGCAGGCCGGCGTTCGAGATGCGCACGAACGTCGCCCGGCGGTGGAACTCCGCAAGGTCGGCGGCACCGACATAGCCCATCGCCGCCTTGAGCCCGCCGGCGAGCTGGTGCAGCACGCCGGAGACCGGGCCCTTGTACGGCACCTGGCCCTCGATGCCTTCGGGAACGAGCTTCAGCGTATCGCGAACCTCGGCCTGGAAGTACCGGTCCGCGGAGCCGCGCGCCATGGCGCCAACCGAGCCCATGCCCCGGTAAGCCTTGAACGAGCGACCCTGATGCAGATAGACCTCGCCAGGGCTCTCGTCCGTGCCCGCGAGCAGGGAGCCGATCATCACGGCCGAGGCGCCCGCGGCCATCGCCTTGGCGAGATCGCCGGAATACTTGATGCCGCCGTCGGCGATCACCGGAATGTCCGCTTCCGCGGCGGCCTCCACGGAAGCCATGATTGCCGTCAGCTGCGGCACGCCGACGCCCGCCACGATGCGTGTCGTGCAGATCGAGCCGGGACCTATCCCGACCTTCACCGCGTCGGCACCGGCGTCGATCAGGGCGCGGGTGCCGTCCCTCGTTGCGACGTTGCCGGCCATGATGCGCACCGAGTTCGACATTTTCTTCACGCTGGTCACCGCATCGAGCACGCGCTGCGAGTGGCCGTGCGCGGTGTCGATGACGAGAAGGTCGATGCCGGCATCGATCAGCCGCTCGGCCCGCTCGAAGCCGTCCTCCCCGACGGTCGTTGCTGCCGCGACCCGCAAGCGCCCCTGCGCGTCCTTCGACGCGTGTGGATTGAGCTGCGACTTCTCGATGTCCTTGACCGTGATGAGGCCGACGCAGCGCCCGCCGGGGTCGACGACCAGAAGCTTCTCGATGCGGTGCTGGTGCAGGAGCCGCTTGGCCTCGTCCTGATCCACGGTCTCGCGCACCGTGATCAGGTTCTCGCGCGTCATCAGCTCGTGGATCTTCTGGTCCGGGTTGGACGCGAAGCGCACGTCGCGGTTCGTGAGGATGCCTACGAGCCGCCCGCCCCGGCCGTTCTCGACGACGGGGATGCCGGAAATGCCGTGCAACTTCATCAGGTGAAGGGCGTCGGCGAGGGTCTCGTCCGGCCCGATCGTCACCGGATTGACCACCATGCCGCTCTCGAACTTCTTGACCTGCCGAACCTCTTCGGCCTGCTCCTGCGGGGTGAGGTTGCGATGGATGACGCCGATGCCGCCGGCCTGGGCCATGGCGATGGCGAGCCTGCCTTCGGTGACCGTGTCCATCGCCGACGACAGGATCGGCAGGTTGAGGTCGATGTCCCGGGCGATCCTGGTGGCAATGTTGACCTGTCCCGGCATGACGTTCGAATGCCCCGGCTGGAGCAGAACGTCATCAAAGGTGAGGGCCTGGCCCCCGTTCGCCGTTTCCACGATGTGCGCCATCGCCAACTCCTTTCCGGATAGACGGAGTCGGGCCCTGGTCTGCGCCGGGCCTTGCTCCTCGAGTTCGCAAGTTTCACTTGAAGTTGGCGAGGGCTGGTAACACGCTTATGAACGAAAGGGAACACACGAAGTTCGCCCGGGACACCGGTCCCCCATGAAAAATCGCCGGGGCGACACCGGGCGTTCCCGCGGGCGGCCGACGGACCGCCTCGCGCCCCTTCGCCGGCTGCAATTGCCGCCGTCGCGCCCTATCTCTATAAGCGAGCTTACGTTTATTCTCCGGACGATTCCCTTGAACCGCATCATTCCGTTGATCCTCGCCGTTGCACTGTTCATGGAGAACATGGATTCGACGATCATCTCGACCGCCCTGCCGGCGATCGCGCACGACATCCATGTCGATCCGATCGCATTGAAACTCGCACTGGCATCCTATTTCGTCGCGCTGGCGATCTTCATACCGATCAGCGGCTGGATGGCGGACCGCTTCGGGGCGAAGCGAATCTTCCGTCATGCGATCGTCGTCTTCATGGCAGGTTCGTTGTGCTGCGCGGTCTCCGGCACGTTGACGCAATTCGTCCTCGCCCGCTTCCTGCAGGGGCTGGGCGGCGCGATGATGGTGCCGGTGGCGCGCCTGGTGCTCGTGCGAACCACGAACCGCAGCGAACTCGTCTCTGCGATGGCGCTCCTCACGATCCCGGCCCTGATCGGTCCGATGACCGGACCGCCGCTCGGCGGCTTCATCACGACCTATTTCAGCTGGCACTGGATCTTCCTGATCAACATTCCGATCGGCATCGCGGGGATCGCGATGTCGACGATCCATCTTCCGGAGATCGAGAGCGAGGCGCCACCGCCCATCGACGTCGCCGGCTTCCTCCTCAGCGGCGTCGCGACCTCGGCGCTCGTCTTCGGTCTGTCGATCATCAGCCTCCCGCTCCTGCCGCCCTCGGTCGGCATCGGCATCAGCCTCCTCGGGCTCGTCTGCGGTGTGCTCTACCTGCGGCACGCCGCACGCCATCCCGCGCCGATCCTGGACCTGTCGCTCTTCCGCAAGAGCCAGACCTTCAGGACGTCGGTACTCGGCGGGACCATGTTTCGTGTTTCCACGGCAGCCATTCCCTTCCTGATGCCGCTGATGCTGCAGCTGGGCTTCGGCCTCACACCCTTCCAGTCGGGGTCCATTACCTTCGTCGGGGCGATCGGCGCCTTCAGCACCAAGTTCGTCGCGCGACGCGTCTTCCGCATCGGCGGCTTCCGCACGGTGCTCCTGGCGGGCGTGGCGACCGCTTCGGTCCTGACGGCCGTCAACGGTCTTTTCGAGCCGACCACGCCATGGGTCTACATCATGGCGCCGCTGCTCGTCTCGGGCTTCAGCCGCTCCTTTTTCTTCACCGGCGTGAACGCCCTGACATTCTCGGAAATCGACGCGGCCGACACCAGCCAGGCAACTTCGATCGCCGCCGTCATGCAGCAGATCAGCAAGGCGCTCGGCGTCGCCTTCGGCGGCTCGCTGCTGGAGGTCAGTTCCGCACTGAAGGGCGCGCCTCTCGACGTCGCGGACTTCCACATCGCCTTCTATGCCGTAGCCTGCCTCAGCGCCTTGACCCTCATCCCCTTCCACCGCCTGCCGCACGACGCCGGCGAGGAGATGTCGGGGCACCATGCCGCTCCCGCGGCGCCAGCCGCCACCCGGCGGACCTGAGACCTCGGGCCGCCCGGTTCCGGTCACCCGCTGCCGGCTTCGCGCCCGCGAAAATCCTTTGCGAGGAGATACATTTCGACGGACTCGGCCCGCGATGCCGGCGGCTTGATGTGGACGACGGAGCGGAAATTCTGCTTCAGCATGGTCAGAAGATCGTTCTCGGTGCCGCCCTGGAAGGTCTTGGCGAGGAAGTGGCCTCCCGGCGCCAGCACATCCACGGCGAACCACGCGGCGACCTCGCAAAGATGCATGGTGCGGAGATGATCGGTGCGCTTGTGGCCGGTCGTCGGCGCCGCCATGTCGGAGATCACGAGATCCGGCGCGCCGCCGCACGCCTCGACGAGCCTCGCCGGCGCCTCGTCTTCGAGAAAGTCCATCTGAAGGAAGACGACCCCGGGAAGCGGATCCATCTCGAGAAAATCGATGGCAGCGACCCGCGGCTCCGCGTCGGTCGACCCTGTGACCTTGGCCGCGATCTGCGACCAGCCCCCGGGCGCCGCCCCGAGGTCGATGATGCGGCCTGCGCCCTCCAGGATGCGATGCTTCGCGTCGATCTCGAGCAGCTTGTAGGCCGCGCGCGAGCGATAACCCTCAAGCCGGGCCCGCTGGACATAGGGATCGTTGATGTGCCGCTCGATCCAGCGGCGCGAGGAGGCCTTCAGCTTGCCCTTGCGCACCTTCTGCGAAAGCTTGCGTCCGCGGCCGCCGGCGGCGGGCTGGCGTGCCATCAGGAAGCCCCGTCGCTGCGGCCGATCCATCCCGGCCGCCGATACCGGCGCTGGCGGCGCCAGGCGCCGTCGGACGCCATCATCTCCGTCAGCAATCCCTCGCGCAATCCGCGGTCGGCGACACGCATGCGCTCGGCCGGCCAGCGCCGGCGGATCGCCTCGAGAATCGCGCAGCCGGCGAGGACGAGATCCGCCCGGTCCGCGCCGATGCAGGGGTTCGCAGAACGCTGCTCGAAATCCCAGGAAAGAAGCCGCTCCATCATCCGGTCGACATCGACACTGGAGAGCCAGAGGCCATCGACGCGCCGCCGGTCGTAGCGCGGCAGGTCGAGATAGACGCCGGCGAGCGTGGTCACCGTCCCGGAGGTTCCGAGAAGATGGAAGCCGGCATTGCCATCGGCAGCGTGATGGCCGGTGATGCTTTCCGGGCAGTCGAAGCGGGCGAGCATCGTTTCGACGTCGCGCACCATGGCGCCGAATATGTCGCGCGTGACCTCGCGGCCGCCGTGCTGCTCGGAAAGGGTGACCACGCCCACGGGCAGCGACGTCCAGGCCTTGATGTGGTTGGAGAGGCGTCCGGAGCGATCGCGTCCGAGATCGATCACGGCGATCTCCGACGAGCCGCCGCCGATGTCGAATAGAACCACCGAACGCGCATCGCGGCCGACGAGAGACGAGCAACCCGAAACGGCGAGGCGGGCTTCGGTCTGGCGGTCGACTATTTCCAGATCGAGACCGGCCTCCTCCCTGACGCGGGCCAGGAACTCAGCCCCGTTGACTGCGGCGCGGCAGGCTTCGGTGGCGATCAGACGGCGGTTGCGTATGGGGCGGCTCTCGAGCTTGCCGGCGCATACCTTCAGCGCCTCGACCGCGCGCGCCATGGCGTCCTCGGAGAGCCGGCCGCTGCCCACGAGTCCCTCGCCAAGGCGCACGATGCGCGAGAAGGCATCGACCACCCTGAATTGTCCCGGCCGCGTCGGCTGCGCGACCAGCAATCGGCAATTGTTCGTGCCGAGATCCAGAGCTGCATAGAGCGGGGGCCGGGAGGCCGGCCGGACGCCCGGGAGCGGCGGGGCTCCATCGCTCGAATTCTGGCGGCCACCGTCCTGCTGGCGGGAAGCCTGCTCGCGGGCAGGCTGGCCGCGCGGGGGCTGCTGGCGCGGGGGTTCGGACGGGTCAGCCGCCGCACCGCGGGCCTGGCGCCTGAACCCGCCGGCGACGCTCCCGCCCGACTGCGCTCCGCTTCCCTCCGGACGGCCGGTCCCGCGCTCGCGGTCCGTGCCGCAGGTCAGGGGCCGTCCCTGCAATGCGCGCAGCTTGTGGCCCCTCGCCTTGCCGCCGCGCGGGCCGGGCGATCTGCAGGCTTCCTGATCTGGTTGGCCGGCAGCCGCATCCGGCGTCGCAGGCGCCGACGGCTTCTTCTTGCCGCGCCGCGCGCGCCTCCGGCGCTTCCGCTTGTGGGTGTCGCCGTGGATATCGTCGCGCGTTCCTGGAACGGCGGGGCTTCCGGACGTCCCGCGCCCGGCATTGCCGGCCGAAGCACGGGCCTCGTCGGGAGTCCCCTGCCCATTGGCGCCGGCATCGTCGGCCTTGCCAAACTCCGGATGCCGGTTGCCCGCCCGATCTATCGTGGCGGGTCCGTGCGATCCACTTGCCGGCGCCCCGAAATGTTCCGGCAGATCGCCGAATCCGGGGTCAGTCACATCAGATCCTGTGGCGCCGCGCGAACCCTGGTGGGGTGCTGCTTGCGCTCGCTTGTTTCTCGTTGTCTTCAAACTAGCAGCCAGCCGTTCTTTCACCAAACGCTTTTTCGCTCGGCTGCCGCCGACACTCTGCGCCTGGACGCGGCGACGCCTTCGGCCACGGGAACGTCAAGCGGTTGCGGAGCCTCATGGCTCTCGCACCAGGGCACCATGCGAGCGGGCCGGATTTTTCGCGCCCGCGGGTTTGCATCTCCGCCGCTTTTTGATTATAAGCCGCCCCGACGCTGCACCAAGCGGCCGTCGCGC
>CAVXEW010000011.1:0-119105 GCA_963760965.1 uncultured Alphaproteobacteria bacterium
CCGCGTGGCGGGCCAGGTGCCGGACCGCCGCAGCGGTTCGGCCGGGACCCACCGAACAACCTCCTGAAAGCTCACATCCGGCGAGCGCCGTCGGCGGTCCGCGCCGGCCGGAGCGCCTGTTCGGCGCCGCGCCGCAGGGGCGGGGCCGACAGGGGCCGGCGGAAGCCGGGCCTTTCCGGCGGCCCGCCGGCAGGCGCAGGCTGTGCTGCCGGGTCCGTCTTCGCGTCGATCAGCCAGTTGCCGCTGCCGAGCAGGAAGAGCAGCCATACATACGGCGCTCCCCAGTAGTGGACCGTGGTTCCGACCAGGATCAGCGCAAAGACGCTGATGAGGAAGCCGGTGCGGAAGTTGGCGAGGCGAACGCCGCCGCTGTCCCTGCCGCGCGCGACCAGGAGCATCAGCCACAGGAAGGCCGCCGCGAGGAACAGGAAGGCCGGAAGGCCGTAGCGCATGGCCGTCAGGAGCCAGAAATTGTCGACGCTGTCGGCGACCATCCATGAGGGTCTCGCCCATTCCCCGAGACCGATCCCGAAGAGGGGATGGTTGAGCACCGAGGCCGAGCCGTAATCCCAGATCCAGATCCGGTACCAGCCGGTCTGGTGGTTGAAGGTGAACCTCGAGATGTAGAACTGCACAGGGGTCTGGTGCGATCCGAGGGCGACCACCGCATAGGCGGCGAACGCGAGCCCCCAGAGGATCTTCCAGCGAAACGACAAGGACCTGAGCAGGGCGTTCCAGGTCATGAGCGCGCCCTGCAGCACCACGCCGGCGATCGGCGCCGAGGACATCGAGAGCATCGCGGCAAAACCCACCAGACCGGTCAGGCCGATCCGCTTCGCGCGCCCGAGGCCGTCGCTCCCGGCGAGGGCGACCAGCGCGAACAGACTGCCGCAGAAGGCGCCGTAGGCGATCGAATGCTCGAACGGACCCTGCACCCGCCAGAGTCCCATGCGCGGCACCATGAGCGTCGCTTCGACGGTCGGAAAGACCTTGCCGAACGCTACCAGAAGCGGCTTGCTTCCCGTCAGCCATTCGACCATGGCGAAGGGCAGGATGACGAGGACGCATTTCGCAAGGAGAAGCGCCATCCGGCGGAAGCTATCCGCGTCGCGGATGTAGCAGCGGGCCAGGAGATAGGCGCCCATCGTCTCGACGATGATCACGCCCCCGGGCTGCGCGGCGGGCAGGAGGCCCTGGGCGACGACGAGGCTGAGGGCCGACCAGAGGGAGTAGAGAAGCAGAAGAATGTCCGGAGCCCTGACCGGTCCGGCCCTGCCGAGGATCCACAGCCGCGCGCAAGGCAGCAGCGCGATCGCCAGCACCAGGCGCCAGACCGGCATGTTCAGGGTGCCTATGGGCACGACCCACGGAATGAACAGGCTGACGATGAAGAGCCTGACCGGCCACGCCAGCCCGCCGGTCGCCCGCGGAAGCGCAGCCGCTGCCTCCCCGGAACCGGCCGGGACGAGGCGTTGACCGGCAGTCCCGGAAGTCTGGCGCAGTAGCGCGCTCACGCAGGCTTCCCGCTGCTGGTCGTCTTCTCGACTGCGCTGGCGAAGGTCGTCGCGTTGACGGAGCGGAGCGGCGTCGCGGAAAACTTCCGCAGCATGTCCGGAAGCAAGCTCGCCTTGAGCCCGCGCGCGTCCCGGCCGACCCCCGCATTCGCCGGCACGCCTTCCTGCCGAAGTTCGCCGGGCGCACGATCAGGCATCTCGAACCGCGCGGCGGTGTCCGGTCCGCTCGCCGGTTGCATCTCGTCGAGATGGATCATCATCGCCCTCCGTTTGGAGCCACAATCGACAAGACGGACTCCGCGCGACCAGAAGCTCGAACACCGACACTGCACGCCCCGCGCTGCGCGGGCACGCCCCCATTTCGGATAGGTCGGGCACCAACTCGGTCGATCGCACTACTCCGAGGGCGGAGGCTGCCGCCCTTCGCTCGAGCCGGTGCGCGCGAGGCGACGGGGGCGACGTCCCGCCGGTCCGGCGTTCATGTCCTCAAAATTGCTGACGTCCCTACCACTTGCCGGAACGCCCCCCGTCAAATCAAATGAGCGGCAGGGCTCCCACCGATCGGAAACCGGCCGACAACCGTGCGCAAAGAAGTATGAACATGGTCGACCGCGCCAAGGTCATCTTTCGCAAGTTCCTGCGGACGCGGGAATCGTACCTGCGCGGCCGGCTGCAGCTTCCGTCCGCCTCGGGAAGCGAAGGGCCGCCGACCATCTATTTCCTGACGCCGGATTTCGACAGGCCCGCCGGCGGCATCCTGGTGATCTACCGCCATGTCGACATCCTGAACTCCGCCGGCCTCCCGGCATCTGTCCTCCACCAGCGGAAGGGCTTCCGCTGCAGCTGGTTCGAGAACGACACCCGAGTGACGAGCGTCGGCGAAACGACGATCGGACGGAACGACCTGCTTGTCGTGCCCGAACCCGACGTGGATCTCCTGCAGCGACTTCCGGCCGGCATCGGCTATGTTGTCTTCAATCAGAACGCCCACCTCACGTGGCAGCGTGACGCCGACCGCGCGGCGGTGACCTACGCGAGGGAAAATGGCCTGAGGGGCGTCGTCACGGTTTCCCGCCACAATCGCGAGATGCTGCAATACGCGTTTCCCGGCTGTCCCGTTCACCGCGTGCATCTCGGCCTGGACCCGAATGTCTTTCATCCCGGTGCCGGGCCCCGGCCGCGCCGCATCGCCTACATGCCGCGCCGCGGCCGGGACGATGCCCGCCAGGTGCTCGCGATGCTGGCCGGGCGCGGCGTCCTGAAGGGCTGGGAGGTCGTCGCGCTCGACGGCCTCGCGCACCACGAGGTCGCCGAAGAGCTGCGCCGGACGCGGATATTCCTTGCCTTCACCAGCCAGGAAGGCTTCGGCCTGCCGGCGGCGGAGGCCATGGCATGCGGAAACTACGTCGTCGGCAACCACGGCTTCGCGGGGCGGGAATTCTTCCGCCCGGAATTCTGCACCGCCGTGGACACGGGCGATGTTCTTGCCTTCGCGCAGGCCGTGGAAGCCGTCGTCGGGAACGAAGCCGGTCATCCGGGCTGGTGCGCCGAACGCGGGCGCCAGGCATCGGATTTCATCCTGAAGGAATACACGCAGACACGGGAAGTGCGCGAAGTCGCGCGATTGTACGCCTCTCTCTCGGGAGCGGCGGCCATGCCCGCGGAGGCCGCCGAATGACGCTTCTTTCCATTCGCCAACGATGAGGGTGCCGGCATGAACCACGCTTTGCCCGGACAGCTTCCCGCACTGCCACGCGCGCTTCCCGCCGCGCTTCCTTTCGCCGCCCGGACGGTCCGCTCGATCGCCCAGCAAATTCGCGTCCGGCCGACGAAGGACGCAGGCTCGGCCGCGACCGTGACGGTCGTCATCCCCTGCTACAACTACGAGCGTTTCCTGCCGATGGCCATCGAGAGCGCCCTTTCGCAGGAGGGCGTGACGGTGGACGTGGTGGTCGTCGACGACGCCTCGAAGGACGGCAGCCTGCAGACGGCGAGACGGCTGGCGGCAGGCGACGGCAGGATCACCGTCGTCGCGCACGAGGTAAATGCGGGTCCCGTCCAGACCTTCAACGACGGCCTCGCGCGGGCCCGGGAGAATTTCTCGTCCGGCTCGATGCCGACGACATGCTGACGCCCGGCTCCCTGTCCCGCGCCGTCGCCGTCATGCGCAGATATCCGACAGTCGGCCTCGTCTACGGCCACCCGCTTCATTTCAGCGGCGACACCCCGCCGGAGGCGCGCCGAAAGGCGACCTACTGGACAGTCTGGCCCGGCCGTCGCTGGCTGGCGGACCGGTGCCGCAGCGGCTTCAACGTGATCACCTCGCCGGAAGTGCTCATGCGGCGCAGCGTGGTCGATCGTCTCGGCGGCCAGGCGCCTCTCGCGCACACGCACGACATGGAGATGTGGCTGCGCCTGTCGGCCTTCTCCGACGTCGCCTATGTCCACGGTGCCGACCAGGCATGGCACAGGGACCATTCGCAAAGCCTGTCGGCCCGGGAGGTGGACACCCTGCGCGACCTGCTCGAGCGCCGGGATGCCTTCGTCACCCTCTTCGACGGGCCCGCCGGCGAAATTCCAGAGGCTGCGCGGCTTCGCTCCGATGCATTCGTCGCGCTCGCGGGGAACGCGGTGGAACTCGCCTGCCGGCTCTATGACCATCCCGGCACCAGCCTTGCCAGGGTGAGGGCGTTTTGCGACGTCGCGACCCAACTCGTCGACGACGTGCGGCTGATCCCCGGCTGGGGCGGCCTGTTGAGAAGGATCGAGGTGGGGCCCGGAGCGGCCGCGCGCCGGCCGGTGTTCTTCCTGCAGCGGCTGGTGCGCGTTCTGCGTCATGCGAGCCGGCGACGCCGGTGGCACCGGCTCGGCGTCTGGTGAGACGGATCGGTCTTGCCCCGCCGCCCGCGGCGGCGCGTCCTCAATATCTCTGGAGATAGATGCCGGTTCGTCGCGCCCGGTAGTATTCGAGGCGATCGAAGAACTGCTTCTCGATCAGCTGGCGCATGCCGGCGGAGAGGCGTGCGAGCGTCCGGCCCCTGCCGGCCCGCGCGCGCTTCAACGCCCGCCACGCGCCGCTGGAGGCTATCGCCGGGTCGAGATCGAGCGCGAAGCTGCGGTATCGGTCGACGAGGCCGATGTCCGGATCGCCACCGGCGCATTCCCTGCGCGCATGCCGGATCGCGATGGCGGCGAGCGACCGCTTCGCGGTGGCGTGCAGGATCCCGGCATCGTCCAGGTTTCCCGCCTCCTTCTCGAAGGCCGAGCGGAAGGCGTCCCGGCGGCCCTCCAGGTCGAAGAGATATCCCCTGTGGACCGTTCTCTGCATGCTGGAGGCATGGACCCGGTAGTAGGCCTGGTCGGCGCCCTTCACGCGGCCGATGTCGGCGATCCCGGCAATCTTCAGCCAGAGCTCCATGTCGGCAGAGTGCGGCAGCTCGGCATTGTATCCCCCGATGCGCTCCTGGATCCTGGTGCGCACGACGGCCTCGGGCGAGACCACGAAGTTCTTGCCCGCCTCGCAGACGAGCCGGGCCCACTCGCGTCCCGGCCAGACCGACCAGCCGGTCGCGTCGGTCCGTGGTTCCGGGGGTATGGTGCCGTAGAGCGAGATCGGCTGGCCGTAGACCATGCCGACCGAAGGATTGGCTTCCATCAGGTCCGTCGCCCTCGCAAGCGATCCCGGCGTCAGGAGGTCGTCGGCCGAAAGGAGAACGAAGTAGTCGCCGCGGATCTGGGCGATGCCCTCGTTGTAGGTGGCGATGTGGCCCCTGTTCGACTCGTGGCGGATGAACCTCACCCGCCGGTCCGCCTGTTCGAGCCTGGCGGCGACCCGGGGCGTGTCGTCGCTCGAGCAATCGTCGATGACCAGCACGTCGACGTCGACCCGCTCCTGGTCGAGAACGCTGCGCACGCACGCTTCAAGGTACATGCCGTAGTTGTAGCAGGGGACGAGAACCTGAACCGTTGCCATCGCGCTTCACCAGGAACTTGATCTGCGACCGCAGGCGCAAATCGCGCATGGTTGGGACCGTCGGCCGGCCGCGGCTTCGGCCTTTCGTCAGTAGGCTTCCAGGCCTTGCGGGTACCATCTCGCAGAATAGCTCTTCGCCAGGACGAAGCGTTCGACGAAGATGTCGGCGTTTTCGAAGAGCGACTTGAACTCTCCGTAGCAGAGGAGGTTGATCCGGTCGACGTGGTACCGCCGCTCGGCAACACTAAGCTTTCCGTAGTCCTTCGAAAGCCTCAGCAGCGCGCGCCTCATGGGCTGCCCCGCCCAGTGAAGGAACGGCAACTGGAAATGAGGCTCGATAGGGAACTCCCACGCGGGGGTCTGGACCCATCCCGACCGGCCGACTTGAGAACCTCGCGTGCCATGGCTGCCATATTGGTCCAGTCGCCAACATGCTCGATGACGGAGTTCGAGTGAACGAGGTCGATCGACTGGTCCTCGTATTCGGTGAGACGGCACGCGTCGCCCAGCTCGGAGCGAAACAGAGGTGAAGCGCCTCCCCGGTGAAGTTCGCTCTCGTCATTATTGAGCAGGCGGATCTCGGCTATATTTTCCGTGCCGACATTGCCCCAATAGTCCGAGCGGCCGCCGACATCGAGCACGACTATGGGTCTCCCGAAGAACGCCGCCAAGCGGTCTATCTGTTTGCGCAGCACGCGGCCCCGCGCTGTCCTGAAGCGGTTTACCGTCAGATCGTTCATTTCGCCATCTTGCCCATTACAGTCGCAATGCCCCATCTTTTCAGAAGAATTTCCAAAAGAATGAACCAGTTGGGTCGCTTCCGCAAGTCATTCGGTTTCACCCCTTCGGATATCGGCAGTCTGTCCAAAGTAGGATGTCCGAATTGTCTTGCTGGAAATCGGCCTTCAATTTAACATCTCTGCGAATCGCAACTGGTGGTTGGGAGATGCCCTGGTCCAGTTGACGCAACCCATGCTTTTGCCGCAAGCAATTGCAAATTCAGCGGGAATTTGTGTGGTGGCAATCGGGGGCGGCGTAGGGAGAATGGTTAACTCACGGTTAATTTCGGTGCGTAACGCTCTCTGATGCGAAATCCACCGGTCGCGGTTTACATCGAGTGAGCGCATGGTTAAATCGAGATACTACTTCGGATAAGAAGCATAAGTCGAAAGAGGTAGTCCGAGTAGCGAGTTTACGGCAAAGGGTAGGGGACAAGGGGGCCTTCGAAAGGTGACTTGCAATGAGCAATCCTGTCTCAGGTTTTCCTGATGCAACGAACACCGGCGCGGACCAGTCGTCGCTGACGACCTACAACGGGCCCATGACGATAACGACTGACGGGGCCGTCATAGAAAACCAGGTCATCGACGGAACCTTGAGGGTCGAGGCGTCGAACGTCGTCATAAAGAACTGCGTCATCACCTACCACGATTGGTGGGGCATTGACGCCGAAGGCGCGAACAACATCACCGTTCAGAACTGCACCATTACCGGGCCGGGAACGGCTGCCGACGGCAATGCCGCGCATTCTCGGAAGTGGCCACTTCCTCGAACAACAACATTTCCCAGTCGGAGAACGGCATCACGCTCACCGGCGGTGCGAGCACCGTCATCGGGCAACTTCATTCACGATCTCAATGACGGTGGCACGGATCCGCATTATGACGGCATCTCCGTGCAGGGCAACCAGGACGGGGTGCTCATCGAGAACAACACGATCGTCAGCCGCGATACCTCCGATATCTTCATCAAGAACGATTTCGGGCCGATCAACAACGTCACTGTGACACACAACCTGCTCATCGGCGATCCGGGCTACGACGTCTATGTCGACGGTCGCGGCGGACATGGCGCGGTCACCAACGTCTCGATCACCGACAACTATGTGCAGAAGGGGTTCTACGGCGATTTCTCGGTCGACCAGTCCAATCCCTCGATCTCGGGCAATGTCGTCTTCGCCCAGGGCGCCACGCCGACGCAGACGATAAGCTCGGCTCCGACGACGTCCGCCCCCGCGACGAGCGACCCCGGAACGACCACCACGACTGCCCCGCCGACGACGTCGCCGACCCATACGACGACGGGCACGGGCGGGACGACCGGCGACGGCTCGTCCACGACGACGACCGCCCCCGCGACGAACTCGGCGTCGGGCTCGGGTTCGACGAGCGGAAGCACGACCTCGGGACAGCAGAGCTCGAACGACGGCTTCAACTTCGGCAGTCACCACCATCACCACCACCACCACGTGGCTTCGTCGGCTCCCGCCACGACCGCTGCGGCGACGACCGCCGACGCGGCGACCGGCGGAAGCACGACGAGCGATCCCTACGCGACCGCCGTCGACACTTCGTCGACCGCCACGACCGACAGCCATCACGGGTGGGCCTATCACCACGATCCCTCGGCCTTCTGGGCGGATCACTTCACGATGTAGGCTGCCGGGCAGGGAGGGCGGCGCCAGGCCGCGGGCATGGTTGCCGCAGCCGCGACACCGCCTTTCCCGGCTCACATGAGTGAAAGTGGTTCCGTCCCGGCCCGTTCAGCGTACCGGTCGGGGCGGAATATCGACGGGACCGCTGCCTCCGGGCGGCGGTCTCGCTTCGTCCGGGGCCGGATGAGCCGTCAGATGCGGCTCTTGATCGCGCGTCCCGCCCATCTGCGCAGCCTCGCCGGAACGGTGGCCCTGCCGGCGAGGATCTCCTCGAAGCGCTGGTCCGGCATGTCCGAGACGACGGAAGTGCGCGGCTGCGGAAACTCGCGGCCGGACGCACCGCCGCCGTCGCTCGAATAGGCCCGGCGATAGCCGGCGCTGCGCAATTCGCCGAGCACGGCGGCGTTGTAGCGGCCGAACGGAATCGCCGCGGCGTCGACCGGTTGCCCGGTGACTTCCCCGATCATCGAGCGCGAGTCCGCGACCTGCCGCTTCAGTTCGTCCCGCGGCAGGCTGCTCCAGTCGACGTGGTCGATCCCGTGGCTGCCGACCTCCATTCCCTCGCGCACGAGCGCTTGGATGTCCGCGCCGGACAGCGAGCCGCGCTGTCCGAGCCTGCGGGCGAGCACGAAGAAGCTGGCTCCGAGCCCGCGTGCCTGCAGTTCCGGAAGCGCGATCTCCGCGTCGGAGGCGTTCCCGTCGTCGAAGGTGATGCGGATGCGTCCGGCCTCCGGGTGGCTGGCGATGCGGTCCAGCATCGCGCGGAACCGGTCGCGGCTGATCCAGTACCGTTCCTCGCCGGGCTCGAGTTCGCGCCGCGGGTTGCCGATCCCGTGAAAATTGACGATCCGCGTCTTGTCCATTTTCAGGCCTGCGGCGTGTCCGGCTTGTCCAGGCGGAAGGACAGCGCCGGCTTCAGCGGCGTGAGCGCACGCACGAGCGCCTGGCGGTGCGCCGGTCCCCGCAGCATCCTCAGGGCCTCGCCGGCAGCGACGCCCAGCCGGAAGAAAAGCGTGGAGAAGGGGTCGTGATACCGCGAGAAATAGCGGATGCGATTGCTCGTCAGCAGCGCGTAGAGGCGCGGATTCGCCCGGTAGTCGCCGCCGATATGCATCACGTGCGCCTCCGGCACATAGACGATTTCGAGGCCCGCTTCGCGCACGCGGCGCTGGAAGTCCACCTCCTCGCTGTAGAGAAAGTAGCTCTCGTCCCAGTCGCCGACGGCGCGGCGTGCGCGCGGCGCGACCATGAGGGCGGAGCCCGTTGCCCAGGAAACGCGGTCGGCGCGCTCGTAGCAGCCGGCACCGTCGACGATCTCGCCGAGGCCGAGCCGCGCGGCAAGCCTGCCGCCGAGGAGGCTGTCGCTCCAGGCCGTGAGCACGGAGGGCTCGCGGCGGATCGTCGGATCGACCGTGCCGTCCTCGCGGAAATTGCAGGGAAGCGCCACCCCGGCATGCCCGGTGCGTACCCGGTCGAGCAGCAGCCGCGCCGCGCCGGGGAGAAGCCGCAGGTCCGGATTGAGGACCAGCAGGTGCGCGTCGGCACCGGCGGCAGCTCCCGCCGCATTGATCGCTGCCGCGTAGCCGGCGTTCCGGCCCATCTGGACGACCCGCGGCCGCAGCCTGTGCGCCGCGGCGACTTCGGCCGACCCGTCCGGGGAGCTGTTGTCGACGACGATGACCTCGCTTTCCGGCACGCCCTCGAGACCGGCCGGCAGGGAATCGAGAAGCCCGCCGATCACCGCCGCGCTGTTGTAGGTGACGACGACCACGCAGACGCGCTCCCGGTCGCCGGGGCGCCCGACCGCAACCGGGGCCGTCGCGAAAGGCTTTTGCCTAGGAGGCGGCGCGACGTTCATGCGCCTGGCCGCCCGATGAGGAAACCATGCTCCGGTCCACGAAATCCGAAAGCGAACCGATCGTCTCGAAGATCTCGGCGGTGAACTCGCTGTCGTCGATGACGAAGCCGAACCGCTCCTCGAGCGCCATCGCCAGTCCGACGACCGCGAGCGAATCGAGTTCGGGTATGCCCCCGAAGAGAAGGGTTTCCGGCGTCAGCCCGCTTGCCCGGCCCGCATCCAGGCTCAGCGTTTCGACGATGATGTCCCTGACTTCGGGAAAGGCGGGCGAATGTGAATCCATGAATGCCTCTCAGCGCTGAACGTCCCCGACGATAGCCGCCGGCCCGGCCGGCTTGAACCTGACCATGAGGCTGATGGGCACGGCGACCGGTCGAGGGTACCTACGCCCAATAGGGAAGGGCCGCCTCACAGGAGCATCTCGACCGGCGCGGGATGGCCCAGGAACGCGGTCGGGCTGGCCGTCAGCCCGTAGGCGCCTGCCTGGAAGATCGCCACGAGGTCCCCGATATCTGCACGCGGCAGTTCGACCTGGTCGGCAAGCAGGTCGAGCGGCGTGCAGAGGCAGCCGACGATCGTGACCGTCTCGGTCGCCGGCTCGTCCATCCGGCCGGCGACGGCGACGGGGTAGTTCCGCCGGATGACCTGCCCGAAATTGCCGGAGGCGGCGAGCTGGTGGTGCAGTCCGCCGTCGACGACGAGGTAGGTCCGTCCGCGCGAGACCTTGCGGTCCACCACCCGGGTCACGTAGACGCCGCTTTCGCCGACGAGGAAGCGCCCGAGCTCTATGGCCACCCGCGCCTCGGGAAAGTTCGGCCGGAGCTGCCGGTCCATGAGGCTCGCCAGATTTCCGCCGACGGCGGCCAGGTCGAGCGGCTCGTCCCTGTCGAAATAGGGAATGCCGAAGCCGCCACCCATGTTGAGGTAGCGCACCGGCTCCGCGAGGGTTTCCGCCATGCGCAGGAAGAGGTCCACCGTCTTGTCCTGCGCCTCGCACAATATGCCGGCATGCAGGTTCTGCGAGCCGGCGAAGACGTGGAAGCCGAAGAAGTCGAGGCCGAGGGAGCGGATCGAGCCGAGAAGGGCAGGAACGAGTTCCGCATCGACGCCGAACTGCTGCGGGCCGCCGCCCATGCGCATCCCCGAACCCTTGACCTGGAAGTCCGGGTTGACCCGCAGCGCGACGCGCGGCCGCTCGCCGAGCCGTTCGCCGGCCGCCGCCGCCCGCCGTGCCTCGCCCTCCAATTCGAGCTCGATCATGACGCCCGCGGCGATTGCACGGGTCAGTTCCCCGTCCGTCTTGCCCGGGCCTGCGAAGCTCATGCGGCTGGCCGGCATTCCGGTGTCGAGCGCCGTCATCATCTCGATGGCGGAGGCAACGTCGAACCCGTCGACCAGCGACGCCATGTGCTGCACCACGGCCGGCATGGGATTGGCCTTGACGGCGTAGCTGAGGTGGATGCGGTCGGGCAGGAGAGAGCGCAGCAGCCCCACCCGTTCGCCGATCGCCTTCCTGTCGTAGGCGAAGAAGGGGGTCGTTCCGGCCCGCGCGGCAAGCCTGTCGACGGCGACGCCCCCGATGCTCAGCGTCCCGCGTTCGGTCTCGAAGGTCCGGACGGTCGGATGGGTCATTGCTGCGCCAGCCTTTCGCGCAGCAGCACGCGATCGAACTTTCCGTTGGGGGAGACGGGGATGGCGTCGGTCGCGACGATCCGGGAGGGCACCATGTATTGCGGCAGGCGCTGCCGCATGGCGGCGAGAAGCAGTTCCGCGTCGAGCGGGCGCTCGGTCTGCGGGCTGGCGATCAGCACCACGCGCTGCCCGACGTCGGCGTCCTCGATGCCGAGGGCCACGGCATCCCGCACGAGGCCGGTCGCATAGGCCACTTCCTCGATCTCCGTCGGGGAGACGCGGTAGCCCGAGGTCTTGATCATGTCGTCGCGCCGGCCGACGAAATAGATGAAGCCCTCCTCGTCGGTCACGACCGTGTCGCCCGAATAGACGGCGATGTCGGCGGCGACGCCCTTTTCGGCGAAGGGTGCGGGGCGGAAGCGCTCGGCCGTGCGCGCCGGGTCGTTCCAGTAGCCCATGGAGACGAGCGGGCCGCGATGCACCAGTTCGCCTTCCTCGCCGGGCGCGCAGCGGGTGCCGTCCGGCCTGACGACCAGGATCTCGGCGTTCGGGATCGCCTTGCCGATGGAATCCGGGCGCCGTTCCACTTCCGCCGGCGGCAGGTAGGTCGAGCGAAAGGCCTCCGTCAGCCCGTACATCAGGTAGGGCAGGGCCTGCGGAAAGGTCTCGCGCAGCCTTTCGAGCGTCGCGCGCGGCATCCGTCCGCCGGTATTGGCGAAATAGCGCAGCTTCGCGGCGACCGCCGGCGGCCAGTCGAGGTTGGCGACCTGTATCCAGAACGGCGGCACGCCGGTGAGCCCGGTGACCCCGTGGCGCTCGCACATGCGCACCACGTCGCCCGGAAGAAGGTAGTTCATCAGCACGACATGCGCCCCGACGTTGAAGGCGGTCGTCAGCTGGCTGAGCCCGGCATCGAAACTGAGCGGCAGCACCGACAGGATGACGTCCTTCGGCGTGTTCTCCAGATACTGGCTGACGCTCTCCGCGCCGACGATCATGTTGCGGTGGGAGAGCACCACGCCCTTCGGCTTGCCCGTGCTGCCGGAGGTGTAGAGGATGGCGGCCATGTCCGTGTCCACGGTGCAGGACGGCGGGAACGCGTCGACCGGGTGGGCAAGGAGGTCGTCGAAGGCCGACAGCTGCGGACGCCGCACGTTGCCGGCCGGCTGCTTGCCGACGAGGACGACGTGGTCGAGCGAGCGGCATTCCTCGATGCTCTCGCCGATCTGTGCCAGCCGCTCCGGCGAGGTGACCAGCGCCTTCACGTCGCAGTCCTGCAGGATGTAGAGCAGCTGCGCCGGCTTCAGCAGCGGGTTGACCGGAACGAAGACGCAGCCGGCAGCCGCCGCTCCGAAAATGGCGAGCGCGGTCTCGATGCGCTTCTCGAGGAAGACCGCGACGCGCTCGCCGCGCTGCAGCCCGAGCCCGGCGAGGCCGCACGCAAGCGCCTGCATGTCCCGCCGGAACTCGCCGTAGGAAACCTGCGCGTCCCTGAACGTGACGGCGGGCGCCGACGGGGTCCGTTCCGCCGAGATCTCGATCAGGTGCGACAGGTTGGTCTTGGTGTGCCGTTTCATGTCGGGTCCTTGCTCACCATGGAACGCTGACGAGTTCGCTGTAGAGGTAGTCGATCTGTTCCGGGCCGAGATTCGGGCTGCGGTACATTTTCGCACGCGCTGCGCGAAGTCTGAGGCAAGGAACGGGCCGGAAACCGGCGATGCGATGCTCGACCAGCGTCGCCGGAATGGCGAAGTGCAGGAGGAGATGGCTGAACACGTGGCGTGAAACCTTCCGGAAGACCTCGCGGTCGCCGACATGGAGGATCGAGGCGAAGAGCGGCAGCCCCTTGCGCCGGTCGCGCCTGAAGATGACGTAGCAGCTCTTCCCGTCGGTGGTCGCCACGAGGTGGTGCGCGGCCTTCGCCGCCCGGTGGTCCCGGTAGATGGCGCGGTCGGAGGCAGGCAGCGCGGCCTCCACGGCGGCCGGCTCGCTGGTTACGCGCGTTGCACCGGTGAAGTCCGGCCAGGGAACGTTGAGCACCAGGCTGGTCTCCGTGTCGAGGCTCCGGAACTTCAGCTTCCTGTTGAGCGGCACGACGTTGCCGCTCGGCGAGAGATCGGTGAATGTGTAGCCCGGCTGCGAAAGAACGGCGCGCACGAGCCTGATCCCGTGGGCGCGGTATTCGGGCAGCACGCACCAGGCTGCGATATTGCAGAACCGCTCCGTCCGGCCGCCGATCGTTCTCTCGGAGTAGAATGCGAGCTGCACCCCGACGACGCGATCCGCCAGGACCAGCATGAACCCGTGGTTCGGCGCGGCAGCCCGCCAGGGCGGCTCGATGGCCTCCGCCCAGGCCCGCGCCGGCAGTCGCCGGTTCAGCTCGGCATGCAGGAAATCCGCGACCTTCCCGAGGTCGGCCTGCATGATCGGCCGGAGGTCGACCGTGCTGTCTTCAGGTGAAACAACTCTCTGCAACAATGCCCATTCGCCTCGGCCAGCAAGCCCCGGAAGTTGACCTAAGCCTAGTTTGGGGCATGCATGAGGGATACTTGAACTAAAGGCGCTCCCTGCCTACCCCGGATAGTCAAGTGGCTCCCGCGCTTCATGAAAGTCCACTCTGAGGGCCGAGATCGACGCAGCGACGTCGAGTGCAGCGGGAAGAACGAAGAGGTCGGCCGGGTCGCCGCCCGCCCGTTGACCGTGGAACCCACGCCAAGGGAGGCGGCCATGCAGAACCCGCAGCATGTCCTGATTCTCGTCGAGAACCTGCCCGTACCTTTCGACAGGCGGGTCTGGCAGGAGGCGAACGCCCTGGCGGGGGCCGGCTATTCGGTCTCCGTGATCTGCCCGACCGGGAAGGGACACGACCGCCTCTACGAGGTGATCGACGGCATTCACATCTACCGCCACAAACTGCGCGAGGCGACCTCGGCGGCCGGCTATCTGCGCGAGTACGCCTCCGCGCTCTGGCACCAGCTGCGCCTGTCGTTCAAGGTCAGGCGGCGCCGGCGCATCGACGCCATCCAGGCCTGCAATCCGCCGGACCTCATGTTCCTCGTCGCGCTGGTGCACAAATGGCTGTTCGGCACGCGCTTCGTCTTCGACCATCACGATCTGGCGCCCGAGCTCTTCCTCGTGAAATACGGCCGCAGGAACCTCGGCTACATGGCCATGCGGCTGTTCGAGCGGCTGACCTTCCGCTCGGCGGACGCCAGCATCGCAACCAACGAGATGTTCCGCGACATCGCCGTGAAGCGCGGCGGCATGGCGCCCGAAAGGGTCAGCATCGTCAAGAGCTATCCGGACATTTCGCGGTTCCAGCGAACCGAACCCGAGCCGGCGCTGGCCGCCCGGAACAGGAAGCTCGTCGGCTATGTCGGCATCATGGGTTCCCAGGACGGCGTCGACATGCTCGTCCGCGCCATGGCGCTGCTCTGCGTCAGGCGGCAGCGCGACGACCTGCACTGCGTCATCATCGGCGACGGCCCCGAACTGCCGCGGCTTCGGGCGCTCGCCCGGGATCTCGCCGTGGACGGCTCGATCACCTTCACCGGCTACCTGTCCGGCCCCTCGCTGATCTCGCACCTCTCCGCGCTCGACGTCGGGGTCATCCCCGACCAGCCGAACGCCTTCAACGACAAGCTGTCGATGAACAAGGTGTTCGAGTACATGATGCTCGGCCTGCCATTCGTCCAGTTCCGGCTGGCGCAGGCCTGCGGTGAGGCCCGGGAAGCCGGCCTCGTCGTCGACCATTCGGTCGAGGCGCTGGCCGACGGCATCGTCCGAACTCATCGACGATCCCGCGCAGCGCCGGCACATGTCGGCCTTCGGCCTCGGCACGGCGAACCGGGAATTCCGCTGGGCCAACGAGAAGGCCCGGTACCTGGCCGCCTACGAGGCCCTCCTTCATCCGGAGCTGGAAGTCCATGATAAGCGTCATCATTCCGCACCTCGACCAGCCGGAACACCTGAGGCGGTGCCTCAGGTCGCTCGAAAGGCAGGAGGGCGTGAGCGCGCAGCCTGAACTGATCGTCGTCGACAACGGCTCGCGCGTTCCGCCGGAGGACATCTGCGAAAGGTTCGGCGCGCGGCTTCTCGTCCAGCCGGTCCCGGGGCCGGGGCCGGCGCGCAACCTCGGCGCGGCGCAGGCCCGCGGCGAGCTGCTCGCCTTCATCGACGCCGACTGCACCGCCGATCCCGGCTGGCTGGCGGAGATCGAGCGCGTCTTCCGTGAGGAGCCGGAGGTCGGCATCATCGGCGGCGACGTGCGCATCGCGCGCGGCGACGCCGCGCGGCCGACCTGGCTCGAAGCCTACGAGAGCGTCTTCGCCTACCGGATGAAGGAATACATCCGCCGCCAGGGCTTCACCGGCACCGGCAATCTCGCGGTCCGCCGGTTCGTCTTCTCCGCCGTCGGCCAGTTCGGCGGCATCGAGATCGCCGAGGACCGCGACTGGGGCCAGCGGGCGTTGCGGCGCGGCTACCGCACGTTCTATCGCGCCGGCATGATCGTCTACCACCCGGCCCGCAAGAGCTTCGCCGAGATCGCGCGCAAATGGGACCGCCACATAGCGCACGACCTGGAGGCCGCGCGGCATAGGCGCGGCTGGCGCCGCCGCTGGATACTGCGCGCCATCGCCGTCGCCGTGTCGCCGGCATTCGAGCTGTTCAGGATCGGCCTTTCGGACCGGATCGAGGGGCCGCGCGCGCGAATTCTCGCCTTCCTCGGCGCGGTCCTCATCCGCTCCTATCGCGCCTGGACCATGTGCACCCTCGCATTCGGCGCAAGGCGGCCGAGCGTCGTGGAGCACTGGAACAGGGCCTGAAGCCGCCGGAAGGCGGCAGCGGACCGGTCGCGACCGCACGGGCCCCGGGGCCGTGCGGTCGTCGCCGTTTCGATCCCAGATTGATGAAAGCGGGGGAAAGTCCACGATGGCGCGCAGAACCGGACCTTCCGACGGCAAAAGAGCACAACATCGCCGTATAACGGACATAGTAATATTAAGTATCCGGAAAGCCTCAAGGGTACACCTTAAGGTTGAGAGGGTGCGTCCAGTACTATCTGAATTTTGGGCGGCCGCGCGCGCGGCCCTCGCCGAGAAGGCGGAGGAAAACCGGGAAAGCCATATGGAACGGCTGAAGGACAGGCTTCTCCTGAAGCGGGCGATCGTGGAAATCGGGATATTCTCGACCGTGATCAATCTCCTGCTTCTCGTGATGCCGCTCTACATGCTGCAGGTCTACGACCGGGTGATCCCCTCGTCGAGCATGGACACGCTCGCCTACATTTCCGTTGTCGCGGTGCTGGCGCTGCTCGTCCTGGGGGTTCTGGAAGCCGTGCGCGCGCTCTATGCGAACCGCGTCGCCGCGCGCCTCGACGTCGCCTGCGGGCCGCGCCTCTTCAAGCTGTCGATCGAGGGCAAGCGCGCCTCGCTTGGCGACGTCCAGCCGCTGCGCGATCTCGCGACGCTGCGCAACTTCATAGGCTCCCGGACGATCTTCTTCCTCTTCGACCTTCCCTACGGTCCGTTCTTCATCGCGCTCCTTTACCTCGTCCACCCGATTCTCTTCCTGATCGCGGTCTTCGGCGCCGGCGTCATGATCGCGCTCGCGGTCGCCAACCAGCGCGCGACGGTGGCGAGCGGCAAGCGCTCGGCCGAGGCGCTCAACGGCTCCATGACCCTGGCGCAGGTCTTCGCGCGCAACTCGGAGACGGTCAGGACGCTCGGCATGGTCGACAATGCCTGCAACCGCTGGGGCATGCAGTTCGCGCGGGCGCTCTCCGCCTCGGACGAACTCGTCACCAGGAACGCCACCTACGGCAGCATCTCGCGCGGCCTCCGCCTGCTGCTGCAGATCGCCATGTATGGCGTCGGCGCCTATCTGACGCTGAAGGGGCAGATGACCGCGGGCATGATCTTCGCCGCATCGATGATATCGGCGCGCGCCATGCAGCCGCTCGACCAGATCGTCGGCAGCTGGAGGCAGATCTCCGACGCGGCGGCGGCATGGAAGAGGGTGTCGGAGAGCCTTGAGGGACGGGGTCCGCAGGACAACAGGAGGCTCGACCTGCCCGCGCCGATGGGCGCGATCACGGTGGACGAACTCGTCTACTTCCTCCCCGGCACCCGCGAGGGGCTGCCGCCGCTCGTCAAGGGCATCAGCTTCCAGGTGGACGCCGGCAGCACGCTCGCCATCGTCGGCCCGAGCCAGGCGGGCAAGTCGACTCTCATCAGGCTCATCGTCGGAGCCATCGAGCCCCACGGCGGCATCGTCCGCCTCGACGGTGCCGACCTTGCGACCTGGGACCGGGAGAACCTCGGCCAGCACATCGGCTACCTCGCCCAGGAGGTCGAGCTCTTTCCCGGCACGATCGCCGAGAACATCGCCCGCTTCGATCCGTCCGCCACGAGCGAGGAAGTCATCGCCGCCGCCCGGAGGGCCGAGGTCCACGACATGATCCTCGGGCAGCCGGACGGATACAATACCGGGATCGGGCCGCTGGGCGTGCGCCTTTCGGGCGGCGAGCGCCAGCGCATCGGCCTGGCGCGCGCCCTCTACGGCAACCCCGGGCTGATCGTCCTCGACGAGCCGAACGCCAGCCTCGACGTCGAGGGCGAGAGCGCGCTCGCGCGTGTCGTGCACCAGGCGAAGGCGCGTGGGGCGACCGTCGTCGTCGTCACCCACCGCCCCTCTCTGGCTGCCGAATGCGACGACGTGCTCATGCTGCGCGACGGACGGATCGAGCGCTACGGACCGGCGAAGGAGGTCCTGATGCGCATCACCGACGCAGGCGCCGCCCGCCAGCCGCAGACGGGCGAGGTGGTCCAGGTGCCGTCCGCCCGCCTGACGTCCGGCGGAAGATCCTGAGGGAGGCTTGCGAGAGTTGCAGGGAACAGCGATGCAGACGTCGGCAAGGCCCGCCTGGCAGGAAGGCATACTCACCGGCACCAGGGGAATAGCCATCATCGGCTATGCGACGCTAGTGCTCTTCGTCGGCGGCTTCGGGACATGGGCGGTGACGGCCCCGCTCACCAGCGCCGTCATCGCTTCCGGCGTGGTGGCCGCGGCCGGCCAGAACGTGATGATCCAGAACCCCGACGGCGGCGTCATCAAGGAGGTCGTCAAGCACGAGGGTGACCGCGTCAGGAAGGGCGAACCGCTCATCTATCTCGAACTCGACCGTGCCCCACGCACAGCTGAAGCGGCTGCTGCAGCAGCTCGTCGCCAAGCAGGCGCAGATCGCGCGGCTGGTTGCCGAACGCGACGGTCTCGACCATCTCTCCATGCCCGACGACCTGAAGGGCGGCCGCCCGGACGTCGACGTCGCCAAGGTCTTCGCCGAGGAGGAGCGGGAATTCAGGGCCGGGAGGGCGAGCTTCAATTCCGAACTGAAGATCCTCAGCCAGCGTGTTGCCGCGCTTGGCGAATCGCTGCAGGGGCTGCGGGCCGAGAAGAAGGCGACGCAACAGCAGCTCGCCATCGTCAGGGACGAGGCGAGCCGCAAGCAGGGCCTGCTCGACAAGGGGCTGACGAGCCGTGACGAATACGCGACGCTCCTGAGGAGCAGCGCCGAACTCGTCGGCCAGGCCGGCTCCCTCGAGGCCCAGATCGCCGGCACCGTGTCCCAGTCGAGCGAGGCCCTGGACGAGATCGCCAAGCTGAAGGCGAAGCGCGTCCAGGACGCCATCAGCGGCCTCAACACGCTGCGCAACGACGTCTCCGACCTGCAGCAGCAGGTCCGCGCCGCGAGCGTCGTGCTCGACCGCACGACGATCCGCGCGCCCGTCGACGGCATCATCGTGCGCTCCGTCTACAATTCGCCCGGCAGCGTCATAAAGCCCGGCGAATCCTTCATGGAGCTCCTGCCGACGACGAGCGACCTGATCGTCGAGGCCCATGTGAAGCCGCGCGACATCGATTCCGTCAAGCAGGGCCAGGATGCCGAGATGATGTTCTCCGCCTTCAACGCCCGCACGACCTCGCGCATCAAGGGCAAGGTGTTCTACGTTTCCGCCGACCACGTGGTCTCCAACGACAGCTCCAAGCAGGCCTACTACGTCGTGCGGCTGAAGATCGCGCAGGACCTGCCGGAGGGGGTCACCCGGGAGAAGATATATCCCGGCATGCCGGTCGAGACCTTCATCGCGACCGGGGGGCGCACCTTCGCAAGCTATCTCGTCCGTCCGCTGGCCGATTCCATGAGCCGCGCGTTCCGCCAGAAATAGCCCTCCCGGCCGGGCCGGTCCGCAACGATGGGAGCGGGCGCGCCCTGGCCGGCGCGCCCGCTCCCATCGGAGTATGAGGCACATCCGATATCCTTTTCCCGTCAATGCGTTCCTTACCGCCGCGGTCGGATGAAAAGGCAGGGTTCGCAGCACTGCGTACCGCTTTCGTACGCCGCTCTACCGCATTCTCTTTCCTTTACCTGAAGCCGAAAACGATTTGTCCTTGGGCGTGTTCTGAGCGGGAAATCGGCAATGATCAGCAGCAGTGTTCACCTCGGTGAGGGGGTCGTCATCCACCACCCTGACCTCGTGAATCTCTATGGGTGCCGCATCGGCGCCGGAACCCGCATCGGCACCTTCGTCGAGATCCAGAAGAACGCCGAGATCGGCCGCAACTGCAAGATCTCCAGCCACAGCTTCATCTGCGAGGGCGTGAGCGTCGAGGACGAGGTCTTCGTAGGCCACGGCGTGATGTTCACCAACGACCTGCAGCCGCGCGCCACGAACGGCGATCGCCTGCAGACGGAGGAGGACTGGGTGGTCGTGCCCACGTTCGTGCGCAGCGGCGCCTCGATCGGCAGCAATGCCACGATCCTCGCCGGCGTCACCATCGGCCGCGGCGCCCTCGTCGGCGCCGGGGCCGTCGTCACCAGGGATGTCCCTGCCTATGCGATCGTCGCCGGCGTACCGGCCCGCGTCGTCGGCACGGCCGCGGACGCACCCGTCCAACCCATTGCTTCGGGAGAAGAGAGATGATCGGCGTTTCGGTTGTCGGATACGGATACTGGGGACCCAATCTGGTCCGCAACTTCTCGCAGATCGCGGACGCCCGGCTCGTCAGCGTCTGCGACCTCAACGCCTCGCGGCTGGAGGCCGTCAGCCGCCAGTATCCGGCGGTCGAGGTGACGGACGATTTCGAGAGCGTTCTGCGCGACCCGCGCGTCGACGCCGTGGCGATCGCCACGCCCGTGTCGAGCCATTTCCGGCTGGCGCTCAAGGCCCTCATGGCCGGCAAGCACGTGCTGATCGAGAAGCCGATCGCAAGCTCCGTGGAAGAGGCCGAGCGCCTCGTCGAGGAGGCCGCCCGGCGCCGTCTCGTGCTCGCCGTCGACCACACATTCGTCCACACGGGGGCCGTGCGGAAGATGCGCGAGCTCGTCGAGGACGGCCTCGGCGACATCTATTACTACGATTCCGTCCGCGTGAACCTGGGCCTCTTCCAGAACGACGTCAGCGTCATCTGGGACCTCGCCGTGCACGACCTCTCCATCATGGACTTCGTGCTGCCCACCAAGCCGGTCGCGGTCTCGGCCAGCGGCGTCAGCCACGTGCCCGGCGCGCCCGAGAACATCGCCTACCTGAACCTGCTCTTCGACAACAACATGATCGCCCATATCCACGTCAACTGGCTGGCACCGGTGAAGGTGCGCCGGACGCTGATCGGCGGCAGCCGCAAGATGATCGTCTACGACGATCTCGAGCCGAGCGAGAAGATCAAGGTGTACGACAAGGGCATCACCCTCTCCGACAGCCCGCAGCAGCGCGGCGAGAGCGTCTACCAGGCCCTCGTCGGCTACCGCACCGGCGACATGTGGGCGCCGCACCTCGACATGACGGAAGCGCTCGGCCGCGAGCTGCGCGATTTCGTCGGCTGCGTGGCGAACGGCACCGTGCCGGTTTCCGACGGGCACGCCGGGCTGCGCGTCATGCGCATTCTCGAGGCCGCCTCCCGGTCTCTGGAGCAGCGCGGCCGTGTGATCGATCTCGAACGCGAAAGGCAAGTGGCATGATCCCGTTTCTGGATCTGAAGGCGCAATACGCAGGCATCAAGGACGAAATCGACAGCGCCGTGCTGCGTGTCCTCGCATCCGCCCAGTACGTGCTGGGCGACGAGGTCGCCGCCTTCGAGCGGGAGTTCGCCGCCTATTGCGGGACGGAACACGCCGTCGCCGTCAACACCGGCACAAGCGCGCTGCATGTCGCGCTGCTGGCCGCCGGCGTCGGCCCGGGGGACGAGGTGATCACGGTGCCCTTCACCTTCGTCGCCACGGCGGCCGCCATCCGCTACGCCGGCGCCACGCCCGTCTTCGTCGACATCGACCCGGTGACCTTCAACATGGATCCGGAGAAGCTGGAGGCGGCCCTGACGCCGCGCACCAGGGCCATCGTGCCGGTCCACCTCTACGGCCAGATGGCGGACATGGAGCCGATCATGGCGATCGCCCGCGCCCATGGCCTGCCGGTGATCGAGGACGCCTGCCAGGCGCACGGCGCGACCTACGGCGGGAGCCGGGCGGGAAGCCTCGGCCTGTCGGGCTGCTTCAGCTTCTATCCCGGCAAGAACCTCGGTGCCTGCGGCGAAGGCGGCATGGTCGTCACCAACGACGCCGAACAGGCGCGCCAGATGCGCATGCTGCGGGACTGGGGCCAGGAGCAGCGCTACCATCACGTGGTGCAGGGCTTCAACTACCGCATGGACGGCATCCAGGGCGCCGTGCTGCGCGTCAAGCTGCGCCATCTGGAAGACTGGACGGAGGCCCGCCGCGCGCACGCCCGTCGCTACGACGAGCGCCTCGCGCATTCCGCCGAGGTTGCCGCACCGACCGAATGCGAAGGTCGCAGGCACGTCTACCACGTCTATGCCGTCCGCACGCGCGATCGCGCCGCCCTCCAGCACCGCCTTTCGGCGAGGGGCGTGCAGACCGGGCTCCACTATCCGATTCCGGTCCACCTGCAGCAGGCGCATGCCGACCTCGGTTACGGACGCGGCGATTTCCCCGAGTCCGAGCGCGCCGCCGACGAGGTGCTGTCGCTGCCGATCTATCCGGAGATGACGCCCGCGCAGATCGACGAGGTCTCCGCGGTCATCGATCAGGTGGCGCATGCGGCATAGCTCGGAAACCGGGACAAGGACCGTCGCGGCGGTCCACGGACTGCAGGAGCTCGCGCTCGACCCGGAGTACGAGCGCGGACTGTCGGATGCCCTCGAGGCCTCCCACGGACGCGAGGGCCTCGTCGAGCTCTACGGCCGCTTCGCCGCCGGCGAGGGCTTCGTGGACGGATTGATGCGCAGGGCCATCTGGCGCTCCATCGCCGCGTCCTGCGGCCACGGCCTCAAGGTCGCGGGCGGCGTCAGCTTCAGGCATCTCGAGACATTCGAGATCGGCAACGGCGTCTTCGTCGGCGCCAATTGCACGCTCCAGGGCCGGTTCGACGGGCGCTGCGTCATCGGCGACCATGTCTGGATCGGCCCGCATGCCTTCATCGACGCGCGCGACCTCGTGCTCGGCGACTATGTCGGCTTCGGCCCGGGCGCCATGATCCTCGGATCCACGCACACCGGGTACCCGGTGGATGTCCCGATCGTGAAGACCGACCTGAAGATCAGCCCGGTCAGGATAGGCGAGGGGGCCGACATCGGCACCAACGCGACCATCCTGCCGGGTGTCACCATCGGCAAGGGCGCAATCGTCGGCGCCGGTGCCGTCGTCGCCGCGGACGTCGCCCCGTTCGCGGTGGTCGCAGGCGTGCCGGCCAAGTTCCTGAGCTGGCGGACCGACGGGCCGCCGCAGGGCGAAGATTCCGAGGAGAGCTGAGATGAAGAACAAGCGGATCCTGATAACCGGGGGCGCCGGCCTGATCGGGTCGCACATCGCCGACCTCGCCGCCGCCGCGGAGCCTCGCGAGATCGTCGTGCTCGACAATTTCGTGCGCGGGCGCCGGGAGAACCTCGCCGAGGCGGAAGCGATCATGCCGATCACGGTCGTCGAGGGCGACATCCGCGACAGGAAGCTTCTCAAGGAGCTCCTCGCAGGGATCGACATCGTCTTCCACCAGGCCGCGATCCGCATCACCCAGTGCGCCGAGGAGCCGCGGCTCGCCTTCGACGTGCTGGCCGGCGGCACGTTCGACGTGCTCGAGGCCGCCGTCGAGGCCAGGGTGTCGAAGGTGGTGGCGGCGTCGTCCGCCTCGGTCCTCGGCCTGGCCGAGAGCTTCCCGACGCGCGAGGACCATCATCCCTACAACAACCGCACGATCTACGGCGCCTGCAAGTCCTTCAACGAGGGGCTGCTGCGCTCCTTCGCGGAGATGTACGGGCTGAACTACGTCGCGTTGCGCTACTTCAACGTCTACGGCCCGCGCATGGACGTGCACGGCGTCTACACCGAGGTGCTGATCCGCTGGATGGACCGCATCGCCTCCGGCGAGGCACCGCTCATCTTCGGCGACGGTTCCCAGACCATGGACTTCGTTCATGTCCACGACATCGCCCGCGCCAACATCCTCGCCGCCGGCTCGAAGGTCACCGACGAGGTCTTCAACGTCGCCAGCGGCCGGGAGACCAGCCTGCTCGAACTGGCACGCATGCTTTCGGCGGTGATGGGCTCCAGCCGCCAGCCCGAGCATGCGCCCGAGCGCAAGGTCAACGCCGTTCCGCGGCGGCTCGCCGACACAAGCAAGGCGCGCGAAATGCTCGGCTTCGAGACCGAGGTTGGCCTCGAGGAGGGGCTGCGCGGCCTCGTCGAATGGTGGCGCAAGGAGAAGGACGCCGCGCTGGGGGCTGCCGCATGACGCAGTCGCTTCGCCAGATCCCGGTCGCCCGTCCCGTCCTCGACGAAGCGGAAGTCGAGGCGGTGCGCCGCGTCGTCCTGTCCGGCTGGGTCACGCAGGGCCCGGAGGTCGCCGCCTTCGAGGCGGACTTCGCCGGGCTGGTCGGTGCCCCGCATGCCTGCGCGGTGTCCAACTGCACCACGGCGCTGCACCTCGCCCTGCGCGTCCTGGGCGTCGGCCCCGGATCGGAGGTCGTGACCGTCAGCCATTCCTTCATCGCCACGGCGAACGCGATCCGCTACTGCGGTGCGCTGCCGGTCTTCGTCGACATCGAGGCCGGCGGCTACAACATCGATCCGGCGCTGGTCGAGGAAGCGATCACGCCGGCCACCGCCGCGATCCTGTGCGTCCACCAGCTCGGCATGCCCTGCGACCTGGCATCGATCGTCGCGATCGGCCGCAAGCACGGCATTCCCGTGATCGAGGACGCCGCCTGCGCCATCGGCAGCCAGGTGCTCTGGAAGGGCGAATGGCAGCCGGTCGGCCGTCCGCACGCCGACATCGCCTGTTTCTCTTTCCACCCGCGCAAGGTGATCACGACCGGTGACGGAGGCATGCTCACCACCGCGAACAAGTCGTTCGACGAGAAGTTTCGCCTCTGGCGCCAGCACGGCATGAGCGTCAGCGACACGGCGCGCCACGGTGCCCGGGAGGTGATCTTCGAGAGCTATCCCGAACTCGGCTACAACTATCGCATGACCGACCTGCAGGCCGCGCTCGGCCGCTCTCAGCTCCTCCGCCTGCCGGAAATCGTCTCACGGCGCCGGGAACTCGCGGCGCGCTATTCCGCACGCCTCGCCGGGATCGCCGGGATCGGGATTCCCTACGAACCGGAATGGGCGCGCAGCAACTGGCAGAGCTATTGCGTGCGGCTGCCCGACGGCGTTGCCCAGCGCGAGGTCATGCAGGACCTGCTCGACCGCGGCATCGCCACGCGCCGCGCGGTGATGAACAGCCATCTGGAGCCGGCCTACGCGCCGGAAGACACCTGCCGCGCCGGCTCCTGCCTCGAGCGTTCCGTCGCCGCGCAGAACCGCGCGATCATGCTGCCGCTCTACGTGCAGATGTCCGATGCCGACGTCGACTTCGTGGTCGACACGCTGGCAGGCGCGATCGCGCGCTCCGGCCGCAACTGAAACGCGACGGCCCGGAACAACCCGGGCCTCGCGGAATATGGTGAGGGAAGCATCCCTGGCCGGTCCGGCCCCCCGGACCGGCCTTTTTTTGCGCGGGTGGGGAGGGGCGGAGAGCGGCCGGCGGCGCGGAGCCGGCGGCGGCGCGATGCCAAGCGGGGCGGACCTATAGCCGAAGCAGCTTCACGAGCCCTGAGTGGGCCGTGCGAAGGATCGCCGGCAGCTGTTCGGCCGGCATCAGCGTCAAGAGCCGCCTCAGTGCGATGACCGAGCTCACTGCCGTGATCGCCGTTCCCGCGAAGGTCGCGGGCCAGAAGGGCGCGACGGCGAACAGCCCGAAGATCAGGCCCGCCAGCGCCATGAAGGCGCCGCCGCTCGCGAGGTTGCCGGGGGACCAGCGGAAGCCGCTCATCCGCCTGACGACCACCCAGACGACGGCCGTGTGCCAGACATAGAGGCCGAAGAATGCCAGGCCCGCGCCGGTGACCCCGATCAGGGGCACGAGCAGCCAGGCGAGGCCGACGTTGACGGCGGCCGCCGCCGCCTCGATCCAGAAGAAGGTCTTTTGCGCACCCTTGGCGACGATGACGAAGCCGATCGGCCAGGACAGGATCCTGAGCATCATGCCGAGCGAAAGCCAGCGCAAGAGGTCGATCGCCGGTCCGAACTCGGCCGAATAGAAGACGAAGATCACGAGGGGGGCGAAGGTGAGGGTGGCGAGCACGCCGGGCCCCGCGAGCAGGATGGAGACCTCGGTCTGCTCGTTCACGAGCCGGTTCATTTCGGGATGGTCGTCGGCAACGGCGGTGAGGCGCGGATAGAAGTCGGTTCCCATCGCCTGGAGGATGAAGCCCGCATAGAGCCCGCCGAGCGCCCACGCCGCCTGGTAGAGCCCGGCGCCAGCGACGCCCGTGTCCTTGAGCACGATGATCCGGATGGCGTAGGCCGAGCCGATCGTGAAGATCGAGCTCGCCATGAAGACGACGCCGAGGCGCAGCAGGCCGGCCGTCTCGCGGCCGAAGTCTCCCGGCGCCAGCCGCGCCGCCGCGATGCCCGCCTTCCGGGCGTACCACCAGGAGGTCAGCACGGAGATGCCGGCGATGGTCACGATCGCCGGCACGATGCCGTTCGTCCCGAGCACGTAGACGAGCGGGATCGTCACCGCCGTGCTGGCGAAGGCCGAAAGCGCGTTGAACCGCGCAAGGTCGGCGATCCGCCTCAAGCCCTGCAGGAGCGCCGTCTGGCCGGACGCGACGAGCTGGAAGAAGACCGCCGCCGCCAGCAGCGCGACGGCGAGCCTGTGGTCCGTGTCGCCGAAGGTGAGGCGCGCCACCGGCCCGGAAAAGAAAGCCAGGCAAAGGGCGCCGGCAAGGCCGAGGGCGACGGAAAGACGCCGGAGCACGGTGGCCGTGCGCGCGATGCGCGCCGTGTCCTCCGTCGCCGCCGTCCTCGCGATCTCGCGCACGCCGCTCATCGGCACGCCGAGGCCCGCGGCCACCTGCGCCAGGTCGACGATGGAGTTGTAGAGCCCGAGAAGCCCGACGCCCGAAGGACCGAGAAGCAGGGCCATCGCCTTGCTGCGGACGATGGCGAAGAGGACGTTGACCGCCGAGGAACCGCCGATGAGGGCGGTGGACTTCAGGATCTGCCCGTAGCTCTTCTGCCTGTCGTTCGCGACCGAAGAACCCGCCAGTTCCGGCGCGCCGGGCTCTGCCGGCGGCGCGGAGGCCAGGCTCATGCGCCATGCTCCGGAACGGTGCCGCCGCGGCTGCCGGTGACGCTTGCGCCGGTCTGCGCGCCTGCGCTACCGGGCTTGACCGGCTTCGCCTCGACAACCTTGAGGACGTCGCCCGGCAGCATCTGCGTCAACTCCGTCGCCGCCGTCTCGACGCTCTTGCCGCCTTCCTTCCGGATCAGCGTGTAGGAGATCGGCGTCGCCGCGGCGACGGCACCCGCCGGCTGCCTGGCGAGGGCATCCACGAGCAGCTTCTGGTTCGTCTCTCGCTTGAGCTTCAGCCCGTCCAGCGTGGCCTGCTCCTGCTGCAGGGCGCTTGCCACCTCCGTCATGCGATCGTCCTGGAGCCGCTGCAGGTTCCGCTTCGCCTCGGTGATCTGCTGGCGCGCGCGCATGGTGGCGGTGAGGTTGTCGAGCCTGTCGGACTGGTAGGCCGAAAGCTGCCGCTCGACCTCGCTCTGGTGCGACGTCACGGCGATCCCCTGCTTGACGAGGGTCTTGACGCCCTTCAGCTCCTTCTGCGTGGAAGCGATGCGATCGTCGGTCATCCCGATCTTCTTCTGCAGCGTGTCGATTTCCGCCACGAGCAGCTTCTGGAGGTCCTCGAGCGACTTCACCTGACGGTTGAGGCCGTCGGCCCTCGTCTTGAAGATCGTCCTCTCCTGGGCGAAGATTTCCTTGGCCCGCTGCTTCATCGCCGGGTCCGTGGGAAGCGAGGGGAAGTCGATCTGGCTGGCGCCGGTCATTTCAGCCTTCAGCCGCGCCACCCGCGCCGACGAGAGCAGGATCTGGTCTTCGCCGTCCTGGATTGCGCTGACCAGATTGACCACTTCCGCGGAGTTCGGGACCTGTGCGGCGGCGCGGTACTTCCCGCCGCTGGCCGCCAGCGCCTGCAGCACCGTCTGGCCCTGGTGGAACTGGAATTCGCCCGGCTGGGCGACGTCGCCGACGACGTAGATCGGCGGATAGGCGACGATCTGCACCGTCGTGCTCGGCGCCGTGATCAAACCGATCCGGTCCTTGATCCGCTTGGCGATCTCGTCGGCGACCTTGGCCGTGCTGCGCCCGGAAACGTCGATGGCACCCACGACGGGAAGGAGCAGCGTTCCGTCGTCGCCGACCTCGAATTCGCCGCCGAGCGCATCCCAGCTCTGGTACTGCCCCTTGGTGGGGATCCATTGCACGACGCTCAGCTTGACCTTGGTGCGGGGCAGGAGATCACCCGCCGCCGCGCATGTCGCCGTGACGAGCAGCGCCCCGGCAACCAGCGGGGCCAGCCAGCGCACCCGGGGGACGCGCGTCGTCTTCTTTCGTGAATTCATCATCGCCGATCGCCTGCTCTCGAAAATGCCGCGGGCCAGTTCCCGAGGCGGTTCCGGCGGTCGTGCCCGTTTCCGGAACTCGCCGCTCCGTCTACGACTGTGCCCGACAGGCCGTCGCTGACAAGGCAAAGTAAGGTGCAAGGAGCTTCATCCATTCGGCGAGCCAACCGCAAGTTCGCGCTCCGGGGACACTCAATAGGCGTCGGTGTTGAGGAACATCTTCCATGATGTCCTCAGCAGGATCGCCAGGTCCGTTCGCAGCGAGGCACGCCTGATGTAGGCCAGGTCGAGGTTGACGCGCTGCTGCATGTCTCCCGGCGTGCGCGTCTCTCCGCGTGCCCCCGAGGTCTGCGCCAGGCCGGTGATGCCGGGCCGGCAGCAGAAGCGGCCGGTGTAGTTCGCAACGCGGTCCGAGAAATGCGCGTCGTGGCTGACGGCATGCGGACGAGGGCCGACGAGGGACATCTCCCCCGTCAGGACGTTGAGGAGCTGCGGCAGCTCGTCGATGCTGTACCGCCTCAGCAGGCGGCCGACGGACGTCACCCGACCGTCGTCGCGGCAGGCCTGCTTGACCGGCCCCGAGGCGTCCTGCGCGCACTCCTGGCGCATCGTCCGGAACTTCCAGATGAGGAATTCCTGGCCGTTCAGCCCGCCGCGCCTCTGGCGGAAGAAGACGGGCCCGCGGCTCGTCGCCTTGATCAGCGCCGCGGTGGCGACGAATGCCGGTGCAAGGAAGACGAGGAGCAGGGTGCCGAGCACGAGGTCGAGCAACCGCTTCGTACGACCATCGAGGTAGGCGCTCTTGGCGAGCGGCTGGTCGGCGGCGCCGATGAGGCCGTCGGCAATCATAGGCGCCGAAGCGAAATCGCCGGTCGAGACGTTTTCCAGCGGCTGAGCGCTGATTATTCGCGTAATGGCTTCCATCGCAGGCAGGATCGCTTCAATAACGCTTGGTTAACCAAACGCTAACCAGCGAAGGGCGGTCGCGGCAATTACCCCTTAAGGTGGGAGGCGAAGGCCAATAGGAGCCTGTTTCCGGCCGGGTGGGCGTATCGTCATGCAATGGGTGGACTGGCAGCGGCGCGAAATCAGCCCAGCAACCACCAGCCGAGGGCAATCCAGAACAGCGCGCAAAAGGACACCACCGCGACCAGCGGCCAGCGGATGCCGAAACCGGTACTCGAGTCACCCAGGCCGAGCAAACCACGAAACATGCGCATTTCTACGTTGATCATGGGCGGCAGCCTCACGGTCAGGAGCGGACGCATATTGTGCGGGACAGGCCCCGTAATCAATCGAAATCTGTCATTTTCGCGCCGCCGGACCGGGTTTTGCGCAGGATCCTGGACTTGCCTTGGCGCCCGTCCGATCCTATTACCTCGCACATGGGTCCCATGGAGGTTCGATGAACAATCCCGTCCTGGTCGAGGCGACGCGCGGCGGCCGCGTGGAAAGCCGGCACCGCGGCTCGATCTGCGTGGTCGATGCCTCGGGAGCGATCCTCCGCTCCGTCGGCGCCGTCGGGCACCCCGTCTTCCCGCGCTCCGCGATCAAGGCCATGCAGGCGCTGCCGCTGGTCGAGAGCGGCGCCGCCGACGCCTGCGGCTTCGGGGACCGCGAGCTTGCGCTCGCCTGCGCCTCCCATTCCGGAGAGCCCGCCCACGTGCAGCTTGCCGCCGCGATGCTGGCGACGGTGGGGCTCGACGGCGGTGCGCTCGAATGCGGCAGCCACTGGTCTTCCGAGCAGGACGTCCTGATCGCCCAGGCCCGCAGCGGCATCGAACCGACGGCGCTTCACAACAACTGCTCCGGCAAGCACGCCGGCTTCCTCTGCACCGCCTGCCATCTGGGCATCGGCCACGAGGGCTATGTCGGTCGTGACCACCCCGTCCAGGTCGAGATCCGGGCCGTCCTCGCGGACCTGACCGGCGTGCCGCTCGGCGAGGATGCCTGCGGCATCGACGGCTGCTCCATCCCGACCTACGCGATCCCGCTCGATCGGCTGGCCCGGGGCTTCGCCCGCATGGCGACCGGCCAGGGCCTCGGCCCGGAGCGCGCCTCGGCATCGCGGCGGCTCCTGGCCGCCTGCATGGCGCAACCCTTCTTCGTCGCCGGCACCGGCCGCTTCTGCACGCGGCTCATGGAACTCGCCCCGGGGCGGATATTCGCCAAGACGGGCGCCGAAGGTGTCTATTGCGCCGCGCTTCCCGAGGAAGGCATCGGCATCGCGCTCAAATGCGACGACGGCGCGACCCGCGCCGCCGAATGCATGATGGCGGCGACGCTCGCCCGGCATGTCGCCGACGCCGGGCTGGCGTCGGCGCTCGACGGCATGGCCCGCAGCGAACTCAGGAACCGGAACGACATTCACGTCGGCGACGTGCGGCCGACGGAGGAACTGTCGGGCTGACCTTCCGTCAGCCTCGCTCGCGGTGCGCGAGGTCGCTGAAGTCGCCCATGCTGAGATAGTGCATCTCGCGTGCGAGCCGCAGCGTCGGCTTCAGGGCGAAACAGATCGAGCCGATCAGGAACATCCAGGTCGCGAGCGTCTCGGTGCTCTTCCAGAAGAAGAAAACGCTGCCGATGACGAACAGGAAGGCGGCGGCGAAATCCACCGTCGTGTACCAGATCTCGTAGATCGCGTAGATGCGCTGGTGTTCGGGGCTTTTCGAGCGGTTGCCGGGTTCGAAGAGTTTCATTGTCCCGTCGGGTCTCCTCTTTGTTCGGTCGATGACGTGGCGGGGCGCCCGCGCGGGGGCTGCCCTTCACGTTCAACCGCGAGGCGGGGTCACGGTTCCCCTTCGCCTTCCCGTGCGCGGCGGGAACGCCGCATTCAGCTCGTCCGGTTGCGCTCGACCACGAGGCCGGGGTAGCGCCCGGAGCGGGCCTTCGTCAAATCCCCGCTGACCGCCTTCGTCCATTCGAAGCCGACCACCGCCCCGTCCCGGACGTCCTGGAAGACGTTGTCGGCGACGACCGCGGACCCGACCCCGTCCACGACCGAGACGGCGGCGCCCACCCGGGCACCGCGCACCATGTTGCCGGTCGCCGTGACGTTGCGCAGATAGGGCCCCCAGCCCAGCGCGAGGCCGAATTTCGGTGCCGAGTTCGATGACGTTGCCGGTGATGGCGGTGTCCGCCTCGACGCCGATGCCGGTCCCGAAACTGCCGTCCTCGGGCACATAGGGTCCGGTCAGCGAGAGATTGCGCACGACGTTGTTGGCGACCGTCGCCAGGCGTCCGCCTTCCCGGAAATTGGCGATCGAGATGCCGTTGGCCGCGCCGTCCACGATGTTGCCGGCGATCATCGCGCCCTCGAAGGCGAACTCGGAATAGACGGCGGTCTCCCCCGAGCGGAGGCACTGGTTGGCGGTGATCATCACGTTCGAGCCGGAGTTGGAGCGGATGGCCGAGAACGCGCAGTCGGAGACGTGGTTGTTGGCGACGATGACGTTGCCCGCGCGGAAGACGTTGATGCCGTTGCCGTTCTGGCCCGTACCGCCGTCGTCGGCGCGGATCCGCTCGACGCGGTTGCCCGTGACCAGCGTGCCGTCGTCGCCCGCCTGCCATCGATGTACGAGAATGCCGCCGTTGCCGCAGTCGAAGACGTGGTTGTCCGTGACCGAAAGGTCGTGGCTCTGCATGGCGTGGACGGCCGCCTGGGCCGCTCCCGATATCGTGTTCCGACCGATCTTCCCGCCCGAGCGCTCCATGGAGATCCCGAACCCCGCGCTTCCCGCGATCTCGCAGTTCTCGATCGCGAGGTTGTCCACGTTGCTCGCCTGGATCAGCCCCCGCGCATAGTCGCCGAGGGTGCGGTTGCCGCCGTCGAGGACGAGATTGGCGATCGAGACGCGCTTGCGGTTCTCGGCGATGATCAGGTGTCCGTTGCCGCTGTAGACGAGGCGCGTCGCCCCGGGCACGCCGGTGATCCGCGCGTTGTCTGGAAGCGTCAGGTTCGAGACGTTGTAGGTGCCGGGCGGTATGAAGAGCGGCATGTCCGCCGCGGCGGCCTTCTCGATCAGGCGCGCGAGCGCCTGGCTCTGGTCGTCTACCGTCCGGGGCAGAAGTCCTTTCTCGCCTGCGTCGATGGCTCCGCGCAGCGACGCGAGCGAGAATTGCGGAACGGTCCGCGCCGCCGCCGGAACCATGGCCAGCCCGGCGAGCCCGCCCGCCGTCCGCAAGAAAGTCCGTCGTCCCATCATGCCGCAGGAATCTCCTTTGCGGCAGGGGAATGCACGTGCCGTGCCAGCGCGGAATGTGCCGGATCGGGTCAGGTCAGGCGGAAAGGGAGACCGGATGGTTTCGTACCATGCCGAAAAGATACGCCGCGGCAAGCACATGAAGACCGTCTTCGCCGTAACCGGCCGTGTTCAATGGCAGGGCAAGCCCCGCCTCGAGGGCATCTTCATCCTTTGGGTCGTCGAGTCAGCAATGTCGGACAAGTCGTTCGGATGTATGATTTCAATCGCTTCGCGGCTGAGCCAGAGCGGGAGGCTCACTTCGCGGGCTCGCGCAACGCGACCCTTCATTCGCCGGCGCTAATTGCGGGCTGCCTGCCCGTCCGCAACCGGCTCGTGCCCGTGCTCCTTCAGGAGCGCGTCGACCAGCTTCCCGGCCGCTTCCGCGATGACCGTACCGGGCGGGAAGATCGCGTCGGCGCCGGCTTTGCGGAGCGCCACGTGGTCTTGCGGCGGGATGACGCCGCCGACGGCGATGAGGATCGACTTGCCGCCGTTGCGCGACAGCGCCTCGCGCAGTTCCGGCACGAGCGTAAGGTGGCCGGCGGCGAGCGAGGAGACGCCGACGATGTGGACGCCGTCCTTCACCGCGAGCTCGGCGACTTCCCGGGGCGTCTGGAACATCGCGCCGACGACCACGTCGAAGCCGAGATCGGCGAACGCCGTGGCGATGACCTTCTGGCCGCGGTCATGGCCGTCCTGTCCCATCTTGGCGATCAGGATGCGCGGCTTCATGCCCTCGGCCTTCTCGAAGGCGCGCACTTTCTGTCCGGCGGCGCCGAATGCCGGGTCGCTCTCGCCGATCTCCTTCCGGTAGACGCCGGAAATCGTCCGGATCTGCGCGACGTGGCGGCCGAACGCCTTTTCGAGCGCGAGCGAGATCTCGCCGACCGTCGCCTTCGCCCGCGCTGCCTCGACGGCGAATGCGAGGAGGTTGCCTTCGCCCGAGCCGGCCGCCTCCGTCAGCCGGTCGAGAGCGGCCTGCGTGGCGGCGACGTCGCGCGTGCCCTTGAGTTCCTGCAGCTTGGCCAGCTGCCGGGCGCGCACCTCGGAGTTCTCGACCTTCAGGACGTCGACCTCGATGTCCTTCTCGGGCCGCGAGAAGTTGACGCCGACGACGGTCTGCTGGCCGCTGTCGATGCGCGCCTGCGTTCGGGCGGCCGCCTCCTCGATACGGAGCTTCGGCACCCCCTGCTCGATGGCCTTCGCCATCCCGCCGAGCTGCTCGACCTCCTCGATGTGCGTCATGGCCCTTGCGACGAGGTCGTGCGTCAGGCGCTCGACGTAGAAGGACCCGCCCCACGGGTCGATGATCCGCGTCGTGCCGGATTCGCGCGCCAGGACATGCTGGGTGTTGCGGGCGATGCGGGCCGAATGGTCGGTGGGAAGCGCCAGCGCCTCGTCGAAGGCGTTGGTGTGCAGCGACTGGGTATGGCCCTGCGTCGCAGCCATGGCCTCCACCATCGTGCGCATCGCGTTGTTCATCGGGTCCTGCGCCGTCAGCGACCAGCCCGACGTCTGGCAATGCGTCCTGAGCGCCAGCGATTTCGGGTCCTTCGGGCTGAACGCCTTCTGCATCAGCGCCGCCCACAGCAGCCGGGCGGCGCGCATCTTGGCGACTTCCATGAAGAAGTTCATGCCGATCGCCCAGAAGAAGGAAAGCCGCGGCGCGAAGGAATCGATGTCCTGGCCGGCCGCGACGCCGGCGCGGGCATATTCCAGCCCGTCGGCGATCGTGTATGCGAGCTCGAGGTCCGCCGTCGCGCCCGCCTCCTGCATGTGGTAGCCGGAAATCGAGATCGAGTTGAATTTCGGCATGTTCCGCGAGGTGTAGGCGAAGATGTCCGAGACGATCCGCATCGAGGGCTGCGGCGGATAGATGTAGGTGTTGCGGACCATGAACTCCTTCAGGATGTCGTTCTGGATGGTGCCGGCCAGCTTCTCCGGCGGCACGCCCTGTTCCTCGCCGGCGACGATGTAGAGCGCCATCACCGGAAGCACGGCGCCGTTCATCGTCATCGAGACGGTCATCTCGTCGAGCGGGATCCCCTCGAAGAGCTGCCGCATGTCGAGGATGGAATCGATCGCGACGCCGGCCATGCCGACGTCGCCGGCCACCCGCGGATGGTCGCTGTCGTAGCCACGGTGTGTTGCGAGGTCGAAGGCGATGGAGAGGCCCTTCTGGCCCGCCGCAAGGTTCCGCCGGTAGAAGGCGTTCGATTCCTCCGCCGTCGAGAAGCCGGCATATTGCCGGATCGTCCACGGCTTCTGGAGGTACATGGTCGGGTAGGGGCCCCTGATGAAGGGCGCCGCGCCCGGCCAAGTGTCGAGGAAGGAAAGCCCTTCGAGGTCGTCCGCCGCGTAGGCCCGCCTGACGTCGATCTTCTCAGGCGTCGCCCAGGTGTCGCCGGGAACCGGTCCTCCGGCAGGCGAGGGCCTTTCCCAGGCGACCTTCGTGAAATCGGGAATGCGGCTCATCCGTTCTCTCCTTCGGGCGCTTCGTCGAGCGGCGCCGGCGCCAGCGCGCGTCCCGAGCCTCGCGGCTTCGCCGTGGTCGGCTCGCGCTGTTCGAGGATGCCGGCGTGCCGCTCCTCCCCGGCGGGATAGAGCGTGGTGCCGACGATCGGGCGGGTGCCGGCGCGTATTTCCGCCTCCCGCGCCGCGCGGACGGCGGCGACGCGCTTCTGGAACGCGCCGGCGGAAAGGCTGGCCATGATCCCGCCTTCGCCTTCGATCGCCTGGAATTCCCGCCATGCCGCCGCGCAGAGCGCATCGGTCAGCGCCTCGATCCCGCCCGAGCCCGCCGAGGGGTCCGCGACGAGGTCGAGGTGGCTTTCGTGGACGAGGATGACCTGCGTGTTGCGTGCCACCCGGCGGGCGAAGGCGTCCGGCAAGCCGTTGGCCAGGCTGTGCGGGAGGACGCTGACGCTGTCGGCGCCGCCCACGCCGGCCGCGAAGGCGGCGAGCGTGTTGCGCAGGATGTTCGTCTCTGGGTCGCGCCTCGCCAGCATCCGGTACGACGTTTCCGCGTGGATGCTGGCCGGCCGCGGAGCGTCGACGCCGCAGGCGCCCTGCAGCCGCGCGTGAAGCAGCCGCAGCGCGCGCAGCTTGGCGATCGAGAGGAATTGCTGCTGGTCGGTCGAGACGCAGAGGCCGGTCGCAGCCAGCGTCGTCGCCGGCGGCATGCCGCCGGCCTCGCAGGCGCGGGCGAGCGCCGCCAGGCAGGCGAGCACGAACGCCAGTTCCTGCGCCTCGCTGGCCCCCGCATTGTGCGCCACCCGCCCGTCTGCCTGCAGGATAGTCCCGGCAAGGCCGAAGTCCTTCAGCGCCAGCGCCATGTCGGCGATGCGTCCGTCGATGGCGAATTCCTGCGCCGTGGCGGCGGCGGCCGAAACCGGGTCGATGCCGAAATGCGCTTCCGAAGGCTTGCGGGCGGCGAGACAGTCGGCCAGTGCCCGCGCCGCCATCGCGCTGCCCTCGAGCCGGATCGAGGTGTTTGCGAGGTCGAGCGTCGCGACGAGGTTTCGCAATGTCGGCCCGGCCGGCTGCGCGAGGCCGAACCCGAAGGCGCCGGGCGCGCCGTTCATCACCAGCGCCAGGGCGTCGGCGCCGTTGCCGAGATCGTCGCCCGCCTGGCGAGCGGCGCGCCCGGGATCGGGATCGTCGAGGCGCTGGGCGATCCGCCAGGGCCTTCCCGCCGCCGCGCGCGCGATCGCGAGCACGTCCCGGCGGCCGGCGTAGATCGGCCCGTAGCTGTAGCCGTCGTCGGAGCGGGTGGTCAGGGTCTCCTCGAAACCGGCGCCCCCAAGCGCCTTCTCGGCAAGCTTTCGCCACCCGGTCTCGTCGACCGCGTCGAAACGCGCTGCCGCAATCACGCTCGCGTCCATTGTTCCTCCCGTTGTCGCTCTCGTGCGGGCGAACTTAGAGCGCGGAGGGAACCGGCGCAACGCGACCATGGGCGAAACGCTCCCCGGCATCGGCGCGCCGGGACCGGCCGCGCGGGCTCAGTCCGACAGCGCCACCGCGTCCGCCGGCCGGATCGTGCCGCCGGGGCAGCCGTTCGACACCGTGAGGACGCGCACCGGGGCAGGGGGCAGCGCCACGCCGAAATAGCGCAGCAGCCGCCGGCGATACTTGGCCAGCCGCGTGTGCCAGACCGGCTGCCGATCGTAGAAGCGGCCGTCGAACGCAAACAGGATCTGTTCGCCCGCCGCCTGCTCGGCGGCGATCGCGCGGGTCCAGCCTTCCGCGGCCATGTCGGCTATGCGCACCCGGCAGTCGCCGCGCGTCCCGATGATCCACGCCGGGGCCGAACGGGGCGGCGACCGGGTGAGGTCGAAGCCGCGTTGCGAGAGGAATTGCGAGAGGTCGCTGCCCGTCGCCGCTTCCGCCGGCCCGGGGCGCGCGCCGAGCGCGAACGTCTTGGCCGAGAGGCTCGCGCCGAGGACGAGGACGAACAGGATGCTAGCGGTCGCGCGACGCATTGAGGCCGATCCGGTTGTGGGCGATTGTCAGGAGTGCCACCAGCATGAGGGCGTTGGCGATGTTCGAGCCGACCGGCCCGTGGATCAGCTCGAAATGATCCGGGTAGAAGCCGAGCAGGCTGATGCGGGCAGTGTTGACGCAGATGACGCTGACGGCGCATGCCGCGCTCCACCAGAGGTCGCGTCGCGACCAGGCGCGTCCGGGCAGGCTGACGAAAATCGCCGACACCACGACGGAGAGCGACAGGTTGGCCACCGACGAACAGGCCGGCGCGAGGAACAGCGCGCCCGAACCGTCGGGAAGCGGGACCACGTTGCTCGTCGCCGTCGTCCCGACGACCGCCGCCACGAGAAGGGCGTCGAGATGGAGGATGGTATCGCTGAAGACAACGAGAAGCAGCTTGTCCCAGAAGAGCGGCAGCGTCATCGCGAAGACGACGAGGGCGGTTCGCCGGGCCGCGTCCGTTCCGGCGGCGAGCCATAGATAGGCGGCGATGCAGACCAGCGCCACCGAACCGAGCGCCGGCACGGGAAGGAGGGCCATCGCGCAAACGAGGCTGCCGAAGGCGAGGTCCCTCCGCCGGACCGGCTCGGGCGCGCCGCCAAGCAGCGTCTTGACGCTGACGACGCAGGCCGCCCAGATGATCAGGCTGATGCCGAACGTCTCGACCGCGGCTCCGCCGGGGCCGTTGTCGGCAATCGAGACATAGACGCGTTCGCTGATGCCGTTTGCGAAGGCGAGGACGATCAGTCCTCCGAAGAACGCCGCGCGCGAGAGCCGGGCGGACGACAAGATGGAAGACGGCGGCGGGACGGAACGGCCACCGGAAGGTGGTCGAACCGCCGGCAAAGACCGCGCGGCGACAGAATTGCCGTGCGCGGCCCCAGATAGCCTGCTAAGCGACACGGCTCTTCGTGTTGCGCTTTTGTCGCCGCCTGGCGAACCACAGGTATCCGCCCGCCACCATCAGTACCGGCAGGCCGGTTCCGACGACCGGACCGGGAGCGCCGAAGCTGTGCGAGCCTCCGTCCCAGTCATGTCTCGAACCCCTGTCGCGATGGTGGTGGTGGTGGCGGAAATTGCCGCCCATCCACGCGATGAGCTGCGGCCCCCCGTTGGCACCGATGTGATCATGGTGCGTCTGGAAGTCGCTTGACAGTCTGGGGACAGCAAGCGCTGGTGCCGCAGTCACGGCGCAGAACGCAGCGGCAGATAACAGTGCCGTTACGCGTCTCATGTCAGCCTCTCTTTCTGTTGGCAGATTTCTGACCCCGGCATTCAGCCATGGCGGAATCCGTTTCCGAAGATGGTCATTCAGGGGACGCTTCCTGCCGTATGTCGGCGTGCTCTACCCCTTTTGGGCGAGCGAAAAGCCGTCTTACCCCCGATTGCGGAGGATTTTCGGTGGCGACCTGAGATTGTGGCGTTCGGCGCGAATCCCCGTCAATCGCCGGAAATGCGGGCATTTCTGCTCTTGGGCGCCTGCGGCGGGCTGGAACCGGAGCCCGCCGGCAACCCCGGCCCCGGGCGGGACGCTATGCCGCAGGCCCGGTGCTCAGACGAACTGGCCGAGTCCCGGAACGGAATTCACCACCTCGTCGACCGTATCCTCGCCGGCGTGCTGCTTGGCGAAGGAGATCGTCTCCCGGGCGACGCCTGTTATCTCGCCCATGCCGAGCCCCTCGCTCATCAGCTGCTGGCCGAGGGCCATGACGCCGCCGCTGCCCATCAGGCCGCCGAGCAGGCCGCCGCCGGCCTCGCCATTGTACCTTGCGACCAGATCGGACGCGCCGGGGATCGCCTCGATCATCCGCGCCACCGCCCCGTCGTCGGCCTCGCGCTGCAGGAAGCCGAGGATCATGCCGACGGCTTTCTCGGCGAGCGCGGGTTCGATACCGACATTGTCGGCGATGCGTGAAATCAGGTCTTGCATCGGGCTGCTCCGTTTTCCTGCCTCGCATTGCGCTTCCCGACGGGGAAGCGGCGGCGGTCGGACAGAAGAGAAGACTGATTTGACCTTCCGTGCAAGCCCCGCCCGGACGGTGCGGGCGGGCGGGCGTTCCCGCGGCGCGGCAAGCTTGTCGCGCGCGAGCCCGCTGTCTATAGATCGGGGGCCGGATACGGCGCGGGGCGCCACCACAGGGGAAGGCAAGCGCATGGACGATATCTCGAAGGTGTTCATCGGAGCGAGCCGCAAGCCGGACGACACGATCGACAAGCCCGAGTATCTGGCGCTCGCGCTCGCCAATCGCCACGGCCTCGTGACCGGCGCGACCGGAACGGGCAAGACCGTCACCCTCCAGATCCTCGCCGAAGGGCTTTCGAAGGCCGGCGTCCCGGTCTTCTGCGCCGACATCAAGGGCGACCTGTCGGGCATCGCCGCGAAAGGCGAGCACAAGGACGTTCTCGACAAGCGCGCCGCGACGATCGGCCTCGACCCCTACGAAATGGAAAGCTTCCCGGTCGTCTTCTGGGACCTCTTCGGCGAGAACGGCCACCGGGTGCGCACGACGATCAGCGAGATGGGCCCGCTCCTGCTTTCCCGCCTGATGGACGCCTCCGACGCGCAGGAGGGCATCCTCAACATCGCCTTCAAGCTCGCCGACGACAACGGGCTGGCGCTGCTCGACCTGAAGGACCTGCAGTCGCTCCTCTCCTACATGAGCGAACACGCGGGCGAACTCTCAGGCACCTACGGCAACATCACGAAGCAGTCCGTCGGCGCGATCCAGCGGGATCTCCTCGTGCTCGAGCAGCAGGGGGCCGACCGGTTCTTCGGCGAGCCGGCGCTCGCCATCTCGGACATCATGCGCACGACCGTCGACGGCCGAGGCGTGATATCGGTGCTCGCCGCCGGTAAGCTGATGATGAACCCGCGCCTCTACGCCACCTTCCTGCTCTGGCTGATGTCCGAACTCTTCGAGGAACTGCCAGAAGTGGGCGATCCGGAGAAGCCGCGCCTGGTCTTCTTCTTCGACGAGGCGCACCTGCTCTTCGACAACGCGCCGCGCGCCCTGGTCGAGCGCGTCGAGCAGGTCGTCCGGCTTATCCGCTCCAAGGGCGTCGGCATCTATTTCGTCACCCAGAACCCGCTCGACGTACCGGATACGGTTCTCTCGCAGCTCGGCAACCGCATCCAGCACGCGCTGCGCGCCTACACGCCGCGCGAGGAGAAGGCCGTGCGCACGGCCGCCGACACGTTCCGGCCCAATCCCGATTTCGACTGCTTCGAGGCGATCACGAAGCTCGGCGTCGGCGAGGCGCTCGTTTCGACGCTTCAGGACAAGGGCGTGCCGTCGGTCGTCGAACGCACGCTCGTGCGCCCGCCGTCCTCGCGGCTCGGCCCGCTGACCGACGCGGAACGCCAGTCGGTCATCTCAAGGAGTCCGGTGGCCGGGGTCTACGACAAGGACGTCGACCGCGAATCCGCCTTCGAGATACTCGCGAAGCGCGCCGAGGCGGCCGCCAAGGCGGAAGAGGACGAACGCCGGCGCGAGGCTGGCGAGGACGACGGTGTGAGCGAGACCCGCCGCTGGACCCTGCCGGGCTTCGGCGGCGACGACGACTACGACGAGCGCGGAAGAAAGCGCTCCTCCCGCCGCCCTTCAGGCTACCGGCGCCAGACCGTCGCCGAGGCCGCGATCAAGTCCGTGGTCCGCTCCGTCAGCTCCTCCCTCGGCCGCGCCCTGGTGCGCGGCATCCTCGGAAGCCTGAAGCGGGGTTTGTAGGCCGCACCCGCCCGGAGAGAATGTTCCCCCGACAGGAAGATCGTGGGACCGGGGCTCAGGCTTCTCCCGCCGAGGCCCGGTCGATGCCAGATGCTACAAGTTGAGCCCGCCTTCGGCCATTGATCGCAGCACCGCAGTGTTCTCCTCCTCCGTCCGCGCAGGACCGGTGAAAAGAGACTTCAGTCCCGCGCCGAGTTCTTTCACGACAAACTTGCCCGTGCTCGGTACACTCTTCGCGGCATTCTGGAGCGGTTGGACCACATGTCCCTTGAACGGAGAGGGCGTCTTCGCTGGTGGTCGAATGGCCATCGTCGTCAAAGGTGGTACGTTCGCCAGACCGAAACAGGTTCCGAACTTTATCAAACATCTCAAAATCTCCTTTCGGCTGGAAGATCCAGCGGTTTGCAATGACTGATTTCTATCAGGTTCTATCGATGCCCCTTGTGCCCTTCGGCACACCGCAACGAAGTTTTTCCTGAAGATGAAGTGCCGGCCGCCGGCGGCCGGCTTGCGCAGAAGGACAGGGAGGAAGGCGCGGAGCGGCGGCTGTGCCACCCTGCAGGATCTCCTTCGCAGGGAGATGTCGGCGAGATCGACCGACAGGGTCATGCACCGGTGGCGGAAAATACGGAAGGGTGTGGAAGCGGCGCGGTGGCGGTCGCGCAAGACGCAGGCGTCTGCACGGCGACCCTGATTTTTTCAGGCCTATGGGCCCCCCGCTCCGCAAAGGAGGGGTCTCGGGCGACGCGGCTCATGCTGCTGGCTCGCCAGCTTCTGCAGAAAAACTCCGGACGCAAGAAGTGGAAGCGTGATCATGCCTCGGGTGGGCCAAGATGCACAGCTAAATTCCCGGAAAGAATTATCTCATCCATTTCTTTGCTTTTGGCATATTCTGGATTTGCCCGAGTGATGATTCCCTCGCCGATCCACTTGGCGGGAGCCGCAAGCTTCGAAAAGAAGTGATCGAAACCTTTGCCGATCTTGCCGGCAGCGGCCCTTGCGACTTATCTGCGCGGCAATTGCCGGCTCGGTCTACCCGGGGAGAACCTGTTGAGGCTCCACATCTAGATAAGTTCGTAGTCGTCCGTATCCGGCACTTGCTTCCGGGAGGGTACAAGCCCGGTAAAGCGAGACATCAGGTCCGAACCGATCTGCTTCACCTTGAACCTGCCCGTCTCCGGCGCGCGCCTTGCGGCGTCCTTCATCGGTTTGACAACATGCTTCTTGAACTTGAACGGCTCTTTTCCGCACTGAAGTTTTCGTCGTCGTGCCAGGTGACTGCTGTCCGGTCGCGGAAGAAAGTTCTGATGCGGTCGAGCATTCCCCCAAAACTCCCCCTTGGCTCGCAAGTCGAGCGGTTGACAATAGCGAACTTCTATCACGGACGATTATGTCTTCCTGTGCCGTTCGGCATATCGCCGTGAAGTTCTTCATAACGCCGCCGGCGGGGTGGGGCGTTCTTCCGCAGGGAGCAGAAGGAATCTCAGTGGCCCCCGCCGCCGCCCGCGCTTTCCGGCGGCTTGCGCATGAGAATGGCGAAGACGGCGAGAAATGCGAAGAGCAGGGTCAGCAGGTAGAAGACGTCGAGGAAAGACATCACCTGGGCCTGGAGCAGCACCTTTTGCCTCATCTGGGCGATCGCCCCGGCGCTGCCGTCGAGCCCGTGCGCGGCGAGATTGCCGGCCATCGCCTTCAGCTGTCGAAGCGCCTCGCCATTGCCCCAGTTGATGCTCTCGGCAAGCCGCGCATAGTGCATGTCGGAGCGCTGGATGAGCACCGTGTTGATGAGCGCGAGGCCCACCGCGCCGCCAAGGTTGCGGGTCAGGTTGAAGAGGCCGGAGGCGTTCTTCAGCCGCTCCGGCGGCAGCGTGCCCAGCGCGAGGTTGTTGATGGTGACCATGCACAGCATCAGCGACACGCCGCGCAGGATCTGCGGCCAGAAGATCTGGGCGTAGTCCCATTCCGGATTGAGCCCCGTCATCATCCACGTGCCGGCGGCGAAGCCGAGGAAGCCGACGAGCAGCATCACGCGCGGATCGACCCGCCGCGAAAGCGCGCCGGAGACCGGGGCGGTGAGGAACATCGCCGCGCCGCTGACGAAGACGGCCTCGCCGATCATCAGCGAATCGTATCCGCGCACCCGGCCGAGATAGAGAGGATAGAGATAGGTCAGCCCGTAGAGCCCGATGCCCATCACGAAGGAAAAGATCGAGCCGAAGGTGAAATTGACGTCCCGGAAGGCCGACAGGTCGACGATCGGCTGTTCCGCCGTGAAGACGCGGTAGAAGAAGACGAAGCCGCCGATCACCATCCCGGCCGCGAAGAAGAGCACGGCCCGGTCCTGCAGCCAGTCGTTCTGCGGCCCTTCCTCCAGCACGTATTCCATCGATCCGAGGAAGACGCCCATCGAGATCAGGCCCGTCCAGTCGAACCGCTTCAGGAGCGAGGGGTCGCCCTCGTCGAAGTCGATCAGCGTCCAGGCAGCGACGGTCACGCCGATTCCGGGGATGATGTTGATCAGGAACAGCCAGTGCCAGGAGAACGCGTCGCTGAGATAGCCGCCGATCGTCGGGCCGATCGTGGGGGCGAGGGTGGCCACCAGCCCGATCATCGGCGAGACGATCGAGCGCTTTGAAGGCGGGAAGATCGTGTAGGCCGCCGCGAAGACCGAGGGGATCATGCCGCCGCCGATGAAGCCCTGCAGGGCACGGTAGACGATCATCTGGTCCATGTTGGTGGCGGTGGCCGCAAGCGCGCTCGCCGCCGTGAAGCCGGCGGCCGACACCGTGAACAGCACGCGCGTCGAAAGCAGCCGCCCGAGGAAGCCCGACAGCGGGATCATCACCACCTCGGCGATGAGATAGGACGTCTGCACCCAGGCGATCTCGTCCGGGCCGGCCGAGAGGCCCGCCTGTATCTCCTTCAGGGAGGCCGAGACGACCTGTATGTCGAGGATCGCCATGAACATGCCGAACACCATGGCGAGGAAGGCGAAGAGCCTCTTCGCGTCCATGTGCTCGGCCGGCGCCTGCGGCAGCGCGCCCGCAGAAAGGGTTGTGGAAGCGGCCATGATCGAATCCGGTCCGGTGTGTCGCGGTGTGCCGGGTTACTTGCCCGGCGCCGTGCGCGTGTCGATGTCGACGACGACGCTCAGGCCTGCCCTGAGCTTGCCGCCTTCGAGAACGCTCTCGGGAAGCCTGATGCGAACGGGAACGCGCTGGACGACCTTGGTGAAGTTGCCGGTCGCGTTCTCCGGCGGCAGCAGAGAGAAGACCGAGCCGGAAGCGGGAGAGACCGAAGCGACGGTGCCTTCGAACGCCTTGCCGCCCAGCGCGTCGATGCTGACCTTCGCCTTCTCGCCCGGAACGACCTTGGCGAGCTGCGTCTCCTTCAGGTTCGCCTCGACATAGAGGCTGTGCACCGGAACGATGGCTGCGAGCTTCTGGCCCGGGCTGACGAGGTCGCCGCGCTCGACGGAGCGATTGCCGACGACGCCGTCATAGGGCGCCCTCAGCACGGTCTGGTCGAGGTTGCGCTTCGCCTGGTCGACATTGAGCCGAAGGGTGCGCATGTGGCTCTTCGCCTCGTTGTACTGCGCCTTCAGCACGTCGACATTGGCCTTCGCGGCAGCGACCTGCGCGTCGGCGCCGGCGAGGTTCGCGTTCGCCGAGGCGAGCGCCGCGTCGGCGTTGTCGACCTGGGACTGAGAGGCGAACTTCGTCTGCAGCAGGCTGCGGGCCCTGTCCGCCGTCGCGCCGGCGTTGTGCGCCGTCGCCTGCAGCGCCTGCCTCTGGGCGACCGCCTGCCGGACCGAAGCTTCGGCCGCCTTCTCCTGCGCCTTGATTCGATTGAGGGTTTCGTCCTGGCTGGCAATGGCAGCCCGGGCCTGTTCGAGCGCTATGCGGTAGTCGCCGTCCTCGAGCCGGATGAGAACGTCGCCGGCCTTGACCCGCTGGTTCTCCGTGAAGCCGATCCGGTCCACATAGCCCTGGATCTTCGGCGCGATCGCGGCGATGTCCGCCGCCGTGTAGGCGTCGTCCGTCGACACCATGAAGCGGCCTGCCGTCCAGTAGTCGTATCCGTAATGGCCGCCTGCGGCCAGCAGCGCCGCCGCGATCACCGGCAGCAGCAGCCTGCGGGCGCTGCGCTTCTTCCCCGCCGGGGCAGATGCCTCTTCGACGCCGGCCGCCGGGGCCTCCGCCTCGACCTCCGGCCACTTCGGTTCGCGGTCCTTCGCGGGCATCTCCGCCTTGCGCGCGGGAAAGGGGCGCACGGTCGCTCCGGCGCTGTCTTCCTCGTCGAGCACGATGCTTTCGTCGTGACTGTTCATCAGGCGGCCCTTTCTCCATCAAACCGAACCGTTCGGTTCGATGCTTGACATAATCCATGATTGGCATCATATCAAGCGAAAATCGAACCGGTCGGTTCGAAAGATGTCCCGACGAGGTTATACAATCGCAGTGATGAACAGACCTGAAAGAGACGCGCAGCCGGTGGATCGGAACGGGACGTCGGCCGGTAAAGGCGGCAGGCATGCGGCGGGGCAGGATCCGGCCAAGCGCGAGCAGATCCTCAACGGCGCGCACTGCGTATTCTCGCGCATGGGCTTCGACGCGGCGAGCATGAACGACATCACCCAGGAGGCCAACGTCTCCAAGGGAACGATCTACGTCTATTTCCGGAACAAGGAAGAACTCTTCGAGGCGCTGGTGGACCGCGAGCGCACCACGCTCTTCGCCGACATGCACACCGCGCTCGACGGCGAGGGCTCCGCCGCGGAGAAGATGCACCGGTTCGGCTCGATCATCGCCCGCCTGATCACCTGCGACCAGGTGATCCAGGCGCAGCGCATCGTGATCGGCGTGACCGAGCGGATGCCTGCGCTCGGCGCCAATTTCTACGAGCGCGGACCGCAGAAGGGCAAGGCCCTGCTGATGGACTTCCTCGAACAGGAGATCGCCCGGGGCACCTTCCGCATCGACGACGTCGAACTCGCCGCCTACCAGTTCGCCGAGCTCTGCATGGCGGGGCTGTTCCGCCGGCGGATCTTCGGCCACATGCCGGAAGAACCGACCGCCGGCGAGATCGAACGCTGCGTCTCGGGCGCGGTGCGCGTCTTCCTCAAGGCCTACGGTGCCGACGCCGGGGAAGGCCCGGCGTCATCCTGATGCGAGGGCGGCCGGCCATGCCGGCGTCCGGGCCTCGCCCTCAGATCACCAGCACCGGCGTGTGCACCGGCACCCGGCTGTAGAGGTCTATGACGTCCTGGTTGATCATGCGGATGCAGCCGGACGACACGGCCTTGCCGATCGACCACCATTCGGGCGAGCCGTGGATGCGGTAGAGCGTGTCCTTGCCGCCGTGGAAAATGTACATCGCCCGCGCGCCGAGCGGGTTCATGAGCCCGGGATCCATCCCGCCGTTCTTCGCCGAATACTTCGCAAGCTCCGGCTGGCGGTCGATCATTTCGCCCGGCGGGGTCCATTTCGGCCATTTCTGTTTCCATTGCACCTGGCCGCGGCCCGACCACGAGAAGCCCTCGCGGCCCACCCCGACGCCGTAGCGGATCGCCTGTCCTCCCGGCTGGGTGAAGAAGAGCATCTTCTGATGGGTGTCGACGACGATCGTCCCCGGCTTTTCGCCGGTCGGGTCGGCGACCACCTGGCGGTAGAACCGAGGCTCGATCCGGTGGTAGGGAACCGCCGGAATCTCGTAGCCGTCATCCTCTTCCGCGCCGTAGACGTCCGCATAGGAGGTGTCGCCCGGCGGAAGCTCGGGGCCGCCGCCGAAGAGCGAAGGCGCGGTTCCGGCCCGGAAGCGTCGCGTCGACATGACCTCGGTGCAGCCGGCGAGGCCGGTCAGCGCCAGCGCGCCGCCCGCCTTCAGGAAGGCGCGGCGCGAAGGGCCGGCGGAAGCTGTTCCGGAGGAGACGGTTGTCTTTTCTTTCATGAGGTGACCTGCGATCCGTTGTTGCGGCATCGTTGCCGGCTGTTCCCGTTACATGGTAGGGCAACCGCGCGACAAGGCAGTTGCATTCATGCAACACCCCGCCGGAAGATGGATCGATTGAACCCCATCGAATTGCCCGATGGGCTTCCAACGCGCGTTCCGGGCTCCGGTTCCGCGCGGGATTGCCGCATGGTTGCCGCCCTTCCGGGGGTCAGAGGCCTTTGAGGTCCGGCAGGATGAGCGAGGGCGAAAGGTCGGAATATTCGTCGGGCATGTTGGTCCGGTTGATCCAGACCGTCCGGAAGCCGAACTTCGTGGCGCCGGCCACGTCCCAGCGGTTGGACGACTGGAAGGAGATCGCGTCGGGATAGAGCCGGTAGGCGGTCGTGACCATCTCGTAGACCTCCGGCGCCGTCTTGAAGGTTCGCAGCGGGTCCACCGAGAACACGTCGTCGAGCACCGTGTCGAGCGCGGCGTTGCCGACGGCCGCCTCCAGCATGTCGGGCGAACCGTTCGACAGGATCGCGAGCTTCGCGCCGCGCGTCTTGAGGCTCTTCAGCACCGACGGCACTTCCGGATAGCAGTCGAGCCTCCAGTAGGCCTCGAGAAGCGCGTCGCGCAGTTCCGGAGCGACGCTCGGCACACGTTTCATGGCATGGTCGAGCGCCTGCTCGGTCAGCTTGCGGAAGTCGACATAGGCGCCCATGAGCGCCCGCGTCCACGAATATTCGAGCTGCTTTGCGCGCCAGATCTCGGAGAGCTGCTGTCCGTCCGGGCCGATCTCGCCGGCGTGGCGGCGAACCGCCGCATGAACGTCGAAAAGCGTTCCGTACGCATCGAATACAAAGGCGGCGTGCATTCCTGGATTCCGGTTGCTCGGTCGGGCCGCACGATGGTCCCTGAGGGCTGGCTCGTCAAGCGCCGGGTCGCGCCGGGGCCCCGGCGGCCTTGACGCGGCGAAGCGGACGGATTTGATTGCGGTTCCGTTCGCGCGGCTGAAGAGCCGGCAGAGATTCCCGAAAGGACAGGACATGGCGGTGGATACCAAGGCCCAGACGACGACCTGGACATATGTCGACGGCGACTGGAAGGAAGGCAACCCGCCGCTCGTCGGCCCGCGCTCGCACGCCATGTGGCTCGGCTCGGCGGTCTTCGACGGCGCCCGCTGGTTCGAGGGCACCGCGCCCGATCTCGACCTGCACTGCGAGCGCGTCAACCGGTCCGCCAAGGCCCTCGGCCTCGAGCCGACCGTGCCGGCCGCCGAAATCCAGGGCCTGGCATGGGACGGACTGAAGAAGTTCGACGGCGCGACCGCGGTCTACATCCGGCCGATGTACTGGGCCGAGCACGGCGGCTACATGGGCGTGCCCGCCGACCCGGCCTCGACGCGCTTCTGCCTCTGCCTCTACGAGGCCCCGATGATCGCCCCGCAGGGCTTTTCGGTCGCGGTGTCGCCGTTCCGGCGCCCGACGATCGAGACCGCCCCGACCAATGCCAAGGCGGGCTGCCTCTACCCCAACAACGGCCGGGCGATCATGGAGGCGCGCTCGCGCGGCTTCGACAACGCCCTGGTGCGCGACATGCTCGGCAACGTCGCCGAGACGGGGACATCCAACATCTTCATGGTGAAGGACGGCGTCGTCCTCACGCCCGCCGCCAACGGCACGTTCCTCTCCGGCATCACGCGCGCCCGCACCATCCGGCTGCTTTCCGAAGCGGGCGTCGAGGTCCGCGAGACGACACTCGGCGTCGACGACTTCCTCGGCGCCGACGAGATCTTCTCGACCGGAAACCACTCCAAGGTGGTGCCCGTCGTGCGCATCGAGGAGCGCGAGCTGCAGGCCGGCCCGATGGCGCGCAAGGCCCGAGAGCTCTATTGGGAATGGGCCCGCTCCCTGCCGAAGGGCTGAGCGGAAGACCGGCTGGAAACGTGCACGCGGGCAGGAACAATCCTGTCGCGGGCCGGTTGTCCCGCAAAGGCTGCGTGCCTATGTTGACCCCATTCCATCACCGAACAATTCGAAACGAGAAGGAGACGCGAGAATGGCTTTCGAACTTCCCGAGCTGCCCTACGACTACGAGGCGCTCGCGCCGTACATGTCGCGCGAAACGCTTGAGTATCACCACGACAAGCACCACAAGGCCTATGTCGACAACGGCAACAAGCTGGCCGCCGAGGCCGGCATGGGAGATCTTCCCGTCGAAGAGGTGGTCAGGAAGTCGTTCGGCACCAACCAGGGCCTGTTCAACAACGCCGCCCAGCATTTCAACCACGTCCATTTCTGGAAGTGGATGAAGAAGGGCGGCGGCGGCAAGAGCCTGCCGGGCAAGCTCCAGACCGCCTTCGACAGCGATCTCGGCGGCTATGACAAGTTCAAGTCCGACTTCGCCGCCGCGGGCGCCGGCCAGTTCGGCTCGGGCTGGGCCTGGGTCGCCGTCAAGAACGGCAAGCTGGAGATCATGAAGACGCCGAACGGCGAGAACCCGCTCGTCCACGGCGGCACGCCGATCCTCGGCGTCGATGTCTGGGAACATTCCTACTACATCGACTACCGGAACGCCCGCCCGAAATATCTCGAGGCGTTCATCGACAACCTCATCAACTGGGACTACGTCCTGGAGTGCTACGAGAAGGCGAGCTGAACCGGCTACGCCGGTTCCAGGAAGAGCCAGGAAGAGAAGAGGAGCCCCGGCACCGCGTCCCGGGGCTCTTCCACGTCCGGCCGTGGCCGGCGCCGCCGCCCCGGCGCGGAAGCGTCAGACCGGCGTCTCGCGCGCCGGATAGGCCGGTTCGCCGAAGACGCGGAGATAGCGGCGGACCTCCGAAGGATCGCCGCTGGCCTTGGTGGGGTTGTCCGACAGCTTGACGGCCGGCCGGCCGTCCACCTGCGATGCCTTGCAGACCACCGAGATCGGCCCGAGCGTGTCGAGCGACGCAGGGACGACGCCGCGGAAGTCGTTGGTCAGGTTGGTGCCCCAGCCGAAGCTCATCCTCACCCGGCCGTGGAAATGTCGGTAGATCTGCTCGATCGTGTCGATGTCCAGGCCATCGGAGAAGATCAGCAGCTTTTCCCGGGGATCCTCGCCCTTCTCCCGCCACCAGCGGACGATCCTTTCGCCGCCCTCGACGGGCGGGGCCGAGTCCGGCCTGAAGCCGGTCCATCCGGCGATCCAGTCCGGCGCGTCGCGCAGGAAGCTCTCGGTTCCGAAGGTGTCGGGCAGGACGACCAGCAGGTTTCCGCCGTAGTAGGTCTGCCATTCCTCGAGCACGCGATAGGGGGCCTGGCGCAGCTCCTCGTCGTTGCGGGCGAGCGCGGCGAGCACCATCGGCAGTTCGTGCGCGTTGGTCCCGATCGCCTCGAGGTCCGTCTCCATCGCCAGGAGCACGTTGCTGGAGCCGATGAAGTTCTCCTCCGGGAGCCCTTCCTTCATCGCCTCGACGCACCACCTGTGCCAGAGGAAGGAATGCCGCCGGCGCGTGCCGAAATCGGAAATGCGCAGGTCCGGCAGCCTTCTGAGCCGCTCCACCTTCTCCCACATCTTCGCCTTCGCCCGGGCGTAGATGATGTCGAGCTCGAATCGGCCGAAGTCGCGAAGCAGCGCGCGCGACCTCAGTTCGTTGACGATCGACAGCGCCGGCACTTCCCACATCATGGTGTGGGTCCATGGCCCGTGGAAGTCCAGTTCGAACTGGCCGTCGCGGCGGCGCAGCTCGTATTCCGGCAGCCGGAAGTCCGCCAGCCATTCGAGGAATGCCGGCCTGAAGATCTGCTCGACCCCGTAGAAGCTGTTGCCCGCGAGCCAGATCATCTCGCGCTTGGAAAAACGGATGGTGCGGGCGTGGTCGAGGTGGGCACGCAGCTCCGCCTCGTCGATCTCGTCGGCCAGTCGCACCTGTTTCGTGCGGTTGGTCAGCGAGAATGTCACCGGGAGGTCGGGATGCAGTCCCCAGATCATCTGCAGCATCAGGAGCTTGTAGAAATCCGTGTCGAGAAGGCTGCGAACGATCGGGTCGAGCTTGAATGTATGGTTCCACACCCGTGTGGCGATGTCCGTGGCGACCATTCGTTTCCCTCCTTCCGGCAATTCCTGTAACCCGTTTAGCCGTCCCGGCGCGCCGGCGAAAGCCGTCGCCCCCACCTCCGCCGCGCCGCCCCCCGCCCGTTGACACAGCGTCACCGTCCGGGCCCGCGATCTCACGCAAGCGTGATGAGCGGGCGCTCAAAAAATCCGGAGGAATGTGCCAAGCGTAACACCTCTCGTCGAAGTCGCGTCCAGCCGGAGGAATGACCCCATGCGAACAGCAACGATTGCCCTGACCGCTCTCGCCCTGACCGCGGGCGTCGCCTTTGCGGCGGACAGTCCCATAGCGGCGCGCAAGGCGCTGATGGATTCGAACGCTGCCGCCGCCGGGATGGCGGGTGCCATGCTGAAGAACGAGATGCCCTACAGCCCTGCCGCCGGCAAGGCGGCGATCGCGACTCTCCGCGCGACGGCAATGGCCTACGGCGCGTTCTTCCCGGAGGATTCCAAGACCGGCGACAACACCCACGCATCGCCGAAGATCTGGACGGACCGCGCCGGCTTCGAGAAGGCCCTGGCCAAGTTCCGCTCGGACACGCAGGCAGCCGTCAGCGCTTCCGGCAAGGACGGCCCGGCGGATCTCGCCGCCTTCAAGGCGGCCATCGGCCCGGTGTTCGGAAACTGCAAGAGCTGCCACGAGGAATACCGCTTGAAATAGCGGAAAGCGCGCCGCCATGCTGCGCGTCGTCGCTGCCGCTTTCGCGATCGTCGTTGTCGCCGTCTGCGCCGCCGGATGGGTGGCGAGCGCGCCGCGACCGCTCGATCCCGCCACGCTGAAGAACGTCGCGCCCGGCGATCCGAAGGCCGGCGAGCAGGTGTTCTGGGCCGGCGGGTGCGCCGCATGCCATGCGGGACCGGGCGCCAAGGGCGAGGATCTCCTGAAGCTCGGCGGCGGCGTCAAGCTCCACACGGACTTCGGCCTCTTCGTCACGCCGAACATTTCGCCCGGACCGGCCGGCATCGGAAACTGGTCCTTTGCCGACTTCGCGAATGCCGTGAAGCGCGGGATCGATCCGCGCGGCCGCCACCTCTACCCGGCCTTTCCCTACCCCTCCTATGCGCGCATGAAGATCTCGGACGTCGCCGATCTCTTCGCGTTCATCAAGACCCTGCCGCCGGTCGCCGCCGATCCGCCCGCGAGCAAGCTGATGTTTCCCTTCAACGTCCGCCGCGGCGTCGGCATCTGGAAGAGGGCCTTCATGCACCCTTCGCCGGTCGTCGACTTTCCGAAGGGCACCGATCCCGCCGTGCTGCGCGGCCGCTACCTCGTAGAAGGGCCGGGCCACTGCGGCGAATGCCACACGCCGCGCAATTCCGCCGGCGGGATCGAATACGGAAAGTGGCTGTCGGGCGCGCCGAACCCGGACGGCAAGGGCAACATCCCCAACATCACGTCGGGCAAGGGAGGCATAGGCAGCTGGTCGGCGAAGGACATCGCCTACTTCCTCGAATCGGGATTTACGCCGGCTTACGATTCCGTCGGCGGCTCCATGGTCCAGGTGCAGGAAGACCTCGCGCACCTGCCGAAGAGCGATCTGGCCGCGATCGGCGCCTATCTCAAGGCCATTCCGCCGCTTCCCGACGGCTACTCGCGGAAGGCGCGCTGAGGTCCGTTCAGGCTTCGACGGAGTCCCTGCCTGCCACCTTCAGCGCGAAGGCGTACTCGTAGGCGATTTCCTCGAGGCGCTGGAACCGGCCGGAGGCGCCGCCATGGCCGGCGTCCATGTTGGTCTTGAGGAACACCGGGGCGTCGCCCGTGTTCAGCTCGCGCAGGCGCGCGACCCACTTGGCCGGCTCCCAGTAGGTGACGCGCGGATCGGTCAGCCCGGCGAGCGCCAGCACCGGCGGATAGGGCTTCGCCGCCAGATTGTCGTAGGGCGAATAGGAGGCGATGGTCTCGTAGTCCTCCCGGGAGGCGATGGGGTTGCCCCATTCCGGCCATTCGGGCGGCGTCAGCGGCAGGGTGTCGTCGAGCATCGTGTTGAGGACGTCGACGAAAGGCACGGCGGCGATGACGGCGCCGAACTTCTCGGGCGCCATGTTGGCGACCGCGCCCATCAGCATGCCGCCGGCCGACCCCCCCTGCGCGACGATCCGGTCGTGCCGGGTGAACCCGCCGGCGACGAGGTGATCCGCCGCGGCGATGAAGTCGGTGAAGGTGTTGCGCTTGTTCCCGCGGCGGCCCTGCTCGTACCAGGCGAAGCCCTTGTCCTTGCCGCCGCGGATGTGGGCGATCGCATAGACGAAGCCGCGGTCGACCAGCGACAGCGCGTTCGTGTTGAAGCTCGCCGGGATCGCGATGCCGTAGGCCCCGTATCCGTAGAGAAGGCACGGAGCGGTCCCGTCGAGGGGGGTGTCGCGGTGGTAGAGGAGGCTGACGGGGACGCTCTCGCCGTCCGGCGCGGCGGCGAGGACGCGCCGCGTGACGTAGTGCTCCGGATCGTGGCCGGAAGGCACTTCCTGGGTCTTGAGCAGCGTGCGCTCGCGCGTCCGCATGTCGTAGTCGAACTGCTGCGACGGCGTCGTCATCGACGAATAGGAGAAGCGGATGACGTCCGTGTCGTATTCGAGCGACCCTTGCAGGCCGAGCGAATAGGCTTCCTCGTCGAAGGCGATGGCATGTTCGGCCCCGGACGCTCGCTCGCGGACGACGATGCGGGGCAGGCCGTCGCGCCGTTCCAGCCAGACGAGGAAGTCGCGGAAGGCGATGTGGCTCAGGATGAGCCGCCCGGGCTCGTGCGGCACGACCTCCCGCCAGTTCTCCCGCTGCGGCGCGTCGACCGGCGTCTCCATGATCTTGAAGTCCCTGGCGCCGCCGGCGTTGGTCAGCACGAAGAAGACGTCCCCGCCCTCCGTCAGGTCGTATTCGACGGCGGTCTCGCGCTCGGCGACCAGCACCGGCTCGCCGTGCGGATCGTCCGCGCTGAGCAGCCGGATCTCCGACGTCTCGTGGTCGTGGATGTCGATGAAGATGAAGTCGTCGAGGCGGCTGTCGGCCACGCCCATGAAGAAGCCGGCGTCGGTCTCCTCGTAGACCAGCCGGTCGTCCGCCTGGGGCGTGCCCAGCCGGTGGTAGTACACCTTCGACGGACGGTGGTTGTCGTCGAGCATCGTGTAGAAGAAGCCCCGGGCGTCCGGCGTCCACGCGCCGCCGCCGCCGGTGTTCTCGACGAGATCCTCGAGGTCCGCGCCGCTGCCGATGTCGCGCACGCGGAGGGTATAGAACTCGGAGCCCTTGTCGTCGTAGCCCCAGATGAGGCGCTCGTGGTTCGAGGAATGGTCCGTTCCAGACAGCCGGAAATAGGCCTTGTCGCTGGCCTCCAGGTCGCCGTCGAGCAGCAGCTGCCTGTCGCCGCCGTCGCGCGGGACGCGAAAGAAGCGCGGCTGCTCGCCGCCGCTGACGAACGCCATGCCGTAGGCATAGGGGCCGTCCGGCGCCGGAACGGAGGAATCGTCTTCCTTGATGCGCCCCTTCATCTCGGCGAAGAGCCTCTTCCTGAGCTCGGCCGTGTCCTCCATGGCCGAGGCCTGGTAGGCGTTCTCCGCCTCGAGATGGGCGCGGATCTCCGGCTCGAGGGTCGAAGGGTCCTTGAACATCGTCTGCCAGTTCGCCGTCCGCAGCCAGGCATAGTCGTCGGTGCGGGTGATGCCGTGACGCGTGTCCGTGACGGGCTTCTTCGCGGCCTTCGGGGCCGACGGCGATTTTTTCAGCATGAGGGCCTCTTTCCTCGTGACGGGAGGGGGACGGCGAGGGACGCCGCCGCGAACGGAACTGCGTCAGTCGGCGTCCGGCTCGAAGGCCAGCGCGTTGCCGTTCATGCAGAAACGCAGCCCGGTCGGTTGCGGACCGTCCTCGAAGACGTGACCGAGATGGGAATCGCAGTCGGCGCAGCGGATCTCGGTGCGGGTGGCGAACAGCGACCGGTCCTTGTGCGCCGTGACGGCATCCGGGCTGATCGGTTCGTAGTAGCTCGGCCAGCCTGTGCCGGAATCGAACTTCGCCTCCGACGAGAACAGCGGCTTGCCGCAGCATACGCAGCGGTAGGTGCCGACTTCGTGGCTGTCCCAGTAGGGGCCGGTGAAGGCACGCTCCGTTCCGTGCCTGCGCGTGACGCGATACTGCTCGGGCGTGAGCTGGTCGCGCCACTCGGCGTCGGATTTCTCGATCTTGGGGGTCTTGGTGTCGCTCATGGATCTGCCTCTCGGTTCGAGCGGTAGATAGGAAGTCTTCGCCCCCCCGGCAATCCGCGCCGGCCGGCGGAACCTTGCCAATGTACGAATTCCTTGCGTTGCGTGAGGAACGGGCTGGAAAATTGAATGTTGATCTTGCTCTCGATGTGTCTGGCAAATAAGTGTCGCCGTACGCAATGCGCGTCGTTCGGCGCGCGAACCTTGTTCGCCCATTGAAGACGCGCGGGAGAAGCGATGAACGGCGATGCCGCGATACTGACGTTGCTGGCCATGGGCCTGCCGTTTGTCGCTGCTGCATTCGCGCCGTACATCACCCGCTGGATGGGCCACCGGGGTGCGTGGGTCCTGGCGCTGGCGCCGGCGGCGGTCTTCATCCATTTCCTCGCCTATCTCGGGGTCGTGTCCGGCAGCGCCGCCGTGACCGGCGGATATCCCTGGATTCCGGCCTACGACGTCAGCTTTTCCTGGATGATCGACGGGCTGTCGCTCACCTTCGCACTGCTGATCAGCGGCATCGGCACCCTGATCGTGCTCTATTCCGGCGGCTACCTGAAGGACCATCCGCACCTCGGCCGCTTCCAGTCCTTCATCCTGATGTTCATGGGCTCCATGCTCGGACTGGTGCTTTCCGACAATTTCCTGATGCTGTTCGTCTTCTGGGAGCTGACGTCGATCACTTCCTTCCTGCTGATCGGTTTCGATCACGAGCGCGAGGCTTCCCGGCGGGCGGCGGTCCAGGCGCTGGTCGTCACGGGGGCAGGGGGGCTCGGTCTTCTGGCCGGGCTGCTCGTCCTCTGGGACATCACCGGCGTCACCCAGATGTCGCAGCTCGTGCACCTCGCCCCGCAGGTGCGGCAGAGTCCCTGGTTCCTGCTGGCGCTCGTCCTCGTCCTGTCGGGCGCCTTCACCAAGTCGGCGCAGTGGCCGCTGCATTTCTGGCTGCCGAACGCGATGGAGGCGCCGACGCCCGTGTCGGCCTACCTGCACTCCGCCACCATGGTGAAGGCAGGCGTCTTCCTGCTGATGCGGCTGAACCCGGTCTTCGGCGGCTCCGCCGCCTGGGAGATCCTGCTGCCGGTCTTCGGCGGCGCGACGCTCGTGTTCGGGGCCATGCTGGCGATCCGCCAGACGGACCTCAAGCTGATGCTCGCCTACACGACCATGTCCTCACTCGGCCTCATGGTGATGATGACCGGCTTCGGCTCCGAGCACGCCGTGGCGGCGGCGGTGCTCTACCTTGTCGCACACGCCATGTTCAAGGGCTGCCTCTTCATGGTCGCCGGCGTCGTCGACCACGAGGCCGGCACCCGCGAGCTCGGCCGCCTCGGCGGCCTGGCGCGCACGCTGCCGGTCACCTTCCTCGCCGCGCTCGCCGCCGCCATATCCATGGGCGGCCTGCCGCCCGGCTTCGGCTTCCTCGCCAAGGAGGAGATCTACGCCTCGCTCTGGCACCTCGATCCCTGGTCGCTCGCCTTCCTTGCCTGCGCCATCGTCGGCAACGGGCTGATGCTGGCCGCCGGCTTCGTCGTCGCGCTCAAGCCATTTCTCGGCCGCAAGCCGCCGGAACTGGGCGAGGTGCACGGCGCGCCGGTCCTCCTCTGGCTCGGACCTGCAGTGCTCGGCGCGGCGGGCGTGCTGACGGCGGTGTTCGCCTCCGCCACGCATGCCGCCATCACCTCGCCGATGTCGAGCGCGATCGCCGGCGACCTCGTCCGCGTCGAGGCGAGCCTCGTGCCGCACATCGCCATGCCGCTGCTGCTGTCGGTCGTCACCGTCGCTTTCGGCGCCTCCGTCTATTTCGGCCTCGGCGCCTGCCGGGCGGCAATGATCCGGCTGCTCGATGCGATAGGCTGGGGGCCGGACCGCGGCTTCGACCAGTTCATGCGCGGCCTCGTGCGCTTCGCGCACCGCTTCACCGGCATCGTCCAGCCGGGGTCGCTCGAGGTCTACATGACGATCACCTTCATCTTCGTCGCAGCTTCCCTGCTCGTGCCGATGGCCGTCTTCGGCGAGTGGCCGGACGTGCCTTCCTGGCCCGCCAACGTCCACTTCTACGAGCTGGCCGTGATGCTGATCGCCGTGATCGGCCTCGTTGCCGTCATAGTGGCGCGCGACCGCCTGACCGCGATCGTCTCGCTCGGCATCCAGGGCTTCGCGGTCGCGCTCCTGTTCATGCTGTTCGGCGCGCCGGACCTCTCCTTCACCCAGTTCATGATCGAGGCCCTGTCCGTCGTCATCCTCGCCCTGGTGATGACGCGGCTGCGGCTGGCGCCCGCCGACCATCGCCCGACCGGGGAGAAGCTCATCGACTTCTCCGTCGCGCTCGCGGGCGGCGCCGGCTTCATGCTCTATCTCATGCGCGTCACCGAAGGCGCCTTCGACAACCGCCTGTCCGACTTCTTCTCGGCCTGGTCGAAGCCGATCGCCCACGGGCACAACATCGTCAACGTCATCATCGTCGACTTCCGCGGCACCGACACGCTCGGCGAGATCTCCGTGGTGATGGTGACCGGCCTCGCGGTGCTGGCGCTGATCCGCATCCGCGCAGGAGGCTCCTCGTTCCGCGAGACCGCGGACGACGCCGGCAGGCCGGCGCTCCCGGGAGGCGAGGACTGATGCGGACGCTGATCTTTCGCACCGTCGCCCCCTATCTCGCCAGCCTGATGGTGCTCTTCTCCATCTTCGTCCTCCTGCGCGGCCACAACGCGCCGGGCGGCGGCTTCATCGGCGGCCTGATCGCCGCTTCCGCCTTCGCCATCTACGGCATCGCCTGCGGCGTTTCTCCGGTGCGCCGGGCGCTGCGGTTCCATCCGATGACCATCGCCGGCGTCGGCCTCCTGCTCGCCGCGGCGGCGGGCATCGTCTCGCTCTTCGCCGGCGTACCCTTCATGACCGGGCTCTGGATCTATCCGAGGTTCTTCGGTGTCGAGGTGCCGCTCGCAACCGTCATGCTGTTCGACGCCGGTGTCTACCTCGTCGTCACCGGCACGATCACCTCGATCGCCCTGGCGCTCGAGGAACGGGAGGGCGATTGATGGAAGCCCTGATGTCCGTGCTGATCGGCATCTTCTTCGTCGTGTCGATCTATCTGATGCTGTCGAAGCACATCATCCGCATCCTGCTCGGCGTCGCCATACTCGGCAACGCCGTCAACCTTTTGATCTTCACCACCGGGCGCATCGTCCAGGCGGTCCCGCCGATCGTGCCGGACGGCCAAGACGTGCCGCAGGCCGCCACGGCAAACCCCTTGCCGCAGGCGCTCATACTGACGGCGATCGTCATCTCCTTTTCCTTCTTCGCCTTTCTTCTCGTCCTCGCCTTCCGCGCCTACCAGGAGCTCGAGACGGACGACACCGACGAAATGCGCATAGCCGAGCCGGAAAACCCGCCGGTTCCCCCGCTCGGATACTGACATGGCAGCAAGCTCCGGAAAGATCGTGGACCTCTCCCAGGCGGTGGTGACGCAGGCGCCGCCGCTGGCCGACTGGCTGGTCATCGCGCCGGTGGTGCTGTGCATCGTCATGGGCGCGCTGCTTCTCACCATCCGCAAGCGGCTCGACCTTCACGCCGGCACCGCAATCGCCGGCCTCGTCGGCCTCGTCGGCCTCGACGGCGCGCTGCTCTGGCACGTCGCCGCGCATGGGCCCGTGACGATGACGATGGGCCGCTGGCTGCCGCCCTTCGGCATTTCCTTCACCGCCGACCTCCTCGGCGCGGTGCTCGCGCTGGCGAGCAGCTTCGCCGCGCTCGCCTGCGGCATCAACGGTGTCATCGACGTCGAGGAAAGCGGCAAGCGCTACGGCTTCTACCCCTTTCTCTTCCTGATGATGGCGGGCGTCTCGGGATCGTTCCTGACGGGCGACATCTTCAATCTCTACGTCTGGTTCGAGGTGCTCCTGATAGCCTCCTTCGGGCTCCTGGTCCTCGGCTCCGAGCAGGGGCAGATCGACGGCGCGACGAAATACGCCTTCCTCAACCTCGTCGCCACGACCCTGTTCCTGATCGCGACGGCCTATCTCTACGGCATCTTCGGTACGCTCAACATGGCCGACATCGTCGGCAGGGCGCGCCATGCCGTGAGCGATGCGCCGCTGATGACGCTTGCGGCGCTCTATCTCCTCGCCTTCGGCATGAAGGCCGCCGCCTTCCCGGTGAATTTCTGGCTGCCCGCCTCCTACCACACGCCGCGGGTCGTCGCCTCCGCGCTCTTTGCCGGGGTGCTTACGAAGGTCGGCGTCTACGCGCTGGTCCGCACGCTGGTGATGCTGTTCCCTCCGGAGCGGGCGGAACTCGCCTTCGTGATCGGCCTCGTCGCCGTCGCGACGATGGCCGTGGGCGTCCTCGGCGCGCTTGCGCAGAGCGACCTGCGCCGGCTGCTCGGCTATCTCGTCATATCCGGCATCGGCATCATGCTCTCGGGCGTCGCGATCGCGAGCGCCGACGCGCTCGCCGGCACGATCTTCTACATGGCGCACTCGATCATCGTGATGACGGCGCTCTACATCGCCGCCGGCATCGCGGCGCGGGCCGGAGGGCAGGGCCTGTCGATCTCCACTCTGGCGGGTTTCTACCGCTCCAATCCGTTTCTTTCGGCCCTGACCCTCCTGCTCTTCTTCTCGGTTTCCGGCCTGCCGCCCTTCACCGGCCTCTGGCCGAAGATCATGCTGGTCAGGGCCTCCTTCGAAGCGGGGCAGGGCTGGCTTGGCGCGGCCGTCCTCGTCACGGGGTTCCTGACCACCGTCGCGGTGGCGCGCGTCTGGGCGCTGGCCTACTGGCGCCCGCGCCCGGCGTCGGCCGGGGAGGGCGCCACCGGCCGGATTGCGCCGGATTTCGCGACCGCCTATCTTCCGCTCCTGCTGCTGACGGGCCTGACCGTCGGCTTCGGACTTTTTCCGGACGTCCTGATCCGCGCGTCGGCGGCGGCCGCCCACGGCCTCCTCGATCCGGCAGCCTACGTCCACTCGGTATTTCCGGCGGGAGGCAAGCCATGAACCTCGCCCTGATGAACCTCCTGCTGGCCCTTACGTGGGCCGCGGTCACCGGCTCCTTCACGCTTCCCAACCTGATCTTCGGCTTCGTGCTGTCGATGTTCAGCCTGTGGCTCATCCGCGAGCAGGTCGGCTCCATCGGCTATTTCTCGCGCAGCTACCGTATCCTCGTGCTGGCGCTGCTTTTCCTCTATGAACTGGCGATGTCGGCCTACAAGGTCGCGAAGCTCGTCCTCTCGCCGAAAATGGACCTGAAGCCCGGCATCTTCGCCTTTCCGCTCCGGCTCGAGCGCGATTTCGAGATCACGCTGCTCGCCAATCTCATCACGCTCACGCCCGGCACGCTTTCCGTCGACGTGTCCGACGATTGCCGCACGCTCTACGTTCATGCGATCGATTGCTCGGATCCCGAGGGCGCGCGACGCGACATCGCCGACGGGTTCGAGCGCAGGATCATGGAGGCATTCGGCTGATGAGCGCCGCGGAAATCGTGTCCTGGTCGACGACCATCGCGCTGGCGGTCGTGTCGGTCTCGTTCCTGCTGACGGTGCTCCGGGTCCTTCTCGGGCCGACGCTGCCGGACCGGGTGCTCGGCCTCGACATGCTGGTGTCGCTCGCAATCGGCTTCATGGCGCTCTTCGCGATTCGCACGGGCTACGCGCTCTACATCGACATCGCGATCGCCCTCGGCCTCGTCGGCTTCCTGGCGACCGTCGCCTTCGCCCGGTTCATCATCACCAAGGGCCGGGGGCTGGACACCGTGCAGTCCTCCGTCGAGGACGGCGACACGCCGCTCGGCATGGCGGCCCGCGAACGGGGGAGGCGGCGCTGATGGAGATGCTCCTCGCGGTCGTGACCTCCGCTCTCCTTCTGGTCGGAGCGGTCTTCGCCTTTTCGGCCTCCGTCGGGATGATTCGCCTGCCCGACCTCTACAGCCGCATGCACGCCGCCTCGAAGGCCGGGACGGTAGGTTCCGGACTGATGCTGCTTGCGGTCGCTGTGCATGCCGACGACCTGGGAATAGCAACGCGATGCATCGCTGGCGTCATCTTCTTCCTGTTGACGGCACCGATTTCTGCTCATCTCCTGGCAAAAGCGGCTTACAGCGTCGGTTATCGTCTGTCGGCATTGTCGGTCCACGACGATATGCAGTCCGACAAGGATGCAGCGTGACAAGCGTTCAATTCGCTGCTGTTGTATAACATAAGTTGTAAAATCATATCCAACTGGGCGACATTTTGGCACAAGTTGATATTTGTTAATTCAATTTTCGCGCAGCCGTATATGAGGAAACTGCTTGAAATTCAAATTGGGGATGTTAATTCTTCTGGAATGAAAGTCATCTGGCTCATTTCGACACACGGTGTTCAGGAATTCGAGTCCCCGCAAACTTAAACGGCGAATAAAAAATGACAGAAGCGATGGAAGATAACGGAAGAGATTTTCTGGTCGAACTGACCGCCGAGGTGGTCGCGGCCTATGTAAGCAACAACGTCGTTCCGACGAGCGACCTGCCCAGCCTGATTGCCGACGTGCATTCCGCACTCGGCAGCACGAAGACTGCCGCAGAGCAGCCGCCTGCAGAAAAGCCCAAGCCGGCGGTGCCGATTCGCAAGTCGTTGCAGCAGGATTTTATCATCTGCCTCGAGGACGGACAGAAGTTCAAGTCTTTGAAGCGGCACCTGATGACCCACTACGGCATGACGCCGGAAGAATACCGCGAGAAATGGGAGCTGCCGCCGGATTACCCCATGGTAGCGCCGGCCTATGCCGAAGCCCGTTCCCGGCTGGCCCGCGAGATGGGCCTGGGACAGAAGCGGAAGCGCCGCAAGTAGTACCGACGAACTTTCGCAGTCGAACTTTCAATAAAAAAGAAGCCGCGGTTTCCCAACCGCGGCTTCTTTCATTCTGATCCGGCGGATCTCGGATGTAATCAGACAATTCCCAGAAGCGACAGGATAAACCCTACGACGACCACAAGGCCGACAAGGTAAATGATAGCGTTCATCGTCTTTCTCCTTTGATCCTGTGGTCGCTAAACGGCAATCGGGAGAGTTTGTTCCCGGCGCTCCTTGTCTCCCGGAGGCGATTGCCGTCCAGCTCCGGGCGGAACCATGCGGGCCCCGCGCCGTTTCATCGGCGGAGGACAGGAAAGAGCCATGGAGCATCTCGTCGCAATCATGATCCTGATCGGATGCAATGGCCCCGCGACTTGCCGGACCCTTCCGCCTCCGTCGGATTCCTATGCATCTCTCTCGCATTGCGAGGATGCCTTGAAAAATGCGATTCTCGCATCGACCGCCAGCGCTCCCGAGGTCCACGGAACCTGCCGGGAAGTCGACCCGGCCGTGTTCGAGCGGGACGCTTCGGTGGAATGGAGCCTGTCCGAGGCCGGTCGCGTCCATGTGAGCGTCGTGGACGGGGATGCGCGCCGCGCCGCCGATACCAGCATCATTGCAAGCCGTTAGCCTTCGTGAACGCTTTCCCCCGCGGTTGCGCGGCAGAAGCCGGAACAATGTTGCGCCTTTCACGTTTGCGTCATGACCTGGAGAGGACAAAGACCATGCTTGGTACCATTCTGCTCATCATACTGGTGCTCCTTCTTGTCGGCGCCCTGCCGACGTGGGGTTACAGCGGCGGATGGGGTTACGGACCTTCCGGCGGCCTCGGCCTGCTTCTGGTGATCGTGCTCATCCTTGTTCTCATGGGTCGGATCTGATCCGAAAGTTTCGGTCGGACAGCAAGAGTTCCCCCTGCGAAAGAGGAGTTTGACATGAAGAAGGCTATTATTGCGGTACTGTGCATCGCCCCCCTGGCGGCGTGCACCCCCACGGAGCAGGGCGCGACCGTCGGCGCAGCCTCGGGCGGCGCGATCGGCGCGGCCGTTTCCGGCAATGCGGAAGGCGCCCTGGCCGGCGCGGCGATCGGCGGCGCGGCCGGCGCACTGATCGGCCACGCATCCCAGGGCAGCAACCAGTGCCGCTACCGCGACAAGTACGGCCGGACTTACGTTGCCCGCTGTCCGAGCGGATACTGACGCAGGCAAGCCTGCCATGCAGAAACCCGGCGGCCCGTCCGCCGGGTTTTTTTGCCTCCTCGCCGCGGAAAATTCAGGAACGAGAGCGGGCCGAGAACGTTTTCGGACTGAGCCGTTGCCGCCACCCCGGAAGGCAGCTCGAACCAAGGAGTAGAAGGCAATGAACTGGGACATTCTCGAAGGCAAGTGGAAGGAATATCGAGGCAAGGCCAAGGCCCAGTGGGGCAAGCTGACTGAAGACGATCTCGACCAGGTCGACGGTCGCCGCGACCAGCTCGCCGGCAAGCTTCAGACGCGCTACGGCATGGCGAAGGACGAGGCCGAACGCGAGGTCGACGCCTGGGCGGCGAAACACTGACCGCCGCCTCGCGGACAGCCTGAACGCGGAAAGGGCCGGAGCTTCTTGCTCCGGCCCTTTTCGCATGGTTTGCCGTTTGCACGGTCTGCCGTCTCCGCGCCGCTCGCCGCGCAAGCCCGTCGTCAGAAGACCAGGACGCCGAACAGGATCAGCAGGAGGATGCCGATGAGGACGACGAAGATGAGGATCTTGGCGAGGCCGGCGGCGACGCCCGCCAGGGAACCGAACCCGAGCAGGCTGGCGATCGCCGCGATGAGCAGGAGAACGACAATCCATTTCAGCATTGCATCAAACCCTTTCTCGAACGCGTTCTTGCCCGCCCCGAACGGCCGGGCTTGCCTTGCAGGTGACAACTCGCCCGCCTCCCGCAGGTTCCATCGGGGCTGGCCGCCCGCAATCGCGCGGACGCCTTGCGGCAGGTCATGGCGCGCGGCTCTCGCGTACCGCATCGGGGACAGGACTCGCGGAACGATTCGCGAAGGCATACGTTAGGGCACGGAATCCCGAACAGGAGTGGCACATGGCGACGACATCGAAAATGAAGACGGCAGAGGAAGAGGCCGAAAAGATCGAGGAAAGGGCTACGGTCGAAGAGCAGCTTGCCCGCATCAAGGCCGATATCGGCGAACTCGCCTCGACGCTCTCCTCGATCGGCACGCGCCGGGCCCGCACGGGCGCTGACCGGCATGTCAGCGAACTCACCCGCGCCGGCGAGGAGGCGATCGAGGATCTGCGCCGCCAGTTGCGCTCGATCGAGCGGGACCTCTCCGACAAGGTGCAGGAAAAGCCCCTGCAGACGCTCGGCATCGCGGCCGGGGTCGGCTTCCTTCTCGCCCTGGTGATGCGACGCTGATTCATGAAGTCCATACTTCCACTTCTGGCCAGCCTCGCTTCGGGTGAAATCGGGCTCGCGATCAACAACGCCAAGCGCGAGGCGATCTTCCTCGCCATCATCGCGTTCTTCGCGCTGGTGGCTGTCGTCTTTGCCCTCGCGGCGGCCGAGGTCGCGCTCGCTGCGGTCTACGGGCCGCTCTACGCGTGTCTCATCATCGCCGGCAGTGCGCTGGTGCTCTGCGTCCTGGTGCTGGTCGTCATGAAGATCGCCATGGCTCGGGCGCGACGGCGCGCACGGCTGAGGCGCGAGGCCAACCAGGCGGCCTACACCACGGCGGCGATGACCTTCCTGCCCTTCGCGCTGCGTTCCAAGGCGGCGCTCGCGATCGGCATTCCTCTCGCCGCGCTCGCGGGCTACCTGCTCGTTCCCGGCAGGAACAGGAAGGGCGACGACGAATAGGCCGTCCTCCGGCAGGTGCCGATGGTTTCGCGAACCGCGGTGGCGGCAGGCCGCCCGCCGCGCATGCCGGTTTACTCTCGCCGGCCGGGCAGGTGCGAAAGCGTTCAGAGGTAGGGCCGCTTCTTCTGCGAGAGCCCTTCCCACTGGGCGAGTCTCGTCAGCCGTTCCTCGTCCAGCACCTCGCAACTCCTGTCGCGCCACCGGATGAGCTTCTTCTCGGTCAGCCGCTTCAGCGTCCTGTTGGTATGGACCACGGAAAGCCCGAGCGTGTCGGCGAGAAGAAGTTGGGTGATCGGGATCTGCAGCCGCTGGCCCTCCGTCAACCCCACCGACTTCGCCCGTGCGAAGAGATAGGATATCAGGTAGGCCGCGCGCTCGAGCGCGTTCCGGCGGCCTATGTTGAGGAGATTCTCGTCGAGGATCTGCTCTTCGCGGGCGGCCATCCACGTGATGTCGAAGCCGAGCGAGGGAAACTGCTTGTAGAGCTCGACGAGCCTGCTGCGCTCGAACACGCAGAGAAGGACGGGCGACAGCGTCTCGACCGAATGCTGCATCTCTCCCATGAGGCTGCCCTGCAGCCCGACAAGATCGCCCGGGAAAACGAAGTTCATGATCTGACGGCGGCCGTCCTCCAGGATCTTGTAGCGGAACGCCGTTCCCTGCAGCACCGAATAGAGATGCGCGCTGTGCGACTGTTCGACGAGAATGGTCGCGCCCGCCTCCGCATTCAGCTCGCCCGACTTGAAGGTCGAGAGAAACCGCGCCTCCTCCGGCTCGAACGACCTGAAATATGGCAATTTCTGCAGCGGGCAAGCCTCGCAGGCCACCTTGCGCACGCTGATGCCCTGGGCGACGTTCATGATCCGATCTGCCTTCCTCCGACGAGGTCCCTCGGCTGCGAATATAGACGCATTTCCGCCGGACTTGAAAGGACGCAGTCTGGTCAGGGGAAGTCTTTGCCGCGAAACGGGGGAGTTTGCCGACCCTTCGCAGGTCGCCGGAGGTCAGCCCGCGAAGGCCTTGGATACGGTGGGGGCAGAGATCGAGTTCGGGCCCGTAGTCGGCCTCGCCGGAGATGGAAAGCAGTTCCTGGAGACGCACCCTGGCGCGGTTGACGCGGCTCTTGATGGTTCCCACGGCGCAGCCGCAGATCTCGGCAGCTTCCTCGTAGGCGAAGCCCGAGGCGCCGACGAGGACGATCGCCTCGCGCTGGTCGTCGGGAAGCTTCTCGAGCGCCTTGCGGAAGTCCTGCATGTCGAGCGAACCGTATTGCGACGGATGCACCGCGAGATTGCCGGAGAAAAGTCCGTCCGTATCCTGCACCTCGCGCCCGCGCTTGCGCATCTGGCTGTAGAACTCGTTGCGAAGTATGGTGAACAGCCACGCCTTCATGTTGGTCCCGAGCTCGAAGCCGGACTGCTTGGCCCAGGCCTTCATGATCGTGTCCTGCACGAGGTCGTCGGCCTTGTCGTGCCGCCCGGTCAGCGACATCGCGAAGGCGCGCAGGCTCGGCAGGGTAGAAAGCAGCTCTCGCTTGAAGGTCTTTTCGTCGTCACTCATCTGTTGCTCAACCTTTCCGGCCACTCACATCTTGGACGAACCGCCGGTGCTCTGGCGTTCGGACTCGTCAAGCTTGTCGAGCAGGTCGAGAAAGCGCTCGGGGATGGGTTCGTCCTGCAACGAACTGTAGAGAGCCTTGAGCTTCGAGCCGATTTCGCTGTTCGGGTCGACACCTTCCCAGCCTCCGCGAACCGGCTCGGTTGCGCTCTTCTTCAATTTTTCATTCATTGCTCTGCCACTCGTCCCTTCACGAGATATGGATTTCTCGTGCCTTAATGCCGACCATAAAAAAAAGTTCCCTGGCGCGGGAACTTTTTTTGGAAGCCGAAGTTCTATCGAAGAGTGTGCCCGCGCACACAAGCCTTGCATTGGGGAGTATCGCATGTCTCTTTCGACGCGTATCGCGCCGCACCTTCCTTATCTCCGCCGCTTTTCGAGGGCCGTCACCGGCTCCCAGACTTCCGGCGACGCCTACGTCGCCGCCGTTCTGGAAGCTCTCATCGCCGACGTTTCGATCTTTCCGGACTCCTCCTCCGATCGGATCGGCCTCTACAAGCTGTTTAGTCAACTCTTTGCGTCGCTGTCGGTTCCGACTCCGAACGTGACTTCTCCATTCGCCTGGGAACAGCGTGCGACGGCGAACCTTGCGGCCATCGCCCCGGTCGCCCGCCAGGCTTTCCTTCTCGTGGCGGTCGAGGACTTCCAGCCCGAAGAGGCCGCCGAGATCCTCGACGTCGAGGATGCCGAGGTCTCCAGGCTTCTCAACCAGGCCTCGGCCGATATCTCCCGCCAGGTCGCCACCGACATCATGATCATCGAGGACGAGCCACTGATCGCAATGGACATCGAGCAGATGGTCCAGGGATTGGGCCACGAGGTCGTCGGCGTCGCGCGCACGCACAGGGAAGCCGTCGCGCTCTTCGAGAAGACGTCGCCGAAGATGGTGCTGGCCGACATCCAGCTGGCGGACGGAAGCTCGGGCATCGACGCGGTCAACGACATCCTGCGCACGAGCGCCATCCCGGTCATCTTCATCACGGCATTCCCGGAGAGACTGCTGACCGGCGACAAGCCGGAGCCGGCCTTCCTGGTGACCAAGCCGTTCAACCCGGACATGGTCAAGGCGCTGATCAGCCAGGCGCTGTTCTTCAACGAGAGTTCACGCCTGGCCGCCTGACGGTCTGACCCAAACAGATGGCACCCGTCCGTTTGGAAAAGTCAGCCCGCAAGCTATGGGTCTGGTGGGGCGATTTTTCCTGACAGATGGTAGCATCAGTCAGAATCGCGCCACTGGGAATCGGCCGGGCGGCTGTCGTCCGGTCGGGCAGGGAGCCGCTGCGGCGTCGCCGGCGCGACACCGCATGGGTCCGGCGCAGCCGGGCGAGGCGACGCTCGAGACGAAATGCCGGAGGCAGGGCAGCGGGAATTTCCGCCGGGCCTGCCCCGGGGCGGGGCGGATGCCGGTGACGCGAGGGCGCCGGGCCCCGGCAACCGAATTGACTGGCCGGGAGGGAGACCACCACAGCGCCTCCCGAAATGCCGGCAGCACTGCGGGGCCAGATGACGAGCAAGACGCCGGCCGAACCTGACCCACCGCGCTTCGATCGTTTCAAGACGATGTTGCGAGGCCTTCGGGTGAGCGGCATGTGCGTCGCCTACCAGGATCGGGACCTCAGGTTCCTGATGGTGGAGAACGCTCCGGAATTCTGGCCGTCCCGCACGGAAATCCTCGAGAACGGCGACCGGGCGGTCTTCGACGGCAAGGTGGTGGAGCGCATCGAGGCCGCCAAGCGAACCGTGCTCGCCGGCGGCGGCTCGACCCGGCTCGAGGTGCCCGTGACCGACGACGGCTCGCCCCGGTGGTTCGAGATGACGGTCGAGCCGGACCTCTCTCACGACGGCAGCGTGCGCGGGCTCTTCATCACGGCTCTCGAGATCACCGATCTCATCCACCGCGAGCAGGTCCTCAAGACGCTCCTGAGGGAAGTCAGCCACCGCTCCAAGAACCTGCTGGCCATCATCCAGAGCATCGCCATGCAGACCGCGCGCTACTCCGGATCGCTCGACGACTTCCTTCTCAAGTTCCGCGGCCGGATACAGTCGCTTTCCGAATCCCAGGACCTCGTCACCGATTCGAACTGGCGCGGGGCGCTGTTCTCCCGGCTCATCGACCGCCAGCTGTCGCGCTACGCCGCCGTCGACGGTCGCGTCTCGCTGACGGGCGACGACTGCTACCTGGCACCCAACGCGGCGCTGCACGTCGGCCTCGCCATCCACGAACTGGCCGTCAACTCGGCCGCCTACGGCGCCCTGGCCGACGCGCGCGGCAGCCTCGCGATCGAGGTCGCCCGCACGAGCACCGGTCCCGAAGCCGAGGAGATCGTCGTCACCTGGAACGAGCGCATCCCCGGCAACATCGACCTCGACACCATCCGGTCGCGTTTCGGCAGCACGGTCCTCGAAAAGGTCGTGCCGGTGGCGATCGGCGGGAAGGCCGCCTATTCCATCAGCGAGGGAGCCGTCCGCTACCGGCTTGAGATCCCCGAGCACGAATACGAGACGTGACGCCGGCCTCCGCCGGAGACATGCGCTGAAGGGGGAATTGCGGACAAAAAGAAAGGAGCTGGTGCGGGGGGACGTCACCAGCTCCTTATTTTATCGTGTCTGAGGGAAACACGACGGGAACCAAGACGTCTCGGGTCGGGGGATGAGGTGGGTGCCTTGGTTCAGATAGGAAACGCGCCAGTCCCCGACCGGTTCCCCCGGCTGCGAATTTTTTTTCGACTTTTTTTCAGCGGCCGGGATTCAGTCCTGGAGCAGCAGGAGATCGCTGCCGGAGAAGCTGATTTCGGCCTGCGATCCGGCGACCGGCGGCGGCGCGGACGGGTTGTTGAATGTATCGAGGGAGATCGAGTTGTCGCCCGTTCCGATCCGTACCCGGATGACGGAGCCGAGGAAGCTGACGTCCGATATGCGGCCGCTCAGCCGCGAGTCGCGGTCCGCCCGCGGACCGAGCGCCACCGCCTCGGGACGCACGGCGACGGAAACCGGATCGCCTGCCTTGCGCTGGCCGAGGTCGTGCGGAAGGGCGATCACGGACCGGTCGATGACCACGGTTCCCGCCTCGGGATTCTCGACCTTGCCCTTGAGCACGTTCAGCGTGCCCACGAAGGAGGCGACGAAGTTCGTCTTCGGCCGGTTGTAGATCTCGAAGGGCGTGCCGACCTGATCCGCCCGGCCGGCGTTCATCACCACGATGCGGTCCGACATCGAGAGTGCTTCTTCCTGGTCGTGCGTGACGAAGATCGTGGTGATGCCGAGCTCCTTCTGGATCTCCCGGATCTGCTCGCGCAGGGATAGCCGGATCTTCGCGTCGAGGGCGGAAAGCGGCTCGTCGAGCAGCAGCATCGACGGGCGCGCGGCGAGCGCGCGGGCCAGCGCCACGCGCTGCTGCTGGCCGCCGGACAGCTGGTAGGGGAAGCGCTCCTCGAAGCCGGGCAGCCCGATCAGCTCGAGCATCTCGCCGACGCGGCCGCGTGCTTCCTGGCGGCCGATCCCAGCGATCTTCAGCCCGAAGCCGATGTTCCCGGCGACACTCATGTTGGGGAAGAGCGCATAGGCCTGGAATACCATCCCGATCTTCCGCTGGCTGGGGTGCAGGCGCGTGATGTCCCGCCCGTCGACGACGATCGTGCCGGTCGTCGGGGTCTCGAAGCCGGCGATCATGCGCAGGATGGTCGTCTTCCCGCAGCCCGACGGCCCGAGGAAGGAGATGAACTCCCCGCGGTCGACGGTAAGGTCGACGTCCCTGACGACCCTGTTGTTGCCGAAGCTCTTGCCGAGGCCTTCCAGTTTCAGGAATTCGTCGCTCATTTCCGCTCGTCCCTCGATGTCATTCGGCACTCGCCGAGGTCTTCGGCGCAAAGCGCGCGAGAAGCTGGATCATGCCCATCGCGCCCCAGGTGATGGCGAAGGCGATGATGGCGAGTGCCGCCGGCTCGTATGCACGATTGGCGCCGATGTTCTGCATGTAAGGCCCGAAGGCCGGCCGGTTGAGCAGGCTCGCCATCACGAATTCGCCGATGACGATCGCGAAGCTCAGGAACGCGCCGGAGAGCACCGAGATCAGGATGTTCGGGAAGATCACCCGCATGAGGATCGTCGGGGTGCGCGCGCCGAGGATGGTCGCCGCCTCCGTCAGCGTACGCACGTCGATCGCCCGCAGCCCGGTGTCCACGGCGCGGTACATGTACGGCATCGACAGCGTGACGTAGCCGAAGGTGAGCAGGACGTTGGTGCCGCTCACCGAATTCGTCAGCGGCAGCCAGGAGGACGAGTTGAACGTCCGGATGTAGCCGAAGACGAGGATGATCGGCGGCACGATAAGCGGCAGCAGCGTTATGAACTCGACGACCGGACGCAGGGCCGGCAGGCGCAGCCGCACGAAATAGGCGGCCGGCACGATGAGCACGACGCCGACGACGATGGTGGCGACCGCCACCGTGACCGAGTAGGTGAACGTCTCCCGGAAGTTCGGGTCGTTCAGCACGTTGGCATAGGCGAGGAAGGAGTAGGCGTCCCGCCGCTCGCGCAGCGAGAACTCGAACGTCGCGATGAGCGGCAGCAGGAAATAGGCGGCGCCGAGGCAGAACCCCAGCCAGGGAAGAAAGCGCGACCGTCTCATCTCATCCACCTTTCCGCCCGCGCGCGCAGCACGAGGTAGAGCACGTTGGCAAGCCCGGTGATGACGATCATGCCGAGCGCGAGCGCGGCGCCGAGATTGGGGTTGTGCAGCACGTCGCCCCGGATCTGCGCATAGAGCAGGATCGGCACGATGTTGAGCGACGACCCGGTCAGCCCGTAGGCCGTTGCGATGGCGCCGAAGGAATTGGCGAAGAGAAGCGCGAGCGTGCCGAGGATGCTCGGCCACAGCACCGGCAGCCCGATATGGCGCCAGTATTGCCAGGAGCTGGCGCCGAGCGTCTCTGCCGCCTCGCGCCATTCGTTCCTGAGGCCGTCGATCGCCGGCATGACGATCAGGACCATGAGCGGGATCTGGAAATAGAGATAGGTGATCGTCAGGCCCCAGAAGCTCAGGATGTTGAAGCCGGCGCGGTAGATGTCGAAGTCGAGGAAGGTGCGCAGGAAGAGCGTCACGAGGCCGAGGCGGCCGAGCGTCGCAAGGAAGGCGAAGGCGAGGGGGATGCCGGCGAAGTTCGAGGCGACGCCGGAGAATGTCAGCGCCGTGGAGCGGATCCACGACGGCAGGCCGCCGCGGCCGACCGAGAGCGCGAGCAGCAGCCCGAACAGTGCGCCGAGCGCCGCCGACGCCGCGGACACCTTGATGGAAATGACGTAGGCGCTGACGATCGTCGGCTGGGTGAGGTCGAGAAAGTTCTGCAGCGTCAGGTGTCCGGCCTTGTCGAAGAAGGCCCCGGCGACGAGTCCGACGGTCGGGATGATCAGGAAGACGAGGGCGAAGAACAGAAACGGGGCGACGCCCAGCACCCCGGCCGAGCTGACGGCGGACATCATTCCGCCGAACCAGCCGGCCTGCGCGGCGGCCGAGCCGGGTTGCCCCGGATCGGTCGCCTGCGCGGTTACCTCGGCTATGTCGCCGTCACTTGACATTGGCACCAACGACGGAGTCCCACTCGGAGGCGATCGCCTTCGCCGCGGCGCTCTGGTCGTCGAGGCTCGGGAAGACGGCCTTGGCGTAGTTGTCCGCAGGCGGCAGCTTGTCGAGCAGTTCCTTCGGGATGGAGCCGGCCTTCGACATCGCGTTGAAGCGGATCGGGTGGCAATAGCCCTTCAGCCAGCCGAGCTGCCCTTCGTCCGAATAGAGATACTCCATCCACAGCTTCGCCGCGTTCGGATGCGGCGCGTACTTGCTGATCGCCTGGACGTAGACGCCGGCGACGACGCCCGTCTTCGGCACGACGATGTCCATCGGGGGATTGCCCTTCAGGTTGTCGCGGTCGGCGAGCGCCAGGTAGTCCCAGCGAACGATGATCGGCGTGGTGCCCTGGGCGAGCGTGGCCGACTTGCCGGTGACCGGCACGAAGTTGCCCTCCTTGTTGAGCTTCGCATAGAAATCCATGCCGTCCTTGGCGATCTGCCCGCCGTCCTTGCCGCCCTTTGAAAGCCCTGCGGCGTAGACGCCCATGATCGCCTGTGCCGCCGAGCGCGGATCGCCGGCGAGCGCCACGGCGTTGGCGTACTGCTTGTCGAGAAGGTCCGGCCAGTCCTGCGGGCTGTTCTTGACGAGGTCCTTGTTCACCTCGAAGGCCATCACGCCGTAGTAGTCGCCGTACCAGTAGCCGTCGGAATCCTTGGCGCTGTCCGGGATCTGGTCCCAGGTCGACACCTTGTAGGGCTGGAGCAGGCCGTCGGCCTTGGCCTTGGGCCCGAAGGAGAGGCCGACGTCGATGACGTCGGGAGCCTGCGGCCCCTTGTTGTTCTTGTTGGCCTTGATCGCCTCGACCTCGTCGCCCGAGCCGGCGTCCGGGTTGAGCTCGTTGACATTGATGCCGTACTTCTTCTTGAAGCCCGAGATCAGGTCGCCGTAGCCGCACCAGTCGTGCGGCAGCGCGATGGTCGTCAGCTGGCCCTCGGCCTTGGCGGCCTTCACGAGGTCGTCCATGGAGGCGGCCGAGGAGATCGCCGTCGTTGCCATCAATCCCGCCGCAGCCACGGCAAGCAGTCGTCCAACATTCATCATCTTCTTCTCTCCGTTTGCTCGACGCCGCCAGGCGCCTTCGACGCGGGTAGCCATGTCAGGTGACAGCTTGATGAACCCCCGCCCGGGCGCATTCCCTCGACGCGAAATTGAACCTGGTTTCCGGGCCGCCGGCGATGCGCTCGCCACGATGTCCCGGTCTGCTCCCGTTTTCAGATGGTCCGTCACCTCCTGCCTCTGCCGCCGCCGGTCCGGCGAACCCTCATTTTCCGGAATGGGCCCGCCGGAACAGTTCCCGCGCGGCGTCCACCGTCAGCTCGACCGGGTTGCCGCCGGCCGTCGGATCGACGACGGCCATCTCCGCCATCCGGTCGAAGCGGGCATCGTCGACGCCGATCTCCCTGATCGTATTCGGAATCTGCAGTTCCTCGCGCAGCCGCATGACATAGCCGAAGAAGCCGTCGAACCCGCCGCCGATCCCGAGGAACGCGGCGAGCCGCACCATCTTGTCCTCGATCGCCGGGCGGTTGAACTCCAGGACGTAGGGCATGAAGACCGCGTTCGTGAGGCCGTGGTGCGTGTGGTAGAGCGCTCCCGTCGGATGGGAAAGCGCATGGATCGCGCCGAGTCCCTTCTGGAAGGCGACCGCCCCCATCGCCGCGGCCGAGAGCATCTGCGCGCGTGCCTCCAGGTCGCTGCCGTCCCTGAACGCGCGTGGCAGGTACTCCTTCACGAGCCGCATACCCTCGAGCGCGATGCCCTCCGACATGGGATGGTAGGACGGAGCGCAGAACGCCTCGAGGCAGTGCGCGAGCGCGTCCATGCCGGTGCCCGCGGTGATCTTCGGGGGCAGCCCCGCCGTCAGTTCCGCGTCGCAGATGACGATCGAGGGCAGCATCTTCGGGTGGAAGATGACCTTCTTGGTCTGCGTCTCCTCATTGGTTATGACGCCGGCCCGGCCGACCTCGGACCCCGTTCCGGCCGTGGTCGGCACCGCGACGATCGGCGCGATGCCGGCGGGGTCCGCCCGGGTCCACCAGTCCCCGATGTCTTCGAAGTCCCAGACCGGCCGTGTCTGTCCCTTCATGAAGGCGATCACCTTGCCGGCGTCGAGCCCGGAACCGCCGCCGAAGGCGATGACGCCGTCGTGGCCGCCGTCGCGCATCACCTTCAGGCCCGCTTCCACGTTGCCGGCAGTCGGGTTTGCCTGGATGTCGGAGAACACGGCGCAGGAAATCCCCGCGTCCCTGACGATCGCCACGGCGCGCTCCGTCATCGGCAACGCGGCGATGCCGGGGTCGGTGACGAGCAGGGGGTTCTCCATGCCGGTCGCCCGGCATGCATCGCCGAGCTCGGCGATGCGGCCCTCGCCGAAGCGGATTGCGGTCGGATAGCTCCAGTTGGCTACGAGGCTCATTCTGATCATGCCTTCTTGAGATGGTAGGATTTGGCGCGGGTGACGCTGAGATACCCGAGCGCGGAAAGCGATGCCCCGCGGCCGGTGTCCTTGCAGCCCGTCCAGCACAGCGCCGGGTCGAGATAGTCGCAGCGGTTCATGAAGACGGTGCCGGTCTCGATCTCGCGGCCGATGGCGGCGGCGGCCGCCGCGTCCCTCGTCCAGAGCGAGGCCGTGAGGCCGAACTGGGTGTCGTTCATCAGCCGGATCGCCTCCTCGTCGCCGGAGACCTTCATGATGCCGACGACCGGCCCGAAGGATTCGTCGCGCATCACCCGCATCGAGTGGTCGACGTCGACGAGCAGCTGCGGCGCGAGGTAGGTCGTGTCGCCCGTGTCGGCGGGAAAAAGCTTCGGATCGACCAGCGCCGTGGCACCGGAGGAGATGGCCTCCTGCGTCTGCCGGCGCACCTCCGAGGCGAACCGGATGTTCGCCATCGGCCCGATCGTCGTCCCGGGGTCGAGCGGGTCGCCGAGCTTGTAGCCTTCGACCAGTTCCTTCGCTTTCTCCACGAAGCCCTGGAAAAGACTCTCGTGAACGTAGATGCGCTCTATGCCGCAGCAGCACTGGCCGGAGTTGAACATGGCACCGTCGATGAGCCCGGCGACCGCCGCGTCGAGATCGGCATCCGCGCGCACGTAGCCCGGATCCTTGCCGCCGAGCTCCAGGCCCAGCCCGGTGAAGGTGCCGGCCGCGGCGCGCTCGATCGCCTTCCCGCCGCCGACCGAGCCGGTGAAGTTGATGAAGTCGAACGAGCGGATGGCGATCAGGTTCTCCGCCTGGTCGTGCGAAAGACGGAGATTGCTGAAGAGGCCTTCCGGCAGGCCCGCCTTCTCGAAGGCGGCTGCGAAGCGCTCCCCGGCGAGGATGGTCTGGGTCGCATGCTTGAGCATCACGGCGTTGCCGGCCGCGAGCGCCGGCACGATGGAATTGACAGCCGTCAGGAACGGATAGTTCCACGGCGCCACGACGAGGACGACGCCGACGGGCTCGCGCGTCAGGTACCGGTGGAACCGGTCGGAATCCTCGATGACCGTCGGCGCCAGCTCGCGTCCGGCGATCGACAGCATGTAGTCCGATCGCTCCCGCACGCCGCCGATCTCGCCGCCGTAGCGCACCGGCCGCCCCATCTGCCGGGCGAGCTCGACGACGATGTCGTCGTTCATCGCCGCAAGTTCCTCGATGCCCCTGGCGACGAGGGAGACGCGTTCGGCGACCGGCCGGCGCGCCCAGTCCCTCTGGGCGGCGCGGGCCTTGTCGAGCATCGCTTCGAGCGCGGCCGGGGTGTCGGTTTCCCTCTCGGCGAATACGGAACCGTCGACGGGTGAGATGCAGGTGAGTGTCGGCATTGGGCTGGCCTGTCCTGTTTGTCCGGGTCGCATGCGCTCAGGCTCGTTCGAAGCCACGGGCGATTTCCCAGTCGGTGACGCGGCGATCATACTCGAACTGTTCCCATTCGGCTGCATGCACGTAATGGTCGACGACGTCCCCGCCGAATGCTGCGCGCAGCATTTCCGAATCGTTCAGCAGCGCCGACGCCGCGCGCAGCGTCTTCGGGATCTCGCGAACCTTCTCCGCATGATAGGCGTCGCCGCTGAATTCGTCCTCGAGGTCGAGCTTGCGCTCGATGCCGTCGATGCCGGCCGCGATCATCGCCGCGAAGGCGAGATAGGGATTGAGGTCGGCCCCGCCGATGCGGCACTCGATGCGCACCGCCTTCGTGTCCTCCCCGCAGATGCGGAAGCCGGCCGTGCGGTTGTCCTTGCTCCAGACCGCCTTGGTCGGGGCGAAGGTGCCAGCCTGGAAGCGCTTGTAGGAATTGATGTAGGGGGCGAGGAAGCAGGTGATCTCGCCGGCATGGGCCAGCAGGCCCGCCATGTAGTGGCGCATCGTCTGCGACATGCCGTAGGGCGCCTTCGGGTCGTGGAAGGCCGGCTTTCCGTCGAGCGTCCTCAGCGACTGGTGGACGTGGGAGGAACTGCCGGCGGCCACGTAGTCCCACTTGGCCATGAAGGTGACGGCCTTGCCCCTCGACCAGGCGATCTCCTTGGTGCCGTTCTTGACCAGCGAATGGTTGTCGGCGCATTCCAGCGCGCCGGCATAGAGGACGTTGATCTCCTCCTGGCCGGCGGAGGCCTCGCCCTTGCTGCACTCGACGGGAACGCCGGCCCCGTAGAGCCCGTTGCGGACGGCCCGCATCACGTCCTCTTCCTTGGTCGTCTGGAAGATGTGGTAGTCCTCGTTGTAGGCGCTGGCGAGCCTCATGCCGCGGTAGCCGGCGTCCCGCGCCGCCTCGAAGCTCTGGTCGAAGAGGAAGAACTCGAGCTCCGATCCCATCATGGCCGCGAGTCCCATCTCCTTCAGCCGCCCGACCTGCCGCTTCAGCACGGCGCGCGGGGAGTGCGGGACTTCCGCGCCGGTGTGGTGGTCGAGCACGTCGCAGAGCACCAGCGCGGTCCCGTCCAGCCAGGGAATCCGCCGCAGCGTCGCCATGTCGGGCTTCATCGTGTAGTCGCCGTAGCCGGCCGCCCAGCTGGTCGACCGGTAGCCGGGCACGGTTTCCATCTCCATGTCGGTCGCCACGATGTAGTTGCAGCTGTGCGTCTCCTCGTGGGCGCTGTCGACGAAATGGCGCGCATGGAAGCGCTTGCCCATCAGCCGTCCCTGCATGTCCACCTGGCAGGCGAGGACGGTGTCGATATCGCCGGACTGGACGTTCTGCTTCAGCTGTTCGAAAGTCAGGTTGCCGGGCATTCGGGGCCTCTGTTCGCTGTGTTGATCGGATGGGGCGCGCGGCGGCACGGGACGCCGCTGCCGAAAGGCTCGCGGGAGCCCGGGCTCGGGAGGGGGTGCGGTCCCGGCGGTTCTCGCGAGGTGCTCCGGCGCTTTGCCATGTTCCCCTCCATTCAGCTGCGCCTCATGCGGTGCGGGAGCCGGGTTGCGGCATCTGCCTTGCGTCGTCGCCTGCCGCCTCCCGCAACAGGTCCGACAGGCGCCGGGCCCAGGCTTCCTGGCCGGCGCCATCCGTGACGAGATCGTTGGCGATCTCGAACATGACATTCATCAATCCGCGCGGCACCGCGTGAAGGCGCAGCGTGTGGGTCACGCCGTCGCCGGCGCCATAGGGTTCGTTCCGCCGGACGGCGCAGTCCTCCCAGGATTCGCAGGCGGAAAGAAGCCGGTCCGACAGCCGCGTATCGCGATCCTCGAGGATGCCGAAATCGACGTCGCGGCGCTTTCCGCAGTAGACGCGGGTGAAGCTGTGCACCGTGACGAGGACGGGCGAAAGCCCGCGTGCGACATGGCTCTCGATCGTCTCGGCGACGGCGGCGTGGAACGGCCGGTAGATCTCCTCCGTGCGGGCCGCGCGCTCCGCCGCGCCGAGGCCTGCATTGGCGGCGATCTCGAAGACCTCGCTGCGAACCGGCATGGCGTCGGGGGCTTCCGGCGGCCGGTTGCAGTCGTAGACGAGGCGGGAGAAGCGCTGGCGCACGAGTGGCGCGTCGAGATGCGCCGACATCCGCCGCGCCGTCTCCAGCGCCCCGATGTCGTAGGCTGCATGGCTCGCCAGCACCTCGGCGTCGAGGCCGAGGCCGCCGAGCCTGGCGGGAATCGCGTTCGAGGCGTGTTCGCAGACGAGGACGACGGGCGAGGAGCCGCGTGCGTTCTCCACCGCGAAGGCGGGGCCGTCCGACGTCGTCAGAAGCCTTTCCTCAAGCGCCAAGCCACTGCCCTCGCAACGTTCCGAAGCATGAGCCCCTCATGCCGGGGGTGATCCCGAATTGCGTTTACGTTTGTAACGAAAATTCCATTCGGAGTTGACACTGTCAATCTTGGAGCGATTATTTCAGAAAGTCCAGTGAGGTCACGGCCATGCGTGTGGAGGAGCGGGCGCGATCCGCCTTTGCGGATATGACCGCCGCGGAGAAGAAGACGGCCCGCGCCCTGATCGGCCACTATCCGAGTGCCGGCCTGGCGCCTGTCGCCGAGTTCGCCAGGATCGCGGGCACCAGCGCCCCGACCGTGCTGCGCTTCGTCGCGCGCCTGGGCTTTTCCGGCTATCCCGACTTCCAGCGCGCGCTTCGCGACGAGATTCGCGAGGGGCGCCTCTCGCCGCTCGAGAAGTCGGATCCGGCGGCCGTTGCGGGAACGTCGGATGCGAGCGGCCTGCGCGTGGTTCTCTCCGGCGTGCAGGCCAATCTGGAGCGGACGGTCCGGGAAATGCCCGAGGCCGATTTCGACGCCGCCTGCGAGCTGATCGGCGACAGCCGCAGGCAGTGCTATTTCCTGGGGGGCCGCTTCACCGATTTCGTCGCCGGCTACGCGGCCACGCACCTGCGGATCGTGCGCCCCGGCGTGCGCCGCTTCCACGGGCAGGTGTCGACCTGGAAGGACCAGATCCTCGACGTGCGCGCGGGCGACGTCGCGGTGATCTTCGACATCCGCCGCTATCAGGAAGACCTTTTCGACGTGGCCTCCCGGCTCAACGAGCGCAAGGCGCGCATCGTGCTCGTCACCGACGCCTGGCTCTCGCCGATCGCCCAGTTCGCCCGCGTCGTGCTGCCCTGCCACATCGCCACGGGGCGGCCCTGGGACTCCAGCGCCGCGCTGCTCGCGGTGACCGAGGCGGTCATCGACCGAATGACCCGCGACAACTGGGAGGAAGCGCGCCGGCGGATGCAGGCGCTGGAGAAGCAGTAGGCCCCTGGCACGGCCCCCGGGGGCTGCGGAGCCGGCGAGGTCTCGCCGGCTCCGCCCCATTCGATCCTGGCGCGGCGGTCAGCCGATCGAGCCGACGGCGTCGCGCTCCTCGATCAGTTCGGCGACCGTCCTGTCGAGCATCCTGCGCTGGAACTCGTCGAGTTCCAGGCCGGTGACGCGCTCGTAGGCGCCGTCGGAGCAGATCACCGGAACGCCGCTCATGAGGCCTTCCGGAATGCCGTAGGATCCGTCGGAGATGACGGCCATGGAGGCCCAGTCACCGTCGCTGCCGTTGATCCAGTCGTGCATGTGGTCGATCGCGGCGTTGGCTGCCGAGGCGGCGGAGGAGGCGCCGCGCGCCTCGATGATCGCCGCGCCGCGCTTGCCGACCTCGGGGATCAGCGTCTCGCGGTACCAGGTGTCGTCGCCGATCGTCTGCGAGAGGCTCTTGCCGTCGACGGTCGCGTTCGTCCAGTCTGCGAACATGGTCGGGGAGTGGTTGCCCCAGACGACCAGCTTCCTGATCGCGTCGACCTTCGCGCCTGCCTTGGCGGCGAGCTGCGTCAGGGCGCGGTTGTGGTCGAGCCGCACCATGGCGGTGACGTTCCCGCTCGGGAATTCCGGCGCCGACTGGGCGAGGATCATGGCATTGGTGTTGGCCGGGTTGCCGACGACGATCACCTTGGCGTCCCGTTTGGCGGCTTCGTTCAGGGCGCGGCCCTGCACCTTGAAGATGTCGGCGTTGGCGGCCAGCAGGTCGCGGCGCTCCATGCCCTTCGAGCGCGGCCGGGAGCCGACCAGGAATGCCGCGTCGATGTCGCGGAACGCGGTTGCGGGATCGTCGGTGATCGCGATGCCCTGCAGCAGCGGGAAGGCGCAGTCCTCGAGCTCCATCACCACGCCGCGCACGGCCGCCTGGGCCTGCGGAAGGTCGAGGAGCTGCAGGACGACCGGCTGGTCGGGCCCGTACACGTCGCCCTTGGCGATGCGGAAGAGGAGGGAGTAGCAAATCTGGCCCGCTGCACCGGTGACTGCGATGCGCTTGGCTTGTCTGGTCATGACGAAGGACCCCTTGTTCGGCTGTTTGACGTGCGGCACGCGGCGACGCGCTGGCGTCCTTCCGTGCCGCCGGAAGTGAAGTCTGGCAACGCGCCAGCCCCCTCTATGTCGCGCCGGGCTCGGGTTTGTCCAGCACCATCCGCCCGATTGCGGCGACAAAGACGGGCCGTCGCAGGCCCGCCATCGGCCGGTGGCCGCACCACCCCGGAACCCGCCGCCAAGACGACCGCCGGCGACAGCCGTTTTCCGCGCAACACGGCCGGCACGGCCCGCTTGACGGAAACCCGGGGCCAAACAAGCCGCCCCGCGCCCCCGGCTTGCCACCCTCCATTCCATAGGGAATGCAGCGGCACCACCTAAGTCATTGAAATAATTGGCGCACCCGACAGGATTCGAACCTGTGACCTCTGCCTTCGGAGGGCAGCGCTCTATCCAGCTGAGCTACGGGTGCTTCGGCTGCGCTAGGAACGCAGGCTGCTGGTTGCCGGTTCATAGCCGATGATGCCGCCGGCATCAATCGGGGAATCGGCGCGAAATCCGACGGCGGAGGTCACGAGGTCGAATCCTGTCGGGCGCGCCTTGCGGGGCGAGGGCTTGGCGCAGATCGGTGCGCGCAAGGCAGGAGCGTGACGCGCGCCGTTGACAAGGCGATGCGCGCGCATGCGCCGGAGGCATTGTCGATCCGCGCACGAAATCCGTCTTGTCCACGCTGCTTTCATGTCCCCGGATGGGGTTGCCGGAGCGTCCCGGCCTGTGCCGCCGATGTGCCTGCGGCCCGAGACGTCGAGCACTTTCGCACCCGTTTCCTGGGAGCAATCCCGCATCGTTGTTTGGTGAGCACGCCAGAGGAGACGCCAGAAGCCCTGCTGCTCAGGCAATGTCGCGCCACTCGTCCTCATGACTGCCGCCGTGGTTTGCCATGCCGGGCCTGGTCAAGAAACCCCTGGGCTCCGCATGGCTGTAGATGCTGCGTTCCGGCTGTTCGTGCCAATTGATGTTGAAGGCCCAATATGTCGGAAAGAATTCCAGACCGGCATAGGGCAGATGATCGTGGATCCACCACGCGATCTTCTGCCAGTCGCCTGGCGCCTGGAAGCGATCCCAGAAGGACGGCACGACGACGCATGCCGTCGCGCCCATGTAGCCGTCCGCGTCCCGACGGTCCCAAATGTGGCCGGCGTAGTTCGACTCATTCGCGGCGCAGTTATAGCCGGCCTTGCTTTTTTCTGCATCTCGCTGCCGAGGCCGTTCACCTCGCACGAGCGATAGGCCGACCTGACGGCAATGCGCCCGAAGAAGTCCTGCAGCGGTTCGAGGAGTTCCTCGCAGAGCCGCGTCCCGGCCGCAATCGCCAGATCGGGATCGTCCGGAATGTTCCGCAGACCGTGGATGGCGGCGATTTCCGACAACAGGAAATCACGCATGAAGAAGCTCTTCGACAGGCGCGTGCGCCCGAACTCCGTAAGCGTGGCGACCGAAGCAGGCTTTCTCAAAAGTGCGTCCTTGCGGTAGGCGTGAGGAACAGGATGGCTGTCGAATGATGTCTTCCCGAACGAGGCGAGGCTATCCTGAGGTTGAACGGTAACAAGGGCAGAGGCGGGGTCGTGATGCTCAAGGGGGAACTCCGCAACAGGATCGACAATGTCTGGAATACGTTCTGGACGGCCGGCATTTCCAATCCGATGGAGGTGATCTGGCAGATCACCCGCCTGCTCTTCACCAGGACGACCTCCGGCGGCACGGATCATGTCTGGGTCTACGACGGCCAGGCCGACGGCTTCTTCCTCGACGACAGGCGCACGCCGCTGCTCGCCGACGACCGGCTCGGGCCGGACGCGCATCTGAATGATGATGAGCACGAGAAGAACAACCTGCCCGACATCGCCGAACGCTGGCCGTATCGCGACGACAGCGAGCACGAGCGTGCCCGAACGGAGCAGGGCTTCTGTGTGCCGAAGGACGAGATTGCGGCGGCCGACCATGCAGGTGCCCTGCCGGTCGGGCGCGGCTGTCCTACTTGACGCAAGGCCTGTCGGCGGGGGCCAGAGTGTTCTATGTTACCGATGCGCTTCGATTGTCATGTGGCGCCAACCGAAAGGCCTTACGTGCCAAATCAGCGCGAAAATCTTCGCCGCCGCTTCCAGCTCATCCTGATCAAGCCATCGCATTACGACGACGACGGATACGTCATCCGATGGTGGCGTGCGATGATCCCTTCCAACTCGCTCGCCGCCGTCTACGGGATTGCCGCCGATTGTGCGGACCGCCGCGCATTGGGACCGGACGTCGAAATCGATGTCACCGTCATCGATGAGACCAACACGCGCGTCAACTTCGATCGGCTGCTGGCGCAGTTCGCGCGTCATGACAATTTCGGCATGGTGGCACTGGTCGGCGTTCAGTCGAACCAGTATCCGCGTGCGCTCGACATTGCCCGTTCGTTCCGCCAGGCCGATCTGCCGGTGATCATCGGTGGCTTCCATGTTTCCGGCTGCCTTGCCATGCTGGACGGCCACGCCATCGGCCTCGACGAGTGCACCGCGATGGGCGTTTCGATGTTCGCCGGCGAGGCCGAGGGCCGGCTCGATCGCGTCCTGCAGGACGCCGCCTACGCCGAACTCGAGCCGGTCTATGATTTCATGAACGATTTGCCGAGCCTGCCAGGCACTCCGGCGCCGTTCCTCCCCAAGGCGTTCGTGTCTCACACGCTCGGCCTGAGTTCCAGCTTCGACGCAGGGCGCGGCTGTCCGTATCAATGCTCATTCTGCACGATCATCAACGTGCAGGGCCGCAAGTCACGCTTTCGTTCCGCCGACGATGTCGAACACCTTGTGCGGCTGAACTGGGCTCAAGGGATCCACAAATTCTTCATCACCGATGACAATTTCGCGCGAAATTCGGAGTGGGAGGCGATTTTCGACCGGCTGATCGAACTGCGCGAGGAGCACGGTATTCCGCTGGGCCTGATGATTCAGGTCGACACTCTATGTCACAAGATCGACGGCTTCATCGAAAAGGCAAAGCGCGCCGGTGTCACGCGCGTCTTCATCGGCCTGGAGAACGTCAATCCGGACAATCTCGCTGCTGCCAAGAAGCGCCAGAACAAGATCACCGAATATCGCAGGATGCTTCTTGCCTGGAAGGCACAGGGCATCATGACGCTGGCGGGCTACATTCTCGGCTTCCCGTCCGACACGCCGGAGACAATCCGCCGCGATATCGGCATCATCCAGCGCGAGCTGCCGCTCGATGTTATCGAGTTCTTCTGTCTGACGCCGCTGCCGGGATCCGAAGATCACAAGGTGCTTTGGGACAGTGGCGTCGAGATGGAAGCGGATCTCAATATCTACGACGTCGAGCACATCTGCGCTCCGCATGAGCGGATGAGCAAGGCCGAGTGGGAGGCGATCTATCAGGAGGCCTGGAAACTCTACTATACGCCGGAACATATGCGAATGCTGCTTCTGCGCGCCCGCGCGACGGGCGTCCCGATGGCAAGTCTCGTCAAGGTGCTCTCGGCCTTTGCAACGACGGTCCGCATCGAAGGCGTGCATCCGCTTCAAAGCGGCCTTCTGCGCATGAAACATCCTTCGGAGCGGCGTCCCGGCATGGCCGTGGAAAGCATCTGGCTCTTCTGGCCCCGGTTCGTCTGGGAGACGTTGCGCAAGCATGCGATGCTTGCCCGGACCGTCATTCCGCTCATCTGGGCTGCGGTTCTGATATCGAGGAGTGCAGGGGCGCAAGGCTATACGGATCAGGCGCTGGCGCCGGTAGAAGACGACGAGGACGAGACGCTTGCGCTGTTCACGCAGACGACCGGTGGAAAGGCTGCGGCCGATCACCAGCGCAAGATCGCGCAGCTGACCCGGCGCCGCGCTTCCTGAAGAAGCCGCCCGGACGGGGCCGCGATCGTGCCGTTCTTTCTGACCGGCGCCTATGAGCCGATGCGGAAACCTTGCGCCCTCAGGTTCCGGCGCAAATGGGAAAAGACTGGAGGGGACGCTTCGGAGGGCAGCGCTCTATCCAGCTGGGCTACGGGTGCTCCGGCCCCGCTTGGCGGGCGGCTGGTGACGGGTTCATAGCGGATGATGCGGCCGGCATCAATCCGGGAATTGACGCGAAATCCCGACGGCGGGGATCACAGGTTCGAATCCTGCCGAGCCCGAGCTGGTGGGCAAGGGGTCTTGGTGGACCATACTTCAGATAGCTGGTGGTTGGAGATCAGCAGACTTCAGATCGTAGCTTCCGTCACTGTCCGATTTTCGGGGGGTAGCTCAATTTTTCCCCCGCGTATTACCTCTGATTGTGCCGATTAATGGAACACGACCACAGAAGACGGTCAAGATCGTGCTGGAATGGCGATCGCGATCTAGCCGAGGATCTCTGCCCCTAACAGAAACGCTGCCGCTCAATTTGGTCTCGAGACTGAAGAAGACGTCCATGCAAACGTCCTCACCTACGGTAGGGGTAGTGTGCCGAGGTCGTGCCGATCTCGATCGCTTCAAAGCCTGAGTCGGGTAAGGAGGCTTGGGCCACAACGGATTGAAAGTCTTGGGGGTAAACCCTCCTGGACGCTTCGGAGGGCAGCGCTCTATCCAGCTGAGCTACGGGTGCTTCGGCTGCGCTAGGAACGCAGGCTGCTGGTTGCCGGTTCATAGCCGATGATGCCGCCGGCATCAATCGGGGAATCGGCGCGAAATCCGACGGCAGGTATCACAGTTTCGAATCCTGCCGAGCCCGAGCTGGTGGGCAAAAGGCCCTCGGACGGTAGACCGCGGGCGAACAAGGTTGCAGCGATTTACCCGGGTTTGAATGGGCGCTCGGCCGGTCGCTGACGGTAAGGGCGACGCTGCGCCTCGTGCGCTCCTGCCTGTGCCGCGGTTGTGCCGGCCAGGGCAGGCCGATAGCCGACCGGGAAGCCTTCCGCAATTTTCATTGCTTCAAGCTGATCCTGTAGAGATGCACGCCATAAGCGGCGAAATGGTCGCGGAAAATGCTGTGGGAGATGCGGATCTCACGATTCTCGCCCAGGACCACGGCGCTGCCTCGACTGACGCCCGCCAGCTTGAAATTGCCCTCCGCGGAAGCATCTGCAGTCGCTGCGGCAAAGATATAAATTGCGCCCGCAAACTTTTTCATCATGAAACTGACGGGCACCGTGGATGGCGAGGAAAAAACGCTGGCCCGCCCTTCGATCGTCCGAGAGTTCAGGACGGGCGCAAGCGACTGAACTTCCTTGTTGAGGGCTGCCACGCCCTTGACCAACTGGGGGTGATTGAAGATTCCGTCTTCCCGAAAGCTGGGCGAGAACTCATGGACGAAATAGTCGATGCCGCGAGAGCCGGCAATGATCGACAACCAGACCTCGGACCTCACTTGTGAGGCCGTTGGAGCCTTTCCGCCGTGGATCGCCGAGGCCTCGATATCGTTCCAGATGATCTTGCTGCCGCCGGACCAGTGGATCAGGTTCCTAACTCCTTTTGCCGGATCGTCGAGACGCCCCGTTCCATTGGCCACCGGATAGATGTCGAAGGCGAGTATGTCGCCGGCGCTGGCAGCTTGGGCGTAGTAGCTCACGTCGCCCGTGCAACTTCCGCGCCCGATCCACCAGACATCAGAGACGCCGCGGCCGAAGCCAAGCAGAACGGGACGCGATGGGTCATTTGCCCTGTATCGGGCGTAGTTTTTCTTAAGAACGCCTGGCGCGATGCAGGGGCCGTAGCCACCGTTGCCGTCCGGTTGAGCGTTATCCGGTTCATCGGGTTGCAACCATCCTGCGATGGCTGAAGAGCCCTGAGCCGAGATGGCGAAGGCGCTTTGGCCAACAATCAGGGACATGCCGGAATTGGCGAACACGTCGAGATCAGCCTGGTTCAGGTCGCCCCAGTGCCCGACGAACGTATTGATCCCTATGCTTTGATATTCTCGAACATGTCGGGGCGACTGCATCCAGACGGCCAAGGGAAAATAGCCCGGATCCTTGGGTGGTCCATTCTCCCATTGGACATAGGGGCTGATCGAGGGAGACCCATGGTTGCCGCTTTGCGCATGGGACTCAGATACCAGCGCGGTGGCAGGACAGCTTGTATGAGGAATGATCGCGGCGAGGCAAAGAAAGACGAGGCAGCAGGCTATCCACTTCATGGCGATCTCCAGTGGCTGCCGGCGCCACGGAAGAAAGCAACGGCCTCTCCGACGCCGTCGGGCTGACACATGGCCCGCCGTCAGCTTCAAGGAAAACCCGATAATTTCACGCGCTTCAAGCCTCGCAGCGGAACATGTGGTGGAAATCGGTTCATAGGTGATCGACGCCTGACCGAAGCCGTAACTTCGCCAAGCGCACGGCGCGCGTCAAAGAAGCCCTTCGGATGCTCAGCTCCCGCGGCGAAATGTCGGGCTCGTTGAGCGCCAGCTCGACGCCGCCGGTCTGGAAACAATCATACCAGCGATGGAACGTCGATCGCGGAATGCCGAGCTTCTCAGCGTACGCCGGGCCGGCCGATGCGACTGCTCGACGACCCGTATGATCTCCAGCTTCTCGGAGGCGGGGTATCTCATTCGTCGTCGTCCCCATCCGCGATCACGCTTTTTTTGAGCAGCCGCAGTTCCAGCGCCCGCTCGGTGACGACCTCTTCCAGATCGCGGGCCGTGTCACCTGGCAGGTCTTTACTCCGGCCTGGCACATGATTGCTCCGGCGTTGACAGGCGGCCTTCAGATCCTGCTTTCTCCGAAGGGATCGAAACTCTGGCGGTTGTCATATCAATTCGGCGGGAAACAGAAGAAGACGGCGCTTAGCGCCATTGAGGGGAGGCCGGAAACGCGGGCCGCGCTTCGATAGATGGCGCTCCTCCATCCGAGGCCGGGAAAGCTGCGGCAGACCGGCCCGGATCATCCGGTCAGAAGTTTGCGGCCCCGGTTCATACGATGCGGTCAACGATTTCCCGAAGCCGCTCCAGCCGTGAGACCGCTTCATTCCGGAGGGCCGAGACAACATCGCTTGCGCCAATCACGTTGCGCCATACCGCCCGCCCGGCAAGAAAGCCCGAAGCTCCCTCCTTGCAGGCCCATTCGACCGCCTGAGGGAAGTCGTCCGGCGCCACGCCAGACGACAATACAACCCAGGGGCTGCCGATCGTCCGGGTGAGCAACGCGCACTGCTCCCGGATGGCCTTCTCTCCCCCTTTTCCGTGAAGGGGCACTTCCGCCTTGTAGAGATCGGCATCCCTGTTGCCGAGTTCCCTTGCCGCTGCCAGGATGCCATCGGTCACGGTCCAGTCTCCTCCGTTGCGGGGAGCACGGGCAACCGGCTCGATAATGCTCAGCAGACCGTTCGACCGGCAGATCGCAACGAATTCGTCAACCATCGCCACACGCTTTTCAGGAGCTTGATCCGGTCTCCAGGTGACCAGCAGCTTGAGCGCAACGGCCCCGTCCCTCTTCATCTCCGACGGAACGACGCTCCGGTCGATTTCGACGTCTGCGACGATCTCCCCAGGGCTTGAGATGAAGCGGTCCGCCGCCGCAATGAGCGCGCAGGACGGATCGACCGCACCGTTTTCGATCGCCGGGCGCCAGCCAAACTCCTTGTCTATCAGCACAGCCGACGCCACGGGCGTCAGGGCCCTGAGCGCATCAAGCTTGAATTCTACCAGTTGTTCGTCAGCAACCGGTGCCGTCTGCTTCTCGGCGAACATCGCTCTCATGGATTCGCGCTGGTCGATTGCCAGCATCGCGAAGCCTCCGGAAGGCAGCTGGAGACGTGAGATCGGATGGACTTGCCCGGTCATGGCGCACCTCGCTTGTTTTATGGGACCCTAGACGGGCCGAACATGCCGCGCGCCAAGGAACCTGGGGAAAGACACAGGAATGTAAACGTTGACATCAGGAATGTACACGATTACAAAAAGTTCTCAACCGTGTTATGGAGCCATCGGTGGGGAACAGGCCAACTGTCCGCGACGTCGCCCTTTCATCTGGTGTATCGACTGCGACTGTCTCCCGGGTCTTTGCAGGCAAGGCCGGGGTCGTGGCACCGGAAACCCGCGAGAAGGTGCGAAACGCTGCAGAGGCACTCGGCTACACACCCTCCGAAATCGGCCGTTCCCTGCGCCTGGCCCGTTCGCGCGTGGTGGTACTTCTTGTTCCGGACGCAACCAACGACTTCTGCGCGGACGTCGCCATTTCACTCGAACGCTCGCTCAGCGATGTCGGCCTGTCAATGGTCCTGGCCAACACCTCGGAGGATGCGTCGCAGCAAGACAGGTTACTCGAGGAGGCGGAGACGCTTCGACCGCACGGGATTGCCCTTCTCGGTGCCATCGACACGCCGAAGCTTCGCAGTGCACGTCGAACGTTTCAAGAATGTCGTCTTCGTAAACAGGCGTCCGCCGGCGCATGTCGAAGCACCCTATGTCGGCATCGACAACGAAGCCGCCGGATTTGCGGTGGGCCGCTATTTTGCCAGCCGGGACTACGGTCGCTGCGCGGCCATACACGGCTCATTGCAGTACTCGGCAAGCCGCGGCCGACTGGAAGGGCTTTCTTCGTGGTCTGGCGGAAGCCGGCTCGCCCGATCGACAACGTCCTGAGGATTGAAAGCTCGCTCACAATGGAGGCCGGCTATTTGCATGGCAAGGCACTTCTCGGTCAGCAATACCCCCGTTCGTGCTGTCTTTTGCGGAAACGACATGATCGCCTATGGCATCCATCGTGCGGCCGAAGAGAAAGGTGTCGAGGTTCCCGACGAACTCGCGATTTTCGGCTTCGACGACAACCGTATCAACGAGTGGCTTGCGCCGTGGCTGTCGACCGTGAAGGTCCCTGCGCTCGATTTCGGTCCCGCCGTTGCGTCCATGCTGGACCCCGACAAGACGGAGCAAAAGACGGCCGAAGACATCGTTCTGCCTTTTTCGCTGACAATCCGGAGATCGGCATGACGGAGGCGCTTCGAGCCGGTTCTCAAACGGAAATGTAATCGTTATCATCTTTCACCAAGGGAGGAGAATGGAATGAAACGACTATTACTGACAACGGCAATGTTGCTCTCGGCGTATGCGGCGCATGCGACAGACATCACGGTCGCGACAGTCAACAATCCCGACATGGTGCTCATGCAAAAGCTGGCGCCGGTGTTCACGAAGGCGCACCCCGACATCAATGTCAAATTCGTCGTTCTGCCCGACAATGTGCTTCGGCAGAATGTGACTCAGGACGTGGCCGTGAAGGGCGGACGTTACGACATCGCGACGATCTCCCCCTTCGAGGTGCAATCCGGCTGGGCGAAGAACAAGTGGCTCGTCCCTCTTACGCCACGCTTCGAGAAACTGCCGAAGGCGACGCGCGAGGCCTACGACCTGAGCGACTGATTCCGACCATTCGCAAGGCGTTGACAGTCGACAACGTGCTTTACGCCCTGCCGTTTTACGGAGAAAGCTCCTTCACGATGTACCGGAAGGATCTCTTCAAGAAGGCGGGCCTGACAATGCCGCACGCGCCGACCTGGGATCATATCCGCAAGTTCGCCTGCAAGCTAAACGATCCGAAGAAGGGGCTCTACGGAATCGTCATGAAGGGCGTGCCCGATTACGGCCAGCTTGCGCCCTTCATCACCTTCATGCACTCCTACGGCGCCAAGTGGTTCAACGAGAAGTGGGAGCCGCAGATCGACAGCCCTGCCTTCAAGAAGGCGTTCGTGGCCTATGTCGATCTCTTGAAGGAATGCGGCGAGCCGGGCGCAACAAACGTCGGCTTCAATGAGGCGCTGACCCTCATGTCGCAGGGACGCGCGGCGATCTGGGTCGACGCGACTGTGGCCGCCGGTCTTCTCGCCGATCCGAAGACGTCGAAGGTTGCAGGCAAGATCGGTTATGCGCTCGCGCCGACCGAAGGTTCGAAGAACGGCTCGGCATGGCTCTACACCTGGGCGCTGGGCATCCTGTCGTCCTCGAAGAACAAGGACGCGGCATTCGAATTCATCCGCTGGGCGACGTCGAAGCAATATGCCGATCTCGTCGCCAAGCGCGACGGACCGCTGCACATTCCTTCGGGCACGCGCATCTCGACCTACAAGCGCGCCGACTACCGCAAGGCCGCACCCTTTGCGCCGATCGTCGTAAAGGCGATCGAAAGTGCCGATCTGACCAAGCCGGCGAAGGATCCCGTTCCCTATACCGGCACGGCACAGGTCAACATTCCCGAATACGCGTCATGGGCGGCCGAGTTCGGCCAAAACTTTTCGGCCGTCATCGCCGGAAAGATGTCGGTTGACGAGGCGCTCAAGCGCTCTCAGGCCACGGCCGTCCGCGTCATGACCGACGCCGGATACATCAAGAAGTAGAGCAGAACCGCCCCGATGCGACAAGCTTCCCCGAAAATCGAGTGCGGCCCGCCTGGGCCGCCTCGCCCCAGGGCGTTGGGCGACGTGGCCCTCAGTGATCTATCTGCTCGTGACGACACAGGTCCCTCTCGTCGCGACCCTCTATTTCAGCCTGCACGCCTGGAACCTCATGTATCCGCAGCGTCCATTTCGCTTCGTGGGCTTCGAGAACTATACCTATGTCTTGACCGACCCGGTTTTTCGCACGGCCATCGGCAACACAGTCCTCTTCACCGTGCTTTCGGCCATCATCACCACGGCGATCGGTCTGGGCCTGGCGCTCCTGGTCAACAATCTGCGTTACGGACGCGGGTTTGCCTATTCCCTTCTTTTCGCGCCGTTTCTGATAATGGAGACGGTGAACCCCATCATCTGGAAGAACCTCATCCTCAATCCGATCTACGGGCTGTTGAACTTCGCGCTGGCGTCAGCCGGACTGGCGCCCATCGACCTCATAACGAGCATGCCGCGCGCTGCCATCCTGCTGATGATTGTCTGGCAATGGTCGCCCTTCATGATGCTGATCCTCCTCGCCGGCATGCAGTCGGTCGATGAGGAAACGATCGAGGCAGCGAAAATCGACGGCGCCAATGCCTGGAACCAGTTCCTTCATGTCACTCTTCCGCACATCGTTCCCTATTTGAGCGTCGGCATGCTGATCGAGGCGATCCTCATACTTCCCGTCTTCGGCCCTATCTATGTCGGGACATATGGCGGCCCGGGCAATGCGACGGCCAATCTCATGTTCGCGGTCTACCGCATGCTGACCGAGCAATACGAAATCGGGCGTGCGGCCGCAGGCGGAATAATCACCGCGGTGATGACATCGATCGTCGCGCTCGCGCTACTGGCCTACATCCGCCCCTATATGGAAAGGCAGTAGCATGCGCTCTCCGGTCAGGGATTTCGCCGTTGCGGTGTGCACCTTTGCAGTCGCCCTTGTGCTTTGCTTTCCCATCATCTGGACCGTCTTCACCGGGTTCAAGCACGAGACGGATGCCATATCGGTCCCGCCTACCGTCTTTGTCCCGTTGACTTGGTCCCACTATCTCGGAGCTCTGGCCGGAGATTACCCGCATTACCTCGAAAACACGCTGCTGGCTGTCTTCGGCTCAATGGCAGCGGCATTCGTCCTCGGAGTCCCCGCGGCCTACAAACTGGCCTTCTTTCCGGGCCGGAAAGCGAACGATCTGCTGTTCTTCGCCCTTTCCACCCGGTTCATGCCCGGAGTGGCCGTGATCGTCCCGATCTTTCTCCTGTTCACAAAGCTCGGCCTGATCGACACGATGTTCGGTCTCATTGCAATCTACACCTCGCTGAACGTCCCGATCGTGCTGTGGCTGATGCGCTCCTTTTTCAGCGACGTTCCCTACGAGCTGGTGGAATCCGCGCTTCTGGAGGGCGCGCCGCATCGCGTCATCGTCTGGGAGATCGTCCTTCCGCTTTCGAAGGCCGGGCTGGCGACCACTGCATTTCTGCTGCTCATCATGACCTGGAACGAGTTCTTCTTCGCGGTTAACCTGACGGGACAGACGGCGGCGACCCTGCCGGTCTACATGGCGTCGTTCTTCACCACGGAGGGACAAAGCTGGGCTCGCATGTCTGCGGCCGCAGTCCTTGCTGTCCTGCCTGTTCTGCTTCTCGGCTGGATCGCTTCGCGCGCGCTGGCACGGGGAACCTTGTCGGGAGCAGTCAAGTGATGAAGACAGTCTCGTGCCTAGGGGGAGCCGTGCTCGACCTGATCTACGAAGTGGAGCGTCTGCCCGGCCACGACGGAAAGCTCGAATGTCTGTCCTACCGCGAACAAGGAGGCGGAATGGCAGCGAATGCCGCCGTCGGTGTCAGCCGGCTCGGGGGACATGCACTTTGGTGCGGCTTTGTCGGAGACGACGACAAGGGCGCGCGGATACTGGAAGGACTGAGCGAGGAAGAGGTCGACACACGCTTCGCGAAAGTCCTGTCGGGCTCTAAATCGGCCCATTCGATCGTCCTCAGCGAGCCGAACGGAAGCCGCGCGATCATTCTTTACAGGCCGCAGGAGTTCGACGTCGCCGCGCGCTGGCTGCCGCTCGAGGATCTGCTGACGGCCGATGCCGTGCTTGCCGACAACCGGTGGGTGGAGGGGGCATGCGCCATTTTTTCCGCCGCGCGCAAACGCGGCAAGCCCGCGGTCCTCGATGCCGACAGCGCTGCGGATCGGCGGACGCGAAAGGCGGTCCGTCTGGCGACACATGCCATCTTCTCCTCGCCCGGACTGGCAAGCCTCTACGGCGAGAAGGATCCCGCCGAAGGCCTCCGCCGCGCCGCGGCAGACTGCCCGTTCGTTGCCGTTACACTGGGGGCTTCGGGCTTGATGTGGCTCGACCGAAGTTCGAGCGTGCATCACATGCCGGCGTTTCCTGTGCAACCTGTCGAAACGGTCGGGGCCGGGGACCTCTTCCACGGGGCCTTTGCATTGTCCCTGGCCGAGACGGGGGACCCGCTCGAGGCGCTCCGATTCGCCTCGGCGGCAGCCGCAATCAAGTGCTGCACAAGCGGCGGACGGCGGAGCTATCCGACGCGATCGCAGGTGGAGGCGCTCGCGAGCAGCCGGGCCGATCCGGCCGACCCGACCAGCGAACGGTAGGGAACGAGCAGGCAAGAAGGAGGAGACACATGTCGCAGGAACAAGTGAAGGAACTGACATATCTCATTCGCGGGATGAGATCGGTCGATCTCGCTCCGAAGCTGGAACGCGGAATCCCGAAATTTCCGACACATCCGCACATGCTCATCGACCCGACCGTGACACATGCGCACGACGGTTACTACTGTCAGACGCTGTCCATGGCGGAGCATACGGGCTGTCATTGCGACGCGCCCGCGCACATACATGCCGACCGCATGAACGAAACCATCGAGACCATTCCCGCCGACCGCCTGATTGCGACGGCACGCGTCTACGACTTCTCCGACCGGATCTGGCAACCGGGCGAGGTGCTTACAGCCGACGACTTCCTCGCCTACGAGAGGATGCATGACCAGCCGGTGGGACAGGACGAGATCGCACTCGTCAATTTCGGCTGGCTGAAGAATTACTGGTTTACCGATGAGCGTGCGCACTTCTATGCGCGCAATCAGCCGGGCATGGACAATTCCGCGGCCGAACTGCTGCGGGACCGCAAGGTGCGTGCGGTAGGGGCCGATACCGTGGCCTGCGAAATCGCGACCGTCGACGGCGTGCTCGGGGACGATCCCGGACATTCGCGACACTGGTTGCCGAACGGCATTCTCATTCTCGAATGCGTGGCACGGATGGAGCTGTTGCCGCGCAGCTGTTTCCTCTTCGCGGCACCTCTGCCGATCCAGAACGGATCCGGCTCGCCGCTTCGACCCATCGCATTTTTTTGAGGTCCGGGACGCGAGATGGCGAAGGTCACCCTGAACGGAGTAAGCAAGTGGTTCGGTTCACTCGAAGTGATCAGGGATCTCGCTCTTGAGATAGACGACCAGGAATTCGTCGTCTTTGTCGGCCCCTCAGGCTGCGGGAAATCCACCCTGTTGCGTATGATCGCCGGCCTCGAGGATATCTCACAGGGCGAGATCAGCATCGACGGCGAGGTAGTCAACGACCTTCCGCCGTCAAAACGGCAGATCTCGATGGTCTTCCAGTCCTATGCCCTCTACCCACACAAGACGGTCCGCGACAATATCGGCTTCGGACTCCGGATGGCCAGGATCGACAGGCAGACAATGCGCGAGAAGGTCGAAGAGGTTGCCCGCGTTCTCGAGCTTGAAGCACTTCTCGAGCGAAAGCCCAGGCATTTGTCGGGCGGACAGCGCCAGCGCGTGGCGATCGGCCGGGCGATCGTGCGCGAACCGAGACTGTTTCTTTTCGACGAGCCGCTCTCAAACCTCGATGCGGCGTTACGCGGCCAGATGCGCATCGAGATCGCGCGTCTTCACCAGACGCTGAAGACGACCATGATCTACGTCACCCACGACCAGGTCGAGGCGATGACACTTGCCGACAAGATCGTCGTCCTGAACGCAGGCCGGATCGAGCAGGTGGGAAGTCCGATGGAGCTCTACTCACGTCCGGCGAACCGTTTCGTCGCCGGTTTCATCGGCTCTCCGAAGATGAACTTCGTGAAGGCTCGGGTGCACTCCGTGACAGACGGCAGCGTAAACCTGGAGTTCGCGGCCGGGACCGATCTGACATACCCGTCCGATCGGTGCCGCGGGCTATCGCGCGGCGACGAAGTTACAGTCGGCATACGCCCGGAAGACCTCTCCCTCGGCGAAGGGGGCCTGACCTTTCGCGGCGTGGCGCAGGTCGTCGAGCATCTCGGCGCGGAGACACACGCGATCATCGAAGTGCCGGGACATGCCCCCCTCACCGCAGTCGTTGACGGCAAGTCGCCCGTCAGGGTCGGCGATGCCCTCTCACTGACCGCGCCCGTCGATCAGCTCCATCTGTTCGACGCAAGCGGAGTCGCGGTCGCCAGCAACGAGCGGCCCTGACTGCCGGCCGGATCCGATCCTCTGTACTGAAGGAACCACCCGATGACACAAGAGCCAAGCTTCAGCGTTGAAGGCAAGACCGTTCTGATTTCCGGCGGAGCCGGGGGAATTGGCAGCGAGTTCGCCAGGGCATTTGTGGCCCATGGGGCTGACGTCATCGTCGCCGATATCGCCGAGCCGCGCACGGACATGGATCCGCGCATTCGCCGCGAACGGCTGGACGTGACAAGCGACGAGGCCGTCGCCAAACTCGCGGAAAGGGTCGAGACCCTCGATGTCCTTATTCATTGCGCCGGAAAGCTCGCGCGATGGGAAGAATACAAGACCGATGTCTTCCGGAACATTCTCGATATCCATCTCGTCGGCAACCTCAGACTGGCGAATGCGTTTCGCCCGCACCTCAAGGTGACGAGCGGTTGTCTGATCAATATCGGGTCCATGTATTCCTTTTTCGGCGCCCCGCAGGTTCCCGCCTATGCGGCGGCCAAGACCGCCATCGTTTCGCTCACAAAATCGCTGGCAATCTCCTTCGCCTCCGACGGGATCCGCGTGAATGCAATCGCTCCCGGGTGGATCAAGACCGAAATCAGCCGCGGCGGGCGCGAGAACCCTGAATTCAATGCCAAGGTCGTTGCCAGAATACCTGGCGGCGAGTGGGCCGAACCCTCGGATCTGGCCGGTACGGCAATCTTCCTGGCCTCGCCGGCGGCTCGCTTGGTCAATGGCGTCACGATTCCGGTCGACGGAGGTTATTGCGCCAGCTAACCCGTTCAACAGGACCAGCGCAGGTTCCGGAATGATCGAGACAGCTGATTCTTGCGCGTTTCCGGGCGGGATGCCGGTTTTCGCTCTTCCATAAAAAGCCCTGGCTGCCGGAGGCGCCGACAAGGCAGGGAAGCACAACTCGGGCCGCGGACCGGAGCAACTCGCGCCGGTGCATCTTCACGCCTGCCCTCCCGAAGCCTCCCTGTTCGCCGATATCCGTTCACCTGTCGCCGAGAAAAGATAGCAAGAGGCCGGGTCGATCCTGATATGCACGTTCTCACCGCGCTGTAGTCTGCAACTGCCGCTCTCGCGGACGATTACCGACCGGTCGCCGTTGCGCCAATGTATGAAGGTGTCGCTTCCAAGCATCTCAAGCAGCACAGCTTCGCCGGCGACGGAATCGTCGCATTCGGCTGCGACGACGCGCAGGTGCTCGGGCCTGATCCCGACCATCGCGTCGCTGCCGGCACGCAAGTTGTGCGCAACCGGAATCCGGAGCGAACGGCCCATTCCGAGATTTACGCTGGCCACATTTTCGCCCATGGCCTCCACTTTTCCCGGGAGGAAATTCATCGCAGGCGAACCGATGAAACCGGCGACGAAAATATTGTCGGGATTTTCGTAGAGTTCGAGCGGGCTTCCGACCTGCTCGATCCTGCCCCGGTTCATGACGACGATCCGGTCTGCCAGTGTCATCGCCTCGACCTGGTCGTGGGTGACATATACGATTGTCGAGGTCAGCTCGTTCTTGAGCCGGGCGATCTCGAAGCGCATGCTGACACGCAAAGCGGCATCGAGGTTCGACAGGGGCTCGTCGAGCAGGAACAGCTTCGGATCGCGGGTAATCGCCCGACCGATCGCCACTCGCTGACGTTGACCGCCCGACAGCTCCGCGGGCTTCCGCTTCAGATATTCGCGCAGTTGCAGCTTCCCGGCGGCCTCGGCAACCCGTTTCATGATGACTCCACGAGGACGACGCGCAATCTCCATGCCGAAACCGATGTTGCGCTCGACGTTCATATGCGGATAGAGCGCATAGGACTGAAAGACCATGGCAATTCCGCGTTCGGGCGGATCGGCCTCGCTCACATCGATGTCGTCGATCATGATCCGCCCGGACGACACTTTCTCAAGTCCCGCGATAATGCGCAGAAGGGTCGACTTGCCGCAGCCGGACGGGCCGACAAGAACGCAGAACTCGCCGTCCTCCACATGCAGGGATAACGGCGGAATAACCGTGAAACTCCCGAAATTCTTGCTGATCTTTTCCAGTTTCAAGCGCGCCATGTGTCAGCCCTTTACGGCCCCTGCCAGCAAGCCGCGAACAAACGCGCGCTGGACAACGACATAGAGGAAGATAAGCGGGAGGGCGACCAGCGTGAGAATGGCGAAAAGCGCGCCCGGATTGGCCATATACACTCCCTGATATTGCAGCGGCACAATGGTGAGAGTCTTCATTTCAGATTTTGTGAGGACGATCAGAGCGAGAAAGAACTCGTTCCATGTCACGATGAATTGCCAAATTCCGACGAAAACAAGTGCCGGGCGAACAAGTGGAAGCGCGACGTGCCAGAACGACTGCCAGGCCGTACATCCGTCGACGCGTGCCGCCTCGAACAGTTCAGTCGGCGCGTCTTCGAAAAACGCGTGGAGAATGACCATTGCGAATGGCACCCCGAGCGCTGCATACGGGAAGATCAATCCCCAGTATGTATTCATCCAGCCGAAATTCTTGAGAAGGATCGCAAGCGGCAAGACGAGTGAAGCCAGAGGCACCATGAGCGTCGTCAGAAGCGTCGTATACAAGACCGTCGCGCCTCTCAATTTCAGTATTGCGCATCCGAACGCGAATAGGGCGGCGGCGCTCACGACGATAGCGACGGTGGCACCCGTGATGATCACGCTGTTGAGAAAAATGCGCGACAGCGGATTTTCGGTGATGACCGTGACGAAGTTCGCGAACGTGATCGGCCACGCGAAGAGCACGGGTTCTATTGCCTGGCTTGGCGTTCTCAAGCCCACCGACAACATGTAGACTTCAGGCAACATCCAGAAGGCGAGCACGATAAATAAGACCGCATGGATGATTAAGTTACGGACAGCGGGGCGCAGGGCCGGCCTCATCGGGCTTTATCCTTGTTCGAGGTGGAGAAGCGTACGCCCAGGAGCGTGATCTGAAGTAACGATAGCGCCAGCGCGATGCAGAGTACGATCATCGAGATGGCGGCACCCTGCGCTGTTTCATTGATCACGAAACTCTGTTTGAAGATGAACGTACCGAATACCTCGCTCGCATGATCGGGACCGCCGCCTGTCATGAGGTATACAATGGGAAACGTCTGCAATGTGCCAATCACGCCCAAAAGCAGAAGCGACTTTGTGGCCGGCGCCAGCATCGGAATGACGACGTACACCGCATACCGCCACCCGCGCGCGCCATCCACCCGGGCCGCGTCGAGAACCTCCTCCGGCAAGTTCGCGATGCCGGCGATGTACATCAACATCGCAAAGCCGGTCCATCGCCATACGTTCACGATAATGAGCGCGTATATTGCCGTCCCGGGGTCGCCCAGCGGCGAACTCGACATGACGATACCTATCTGTCGCAGATACGCCTGGGCGATACCGTAATACGGCGCGTAAATCTGGGCCCACACGATGCTGATGACCGAAACCGAAGTCACAACCGGCAAGAAAAACATGGTTCTGAAAAATCCACGAAATCTCTTGGTATGCCGTTCAATGAAATAAGCTAGCAACCCCCCAATCAACATCTGGACCGGGACCGTAATAAATCCCCACAAAATCATATTTGCGACGACTATCCAAAAAGTTGATTGCGAAAAAACTGCGCTGTATGCGTCGAACCCAATGAAATTTACAGCACCATCTTTACCGCCGTCGATAAAGCTCTGCGTCGCGACCCACAGAATCGGATAGCCAACAAAAATGACGAAAAGCAAAACTGCCGGCAGCACAAACAGATAGAATGACGCCTTCTGTAGTCGCGACTTCGAAAATGATGCGCGTTTTGCCGCGAAATCGGATGAAGAATGGATCAGCACGCCGAGTTGACTCCATTTGGCAAATGTCCGGAGCCGGGAAATGACCAGGCTCCGGTGGACATCACACCCTATTTCTTCAGAGCCTTGTCGGTTGCCGCTTGTACCTTCATGAGCGCTTGCTCGGGCTCGACACTTCCGGCCGCGACCCCGGCCAGCGCATCGTCGAGCGCCTGCGACACGGATGGATAGGCAAAGCGCTGGTTCTGCGCCTTGGCAAGGTCGACCATGAACCGGGCATACATCTCCTTGACATGTTTCGGAGCGTTCGGCTCGAGCTCGTGTCCCTTGAACGCCGGCAGGTCATTCAGGTCGTTCAGCGCCGGCTGCAAGGCCTTGCCGTTGATCAGTGAAGCCAGGAACCCCCAGGCGGCATCGTCTTTTTCACCATTCTTGGTCAACCCGTAGCCAATGTCGACGCCGCCCACCGGGGGGCTCGCCGTTGAACCCTTCGACAATGGCGGCAGATAGAAAAAGTCGTATCCAGCCATATCCTTCACATACTCGGAAAGCGGCGGAGGAAACTTGCTTTCCTGCATCCACCAGGAGCCAAGCGCCATCATTCCGACCTTGCCCTGCCTGAAGAGCTGTGCCCCGGTCGGGTACTCGTGAGCGCCCAGAGCGCCTTGCTGGAAAATGCCGTCATCAAACAGCTTTTTCCAATCCTTCATTGCCGAAACGAGATCGGGCGACGTCCATTTTATCTTGCCGGTGCGCGCTTGCTCGACGACGCCGGGAGAAAACTGGTTGGCAATCATCAGGAAGACGTTTTCATTGGGCCAGTTGTCCGCCGCACCCTGGAACATTGGGATATAGCCATTCTTGCTGAGCTTATGAGCCGCGGCCTTAAGCTCTGCATATGTCCGGGGAACGCCAATTCCAAGTTTTTCGAAGATTTTCCTGTTGTACCAGATACATAGAACCTGCGACTCCTGCGGGATCAAGTAGTAATTATTGTCCCCGGCCGGATTCCCCATCCGCATCTGATTTCGATTGACGAGGAAGATCTGATCGGTCCAGTCCTTTCCCCATGTCTTTGCGGCGAGCCCATTCAGAGGAACCAGATCGTTGCGGTATTGCTGCGTCAGCGATCCGGGAAAAAGACCAATTATGTCGGGCATGGATCCCGCTGCCGACGCGGCCTTCAATGCAGTCAGATAATCCGGCGAAAGAATATAGTATGTATATTTTATTTTTACGTCCGGATGGGCCTTTTCATATGCATCAATGGATTTTTGCATCGTACTATTGACGAACCAGGACCAAATCGTCACTTCCTTTGTTTTTGCGCTCGCTGATACGGCAAATAGAGACATGCCAATCAGCGCCGCGGAAAACAGGTATTTCGCTTTCATGAGCTTTTCCTCCCAACAGAATGCCCGCTCGGTCGCGAACTTTCGGACTTATCGATGCCTTTCGGATTCCTGCAGACGACACTCCTTCCGATCTGCGCGATCTGAGACTCCCTGATCCGCCATACCGTGCTCACGCGCAGGCTCACCGAGCCGGCGTCCGACCGAACAGCAGCCGAAGCAAGAGAGGCGACAGAGACCGCGCCACCACGTGCGCAGCATCGCTTCGATGACATCCGGCACGGGTCGGGAGCATCGCAAGGCTGCAGCAGTGTTAACGTTTACACCATATTCAATGAATGATGTCAACGATTACATTTTAATATTGATCGTGTCAGCGGACTGCCCCTGAAAGGTGCCCCTCTCTGAAGAGGGCCAAGTCTGGATGGTCTGGGACTCTCCATCAGACTGAGAGCACCGGTGCAAAAATACGCCACTGGAGCGGCCGGATAGTCCGTGCCGTTGGCCGGAGTGAAACTCCGCCAGTGGTGGCGTTCGCGCCTTTGGCCGAGGGCGGGGATGAAGAGCATGGACCTTTATGCGCGGGGGCGGCGTGCGGTTTTCATTGACGGCTTGAGCAAGCGGGAGGCGGCGCGGCTATTCGGCATCGACCGACGGACGGTCGACAAGATGGTTCGGTTCTCGGTGCCACCGGGCTACGGGCGAAGCAAGCCGGTTCGCCGCCCGAAGCTCGATCCGTTCACCGAGATCACCGACCGGATCCTGCAGGACGACAGCGCGCGGCCGAAGAAGCAGCGCCACACCTCGAAGCGGGTCTTCGAGCGGCTGCGGGACGAGCACGACTTTGCCGGCGGCATCACGATCGTGAAGGACTACGTGCATGCCGCCGGCATCAATCGGGGAATCGGCGCAATATGGGGACGCAGGGGCCGCGACCTCGAAATCCTCTCGGGTGTGCCGGGGGCGGGGAAAATCCGGACGGAATCGGTATGCGGCCCGGTCGTGTCCGATCGCGGGGGGGCGCCGAGGAACCCAGCCCTTAACTGGAATGTGGAATGGAAAAATGACCGGGAAGATGGGTCATGAGCCATCCCGTAGAGAGATCAGGCAGTCAAGGGTTATGTCCGGTCGGTACAGCCTGTGGTTTTGCGGAAGGGTAATAGGCGAGATCATCCAGGCCTAACAGATGAACAGACGCATCAGTCTGGAGAAGCTCCTCTACTTCGGCTTTGAAGCCATTCTTGCTGAAAAGGAGGAAGTGCTTGCCGGGATGCTCCCTCCCGTAATCCGTCAAATCGGCGCGCTTCTTAAGGGTGTTGACCATTCCCAGATCGATGCGAGCCGATCTCCATTTGCACTCGCCGTAGAAGAATGCGCCGTCAAGCAAGCGCCCAGCAACGTCAATATCGTAGTCGGCACTCCAAATCTGCCCGACCTTCTGCGCTGAAGAGCCCATGATTTCCTTGGCAAATTGCCTGGTGTGATCAAGACAGATGCGCTCGAACGCATAGCCCATGTACTCCGGAAACTTCGACGCGATAATGCTATCGTAAACCTCGTGCCCGTTGCCCTCGGTGATCGCGGTGAGATTTGGCCGCACAAACCAATGCCAAAAGGCGATGAGACGATCGTTGATGGCAAGGCGCAGGTTGCGCACCTTCTCGGAGGCGTCCATCGACTTCGACACTGAAATCAAATCCAGGCGTCTCAATGTCTCGAGATATGGACCCAGGGAGCGAGTGTCGGAGCGACCGATACGTCCAGCGACTTCATTGGTCGTACTGCACCCCTGCGCTATAGCGGACAGAATGCTTGAATAGAAGGCTGGGTCCCGAAGTTCACTTTGCAGCAGGGTGTTGGGTTCATCGACCAGCGCGCCGGTTTCCGATAGCAGAAGATTGATGACGTTCGTACGAAGATCGGCCTGGTGGTCGCATAGCTGCAAGTAGTAGGGCATGCCGCCGAAAATGGCATGCGATACGACCAAATCTTCTGCTGAGTAGTCCGGGAAAAACATCGCGGCATCCCGCAAAGGAAGCGGCTTGACAACCATCTGCATGGTCGCGCGACCGTACAGCGGATTTCGTTCGGCAAATAATTCGTCCATTTGCGAGATCGAGGATCCGCATAGGACGAGTTTCATTCCCCCGCCTTTGTGGATCTCCGCATCCCAAAATCTCTGAAGGAGCGATGGGAGACTCTTGTCGCTATCCGTGATGTAGGGGAATTCGTCGATCACCACGACAACGTTGCCGTGGTTTTCGGTCGACAACTGCGAGATGTAGTGGAGCACCCCTTCCCAATCAGCGATTCCATCGAGGACCGGCGACGGGCCGAGGGAGGCCGAAACCTGGCTCTTGAACGCTTCGAGATTGAGTTCGCTCGACACCTTGGCAGCCTGAAAGAACACCTTCCGCCGGTTTTGCACCGCTTCCAGCAGCAGTCGTGATTTTCCGACGCGTCGTCGTCCCGAAACGACGATTAATGATGCCCGTACCCGTGAGAATTCCTCATCAAGTCTTGCTAGCTCACGGCTGCGTCCGACGAACATGGAGTGCATCCTAGATTAGACTAATTACGATTAGACTAATCGGATTTGCGGCATGGCGCAAGCGCTACATCTCGGGTCCAGGGATCTTACAAAATCATCCCGGCACAAGGACTTGGGATGATACCGAATTTTGAAGCTGAGCAGACTTCGTGTGTCGAATGAGCAGAGCGAGCTTCGATTCGCGCAGACGGGGCGTCGATTCCGATCAGTTTCAGATTTCTGCAGCATGAGAAACCCTATAAGCTCTTGTGACTTATTGGGTTTACCGGAAATCTCAACTAAGTTTCCACATTTTGGTTAAGGGCTGGGCCGAGGAACGACTATACTCAATTGCATCAAAGACGATATGTCATCATCGCGTCTTGCTGCCTACAGTCTTCCGCACATCGCTCAGCGGGGACCGAAGCGCCAGGGCCGGTGATGCCTGTCCCGGAGGTGTGCCTGCCGCGATGGTGCCGTCGCCTTGCAGTGTCGCGCGCGCCCCCGCCCGATGAGGGGACGGACCGGGAGGCGGCGGGTCAACCTACAATATCTTTGCCAGAAATCCCTTCGTGCGCTCCATTTTCGGGTTCGTGAAGAGTTCCCGTGGTTCGCCTTCCTCCACGATTTGGCCGTCATCCATGAAGAGGACGCGATGCCCGACTTCGCGGGCAAATCCCATCTCATGGGTGACGACCACCATGGTCATGCCCTCCATGGCGAGCGTCTTCATGACCTGGAGAACTTCGCCCACCATTTCCGGATCGAGGGCCGAGGTCGGTTCGTCGAACAGCATGACGTCCGGCTGCATGGCCAGCGCCCGCGCAATCGCCACACGCTGTTGCTGCCCGCCGGAAAGCTGGTCCGGATAGCTCGCCTCCTTCCCGACGAGACCGACTTTCGCAAGCAGTTCCCGCGCAACCTCGTTTGCCTGCGAAGTCCCGATCTTCTTTACCTTGCGTGGCCCGATCGTGATGTTCTCGAGAATGGTGAGGTGTTTGAAGAGATTGAATTGCTGAAACACCATTCCGACATGCTGGCGCAGCTTGTGGATATTCGTCTTCGGTTCCGTCAGCTTCATACCGGCAATTTCGATTTCGCCACTCGTCGCCGTTTCGAGGCCGTTGAGGCACCGCAGGAAGGTGCTCTTGCCGCTTCCCGACGGGCCGATGACGACGACCACCTCCTTTTCCTCCACACGGTTGCTGATCCCCTTGAGAATCTCGTGGTGGTCGAAGGACTTGTGAAGATTGTCAACGCTTATCAACTTGAAGCCTCCTCTCGAGATAGGACGCACATTTCGAAACGGAGAAGATGACGACAAAATAGAGGACGGCGACGAAACCCCATATCGTAAAGGACGCAAATGTCGCGGAGATGACGATCTCGCCCTGATAGACCAGTTCTGCAACACCGACTGGCGCCAGCAGCGACGTGTCCTTGATCGTCTGGGCCGCCTGGTTGACCAGCGGAGGAATCATCCGCTTGAAGGCCTGCGGCAGGATAATGTAGCGCATCGTCTGGATGCCCGTCATGCCGATGCTTTCGGCGGCCTCCCGTTGTCCCCTGTCGACGCCCAGGATGCCGGCGCGGATAATCTCGGTGACGTAGGCGCCCTCGTTCAGGCTCAGCGTGAACGCGGCCGCTAGGATCGGATAGGTCAGCTGACCGAACCATTGGTTGACAGGCAGGATGGCAGGCAGCCCCAGAACGATGAAGAAGAGCTGCACCAGGAGGGGCGTGGACCGGAACGCTTCCACGTAGGCAAGGGCGAGCCACCTGAACGGCGCCACTTTCGACAGGCGCATCAGCGCCGCGATCAAGCCGATCACCACCATCAGGACGATGGCGACAATCGAATATTCGAGCGTTAGGCCTAGGCCCGTCAGGATGACAGGCAGATTCTGCCAGATGGTATCCATGACCCCGTTCCCCGGATGACGTTTATTTCACCCGCGGACGGGCGCATGAAGGAAGCGCGCGGTGCACCAGCGCGCCGCGCGCCTCTTGCGATCGATGCGACAGGCCGTATGCGGGACGGAACCGCCCGCAGATCGACCCTGTCACCAACGGCTTCAGTCGCTGACCGCGACGGATGCGGGCGATTTCGTGCCCTTGACCTCGCCACTCACGTCGCCGCCGAAATATTTCACAAAGAGCTTGTGGTATTCTCCGTTCTTTTTGATCGTCTCCAGGCCGGAATTTATCTTGGATACCAACTTTGGATTGTGCTTGCTGACAGCAATTCCGTAGTATTCGCCGGTCAACAGGGGGCCGACAGTCTTCACGTTGTCATGTTTCGTTTTGAAGTTGACGTTGACGGGATTGTCGAAGATGACCGCGTCGGCGCCGCCGGTCTCGAGCGCCTGATAGGCCGAGTCGATGTTCTGGAACTGCTTGATGTGACTGGACGGAAAGTGGTGCTGGGTGAGATAGTCGACTGAAGAAGTCGCCTTCTTGGTGGCGACGACGTGGCCCTTGAGATCCGCAAAGCCTGTGATCTTCGAGTCCTTCTTTACCAGAATCGACAGCCCGGACTTGTAATACGCATCGCTGAAATCGACGTTCTTCATCCGGTCTTTCTTGATCGTGATGCCCGCCACAGCGGCGTCGAGCGAGCCCGCCTGAAGACTCGGAATGATGCCGTTGAAGGGCAGCGTCTTGAAGGACAGCGCCAGGTTCTCGGCTTTGGCAATGTCCCTCATCATGTCGATGTCGAAGCCCGTAACCTTGCCGTTTTGCTCCGTCTCGAAGGGCGGGAAGGTGGTGTCGGCGCCGACGACGACCTTCGTGCCCGCAGCCGCGCTCTGCGGCATGACCATCGTTGTCACACCGAACGAAAGCGCAAGGCCGAAGGCCAGATGCGCGACAACCTTGCTGGAGGATTTCTTTTTCATGGGCGTCTCCTTTCAAGCGACAACAGCCGCGTTCGCAAATTCGAATAAATCGCAGAATGCGAAATTCCGAACTTTTCTTTCTATATCTCTCATCTGGCAAAAGTATTATTTGAAGTGAAATTTATAAATTAAATATATAGTTTTACAAAAATGAGTGGCTTTACAAAAAAATCAAAGATTACACAAAATTTCTCATCAAGTTATGCGAATTCATTGTGAAACGATATATCGGTATTATGTGTGAATATTGACTCGCAACGCGACACGGGGTCGCACCTGGCGAAAATGACGGGCGAATAAGCCTTCCGGCGCAGGAGCCTGGGCACAAGGACCATGTCGCGCGCGCCGGCACGGCGGGCGCGGCCCCGAGAGCTTCTGCAACATGTGCTTGATGTCGCCGGGGCAATGGTCAGGACGTCGTTTCAGCAGGCGACCGCGATTGCGGGAGCGGAAATCCCCCTTCAGTTCGTGCCGCGGCAAGGAGGTGAAAGCTCGTTGCCCCGGCCACTGTCGAAGGTGGTTGTCCGTGTCTTCAGATCGGAGTTCAGAATACCGCGGTCGCTCGCCGGTCGCCTGCTAAACCCGCGCGATGGAAACGAGCGGCACGTGCCGGCCTCGGCATCTTGGCCGGTCGCGGCGTGGCGCGCTGACGGAAATGACGAGGGTGCTATCTGCGGCTTTCGGCCGGGAACTCCTCGCGCAAGGTTTGCCACCTTCGTCCGACCTCCCGTCCACCTTCGAGATAGTCATCGGGAGCAAATAGGTAAGGGGGTCTTGGCGGGCCCGAAGGCACGAGGCCGGATCCCTCGAGTCGGGCATGCGCGATGGGGATGTTATAGTCGACGAAGTTCTCAAGCTTGCCTCCAGGAAACATCGGCGCCTGCGCCCATGCCATCCGTTCGCCAATCATCTCGGCCCGATCGAAATCGCTGGCCTTGATCGCGGCTGCCAGTTCGAGAAGCGGTTCGGGTCCATCGGCAACATTGCCCGACCAGCATGCTCGCACCTGTTCGGGATGTTGGCGGGCAAACGATCCCCATTGGGAATCGACCGGCAAGATGCTCATGCGACCCTCGACAGCAGCGAGATCCGTCGCCATCGACGGCCCCCCGATGTGCTTGGACGCGACAATCTCCGGTATCGTCGAGAGTTGCCTGTAGGTCTCAGTATCGATCTTCGACTTGAAGGCGAACTGGTTATCATAGACGATGATCGGAATGCCGGGCAGCGCCTCCGTCACGTCTCGATAGAAGCGCACGATCGCCGGACCGTCCAAGGCCATCCACATCGGCCGGCCAAGGAAGATACCGTTGGCGCCATGATCGACGAGTCGACGGGCAAGGCGAATGGTCTCGCGGGTGTTGAGCGTGGTCGCCCCCGCAAACAGCAGTCCCCTGCCACCCAACGTGTCGGAAATACAGGCGGCGAGATCGATCTGTTCCTCGGCAAGCAATGTCGCTCCTTCGCCGAAAGAACCGCAGGTCAGCAGAATTTCGATGCCGGCATCCCTCGCCATTGCTGTCATGCGGGCCGTCGCATCGAGGTCGACGGATGCCGTGCAATCCCAGCGGTCCGCGTCGGCTGTCGATGGTGCTGGCAGGATACCGACGACGCCGGCGATTGCCTTGGGATCAAGAATTGTCATTTGCCAAAGTCCATAGTCGTCACAAAAGAGGTGCATGGCACGTCGGGGGATTATGGCAGCGCCGCGTGTCTTGTCCAACCAACTGCGAAGGCCGCCGCCGTCAGGCCAAGTTCATCAATGAACCGGCTGGCGCGCAATTCTGTGACGCCATAGCCCCCTTGCAGGGCGAAATGCATGATTTAGGGAAGCCACCCAGAGCATCTGACGAGAGTGCAACAGCATCTGCCGCGATCAGACCGGGGCATCGGCTTCGCGTTCGGCCTCGGCATTTTCGGCGGCCCAGGTGCCAGCCGCCTCCACCGCGACCGGCGAGGCGGTGGGCAACACGCTCAGGTAGCTTTCGGTTTCGTCCACCGGGACGATCGATCGCTGTGTCATGCGGTAGAGTGCATAGATTGCGATGGCGCCGAAGATTGCGCCGAGCACCAGCCAGAATGCGGACGCACCAATCCCCTGCATCGCCCAGCCTGCGATCAGCGGACCCGCGATGGCGCCCAATCCGAAAGTGAAGACAAGTCCTCCAGACGCGGCCGGCATGTCCTCAGCCGACAAGAAGTCATTGGTATAGGCGAGAAACAATGCATAAAGCGGCGTTGTCACGCCACCGGCGAAAAACGCAGCCGCCATCAAGGGCCAGAGCCCGTTGTTGGACCAACCCAACGCGCAGGAGGCCGCGCCGAGACAGGACGCCCCAAAGATCAGCTTGCGCCGGTCCATGCGGTCCGAAAGCCATCCGATGGGGTATTGCAGCAATAGCGCCCCGGCGAACAGCATTGCAACGAATAGTGCGATCTGCGCCGTCTTCAGCCCGATCTGGGTGCCGAAAACAGCGCCCATGCCCGACTGTGTGGCGTAAATGCCGCCCAGAAGGAAGATCCCCACGGTGCCCAGCGGCGAGCCCGCAAATAGGTTGCGCACCGACATTGGCGGAGCAACCTCGACGACCGGAGCCGGTGCCACTGACAGAAGGATCGGGGCGAACGAAATCGACACGAGGATCGAGGCTCCGATGAAAAGCGCGGAATTTCGCGCGTCGCCTAACGTCAGTAGTCCTTGTGCCCCGATAATGCCCAGCGTCTGAGCGATCATGTAGGCTGACAATACCTTGCCGCGAAGTCTCGTTGGTGGCAGCGTTGTTCAGCCAACTCTCGGCGGCGACGTAGATGCCCGACATGCAGAAGCCTACGAGAAGCCTGAGCACCGTCCAGGCCCAGGGTTCGGTCACCAGCGGAAAGGAGATCAGACCCGCCGACATGAAGCTGCCCAATGCCGCGAAGACGCGCACATGCCCCACGCGCCTTATCAGCACCGGGCTGAATCGTGCGCCCAATAGGAACCCCATGAAATAGCCAGAGGTGACGATGGCAAGTTCAGACGCTGAGAAACCCTCAATCCCGCCACGCAGGCCGATAAGAGTGAAATGCATGCCGTTGCCCAGCATGATCAACACGATGCCGAGAAGAAGGGCCCAGACGCCGGACAATACCTTGATCATGAAATGTCCTTTCGTATCCGGCACACAATAGGCAGGCGCGGCAGATGTCGCGCGGAGATGTCCCGGCCGCTGTTGAAATTATGAGGGGGCGGCGTTGCCCGCCTTGAGCCGATAGGCTCGGGGTGTCGAATTCCACATAGGAGAGCAACGCCATGAAGAGAAATAGCACATCGCCGACGCCGGCTGTCACCGAGGCTGTGGAGGAAGCGTTCGCGGACGTTCGAGCAGAGCTTTCGAGCGGCTTTGCCTTGCGGCCGGAGTGGAGGCGCTGGGCGCGATGATGGAGGCGGACGTCGAGGCGGCCTGCGGGCCGCGCACACGGCCGGGATGAAAGGCGCGCGGCGCACCGCTGGGGCAAGACGCGGGGGCGGATCGGGTTCCACGGCGGCAAGGTCGCGGTGGAACGGCCGCGCGTTCGCGGCGTCGATGGCCGGGAGGTGCCGCTGCCGAGTTGGGAGACGGGCGGCGGCGGAGGACTGGCTCGGGCGCTGGGCGATGAACCTGATGCTGATCAACGTCTCGACGCGGCGGTTCGGGCGCGCCGTGCGGCTGCCCGGAAGGCGACGTTCCGGCCGAGCCTGGCAGCGGCGTATCGAAATCGGCGGCGTCGCGCCGGTTCGTGGCCTTGTCGTCGGAAAAGCTGGCCGGCTTCATGACCGCCGATCTGTCGAAGCTCGACCTGCTGGTCGTTCAGATCGACGGCCTGCATATCAGCGACGATCTGGTGCTGGTCGCCGCGATCGGCATCGACGGCTGACGGTGAGCAAGCATCCGCTCGCGGTCGATCGAGGGGGCCACCGAGAACACCGCCACGGTCCAGGCGCTGCTGGACAATCTGGTCGAGCGCGGTCTCGACCCGGCCGTCTGCGCGGCTGTTCATCGTCGATGGCGCGAAGGCGCTGTCGAAGGCGATCCGGCGCGACCTTCGGCAGCAACGTCGCGATCCAGAGATGCCAGATCCACAAGGCCCGCAACATCACCGATCGGCTGCCGAAGGAGCATTCATGCCTCCGACGCGCCGGGTGCTGCGCCAGGCCTGGGAACTCGACGACGCGGAGAAGGCCGAGAAACTGATCCGCAACCTGGCGCGCCGGCTCGAGCAGGACCGGCCGGGCGTGGCAGGCCAGCATCCTCGAAGGCCTCGACGAAATCCTCACCGTCGTCCGGCTGAAGCTGCCGATGGAACTGCGCCGCTCCCTGGCATGCACCAACATCGCCGAGAACATGATGGGCACGATCCGGCGCGTCACGCGCAACGTGAAGCGGTGGCGAAACGGCAAGATGGCCCTGCGCTGGGTGGCCGCCGGCATGATCGAGGCGGCCAAGGGCTTCCGCAAACTCAAGGCTCACAAGCAGCTCCCGCTGCTGCGGGCCGCCCTCATCGCCCATCAGGAGCAAAACAACGCCAAGTCCGTTGCCCTCGCATCGAGGGCCGCGTAACCTTCAACCCGGCAACGTCGCCCGCCGAAGTTCAACAAACTTCGGGACATCCCCTGTCGCGCCAGGAAAGACGCTTTGTCACGGTAGCACGAGGAGCAGAGGTTAAGCGTCCCGCTATTGTGCGGGCCTTTGCGCCTGGCAGTTGTTGTTGGACCTCGGAAGCGAGCGCTTACCGTGCAAGGAATTTATTGGTAAGAAAAAACCGAAATATACCTGCATCATAAGAGCTCTGCGTCGACACTGCAGAAGTCGCCTCCAACTCAATGGGCTGAGACAAGTTGTCCCGGAACTTAGTTGCACCGCTCCTGATTGTATCAGCACGAAGCACGGTTTGGGCTGCGTCTTCGAATGATTTCGCCGCAGGAGGAGATAAATGCAAATTGTCAAAATTGGATCGGGGCTCGGACAGCTTGCACTCATATTCGGTGCAATGGTTGCCCTCGGGGCCACAAGCGCCTGGGCCGCTTCGACCTCCGACTATACGGAGCAACAGGCCCATGCGGGCAGCAAGGCCTACAGTGGCAAATGCGCCGAGTGTCACGGTGCCAACATGCAGGGCAAGGCCGGGCCAGCGCTGAAGGGGAAGGCGTTCGAAAAATCACTGAAGTTCAGTCATCGCGATGCGAAAAGCCTCTACAAATATATTGCGTCGCAAATGCCCAAGGACCATCCGGGCAGCCTGAGCCAGAAGCAGTATATCGATATTTTCTCCTACATCCTTGACCAGAACGGCTATCCTTCCGGCAACAAGGCGCTTTCGAAGAAGCGTTTGAGCAAGGTCGACTTACTGCCGATGCCCAAATCCGGCAATAACGCATCAGCGTCATCAGGCAAGAAGAGTGCGGCAAACACATCAAAGGAAGGAGCCGGAAAGTCCGGCGGAAAGCAGGCGCAGGTCAAGACGACCGAGCGCGAAAGCAACGGCGAAAGCCAGAGAAAGGTTACGGCCAGGACGCTCAACAGCTTTCCTGAAAAGGCCAAGGTAGCAGTCACAGACCAGCAAATGCGGCAGGCGAGCCAGTCGAAGGAAAACTGGATGCTGCACGGGCGCACCTACGACAACCAGCGCTATTCACCGCTCACGCAGATCAATGCCGACAACGTGAAGTCTCTGGTTCCGGCAGCGCTGCTCCAGACCGGGCAGACGGCTAGCTTCGAGACGACGCCGATCGTGGTCGACGGCGTAATGTATCTGACCACGCCTGTCGTCAACAACAAGCTGAAGGTCATGGCGGTCGACGCGTCCAACGGCAGGCGCTTGTGGACAACCTCATACAAGGTTGGTCTCCAGAAGCTGTGCTGCGGAGCCGAAAATCGCGGGGTCGCCGTCGGCTACGGGCATGTCTTCCTGGCGACGACAGATGCGGAGCTGGTGGCGCTGGACGCAAAGACTGGCAAAAAGGTCTGGGAAACCCAAGTCGCCGATCCACGCGCTGGCTATTCTGAGACGATGGCGCCACAGATCTATGACGGCAAGGTGATCGTCGGCAGTGCCGGAGGCGAATGGCCGGTGCGCGGCTTTGTGGCGGCCTACGACGCCAGGAGCGGCAAGCAGGACTGGCGCTGGCACTCGACCGACCCCAAGACGTTCGCCGGTGGTTCCTGGAAAAAGGGCGGTGGCATGGTGTGGACGACGCCGGCCATCGACCCAAAGCGCGGCCTCGTCATTTTCTCGGTCGGTAATCCCAATCCCGACCTAAACGGCAACAGCCGCAAGGGCGACAACCTCTACACCGACTCCATCGTTGCCCTCCATGCCAAGACCGGCGAGATCGCGTGGCACTACCAGGAGGTGAAGCACGACGTCTGGGACTATGATGCTGTCAGCAACGTTGTTCTTTTCGACACGAAGAACAGGGACGGCAAGACGGTGCCGGCCGCCGGCGAGGCCGGCAAGGTGGGTTATGTCTTTGTCGTCAATCGCGAGACAGGCAAGCTGATACGCAAGTCCGAGCCCTTCGTCATGACCAACGAGAACATGTTCAAGGCGCCGACGAAGAAGGGGATCAAGATTTTGCCCGGGGCCAATGGCGGGGCCGAATGGTCGCCGCCGGCCTATTCACCGCAAACCAGCGATGTCTATGTCCTCGGCCTGAATCAGTTGATGACCTACACGACTTCTAAGGTGAACACAGTGAAGGGCCAGATGCGTCTCGGCAGCACCTTCAAGAACGTCGAGAAAAACGGCCTTCAGAGCGGCAACGTCACCGCCGTCAACGTCGACACCGGAAAGGTCGACTGGCAGCACAAGACGGCACAGCCGATGATGGGTGGCGCACTCGCCACCGCAGGCAACCTCGTCTTCGCCGGCGAAGGCAATGGCCAGTTCGATGCTCTTGACGCCAAGACCGGGAAAACCCTCTGGCACTTCCAGCTCGGAGCCGGCGTCAATGCGCCACCGATTACCTACGAGGTCGACGGCACTCAATACGTGGCCGTCGCCGCCGGCGGCAACTTTCAGATCGACTTCCCACGCGGGGACACGGTCGCGATCTTCAAGCTTTCGCAGCAAACGGCTTCCACGCAATGACTGGATGGTTCGATGGCTTTGCATTGGCCTCGTGGGGAGTATGAGATGCCAGCGGCTCTGCGGCGACAGGGACACTACGGAGACGGCAGCGTTCCGACGCCTTCATGTCGACACTGCAGCGATTTTCTGCAGCCGCACCAGATTGTCGTCAGCGGCCGCGGCGAAGGTGAAAGCCCCCTCGTTTGGCCCCACTTGAACAGTGGCTTTGGAAATGTTTTGGAATGGCAATGAGTTGGCCGCCCGCAATTGGGTGTTATCACTACATTTTCCGGGGTTGCGCTGATCAGGCAGGCTGTTCGTCGAGGTTGGGCGGAAGGGCGATGCCGGCGGCCTTGAAGACGTTGCCGACCTGACCGGAGACGTGGGTTCGGGTGGTGATGACCTTGCCGTCCTTCTCGATGGTGGCCTGCTGCAGACGTTCGAGGTCATTGAGGAGCGGCTGCCATTCGGGCCTGAGACCCTTTTCCTCGCACCGGCACATGAGGTCCTTGGGCCGTTGAAGGCTTCGATGTAGGCGTTGTCCGTAGGCTTTCCCGGCCGGGAGAAGTCGAGCGTGACGCCCCTGGTGTAGGCCCACAGGTCGAGATCGCGGGACACGAACTCGGAGCCCTGATCGACGCGGATCGTCTTCGGATATCCGATCTGCGGGCAGACCCGCTCCAGCGTCCTGACCACTTCCTCGGCCCGATAGCTGAAGCGCGGATCGAGCACCGGAACGTGAGCCGGGAGAAGGTGTCGACCATCGTCAGAACGCGGATCTTCTTGCCCGTCGCAAGCTGGTCGTGGACGAAGTCCATCGCCCAGACGTCGTTGGGGCCGACGGCCTCCTGGCGATCTTCCCGGAGTTTCGCCTTCACGCGCCGCTTCGGTGTCTTGTTCCTGAGCTGCAGGCCCAAGTCTCTGTAAATTCGATAGGTTCGCTTCATGTTGATGTCCCACCCCTCACGTCTGAGCAGCACATGGACACGGCGGTAGCCATAGCGGACCCGGGTCGCGCAGATCTCCTTGATCCGAGCTGCGATCTCGGCCTGATCGCGGCGGCGGGACTTGTAATGGTAGGTCGAGGTGTCGAACTCGAGAACCCGGCAGGCCCGCCGGATCGACACGTTCCACTCGCCACACGTCTCCGCCACCAGCTCGCGTTTGCGACCAGGCCTTAAAGTTTTCGGCGGATCACGTCCTGAAGCATCTCCTTGTCCAGGGAGAGATCGGCCACCAGCTTCCGCAGCTTGCCGTTCTCGTCCTCGAGCTGTTTCAGCCGCTTCATCTCCGTCGGCAGCAGGCCGTCATATTTCCGTTTCCAGTTGAAGTAGGTCGCCTGGCTGATGCCGGCCCGGCGGCATATCTCCGCCACCGGGATACCGTCCGATCCCTGCTTCAGGATGAACGCTCATCTCGCGCGTCCGAAAACTTCGATGCCTTCATCGTTCTCCGCTCCGTCCCAGCCAGGGAACTCTACCGCGATTTCGAATGGCCAGTTTGCGGGGATCAGAGCAGGACGGCCTCCGCTTGGCAAGGGCTATCTGAAGGATCCTGATGACTGGTCGGGTGCAGGCATGTATCCGGCCTTTGATGTGCGGCCTTGCTCATGCCGCTGGCCCTGATGAAGTCCGCGGATCGGCTCCCAGACAGGTCAACGCGCTCTCGGGCGCTGCTAACCACGGGGCGGGTTTGGCCGATCCCGGCTCGACCGTTTGTCATCACACCATCAGCACCTCGCCATCTCTATCGTTGCTTGATGTCCGTGCTAAACAGCTGCCGGCGTCCTGAAGCGATCTCCGCTGGTCATCAGCGCCCATACGATCCGCGCCATCTTGTTCGCCAGCGCTACGGCGACAACCGTGTAGGGCTTTCTGCTCATCAGTTCAGCGGCCCACCTTGTCGGTGCAGATTTGCCTTTGCGGCTGAAGCGTAGAACCGCATGAGCCCCCACGACAAGAAGCCGTCGAATGTAGGGGTCGCCCTGCTTGGTGATCCGCCCAAGCCGCTCCTTTCCGCCCGACGAATTCTGACGGGGTACGAGGCCAAGCCAAGCTGCGAGCTGCCGGCCGGACCTGAACAACGAAGCGTCCGTGACCGTGGCGACGATCGCACTCGCGGTGATGGGGCCGATGCCGGGGATCGTCTCGAGGCGTCGGCTCAGTTCATTCTTCCGATGCCAGGCATGGATCTGGCGGTCCATCTCGCCGACCTTCTCGTGCACCTCGCGTAGCTGCTCGATCAGGGGCACGAGGGCGGACCGGGCGAGCGGCAGAATCAGGTCGTCATCCTCGTCATCGACCAGTGCGATCAGCATGCTCACGCCGGCAACGCCCTGGCGGGTATGGACGGCTCTCCCTCATGTGACTTTGACAGCCACACTTTGGCACACTGCGATGCCGGGAGTGGAGGCCGTCCACCACATCAGGTCACAAGCCTCGTCAAGGTTCTCGCAGCGTTCTCGACCACGGTCCGCATTGAAGGGATCCATCCGCTCCAAAACGGCCTTCTGCGAATGAAGCATCCTTCAGAGCGGCGTCCCGGCATGGCCGTGGAAAGCGTCTGGCTCTTCTGGCCCCGATTCGCCTGGGAGACGTGGTGCAAGAATGTAATGCTCGCTCGGACCGTCGTTGCGCTCATCTGGGCCGCGGTTGCGATTTCGTGGAGCGGAGGATCGTGCGACTATGCGGATCAAGCCCTGGCGCCGGTAGAGGACGGCGAGGGCGAGAGGCTTGCGCTGTTCACGCAGACCAGCGGCGGAATGGCCGCGGCCGATCACCAGCGAAAGATCGAGCGGCTAACCCGGCGCGGCGCTGCCTGAAGAGTGCGGCACGCCCGTTCCGGAACTCAAGGACGTCAGCGCGCCGAAGTCGCTATCGGAGCGACTGTTCGCCGCTCGCCTCGATCTCGTCCACGGAAATGGAAAAAGACTGCTGGGACACTTCGAAGGGCAGCGCTGCGATTTGACGTTCGCGGCCGGTTCTCCTCCCCGAGCTTGCCTACTATTCTGACGGGCGACTCGAACGGAGAAGATGACCGATCGTGCCTTCCAAGAAGACCCTGAATGCAAAGAACCTCGAGGCGCTCGGCGCGCAACGGCTCGCCGAGCTGCTGATCGAAATCAGCACTGGAGACGCGGCCGCAAAGCGACTGTTAAGGCTGGAACTGGCGGGCACCGAAAGCCCGAAGGAGGTCGCACGCGAGGTGCGCAAGCGACTTTCCACGGTCGCGCGAGTCCCGAGCCTTCGTCGATTGGCAGAGGCGCAAGGCCCTTGTCGACGATCTGGAGACGCAGCGCCGCGCAATCATGCAGAAGGTCGCGCCGGGAGATCCGTCAGAGGCCCTCGACCTGATGTGGCGCTTCCTGGATCTGGCGGATTCGATCTTCGAGCGATGCGATGACGGTAGCGGAACCGTCATCGGTGTCTTCCACCAAGCCGTTGAAGATCTGGCCGCTCTTGCCGAGGTGGCGAAACCCGATACCGAGTTGCTGGCCGATCGGGTTTTTGCTGCGATCCAAACGAATGGATGCGGGCAATACGACTATCTCATCGACGAACTGTCACCGGCGTTGGGGAACACGGGGCTGGATCACCTGAAGGCTCAGGTGCAGCAACTCGCGACTCAGACCCCAGAGCGGCGGAAGGACGACGAGCGTCGGGTCATCGGATGGGGGACGAATGGTCCCATCTATGCCGACGAGCTCGAGGAGAGTTCCAGGCAGATGACGGTGCGCATGGCTCTCCAGGAGATCGCTGATGCGCAGCAGGACGTCGACGGCTTCATCGCGCAATACGATGATCAGGCACGAAGAATGCCGAAGATCGCGGCCGCGATCGCCAGGCGTCTGCTCGCAGCTGGCCGGGTCGAAGAGGCCTGGACTGCCATCGACGCGGTCGAAGAACAGAGAGCCGGATGGCTGCCCTATGAGTGGGAGGAGGTGCGTCTCGATGTGCTGGAGGCGCTGGGCCGCACGCAGGAGGCACAAGCATTCCGGTGGTCGTGCTTCGAGCGATCGCTCTCGACGTCGCACCTGCGCGCGTTCCTCGAGCGGCTTCCCGATTTCGACGACGTGGAGGCCGAGGAGAAAGCACTCGACCTCGTTGCTGCCCATCCCAGCGTGCACAGCGCGCTCGCTTTCCTGATCAACTGGAAGTCCTTCCGCCGCGCGGCGGATCTGGTGCTGCGGCGTGCAGAAGAGCTTGACGGAGATCACTACGAGATCCTGACGCCGGCGGCGAATGCGCTGGCCGGCTCGCATCCACTGGCGGCGACGCTCCTGCTGCGAGCCATGATCGATTTCTCGTTGCAGACCGGCCGGTCCAGCCGCTACCGCCACGCGGCTCGCCACTTTCTGGAATGCGGAAGCCTTGCCGCATCCGTGGAGAGCTTCGGAGATATCGAGACTCACGAGGCCTACGCGGCGCGGCTGCGGGCCGAGCATGGCCGAAAGACCTCATTCTGGAGCCATGTCCGATAGCTCCGATAGAGGCCTGTTGCCACTTGTGGAGCGTGCTGCGATTGCGGCGCTCTGCTTGCGGCAGTCCCGGTCAGCTCCCGCTGACTGGAAATCCCTGCTCCGACCAATCCTTGAAGGCTCCGAGGTTGCGGACATCGCTATATCCCATTTCAAGCAACGCCTGGCCGCACAACGCGGAGCGTCCGCCGGAGGCGCAATAGAGAACGACGGTCTTGTGCGTCGCCATCGCAGGGTTGTGGTAGGGGGTTGCGGCATCGGCGCGGAACTCCAGCATGCCGCGCGAAATATTCAACGCGCCGTCGATCATGCCTGTCGCCGCGACTTCCTCGGCATCCCTGACGTCGACGAAAAGGACATCGTCGCGCCTGTGGAGTGCGGCGGCCTCGCTGGGAGAGATTGAGGGCACAGACTTCTTGGCGGCTGCGACCTTGTCGAGGATCGATGTAGTCATGGCGGATTTCCCCTTTAGTGCGGATGTAATGCGCCGGCCGCAGCCGACCGCCCGATTGTGCAATTGCGGACCCTGTTGTTACAATGTCCTGGGCTCCGTAGCTGCTGCCCCAGCGTCCAATCTTAGGTTGCGGGATGAGCGATCTTCTGTCCGATGTTCTCAAGACACTGCGGCTCAGAGGCGCGCTGTTCCTGCGTGGCGAATTCACCGAACCGTGGGGAGTCGGCGCTCCGGGTGCCGACGGCATGGCCGAAATGCTTCGTCCGGGGCAGGGCAATATGGTCGTTTTTCATATTGTGTCGCGCGGACGCTGCTGGATCCGGCTCGATAGCGGCACTTCGGGTGCCGTGCGCGGGCCGGGAATTCTCTTCATCCCGCACGGCAATCCGCATATTCTTGCCGATGCAAGCGGCAGGTCTTGCACGCCCATTTCGGATCTGCTTGCCCCACCGCCGTGGCGGGATTTTCCGGTCGTCAGTTGCGGAGGCGGAGGAGCGCCGGCCGAGATCATCTGCGGCTATCTGCACTTCGCGAACTTCGCTCATTTTCCGCTGATGGAGGGCCTGCCGGATCTGATTGCCGTCGATCTTGCCGATGCTCGCGCGCAGGTGGGGCTGAATGTCGACGGCATGAAAGCGATGCTAAAATACATTGTCGGAGAGACCGCGGCTATTCGTCCGGGGACGCCGTCTCTTGTCTTTCGTTTTGCGGAACTCTTTCTGATGGAGGTCCTGCGTCACCATGCCGATCATGCCGCCTTGCCGGGACGCGGCTGGTTCGCCGCGATGCGCGATCCGGCCACGTCGCGTGCGCTCCAGCGTCTCCACGCCGATCCGGCGCGAGCGTGGACTGTCGGTGAACTCGCCCGTGCGTCCGGCAGCTCGCGCTCTACTGTGGCGGCGCATTTCAAGGACTGCTTCGGGCACGGACCAATGGAATATCTAACGAAGTGGCGGCTCCGGATAGCCGGCAGCGCTCTCGCCAAATCCGATGCTCCCATTTCACAAATCGCCGCCGATGTCGGTTTCGCTTCGGAGTCGGCGTTCTACAGGGCGTTTGCGCGTGAAATGGGCTTGTCGCCCGGGGCTTGGCGAGAAGAGGCGTGGAAGTAGCCGGAGCGCCTACGGCGCGCAACGATGGATGTGGACGACCGAGAAGAGGCCTCCGGCATCGAAGGGAACGCGGCCACTGCCGGGAGCTCGGTGCCGAGGCCGTGTTCCGGGCATCCGCAGCGGCAACGCGTGCCGGAAACGTGCCGATGGCGCTGCGTGATGCTCGCCAGCCAGCGCTGGAAGCCAGGAGGCAAGGGCTGGGGAACAGTTGAGGAGCGGAGGTCCGGACGCTTCGGAGGGCCGCGGTTGCGCTTGGAGCGCCGGCTGCTGGTTGCCGG
>CAVXEW010000012.1:0-12481 GCA_963760965.1 uncultured Alphaproteobacteria bacterium
GGCTTCGGCCAGGGAAGGCGCCTAGGTTGCAGCCGGCGGCAACAGCGCCGGTTCATGCTCTGGATTCGGCGACCGCCACCAGCGCCACGTCGTGCGCGGGCAGCGCCGGTAACGGCCCGTCCGCGACGAGATAGAGCATGTCGAGCGCGATGCTCGGCGCCGTCCAGCATGAACTCGATCGGGATGTTGGCCATGAAATCGCCCGGCGCCATCAGCGCCAGTAGACGCAGCGGCTTGCCCAGGCCAGCGCCGGCGGCTGGTGAAACAGACCGCTTGAGCTTCAGCGCCATGGCCTGCAAGGCGAGGCGGTCGTCCGGCCGCCCCTGCAGCTGCGCGATGGTCGAAAGATCCATCAGCGCGGCCGCGTCGTTCGGGTCTTTCCTGTGACGCGCGACACCAGCTCTTCCACACCGGCGCCAGGTCGCAGCCGTCGAAGGCGAGTTTCGCCAGCGCCGGCAGGCCGATCAGCTCCCGGCCGGCGTCCGCTTCGATGGGCGCATGGAGGTTCATGTAGGGACTTCCGGGGTATCAGGCAGCCTGGGCGCGCGCCGCTTCGGCATTGCCGCGCTCGACCACCAGGTCGAGCAGCGCGTCGACGTCGCGCGGCTGGTGCGGTGGTTGACGATCGCCGCGCGGATGGCGAACCGGCCGTCGAGCACGGTGGTCGAGGGCGCCGCGATGCCACACTCCTGCAGGTCGGCGACGATTCGGCGTTCACCGCTCGGCGTCGGCCGCGCGGTAGCGGAAGCAGACGATGTTCAGCGCACCGGCGCCAGCAGCTCCAGGCGCGGCTCGGCCGATGCGCGTCCAGATGCCGCGCGAGCGCAGGTATCGCGCGATCAGCGCGCCGAGCGCTCGGCGCCGTAGGCCTTCAGCGTGAACCAGGTCTTGAGCGCCCGGAAGCCGCGCGACAGGTCGGGTCCGAAATCGCAGGGCCAGGGCGAGCCGGCCGGCCATGCCGCGCGCGTCTCGCGGCGCAGATAGGCGGCGGGCGCGGCGAAGGTGCTCGCGATGCAGCGTCGCCGTCGCGCACCAGGATGAAGCCGGCGTCGTAGGGAACCTGGCCCCATTTGTGGAAATCGAAGGCGATGGAATCGGCCCGCTCGATGCCCGGCCAGCCGCGGCGCCAGCTCCGGCGCCAGCATGCGCCAGCGCGCCGAAGGCGCCGTCGACGTGGAACCACAGTTTCTCCTCGCGCGCGATAGTCGGCCAGCGCCGGCAAGATCGTCGATCGCGCCGACATCGACCGTGCCGGCCGTGCCGACGACCAGAAACGGCGTGCAAGCCCGGCGCGCGGTCCGCGGCGATCGCCGCGTCGAGCGCCGCGAGGTCGATTGCGAAGTCGGTCGTCGACCGGGATGCGCCGCAAGCGCTCGCTGCCGAGCCCGGACAGATCCATCGCCTGGCGACGCAGCCATGGGCGCCGGCCGAGGTGTAGGCGACGCAGCCGGCGCCGCTCGCGCCGACGCCGTCGCGGCGCACGGCGGCGCCCAGCGCGGCGGTGCGCGCGACCAGCACGCGCGATCAGGTTCGCCATCGAGGTGCCGGTGACGAACAGCCCGCTCGCGCTCTCGGGAAAGCCGAACAGCTCGGGCATCCAGCGCGTGATCTGGCGCTCGACCTCGACCGGCATGTGATCGCGCCCGCCGAGATTGGCGTTGAGCCCCGCCGCCAGCATCTCCAGGCTCCCGCCTTCATCGCGCGTACGGCCATGGCAACGTCGCCATTGCCGGTGATCATGACGGTCGGCAGCAGGTCGCCCCTGTCACGAAGCCGCCGAAGCAATTCGAACCCGTCCATTCCCGGCAGATCGGCGTCGATCAGAAGGCAGGCTCGACCGCCCGGGCTGTAGTCTTCGAGGAATGTCTCGCAGCTCCCGTAGCTCACGAACTGCCATCCGTCGCCCTGCAGGGCCTCGACGATCGACTTGCGTATCCCACGATCGTCGTCGACGACGAAGATGACGGTCCCGCCTGCGGGCCTGTCGTCCGCTTTGGACTGGACCGGCGAAAGGCTTGCCGGTTTCGGTAGGCCGGCGGTCAGGAGTTGCATGCGCCGGGCAAGCTCGTCCAGCTTCACCGGCTTGTGGAGATAGGCACAATCGAGCGCCGCAATCTTGCGCAGGGCCTCGGTGGAGATGTCGCCTGTCAGAACGATCGCCGGCAGACGCTCGCCAACGCGGCCGCGCGCTCTCCTCACCAGTTCCAGCCCGTCGATCCCACCGGGAAGATTGTAGTCCGCAAGGACGATCTGAGGTGGAGCGGTCGCCTTTTCGATGAGTTCGAGCGCGGAAAGGGCATTGACCGCCACGGTCACATGATAGCCCTCGCACGCCAGCGCACGTGCAAGCATCTCACGGACATCGGCATCGTCCTCGATGAGGAGAACCCTGGCCGCCTGGCTCGGCTTCGAGCTCGGGGCCGGCGTGTCGGCATGGGCGTGAGAGACGGTACCAGAGGGCGCAGCCCGCGATATCAGGGGAGTCTCGATGGTAAACACCGAACCCCTGCCCGGCCGCGAACGCACCTCAACGCGATGCCCGAGCAGATCGCCGAGCCTCTTGACGATGGACAATCCAAGTCCCAGACCGCGTGAGCTCTCTCGCGCAGCGTTGTCGAACTGATGGTATTCGTCGAAGATCGCCTGAAACTCGGCCTCGGGAATTCCGATGCCGGTATCCCATACTTCGATGTTGAGAAATGCTCCGTGCCGACGGCAACCGAGGAGCACCTTGCCGCTCGACGTGTATTTGATGGCATTGGAGACGAGGTTGCGGATCATTTGCGCGAGCAGGTTCGGATCGCTGCGGATGATTGACCGCGAAGACACCGTCCGCAGGGAGAGATGCTTCGACCCGACATGGTAGCTGAACTCGCCTGCAATACCGGCGAGGACGTCGTCGACGGGAAAGTCGACGATGTCGACCGGCATGATGCCGGCCTCGATCTGGTTGATGTCGAGAAGCGTGTCGAGCATACCCGACATCGCATCCAGCGTCTGCCCCAGCCTGGCTACCAGCAGCTGCTGTTGCTCGCGTTCCGTCGTGCGGTCGAGGAGCCCCTGAAGCAGAACGAGCGTCTGGAGAGGCTGGCGCAAATCGTGGCTGGCTGCGGCCAGGAACCGCGACTTGGCATTGTTCGCCCGGTCCGCATCCAGCTTGGCGGCCGCGAGCGCATCGGCGGCGAGGCGACGGCTGGTCACGTCGTTGAAGGTTATGACGACGCCGTCGATGCCGTTCTCCCCCGTCCGGTAGGGCAGGACGCGCCGGACGTACCAATGGCCGTCGGCTGTCTCCACTTCGTTTTCCCGCAAGCCCGAGCCGTCCAGAACGGCGCGGGCGTCGGGAAGCAGCGCGTCGTCGGTTGCCGCTTCCTTCAGATCGGCCAGCGGACGACCGACATCGGTCGCGATGACACGGAAGAGAGCCTTCGTTGCCGGGGTGAAGAAACGGATGTTGAGTTCGGCATCCAGGAATATGGTGGCGACATCCGTGCTGTAGAGAACGTTCTGAAGATCGTTGGCGGTGGTCCGCTGGCGGTCCAGCGTTTCCTGCAGCTGTCCGTTCAACGCCGTCAGTTCTTCGTTCAGCGACTGGAGCTCTTCCTTCGACGTGAGAAGCTCCTCGTTCGTCGACTGGAATTCTTCGTTGACCGAAAGCGACTCCTCATTGATCGTCTTCTGCTCCTCGGCAGAAATCTCAAGTTCGCGGATGGCACTTTCGAGCTCGGATCGCGTTGCCTGCAGTTCGCGCTCGAGTTCGGCGACCCTCGGATCGCCGGCGGCAGCAGCGGCTTCGCCCGTCGGCAAACGAGCCGCGGGGTCGTCAATGAAGCAAACGAGGTACATGTCCTCCCCGGACCTCGAAGTCGGCACGACGTCGATCGTGAACGAGCCGTTGGAGATTGCCGAATTGCCGGCAACGGTGACGCGCTCCTTCGTATCGTGGGCCTGGCGAATGGCCGATCGCAACCGCACCTTGACGCCGGACCGGACCATGGAGAGCAGATCGTGCGAGGGATGGCCGGCGGCGATCGTCAGATATCGGTCCACCGGTCCAAGCGCATAGAGGATCTCAAGCTTCCGGCTGACCAGAACCGCCGCCGGCGCATGCGCTTCGATCACCATTGTCCTGCATATCTCGGCTAGGGTGGCCTGGCGGGTCGGTTGCCCGCCCTCCTTGCCGATCTCGGCTACGCTGATTGCCTCGCCGATCGCCGCGAGGAAATTGGCATCCGGCCGGTCGCGACCGACACGCCTGAAAACGCGGTTGACCTTGGAGATCGGCTTGAAGCGAGTGTCTTTGTCTCCAAGCGTCTCCGAGTTGCCGAGAAGCATGAGGCCGTCCTCGCGCAATGCAAAATGCAGGAGGGAAATTGCCCGTGCCTGAGCTTCCTGCCCGAGATAGATCAGAAGGTTGCGACAGGAGACGAAGTCGATCCGCGAAAACGGCGGATCTTCGAGTACGTTCTGGGCCGTGAAGACGACCGCGGAACGCATTTCCGGGGAAACTCTGTAGCCGCCGTCTTCCTTCGAGAAGAACCGCGCAAGGCGCTCCCGGGATACGTCGGCGGCAATCGAGTCCGGGTAGAAGCCCTCACGGGCCACTGCCACCGCATCCCGGTCGACATCGGAGGCGAAAACCTGGAACTTGATCGTCTTCTTCGTCAAGGCAATCTGTTCGAGAAACAACATGACCAGCGAATAGGCCTCCTCGCCGGTGCTGCATCCCGGTACCCAGACACGCAGCCCGCCGCCCTCCTTGGTTCTGCCCAACAGCTCCGGAACGATGCTCCCCGCCAGATATTCGAAGACGGTCCGGTCCCTGAAGAAGCTGGTCACGTGGATCAGGAGATCCTCCCCCAGCCGATCGAGTTCGTCCTTGTCGTCGCACAGCCTTGCGAAATAGCCGGCCATGTCGGAGGCGGGGATTTCGGCAAGCGCCATGCGCCGCTCGATTCTGCGCGTCAGCGTGCCTGTCTTGTAGAGCGTGAAATCGCGACCGACGCGCGTTCGCAACAGCCCGATGATCTGCCCGAGGACCTCCTGGCCGCGGGCAGCCTTCTGCGAGCGAGCCTCCTCCCCGCGCGACAGAACGCCCCGGCGTCTCTTTGCGAGAGCTTCCGGCATCCTTGCGACAGGCAGAACGACGTCGACCGCCCCGGTCGCGATCGCACTCTTCGGCATGCCGTCGTAGACGGCCTCATCCGGCTCCTGCGCAATGACGAAGCCGGAGCCCTGCCGGATATCCCGCACGCCGCGACTGCCGTCGTCTCCCGTACCGGAAAGGACGACGCAACAAGCGAGCGGCCCGTACTCCGCGGCAAGCGAGTGGAGAAAGAAATCGAATGGAAGGCGCTTGCCGTGACGGTCTGCGGGCTCGGAAAGGTGCAGCCGGCCATTGTCTATCGACAGATAGGTGCCGGGTGGAATGGTGTAGAGATGCTCGGCTTCGACCACCATCCCATCCACCGCCTGAAGAACCGTCATCGTGGTATGGGTCGCGAGCAGGTCCGCCATGAGGCTTTCATGGTGCGGATCGAGATGCTGTACGAGAACGAACGCCATGCCGGTACTGGCGGCCGGCAACGCATCGAGAAGCCGCCGGCAGGCATCGAGGCCCCCTGCCGACGCGCCGATACCGACGACGGGAAACCGCACCGGCCCGGCTTTGTCGCCGGCGGGCGTGCCACCCTGCGGATGCGGCCGAACCGCGCCCGTGTCAAAGTCTGTCCCGTCCGACATTCAAGCCGTTCCCTGATCCGCCGTCTGGGGACCGAACGGAAGTATAGCACAGGCCGCCTCGGACATCGCGACGAGCCGAAAATTCGTCCGTTGCGAACCGAAGGGCGACATTCGGCGGAAGAGGCCGGGGCGTCCCCGCCCCCCCCTGGGTATTTTCCGAGTTTGTGCCCCCTGGCGCGGGAGGGCTTAATCTATCGTCTGAAAGGAGCCGGGACCGTTCCGACACGGCCAATCGACCGCTTGTCGGCAGGGACGAGAGCACCGGCGTGCTCGTGAAGTTCGGGTCTGCTGCACCGGACACCGCGACCGGCGCGACCTCTGGAATCTGGCCGATACGGCCACGAACATCGTCGCGGCAGGCGACCCCGCAGAAAGGGCCGCGAGAAAAACGAACGGAGGACCTGTCGTGCATCCCACACGCACATCCTCGCGCGTCCCTTGGATGAAGGAGGACCCGATATGAGGTTGCTGGCACTCACGCCGGGGGTATGTATCGATATACTCTCGCAAAATCGCCTGGGGCATCTCGGCTGCGTCAAGGACGGTCAACCCTATGTCGTGCCGATCTACTATGCCTACGCCGACGACTGCATCTACAGCTTCGCCATGGCCGGTCAGAAGATCGACTGGATGCGAAGGAGCCCGCTGGTCTGCTTGCAGGTGGGAGATGTGACCGGGAACCGGCAATGGCGAAGCGTCGTCGTCACCGGTCGCTTCGAGGAATTGCGGGCACATGGTGCCGATCGCCAGGAATTGAGGCACGCATGGTCGCTGCTCAATCGCCATGCCAACTGGTGGGAACCCGCTACGTTCGCCGTTGCGGCAAGGACCGCCGAAGACAGTCCGGGCCACGTCTTCTACCGCATCGGGATAGACCGGCTGACGGGGCGTCAGGTCGTCGGAGACGCCGTCGCCGAGGCTGCAGCGGTGCACGTCGCCCGTCTTCCGGCAACCGAGCGCACGGTCGGCGCTTCCGACATGTGGTGGACCCAGAACAATCGGCCCGCGGCATGCGCCTGAAGGCGCGCCTGCGTAGATTCCGAGTTTTTCGGCCACGCGCACGCGCTTCCTAGAAAGGGTGTTCGACCTGTTGCGTTGCCGCCGGCGAGCCGGACGCGAATTTGTCGCCACCCGATAGAGTTTTGCGACGTCTGAAATGACTCGATGAAAAAAGGTTCGGATGGGGGTTGCCGGATGCGGACAACGCCCGTCCCGCCCCGTGGCCGGTCATCTGGGCCATGCCCCGCCCGTGTGGCTGGCCACGGGACTTTTTGAACTCTTGGCCATGGTGCCATTTTCATGCCGCCGACCGGGACAAGCGGATGCCGGCGGTTCCAGCAGGCAAGTCAGAGGCGAATCTCATGGAGATCGAGGGCCGGACCAGTTGGGACAATCAGTCAGAGCGGCGTAGGGAAGCCTGGATCTGCAAATGCAACATCACGCATTTTGCCCGCATCCTGGACGTGGCCGTCGACGGAATCCATCGCGTGACGGTGCTGGAACTCATTGCCGAGCAGCAAGCGAAGCTTGCGGACATTCACCGGGCGTACCGGTCCCGGTCGGTTGCGGAGCGGCGCGCTCGCAATTGAAAGCGCTCGCGGCAGAAGACCGGATTGCGGCGCGGCCTTTGCGAGGTTCAGCCGCCGGCGGCGCCCCTGGCGACATTTACGCCCAGATCGTAGACAAGCTGCCCGCCGTAATACGCCGTCACGGTGACCAGTCCGGCTCCGACCAGTTCGATCAGCGGAACCAAGAGGGCAAATCGGCCGAGGCCGCGATTGCGCAGCCATAGCCCGAGACGAATGATGCCCCAGGCCAGGAACGCGAAGGCGGTGGTTCCGCCGAGCCCCTCGTGAATTTCGGCAACATCGCTGTGAAAGCCGCCCGACTCCGCAATGTCGAGCGCCAAACCGCCGAAGTACCAGGCGACGATCGCGAGAAGGCCGGCGGATAGCGCGATGAAGGTTGAAATCGTGCCGGTATCGCTTCTCACCGTCACGTCCCTGTGGCCCGACAGTGCGACCAGGTCGAGCACCAGCAGCGTGTACATCAGCACGATCGGGAAATGAACGAGGACGGGATGGATTTCCTGGACGGGAAGCATGGACAGTCTCCAGATCGAAGGACAGAAGGCGCATGCGAGAGAGAACGCCGACCGTCATCGGTGAAAGACCGAAGCCGCGGGATGGCCCGACAGGAGGCGCCCTTTCCTCGGCTCAGCGGAAGTTGGCAGCGGTAAGGATATACATGGTCTTGCGCGGCTGCCCATATGCCTTCAGCGCCACCTTGTTCACCAACAGGCGGGCCTTGTCGAAGGCGCGGAGAATATCCGCCTCGCTCCTGGCCGATCCGGCATCTGCGCTCGGCAGGGCGTCGACCTCCACGAAGAACGGGATTTCGAGCATCCCGTCATATCCCAGAAAGCGGATTCGCTTGCGCAACGCATCATAACTGCGACTGCCGTTTGGAAAGGAGAGTGTCATGTGGAATTGCCTCGCTTACTTCCATTGCAATACGGCCGGCCGAAGTATCCGGGCAAACCCGTTCAAGGACGACCACTCATCTGTCGACCGACACGGATCACGACGACAACTTACGTCGAATTCCCTCTGCCGCGTCAGCATCGGAATCTACCCACACCGGACCGCCTGGGGCGACGTCGATTGCCGGCGAGAAGCATCGCTCGAAAGCCCTCAAGCAGCAGATCCCCGGCAGCGGAAACAAAGGGTCGTCGTCATGCTTGGAGAACAAGCGTTCGCCCGGTCCGGAACAGGTTCTGCCATTGCGAGGAACAAGCGATCTGGCTGTTCAATGCGGGTCGAAGCTCGTCCTCGGAATTGAATTTCAGGATCACCTTGCCGCGTTCGTTGAGCACGTTCTGCCGGATATCGCGAAAGAAAAAGCTCCACTCGCTGCTGCCCCACCAGCCGGACGGCAGTCCGGCCGGCTGGCTGAAACATATGGAATAGGCCACGAGCACGTCGAAGTGGCCCCAGTTTCCGCTTCCAAGGGGACGAAACGGCTCGACCCTGAGCAAACCGGGCTCGACACCGACGAGCTTCGACAACTCGGTGAATATCCTGTCGCCGCGATCCTTGTCCGTGGCCACGATGTCGTGACCGACGGCACGGCACATGGCGGCGAAAAGGCAGCTGCCGGAGCCCAGTTCAAGGATCCTCTTTCGATCGCCACCGATGAGTCCGGCGTCTTCCAGGCGCCTGGCGTTCGTGCGCACCCAGTAATGGAAACGCTGCACATATTTGACGCGTCCGGGCGAAACGACTTTGTCTCCTTCAAGGTATCGAATTCTTCCAAGCCGCGAGAGATCGATGCCCCGTAGGAATTCGGCAGCCAGTCTTTCGCCCATCCATTCCCGGTTCGGAATTTCCGGAGGGTCGGGCTCCTCCTTCCTCGGTTCTCTCAGGCAGGAGGCGCTCCAGTTCATATGGCCGCCCGGCTTTCGGGTCGCATGGACGGCGCGTCTGGCGTCATGTCGAGTTCGTTTCGGGTAGCGGCCGCTGCGCGGCCTCTATTCCTCTCCAGCCGCTGCCGGACCAGACTCTCGAGGTCTGCTGAAAGCTGGGTCAGGCCGTCCAGATCGATGCGGTAGGCGGCCTCGGACGGCGATTTCCTGCTTGGCAAATGCTGCAGAACGGCGGCCAGTGTGTCGGGAGAGTGGGCTTCTTTCGGAAGGAGCATCTCCACGAGACCGAGGTCCGCCGCCCGCTTCGCCCGGACCAGCTGCTCCCGGCGAGGCTCGACCCGCGGCACGACAAGCGACGGCTTGTCGAAGGAAACGACCTCGCAGAAAGTATTGTAGCCTCCCATGGCCACGACCGCGGCCCCGCCGGCGATGAGCCCTTCCACGCGCCCGTCGAAGTCGAGGAATTCGATCGGCGGCACGTCCTTTGCCGATCGCAACAGCCGGGCCCTGTCCGCCGCCGGCATGTAGGGACCGAGAACGACGATGGCGGGGCGCGTGAGATCGGGACGGTGCCGGTAGGCTCCGATCACGCCATCAATGAGTTCGTAGCCGTCGCCTCCGCCGCCGGCCGTCACCAGCAGGTAGTCGCCCCGTCGGCGGGGCGGCGCGTCCGGGCCGAGCCGCCGCCGCAGGAACCCGACGAATTTCATTCGGGACCGGACATCGACGGGAACGTCGAGCCCTACCAAAGGATCGTAGAAATCGGCCGGGCCGTACACCCAGATCCTGTCGAAGAACATGCCGATCTTGCGCATGGTATCGTTGCGCTTCCATTCGGCGCCGAGACGGTCCGGTGCATCCATTACGTCGCGCAGACCAAGAACCAGGAGCGTTCCTTTTTTCTTGAGATAGGCGAGCGTTCCTTCCACCTCGCCATGAAAACCCATCGGCTCCTTGTCGACGATAAAGACGTCCGGCCGGAACCGCTCGGCAACGCTCTGGATAACCGACCGGCGCGACCGTATCGTTTCGCCGAAATCCGGGTGCTGCTCGGTGGGTCCGTATTCCCCGGTCTTCAATTTGACGACGCCGGGAATCTGCACGACCTCGACGCGGCTGCCATAGTCGAACGCCCCGGCGACGGCGGCCCCGGAAATTATGAGGATGCGTGCCCGCGGAAAGAAGTCCGCCAGCGCTCGGGCGATCGCGCGGCATCGCCTGAGATGCCCCAAGCCAAATGTGTCATGGCTGTAGAGGAGCAACCGAAGTGCCTTGGACCGTTCCAGATTCATGAATTACCCCAGCCTTCCGAGGACAGACCGCAATTGTCCGTCCACGATAGGAGACCGGTCGCATCGAGTGGAGCAGTTTACGGTAGCATACGTGTCCGACCTCTTGGGGCCGAGAGATGAGCGGGGACGCGACGACGACCGTAGACATCCCCAGAAGCCCAGGATTCGTCTCGCCCGCAAAGCCGGCCCGATCACGCGCTCCGCCCGCGCGGGCAGGTGCGCGGGCGGGCTCTGCGCGTCGTCGGGCACTGCGCCGATCGACACTTTCGCGAGCGGACTACTTGAAATCGCGGGTCTGCCCGGCTTTCTCCAACTGCTCCAGAGTTTTTCCGTCGCAGTCCTTCGCACCCTCGCGATGAACGACGCCGTCGGGAGTGACCGTGAAATAGGCCTCACCGAATGTGGCGTAGACAGCAGACTTGTCGCTTTTCAATCCGGAAATATAGGCAACTCCCACTATTCCCGGCGCTCGGCAGATAAGCGCATCAGGATAGCCTTCGAAAATCCTCGCATAGGCAATGCGAGGACAGAGCAAAAAGCTGAGCGCCATGAGCGCAATAAACACGTGAAAACCCGAACCCGATTGAAATCGCAAACCGCTGGTCATTTTGCTTGCTCCAAAGCTGAGGAGAACCAACCGAGACGAAGACGTCGCGAGATTGGTCGAACTGCGACGGGCGACGTTTCCGGATCGGAACTGCGCGGCCGTCAATGCGACGGCCACGCACCTGATGTTGTTGTTCCGGGCGAGGGTTCGAAGCCTCGAAGCCCGGGCCGCTAGCTCGCTTGCTCGATCTCGCTCGGCCGCCAGGATTTGTCGAAGAACGAGGGAAGCGGGCTGTAGAGCCGAAGGATCGTGAACCAGCCCTTGCCGGGCTCGGTCTGGATCCAGTTCCCGCGGTCCACGCCCTTCGGTTGTTCGGGAGCGAACCAGATCGTGGTGCTGCCGTCGGCCGCGACCGACGCCGCCGGGGACGGATAGTTCTGGGACCCGGCGCGCGGATACTTCTGCGGCGTCTGCAACATCGACCGCGTTTGGTTGTCGTAAACGGTGAACGACCAGAATGCCTTGGCCGGGATATCCTTGGGCAGCGTCACCTTGTAGGTCTTTGCGCCGTCGAACACTTCGCCGCTCCCGTCCTGGAACGCCATCAGATACTGCGATCCCACTGCGGGGATGTTCATGATCATGCCGGGGCTGTCGAGCGTGTAGCCGTAGTAGAAGGCCGTGCGGGAATCGAGTGTCCGGGCGCCGGTCGGCGGCAGCGGCTTGAATTCCCCATCCTGGAAGGCGGGCGGGGGCGTCTCGAAGAAGGCGCCGCCTTCCCAGAGCATGTTGCCCCACTTCGACCCCGGGTAATAGGCCCATTCAGGATGAGCGTCGAAGGCGCGCCAGTTCAGCACGCGGCCGGCGGCCTGGCCGACAGCGGCGGCTTCGGTGAGGATCGCCTTCATCCGCTCGTCGGGAGCGAACTTCTTGCCCTTGACGATGCCGATGGCGGCGAGTTGCCCGGACAGCTCCACGTCATAGCTGGTGGCGGGCTCGGCCTGGACGTTTTCGTCGATCCATTCATAGAAGCCCAGACCGCTGGGCGGGATGGTATTCAACGACATGTTGCTCGCCTCGATGAACTTGGTCTCGGGGGGCTTCGGGTCTCCCTGGAGGCGGACCGCGCCGGTCAGGGCCTCGGCGATGCTGGTGCCGTAACCGCCCGGCGTGTAGGGGTAGATCTTCATGTTGGCCTTGACGTTCGCGACGGCCGGCTTGGGGTCGCCGTTCACCAGATAGGCGCGCGAGGCGTACAAGATCCTGTTGGTCTTCGAATGCGCCACGAAGTAGCCTCCTTCCGGAAGCGGTCCGTCATAGCCGGGTCCGACGATCAGGTACTTGCCGCCCCGACCGCGATCCGGCCCCGGGCCGCCGACGTCGATGATCCATGAGAACCACATGTCGTTGATGGTCCCGACGCCATCGGAAGGCTGTTCGATCACCATCGGCCCTTTCGAGAGGTCGACGACGGAG